>NZ_LMOS01000006.1:0-461801 GCF_001424595.1 Curtobacterium sp. Leaf154
AATTGCTTCATGACCCAGTCAGCAAGCCGACCAGGCACGAGGTCAATCAATAAATTGGCATTGACAATGTGCACGCTGTTGAGTTCTCAAGGACCAGACGCACTTGCTCTTCGGCTCGAGTTCGAGCTTCAGCCACAAGGCTTGTGTTCTTGGCTTGCCACCGTTTGTTCGTCGGACCCGGAGGTCCAGTGGCTCATCCCGAGGGGAGAGAACCGGTGGGCTTGTCATCCTAGGCGTCGAAGCGATCCGGCGCAAGGCCCGATCTGAACTTCAGTGGAGGATGGTCCCGCTTGAGGGCCGACGTGCTCTGGGCTTTCGCTCCAGCCGCTCCGCCGCACCTTTGGGGTGACGAGTAATAACTATACGCAGCCCTGAGCGGGTGCGCCAAGCCAGCTCCCATCCCGGGCGTGTCGCGTTGTGCAACACACGTCGCCCGGACGCAGTGATGCCCGGTTCCGCAGGGGAACCGGGCATCACGAGAGGTCGAGCGATCGGGGTCAGCCGAGCGTCACACCGGCGAGGGTCTTCTTGCCACGACGGAGCACGAGGACTCCCCCGGGCAGGGCGAGGTCGGACAACGGGGCGGCCGCGTCCTCGGCTCGGACGTTGTTCACGTAGACACCGCCCTGGTCGATCGCGCGTCGGGCCTCGCCGAGGGACTTCACGAGTTCCGTCTCCACGAGTGCCCGTGCGACGTCCGCCCCGGGGTCGAGCGTGACCGACCCCGGCAGCGCGGCGATCGCCGACCGCAGGGTCTCGGGGTCGAGCGCACCGAGGTCGCCGTTGCCGAACAGTGCGGCCGCGGCGTCGATCGCCGCCTGGGTCGCCATCACGCCGTGCACGATCGAGGTGACCTCGAACGCCAGGGTCCGCTGGGCTTCCCGTCGGAAGGGCTCGTCGGCGACGGCCTGCTCGAGTCGTTCGATCTCGGCGCGCGTCAGGAACGTGAACTGCCGCAACCGGGCGATCACGTCCGCGTCCGTCGTGTTGAGCCAGAACTGGTACATCGCGTACGGCGAGGTCATCTCGGCGTCGAGCCAGATCGCGTTGCCCTCGCTCTTGCCGAACTTCGTGCCGTCGGAGTTCGTGATGAGCGGGGTGCCGAGGGCGTGCACCGTGGCGCCTTCGGCGCGACGGACGAGTTCGGTGCCGGAGGTCAGGTTGCCCCACTGGTCCGAACCGCCGGTCTGCAGCGTGCACCCGTACTGGCGCCAGAGTTCGCGGTAGTCGAGTCCCTGCAGGATCTGGTAGCTGAACTCGGTGTAGCTGATCCCCGCATCGGAGTTCAGCCGCGCGGCGACGGCGTCCTTCTTGAGCATCGAGTTGACGCGGAAGTACTTGCCGACGTCGCGCAGGAAGTCGATCGCGGACATCGGGGCGGTCCAGTCGAGGTTGTTCACCAGTCGGACGCCGTTGTCGCCGTCCGGGCTGAGGAACCGCGACACCTGGGTCTGCAGTCGGGAGACCCACTCGGCCACGGTCTCCGGGGTGTTCAGCGTGCGCTCGGCCGTCGGACGCGGATCGCCGATGAGACCGGTCGACCCGCCCACCAACGCGAGCGGCTTGTGCCCGGCGAGCTGCAGCCGGCGCATGGTCAGGAGCTGCAGGAGGTTGCCGCAGTGCAGCGACGGGGCCGTCGGGTCGAAGCCGCAGTAGTACGTGATCGGCTCACCGTCGAGGGCCTCTTGCAGCGCGGCCTCGTCGGTCGAGACCTGCACCAGACCGCGCCACTGCAGTTCGTCCCACACCGAGTCGAAGGCGGGGTCGTTCTGCTGGCGCGTCAGGACGTCTTGAGCGGTATCACTGGACACCCCGCCATCGTAGCGGCGACGGACGACCGGCAGGCGCGGCAGCCGGGAGGCCCGTGGCCGGGTTCACGGGTCGAGGGCCCCCTTGTGCCGTCGGTACGTCGAGACCGTGGGGTCGCCCGTCAGCCAGAAGCGCCAGGGGTACTGCACCCCGCCGGCGATGCCGCCGACGCCGGTGCGCGGACCGCGGGAGATCCGTGGGACGGCAGCGCCGGCCCGCGGGCCGGGCAGGGTCTCGGACAGGAGCTCGTCGATCACCCGGGCCGGTCCGGCGGAGGCGAGCCGGGCCTCCAGGCCGGGTGCCAGGGTGAGCACGAACGGGCCGGAACCGTCGAGGAGCGACGTGCCGTCGTCCTGCCCGAGGACCGCGCCGAGCGCTCCCCCGAGGTTGCCGGGCCCGCGTGCCAGCGCGACGTCCGCGACCGTCGGACCGCGACGCGCTCGCGCGAGGTCCAGCCCCTCGACGACCTGCGCACCGCGGAGCAGGGAGCCCGACGAGGTGCCGGCCGGCCCACTCACGACGTTGACGCAGGTGTGGATGCCGTACGAGCGGTAGGCGTACAGCGTGCCGGGCGGACCGAAGAGGTGGCGGTTGCGCTCCGTCATCCCCCGATGGCCGTGCGATCCGGGGTCGGTGGTGCCGGAGTAGGCCTCGACCTCGGTGATGCGGAGCGTCACGCCGCGGCCGGCGATCGTCGCACCGAGCAGGGCCGGCGCGATGATCGGGGCGGGCTCGGCGAGCAGCGCGGCGATCCCCGGGGTCATCGCGAGAAGGGTGCGCCCTCGGCCAGGTCGCGGACGCGGCGGGTGACGGACGCGAGCTGCTCGGCGACCCGGTCGGGTGCGGTGCCCCCGACGCCGGAGCGCGATGCGACGCTGCCCTCGATGGTCAAAACGGAACGGACGTCGGGCGTGAGGTGCTCGGACACCGACCGGTACTCGTCGTCGGTCGGCTCGTCGAGCTCGATGCCGCGCTCCTCGCAGTACCGGACGAGCGCGCCGGAGACCTCGTGCGCGTCCCGGAACGGGACGCCCTGACGGACCAGCCACTCGGCGACGTCCGTCGCGAGCGAGAAGCCCTGCGGCGCGAGCTCGGCCATCCGGTCGGTGTCGAAGGTCAGGGTCGCGATCATGCCGGTGAACGCGGGCAGCAGGACCTCGAGCGTGGCGACGGAGTCGAAGACCGGCTCCTTGTCCTCCTGCAGGTCGCGGTTGTACGCCAGTGGCAGTCCCTTGAGGGTCGCGAGGAGCCCGGTCAGGTTGCCGATCAGGCGCCCCGACTTGCCCCGGGCGAGCTCGGCGATGTCCGGGTTCTTCTTCTGCGGCATGATGCTCGACCCGGTCGAGAACGCGTCGTGGAGCCGGACGAAGCCGAACTCCTTGGTGTTCCAGAGGATGACCTCTTCCGACAGACGCGAGACGTCGATGCCGATCTGCGCGAGGACGAACGCGAACTCGGCGACGACGTCACGGGCTGCCGTGGCGTCGATCGAGTTGTCCGCCGGACGGTCGAAGCCGAGCTCCGCGGCGATCGCGGCGGGATCGAGGCCGAGGGAACTGCCCGCCAGCGCACCCGCACCGTACGGGCTGACGCTCGCGCGGCCGGCCCAGTCGCGCAGGCGCTCGAGGTCGCGGACGAGCGGCCAGGCGTGCGCGAGCAGGTGGTGGGCCAGGAGCACGGGCTGGGCGTGCTGCAGGTGCGTGCGCCCCGGCATGATCGCGGCCGGGTGCTCGGTGGCCTGCTGGGTGATCGCGTCGACGAGGTCGATCACGAGCCGCCCGATGCGCCGTCCGTGGTCGAGCATGTGCATCCGGCCGAGGGTGGCGATCTGGTCGTTGCGGCTGCGACCCGCGCGGAGCTTGCCGCCGAGCTCGGGACCGAGATCGGCGATGAGCAGGCGTTCGAGGGCGCCGTGGACGTCCTCGTCGGAGTCGTCGGGCTGCAGCGTGCCGTCGGCGTGCGCCGCTTCGAGCCGGTCGAGGCCGGCGAGCATGCGCTCCAGCTCGTCGGCGGTCAGGTAGCCCGCGGTGTGCAGCGCTCGGGCGTGGGCACGGGACCCCGCGATGTCGTAGGGCGCGAGCTGCCAGTCGAAGTGCGTCGACTTGGAGAGCGCAGCGAGGGCCGCACTCGGGCCGTCGGCGAAGCGGCCGCCCCAGAGGGCACCGGTGTTGGTGGCGTCGGTCTTCTCGTCGGTCATGTCGTCCTGCGTCGTTTCGTCGGTGCTCGGGCGCGCCGGGGGCGGGGCCGCGGGCTGGTGGTCGGTCCGGTGCGGCTGTCGGTCAGTTCGCCGCATCGCGGCGGGCGGAGATCTTGCTGGGCAGTGACCAGAGTTCGATGAACCCCCTGGACACGGACTGGTCGAACGCATCGCCGGATTCGTACGTCGCCAGGTCGAAGTCGTAGAGGCTCTGCTCGGACCGACGACCCGTCACCGTGGCGCGTCCGCCCTGCAGCCGCAACCGGACGTCGCCGGAGACGTGCTGCTGGGTGTGCTCGACGAAGGCGTCGAGGCTGCGCTTGAGTCCGCCGAACCACAGGCCGTCGTAGACCAGGTCGGCCCACTCGGCCTCGACACCGCGCTTGAAGCGCGCGACGTCTCGCTCGAGCGTCAGGCTCTCGAGTTCCTCGTGCGCGGCGATGAGGGCGACCGCGGCCGGTGCCTCGTAGACCCCACGCGACTTGATCCCGACCACGCGGTCCTCGACGACGTCGATGCGTCCGACCCCGTGCTTGCCGGCGACGGCGTTGAGCTCCTGCACCATCCGGAGCACGCTGAACCGCTGCCCGTCGAGGGCGACCGGCACCCCGCGGTCGAAGGTGATCGTGACCTCGTCGGCCGGCTGCGGGAGGGCCGGGTCCTGCGTGGTCGCGTAGAGGTCCTCGGTCGGGCCGTTCCACGGGTCCTCGAGGAGACCCGTCTCGACGGCACGACCCCACACGTTCTGGTCGACCGACCACGGCTGCCGCTCGGGCTGCTGGACCGGCAGCCCGTGCTCCTGCGCGTACTGGAGGGCACGGTCGCGGGTGAGGGCGAGGTCCCGCACCGGGGCGATGGTCCGGAGGTCCGGCGCGATCGCCGCGACGGCGGCCTCGAAGCGCACCTGGTCGTTGCCCTTGCCCGTGCAGCCGTGCGCGACGCTGTCCGCACCGAGCTGCTTCGCCGTCAGGGCGAGGTGCTTCGCGATGAGCGGTCGACTCAGGGCCGAGACGAGCGGGTACCGCTTCTGGTACAGCGCGTTGGCTCGGAGCGCCGGCACGATGTACTCGTCCGCGAACTCGTCCTTGGCGTCGACCACGAGCGCCTCGACCGCGCCGCAGTCGAGTGCGCGCTGCCGGATCGCCTCGAGGTCGTCGCCGCCCTGGCCGACGTCGACCACGAGTGCCACCACGTCCTTGCCGGTGCCGTCGCGCAACCGGCCGATCCCGACGGAGGTGTCGAGACCGCCCGAGTACGCGAGGACGACGCGGTCAGCCACTGGTGATCACCCGGTCGGTCAGTCGTTGGCGAGCAGCCAGGCCAGCAGCGCCTTCTGGGCGTGCAGACGGTTCTCCGCCTCGTCCCAGATGATGCTGCGCGGACCGTCGATGACGTCGGCGGTCACCTCGAACCCACGGTCTGCCGGCAGGCAGTGCATGAAGACGGCGTCGGCGGCGGCGTGCGCCAAGAGCGCGTCGTCGACGCGGTACCCCGCGAAGGTGTCGAGGCGCGACTGCTTCTCGGACTCCTTGCCCATCGAGACCCAGGTGTCGGTGACGACGACGTCGGCACCGGCCACGGCGGCCACCGGATCGGTCACGACGAGGACGGAGCCACCCGTCACGGCAGCGCGGTCCTCGGCGTCGGAGACGACCTGCGCCGACGGGGAGAACTCGGCCGGAGCGGCGACGCGGACGTGCATGCCCGCGGTCGCACCGGCGAGCAGGTACGACTGCGCCATGTTGCTCGCGCCGTCACCGATGAACGCCACGGTCTGCCCGGCCAGTGTGCCGCGGTGCTCACGGATGGTGAGCAGGTCGGCGAGGAGCTGGCAGGGGTGGAAGTCGTCGGACAGCGCGTTGACGACGGGGACCGTCGTGCCGGCGGCCATCTCCTCGAGCCCGGCCTGGCCGTAGGTGCGCCAGACGATCGCCGACACCATGCGCTCGAGCACGCGAGCGGTGTCCGACGGGGTCTCCTTGCCGCCGAGCTGGCTGTTCGCCGTCGAGATGATCAGCGGGCTGCCGCCGAGGTCCGAGATGCCGACGTGGAACGACACCCGGGTGCGGGTCGACGACTTGTCGAAGATCACCGCGACGCTCTGCGGACCGGCGAGCGGCTTCTCCGCCCAGCGGTCGGCCTTCATGCGGTCGGCGATGTCGAGGATCGCGGACTGCTCGGACTGGCTCAGGTCGTCGTCGCGGAGGAAGTGGCGGGTCATGCGGTGGGCTCCTGCGCTGCGGCGACGGCCGCGAGGCTCTGGGCGAGGATCGACAGGAACTCGTCGACCTCGGCGTCGGACACGATGAGCGGCGGCGCGATGCGCAGGCTCGACTCGTTGGGGGCGTTGATGATGAGGCCGCGTTCGAGGGCGGCTGCGTTGACGAGCGGGCCGACCGGGCCGGCGAGACCGACGCCGATGAGCAGGCCGGTGCCGCGGACCTCTTCGACCAGCGGGGAGCCGATGGCACGGATACCGTCACGGATGCGCTCACCCTTGACCACCGCGCTGGCGACGAGGTCGGCGCGCTCGATCTCCTCGAGCACGGCGTTCGCCACACGGGTGCCGAGCGGGTTGCCACCGAAGGTCGAACCGTGCTGCCCGGCCGAGAACAGGTCGGACGCCCAGCCGAAGGTCACGAGGGCGCCGATCGGGAAGCCGCCCGCGATGCCCTTCGCGATCGTGATGGCGTCGGGCGTCACCCCGTGCCCCTGGAACGCGAACCAGTTGCCGGTCCGGCCGACACCCGTCTGGATCTCGTCGAGGATCAGCAGCGCACCGTGCTCCTCGGTCAGCCGGCGGGCGGCCAGCAGGAACCCCTCGGGGAGGTCGACCACGCCGGCCTCGCCCTTGATGGGCTCGAGGATCAGAGCGGCCACGGTGTCGTCGATCGACGCTTCGAGCGCGTCGATCGAGGTGTCGATGTGCTCGACGCCCGGGATCATCGGCAGGAAGTCCTGCTGCAGTGCGGGCTTGCCGGTGAGCGCGAGGGCGCCCATCGTCCGCCCGTGGAAGCCCTGCTTGAGCGCGAGGATCCGCGTCTTCGTGCCGTCGGCGCCCCTGTTGAGGCGGGCGAGCTTGAACGCGGCCTCGTTCGCCTCGGCGCCGGAGTTGCCGAAGTAGACACGGCCCGCTTCGCCCGCGCCGGTGATGCGCTTGAGGCGCTCGGCGAGTTCGAGCTGGGGCGGGGTGGCGAAGTAGTTCGACACGTGCACGAGCTTCGCCGCCTGGTCGGCGATCGCCGCGACGAACGCGGGGTGCGCGTGGCCGAGCGAGTTCACAGCGATCCCCGCGAGGAAGTCGAGGTACTCGTTGCCCTCCACGTCCCACACACGGCAGCCCTGTCCGCGCTCGAGCATGATCTTCGGAGGGGTCAGGGATCGCATGAGCGACGCCCCGAACCGGTCGTTCCAGGTCTCGGTCTGCGTCTCGGTGCTCACTGCTGGTGTCCCTTCTCGTCCGTACCCGCCGCGTGCTGGCCGGTACTGCTGTCGATCGACGGCGACGCCACGCGTCGGCCGATCTCGGCGTGGGTCATCTGGTTCTCGGTTCGTCGGCTCGGGTCCGGGATCACCTCGGTGCCCGCACCCCGCAGGGTGAAGACCTCGAGCAGGATCGAGTGCGGGATCCGGCCGTCGATGATGGTCGCGCCGCCGACCCCGCCGACCACGGCGTCGAGGCACGCGGTCATCTTCGGGATCATCCCCGACTCGAGGCTCGGCAGGAGTTCGCGGAGTTCCTCGACCGCGATGAGGTCGACGATCGAGTCACGGTCCGGCCAGTTGCGGTAGAGCCCCGGGACGTCGGTGAGCATCATGAGCTTCGACGCCCGGAGTGCGATGGCCAGGGCACCGGCCGCAGCGTCCGCGTTCACGTTGAGCGCCTGGTCGGGGTGCGCGTCGTCGATCGCGATGCTCGAGACCACCGGGATCCGGCCGGCCTCGATGGCGGCGAGCACACCGGACGGGTCGACGTGGGTGATGTCCCCGACGTGGCCGAGGTCGTACTCGTGCCCGTCGACGACGACGCCCTTCTTCTCGCCGGTGAACAGCGAGCCGCCGTCGCCGAACACGCCGACGGCCAGGCCCTCGCCGTGTTCGTTCATCAAGTCGACGATCTCGCGGTTCACCTCGCCGGCCAGGACGTCACGGACGACCGTGATCGCCTCGGTCGTCGTGACGCGGTAGCCGCCGCGGAACTCGGACTCGATGCCCTGTTCCTTGAGGGCGGCGGAGATCTGCGGACCCCCACCGTGCACGACGACGGGGTGCAGGCCGGCGTAGCGCAGGTAGACCATGTCCTCGGCGAAGGCGCGCTTCAGGTCCTCGTTCACCATGGCGTTGCCGCCGAACTTGACCACGACGACCTTGCCCGAGAAGCGCTTGAGCCAGGGCAGCGACTCGATGAGCGTCGCGGCCTTGACCGCGGCGAACTCGTGCTCTTCTTCCTTCGTGAGGGGCGTGCCGGCCCCGTTCGTGTCGGCCGCCATCAGCTGGAGTACGCGCTGTTCTCGTGCACGTAGTCGTGCGTGAGGTCGTTGGTCAGGATCGTGGCCGAGTGCGTGCCGACACCGAGGTCGATGCGCACGTGGGTGTCACGCGGGGTCAGGTCGACGGAGTCGCTCGGCTCGTCGGGTGCGCCCGCGTGGCAGACCCGGACACCGTTCATGCTGACGTCCACCGCGTACGGGTCGAACTCGGCGTCGGTGGTGCCGATCGCTGCGAGCACCCGTCCCCAGTTCGGGTCGTTGCCGAAGACGGCCGCCTTGAACAGGTTGTTCCGGGCGACGCTCCGACCGACGGTCACGGCGTCGTCCTCGGTCACGGCGTGCACGACCTCGATCGTGATGTCGTGGCTCGCGCCCTCGGCGTCCTGCTGCAGCTGCCGGGCCAGGTCGGCACAGACCGCGGTCAGGGCTTCCTGGAAGTCACCGACCTCGGGCGTCACGCCGCTCGCACCCGACGACAGCAGGACGACGGTGTCGTTGGTGGACATGCAGCCGTCGGAGTCGACCCGGTCGAACGTGATGCGGGTGGCCGCCCGGAGCGCCTGGTCGAGCTGGTCCGGCGTCTGCACGGCGTCGGTCGTGATGACGACGAGCATCGTCGCGAGCCCGGGTGCGAGCATGCCGGCACCCTTGGCCATGCCGCCGACGGTCCAGCCGTCCTCGGTCACGACGGACTGCTTGGCCTTCGTGTCGGTCGTCATGATGGCGGTCGCGGCGTCCGGACCGCCGTCGTCGCTGAGTGCCGCGCTCGCCAGGTCGACGCCACGGAGCACGTTGTCGCGGAAGGACTGGTCGCCGACGCCGATGAGCCCGGTGGAGCAGATGACGACGTCGCCGGCCCCGATCCCGAGGGCGTCGCCCACGGCCTCGGCCGTCAGGTGCGTGGTCTGGAAGCCGAACGGGCCGGTGAAGCAGTTCGCGCCGCCGGAGTTCAGGACGACGGCCCGGGCGACGCCGTCCCCGACGACCTGGCGGGACCAGATCACCGGGTGCGCCTGGGCGCGGTTGCTGGTGAACACGGCGGCCACGGCCGCGTCGGGGCCGTCGTTGACGACGAGTGCCACGTCCGGCTTGCCGCTGGTCTTCAGGCCTGCAGTCACGCCGGCGGCGCGGAAACCCGCTGCCGCGGTGACGCCCTGGAGGCCCGGCTCGGTCTGGGTGGTCGTGCCTGCGTCGGTCACGGTGCGACTCCGTCCACGCTGAGGCCCGTGGACTCGGGGAGACCGAGGGCGATGTTCGCCGACTGGACGGCGGCGCCCGCCGTGCCCTTGGCGAGGTTGTCGAGGGCGGTCACCGCGACGACGCGGCCGGCGGCCTCGTCGACGGCGATGCCGACGAGCGCGGTGTTCGCGCCGATCGTGTCGGCCACCCGGGGGAACTCGCCCTCGGGCAGCAGGTGCACGAAGGGTTCGTCGGCGTACGCCTGCTCCCACGCGAGCCGGACGTCACGCGCGCTGACGCCGGGCGAGAGCTTCGCGGTCGTGGTCGCCAGGATCCCCCGCGACATCGGCACCAGGACCGGCGTGAACGAGATCGTCACGTCGGAGGCGCCCGCGACCTGCAGGTTCTGCTGGATCTCGGGGACGTGCCGGTGCGTCCCCCCGACGGCGTAGGCACTGGCGGACCCCATGATCTCGGAGGCCAGGTAGGTGGTGCTGAGCTTCTTGCCGGCACCACTCGGCCCGACGCTGAGCACCGCGACGAGGTCGTCGGACTCGACGAGGCCAGCCTGGATGCCCGGCTGGATGCCGAGCGTCACCGCGGTGACGTTGCAGCCGGGGACCGCGATGCGCTTCGTGCCGACCAGGGCGGAACGCTGCTTGCCCTGGGAGGCGATGTCGTCGACCTCGCGCCACTCGTCGGCCGAACCCGGTGTGGGAGCCGCGAGCAGGAGTTCGGGCAGACCGTACGTCCACGCGCCGAAGTAGTCGCCGCCGTAGAACCGCTCCCACGCAGCCGGGTCCGTCAGACGGTGGTCCGCGCCGCAGTCGATGACGAGCGCGTCGTCGCCGAGCTCCGCGGTGATCGCACCCGACTGTCCGTGCGGCAGCGCCAGGAAGACCACGTCGTGCCCGCGCAGCGTCTCGGCCGTCGTCTCCGCCAGGGTCAGGTGCGACAGCGAACGGAGGTGCGGCTGGGTCGCGATCAGGGGCTGTCCGGCGTTCGAGAACGCGGTCACCGTCCTGACCTCGAACTCGGGGTGGGCGGAGAGCACACGCAGGAGCTCACCACCCGCGTAGCCGGAGGCTCCCGCCACGGCGACGGATACGGACATGGGATTCCACCTTTGGTCGGACTGGTCGTCGAGAGAGTCGGAGGCGGCGACCCCGGGCGGTGCTGATCCCGTGTGGGTCAGTCGCGCAGGGTCGCCCCGAATCGCTCGCCGGCACGTCGGACAGCGCCGTCACGGGCCTCGGTGGCCTCGGCAGCGGTCAGCGTGCGGTCCGTGGCACGGAAGCGCAGGGCGAACGTCAGGGACTTCTGTCCCTCGTCCACGCCGGAGCCCCGGTAGTCATCCACGAGCCGAGCATACTCCAACAGGTCTCCGGCGCCAGAGCGCACCGCGTCCAGCACCTCGCCGGCCGGTACCCCGGCGTCGACCACCAGGGAGAGGTCCTGCGTGGCTGCCGGGTAGGAGACGATCGGCGCGACCGCGACGAGTTCCGGGGCTGCGGCGACGAGCGCGTCGAGGTCGAGCTCGACGACCGCCACCACGCGGGGCAGGACGGCGGCCTCGGCCAGTCCGGGCAGGAGTTCCCCGGCGACGCCGACGACCGTGCCGTCGACGAGCAGGGACGCGGCGCGACCCGGGTGCAGCGACGGGTGGGTGGCCTGCGCGACGGTCAGTTCCACACCGACGGCCCACGCGACCTGGCGGGCGGTGTCGATGGCGTCGGCGATGCCGAACGGTTCCGCGGTGGCGCCGGGCTGCTTGACGACCCGGTGGCCGGTGAGCAGTGCGGCGACGTGGAAGGGCTGGGCCGGCAGCGAGGCGTCCAGTGCTTCGAGCGTCGCACGGTCGGGCCGGACGGCGCCCGCCGGGACCTCGTCGGTGCCGAGCGTCACGCCCGTCACCGGCAGGAACACCCGGGACGTCTCGTACAGGGCGACGTCGACGAGCCCGCGCGAGACGTTGCGGCGGGCGGCGTCGACCAGGGCCGGGACGCCGCTGCGGCGCAGCAGGTTCTGCTCGCTGTCCAGGGCGTTGGCGAGCACGACGCTCGGTCCGCCCTGCGGGTCGATCCCCGGGTAGTCGTCCTGCGTGGCGGCCGAGACGAACGGGGCCGTGACGACCTCCGTCAGGCCCGCCGCGGCCAGCGCCGAGGCCACCCGACGACGTGCCTGCTGGTGCCGGGTCAGCCCCCGGCCGGGCGGGGCGACGGGCAGGACGCTCGGGATGCGGTCGTAGCCGACGATGCGCGCGACCTCTTCGACCAGCGTGGTGTCGTCGGTCAGGTCAGGGCGCCAGGTGGGCGGGGTGACCGCGAGCTGCTCGCCGTCGGACTCGACCGTGGCGCCGATCGCACGGAGCGTCTCGATGACCTCGGCGTCGGTGTAGTCGACGCCGACGAGCTCGGCCGGGCGGGAGACCCGCATCGTGACGGTCGGCCGCGGGTCGCTGTCGACGAGCGTGGACCCGAGGGGGTCGGCGGTGCCGCCGGCGAGGTCGACGAGGAGCTCGACGGCGCGGTTCGCCGCGGCCTCGGCCACCAGCGGGTCGACCCCGCGCTCGAAGCGACGGGATGCCTCACTGGGCAGCTTGTGCCGACGAGCGGTGCGGGCGATCGAGACCTGGTCGAACCCGGCGGCCTCGATCAGGATGTCCGTCGTGCTCGCCGAGATCTCGGTGCGGGCCCCGCCCATGACGCCGGCGAGCCCGACGGGACCGTCGTCGTCGGTGATCACGAGGTCTTCGGGGTCGAGCTTCCGGACGGTGCCGTCGAGGGTCTCGAGCGTCTCACCGGCGTTCGCCCGGCGGACGCCGAGGCCCCCCGCGATCGTCTGCAGGTCGTAGCCGTGCAGCGGCTGGCCGAGCTCGAACATGACGTAGTTCGTGATGTCGACGGGCAGGGAGATCGAACGCACCCCGGCCAGCGACAGACGCGACACCATCCAGGATGGTGTCTTCGCTGCCGGGTCGATCCCGCGCACGACGCGCGTGACGAACGTGGAGGCGCCGACCCGACCCCGGACCGGAGCCTGGTCGTCGATCGTGACCCGGAAGCCCTCGGCCGCACGCGGCGCGATGCGCTCGACGGGGTCGTGGAAGCTGGCTCCGGTGGCGTGCGCGTACTCACGAGCGACCCCGCGCATGCTCAGCACGTACCCACGGTCGGGCGTGACGTTGATCTCGACCGCGGCGTCGTCGAGGCCGAGGAGCGCGATCGCGTCGGCACCGACGGCGGGTTCCATGCCGAGGTCGGCGAAGCGCAGGATGCCGTCGTGCTCGTCGCCGAGCCCGAGCTCGCGCGCCGAGGCGATCATGCCGTCGGACACGTGTCCGTAGGTCTTCCGGGCGGCGATCGGGAACGGCCCGGGCAGGATCGCACCGGGCAGCGTGACGACGACGAGGTCGCCGACGTCGAAGTTGTGCGCGCCGCAGACGATGCCGCGGGGCTCGGCTTCGCCGACGTCCACCTGGCACCAGTTGATGGTCTTGCCGTTCTTCTGCGGCTCGGGGACGCGCTCGAGGACCCGACCGACCACGATGGGAGCGGTCAGGTCGAAGGTGTGGACGTCTTCTTCCTCGAAGCCGACCGACACGAGCGCCGCGTGGACGTGCTCGAGGGTGACGTCGTCGGGGAGGTCGACGGACTCACCGAGCCAACGGAGTGGGACGCGCATCAGACCACCGTTCCGAACTGCTGCGAGAAGCGGATGTCGCCCTCGAGGAAGTCACGCATGTCGTTCAGGCCGTTGCGGAACTGCAGCGTCCGCTCGATGCCCATGCCGAACGCGAAGCCCTGGTACTCGTCCGGGTCGATCCCGGCGGCACGCAGGACGTTGGGGTTGACCATGCCGCAGCCACCCCACTCGACCCACCGTGCGCCACCCTTGGCGTTCGGCTGCCAGACGTCCATCTCGGCACTGGGCTCGGTGAACGGGAAGTAGTTCGGGCGGAGGCGGATCTGCGCCTCGGCGCCGAACATCTGCCGGGCGAAGTGCTCGAGCGTGCCGCGCAGGTGCGCCATCGTCAGACCCCTGTCGATCGCGATGCCCTCGACCTGGGTGAAGACCGGCAGGTGCGTGGCGTCGAGCTCGTCGGCACGGTAGACGCGTCCGGGCGCGATGACGTACAGCGGGAGGTCACGCGACAGCAGCGACCGCACCTGCACCGGTGAGGTGTGGGTGCGCATGACCAGGTGCCGGTCGACGGGCTCGACGAAGATCGTGTCCGCCATGGCCCGGGCGGGGTGGTCCTGGTCGAAGTTCAGCGCGTCGAAGTTGAACCACTCGTGCTCGAGCTCCGGGCCTTCTGCGACTTCCCACCCCATGCCGACGAAGATGTCGGCGACGGCTTCGTTCAGCAGCGAGAGCGGGTGGCGGGAGCCGGTGGCGCGGTGGGTCGGCAACGCGGTGACGTCGACGCGTTCGGCTTCGAGCCGTGCGCGTTCCTCGGCCACCGCGAGGACGGATTCCTGCTCGGCGATGGCCGCGTTCACCCGCCCACGGGCCTGCCCGACGAGCTTGCCCGCCGCGGCCTTCTGTTCCGGCGGCACACTGCGCATCGATGCGTTCATCCGCGCCAACGGTGACTGCTCACCGGTGTGCTCGGCCCTGGCCTGCTTCAGTTCGGCGACCGTCGTCGTGGCACGGACGGCGGCCAGGGCCGCGTCCACCGCGTCGGCGACGGCCGATTCGCTGATCTCGAGAGGTTCTGACACGAGACCCAAGCCTACCGGCCGTCGGGATACCACCCACCTGCACCGAGCGGACGGTGGATGGCCGACGCCGACGACCGGTCTGTGGAGGAGCGTCAGCTCCGGAGCGCGAAGGCCGACTCGTACAGGCACACCGACGCCGCCGTGGCGAGGTTCATCGACTCCGCCTGCCCGTAGATCGGCACCTTGACTGCCCGGTCGACGAGCGCCAGGTCGTCGGCGGTGAGCCCGCGTGCCTCGTTGCCGAAGACCCACGCGGTCGGACCGTCGAGCATCCCCTCGGCGCGCACCACCGGCAGGTCGTCGCCGGAGACGTCGGCGGCGAGCACCGTGTAGCCGAGGGCCTTCGCCCGCTCGATCGTGTCCGCCAGCGTGACGCCCACCGACACCGGCACGTGGAACAGGGACCCGGTCGTCGACCGGACGACCTTCGGGTTGTACGGGTCCACCGACCGGCCGGTCAGCACCACCGCATCGGCTCCGGCCGCGTCCGCGGCGCGGATGATCGTGCCGGCGTTCCCCGGGTCCCGCACCTCTTCGAGGATGGCGACCAGTCCGGGCAACGCGGCCTGTTCGTCGGACGCATCACGGGCCTCCGCGTCGGCGGCAGCCGCAGCGCGGTCCGGGAAGACGTCCTTCACCGACGTCGGGAACTGCTGGCACACCGCGACCACGCCCTGCGGGGTGACGGTGTCCGCCATCGCGTCGAGCACCTGCTCGGTCACGAACCACGTGTCCACCGGCGCGTCGTCGAGCCCGTAGCGGGCTGCGGCGGTGGGGGTCACGTACAGCTCGCGCAGGAGCTCCGGCGCGTACTCCAGCGCTTCGCGGACCGCTTGGGGTCCTTCCAGCAGGAACAGGCCGGTCTCGGCCCGGACGTCCTTCTTGGCCAGGGCCGCAACGGCCTTCACGCGTCCGGCACGGGGGTTCTCGAGGAGATCGCTCACGACCCAAGTCTAGGAACGACGAAACCCCCGCCGTGCGGCGGGGGTTTCGCGAGCAGAAGAACTGACTACGCAGCCTTCGGGGCCGAGGTGTCGGCCGGGAGGGCCTTCTTCGCGGTCTCGACGAGCGCGGTGAAGGTCTCGGGGTTGTTCACCGCGAGGTCGGCGAGGATGCGACGGTCGACCTCGACGCCGGCCAGGTTGAGACCCTGGATGAGGCGGTTGTAGGTCAGGCCGTTCGCACGGGAGGCAGCGTTGATGCGCTGGATCCAGAGGCGACGGAACTCGCCCTTCTTCGCGTGACGGTCGCGGTACGCGTAGACGAGGGAGTGGGTGACCTGCTCCTTGGCCTTGCGGTACAGACGCGAACGCTGGCCGCGGTAGCCCTCGGCGCGTTCGAGGATGACGCGGCGCTTCTTGGCGGCGTTGACCGCTCTCTTTACTCGTGCCATTGCACTATTCCTTTACGATCTGCGGGGCTCAGTGGCCGAGGAGCTTCTTGACGTTCTTCGCGTCACCCTTGGAGAGGACCTGGTCCTCGTTCAGGCGGGCCTTGCGCTTGGAGCTCTTGACCTCGAGGTTGTGACGCATACCGGCCTGCTGCTTCATGATCTTGCCGGTACCGGTGACCTTGAAGCGCTTCTTCGACCCGGAGTGGGTCTTCTGCTTGGGCATGGTGGTGCCTTTCCGTGGGATGGATGGGGGGCCGCGTCGTTGCGGGTTCGGTCCGGGGACCTATTCGGCCGCGGAGTCCGTGGATTCCGCAGCTGCCTCGGACGTGGAACCGGCCTCGGCCTCGTCCTTGCCCTTCGCGGCGTGCTCGGTGGCACGACGCTCGGCCTTCTGTGCAGCACGCTTGGCGTTCTGCTCGCCCTTGACGTCGGACTTGTTCTTGAGCGGGGCGATGATCATCGTCATGTTGCGGCCGTCCTGGGTCGGACGCGACTCGACGACGCCGAACTCGGCGATCTCTTCCGCGAACTTGTGGAGGAGACGGACACCCTGCTCCGGACGCGACTGCTCGCGGCCACGGAAGAGGATCATCGCCTTCACCTTGTCGCCACCGAGGAGGAACCCCTCGGCGCGCTTGCGCTTCGTCTCGTAGTCGTGCACGTCGATCTTCAGGCGGAAACGGACCTCTTTCAGGTCCGTGTTCACCTGGTTGCGACGGGCTTCCTTGGCCTTCTGAGCGGCTTCGTACTTGAACTTGCCGTAGTCCATGATCTTGGCCACGGGCGGCTTCGAGTTCGGCGCGACCTCGACCAGATCCAGTTCGGCTTCCTGCGCGAGACGCAGGGCCATGGCGATCGGGACAACGCCGACCTGCTCACCCTGCGGACCGACGAGTCGGACTTCGGGAACGCGGATTCGGTCGTTGGTACGGGGATCGGTGATGCGGAGCTCCTTCAATCAGGTGGTGGCCGTCCGGGGCGTTTGCCCTGGACGACAGCACGAGAGAGGAGATCTGACGCACGGGATGTCGACCCGTTCGGCAGCCGCCCTGCATCGGATCCGTGGGATCCGACCGACGAGCGCAACACGTGCGCTCGCGGAGCGGTGGTGACCCGGTAGCCTGGTGGAACGCGGCCGCGGGTGGGAGAGACTCCTCTTTCGTGACACCGTCCGGGAGTTGTCAGGGTTCGTGACGTCAGGAGAACTGATGTCAAGAGAACTGATGGCACACGGACAGCATCTGCCGCGAGCAAGCCTAGCAGAGGAGCACCGTGAGCGACACCCCGATCGACGACACCGGCATCGACGCCGCCAGGGACATCGCGGAGGTGCCGGCGGTCGAACTCATCAACACCGTTGCGGTGCACCTGCTCAGTGCCGCGGCCGTGAAGGTCGGCCTGGCCGACGACCCGCAGCAGCAGACCGACCTGGACGAGGCACGGAAGCTCATCACCGCGCTGGCCGGTCTGGTCACCGCCGCCGCGACCGAGATCGGCGACCACCACGCCCGCCCGCTCCGCGACGGGCTGCGGTCGCTGCAGCTCGCCTTCCGCGAGGCGTCGGCGATCCCGGACGCGATCGGCGCCGGGCCGGGCGAGAAGTACACGGGACCCGTCAACTAGACGGGCGTCACCCGGTGACGGACAGGAGGCCCGTGGCGGTGTCGCCACGGGCCTCCTGTTCGTTCGTGGGTCGTGGTCAGGACCCGCTGTCGCCGACCAGGCGCGCGACGGCCGCCAGCGGGATGCCGACCCAGTCGGGTCGGTTGCGGGTCTCGTAGACGACCTCGTAGACCGCCTTGTCGAGCTCGAAGGCGTCGAGCAGCGCACTGTGGCCGGCGAGGTCCGCGCCGGTGCCGCGCTGGTAGCCGTCGAGGAAGCGCGCTCGCGCCTCGGCTGCCCAGGCTGACGCGTCGACCGGCTCGGCGTCGTGCGCCAGGGCACCGGCGACGTAGTCGAACGAGCGGAGCATGCCCGCGACGTCGCGCAGGGTGACGTCCGGCAGCGACCGTTCGTCGAGGGGGCGGAGCGGTTCGCCCTCGAAGTCGAGGAAGACCCACCCGCGGGGATCCGGAGCCGCCAGGACCTGCCCGAGGTGCAGGTCGCCGTGGATGCGCTGCAGGTCCGGCCAGATCGCGTCGGCTGCCCGGGCGTAGACCGCACGGATCGCGTCGGCGTGTTCGGCGACGGCCGGGGCCTCGCGGGCGGCGGTGTCGAGACGGGCGTGCATCGTGGCGACTGCGGTGGCGCGTCGTGACCCGTCGGCCGGCTCGGTCGGCAGCGCTCCGGCCAGGGTGCGGTGCACGTCGGCGAGCGCGGTGCCGAGCTGCTCGGCTCGGTCCCCGAACGGCGTGCCGGCCTGGGCTTCCCGCAGGGCGACGCGCCAGGCGTCGTCGAGCCCGGGCAGGAACTCCTGGGCGAAGGCGAGGTGCCCCGTCGCCGTGCCGTCCGGGCGTCCGACGTCGGGCCAGTCGGCGCGGAGGGCGCCGTAGACCCGCGGCACGCGCGTGCTGCCCGCCGCCGTGAGCGCGAGCTGCGTGGTCACGTCGGGGTTGTCGCCGTGGTGCAGCACGCGGAATACCTTGATGATGACGCGATCGCCGGACTCCGTGTCGCAGATGACCGAGGTGTTGGACTGCTCGCCCGTCAGGACGCGGGCCGCGGTGACCCGGCCGATCGGGCTGAGGCACTCCGGCGCCGCGTCGATGCGTGCGGCGAGCGCCGACACCCACGCGAGGTCGGTGGTGGCGTCGACGACCGTGCCGTCGGGACCGCTCGTGATCGGTGCCTGGTAGAGCACGGGGACCGCGGGGGCCTCGTCGAGCACCAGGCGGGTCCCGTCGTCGGTCGAGATGGTGCGGAGACGCGGCACGGACCCCTTCGAGGCGTACCAGCGACGGTCGGCGATCCAGGACTCGAGGTCGTGGTCGCTCGGCGTGCGGGTGTCGGGGGCGGTGGTGTCGGGGGCGCTGGGTGCTCCGTCGCTCATGCAGCGGAACCTACGCGCCGGGGGCTGGCGAGGTGCCGAGTCCTCGGCGCGACGGCGGGCGGCATGCCCTTTACAACGATGTACCGAACCGGGAACATGGAGGCATGAGCACGCTCGACGGCACCGTGGCCGCACCTGACTCCGCTTCCGCCCCCGGCCTCCCCCTCGCTTCGCGGCAGGACGGCACGTACCCCCGGCCGCAGATGCTCCGCACCGCCTGGGCCGACCTCGACGGCACGTGGTCGTTCCGGAACGACGGCGACGACGACGCCTGGCGCACCGGCTTCACCGACGCCCGGGACATCGTCGTCCCGTTCCCGCCCGAGTCCCCCGCCTCGGGCATCGACGAGCCCGGCTTCCACCCCGTGGTCTGGTACTCCCGTGCGATCACCCGCTCCGAGCTCGACGCCGCCGGGTTCGGCAGCGGCGCACCCCGGCTCGTGCTGCACTTCGGCGCCGTCGACCACCGTGCCCGCGTCTGGGTCGACGGGCAGTTCATCGGCGAGCACGAGGGCGGCCACACGCCGTTCTCCTTCGACGTGACCGAGGCGCTGACCACGGACCCCGACGCCGTGCACACCCTGGTGGTCCGCGCCGAGGACGACCCGCACGACCTGACCCAGCCGCGCGGCAAGCAGGACTGGCACGAGGACCCGCACGCGATCTGGTACCGCCGCACCACCGGGATCTGGCAGACCGTCTGGCTCGAGGCCGTGCCGACCGTCTCGATCGCGTCCCTGCGCTGGACGAACGTCGACCACGCGACCATGCGCCTGACGGTCCGGCTCGACGGGCACCGCACCGGCGGCGAGCGCCTGCGCGTCGAGGCGCGCTGGGACGACCGCGACGAGCATCTCGCCACGATCGAGACCACCGTGGGCTCGACGGGGGACGAGTTCGACGTGGTCGTCCCGATCGCGCGGCAGACGAACGGGCAGGCCGAGGACGAGCTGCACTGGACCCCGGACGCCCCACGCCTGGTCGACGCGACGGTCTCGCTGCTCCCCCGTACCGGCGCGACGCCGTTCGACGCCGTCGCCAGCTACTTCGGGATCCGGACGGTCGGGGTCGACGGCGGCGCGTTCCTGCTCAACGGCCGACGCCACGAGGTCCGCAGCGTCCTGAACCAGGGCTACTGGCCCGAATCGCACATCGCCGCCCCGTCCCGCCGGGCACTCCGCCGCGAGGTCGAACTCATCAAGGAGCTCGGCTTCAACGCAGCCCGCAACCACCAGAAGATCGAGGACCCGCGGTTCCTGTACTGGGCCGACCGACTCGGACTCATGGTGTGGGGCGAGGCCCCCGGCGCCTACGCGTTCTCCCCCCGCGCCGTGCAGCGACTGGTGCGTGAGTGGATGGACGCCGTCGAGCGTGACGCCTCGCACCCGTCGATCGTCACGTGGGTGCCCGTCAACGAGAGCTGGGGTGTGCAGCACATCGCCACCGACCCGGCCCAGCAGGCCTACGCCCGGGCCCTCGCCGACGTCACGCGGGCACTCGACCCGACGCGTCCGGTCATCTCGAACGACGGGTGGGAGCACACGAACTCCGACATCGTCACGATCCACGACTACGAGGGCGACGGACCCCGGCTCGCAGCGACCTACGCGGACGAGACCGCACGGACCCGGCTGCTCGGTGGGATCGGCCCGGCGGACCGCCGCATCCTGGTCGGTGGCGCCGAGGACCTCGGCCAGCCGGTCATGCTCACCGAGTTCGGCGGCGTGAACTACCAGCCGGGCGTGCAGCGCGAGGACGGCTGGGGGTACACGTCGGCCACGGACGGCGACGACTGGGTCGCCCGGATCACCGCGCTGTACGACGCGGTCCGTGCGAGCTCGTTCCTCGCCGGGTCCTGCTGGACGCAGCTCACCGACACCGTGCAGGAGACGAACGGCCTGCTCAACGCAGACCGGTCCCCGAAGGTCCCGATCGAGCAGATCCGTCGCGCGGTCACGGGGCACTAGCTGGGAGGCCCGCACCCCGTGAGCAGCGGTGGTCACCTCCGGCAGACGGACCCGACCACCGCTGCTCACGACGCACACGGGTCGCCTCGCGCCGGGCGGGTGGCGACCCGCGATGCGGGGCGCGGCCCACGGTCTGGGAGGATCGGGCGGGTGACGAACGTGGCGGAAGCGAGCCGGGCCTCCAGGCGGGGGTTCCGCAACCTGCTGACCGGACGGCACAGCGCGTGGACCGCGCCGCTGCTGCTCTGGATGGGCTCCCGGGTGGTGAGCACCGTGCTGCTGGCGACCGTGTACCTGCTGGCGACCGCGAACGGCTGGCCGTTCGCCTCGTACCGACGCGACCCGTCGTTCTTCACGTTCTCGGGGTCGTGGGACGCCTCGTTCTACCGGATCATCGCCGAGCACGGGTACCCGGCGACGCTGCCCGTCGACGACGCCGGGCACGTCCTGCCGAACGCGTGGGCGTTCCTGCCCGTGTTCCCCACGGTCGTGCGGATCCTGATGACGCTGACCGGCGCCTCGTTCTGGGTCTCCGGAGTCGTCGTCGCCTCGATCGCCGGAGCCGGCGCGTGCGTGCTGCTGTACCGGCTGGTGCTCGCCGTCGGCAGCGCACACCGTGCCCGCTGGGCGACCGCGCTGTTCGCGTTCGCGCCGACGGGCTTCCTGCTGCAGGTCGCCTACGCCGAGAGCCTGCTGCTCGTGCTGCTGTTCGGCGCACTGCTGGCCCTGGTGCGGCGACGGTACTGGCTGATCGCGCCGCTCGGTGTCGTGGCCGCGTTCACGAAGCCCGGGGTCCTGGCGCTGGCACTGGCACTGGCCGTGCACCTGGTGGTGCGGTGGGTCGGAGCGCGCCGGTCCGGGCGAGCAGCCGAGGTGTTCCCGTGGCGCGATCGGATCGCGATCGTGGTGACCGGCCTGGTCGTCGCGGCTGCGGGCCTGGCGTGGCCCGTCATCGCGACCGCCGTGACGGGGCGGCCGGACGCCTACCTGGACACCGAGTTGTCGTGGTGGGTGGGGTTCGTCGGCCGGCAGCACTTCGCGCCGCTGACACCGTGGTTCATCATGGCGTCGACGTGGCTCGGGCCGCTCGGCATCGGGCTCGTCGTGGTGGTGCTCGCCGGCGCCGTGTGGTTCTTCTCGCGCAGGAGCACCCGGGCCCTGGGCACCGACGTGCTCGCGTTCACGGCCTCGTACGGGCTGTACCTGGTGGCCGTGTTCCTGCCGCAGCAGTCGTTGCCGCGGTTGCTCATGCCGATGGCGCCGCTGCTCGGGTCGGACGTGTTCGTGGGGACACGGCGGCGGGCGGTGACGTGGCTCGTCGTCGGGGTGTGCCTGCAGCCGGTCGCGATCGTGCTGCTCTGGTTCCTCGGGTACCCCTGAGCGGCGCTGTCCGTCGGCTCTGCAAGACACCGGTGTTCGCCGGTTGAACACGCGCAGACCGCGGTGCGACGCGCGAACACCGGTGTCGTGCGGGCCTGGAGAGCGCTACGCGTCGAACGTGTGGAACCAGGCCGTCCCACCGGGGTGCTGCACCGTGATCATCTCGTCGAGGTCGCGGTACGGGCCGTCCTGGTTGTGGCTCGCCGACTTGATGCGGATGGTGCCGTCGGACTCGGTGAAGACCTCGGACACGATGGTGGTGTGGTCCGGTGAACCGTTCGCGTTCCAGTCGAAGAACACGATGTCGCCGACCTTGACCTTGTCGCGCTCGTCCGACGAGCGCCGGGTGAGCCCGAACTCGGCCGCGTTCGTCTCGAGCCACGGGTCCATGGTGGGGCAGTAGGTCCACGTCGCACTGTGCTCGGCGCCGGCCGCGCGGTTGTACCAGTCGGACCGCTGCTTCCAGCCGCGGGCGATGAGCGTCTGGTTGACGTAGTTCGCGCAGTCGCCGCCGATCGGGTTCATGGTGCCGTACTCGGCGAGGTTGTAGTCCTTCCAGTACCGCATCGCGTAGGCGAGCTGCCGGTCGACGTCGGTCAGTGCGGCGTACGCGAGGGTCGTCGTCGCGACGGCACTGCCCGCGTCCGGTGTGGCGGCTGCGGTCGGTGTGGGCGTGGTGGTCGCGGTGTCCTGGGTGGCGCCGCTCTGCCCGTCGTTCGCGGCGCTGCCGTTGCCGTCCGAGGACTGGTTGGTGGACGGACTCGGCTCGATCGCCGACGTGAAGAGCGCGACGTCGGCGTCACCGGCGGTGTACATCGCCTGGTGCGGGGCCGTGAAGGTCACCTTCGACGCGGTCGCCTCGACGTCGCGCGCAGCGACACCACCGACGGTGACGCCCTTGACCGCGGCGAGTCCGGCCCCCGTGACGGTGACCGTGACGCCACCGGCCAGCGGGACCTGCGCCGGGGCGAGGGCCTTCCCGACGGGCTTCGTCGCGGGGGTGGACGTCGTCGCGCCCCCGCCGCCGGAGCTGCCCCGACCGCTGCCGCCGTCGCCGCCCTTGTCGCTGCCGGAGGAGCACGCCGCAACGGCGAACCCGATCCCGGCGACGCCGGCGAGGGACAGGAGTGCGCGGCGGTTCATCGAGGCAGTCATGACACGACCAGCGTAAGCGACACCTCCGTCGTTCCGACACGGCATGATCATCTCCGGGGACGAGCGTCCTCCGTGTCCCAGCGGACCCGTTCGGAAGGAACACACACATGCCCGAGAGCCACGACTTCTTCGTCGCCACCGACCCCGAGACCGCTCGTGCCCAGGTGCGCGACGCGCTCGCCCGCGAGGGCTACACCGTCGACGACGCCGAACAGGGTGCGCTCCGCGCGACCCGCGGCAGCCTCGGCCTGACGCTGCTCATCGGCGGCATGGCGAACGACCGTACGTTCCACACCCGCCTGGACGTGCAGATCATGATCGCCCCGGACGGCCGCACCGTCGCCCGACTGCTGCGCGGATCCGGCAAGTCCGCGATCAAGGGCGGCGCGCTCGGCGTCTCGCGCGGCAACCGCGCCTTCGAGCAGGCCGCGAACGCGATCCACACCACCTTCGCGCAGTCCGGCGTGCTGACCGAGAGCATCGCGGGCTGACGATCGGGCAGTGGCGACGGGTCTGACGCGCCCCTCGGACGGACGGGAGGCCCGCTGCCAGCTGGCAGCGGGCCTCCCGTCTGTCGGTCAGGTCGATCAGGTGCAGGAGACGTTGCGGTCGATGGTGCCGGAGCCGTAGGGCACCTCGACCTGGACCATGGCGATGGTGCCGCCGGGAAGCGGCGTGCCGGAGCAGGCCTTCCGTGCCTTCGTCACCGTGCTCTTGCCGAGCGCGATCCAGTTCGAGCGGCCGTACAGCGGGCTGTTCGCCTTGACGGTGCCGGCGATGGTCTTCCACTGTGACCCGGTCGAGTACAGGCCGATCCGCTTCACGCCGGCGGTCTTGAGCCCGACGATCATGCCCTGCATCGCCGCACGGTTCTGCGCGGTGTCGCGCTGGTACGACAGACCCGTCTCGACGTCGATCCACCAGCGGTAGGCGGACGGGGTCGGGACCCCACGGCTCTGGACGTCGTCGTACCCGCGGGCGTAGCCGTACATGAACGAGCAGGCCAGGGTGAGCTGCTTCTTGCCGCTCTTGGTCACGCACGTGCCGAACGGGTTGGTGGGCACCGTGCCCTGGTAGCTGTTCGACGTCGGCCAGACCGAGGCCTGGAGCCCCGGGTTGGCGAACAGCGCGTACAGCTGGGTCTTCGGCTGGGCCGAACCGCCGACGGACTTCGATGCCCAGTCGAGCTGTTCGGCGAGGCACGGGTTCGTGGTGTTGCCGAGGGACTCGTTGACCCCGACGATGCCGAACGCCTGGTCGGTCGGCACCTGGCTGCCACACTGCGGCCAGGAGATGTCGACACCCAGCGGTGTGACCGCCGCGGACGCACCCGAGGACGGTCCGGCGACCGCGATGCCGGCGGCCACCACCACCGTGGTCGCGATGGTCGCGACGAGACGACTGATACGGAACATGCTCTCCCCCTGGTCGGGCCCGGTGGGCCGGCGACGCCCGTGCGGCGCACCGGGAGTCTAGGGCGATGCGTTGGACAACACACCACCCCGGTGCGTGAACTGTGTCGAACGATCCCCGTTGCTCGGCCTGTGGAGGAAGGTCTCGCCGCACGCGCGCAGCAACGACAGAACGGCCCGGAACCTGTCGGTTCCGGGCCGTTCTCGTGGTTGCCACGTGGTGGAGCTAAGGGGATTCGAACCCCTGACCTTCTCATTGCGAACGAGACGCGCTACCAACTGCGCCATAGCCCCAAGTTCTCGACCACACTAGCACCCTCGTTCGGCCCAGCCGAAATCGCGCGTGGCCCGTCGGGCGTGCCGCGGGTCAGACCGCGCGGCGCCGTCGCATGATCGCGTCGAGGTCGGCCTGCTGGTACGCATCGTCGTCGAGGACGCCCATGCCGGCCCACTTGCTCGGCGGCCCGGCAGGCTCGTCGGTGGGAGCAGGAGCGGCTGGAGCAGGAGCGCCGGGGGCAAGGCCGGCGGACGCGGCCGGGGCCCGGAGCCCGAGCCGCTCGGCGAGACGCCCCTGGTCGTGCGCGGACAGCGACGCCGCCGCCTCTTCGAGCTCGGGACGCATCCGGGACACGGTGGCGAGCGACGGGTCCGACTCGCCCGCACGGATCGCCGCAGCTTCGGCCTCGGCTTCCGCCTTGGCCGCGGCGACGCGCTCCTTCAACCGGGCGGCGAGCTCGGCCGACGACTCGGGCGACGCGGCCGGCGCGGCCGGTCGCTCCACGTAGAGGGGCTTCGGCACGTGGTTCGGGGTCCACGAGCGGTCCTGCGCGGGCACAGCGGGCTGTTCCGTCGACAGGGGCGGCGCCGGGTCGGTCCACGCGGTGGACTGCCGGGAGGCGCGGATCGCGCCCGTCTCGGCGGCCGCGAGACGCTGCTTCCGCGCCGTCGCCACCTGGTGCAGCTGGGCCAGGACCGCTGCGGACCCACCGGCGGCGACGAGGCCGGCGACACCGACGAGCCAGAGCGACGGCGATGCGATGAAGACCACGAGGGCGATGACGATGCCGAGCGTGCCGAACAGGGTCGCTCCGAGCCGGGAACGGCGCATCCGCATCGCGGTCAGGGCCGGCACGGCGGATGCCCGCTCGAGCACCGGGGCCTGCTCGGCGAGGCGGCGGGTGATCTCACGCTGCCGCGCGGCCTCGTGGGCCCGGACGATGGCGGTGCGCTTGGCCTCTTCGGACCGGGCGACGCGCTGCGCCTGGGCCAGTGACTTCGCGTTCATCTCGATGCGGACCTCGTCCGGCAGCTCGGCGGTCTGCGCGAGGATCCGGAGGGTCTGCTGCAGCCGGATGGCGTTCCGCTCGGTGGCCAGGTACTGACGACGGGCGGCCCACGACGGCATCAGGTAGACGAGCCAGAGGACGGCCGCGACGAGCAGGACGATGCCGCCACCCCACGAGCCGATTCCTGCCATGCGAACACGGTAGGGGCGGCGGTTCCCCGGCCCCGTCATTGCCGGACGCGTGTTGCGCGTGTCGGGGCGGAATCCGTGGGAGGTGCGCCGCGCCTCCAGGCCCGTCAGGTGCAGCGCGTCAGATGCGCGGCGTCGTGTCCAGCGGCATCGCGGCCTCGTCGCGAGCGGCGAGCGGCACGGTCCCCACGCCCGGGGGCACCTGCCCCTGGACCCAGCGCTCGAGGACGCCACCGCGGACTTCTTCGGCCACCAGTGCGAAGCAGAAGTGGTCGCGCCAGTCCCCGTTGATGTGGATGTAGCGGCGACGGAGCCCCTCGTACCGGAAGCCGAGCTTCTCGACGACCCGCAGGCTCGGGGCGTTCTCCGGCCGGATGCAGATCTCGATCCGGTGCACGCCGAGCGACCGGAAGCAGTGGTCGACGGCGAGGGCGACGGAGATCGGCGTCACGTTGTGGCCGGCGGCGTCCTCGACGACCCAGTAGCCGATCGAGGCGCTCGCGAGCGAGCCGTACGAGATGCCGGAGACGTTGAGCTGCCCGACGAAGCGGCCGTCGAGCTCCATCGCGAACGGCAGACCGAGTCCCGCGCGGGCGTTGGCCTGGAGCGCGCGGATGCTGCCACGGACGTCGGTGGAGACGTGTCCGGAGGGGTTCGTGGCTTCCCAGGTGCGGAGCCACGAGCGGTTCGTCGCGAGTGCCGCGTCGAGGTCGCGGGTGTCGCGGAGCCGGAGGGGCCGGATGGTGACCCGCCCGTGGGACAGGGTCGGGATCGTCGTCATCGCTGGGTTCCTCCGGGGTCCCGCCCCGGAGCGGGACGGGGTGTCCCGCCCGGGTCCGTGATCACCGGACCCGAGCGGGATGGCCGACTATTCGCCCGCGTTGAACTCCTTCAGCCACGACTTGAGGTCGGGGCCGAGGTCATCGCGGTCCGAGGCGAGCTGCACGATCGCCTTGATGTAGTCGAGTTTGTCACCCGTGTCGTACCGGCGTCCACGGAACACGACGCCGTACACGCCGCCGGTCCACTCTTCCGCGCTCGCCATCTTCATGAGCGCGTCGGTGAGCTGGATCTCGCCGCCCTTGCCCGGCTCCTGCTTCTCGAGGACGTCGAAGACCTCGGGACGGATGACGTAGCGGCCGATGATGGCCAGGTTCGAGGGCGCTTCGCCCTGCGGGGGCTTCTCGACGAGGCCGGTGATCTTCACCACGTCGTCGGTCTCGGTCGGCTCGACCGTGGCGATGCCGTACAGGTGCGTCTGCGACTCGGGGACCTCGAGCAGGGCCACGATGGTGGCGTTCTTCTCGCCCTGGACCTCGATCATGCGCTGGAGCAGCGGGTCACGGGCGTCGATGATGTCGTCACCGAGGAGCACGGCGAACGGCTCGCGGCCGACGTGCATCTTCGCGCGGAGCACCGCGTGGCCGAGGCCGAGCGGGTCACCCTGGCGCACGTAGTGCATGTCGGCGAGGTCCGTCGACTGGTTCACCTTCTGCAGCTTCTCGTGGTCGCCCTTCTTGCGGAGGGTCTCCTCAAGCTCCGACACGTGGTCGAAGTGGTTCTCGAGCGCGTTCTTGTTGCGCCCGGTGATCATCAGCACGTCGGTCAGCCCGGCACCGACAGCCTCTTCCACCACGTACTGGATGGCCGGCTTGTCGACGACGGGGAGCATCTCCTTCGGCATCGCCTTGGTCGCGGGGAGGAAGCGGGTACCCAGCCCTGCGGCCGGGATCACCGCCTTCGAAATCTGGAAGCCCATGGTCAGACCGTATCCGATCCCCCTTTCGAGGGCATGTCGTCGCTCCGGGGGACACGGGAGTGCGCGCGTTCCCGGCGGGAAGCCGCAACGACACCCCTCGGTAGACTCCTCGGCATGATCGCCGATCTCGGGAACGAGAAGCGCGCCCTGCGAGCCGAACTCCGGCAGCGGCGGCGCACCCGGACCACGACCGAACGCGACGCGGACACCGAGACCCTGACCGCGACCCTGCAGCGCTTCGTCGAGGAGCGCCAGGTGACGTCCATCGCCCTGTACCTGTCCGCGCCGGACGAGCCGAACGTCCGGCCGTTCCTGAACTGGGCCTTCGAGCAGGGCATCCGCGTGCTGCTGCCCGTCACCCGCGAGGACGGCCTGCTCGACTGGGCCGTGGGCGACGGTGAGAGCGAGACCGAGAGCCTGCTCGGCCTGCCCGAGGTCGTCGGCGAGGTCCTGTCACCGCTCGCGATCAACGACGTCGACGCGATCCTGGCCCCCGCGGCGGCGGTGGGACACGACGGCGTCCGCATGGGCTGGGGGCGCGGCTACTACGACAAGACCCTCGGGTCCATGGCGAACCGCCCGCCCGTCTATGCTGTGATCTTCGACGCGGAGTACCTCGACGAGGTCCCGCGCGAACCCCACGACGAACCCGTCGACGGCATCATCACGCCGTCACGCATCATCACGTTCCGGAGCTGATGTGCCCACCTACTCGTACCGTTGCACCGAGTGCGACAACGCGTTCGACATCAAGCAGTCGTTCTCCGACGCCACCCTGACGGAGTGCCCGGTCTGCGGCGGCGTCCTGCGCAAGGTGTTCTCCCCCGTCGGCGTGACCTTCAACGGCGGTGGCTTCTACCGCACCGACTCCCGCCCGGCGCCGAAGGCCGAGGGATCGTCGAGCGCCCCTGCGAAGTCGGAGCCGAAGAAGTCCGAGCCGGCGAAGAAGCCCGAGTCGAAGCCGAGCAGCTCGAAGCCCGCCGCGTCCTGACGCGGTCTGCGCTCTCCGGATACATTGGGCGCGTCGCCACTCGGCGGCCGTCCTCGACCCGGAAGGAGACCCTCGCATGAAGGGCTTCAAGGAGTTCCTGCTCCGCGGCAACGTCATCGACCTGGCCGTGGCAGTCGTCATCGGTGCGGCGTTCACCGCGATCGTCAGCACGATCGTCAGCGCCCTGATCAACCCGCTCATCGGTGCGGTGTTCAACGCCTCGAGCCTCGACCAAGCCTTGAAGGTCAAGATCCCCACGGTCTCCGGCGAAGGCGCAACGCTCTACTTCGGCGCGATCATCGGCGCGGTCATCAACTTCGTGATCGTCGCCGCGGTCGTGTACTTCGCGCTCGTCGTGCCCGTCAACCACCTGAAGAAGGTGGCGTTCGAGCGCGTCAAGAACGACGAGGAGCAGACCCCGCAGGACGTGCCCCCGACCGACGTCGAAGTGCTGCTCGAGATCCGCGACCTGCTCCGCCCGCAGAACGGTGGCGCCGCGAGCACGGGGGCGCACATCGCCCCGTCGAACGCTCCCGAGGGGCCCGGCATCGGCGGCTCGACGAAGCTCTAGCCCCGGCGCACGACCGCGCTCGGACCCGCAAGACACCGGTGTTCCCGCTCTGCACACCCGCAAACCGCGGTGCGCAGCGTGAACACCGGTGTTTTGCGCTGGAGGGGGGTCAGGCGGCGGAGACAGCCCGGCGCTTCGCGAACATCGCGACGGCGTACTGGGCGCCGGCGAGGACGTGCCCCGCGGTGCCGAGGTAGACGAAGACCAGGGCCACGACCCGGACCCACGGCGCGTTCTCGTCGACGGTGTGCACCGCGGAGAACAGCAGCACCGGCAGCCCGACGAACAGCAGTGCCGAGCGGATCTTGCCCGTCCACGTGACGTCGAGGTCCGGGTTGCCGTGGAACAGCACGCTCGACAGGACGACGAGCACCAGGTCGACGAGCACGACGACGGCCACCACCCACCAGGGCAGCAGGCCGACGAGCACCAGGGACAGCACGATCGCGATGATCGCCAGACGGTCGGCGACCGGGTCGATCGCCTTGCCGAGCTTCGAGCCCTGGTCGAACTTCCGGGCGATGAAGCCGTCCGCCCAGTCGCTCACGCCGATCACGACGAGGGCGACGAGCGCCCACCCCGGGTGGCCGGCGACGACGAGGCCGATGAACACCGGGATCAGCACGAGGCGGAACAGCGTGATCAGGTTCGGCCAGGTCTGCCAGTCGGGGCGCTGCCGCGCGGTGTCAGTCATCACGGGCCAGGGTACCGGTTACCAGTGCGGCGGGACGTCGCGCCGGAGCTGGTCGTCGTTCTCACCGTCGCGGTGTCGCGCCGGTTCCGGCGGCGGCGCCGGGTCGTAGCCCGCCACCGGCTGGGTGGTGACGCGCCTGCGGCGCCGCACCGGGCCTCCCGACGGGTCGTCCGAGTCCGGTTGCGGAACCGCTGATCCGGGAGGCGCGGCTGACGACACGTCGTCGGCCCGCGTCCACGTGCCCACCAGCTGGTCCGTCTCCGGCGTCACCGGACCGGCGGGCCGCGAGGCCCGGCGGCTCATCGGCGGGCGGGGCCGACCGTGGACACGCGGGGATCGAGATCCTGCGTGCTCACCGGCGGGCGGGGATCGGTGGGATCGAGATCTCCTGCGTGGCACCGCGGTCGACCCCGAGCACGGACGCGACGGTGTCGGCGACGCGGTCCGGGTCGGAGAACAGCTGGAACGCGTGCACGCGCACGTAGTGCCAGCCGAGACGACGGAGCACCTCGGGGCGCAGGCGCAGGGACTCGCGCAGCGACCCCTTCACCAGTGACGCGTCGGTCTCGATGGTGACGCACACCCCGCCGTGCGCGGCGACGAGGCCGAGCTTGCCGCGGTGGCCGAGCGCGACCGGGATGCCGCGCATCTCGAGGCGACGGGCCAGGTCGACGAGCAACGGGTCGGAGTCGTCCGGCACGTACTCGGCGGTCGTGCGGGCGCGCACCTCGGCCAGGATCTCGGCGAGGGCGATGGTGCCGTGGCCCATGCGCTCGGCCTCGATGTCGGACGGCTGGAAGCACGTGACGATGACCATCGAGCGACGGGCACGGGTCATCGCGACCGCGAGCAGCCGCTCGCCGCCGGGCTTGCCGAGCGGACCGAAGTCGCGCAGCACGCGGCCGTGCGGGGTGCGGCCGTAGCCGATGGAGAACACGACACGGTCGCGGCTCTGCGCCACCGACTGCTCGAGCGTCGCCACGATGAACGGTTCGGCGCGGTCGCCGATGACGAACTCGGTCAGGTCCTTGTGGCCCTGGGCGGCGGTCAGCACGGCCTGCTCGACCCGCACGGCGTGCTTCGCCGACGCGGTGATGACCATGAGCGACTCGGTCGGGCGGGTGCGGGCGTGGTCGATGACGAGCCGGACCACGCGGTCCACCTCGGCGTCGACGCTCTCGACGGCACCGGACTCGGGGTCGGGGACGGCCTTGCCGTCGCTGACGTAGTCGAGCGCGATCGAGCCGTGGCCCAGGAACGAGCCGGCCCACGGCAGGGACTCGATCTTGCCGCCGTAGAAGCGACGGTTCACGAGCTCGGCCAGGTCCTCGCCGCCGGCGCGGTACGACCGCGACAGCGACAGGGTGGGTAGCAGGGTGGAGAGCTTCGCGAGTGCGGAGTCGGCGTGGAACGCGTCGAGCGTGCCCTCGTCGACCTGCAGCGCCCGGTGCTCGGGGTCCACGGCGATGCGGAACGGCGACGGCGTCTGGGTGACGGGGTCACCGAACACGACGGTCTGGCGGGCACGACGGACGGCACCGACGGTCTCGGCGATCGTCACGGCACCGGCGTCGACCAGGATCACGGTGTCGAACGGCATCGTGTCGGCGATCTGCGGCACCTCGTACGGGCTCGCGAGCCAGACGGGGGCGATCGACCGGGACAGGTGCGGTGCGGAGTCCTGCAGCAGGCGCGAGGTGATCGCACCGTCGCGCAGCTGCGTCTTGAGCGCCGTCGCTTCTTCCGGCCAGTCGACGAGACCGACCTTCCAGTTCTCGGCGAGCTGCCACGCCAGGCCCTGGGAGACCCCGGCCGCGTGGGCGTCGTCCACCAGGCGGAAGTCGGCCTCGACCCGGTCGAGCATGTCGGTGTTCGCGCCGAGCAGGGCCCGGTCGGACTCGAGCATGGTCTCGAGGGCGGACTGCCACCAGGCGAGCTCGAGCTCGGCCGGCACCTGCACGTCCGGCACGTGCCGGTTCGCCAGGTCGGTGATGAGCGGTTCGAGCTGCAGGTCACGCAGGGTCTGCATGAGCTCGGTGCGCTCCTGCAGGTTGTGCAGGACGTCGGACTCGGCGGCGAGCTCGGCGATGGTCGGGACGAGCTGGTCGACCGGGATGTTCGCGAGCTGGCGGTCGCGCTCGGTGCGGCCCAGCGGCTCGTCGAGACGCGCGAGGTCCTCGGCGACGTTCGAGAACAGCACCTGCACGTCGGCGATGCCGGTCGGCACCTCGGGGTTCACGCCGGCGGCGACGTAGCGCTGCCAGAGCACGCGCTGCTGCTGGACGCGGGTCAGCGCCTCGTGCAGGTCGGACACGTGCACGCCCGGTCGGACGTACTCACGTGCGAGCTTCTTCAGCCGCCGACGGTTCGTGGACGACATCGGGGCGCCCTCGCCGCGGGGGGCGGTGGCGGCCACGAGCTCGGACACCGAGCGGTCGAAGACCACGGGCAGGAAGCGGTCGAGCGTGTCGCGGATCTCGGTGAGCAGGCGCAGGTAGATGCCGAGCTCGTTGATCGTCGTGAACTGGCGCATGTGCGTCGTGCTCACCAGGTCGTGGGCGCGGCGGAGCAGGGTCGGCAGGCCGTCGGCGTCCAGGTCCTTCGCGATGCGGTGCGCACGCTGCGCCCCGTCGCTCGAGGAGAACTTCGCGCCGTACCAGGGCGAGTCGTCGGGGCCGTAGCGGAACTCGCCGAGGTTCGCGGCGCTGACCATCGTCTCGGCGACGCGCGACCGGCCGTCGACCATCGAGGCCACGGACTGCTTCGACAGCCGAGCGGTCGTCGACGGGGCGACGGGCAGCAGCGACAGGCGCGACAGCTCCACCAGGCAGTCGAGCACCGAGACGCCGAAGTCGGGGTCCTTGCGGGTGAGCGAGCCGCGGTAGTCCTTCAGCACCTTGCGCAGGCGGACCAGGGCGTCGTCGACCTCGCGGAGGTTCGGCCGCGCGGCCTTCTCGTTGCGGGCGATGGCACGGACGACGTCGCGGCGCAGGGTCGACGGCGTGACGGCGACCCCGGGCAGCTGGACCTCGCCGAAGCGTGCGGCGATGCCCCGCAGGGTGGCGCGGCGCGGGCTCACGACGAGGACGCGCTTGTTCGCCGCGACCAGGCCGCCCAGGGCGTTCACGATGGTCTGGGTGCCACCGGTGCCCGGCAGGGTCTTCACGACGATGGAGTTGCCGGCCGTGATCTGGGCGATCACGTTCTCCTGCTCGTCGTCGGCGTCGAGCAGCAGCGTGTCGGTCTCGGGGCTGCGCTCGTCCGACGGGGTCTGCTCGACGGGGTGGTAGGACTGCTCGACCTGCCACTTCGCGCTCGGGTTGCCGGCCAGTGCGTCGAGCACGGGGTGCGACAGGTCGCCGGTGTCCTCGACCATGCCGGTCGCGACCTCGGCGAAGGCGGACACCACGAGTCGGGCGTGCACCGAGAAGCCCGGGATGTGCGCGGTCAGCCCACGCAGCCGGTCGATGACGGGGTTCGGTGTGAACGAGCCGTCCTGCTGCGCGAGGGCCACGAAGGACTGCGCGTCGAGGATCACCCCGAACTGCTCGTGCAGGGCGTCGGCGAGGCCCGGGTTGAGCACCGGCTCGCCGAGCAGGCGCACCTCGAAGTCGCGTCCGTGCCGACGGATCGCCAGCGGTCGCAGGAGCACGGGGCCGCGGAACTGCTCGTCGCCGTGCTTCCAGTCGGCCATGCCGATGCCGAGCTTCACGGCGTCGATGCCGCGCACGGTGGCGAGCTCGGTGCCCTTCGCCTCGACGTGTCCGGCGGCCACGCGGGCGGCACGGAGCGCCACCTCGTCGCGGATCAGGCTGGACAGCAGGGTCGTCTTGCCGGTGATGAACTGCGCGAGACCACCGGGGTGGGTGGTCGACAGCTCGATGCGGGCGCGCGGGTGGTCGCTGAAGTGCGTGAGCGGGCTGGTGCCACCGACCCCGGTCAGCTGGGTGCGCCAGCCGTCCCACGTCGGTTCCGCCGCGTTGCCCGCCTGCAACCGCGGGTCGCCCAGGCTGATCGCCTGCGGGCTCGTCATCTGCAGCTCCGGGCGGAGCATGCGGTCCGGCTCGTCGTCGGTCCGTTCCTGGTCCACGTCCTGCTGCTCGTCTCGATCGTCGTCGGAGCGCGCGCGGGCACCCTCGACGGGGACGTCGTCGTTCACGTCGTCCTCACCGTCGGTCACCCTGTCCGCTCGCCACACATCCGACACTGTAGGCGGAACCGGACGGCCTCTCTGGCAATGAACCGAGGTTTCGGGGTTTCCGCATCGACGCGGCACGCGTCCGAGCGAGGCGTTCGTCCCCTCGGGTGTGGTACCAACGGGGCATGGCCATCGACGACCGCACCGCTCCGTCCGCCCCCACGCCGAACCGACGTCGATCGGTCCCCGCCGAGATCTCACGCTCGTGGCTGCTGGTCTCCGGCACCGCGACCGATCGGTTCGACAAGTCCCAGCGGTCCCGCGCCGACCAGATCATCCTGGACATCGAGGACGCCGTCGACCCCGCCGCGAAGCCCTCGGCACGGCAGGGCGTCGCCGCCTGGCTGGCCGGCGGTGGCGAGGCCTGGGTGCGCATCAACGACGTCACGACGGACTTCTGGGCCGACGACGTCGAGGAGCTCCGTGGCCTGCCCGGGCTGCAGGGCGTCATGCTCGCCAAGACCGAGTCCCCCGCCCAGGTCACCGACACCTGGCACCGGCTCGGCGGCCAGACGCCGGTGATCGCCCTGGTCGAGTCCGCGCTCGGCATCGAGGAGTCCGTGTCGATCGCCAAGGCGCAGGGTGCGTTCCGCCTGGCCTTCGGGTCCGGCGACTACCGCCGCGACACCGGGACGAGCGCCGACACCCTCGCGATGGCGTACCCGCGGTCGAAGCTCGTCGTCGCCTCGCGCGTCGGCGACCTGCCCGGCCCGATCGACGGCCCCACGGTCGGGTCGTCGCACCCGATCCTCCGCGAGCAGTCGCAGGTCGCCGTGTCGCTCGGCCTCACCGGCAAGCTCTGTCTGGACACCGAGCAGCTCCCCGTCATCAACGAGGTCATCTCCCCCACCCCGACCGACGTCGCCTGGGCACAGGACTTCCTGGACGACTTCGAGGCCCGCGGCCGGGTCATCCGCGACGGTTCCGACCTGCCCCGACTCGGTCGGGCGCAGAAGATCCAGCGGCTCGCACAGGCGTTCGGGGTCGAGGCGCGGTAGGACTGCACGCATGACCTGGTCCAACGTCCCCGGCCCTCCGCAGCAGCCCTCCTCCGGCCCCACGGACGCGCAGCGCGCGGCGTGGGAGCGCGGCGGCACCACGTTGTTCCCGCCGGCGAAGCTCGCCGACCGGATCTCGACGGTCCTGCTCCTGGTGTTCGGTGCCGTGATGACCGCGATCACGGCGGTCGTCGGCATCATCGCGGTCGCCTCGGCCACGACGTCGTGCGACGCCTCGGCCGGGTGCTCGCCCGGCGGGTACTTCGGTGGCGCCGCCATCGCGGTCGGTGGCGCGTTCGTCATCGGGGTCGCCACGATCGTGCTGTCGATCGGCGCCTGGATCCGCCGCAAGCCGTCGTGGTGGATCGCCGCGATCGGCTTCGTGCTCGCGATCGTCGTCATCGCCTGGGGCGGCGTCGTGTTCGGGAACGCCGTCGACAGCGGTTCCGCCGCGTCGTCGGTGTCCGCCAGCGCCTGACCGTCACCACGCTTCCGACAGGACACGCGTCGATCGACGCGTGTCCTGTCGGAGAACGCGTGTCCGTTCCGGCCTGGAGGCGCGAAGGCGGGGCCGCCACGGGCCTCCCGTCCGCCTGTCGGTCACGGCCACGGCGTGACCACCTGGGCGTGCGGGCGCACCCCCGGCGCATGCTGGGCCGATGAAGCAACGAGTCATCGGAGACGTGTCCGTCAGTGCCATCGGTCTGGGCGGGATGCCCATGTCGATCGAGGGCCGACCGGACGAGCGTCAGTCCATCGCCACGATCCACGCAGCGCTCGAGAACGGTGTCACGCTCATCGACACCGCCGACGCCTACCACCTGGGCGGCCACGACGAGGTGGGGCACAACGAGGAGCTCATCGCCCGGGCCGTCCGGGAGTACCACGACGACACCTCGGCCGTGCTCATCGCGACGAAGGGCGGACACCTGCGCCCCGAAGTCGGCAACTGGACCCAGAACGGGCACCCGGAGTACCTGAAGGAGGCGGCGAAGGCGTCGGCGAAGCGGCTCGGCGTCGAGCAGATCGGCCTGTACCAGTTCCACCGTCCCGACCCCGCGGTGCCCTACGCCGACTCGATCGGGGCGCTCGCCGAGCTGCTCGACGAGGGCGTCATCCGGATGGCGGGCATCTCGAACGCCGACCCGGACCAGATCCGCACCGCGAACGAGGTGCTCGGCGGACGCCTGGCCTCGGTGCAGAACCAGTACTCGCCGAAGTTCCGCTCGAGCGAGCCGGAGCTCGAACTGTGCGACGAGCTCGGCATCGCGTTCCTGCCGTGGAGCCCCCTCGGCGGCATCGGGAGTGCGGCGGACCTCGGCACGGCGTTCGAGGACTTCGCCTACATCGCCCGCGACCGTGGCGTCACCCCGCAGGTCATCGCCCTGGCGTGGGAGCTGCAGAAGAGCGACGTCGTCGTCCCGATCCCCGGGGCGTCGCGCCCGCAGTCGATCCTGAACTCGATCACCGCGCCGACCGTGCGGCTGCGACCGGAGGACGTCGCACGGCTCGACGCGTCGCAGGCCGCGGCCGCCTGACCCGTCCCCCTGGGATGCACGACGCCCCGCCGCTCCTTCGCAGGAGGGCGGGGCGTCGTCGTGTGTGGTGCGCGGTGGCGGTCAGCTCTTGGCGGGGCAGACGGCCGAAACCTGGTCGAGCGTGCTCTGCACGTCGGACTGGGCCTTCTTGACCTCGGTCGAGTCCTCTGCCGAACCGGACTCGATGGCCGAGCTGTAGCGCTTGGCCGCGCCCGAGAACTCCTCGAACGTGTCGTGCACCTGCTCGTTCGAGACCTTCGTCAGCGCCGAGTCGATGCGCTGGACGAACTCGCCGATGAGCGCCCCGCGGGCCTTCACGTCGGACGGAGCCGTGTCGGCACCCTGCTCCTTGAGGAACGACGCGAGTTCGTTCTCGAGCAGGGAGCAGGCCTCCTGCTTGCTCTGCGCGGGAGCCGCCGCGGCGGTCTTCGACGCCGAGGGTGCACTGGACGCCCCCGAGTCACCGCCGGACGAGTTGCCACCGTTGCCACCGTCACCGCCGGAGCAACCGGCGAGCAGCGTGAGTGCGAGGCCGGCGGTGGCCAGCGCGGTGAGGGTGCGGCGCATCAGGAGTTGCACTCCTTCTGGAACGCGTTGCCGGCGTCCTGCACCTTGGTGCTGGACTTCGTCAGGCCCGAGACGTCGGCCGACTTCGGGTCCTCGGCGATGTCCTCGATGTCGTCGACCAGGTCGCCGTAGGCCTCTTCGAAGGCGTCGCCCTTGGCCTTCAGGTCGTCGTCCGACAGGTCGTCGACGCCGTCGGAGATCTTCGCGTCGAGCTCCTTGAGCTTCGTGACGGCGGCGTCCGGGTCGGACTGCAGGTTCGCGGCCTCGGACTGCACGCCCTCGGCAGCGGACTTGACGGTCTTCTCGAACTGGGTGCACTGCTCGGCCTTGGACGGCCCGGTGGAGCAACCGGCGAGCAGCGTGAGTGCGAGGCCGGCGGTGGCCAGCGCGATGAGCTTCTTGGGCATGGTGGAGGGTCCCCCTCGATCCGTCCGCACTCCCCCGGATGAGGTGCAGATCCATGATCGAGCGTACAGGGAAGATCCGCTCCGGGTCCGGCCGCCCGCGGCCCGCGACAGCCGGCACGAGGGACGGGGCGCGTACCGTCGAGGGCATGCACGCCATCACGTTCGACGACGCTTCCATGTCCGTCACCGACCTGCCCGACCCCCGACCCGGCACCGACGAGGTCCTGATCGAGGTCGCCGCGGCCGGCGTCAACAACGCGGACCTGCAGCAGCGCGCCGGGAACTACCCGCCGCCGCCCGGGGCCTCGGACGTCCTCGGGCTCGAGGTCTCCGGCACGGTCCGGGCCGTCGGCACGGGGGTCACGACCGTCGCGGTGGGCGATCGGGTGTGCGCACTGCTCTCCGGCGGCGGGTACGCGTCGCTCGTCGTCGCCCCGGTCACCCAGGTGCTGCCGGTCCCCGACGGGGTCGACCTGGTCGAGGCCGCCGGTCTGCCCGAAGCCGCCTGCACGGTCTACTCGAACATCGGCATGCTCGCCGGGCTCCGACCCGGGCAGACGCTCCTGGTGCACGGTGGCACGGGCGGCATGGGGTCGCACGCGGTGCTGTGGGCGAAGGCCCTCGGTGCGACGGTGATCGCGACGAGCGGTGGGGAGCGCAAGGTCGCCGCGTCCCGGGACCTCGGTGCCGACCTGGTCATCGACCACCGCACCGAGGACTTCGTGGAGCGCGTCCTGGCGTTCACCGACGGGGTCGGTGTCGACGTGGTGCTCGACGTCGTCGGCCCGTCCTACCTGGACCGGAACCTGCAGGCCCTCGCCCCGAACGGGCACATCGCGGTGATCGCCGCGGGCAGCGGCCGCACCGCCGAGCTCGACTTCGGGGTGCTGATGCGCAAGCGCGCGTCGATCAGCGGCACGACCCTGCGCGCCCGGCCGCTCGCCGAGAAGGCCGCGATCGTCGCCGCCGTCCGCGAGCACGTCTGGCCCTTCGTCGCCGACGGCAGCATCCGACCGGTCATCGACTCGGTACTGCCGCTCGCCGAGGTCGAGGAGGCCCACCGCCGCGTGCGCGACGGTGAGGTGATCGGCAAGGTGCTGCTGACGCCCTAGGCGTGCACGCGGGCGAGGAACTCGACCAGCGCGGGGTGCTGCGGGTGGTCGAGGACCTCGGCGGGCGATCCCTGCTCGACGACCTCGCCGCGGTGCAGGAAGACGATCCGGTCGGCGACGTTCCGCGCGAAGTGCATCTCGTGCGTCGTCATCAGGATCGTCGAGCCCTGCCGCTTCAGCTCGGTGACCAGGTCGAGCACCTCGCCGACGAGCTGGGGGTCGAGCGCACTCGTGACCTCGTCGAGCAACAGCAGCTCGGGGTCGGACGCGATGGCCCGGACGATGGCGACGCGCTGCTGCTGCCCGCCGGACAGCCGGTCGGGGTACGCGTCGGCGAACGAAGCGAGGCCGATCCGGTCGAGCAACCGTCGCGCGGTCTCCTCGGCCTGGGCCCGTCCGATGCCGTGCACCTGGCGCGAGGCGAGCGTGACGTTGTCGAGCACGCTCATGTGCGGGAACAGGTTGAACTGCTGGAACACCACGCCGATGCGGGCCCGCACGGCGTCGACGGCGACGCGCGGGTCGGCGATGTCCGTGCCCTGCAGCAGGATCTCGCCGTCGTCGATGCCCTCGAGCAGGTTGACCGTCTTGAGCAGCGTCGACTTGCCCGACCCGGACGCCCCGATGACACAGATGACCTGGTGGCGGTGCACCGTCAGGTCGATCCCGCGCAGGACCTCGTGCTCGCCGAAGGCCTTGCGCAACCCGCGCAGTTCGAGGACCGCGGCGTCCGTACCGGACGCACCACGGGCCTCCAGGCCTGCCTCGCTCATACGGTCCCTCCGATCTGCTCACGCCGCTGCTGCCGACGCGCGATCGCGTCCGTGACGCGGATCAGCGGCAGGCTGATCACCACGAACAGCAGCCCGGCGACGAAGTAGGGGGTGAAGTTGTAGGTCTCGGCCTGCGCGATCTGAGCGGAGCGGACCGCGTCGACGGCGCCGAGGATCGAGACCAGACCGACGTCCTTCTGCATCGACACGAAGTCGTTCATGAGCGCCGGCGTGACCTTGCGGATCGCCTGCGGCAGCACCACGAGGCGCAGCGTCTTGGCGTGCGAGAGCCCGAGCGACCGGGCGGCCAGGCGCTGCGAGGGGTGCACGGCCTCCATGCCGGCCCGGAGCACCTCGGCGATGTACGACGAGTAGGTCAGGGTGATCGCGATCGTGCCCCAGACCTCGGCGGGGAGCCGCGGGAACACCCCGAGCCCCGGGATGCCGTAGCCGACCAGGTAGAGCACGATGATGAGCGGCAGGCCGCGGAACAGGTCCGTGTACCCGGTCGCGAGCATCCGCAGCGGGAAGAACACCGGGTTGCGCAGGCCCCGCACGACCGCGAGCAGGGTGCCGAACACGGCGACGCCGATGGCGCTGAAGAACAGGATCCGGACGTTCAGCCACAGGCCCAGCAGGATGTCCGGGAACGTGTCGATCGCGGTCTCGGGGTCGAAGAACGACTGCTGCACCGCCGCCCAGCCGGGGGTGTTCACGACGCCGAAGTACACGACGGCGAGCACGACCAGGGTGGACACGACCGACACGACGACCGAACGACGGCCGCGCTGGCGACGGTAGAGCCGACGCTCGAGCTCGACCTGGCTCGGCGCGGGGGCGGCCACCGGGGTGCCGGTGCCTGCTGGCAGCGTCATGCGGTTACTTCAGGACCGGGGTGCCGGTCTCGGACGACAGCCACTTGGTCTGCAGCTCCTGCAGGGTGCCGTCGTCGTCGAGGGTCTTGAGGGCCTTGTCGACCTTGCTCGTGAGCTCCGAGTCCTTCGGCAGGACGAAGCCGAACTGGTCGCCCTTGCCGTCGTCGGGGAACTGCGCCGACACGGTCCCGTCGTCGAGCTGCGCGCCGGACATGTAGAACGCCGTCGGCAGGTCGGTGACGATGGCGTCGATCTGGCCGGACTTGAGTGCGAGCACGGCGTCGTCGTTCGAGTTGAACACCTGCGGGGTGACCCCGAGGACGTCCTTGACGCTCGCGATGCTCGTCGAGCCGGTCGCGACACCGATGGCGTCCTGCTTGAGCGCCGCGATCGTGGTGTCGTCGGCGGCCTTCGACTTCTCCGTCGTGACCACGGCCTGCGTCGTCGTGTAGTACGCGCTCGACATGTCGACGGCCTTCTTGCGCTTCGCGTCGATCGAGAACTGCTGGACGTTGAGGTCCCAGTCCTTCGGGCCCGGGGCGATGGCACTGTCGAAGGTGCTGCGCTTCCACACGACGTCGGACTTGCCGTAGCCCATCTCCTTCGCGACGGCGTACGCCACGGCGGACTCGAAGCCCTTGCCGGACTGCGGCTTGTTGTCCTCGACCCAGGGCGAGTACGCCGGGTCACCGGTGGCGATCGTGAGCTTGCCGTCGGTCACGGTGCCGTCGGCGTTGCTGCTGCCCCCGGCGGAGCAGGCCGACAGGGCGAGGGCGGCGACCGCGGCGGTGGCGACGGCGAGGGTGAAGCGGAGGGGACGGGTCACGGTCGGGCCTTCGTGCGAGGGGGGGGGTGGGGGCAGGTCGAAGTGTACTTCGCGGTGGGATACCAACGCGAAACGGTGTCGCGGTGCTACTCGGCGGCAGAGTCCCCGTCGTCGACCATCGTGAAGTCGTCGAACGAGAAGCCCGGCGACACCAGGCAGCTCAGCAGCACTTCGCCGTCGCCCGGGATCGTCCGCTGCCACACCCCGCCGCGCACGAACGCCTGCGCGTCGTTCACCCGGTCCCGGCCGGCGTCCGGGCCGAGCGTGATCGTCGCGCCGGGCTCGGGGACGTCACCGTCGCCGCCGAGCTGCAGGTCGACGGTGTCCGGACCGTGCCACATCCAGATCTCGTCGCTCGTGACCCGGTGCCAGGCCGAGGCCTCGCCCGGGGGCAGCAGGAAGTGGATCAGGGTGGCGGCCGGACGGTCCCCCGCGGGGGTGGTGACCGTCGCCGGCGAGGTCCAGGTGCGGACGTACCAACCGCCCTCGGGGTGCGGTTCCATGCCGAGGGCGATGGCGCGCTTCGGCACGTCGAGCCACTCGATCAGGTCGCCGTCGACGGTGCGACGGGCGGCCATGCCGGGGCGGGGTGCGGTCTCGGTCATCGTTCCTCCTGGTGCGGTGCGGGGATGTCCATGTGCGGGGAAGCCGGTTCGGTGACGACGCCCGCCGCGGCACGGACGACCCCGCGGATCACGGTGGCGGCCGCCCGCCCGGCGCCGTCCTCGACGAGCTCGGCGAGCGCGTCCGGCACGGTACGGGCATCGACGTCGAAGACCGCCAGGTCGGCACGCGCCCCGACGGCGAGGTGCCCGATGCGGTCCGGCCCGACGGCGAGCCCCATCGCGTGCGCGCCACCGAGGGTCGCCGCCGCGAGCAGCCGCTCGTGCAGGTCCCGGTGCCCGTAGCCCTGGGCGCGGGCGATCCGGTGCAGCGCGGTGACGTCGGCCATCAGGTCGAGGGACGGTGACGACGACAGGGAGTCGGTGCCGATGGCGATCGGGCTGCCCTCGCGCAGGTAGTCCGCGACGGGCGGCGGATCGAGGCCGATGACGGCGTTCGACCGCGGGCACAGTGCGACGGCGGTGCCCCGGGCACGCAGGAGGGCCCGGTCGGCCGCGGTCATGTAGACGCCGTGGGCGATGTGGCAGTCCGGGCCGAGCACCCCGAGCCGGTCGACGAACGCGGTGGCACTCGCGCCGAAGCCCAGGGCTCGCAGCGCCCGGAACGACGGCACGTTCGCCAGGTGCCAGTCGTTCCCGTGTCCGACGCCGTCGACCCCGTCGAGCCCGGGGACCGGACCGAGGGCGGTGCGCTCCCCCTCGAACGCCGCCTCACCGAGGTGCAGGTGCAGTCGCAGACCGCGCTGCCGCACGATGTCGGGGAGCTCGAGCAGCGGGGCGACCTCGAGCGAGTACGGCGCGTGTGGCGACAGACCCGCGCCGGGCGTCGTGGGGATCCGGTCGAGTTCGTCGAGCACCTGGTCGCGACCGTGCGACTGCCAGGCGTCGTTCTCCCAGTCCATGACCTCCCAGTACGCGATGCCGCCGAGCCCGGCGTCCTGCAGCGCGGTGGCGGCCTCGATGTCGGTGACGATGTCCGCGATGCTCGTGACGCCGGCCAGGATCGACGCCCGTGCACCGTCCGCGGCTTCGGCCCGCCAGTCGTGGGGTTCGGCGTAGTCGACGTTGAACGCCGCGGCCCAGTCCTCGAATCCGCCGTACTGGCGCTGGCCGACACTGGCCATGCCGGTGTACTGCAGGTGCGAGTGCGCGTTCACGAGTCCGGGTAGGAGCGCGCCACGCCACTGCCGCTCGGTGAACGTCGCGCCGGACCCGGTGAGCTGGTCGATGACCCACGACCGGTCGCCGACGTGCAGGATGCGGCCGTCCTGCACGGCGACCGCGCCGTCCGCGATCGGCGGCGCGGTCATCGGCACGACGACGCGCGCCGAGTGCACCGTGACCGGGTGCTGTCGGGCGCTCACGTGGGGTCTCCGAAACGGTGCGTCCGGACGTCCGGCTCGCGGTCCGCCGGGTGTTCAGGGGGAAGGCCTGGGCCCACGCCGCCGGTTCCGGGCTGACGCGCCAGCGGCAGCCCGGCCGTGCCGGTGGGGAGAGGCAGGGGTCGGCTCCCGAACGCGGCGAGCGCCGCGCGGGCGGTCACGTCGTCGACCGCGGGGTCGATCGGCACGACGGCACGCTCCAGCTCGTCGCCGCGTTCCAGGAGCATCCGGACGGCGCCGAGCTGCACGGCGAAGGACAGGTCCATGATCTCGACCGGGTTGCCCTCGGCCGCGGTGATGTTGATGCAGCCACCGTCGTCGAGCACGATCGGCCCGCCGTCGACGCCGGGGAACACGAACCGCTCGGCCTTCGGCCCCACGTCCTGGCGCCGGGCCCCGGCGGCGAGGGCGTCGTCGACGGCGATCTCTTGGTCGACCCCACCGGCGACGGCGACGATCGCGCCGTCCGCGCAAGCACGGAGCACCTCGAGGTCGATGGTGTCCGGCACCCCGGTGGCGCTCATCACGAGGTCGGCGTCACGCACCGCCTGGACGAGCGGGGCCACGGCGTACCCGGCGAAGCGGGCCTGCAGGGCGCGGACCGGGTCGGTCTCGGCTACCGTCACCCGGAACCCGAGGGCGGCGAGCACCAGGGCGACCCCTTCGCCGACGTGCCCGAACCCGGCGACGGCCGCCGCGCCTCTCCCCACCGGCACGGCCAGCCCGCCGCTGGCGCGTCGGGCCGGAACCGGCGGCGTGGGCCCAGCCTGCAATCGGTGTGCGCCGGACGCGAGCCCGTCCACCAGGTCGAGCACCGCGAACACCGTCGACTGCCCGGTGCCGTACCGGTTGTCGAAGAACGTCTTGGTGCGGGCGTCGTTCACCGCGATCACGGGGATGCCGAGCTCGCCGCGCGCCGCCAGCACACGCAGGGGTCGCAGGCCGCTCGTGGTCTCCTCGGCGGCGCCGAGCATCGTCGGCAGCAGGTCGGGGCGCTCCTGGTGGGCGAGCCGGATGACGTGTGCCCCGTCGTCGAGCAGGATGTGCGGCGCCGTGTCGAGCATCGCGAGGGCCAGCCGCTTCTGTTCGGCGAGTGTCGCCCTGCTGCTCGCGAACACCGTCAGGCCGGCGGACCGCAGTGCGTCAGCGACGGCGTCGTCGGTCTCGTCGGCGTGGGCGTAGACGACGACCTCGGCACCGGCATCGCGGAGCAGCAGGCTCAGCACCGCCGTCTTGGGTTCGAGGAACATCGCGACGCCGATGCGTGTGCCGCGCAGGAGTCCGCCGTCGCGGAGTTCGGCGGCGACCGACCGGGCGACCGGCATCGACCGCCGGGCCCATCGCAGGCGGGCCTCGGCTGCGGGGTCGTGCTCGGGGTCGCGGCCGGTGGAGACGAGGAAGACGTCGTCGGAGAGCATCGGGACGGCGAGGACGCCGGGGCGGGCGGGTGCGACGGGACCGAAGGCGTCCTCGTCGACGGCGGGCAGGTACCGGCCGGCGTCGATGACGACCAGGGTGGTGCCGCGCGGGCGGTCGGCGGCCTGCTCGACGGCGGGCGTCGATTCCTCGGGCGTGCCGAGACACCAGAGCTGGTCGACCAGGTCGGACGGCTGCTGCGGGTTCGACTGCTGCTGCTCGTCGGCCTCGCGCGCGCCGAGTGCGGTCAGCAGGTGCCGGAGCGCCGCGGCGTCCCGGGGGTCCCCGCCGACGATGCGGAACCGGCGGGCGGCGACGAGCAGGTTGGTCGCAGCGGCGAACCGCCGGACGGCCGCCGAGGCCCAGGCCAGCGTCGCGGGGTCGGGTGCTGGCGGCATGTGCCAATCGTAGGGCGAGGCCGGGCACGCGCCTGCTGCGGAGGCCTGCGGTCCTGTCGCCCTGCGACGCGGGCTCCGGGAATGCCCGGTGGCGCTCCGACGTACTCTCTGCACATGAGCGATGCGACGACTGCCCCCGACCGCGTGACCATGTTCGGCGCCGACTGGTGCCGCGACTGCCGTCGGTCCAAGGCGCTGCTCGACACCCTCGGCGTGGACTACGAGTACGTCGACGTGGAGCAGGACCTGTCCGCGGCGGACCGTGCCGAGGCGATCAGCGGCCGGAAGAACATCCCCGTCGTGGTGCTGCCGAACGGCAAGCACTTCGTCGAGCCGTCCGACGCCGAGCTGCGCGCCGAGCTCGAGGCCTCCGGCGTCGTCTGAGCCGCACCGGCAACGTGCGGGTGAACATCGGATGAATCAGGCATCATGAGCGCGTGATCATCGACGCTCACCACCACCTCTGGGATCCCGCCGACCGGCCGTACCCCTGGATGGACGACTCGGTCGCCCCGATCCGCCGACGGTTCGACGTGGACGACCTGCGCGCCGCCGCCCGGAGCACCGACGTCACCCGGACGATCGTCGTGCAGGCCGTGCACGACCCCGGCGAGACCGCCTGGCTCCTCGAGCAGCCCGAGCCGGTCGCCGGGGTCGTCGGCTGGGTGGACCTGACCGCCCCGGACGTCGCCGACCGGATCGCCGCCCTCGCCGCCCTCGTCGCACGACCCGGTCGCACCCCCGTGGACGGGAACCGCCTGGTCGGCATCCGGCACCAGGCGCAAGACGAACCGGACCCTGACTGGCTCGCCCGGCCCGAGGCCGTCCGAGGCGTCCGCGCCCTCGCCGCCGCCGGCCTGGTGTTCGACCTGCTCGTCCGCGCACGGGAGCACCGTGCAGCGCTGACACTGGTCGACGCCGTGCCCGAGGCCTCGTTCGTCCTCGACCACGCCGGCAAGCCCGACATCGCGGGCGGGGGCCCCGGGTGGCCGAGCCGGATGGACGACTTCGCCGCACGCCCCAACGTCGCCTGCAAGGTGTCCGGCCTGTTCACCGAGGCCGGCCCGGAGTGGCGACGGCAGCCGGTCGACCGGTACGTCCGCGCCGTGGTCGAGCGGTTCGGCCCGGCGCGGTCGATGTTCGGGTCGGACTGGCCCGTCTCGACACTCGCCACGACCTACGACGACGTGGTCCGACGCACCACCGAGGCACTGGCCGACCTGAGCCCGGACGACCGCCAGGCGGTCCTCGGCGGCACGGCGGAGCGCACCTACCTGCATGACAGGACCCTCAGCACCCGGAACCTTGTCGACACCTCGGACCAGACATAGGATGTCTGTGGTTGCGCCGGTGCAGCCGGAGAGCGAGGAACGATGCAGTTCGCACGACTCGGCCCCGCGGGCGACGAGATCCCCGTCGCGGTCGACACCGACGGCGAGGTCCTCGACCTCCGCCCGATCACGACGGACATCAGCGGCGCCTTCCTGGCAGCGGACCCGGTCGCCCGCGTCCGGCACGCGCGCGACGCCGGCGACGTCCGGGTGCTGCCCGACGCCGAGGGCCTGCGTCGCGGCGCACCGGTGGCCCGCCCCGGCAAGGTCGTCTGCATCGGCCTGAACTACCGCGACCATGCCGCCGAGACCGGCGCCGAGATCCCGACCGAGCCGATCGTGTTCATGAAGGACCCGATGACGGTGATCGGCCCGGACGACCAGGTCCTGATCCCCCGCGGCAGCGAGAAGACCGACTGGGAGATCGAACTCGCCGTCGTCATCGGCGCCACCGCCCGGTACTGCGACTCCGACGAGGCGGCGAGCGCCTGCATCGCGGGCTACGCCATCGCGAACGACGTCTCCGAACGCGCCTTCCAGCTCGAGCGCGGCGGGCAGTGGGACAAGGGGAAGTCCTGCGAGACGTTCAACCCGCTCGGCCCGTGGCTGGTCACCCCCGACCAGGTCGACCCGGCGGCGCTCGCGCTCCGGCTCACCGTCAACGGCGAGGTGCGGCAGGACGGCACCACCGCCGACATGATCTTCCGACCCGTCGAGATCGTCCGGTACCTGTCGCAGTTCATGGTGCTGTACCCGGGCGACGTCATCAGCACGGGCACCCCGGCCGGGGTCGCCCTCGCAGGACACGCGCCGTACCTGCAGCCCGGCGACGTGGTCGAACTCACCGCCGACGGGCTCGGCTCGCAGCGCCAGACCGTAGGAGCAGCCTGATGACCGACACCACCGACCAGACCGGCACCACCGGGACGCCCGGCAGCCACGCGGGTCTCCGCGCGATCGTCACCGGCGGCGCCTCCGGCATCGGCGCGGCCATCGCGGCAGCCCTGCGGGAGCGCGGCGCAGCGGTCGCCGTGCTCGACCTGCAGCCGTCCACCGCCGAGGGACTCGTCTCCGTCACCTGCGACGTGTCGTCCGACGAGTCCGTCCGTGCCGCCGTCGCGTCGGCCGTCGACCAGCTCGGCGGTCTCGACGTGCTCGTGAACAACGCCGGCATCGGCGCTCAGGGGAGCGTCGAGGACAACACCGACGACGAGTGGCGCCGCGTGTACGAGGTCAACGTGCTCGGTGCCGTTCGCCTGTCCCGCGCCGCACTCCCCCACCTCCGGGCCTCCGACAGCGCGAGCATCGTCAACACGTGCTCCGTCGCGGCCACCGCCGGGCTCCCCCAGCGTGCGCTGTACTCGGCCACGAAGGGGGCGATCTCCGCACTCACCCGCGCGATGGCAGCCGACCACGTCCGCGAGGGCATCCGCGTCAACGCCGTCAACCCGGGCACCGCCGACACCCCGTGGATCGCACGGCTCCTGTCGACCGCGGACGACCCGGCAGCCGAACGCGCCGCGCTCGAGGCACGCCAACCGCACGGCCGACTGGTGCAGGCAGCCGAGGTGGCCGAGGCGGTCGCCTACCTGACGAGCCCGCTCGCCCGGTCGACGACGGGCGTCGAGCTGGCGGTCGACGGCGGGATGCAGGCGCTCCGGCTGCGGCCGGCGTGATCGTGCCACGGCTCCGCCGCACGGCCTGGAGGCCCGTCCCGGGTATCGTCGGGACGTCCCGTCGCACAGGCGGCCGGGTCCACAGGAGGTGGTGACGTGGCGTCGTTGACCGACGATGCGATCGCACGCATCCAGCAGATGATCGTGAGCGGCGAGCTCCAACCCGGCCAGCGCCTCCCGCCCGAGAAGGAACTGAGCGAGTCGCTCGGCCTGTCGCGGAACAGCCTGCGTGAAGCGGTGAAGGCGCTCGAGCTCATCCGCGTGCTCGACGTCCGACGCGGCGACGGCACGTACGTGACGTCCCTCGAACCGGGCGTCCTGCTCGAGGCGGTGTCGTTCGTCGTCGACATGCACCACGACCGGTCGCTCGTCGACCTGCTCGAGGTGCGACGCATCCTGGAACCGGCGTCCGCCGTCCTGGCGACCGCGCGTGCCACGGAACAGCAGATCGACGAACTCGCGACCCTGATGCAGTCCGTCACCGACGACACCGGCGTCGAGGACCTCGTCGCCCACGACCTGTTGTTCCACTCGACCATCGCGGGCATCGGCGGCAACCAGTACCTGTCCGGACTGCTCGACGCCCTGTCGAGCAAGACGGTGCGGGTGCGGGTGTGGCGGGGGCTGACCCAGAACGGCTCGGTGCAGCGGACCCTCGACGAGCACGCGGCCATCGTCGACGCCATCCGACGCCGCGACCCGCAGCTCGTGCAGGCCCTCGTCGTGTCCCACGTCGAAGGGGTCGAGCGCTGGTTGCGGCGCTCCCTGGACTGAACCCGACAATCCTCCCAGGAACCTCGGAGTTGTGTCAGTCCTCGGCCCTGACTCCGGCAACCATGCCGCGGCAACCGCACCCACGAGGAGGACACCGTGCTCGGTCTCATCATCAGCTTGATCATCATCGGACTCATCGCCGGCGCTCTCGCCCGGCTCATCATCCCCGGCAAGCAGAACATCGGCATCCTCATGACGATCGTCCTGGGCATCGTCGGCTCGTTCGTCGGCGGATTCCTCGGCTACCTGATCTTCAACCACGATGGGAACGACGGCTTCTTCCAGCCGGCCGGCATCATCGGCTCGATCATCGGCGCCGTCATCGTGCTGTTCATCTACACGCGCGTCGCCGGCCGCGGTTCGCGCCGCTAGGCACCACACTGCCGGTCTGACCGGCGCACGACGAAAGGCACCCCGAACCGCGCAACCGCGTGGGCGGGGTGCCTTCGTCGTGCGTGGGTCAGGTGTCGAGCAGGCCCGCAGCACGCAGGTCGTCCCAGAGCGCCTCGGGCACGACGGCGGCGGCCCGGGCGACGTTCGAGCGCACCTGGTCGGCGGACTGCACGCCGAGGGCGATCGCGGCGACCGCCGGGGCCCGCCGTGGGAACGCCAGCGCGGCCTCGGGCAGGGTGACCCCGTGGCGGTCGCACACGTCGGCGATGGCGTTCGCCCGCGCGAGCAACCGCGCGGGCGCCTCGGCGTAGTCGTAGGTCACGCCGGCCGCGGGGCGCTCCTGCCCGAGCAGCCCCGAGTTGTAGACGCCGACCGCGACGACCGCGACGCCCAGCGCCGCGCACCGGTCGACGAGCGCCGCCGCCGGTTGCTCGAGCAGCGTGTACCGGCCGGCGAGCATGACGACGTCGCAGAGCCCGGTGTCGACGGCCGCCGACAGCGCCTCGACGGAGTTCGACCCGACGCCGACCGCCCGCACGACGCCCTCGTCGCGGAGCTCGGCGAGGGTCGGCAGCGCCTGGGTCAGGCCGTCGGTGAGCGAGTAGACGTCCGGGTCGTGCAGGTAGGCGACGTCGACGTGGTCGAGCCCGAGCCGGCCGAGCGAGTCGTCGAGCGAGCGCCGCACGCCCGAGGGCGACGGGTCCCACTGCCGCACGGTGTCGTCCGGCACCGCGAAGCCCCCGGACGCCAGGTCGTCGCCGTCGCCGCGCCCCGGCACGAGCACCCGCCCGACCTTCGTCGACACGAGGAACTCCTGCCGGGGGCGTCCGGCGAGCGCCACCCCGAGCCGTCGTTCGGACAATCCGAGGCCGTAGTGCGGAGCGGTGTCGAACCCCCGCACCCCGGCGTCCCAGGCGGCGTCGACCGTGTCGCGGGCGTCGTCGTCGGAGACCGGACGGAGCAGGTTGCCGATGCCGGCCCCACCGAACCAGAACGGCCCACGGTCCAGGTCGAGGGCGAGGTCCGTCACGGGGCCACCTGGTCCACGCCGTCCACCTGGTCCGCCAGCGACCAGACCCGCGGGACGCCGTCGTCGTCGCCCGAGTAGTCGTCGGCCGCCTGGAGCAGCGGGTTGATCGTCTCCTGCCACTCGGCGTTGACCGGGTCATCGGCGAGCGCCCGGCGCATCGCCCGGTGGTCCTCGACCTCGATCAGGTGGACCAGGTCGAGCCCGTCCCGCCAGATCGTCCAGTCGTGCACGCCGGCCTCGCGCAGTCGTGCCGCGAGCGCGGGCGGGACCGAGGCGTGCACGGTGTCGTACGCCGCCTCGTTCCCGGCCCGCAGTCGCGTCCGCGTCAGGATCCGCTGCATCAGTCGCGCAGGAACAGCTCGACGACGGGGACGGCGACGTCGGGTCGCACGATGGGCAGCGTCAGGGTGAGGGTGCCGGCGGGCTGGCCGCCGAGCCCGGTGTTCTGCGCTCGGGTGCCCGGCGGGATCTCGCGGAAGTGGATCTCCGACGCGTCGTTGAGCAGCTGCGCGTACGCCACCTTGCCGGCCAGGTCTGGCAGGTGCACGTGCTCGAACGGCCAGGCGAACAGGTGCAGGTACAGGCGGTTCCCGTTCTGCGTGTAGACGGTGTTCCGCGGGGCGACGAACTTCGCGGGTCCGGCGCCGTACACCGAGCGGGCGTGCTGGTGCATCCACGTCCCGATGCCCTCGAGCGTCCGGCGGGAGACCCCGTCGAACTCACCGCGACCGGTCGGCCCGATGTTGAGCAGCATGTTCCCGTTGTTCGAGACACCGTCGACGAGCATGCGGACGAGCAGGTCGACCGGCTTCAGGTTGAGGTTGTCGCGGTCGTAACCCCACGAGCCGTTCAACGTCTGGCAGGCCTCCCACGGCACCGGGACCCCGCCGACCTCCATCGGCTTGTCGGGCTGGTACTGCTCCGGGGTGACCAGGTCACCGGGGATGTCGAGCCGGTCGTTGACGATGATGCCCGGTTGCAGGCGCTTCGTCAGCGCCATGAGTTCCTCGGAGCCCCACTCGTCGCGACCCTTGCCGCCCCAGATGTCCTCGTGGTCGTTGTCCCGGTACGAGAAGTCGTAGAACAGGTAGTCGATCTGCCCGTAGTCGGTGAGCAGCTCCTCGATCTGACCGTGGAGGTACTCGCGGTAGCGCGACATGTCGCGGCCCTCGTTGAACGCCTCGATCTCCTCCGCCGAGTCGTCGCGCCGGGGGTGCACGCCGTCGACGGTGAAGTCCGGGTGGTGCCAGTCGATGAGCGAGTGGTAGAAACCGACCCGCAGCCCCTCGGCACGGACGGCGTCGACGAACTCCCGAACGATGTCCCGGCCGAAGGGGGTGTTCGTGGACTTGTAGTCGGTGAGTGCGGTGTCCCACAGGCAGAAGCCCTCGTGGTGCTTCGTGGTGAGGACGACGTACTTCATCCCCGCCGCGCGCGCACGGCGGGCCCAGTCGGCGGCGTCGAACAGGTCCGGGTCGAAGTGGTCGAAGTACTTCTGGTAGTCGGCGTCGGTGATCCGTTCGTGGTTCTTCACCCACTCGTGCCGTGCCGGCAGGGCGTAGAGCCCCCAGTGGATGAACATGCCGAACCGGTCGTGGGAGAACCACGCGGGGAACCCCGCGGGATCCGTCGCGGTCTGCGGGTCGGCAGGTGCGGTGATGGTCATGAGGCCAGTGTTCCTTTCAGTGGAGGACGAGGGAAGACGTCCGGCGGCGTCACCGGCCACCGAGACCGCTGGTGACGATCCCCTTGACCAGGTGCTTCTGGAGCAGGATCAACAGGATCACGGTGGGCAGCATCGAGATCACCGACGCCGCCATCACGAGGTTCCACTCGGAGCCCTGCTGCCCGAAGAACTGCTGCAGGCCGAGCGGGATGGTGCCACGGGCCTCGACGTCGTTGACGATGACGAGCGGCCAGAGGAACGAGTTCCAGTACGCGATGAACGAGAACACGGCGAGGACCGCCATCGTCGGCCGGGCGAGCGGGAGCATCACCGAGCAGAACGTCCGGATCGCTCCGGCACCGTCCACCCGGGCGGCGTCGTCGAGCTCCTGCGGCACGGTGAGGAAGAACTGCCGCACCAGGAACGCGCCGAGGGCCGTGAACGCCCACGGGATGATGAGCGCCTGGAACGTGTCGACCCACCCGAAGCCCTGCATCATCACGTACATCGGGATGACGAGGACGTCCTGCGGGATCATCAGCGTCGCGAGGAACAGGACGAACACCGTGTTCCGGCCGCGCCACCGCAGCCGTGAGAACGCGTAGCCGGACAGCACCGCGACGGCGACGTTGATCGCCGTGCCGGCCGCGGCGACGAACACGCCGTTCAGGATGAACCGGGCGAACGGCAGGTAGGTGAACGCCTGCGCGTAGTTGCCCCACTCGATGGACGAGCCCCACAGGGTCGGCGGGGTCGTGAACACGTCGGCCGACGGCTTCAGGCTCGTCGCCACCATGTAGATGAGCGGCGAGACGAACAGCAGGGCCACCAGGCACAGCAGCACGTACCCGACTGCGTGGCGCACCCTGCCGGCCTGCCGGTGCGTGCGGGGCAGCGCCCGCGGGTTGATCGTCCGGTTGGACGAGGTCAGCTCACTCATAGTGCACCCACCGCTTCTGTCCGAGGAACTGGACGGCCGTGATGCCGAGGATGATGACGAACAGCACCCATGCCCCGGCCGATGCGAGCCCGAGCTGCTGGGTCTGGAACCCGGTGTTGTAGATGTACTGCACCAGGGTCTCGGTCGCGGTGCCGGGACCGCCCTTCGTCAGGACGAACGGCTGCACGAACACCTGGAACGAGGTGATCAGGGTCATCATCGTCGCGAAGAAGATCGACGGCGAGATGAGCGGGAACTTGATCCGCCAGAACATCTGCCAGGCGTTCGCCCCGTCGAGCTGGGCAGCCTCGATCTGGTTCTCCGGCACCGAGTCGAGCGCCGCCGAGAAGATCAGCATGTTGTAGCCGAACCCCTGCCAGACGCTCATCGCGACGACGGCGAGCATCGCCCAGTGGTCGTCCGCCAGGAAGTTCGGGGCGTGCACGCCGACGGTCGACTGCAGCGTCGCGTCGATGGCGCCGCCCGGCTGGTACAGCATCCGCCAGACGACGACGTTCGCGACGATCGGCGTGATCGTCGGGATGAAGAACAGCACGCGGAAGACGTGCCGGTGCCGGATCTTCGGGGTGAGCCAGGCCGCGAGTCCGAGGGACACGACCAGGTTGAGCGGCACGTAGAGCACGACGAACAGCACCGTGTTGAGCGTGACCGTCCGGAAGATCGGGTCGGAGAACAGCTGCGCGTAGTTCGACAGGCCGGCCCACGAGCGTTCACCGAGCATCGGCCAGTTCATGAAGCTCACGACGAGCGACGCCAGGATCGGGAACGCCGTGAACACGACGAGGCCGATCGAGTGCGGTGCGGCGAACGCCGCGCCCCACCACGAGCGGCGGCCGAGCTCGGCGTCGGCGCCGCCGGTCTTCCGGCGGGGCGCCGCGCCGGTCGCGACCGCGACCGCGGGGGCGGGCAGCGCCGCCTCGGCGGGTGGGTCCTGGATGGTGGTCATGCGACGACCTCCTCGTCGTTCGCGCGGTCCTGAACAGGGTGGGGATCGGACGGGAGGCCCGTGGCGGGGCCGTGGCGGGCCTCCCCGTCCGTCAAGGGGTGACGCCCGTCACTGCGAGCCGAGCTGGCTCGCGATGGACGACATCGTGTCCTTGCCGGAGGTCTGTCCGTTCACCGCCTGCAGGGCGTACTGCGCGAAGAGCTGGTTGAGCTGGTCGCTCTGCTTGTTGCCGGGCAGCGGGGTGGCGTTCTCGAGCCCCGTCTTCAGGGCGTCCTCGACCCCGTCGATGCCGGCGTTGTCGTACCAGGCCTGCTGCGCCGCGGTGCGTGCCGGGAAGGCGCGACCCTGCTCGGCGAGCGAGGTGAGCGTGGCCTCGTTCGTCATCGTCGTGATGGCCTTGAACGCCTGCTCGGGGTACTTGCACTGCTTCGAGATGCCGAAGCCCGACCCGGCGGCGAACGAGCTGGGTCCGTCCGTGCCCGAGGGGATCGTCGTGATGCCGAGGTCGAACTGCACCTTGGCCTTCTGGCTGATGATCGACCACGGACCGTCGCTGTACATCGCGACGTCACCGGACACGAACGCGTTGTCGTCGGTGGAGCCGTCCGTGCTCGCCTGCGTGGCGTAGCCGTCCTTGACCAGGCTGCCGATCCAGTCGAGCCCCTCGGCGAACTTCGTGTTCGAGGCGTCGAGCGTGCCGTCGGCCCCGATGACCCGACCGCCGTTGTAGCCGAGGATCATCGACTCGAGGGGGATGTCCTCGACGCTCGTGCCCCAGATCGGCGTGCCGGCGGCCTTGAGCTGCTTCGCGGCGTCCTCGAACTCGTCGACCGTCCAGCCCGGCTTCGGCTCGGGGACGCCCGCCTTGTCGAAGATGTCCTTGTTGTAGAACATGACCATGGGGCCGGTGTCGTACGGCAGCCCGTAGAGCTTGCCGTCGACCTTCATGCCGTCGAGCCCGGTCTGGTCGTACTCGCTCAGGTCGAGGTCGGCCTGCTTCGCCATGTCGTCGATCGGCACGAGCACGTCCGTGTAGTTCGCGGCGCGGAGCGACTGGATGCTCACGATGCACGGGGCGGTGCCGGTGGACAGCTGCGTGCGGAGCTTCGTCCAGTAGTCGTTGAACGGGGAGCCCTGGATCGACACGTCCACGTCGTCGTCGGTCTTGACGGTGTCGGCGACCTTCTGCCACGCGGCCTTGTCCTCCTTCCCGGCGATCCACATGGCCCAGGTGAGGGAGTCCTTCGACTGGCCGTCGCTGGCGTTGCTGCCAGCGGAACAGCCGGTGAGCGCGAGCAGGGCAGCTGCTGCTGCCGCCAGCCCGGCGGTACGTCGTCGTTGCATCGGTGTCTCCACTTCGTCGTGGTGATGGGGTGTGCGGGGAGGGGGATTCAGGCGACCCGGACGGCGTCCGGGACGTGCGCTGCGTCGGACTCGGCCCAGACCGGGCCGTCCGGGAACGCGTGGGTGGTCAGGGTGTCGGCGAGCAGCTCGGTGCCGGCGCCGGGCGCGGTCGGCGGCCAGTAGCGGCCGTCGTGGACGTCGACCGGGGTCACGAAGTGCTCGTGCAGGTGGTCGACGAACTCGATGCACCGGGTGTCGAGGTCGCCGGTCAGGGCGACCGCGTCGAACATCGACAGGTGCTGCACCGCCTCGCACAGGCCGACACCGCCGGCGTGCGGGCAGACACGGACGCCGTGCTTCGCGGCGAGGAGCAGGATCGCCAGGTTCTCGTTCACCCCGGCGACCCGGGTGGCGTCGATCTGCAGCACCGACATCGACCCGGCCTGGATCAGCTGCTTCGCGATCACGCGGTTCGCCATGTGCTCCCCCGTCGCGACCGGGATCGGGGCGATGCGTCGGGCGATCTCGGCGTGGGCCAGGATGTCGTCCGGGCTCGTGGGCTCCTCGACCCACGCGATGTCGAAGGGGCGGAGCCGGTCGATCCACGCCACGGCCTCGTCGACGTCCCAGCGCTGGTTGGCGTCGATCGCGATCCGGACGTCCGGGCCGACGGTGGCGCGGGCGATGCCCATCCGTCGGACGTCCTCGTCCACGTCGCCGCCGACCTTGAGCTTGATCTGGGTGAACCCGTCGTCCACGGCTTCACGGCACAGCCGCGCGAGCTTCTCGTCGTCGTAGCCGAGCCAGCCCGGGGTCGTCGTGTAGGCGCGGTAGCCCTCGCGCTCCAGACGGGTACGGCGTTCGGCACGCAGCGGTTCGGCGGCGCGGAACAGCTCGAGCGCATCGGCCGGGGTGATCGCGTCGGTCAGGTACCGGAAGTCGACCAGGTCGACGAGTTCCTCGGGACGCAGGTCGGCGAGCAGGGCCCAGAGCGGCTGCCCCGCACGTTTCGCCCGCAGGTCCCACAGGGCGTTCACCACGGCGCCGATCGCCATGTGCATGACGCCCTTCTCCGGGCCGAGCCACCGCAGCTGCGAGTCGTGCACCATCGCGCGCCAGGTGCCGCCCATGTCGGCCAGGACCGCCTCGGCATCGGCGCCGACGACGTGCCCGCGGAGCGCCGCGATCGCCGACTCCTGCACCTCGTTGCCGCGGCCGATGGTGAAGACGAAGCCGGTGCCGACCAGGCCGTCGAGCGCGTCGGTGGTGATCTCGACGTAGGCGGCGGAGTAGTCGGGAGCGGGGTTCATGGCGTCGGACCCGTCGTGCTCTCGCGAGGTCGGGAACCGGATGTCGTGCACGTGCAGACCGGTGATGCGGCTCATCTGTGTCTCCTGCCGTCCGGTCTCCGTCGACCGAACGGTGCAATCAAAACATCCGATGTCTTGCGCGTCAAGAGCCGTGTTCGTGCCGTTTCGGCGAAAGTCACCCCGCAACCGTCCGATGACTGCGCATGCGGCGGTCTGGACGCATCAACGGCCTGGAGGCGCGGTGCGGGTCGGTCCCGCACCGCGCCTCCAGGCCGTTCTCGCCCCCGCGCCGGGGGCGACGCGATGGTCGCGCCGGTCAGGCGGAGGCGAGCCGCCCCATGTCGGCGACGACCGCACGCAGCCGCGCCGCGAGCTCGTCGCGCGAACCGTCCGCCGACCGGTGGGCCGACTCGATCACGGCGGCCATCACCAGCGTGGTCGCGGTCCGCGCGGTGTCCTCGCCGACCCGCTCGGCAGCGACCGTCAGGACCGTCTGCCGGGCGTGCGCCATCCACTGCATCATCGCCGGGACCATCTCCGGCCGAGCCCGGACGAGCTCCTTCATGCGCCGACGGTCCTGTGGCAGGGTGACCGTCTGCGCGACGAGCTCGCAGAGGTCCGACACCAGCGGACCCGCGGAACCGAGGAACACTGCGCGCGCCGCGTCCGGGACCATCGTCGCCGGCAACCCGAGGGCCGCCTCGGCCTTCGACGGGAAGTAGTTGAAGAACGTCCGCGGGGAGACCCCGGCGTCCGCGCAGATCTGCTCCACCGTCACCCCGGCGAGCCCCCGATCGGTGACCAGGGCGAGTGCCGACCGGTGGATGGCGGACCGGGTCTGCTGCTTCTTGCGTTCCCGCAGGCCGCAGTCGCTCGCGACGAGGTCCTCGGTGGTGGTGGTCTGGTGCACGTGCTGCGCTCCGTCCTGCTCTCGGGTCCGTGCGACGCCGGGCCTCCGCGTCGGGGGACGAAGAGGCCCGGCGTGACTCAGACCTGCGCCCGACCGCCCTGGACCGGGATCGAACCGGTGACCGGGGCGGTGGGCGAGCCCATCGTGTCCGCGGCCCGCACGGCCTGCGCTTCGAGGTCGTCGGCGGTGCCGGCGTCGTCCGCCTGCTCCTGCAGGGCCGAGCTCTTGCGGAGCGGCGGCGCCTTGAAGAAGAAGCTCAGGACGAACGCGAGCAGGATCACCGAGAAACCGACCCAGTAGACGGTCACGGCCGAGGCGTTGAACCCCGACATGAACGGCCGGGTCAGGGCCGGGTCCGCACCGTTGAGGTAGGACGTGTCGCTCGTCTCGGCGTTCGAGTCCTTCGAGTCGTTCGCGCCCTTGTCGATCTGCTTCGACAGCTCCGGGGCGAGCTGGTCCACCCAGTAGGTGCGCTGCGACGAGTCGGACCAGTCGACGACGAGTCGGCCGTCCTGCACGCTGGCGTGCGCCTTGTCGGCGGCTGCGGTGAGCGCCTGCTGCCGCACCGCATCGGGAGCACCGGCGGTGGCCTCGGTCACCTGGTCGGTGGCGGTGTCGAGCCCGGACTGCACCTGCTGCTGGAGCGGGGTGACGATCGGGTTCCAGATCTGGTCCATGACACCCTGGTTCGCCTTGGCGCTCGCGACCGTCGGGTCGAGCGCCGCGCTGAGGGCGGGCTTCAGGTTCGACTGGTCCGCCGTGGCGTGCAGGATGTTCGTCGGCATGAGCGAGAACAGGACGGACAGCAGCACGGCGGTGCCGAGCGTGCCACCGATCTGGCGGAAGAACGTGGCGGACGACGTCGCGACACCCATGTCCCGCGGCTGCACCGCGTTCTGCGACGCCAGGGTGATGCTCTGCATGAGCTGGCCGAGGCCGAGACCGATCAGGAACATGCCGATCATCAGGAACCACAGCGGCTTGTCGATCGTCATGAACGTCAGGACGACGTAGCCGAGCGACACCAGCGCCGTCCCGATGACCGGGAAGATCCGGTAGCGGCCGGTACGGGCCACGATCTGCCCCGACGCGATCGAGGCGATCATCAGGCCACCGATCATCGGCAGCGTGGCGAACCCGGACTCCGTCGGCGTGAGACCGGTGACGATCTGCAGGTACAGCGGGATGGTGAGCATCGCACCGAACATCGCGAAGCCGACCAGGAAGCCCAGGACGGTCGCCATCGAGAACGTGGCCGAGCGGAAGAGCTTGAGCGGGATGATCGCGTCGTCCTGCATGCGGGTCTCGATCACCAGGAAGGCGACGAGGCCGAGTGCGCCGATGCCGTAGCAGGCCAGCGCGCTCGCCGAACCCCAGCCCCACGTGCGACCCTGCTCCGCGACGAGGAGCAGCGGTGCCAGCGTGACGATGACCGAGGTCGCGCCCCACCAGTCGATGCGCGGCTTCGCCTTGGCCTCGCCGAACTTCGGCAGGTGCAGGAACGCGATCACCATGAGCAGCGCCGCGACGCCGATCGGCACGTTGATCAGGAACACCCAGCGCCAGCCGGTGATGCCGACGATCGAGCTCGCACCGGCGAACAGTCCGCCGATGAGCGGGCCGATGACGGACGAGATGCCGAAGACCGCCAGGAAGTAGCCCTGGTACTTCGCACGCTCACGGGGCGCGAGGATGTCGCCCATGATCGCCAGTGGCAGCGACATCAGCGCACCGGCACCGATGCCCTGGAACGCGCGGAAGGCGGCCAGCATGGTCATCGACGTCGACAGGGTCGAGAGCAGTGACCCGAGGATGAAGACCGCGATGCCGAAGATGTAGAGCGGGCGACGCCCGAAGACGTCGGAGAGCTTGCCGTAGATGGGCGTGGTGATGGTCGACGCGATCAGGTAGGCGGTCGTGACCCAGGCCTGCTGGTCGAGGCCGTGCAGGTCGTCGCCGATCGTGCGGATCGCGGTGCCGACGATGGTCTGGTCGAGCGAGGACAGGAACATGCCCGCCATCAGGCCGTAGATGACGAGCAGGATCTGGCGGTGCGACATGATCGACTTGCCCGGCGTGCTCGCCGGGGAGTCCTGTCGTCCGCGCGACACCTCGACGGGTGCGGTGGCAGTGGACATGCGGTGTTCCTCACAGGGGGTGTGGCGTGCTGGTCGTCGGCCTGGTCGGGAGCCCGAACGAGGATCAACCTTGCAGGCCCTGCAACTTTACACCCCGAGCACCTTTGCCGCCAACGCAAAGTTGCCGAGCGTGCACATTCGTGTACGGGTTCTCAGGTAACGTCGGGTCATGGGGCGAACCACCTGGACCGATGTACCGACGACGCTGCGGCAGCAGGTGGAGGGGGTGCTGGGCGGGCCGGTCGTGACCGCCGAGTCGCAGGCGAGCGGGTGGTCCCCCGGCAGCGCGGACCGCGTGACGACCGGGGCCGGACGACGCGCCTTCGTAAAGACCGTGTCGCGCTCGCGCAACGAAGCGGCCTTCGAGCTGCACCGGCGCGAGGCGACGGTCATGGCGCAGCTGCCGACCACCGTGCAGGCGCCGCGGCTGCTCGACGCACTGCACACCACCGTCGACGGCGACGACTGGGTCGCGCTCGTGCTCGACGACGTCGCGGGACAGCACCCGGGCAGCCACCTCGACGGTTCGGACACGACGGCCGTGCTCGACGCGCTCGACACCCTGCCCCTCGCGACCGGCGCGCTGGCGGCACTCCCCCGCATCGCCGAGGACCTGCGCGACGAGTTCGGGGCCTGGGACCGGATGCTGACCGACGACGCGACCGCCGCCCGCGTCGCCGAGGTCGTGCCGCCGCACGTGCTCGACGCCGGCCCCGCGATCGCCCGTGCGGCATCGCAGGCGGCCGCGCTCGTCGACGGCGAGCACCTCGTGCACGCCGACTGCCGAGCGGACAACCTGCTCGTCGACGACGGCGGGCTCGTCTGGGTGGTCGACTGGCCCTGGGCGAGCGTGGGTGCGCACTGGCTCGACCCACTGACCTACCTGCTCGACACCCTCGTGCGTGGTGAGGACGCCGACGTCGAGCACCACCTCGCCACGCACCCGGTGTTCGCCGAGGTTCCGGCCGACACGATCGACGCCGTGCTGGCCGGGCTCGCCGGGCTGTTCTTCGAGCACGCCCTGCCGCCGGCGCCACCGAACATGCCCACGATCCGCGACTTCCAGCGGCGCGAGGGCGTGGCGGCCGCCGAGTGGCTGCTCCGCCGCTGGGCCGACTGACGGCTCGTCCGCGGACGCCGGGGGACGCATCTGTCCAGGGAGCGCAGCGCGCCGGAGCGTACGGTCCACCGCATGACTGACGAGCACCGCACCCCGCGCCCCGAAGACGACGCCGCGCGCCTCGGTCTCGTCGTCGTCGGCGAGGCAGCAGCCCTGCAGTCCGGCGACGAAGCGGCGTTGGACGCGAGCGAGCAGAACATCCGCGACACGATCGACGAGCTGGTCGACGAGCCCCTGACGCAGCGGCAGGAAGAGGTCGTCGAGCGACTCGCCGCGGCCGGTGGGACCCTGACCGCTGGGCTCAGCGGCGCCCTCGCCGCACAGAGCGGACGCAGCGTCGACGACGTGCTCGAGGGCGCCGCTCGCAGTGTCGTCTGGCAGCAGCGGCTGGCCGACCAGCGCGAGGACGCCGGGTCGCAGCAGCGTGAGGACGCCGGTGGGCAGCAGCGCGACCAACAGGACGAGAACGGGCGCGGCGAGGGCTGACCCCCGACGCGCCCGCCGAACGGGTCCGCTCGGTTACTCGACCGGTTCGGCCTGCGGCGCCGCCTGCTCGCGCACGACGGCTCGGGCGGCTGCCTGCCCCGTCGTGGTGCTCTTCACGATGTCGCTCAGGGTGAACCCGGCGGTGGCACCGAGCAGCGCATCGACCTCGCTGAACTGGCTGACGACGCTCTTCGACAGTGCGCCGGCGCCGTCGGAGGACACCACGGTGAGCGTGTCGATGTTGCTCATCGGAGCAGCGAGCTCGCGGGCGATGCTCGGCAGTGTCTCGATCGCCTTGACCCGCAGGACGGCCTCGGAGTGCTGTGCGAGCGCGTCGGCCTGCGCCTTGGTCGCATCGGCCTCGGCCTGACCCTTCGCACGGATCGCGTCGGCGGCGGCTTCACCCTCGGCGCGTGAGGCGTCGGCGGCGAGCTTGCGGGCATCCGCCTCGGCCTTCGCCTCGGCTGCGACGGCCTCGGCGGAGATCCGGCGGGCCTCGGCCTGGGCGCGTGCGGTCTCGACCTGGGCACCGGCAGCGGCTTCGGCCTCGACGCGGGTCTTGCGCGCCTGGGCCTCGGCGACGGCGGAGACCTCGGACTCGAGCTCGGCACGGCGCAGTTCGGCACGCTTCTGCGCGGTGATCTGCTCCTGCTCGACGACGCCCTGGGACGCACGCGCCTGGGCGAGCGGGCCGGCGGCAGCGGCTTCGGCGGACGCACGGTCCGCGTCGAGCTGCAGCGCGGCACGACGGATGGCCAGGGTGTTCTCGGCCTCGGCGATCGCCTGGTCGGCGGTCGCGCGCGCCTCTCGCGCTTCACGGTCGGCCTGGGCCTCGGCGTTCTCGGCCTCGAGTCGCACCCGTGCACGCTCGGCACGACCGAGGTCACTGATGTACTCGTTGCGGTCCGAGATGCCCTTGATCTCGAACGAGTCGACGTCGAGCCCCTGGCTGTGCAGGGCGTCCTTCGCGACGTCGAGCACGGCGACGGTGAGCTGGTCGCGCTTGCGGATGATGGTCGACACGTCGGTCGCCCCGATCGAGGCGCGGAGCGAACCGGACAGGACCTCGCGCGCGAAGTCGTCGATCTTCTTCTCCTGCCCGAGGAACCGCTGCGCGGCAGCCCGGATCGAGGCGTCGGTCTCGCCGACCTTGACGAGCGCGACCGCTTCGACGTCGATGGTGACCCCTCGGGAGTCCTGCGCGTTGACGTTGATGTCGATCGCGCGCGAGCTGAGCGACAGCTTCGCGACCTTCTCGAAGAAGGGCCGGACGAGCACGCCGGCGCCGAGCACGACCTTGATGCCGGACTCGACGGTCTCGGTGCCGTCGTCGTTCTTGACCTTGCGCGAGCGCTTGCCGGTGATGATGAGCGCTTCGTCGGCGCCGGCGTTGCGGTACACGACCTTGGCGTAGATCAGCGCGATCACGGCGAGGACGATGATCCCCACGATGACCAGCGGGATGGCTCCGAGCGCGAACAGGACGTCCATGTTTCCCCCCCTTGCGGACCAGGTACCAGCCTGGATTCCGCATCTGTTGTTCCGTTGGCTCCCATCCTAGGAGCGCCGGCGGACAGCGGGGGCGCGCAGGGAAGTGTCGGGGACGACAGACGGGAGGCGCGGTGCAGGATCACCTGCACCGCGCCTCCCGGCCGTGTCGCGTCAGCGCCTACGCGCCCGCACGCCACCAGTCGTCGAAGGGCGTCGCCGGCACCTGCCGCTTGTGCTCCGTCGCGCGGTAGCGCGACTCGATCGCCTCGGCGACCTCGATCGGCACGTCGTGCCCCTGCAGGTAGGCGTCGATCTCGGCGTAGGACAGCCCCAGGTTCGCCTCGTCGGTCTGCCCGGGCGTCTCGTCGAGCAGGTCCGCGGTGGGGGCCTTCTCGTACAGACGGGCGGGTGCGCCGAGGTGCTCGAGCAGCTGCCGCCCCTGGCTCTTCGACAGCCCGGTGAGCGGGGTGAGGTCGACGCCGCCGTCACCGTACTTGGTGAAGAAGCCCGTGACGGCCTCGGCCGCGTGGTCCGTGCCGACCACCAGCAGGCCACGCTGCCCGGCGACCGCGTACTGGGCGACCATGCGCATGCGGGCCTTGACGTTGCCCTTCACGAAGTCGCTCAGCTCGACGCCGGAGGCCGCGGTGTCCTCGACGACCCCGTCGACCCCGTGCTCGATGTTCACGGTGATGCCCGGGTCGGCCGCGATGAACTGCAGGGCGAGCTGGGCGTCGTCCTCGTCGGCCTGCACCCGGTAGGGCATGCGGACGGTCGTGAACTCGGCCGGGTGCCCCTCGGCACGGAGCGACTCGACCGCGAGCTGGGTCAGGCGGCCGGCCAGGGTGGAGTCCTGCCCGCCGCTGATGGCGAGGAGGTACCCCTTCGCCCCGGTCGTCAGCAGGTAGTCGCGCAGGAACCCGACACGACGGGCGACCTCCTGCTCCGGGTCGATGGTCGGCTGGACGTTGAGGTCCGCTGCGATGGCGGCTTGGAGTTCACGCACCACCCCAGTATCACGCCGATCGGTCCGGATGGACCGGATCGATCGACAGTTCGATGCCACGCGATGGTGCTGTCGATCGCGCAGAGGTGTTGTTCGTCCCGATCGGGTTCCGCACCGCGCCGACGCCGCACTCGAGGCCACTCCCGTGCCGCACGCGGTCGCGCCGCGTGCGCTTCGTGAGCAGGAACGGTCGGGTGCGCGCGTGCGACCCGACCGTTCCTGCTCACGAAGTGAGGCGCGCCGCGCTACGAGCTGCGCTCGGCGCTGCGCCCACGGCGCAGCAGCAGCACGACGACAGCACCGGCCACCAGGACCGTGCCGGCGCCGAGGGCGACCCACACGCCGGGCGCGATGCCCGGTGACGACGACGGCGCTCCGTCGGACGCCCCGGTGGCCGTCGCGGTGGCGCTCGGTGTGGGCGCGGTGCTCGCCGTCGGGGTCGGAGCACCGGTCGCGCTCGGGGTCGGAACAGCAGCTGCAGCGCGGTAGTCGAACGCGAGCGTGCCCTCGATCGGGTGGCCGTCCGGCGACACGTACCGCCAGAGCACCGTGTAGTTGCCCCGGTCGAGATCGACCGCGCGGCGCATGGTCGTGCCGGAGACGGTCACGTCACCCGTGGCGACGTCCGTGCCGGCAGCATCCGTCACCTGGATCCGGAGCCCGGCGTCGAGGCCGGCGAGCGGCGCCTCGGAGAAGGTCAGGTCGACCGTCTGCAGCGGTTCGGTGACGACCGCCCCGTCCGCCGGGGTACTGCTCGTCAGGGCCGAGTGGGCAGACGCGGGCTGGACGCCGACGAGCGTCAGCAGTCCCGCCGCGACGATCGCCAGTGCCGCCGCAGTGGTTCGGGCTGTACGCATGCGCAGACTCTACCGACGGTCGAGCGGCAATCCGCTGCGGGTCAGAGCTGCTCGCCGAGGAAGTCTGCGTACGTCGGCTCGTAGCGCGCGTCGCCGGCGCCGACGAGCTGGTGGCCGGTTCCTTCGAGGCGCTCGGCAACGAGGGCGGCGAGTTCTTCCGGGGACCGGAGCCCGTGGCGGTGCCAGATGTTCTGCAAGTTGGCGGCCATGATGACCAGCCCTTCGTCGAGATGATGCGCATCTCGGATCCGTCCGGGTCGACCCGCTGTGCCAGACCCCACAGATCGTGAGGAGCATCGTGACGACGAGTCCCTGATGACTGACCCGGTACCGCAACGATACGGTCGCGTCCCACCGCCGTCGAGGCGGATGCGCTTCGCGGCTGACGACCGACGGGAGGCCCGGTGCCAGCCGGCACCGGGCCTCCCGTCGTCAGGGGGTCGCGCCCAGGGCGCGGGTCCGCTCGATCAGTCGGTGCCGGAGTCGAAGGCGGCGCCTTCGGAGGCCAGGTCGGTGCGACGGCCCATCGCGTCCTCGGCGTCGGAGGCGACGATCGCGCCACCGAGGATCTCCTCGGCCTCGCCCGCCTCGAGCTCGCCGACGAGCTCGGCCGTCGCGCCACCGATGAGGCCGGCGGCGGCGTACTGCTCGAGTCGCGAACGGGAGTCCGCGATGTCGAGGTTGCGCATCGTGAGCTGGCCGATGCGGTCGTCCGGCCCGAACGCGGCGTCGCCGACGCGCTCCATCGACAGCTTGTCCGGGTGGTACGACAGCGCCGGGCCCGTGGTGTCGAGGATCGTGTAGTCGTCGCCGCGACGCAGACGCAGCGTGACCTCGCCGGTGACGGCGGAGGCGACCCAGCGCTGCAGCGACTCGCGGAGCATCAGGGACTGCGGGTCGAGCCAGCGGCCTTCGTACATCAGGCGACCGAGACGGCGACCCTCGTTGTGGTACGAGGCGACCGTGTCCTCGTTGTGGATCGCGTTGAGCAGGCGCTCGTAGGCGATGTGCAGCAGCGCCATGCCCGGCGCCTCGTAGATGCCGCGGCTCTTCGCCTCGATGATGCGGTTCTCGATCTGGTCGGACGCACCCAGGCCGTGGCGGCCACCGATGGCGTTCGCCTCGTAGACCAGGGCGACCGCGTCGGTGTACTCGACGCCGTTGATCGCGACGGGGCGACCGGCCTCGAACCGGACGCTGACGATCTCGGTCGCGACCTCGACGTCGTCACGCCAGGCGGCGACACCCATGATCGGCTCGACGATGTCCAGGCCGCTGGACAGCTCTTCGAGGCTCTTCGCCTCGTGCGTCGCGCCCCAGATGTTCGCGTCGGTCGAGTACGCCTTCTCGGTGGAGTCGCGGTACGGGAACCCACGGGCGACGAGCCACTCGCTCATCTCCTTGCGGCCGCCGAGCTCCTCGACGAACTCGGAGTCGAGCCACGGCTTGTAGACGCGCAGGCGCGGGTTGGCCATCAGGCCGTAGCGGTAGAACCGCTCGATGTCGTTGCCCTTGTAGGTGGAGCCGTCGCCCCAGATGTCGACGCCGTCTTCCTTCATGGCGCGGACGAGCATCGTGCCCGTCACCGCGCGACCGAGCGGCGTCGTGTTGAAGTACGTCTTGCCGCCGGAGCGGATGTGGAACGCACCGGTCTGCAGTGCGACCAGGCCTTCTTCGACCAGGGCGCTCTTCGCGTCGACCAGTCGGGCGATCTCGGCGCCGTACTCGTGGGCGCGGCTCGGGACGGCGTCGATGTCCGGCTCGTCGTACTGGCCGATGTCGGCCGTGTACGTGCAGGGGATCGCTCCCTTCTCGCGCATCCAGGCAACGGCGCAGGAGGTGTCGAGACCCCCTGAGAACGCGATGCCGACTCGTTCGCCGACGGGGAGACTGCTCAGGACCTTGGACACGGGGTCAATCGTACGGGGCCAGCGGGGTCGACTACCGTCCGGGGCGACGGTTGTGGAGAACTGACCTGCCACCTGACCCGCCGTCACACCAGGAAGGGAACGAGATGACTGCCGAGGCCCTCGACGTCCGGGCGGAACTCCGCGCGCTGATCGAGCACCGTTCCGTCGCGCTCGAGGCGATCGCGCAGATGACCGGGATCTCGGAGTCCACGCTCTCCGCGTACCTGGCCGGGCCAGGGACCGAGCACCAGGGTCTGACCGCCCTCGGGACCGGGCTGACTCCCGACGAATCGCAGCGGCTCGCCGTCTTCGCAGCCATGCTGGCCGCGGCTGGGAGCGTGCCCGACGATGACCGCGTCCGGGGCATGCTGGAGGGTCTCACGCAGGTCTCCGGGCTGACGGTGGCGAACATCGCGTGGCTCACCGGGATCGCGGAGTCCGACCTCGATGCGTCCTCGGAGGACCCGACCGGGGTGAGCGACGCCGTGAAGTACGCGATCGCGACCCGGACCTCGTACCTCGTGAACGCCGTCAACCTCGCGACGTCGAGACGCTGAGCGACACCGACGCGCGGCAGGAACTCGAACCGCTTCGATCTGGTGCCCCTGGAGGGACTCGAACCCCCAACCGTTTCCTTAGGACGGAACTGCTCTTCCATTGAGCTACAGAGGCTGGCGCGTCCACTCTAGCGGCGGAAGGGCCCCAGGAACGCGTGCAGTTCGTCGACGAACAGGTCGGGCTGCTCGAACGGCGCGAAGTGCCCGCCGCGGTCGAGTTCGTGGTGGAACACGAGGTTCGTGGTCCGCTCGAGCCACTCGCGCGGCGCCCGCACCAGGTCGCCGGGGAAGATCGAGAACCCGGACGGCACCTCGACCCGTCGCTCCAGCTGCTCCGCAGGGATCGCGGCGTTCGCGTGGTACATCCGCATCGCCGAGCCGATCGTGGCGGTGGCCCAGTACTCGGTGAGCAGCGCCAGGACCTCGTCGCGCGTGTAGACCGACCACAGGTCGCCGTCGCAGTCGCTCCACGCCCGGAGCTTCTCGACGATCCAGGCGGCCAGCCCAGCGGGTGAGTCGTTCAGCCCGACCGCTGCGGTCTGCGGCTTCGTCCGGTGCAGCATCGCGTAGGCGCCCTCGGCGGTGCGCCAGCGGTCGGTCGCAGCGACGAACTCCCGTTCGGCGGCGGACAGCGTCGACGGGTCGAGCCCCGGCCAGGCGAGCCCGCCGTCGATGCGGTGCACGGCGACGACCCGGTCGGGGTGGTCGAGTGCCAGGTACCGGGCGACGTGTGTGCCGATGTCGCCACCGGAGACCGCGAACCGCTCGTACCCGAGATCCGTCATCAGTGTCGCCCACATGCCGGCCACCTGCCGGGCGTCGAGCACCTGCGGCGGCGCATCCGAGAAGCCGTACCCGGGCATGTCCGGCACGACGACGTCGTACCCGGCGTCGACGAGCATCGGCAGCACCTTCCGGTACCGCCAGCCGGAGTCCGGCCAGCCGTGCGCGAGCAGGACCGGCAGCGCGTCCGGCTGTGCGGCCCGGGCGTGCAGCAGGTGGATGCCGATGCCGTCCACGACGGCACGACGCGAGGGCAGCGCGGCGAGCGCGGCACGGTGCGCGTCGAAGTCGAAGCCGTCGGCCCAGTACTCGACGAGTGGCCGCAGGACGTCGTAGTCGGCACCGAGCGACCAGCCGACCCCGGCGGGTGCGTCCGGCCAGCGTGTGGCACGCAGCCGCGCGCGCAGGTCGTCGATGGTCGCGCCGTCGATGTGCGGTGTCTCGCCCATGCGGCCGACGCTACGCGGCGCCACCGACGCAGATCGGCGAACGGGGACCGGAGCCGCTCCCCCTGGCGGACCGGCTGCATGTCCGCACAGGCCGTGACGAGCCTCCCGGCGGCGTTCACCTGGCGGACACCCGCGCATCGTCTGCCCGCCATGGGGTGCGTCGACGCTGGTCGGACCGCGCCGGTCCCGGCGTGGCGGCACGTACCCAGGAGTCCCATGATCTCGCTCGTCTGCCTCGACATGGCAGGAACCACCGTCGACGACGGTGGCGTCGTGCTCGACGCCTTCCGCACCGCGCTCACCGACGTCGGCCTCGAGCGTGGGAGCGCCGAGCACGACCATGCCGTGCAGTACGCCGTCGACACCATGGGCCAGTCGAAGATCGCCGTCTTCACGGCGCTCTTCGACGGGGACGGCGTCCGCGCCGCAGCGGCGAACACCGCGTTCGAACGCGCCTACGCACGCACCCTCGACCGGGGCGTGCGGCCGGTGGACGGTGCCGTCGAGACGCTCGTCGCACTCCGCGCCGCGGGTCGGCAGATCGCGCTGACCACCGGGTTCTCGCCCGCGACGCGTGACGCGGTACTCGACCTGCTCGGCTGGCGGCCGCTGGTCGACCTCGCGCTCTCCCCCGCCGACGCCGGGCGCGGGCGCCCGTACCCGGACATTGTGCTCACCGCCGTGCTCCGGACCGGCACCGACGACGTCCGTGCCGTGGCGGTCGTCGGTGACACCGTCGCCGACCTGCTCACCGGGCACCGCGCCGGCGCCTCCGTCGTGGCGGGCGTGCGGACCGGGACGCACCAGGACGCGGACTTCGCGACGGTCGAGCACACCCACGTCCTCGACTCGGTCGCCGAGCTGCCGTCGGTGCTCGCCGAGGTCGACGAGGCCGTGGCCGCGGTGTGACGACCGCGTGACGACCTCGCCGGTGCCAGAGGCCGCCGGGGTCGCAGCGTTGGCCGGCCTGGTCGGCGGCTCCGCGACTGACGGTCCCCCTCAGCCGAGGACCGCCGGGGCGATGCCGAGGCCGGTCGTCATGCCGATGCCCGTTGTGACCGTCACGACGTCGACGCCGGGCAGCGGCTGGTCGATGAGGAACTCCCGCCCCGGCGCCGAGGCGTAGACGCCCTGCCACCGGTCGACCACGGAGACCGGCGCACCGAACAGGCGCTCGGTCTCGGTGACGAGCAGCCGGAAGCCGTCCTCGTCCTGGAACGGCGGTGCGTCGACCCCGCGCTCGTGGGTGTCCCCGACGATGATGCTGCCGTCCGGCGGCGACGTGTACATCTGGTTGAGGTCCCAGCGGATCCCCTCGGGCAGGTCGGCGGCGAGCCGGTCCCGCAGGGCTCCCGCTCCGGGCATCGCGGCGAACCCCGAGTAGCGCAGTAGCGACCACCCGGTCAGCAGCGGTGTGGCGAGCGGGAAGGCGAGGGGGATCGTCGCACGCAGCATGTGGAGCCGGCAGCGGACCAGGCCGATCGACTCGGCGAGCTCCGGGAAGAGCTGGTCGAGGTCGTGGTTGGTGCAGACGACGACCCTGGTCCCCTCGACGACGCCGCGACCGGTGCGGACGGCGCCGGCGGCGACCTCGAGCACGGGGGTGCGCCAGAGGAAGGTGACCCCCTGCTCGGCGAGCCAGCGCGCGATCGCGGGTGCTGCCTCCCGGGGGTCGACCTGCAGGTCGTGCGCCAGGTGCGCGCCGCCCAGGGCGGTGTCCGGGTCGACCGGCACGGCCGCGGCGATCTCGGCCGCGTCGGCCAGCCGCACCTCCGCGCCCGAGTCGCGGTACTCCTCGAGCACCGCCATCTCCTCGGGGCGACGGGCGACGACGTGGGCACCGAGTTCCCGAGCCGTGAAGCCGGCGAGCTGCGCGAGTGTGAGCCAGCGGCGGCGTGCCTCCTGGGCGTACCCGGCTGCCTCGCCGCTCTGCGGGGTGACGCAGGCGTGGCCGAAGTTCCGGACGCTCGCCCCGACGACCGCGCCCGCACGGTCGACCACCGCGACCCGGGCGCCCTGCCGGAGTGCCTCGTACGCCATGCCGAGTCCCACGATGCCCGCGCCGACCACGACGACGTCGTACCGTTCGGTCAGCGGCTGGTGGTCCGTCTCGGTGTCGAGTGCGGTGCGTGCGGAGCGGGGCATGGAGACCTTTCGGGCAGTGCGGAACGCCGGTCCGGTGCGGACGTCGCAACTGTCGCAGGCAACCGGTGGGGCGGGGTTCCGTCCCGGTGCACACGGCGTGGACGGCAGGTGAAATCGATCGGCACCTGTCCGGACAGCCCGGCCGGGTCAGGTGGTCTCGGTGCCGCCCGGCGTGGCGCGGCGGTCCCGTCGACTGCGGAGCCGCGTGCCCTGCACGCGCGTCAGGCCGGACGGGAGGCCCGTGGCGGCGTCGCCACGGGCCTCCCGTCCGTCTCGTGGTGCCTCTTACCGACGGCCGCTACGCGGCCACGAGGTACTCGTCCCACTCCGCCTGCGGGCGCTCGATGCCACGCACGACCCACGAGGACCCGTGCGGCACCTTCGGCGGGAACCGGAGGCGCCACCCCATCTCCTGCGGGGTGCGGTCGCCCTTGGTGTTGTTGCAGGTCAGGCAGCAGGCGACCAGGTTCTCCCACGAATCCTGCCCACCGCGCGACCGCGGGTGCACGTGGTCGATGGTGGTGGCGTGCCGGCCGCAGTAGGCACAGTGGTTGCCGTCGCGACGCAGGACGCCGCGACGGGACACGGGCACGAGCCGGGAGTGCGGGATGCGGACGTAGCGGGTGAGGATGATGACCGTCGGACGTTCGTAGCTCGACGTCGACCCGGTGACCGGGTGTTCGACGTCGGCCGCGACGACGGCGGCCTTCTGGTTCATGACCAGCACGAGGGCTCGTCGGAACGAGATCACCGCGAGGGGCTCGTAACCGGCGTTGAGGACGAGAGTGCGCATGGGTTCCCTTCCGACGTGCCTGGACGGCTTCCAGGCGCTGCGGGTGCGTCGGACCGACGACGCGGAACGGGTGAACACGGCCTGTTCACACCCCTGGAACCACGAAGAGCACCACCCGGATGGGCAGTGCTCTCGTCATGCAGGGGCGTGCTCGTGCACGCAGGCTGTGCTCGACCATATGTCGACACGCGCGCGCCGACCCATGGTGCGGGTCGTGCGGAACGTCGACATGAGGGTCTCCTGTTCGCGCCGGTGCGGACCGGTGCAGCGTCAGGTTAACCCAGAAACCGGCCCGGCACGAGGGTGTGCGGGCCGGTTCTGGAGAAGTTCACACTCCCCCGGGGGCAGTGTTCGCTAGATGCCGAAGCGGACGATGTGGTAGTCGCTCGTCCAGATCGGGCGGATGGACACCGCGCCACCGGGCTTCGGGGCGTCCATGATCATGCCGTTGCCCATGTAGAAGCCGTCGTGCGCCTCGTTGTTGAAGATGACGACGTCGCCGGGCTGCGCCTCGGACTCGGGGATCGTGGTGCCGGCCTGGTCCTGCAGCGGCACCGAGTGCGCCAGGTTGATGCCGTACTGGGCGTAGACGAACATGATGAAGCCGGAGCAGTCGAAGCCCGAGGGGTCAGCGCCGCCGACGACGTACGGGGTGCCGATGTACTGCTTGGCGGTGTTGACCACGGCCGGCAGCGATAACGGGGTGTTCGCCGCCGACGAGCTGGCTGCGTACTCCGCCGCGGACGGCCCGGTGTACGAGGCGTACTGCTTCGCGGTCGCGGCGCGGGCGGCCTGCGTCTCCTTCGCCTGAGCTGCGGCCTGCTTCGCTGCAGCAGCCTGGTCGGCGGCTGCCTGCGCGGCCGCCTTCTCGGCGTTGAGCGTCGCGGTGGAGGTGGCGCCGTAGCCGTCACGGCTCGTGTCCGCCAGCGCCACGGCGTCGGACACCGACAGCTCCTGGCTCTGCGTGGCGCGGACCTGACGCTGGGCGTCCGCGGCGACGGTCGAGTTGCTGGCGGACGTCGCGGCGAAGGCCGGAGCGACCGCGACCGTCCCGAACATGCCGGCGGCGACGGTGAGGACGACGGGCGCGAGGAACTTGCGCTTCCGCGACACCGAGCTGGCCTTCGCGGTGCTCGCGGCGGCGGCGGCCTGCGCGGCACGACGACCGCCGGGCAGCGGAGCGGAGCGCACCGGCACGACCTTGCGGACGGCTCGGCCCTCGGTCTCGCGCACGGCCCGCCGGGTGAGCGGGGCGGTGGTGGCGTTCTCGGTGTTCGTCGGGTTCGCGGGCGTCTGGTCGTCCGCGGCGGTACCGGTCTGCGTCAAGAGGTGTGTCTCCAACGTCTCGTCATCACGCCGCCGTGGGTGTCCGGCGGTGTGCAACCCCATCCGTTCGTCATCGTTTCCGATCGAGGCAGGAGACGGGTTCGAGACGTCCTGCCACGGGTCTCCGGCTCAGGGGCAGCACGGCGACTCGGACGAGTGTACGGAGGCGTCGTTACCGTGTCGAGACAAAACGCCACGAGGTAACGAATCGGTAAAGACTCTCAGGGACGACCCCGGAGGGGTCAGTCGCGCTCGATGTAGACGTGCTGGGCAACCTCGATGGGGAGCTCGATGCCCGAGTCTTCGCCCTCGACACGGACCGCCACGTAGGCCCCCGCACGCTGCACACTGCCGACCCGGCCGGGCATGACACCGGCCGTCCGGAGCTGGTGCAGGAGTTCCGGCTCGAACTGCACGGGCTCGCCCAGTCGTCGGATGACGCCGGTCGCGACGGCGTCGGTGCCCTCGGTCGCGGCGACGATGTTCTGGACGCCGTCGAGGAACCCGGCGGCCGCGGGGCCACCGATCTCGGCCAGCCCGGGGATCGGGTTGCCGTACGGCGACTCGGTCGGGTTGCCGAGCATCTCGAGCAGACGGACCTCGACCTGCTCGCTCATGACGTGTTCCCACCGGCATGCCTCGTCGTGCACGAAGGCCCAGTCGAGTCCGATGACGTCAGCCAGCAGGCGCTCGGCGAGACGGTGCTTGCGCATCACGTGGGTGGCGCGGGAACGGCCTTCGTCGGTGAGCTCCAGGTGCCGGTCACCGGAGACGACGACCAGGCCGTCGCGCTCCATGCGGGCGATGGTCTGGGAGACGGTCGGACCCGAGTGGCCGAGGCGCTCGGAGATGCGCGCGCGCAGCGGCACGATCGCCTCTTCCTCCAAGTCGAGGATGGTGCGAAGGTACATCTCCGTGGTGTCGACGAGATCGGTCACGGTCCGCCTCTCATGTCTGGGCCCAGCGCCGACCACACTACTTGTTCGCACCGACGAACACCGACCGGCGCCCGGGCACACGTGAGAAAGGGTCATCGGACGCGGTGAGCGGGTGCGCCGGACCCACCCCGTCCGGCCGGTACACGGGCGGGGGCATGCGGATCGGCGTCGGTAGGATCGGTGCATGGCAGACATCGTCATCCCGGCCGAACTCCTCCCCACCGACGGTCGCTTCGGCTGCGGTCCGTCGAAGATCCGCGGTGCACAGCTCGAGGCACTCGTGACGCGCGGCGCCACGGTCCTCGGCACCTCGCACCGCCAGAAGCCCGTGAAGGACCTGGTCGGCAGCGTCCGCTCCGGCCTCGCCGACCTGTTCCAGATCCCCGAGGGCTACGAGGTCGTCCTCGGCAACGGCGGCTCGACAGCGTTCTGGGACGCCGCCGCCTTCGGCCTCATCGAGCGTCGGGCCGAGAACCTGTCCTTCGGCGAGTTCGGGTCGAAGTTCGCCAAGGCCGCCGCAGCCCCGTGGCTCCAGGCTCCGCACGTCGTCGAAGCGCCGGGCGGCTCCCTCGCCGCACTCGAGCCGGTGGACGGCGTCGACGTCTACGCCTACCCGCACAACGAGACCTCGACGGGCGTCATGGCCCCGGTCGTCCGAGCGACCGGTGACGCCGGCGCCCTGACCGTCGTGGACGCGACCAGCGCCGCAGGTGGTGCCCTGTTCGACGTCAGCGCCACCGACGTCTACTACTTCGCGCCGCAGAAGAACTTCGCCTCTGACGGCGGGCTCTGGCTCGCACTGCTCTCCCCCGCGGCGATCGAGCGGATCGAGCGCATCGCCGCATCGGACCGGTACATCCCCGAGTTCCTGTCGCTGAAGAACGCGGTCGACAACTCGCGCCTGAACCAGACCCTGAACACCCCGGCGATCTCCACGCTGCTGCTCCTCGACGAGCAGGTCCGGTGGATGAACGAGTCCGGCGGTCTGGCGTGGGCGGACCTCCGCACGAAGACCTCGTCGTCGACGATCTACGACTGGGCCGAGGCGAGCGAGTACGCCACCCCGTTCGTCACCGACGCCGCTGCTCGGTCGCAGGTCGTCGCCACGATCGACCTCGACGACTCGATCGACGCCAAGGCCGTGGCTGCGACCCTGCGCGCCAACGGCATCGTCGACACCGAGCCGTACCGGAAGCTCGGCCGCAACCAGCTGCGCGTCGCGACGTTCACCGCGATCGACCCGGACGACGTCGCGAAGCTCGTGCGTGCGATCGACTTCACGGTCGACGCCCTGCGCTGACGCCGGGGACACCCGCCGGAACGCCGAACGGGCCCGGCACCACCAGATCGGTGGTGCCGGGCCCGTTCGTTCGTCGGTGCGGGTGCGTCAGGCGCGGTGGAAGTCCGGGTCGGCCTCGCCCGCGTCGAGCTGGTCCACCTCGAGGTCGGCGTCGGGCTCGACCGGCTGCACGCGGCGGGCACGGCGGCGGCGCGGCGACTGCGGAGCCTCATCCTCGTCGGCACCGTCGGCGCCGTCGGCGCCGTCGGAGGCGTCGGTGTCACTCACATCGGCGAGCGCATCGACGTCCACGCCCTCGATGTCGTCGTCGTCCGACTCGTCGAGGTCGTCCTCGTCGGCATCGAACTCGTCATCGTCGTCGTCATCCGACTCGTCGTCGTCGTCCTCGTCGTCCGAGTCGTCGTAGTCGTCGTCGTCTTCGTCGTCATCCGACTCGTCTTCGTCGTCGTCCGACTCGTCTTCGTCGTCGTCGAACTCGTCGTCGTCATCGTCATCGTCCGACTCGTCGTCCTCGTCCGACTCGCCGTCCTCTGCCTCGTGCTCCTGCGCGGCCCGATACTCGGCCAGCCGCTCGGACCACGGAACCCACTCGGGTGCGACGAGCGCGCCGTCCCCGGGCATCAGCTCGACCTCGAGCACGGTGGGTTCGTCGTCGCCGATCTTCGCGACACTGACGGTCCAGCGCCACCCGGGGTACCCGGGCAGGCGGTTGGCGAACAGGACGGACACGACGCCGTCCCCTTCGTCAACGGTGCCGACGGGTGCGCCGACGGTCGACTCGGGGGTGACCTCGAGCAACGCCTCGCGCGCCAGGTCGGTGTAGTTGATGGACGCTGCGTCGATGGACGCTGCGTCGATGGACACGGCGTCAGTCGACGCTGCGTCGGGAGCCGTCTCGGCCCCTGCTGTCTCGGACTCGGTCATGGGGTCACGCCTCCAACTGGTCTGCGACGTGCCGCAGGATGGCGGCGATGCGATCGCCGTTCTTCGGGTAGCGGCCGTGGCGGAGGTCTCCGCTGATCCGGTCGAGTTCCTTCACCAGGTCCTCGACGATCACGGCCATGTCGTCCGCGGAGCGACGGGTCATCCGCGACAGCGACGGCTGGGGTTCGAGCAGCCGCACGGACAACGCCTGCGACCCCTTCTTGCCCTGGACGACGCCGTACTCGAGCCGCGTGCCGGCCTTGACGGTCACGACGCCGTCGGGCAGCGAGGACGCGTGCAGGAACACCTGGTCGCCGTCGTCTCCGGTGATGAAGCCGAAGCCCTTGTCGTCGTCGTAGAACTTGACCTTGCCGGTGGGCATGCGTGGACTCCTCGAGGTCGTGGTACGGCCGTGGTGCGTCGGATATCCTGGGTCGATGGCCAATCCGACCCGATCAACCGGGAACCCGCAGGATTCCGCAGAACCCCCGCTGACGTTCAATCGTACCGAACGCGCTCTGGCGTTCATGATCGGTGGCATCTTCATCGCTGCCTTCCTCTGCATGGCGGCCATCATCGTCATGTGGCTGACGGCCTCGAGTGCGCAGGCGTCGATGCCGTGGCCGGTGATCATGGCGATCCCGCTCATCGGCTTCCCGATCGGCATGGTGCTGGTCTTCACGCTCCTCGCCATCACCTGGACACGTCGCGCACGAGCGAACCGGACGGCTCGCTGACGTCCGCCCCGGACGCTGGCACCGGACGATGACGACCACCGCCGACCTCGCCGCCCGACTCCGGGCGATGCCGGACGACGCGCTCCAGCGCCTCGTCGCGGCGAGGCGACTCCCCACCGCTGCACTCGCCGAGACCGGCCCGCAGCGCATCACCGACTTCTTCGACCTCGCCGAGGCGCTCCGCGGCGACGACGCGGTGGACGCCGCCGTCGAGCACCTGCCGCGCGCCACGATCCTGGCGCTCCGCGACGGCGGTGCCGTCGACGCGCTCGGCCCCGCGGTCGAGCTCGGCCTGGCCGACCAGGACGGCGCCGTCGACGACGCGGTCGCCGCACGCGTGGCCGCCCACCCCGACCTCACCTCACTCGACGAACAGCCTGGAGGCCCGCAGCAGGTCCGCCCCGCTGCTCCCGTCCTCGACGCCGCGGCGCTCGAGCGTGCGCGCACCACGGGCGCGGAACAGGCGTTCGCGACGATGACCGTGCTCGCGGAGCTACTGCGGGCGGTCGACGCCGGCGCGGTCCGCGAACTCGTCAAGGGCGGGATCGGCATGCCGCTCGCCCGGACCCTCGCGGAGCGCATCGGCACCGACGCCGAACTCGTCGCCGGTCGCCTGGCGCTGCTCGACGGCATCGGGTTCGCCGACCCCGACACCGGACGGTGGATCGTCACCGACGCCGGGCACGCCTGGTTGCTCGCCAGCTGGCCGGAGCGCTGGGTGTCGCTGGTGGCCGCATGGTCGGACACCCTCCCGCCGGCCGTGCACGAAGTGCTCGCGCTGGCCGACGGCGACCTGCGCGACCTCGTACCGCTCGGACGCTGGGCCTACCCGGCCGGATCCCGCTGGCTCGACGCCCTGCTGCTCGACGTCGCCGGCACCGCGGCGTCGCTCGGCCTGGCCGTCGACGGTCTCGTCACGAGCACAGGCCGGGCGCTGTTCGACGGCGACGCCGAGCAGGCCGCCGACGACCTGCCGGGCACCGTCGAACGGGTCTACTTGCAGCACGACCTCACCGTCATCGCGCCGGGGCCCCTCGCACCGGTGGACGACGACGCCCTGCGCACGGTCGCCGTGCTCGAGGCACCGGGGCTCGCGGCGCGGTACCGCATCTCCGAGGACACCCTGCGCACGGCGTTCCGGGCCGGGCACTCCCGCGACGACCTGCTGGCGCTGCTCGGGCGACTGTCGGCCACCGGCATCCCGCAGCCCCTGGCCTACCTGATCGACCAGGTCGCCGGACGCGACGGCAGCATCGTCGTCGACCGGGGACCCGGCGGTGTCGGCACCGAGGTCCGAGGCACCCCCGACCAGCTCGACCTGATCGGGGTGGACGCCGAACTCCGGCAGCTCGCCTGGGACCGGCCCGACCTGACGACGCTGACCACGCGCTACCCGCCGCACGTCGTGCACAACGCGCTCGAGGACCAGCGCTACCCGGCCGTCCTGACGACCGCAGCCCGTCCCGAGGCGCACCACGGGCCTCCCGGCCGGCGCAGCCCCACCGGACGCTCGCCGGAGCAGTCGGCGCACGCACTCGTCGAACGGCTCCGCCTGACGACCCGGCGCGGCGACGCGGAGCCGGAGCAGGAGTGGCTCGGCCGGCAGATCGACCTGGCCGTCCGCGGGCGCACGCCGATCCGCGTGACCGTCCGGATGCCGGACGGCTCGGACCGACCGTTCTCGATCGTGCCGACGTCGGTCGCCGCCGGACGCGTCCGCGGGCGGGACACCGCCGTCGACGTCGAGCGCACGCTGCCGCTGTCGCTCGTCGTGTCGGTCGAGAGCGACGCCTGAGCCGTGCGGTCACCAGTACGCAGGCGCTGACGGCTAGGCTGGCAGGTCATGAACGGACCGCTGATCGTGCAGAGCGACCGCACCGTGCTCCTCGAGGTCGCGCACCCCGACGCCGAGGACGCACGCCACGAGCTCGCGGCCTTCGCCGAGCTCGAACGCGCTCCCGAGCACGTGCACACCTACCGGATCACCCGACTCGGACTCTGGAACGCGCGCGCCGCGGGCCACGACGCCGAGGCGATGATCGACACCCTGGAACGCTTCGCGAAGTTCCCTGTGCCGCAGAGCGTCACGGTCGACATCCGCGACACGGTCTCGCGCTACGGACGACTCGTGATCCGTCGCGAGGAACGCCCCGACGCGCCCGTGATCGCGAACTCCCCCGCCGAGGAACTCGAGCGGCTGCCGCTCCTGCTGCTCACCGCCGAGGACCCGTCGGTGCTCGCCGAGGTCATCCGGTCGAAGCGGATCAAGCCGCTGCTCGGTGACATGCGGTCCTCGACCGAGGTCGAACTGCAGCCGTGGGCGCGTGGGCAGATCAAGCAGGAACTCGTGAAGCTCGGCTGGCCGGCCGAGGACCTGGCGGGCTACACCCCGGGCCAGCCGCACCCGATCGACCTGGACACCGCCGAGTGGCACATGCGGCCGTACCAGGAGCAGGCGGTCGACACGTTCTTCGCCCAGGGCTCCGGCGTCGTCGTGCTGCCCTGCGGTGCGGGCAAGACGCTCGTCGGCGCCGGTGCGATGGCGACCGTCAAGGCGACGACGCTCATCCTGGTCACCAACACCGTCTCGGCGCGGCAGTGGCGCACCGAGCTCCTGAAGCGCACGACCCTGACGCCGGAGGACATCGGCGAGTACTCGGGCAGCGTCAAGGAGATCCGGCCGGTCACGATCGCGACGTACCAGATCCTCACCGCCCGTCGGAAGGGCGAGTACACGCACCTGTCGCTCCTCGATGCCCTCGACTGGGGCCTCATCGTCTACGACGAAGTGCACCTGCTCCCCGCTCCGGTGTTCAAGCTGACCGCCGACCTGCAGGCCCGCCGACGCCTCGGCCTCACCGCCACGCTCGTGCGCGAGGACGGCCGCGAGGGCGACGTCTTCTCGCTCATCGGGCCGAAGCGCTACGACGCCCCGTGGAAGGAGATCGAGGCGCAGGGCTACATCTCGCCGGCCTCCTGCTACGAGGTCCGCATCGACCTGCCGCACCAGGACCGCCTGGAGTACGCGGCGTCGAGCGACGACGAGCGCTACCGGCTCGCCGCGACGTCGCCGGCGAAGACCCCGGTGGTGCGGGAACTCATCGAGAAGCACCGCGGTGAGCAGATCCTGGTGATCGGGCAGTACATCGACCAGCTCGACGAACTGGCCGCGTCGCTCGACGCGGCGGAGATCACCGGAGCGACCCCGGTCGACGAACGGGAGCGGCTGTACGACGCGTTCCGGTCCGGCGAGGTCGATGTGCTCGTCGTGTCCAAGGTCGCGAACTTCTCGATCGACCTGCCCGACGCGACCGTCGCGATCCAGGTGTCCGGCTCGTTCGGGTCCCGGCAGGAAGAGGCGCAGCGGCTCGGCCGACTCCTCCGACCGAACAAGGACGGCCTGCCCGCCTCGTTCTACACGCTCGTGGCCCGGGACACCGTCGACCAGGACTTCGCGCAGAACCGGCAGCGGTTCCTGGCGGAGCAGGGGTACTCCTACACGATCCTCGACGCCGACCAGGTCCAGACGCCCGTGGGCTGACGTACGAAGCGCTCTCAGGAAACCCCGAGGGAACAGTCAGAAGATAAGACCATGAGCGATGGCCCCAAGATCCTGATCGTCGACGACGAGCCGAACATCCGCGACCTCCTGACGACCTCGTTGCGCTTCGCCGGCTTCGCCGTGCGTGCGGTGGGCAACGGCGCACAGGCGATCTCCGCCGTGCTGGAAGAAGAGCCGGACCTCATCATCCTCGACGTGATGCTGCCCGACATGAACGGCTTCGGTGTGACCAAGCGCCTGCGTTCCTCGGGCTACACCTCGCCGATCCTGTTCCTGACGGCGAAGGACGACACCGAGGACAAGATCACCGGCCTCACCGTCGGTGGTGACGACTACGTCACCAAGCCGTTCTCGCTCGACGAGATCGTCGCCCGCATCAAGGCCATCCTCCGTCGCACCATGAACGACGAGGAAGACGCGATCATCCGCGCCGGTGAGCTCACGATGGACCAGGACACGCACGAGGTCACGATCGGTGACGCGCAGATCGAGCTCTCCCCCACCGAGTTCAAGCTGCTCCGCTACCTCATGCTCAACCCGAACCGCGTGCTGTCGAAGGCGCAGATCCTCGACCACGTGTGGGAGTACGACTTCAACGGCGACGCGGGCATCGTCGAGAGCTACATCTCGTACCTGCGCCGCAAGCTCGACCAGTACTCCGCCGAGCCGATCATCCAGACCAAGCGCGGCTTCGGCTACATGCTGAAGGCGTCCAAGGCTTCCTAGGGGCCAAGGCCCCTCGGGGCTCGACTTCACGGCGGCCGTCCGGTTTCACCGGGCGGCCGCTGTCTATCGTTGAGGCAGCATGCACACGCGAATGAACCACTGGTGGGACGGGATCTCCCTGCGCACCAAGATCACCGGGATCACGGTGCTCCTCGTCGCGCTCGGACTGCTCGTCGCCGGACTCGGCACGATGACGGTGCTGTCCACCTACCTCATGCAGCAGCTCGACAACACGGTCAAGCAGACCACCGAGCAGCTCGAGGGCCAGAACATCAGTGACGGCGAGCAGTACTGCAAGCTGTCCGTCGTGGTGTCGCAGAGCGCCTACGTCGCCGCGTACGACGCCGACGGCGACCGGATCTGCCAGACGAAGGCGTCGAGTCGGCCCGACGTCCGCGAAGCCACCCTGGTGCAGGCCGCGCAGTCGAACCAGCGCATCTCGCTCTACGACAGCCAGCACGACCACGAGTGGCGTGCCCAGATCATCCCGGCGTCGCTGCAGAACCAGTCCGACGGCACCACCGAGACCGGCTACGTGCTCATTGCGGTCTCCAGTGCCGGCACCGACGAGACGATCGGCAAGTTCACCGCGATCTTCCTCGGGTTCGGCGCCTCGGTCATCCTGCTCGGCGCCATGCTCACCCGGCTGCTCGTCACCGCGACCTTCGACCCGCTGCGCGACGTCGAGGACACCGCGGCCCGGTTCGCCGCCGGTGACTTCAACCAGCGCCTCGAAGCCGACACCCCGAACACCGAGGTCGGCCGGCTCAACCGCTCCCTCAACGTGATGCTCGAGCGGATCGACTCCGCGTTCGAGGACCGTGAGCGCACCATCGACCAGATGCGCCGGTTCGTCGGGGACGCCTCCCACGAGCTCCGCACCCCGCTGGTGTCCCTGCGCGGGTACGCCGAGCTGTACCGGATGGGTGCCCTCCGCAAGGAAGAAGACGTCGCCCAGGCGATGGAGCGCATCGAGAAGGAAGCGCAGCGGATGGGCCTGCTCGTGCAGGACCTGCTGCAGCTCGCCCGCATCGACGAGTCCAAGCCGCTCGAGCTCGGCCCCGTCGACCTCGTCGCCATCGCCCGCGACTCGGCGCTCGACACCATGGCCTCCAACCCCGACCGCGAGATCCAGGTCCTCGTCGAGGACTCCCTGACCGGCGAGAGCGTGCCGCAGGCCGTCCGTCCGTCGTCGTCCCCGTCGTCCGTCGTCTCTCCGGACACCGGCGAGGCACCGCCCGTGTCGCCGACCTCGGCGAACACCACGGGCCCGATCGCGTTCTCGCGCCAGACCATCGCGCGCCTCCGAGCCCGCCGCACGCGCGCGATGAACATCGACGCCGGCGCCACACCGACCGACGAGACCACGCCGCTGCCCACGGTCGTGCTGCCGAAGCGCCCGCCGATCGTCCTGGCAGAGGAGAACAAGATCCGCCAGATCGTCACGAACCTGATGGGCAACGCCATGCGGTTCACGGCGCACGACGACCCGATCGAGATCGGCATCGGCGTGGACGACGAGCGCGGCATGGCGCACCTCGACGTGATCGACCACGGTGAGGGCATCCCGCCGCAGCTGCGCGAGAAGATCTTCCAGCGCTTCTGGCGTGCCGACACCTCGCGCGCACGCGACACCGGTGGCTCGGGTCTCGGACTCGCCATCGTGTCCGGGATCGTCGCGGCGCACCACGGCTCGGTCGAGGTCTTCGACACCGAGGGCGGCGGCGCGACCTTCCGCGTCTGGCTCCCCCTGCTCCCCCGCGACTTCGCCGCCTGACCGCCTGACCGGCGAGGGCCGTGCGTCCCGCGGCGGCCCGGCTGGTCACAACACCCCGTTCACGGCCGCCGAGTGGTCACGATCTGTCGTCTGCGCACTCGCTGACCGACCGTTCGTGACCGACCGGCGCACAGCCGACGACATGTCGTGACCGCCCGACGAAGTACTCATCCGCGTGGCACATGCTGCTCTCACGCCGAGCGCCGACGGTTTCCGACCGCACGGACCTCGAACGCCTGCCGGAGCCGCTCGAACAACAGTGCGGGCCGGTGGGCGTCCGACGCCGTTGCATGGATCACGAGCCAGTCGTTCACCACGAAGCCGTTGTCCCGTCGTTGATCGTGTCGGAAGGTGTCGCGCTCGCGGTGGTGATCGCCGTCGTACTCCAACGCGATGCCGAACTCCGGCCACGCCATGTCGACGCGGCCGAGGAACCGTCCCGCACCGTCGTGCACGTCGACGTTCAGCTCCGGCTCGGGGAACCCCGCTTCGACCACTGCCAGACAGAGCCAGGTCTCCTGCGGCGACTCCGCGCCCGCCCGGACGAAGTCCAGCGCGCGTCGAGCAGCGAGCGCGGAGCGTGTGCCGGGACGGATCGCAGCACGGAGGTCGTCCGCAGTCGCCAGACCCGACACTCCGACGAGGTGGTCCCCGATCGCGACCAGGCCGTCACGGTCCACGACACCGGCGCACTCGAACCACATCTGCACGGGCGAGCTGACCCGGCGCCCGCGGTGTTCGACGACGGTCGGCCGACGGATGCGGTGCGCGATCACGTCCGGCCGACGCATCCGGACCCCGTCTCCCACAGTGGAGACGTGCACGGTCCGGAGCGATTGCACCGACTGCGGCAGTGGCGCACCCCAGATCGCAGCGGCGGTCGTGTGACTGAAGAACTGGTCGGGACGCATGACCAGGGCGACGGCGTCGATGAAGTCCACCGAGTCGATCGGAGCGCGGACACCGTGGACCGGGGCTGCCAGGTCGGCACGTCGGAGTCGTTCCGGATGAATGCCACCACCCACGGCATCGGCCACGCGGAAGGTGGATCGGTCGAACGGAGCGGGGAGGCGACGGGCAGCTGGCATGCCGTCATGGTCGCTGCAGGGCACGCGAGCCGACCACCTGCGCTCGGAACCTGTGGAGAACGAGGTGAGTCGGGCCTCCTGTGCGGGAGTGGTGAGGCGCGACACGAGCAAGCCGCATCCACGAGCCGGTCATGACTCCCCGCTCCTGCGCCGCCGGACGGTCACGAAGTGTCGACGGGAAGCGGCCAAACCGACGGTTCGTGACCGCGCCGCGAGCCTGAGCGGGGTGTCGTGACCAACAGACCCACCCCCACACACAGAAGGGCCCCACACGCGCAGCGTGCGGGGCCCTTCCGTCAGGCGGACTTAGAAGTCCATGCCACCCGTCGGGTCGCCAGCCGGAGCAGCGGGGGTGCGCTCGGGCTTCTCGGCGACGACGACCTCGGTGGTCAGGAACAGACCGGCGATCGACGCAGCGTTCTGCAGCGCCGAACGCGTGACCTTGGCGGGGTCGATGATGCCGGCGGCGATCAGGTCGACGTACTCGCCGGTCGCGGCGTTGAGGCCCCAACCCGACTCGAGCTCGCGGACCTTGGCGGCGACGACGCCCGGCTCGAGACCGGCGTTCAGCGCGATCTGCTTGAGCGGCGCGTCGATGGCCACGCGGACGATGTTCGCACCGGTCGCCTCGTCACCCTCGAGCTGGAGGGCCTCAAGTGCGACGGCACCGGCCTGGATGAGGGCGACGCCACCACCGGCGACGATGCCCTCTTCGACGGCAGCCTTCGCGTTGCGGACGGCGTCCTCGATGCGGTGCTTGCGCTCCTTGAGCTCGACCTCGGTCGCGGCACCCGCCTTGATGACGGCGACGCCACCGGCGAGCTTCGCGAGGCGCTCCTGGAGCTTCTCGCGGTCGTAGTCGGAGTCGGTCGCCTCGATCTCGGCACGGATCTGGCGGACACGGCCGGCGATCTGCTCGGCGTCGCCAGCACCCTCGACGATCGTGGTCTCGTCCTTGGTGATGACGACCTTGCGGGCACGACCGAGCAGGTCGAGCGTCGCGTTCTCGAGCTTGAGGCCGACCTCTTCCGAGATGACCTGGCCACCGGTGAGGATCGCGATGTCCTGCAGCATGGCCTTGCGGCGGTCGCCGAAGCCCGGAGCCTTGACGGCGACGGACTTGAAGATGCCGCGGATCTTGTTCACGACGAGCGTGGCCAGGGCCTCGCCGTCGACGTCCTCGGCGATGATCAGGAGCTGCTTGCCCGCCTGGATCACCTTGTCGACGACCGGCAGGAGGTCCTTGATGTTCGAGATCTTCGAGTTGACGATCAGGATGTAGGCGTCCTCGAAGACGGCTTCCTGACGCTCGGGGTCGGTGACGAAGTACTGCGACAGGTAGCCCTTGTCGAAGCGCATGCCCTCGGTGAGCTCGAGCTCGGTGCCGAAGGTGTTCGACTCCTCGACGGTGACGACGCCTTCCTTGCCGACCTTGTCGATGGCCTCGGCGATGAGCGCGCCGATCGTCGGGTCAGCGGCCGAGATCGACGCGGTCGCGGCGATCTGGTCCTTGGTCTCGATGTCCTTCGCGTTGGCGAGGAGCTGGTCGGAGACGGCGGCGACGGCCTTCTCGATGCCGCGCTTGAGCGACACGGGGTCGGCACCGGCGGCGACGTTGCGCAGGCCTTCGCGGACGAGGGCCTGGGCGAGGACGGTCGCGGTGGTCGTCCCGTCACCGGCGACGTCGTCGGTCTTCTTGGCGACCTCCTTGACGAGCTCCGCACCGATCTTCTCGTACGGGTCGTCGAGTTCGATCTCCTTGGCGATGGAGACACCGTCGTTCGTGATCGTGGGGGCGCCCCACTTCTTCTCGAGGACGACGTTGCGGCCGCGCGGGCCGAGCGTCACCTTCACGGCGTCGGCCAGCTGGTTCAGGCCGCGCTCGAGGCCACGGCGGGCCTCCTCGTCGAAAGCAATGATCTTAGCCATGTGGTTTTTCGTCCCTCCCGGACGTCGTCTTGGGGGTCGTGCTGGCACTCAGCGTGAGCGAGTGCCAACGCCGATTCTGGCACTCGACGGGTGCGAGTGCAACACAGTCGGGAGGCTCGTGACGACTTCCCAGGACACGCCACGTCCGGCGGACCCCGCACCACCGCCGCGGTCGCGCTCCCCGCACCCGTCCTCACCCCCGCACACGACGAACGCGCCGCCCCTGACGGGACGGCGCGTTCTGGAAGTGGTGGTGCTCAGGCGGGGCGGACGGACTCTGCCTGCGGGCCCTTCGACCCGGTCCCGACGTCGAACACGACGGCCTGGCCCTCCTCGAGGACCTTGTAACCCGACATGTCGATGGCCGAGTAGTGCACGAACACGTCCTGGCCCCCTCCATCCACGGTGATGAAGCCGAAGCCCTTTTCAGCGTTGAACCACTTCACGGTTCCGTTGGCCATGATCTCTTGCTCCCTGGTACTGCAGTGCGGAACGACGTGATCGTCGTCTGCATGGGACTCTGACCGAACGCGCCGGATCAGGCAAGAGGTGTGACGTTGTTTCACGTCGATTCCGTCAGAATTCAACGTGCCCGAAACACACCCGTCACACAATGCGCGAAAAACGCGGTGGTGCCGGGATCAACCGGTGTAGTCCGCGCCGAGGACGACACTCACGTCCGCGTTCGGGAACGCCGCCGACTGCTGCACCGCGGTGACCCCGAGCTGCTTCGCGATGCCCTGCGCGACCGCCGCCTGCGACGCCTGCTGGTAGTAGACGATCGTCGACGTCGAGCCCGTCGTGCCGGCGTCACCGGTCGAGGCGACCTGCCAGCCGGCACCGGTCAGCGCCGCACTCGCCCGGCTTGCCAGGCCCGTGGTGGTCGTGCCGTTCAGGACCACCACGGTGGTGGTGCCCTGCTGCGCCGGCGTCGCGGCCGCGGCACTGCCCGCGCCGGACCCCGCGGAGCCCGATCCGGCCGACGAGGACGCGGACGGCTTCGACGTCGCCGAGGGCTTCGCGGTGGCGGACGCCGACGTGGACGCCGACGGAGAGTCCGAGCTGTTGAAGGAGTAGCTGCCGTTCAGCAGCGCGAGCACGAGCACGCCGATGCCGACGAGCACCCCGGTGGCGAGTGCCGCCCAGGCGAAGGCGATCCAGCCACGGCCGCGACGCTGGGCACCGCGGTGCGCACCGACCCGCGGGCCGTCGGCGACGTCGTCGAACCGGTCTCGGGGGAATCTCGTGCTCATCGTTCCTCTTCACGTCCTTCGGGAGCCACGCCTGGCGCGACGAAGCTGCGCGTGGCCCGGGCGCTGGTGCGCGCGTGCCGGAGCCGCTGCAGCCGGCTGACGAGCTGCGGGTCGTACGCGAGTGCCGCGGGCGAGTCGATCACGCGGTTCAGCACCTGGTAGTAGCGCGCCGCCGACATCTCGAACTCGACCCGGATCTCCGCTTCCTTCGTGCGGTCGTGCCGTGCCCGGTCCTGCTCGAACGACAGCACGCGCTGGGCGAGCTCGCTGAGCTGCTCAGTGCTGCGTTCGTCGGTGGGGCTGGTCACGGCGGTTCCGATCACGGTCGGGTAACGGGTCTCGCACATCGTAGGGGTGGAGTCGATCCGGACCCTGGCACGGGGCTGGACTGTCGCGAACACTGGTCACAGGTTCGGCGCACGGAACCAGCGCACGCGGGTACCGAACGGGTCGGAGGCGGCGACCGCGACCCCGTCGATCGAGGCCGTCGCGAACGCGTCCGGGTCAGCGGCGTCGACGTCATCGGGGAGCGTCGCGGCCACATCGCGCAGGATCCCGGTGCGCTCGAGGGCGATCCAGTGCACCCCCCGCTCACGGATCCGGTCCACGAACCGTTGCCGGTCCGCGCCCGGCACGTAGACAAGGGTCCCGGTGGTCAGGACGACCGGTTCGACGTCGTCCGGCAGGGCGTCCAGTGCACGGTCGAGGTCACCCGGCAGCGTGCCCCTGATCCGCACGGGAGGCACGGCGAGCGTCGCGCGCGCCGCCTCGCGCATCAGGGCGATCCGCTCCGTCGCCTCGGGCGGGACCGCCTCGACCAACCGGTCGAACGCGCCCGGTGCGGCGAGGTCGATCGGGTTCGGGTCGAGGGCGATCCGTGCGCCGATCCGGATCGGCCTGCTCGCCGGAGCTGGAAGGACCCCGGAGACGTCCGCGACGAGACGGACCGCGGGTTCGTCGACCGCCGTGTGCATCCGGACGAGCTCGGTGCGCGCCCCGCCGTGGTCGTCGCGCCCCGAGGAGTCGGGGCGCGACGACGGCACCGGGGCGCGTTCCGCCGGCACCCGGGACTCCGACGTCCGGTGGTCGAGCGTCACCCGGTCCGGGATCGAGCACAGCCCGGCGGCAGCCCCGGCATCGACCAGGCCGAGCGGCCGTACGGAGCGTTCGGCGAGCGCCGCGAAGAGCGGGACGACCGGGGCGAGCCGCCGCGGGTCGTTGGCCTGCACCGTGGCGGACGCGAGGGCCGTGACCAGCGCGGGGCGGGCCTCCAGGCCGAGCGCGCCGAGCGCACCCGGGTCCGACGGGTCCGCGCCCAGCCGCCGCGCGACCGCGAAGAACAGTTCCGGCTGCCGCTGCTGCTCGGGGACCTCGGCGAGGAGCGCGACGATGGCGTCGTCGAGCGACCGTGCCCAGGCGGCGTACGACGGTGAGACCGCCTCGATGCGGTCGGCGAAGGCGGCGTACCGGGCCCGGGTGTCCATCAGCGCCCGGGCCGGTGCATGCCGACGTGGCGGATGCCGGCCTCCACGTACGGCTCCCCGAACCGCACGAAGCCGTACCGCTCGTACAGGGCCGCGACGTACTCCTGGGCGTGCAGGACGAACGGGTCGTGTCCGTGTTCGTCGAGGACGGCGGCGACGAGCCCGCCGGCGATCCCCTGCCCGCGGTGCTCCGGGTCGGTCGCGACCCGCCCGATGACCCACGCCGGCGACTCGGCGCCGTCCGGGTGGACCTCGTCCACCGCCGGGCGGATGAGCCGCAGGTACCCAACCGCAGCGGTGTCCGTGCCGAACCACCAGTGCTCGGTGTCGGGCTCGCGGTCACGGCCGTCGAAGTCCTCGGCGGTGACCCGCTGCTCGAGCGCGAACACGCGGTTGCGCAGGACGACGATGCCGTACAGTGCGTCCGTCGTCAGACGGGTCCAGCGGGCGTGGTGCACGGAATGCTCGGACATCGTGGCGAGTTTACTGAAGTGGTCGGGAGTGCCCGGAAGAGCCCGACCGGAAGCAGGAGGAACCAATGGCATACAACGTCGACAAGTCCGACGCCCAGTGGCGCGAGGAGCTCTCCCCGGACCAGTACGCCGTCCTCCGCCAGGCGGGGACCGAACGACCGTGGACCGGTGAACTCCTCGACGAGGAGCGCGCCGGCGTCTACACCTGTGCGGCCTGCAACGCGGAGCTGTTCAAGAGCGGCACGAAGTTCGACTCCGGCTGCGGCTGGCCGTCGTTCTACGAGTCGGTGAACCCGGACGCCGTGCAGCTCATCGAGGACAACTCGCTCGGCATGGCCCGGACCGAGGTCCGGTGCGCGAGCTGCGGTTCGCACCTGGGCCACGTGTTCCCCGACGGGTTCGGCACCCCCACCGGTGACCGGTACTGCATGAACTCGATCTCGCTGAACTTCTCCGAGAAGTCGGGCGAGTGAGCCCCGGACGCCCTCACCGGTAGGATGAGCGGCGTCAGCCGGCATGGCGCAATTGGTAGCGCACCGTACTTGTAATACGGGGGTTGCGGGTTCAAGTCCCGCTGCCGGCCCCAGAGCGATGCCCCGGGCGAAGTCTCGCCCGGGGCATCGGCACACGGAACGCGGATCAGGGGGCGTTCCGGGCGCTGGACGCGGTAACCAGCCGGTCGTGCGACGAGGATGACACCTCACCGACCCGCGCGTCCACACCCTGACCCCACATCCGCGGAAATCCGCACGATGTGCACGAACGCGCACGGGTCCTGTCCGCTCAGCGCCCGCCGGTGATCTTCCGTTCCCGCTGCGCGACGCCGGCCGTGCCGTAGGGGTAGTCGTCGATGCGGGGAGCGCTGGCGTCGGTCAGCCGGGCGAGCTCGTCGTCGGTGAGCACCAGGTCCGCGGCACCGAGGTTGTCCTCGAGCTGCGACAGGGTGCGGACACCGAGGATCACGCTCGTGACCGCGGGCCGGGCCAGCAGCCAGGCGAGTGCGACCTGCGACTTCGACGCGTCGTGGGCGTCGGCCACCTCGGAGACGGCGTCGAGCACCTCCCACGTGCGCTCGTCGCCGTTGCGGGCCTCCCACGCCTCCATGCCGCGCTCCGGGTTCTCGCCCAGGCGGGTGGCGCCGGACGGGGCCTCGTCGCGCTGGTACTTGCCCGACAGCCAGCCGCCGGCCAGGGGCGACCAGGGCAGCAGGCCGATGCCGGCGTCGAGGCAGGCGGGCACGACCTCGTGCTCGATGTCGCGGACGAGCAGGTTGTACTGCGGCTGCAGGGTGACCGGCGGTGCCCAGCCGTGCGCCTTCGCCTCGTAGACGGCCTTGGTGACCTGGTAGCCGAGGTAGTTCGAGAACCCGTACGAGCCGATCTTGCCGGCGGACACGGCGTCGTCGAGGAACCGCAGGGTCTCGTCGATGGGGGTCAGGGCGTCCCAGGCGTGCATCTGGTACAGGTCGATGTGGTCGACGCCGAGCCGTTCGAGCGAGGCGTCGAGGGCCACGCGCAGGTGTCGTCGGGACAGCCCGAGGTCGTTCGGACCGTCGCCCTGCGGGAACCGGCCCTTGGTGGCGAGGACGACCTGCGCCGCCTCGGTGGGGTGTGCTGCGAGCCAGCGGCCGATGATCCGCTCGGACTCGTTGCCGGAGTAGACGTCCGCCGTGTCGACGAGCGTGCCACCGGCGGCCACGAAGGCGTCGAGGATGGCGTGTGAGGTGGGTTCGTCGGCTTCGCTGCCGAACGTCATGGTGCCGAGGGTCAGCGTCGACACCGATGTCCCGCTGTTGCCGAGGAGTCTGTAGTCCATGGCGGGGACGGTACGCCCGGTGGGGTCCGACCGAGGGGACCCACGAGTACCCCTCAGCGCGGGGCGGACAGGAACCGCAGCGCCGCTTCGCGGAACGGCCGCGAGGTCGGTGCGTTGAAGTGGTTGCGCCCCGGGATCTCGAAGAAGGTGGCGTCCGGTGCGGCCTCGGCGAGCCGGACCGCACTGTCGCGGATGCCGTCCTCACTGCCGGCCGCGATCAGGAGCGGCTGCGCCGGGGCGTTCTGCGGGGTCGGCTCGATGCTGTTCCGCATCCCCTCGACCATGGCCACGAGCGCGCCGAGGTCGTTGCCCTCGACGTTGCCCGCCATCGTCAGGTAGCCGTTCGTCACGCGGTCCTCGATCGGGGTGCCGTCGGCGATGTAGGCCTTCGCCTGGTCGACGCGGACGCGGCGCATCGGGTCGGCGTCCGGGATCCCGCCGAAGACCGCTCGCGAGATCCGGCCGGGCAGGCGTTCGGCGGTGTGCCAGCCGACGCGGGCGCCGAGCGAGTAGCCGAGGTACGCGACGTCGTCGAGCAGGTACGTGTCGATGACCGTGGTGACGTCGGCGACGAGCAGGTCCATCGAGTAGGCACCCGGGTCGTGCGGCTTCGCGCTCGCGCCGTGCCCCCGCTGGTCGAGCGCCAGCACGCGGTAGCCGGCACGGACCAGGTGTCGCGTCCAGCCCGATGCGTGCCAGTTGAGCACCGCGCCGGAGGCGAACCCGTGCACCGCGATGACGGCCGGGGCGTCGGGGTCGCCGAAGTCGTAGGTCGCGAGTCGCAGCCCGTCGGGCGACATCACGAACCGGGGGCGGGGCGCTTCGGGGACGAGTGACATGTCCTCTCCAGCGTATCGGGGCAGTGTGGTCGCCATGGACGGCTACGGCGGCGATCAGATCCGGGCGGCGGAACGCCCCCACCTCGACGCGGGGGAACCGCTCATGCAGCGAGCCGCCGCAGGGCTCGCGCGCATCGTCGGCGACCTGCTGGACGACCCGGCCGTGCGGCCGGTCGACGGGCCGGGATCGGTCCTCGTGCTGGCGGGCAGCGGCGACAACGGCGGGGACGCCCTGTTCGCGGGTGCTCGCCTGGCAGCGGCCGGGAGGCACGTGGCGGTCCTGCGCGTCGGCTCCCGTGTCCACGCGGCCGGCCTGGCAGCGGCGCTGGACGCCGGCGCCCGTCTGCTCGACGGCGCGTCCGGCACCTCGGGACCGAACGCGGGCGGAGCGGCCGACATCCTGCGGGCAGCCGGCCGGAGCGACGGCGAGCGCCTGGCCGCCGTCGCGACCGAGGCGGCACTCGAGGCCGACCTGGTGCTCGACGGCATCCTCGGCATCGGGGTGCACGGCGCGACCGCACTGCGGTCCCCCGCCCGCGAGGTCGTGGACGCGATCCGCGAGCTCGCCCGCGACCAGCGCGCGCCGTTCGTCGTCGCGGTCGACGTGCCGAGCGGCGTCGACGTGGACACCGGCGGCGTCGCGGACGACCACGTCCTGCACGCCGACGTCACCGTCACGTTCGGCGGCGTGAAGGCCGGACTGCTGACCGGACCCGCCGCCACCCTCGCGGGTCGGATCGAACTCGTCGACGTCGGGATCGGTGCGGACCTGGCGACGATGGAACCGCTGATCCGCACCTGATCCCGCGCCGGGGTCAGTGGTGCTCGTACAGCACGGGCTCCGGCAGACCGTGCTCGGCGCGGATGCTGCGCGCGATGCCCTCGATCGCGACCAGGGCGTCGACCACGAGCTCCGGCGTCACCGGGAACGGCATGTTGTGGATGGTCTCGCCCTCCACCGTCGCCGCCTCGGCCACGGCCTGCAGCACGTCGCGGTCGTCCACCGTCAGGCCGATCTCGGTCAGGGTGTTCGGCAGGCCGACCTTCGTGGTGAAGACGACGAAGTCCTCGATCTCCTCCGCCGGGGCGCCCTCGAGCACGAGCTGCGCGATCGTGCCGATGTTGACCTTCTGCCCGTGCGCCAGGCCGTGGGCCTGCGGAGCGGCGGTCAGCCCGTTGTGGATCGCGTGGGCGGCGGCGAGCCCGCCCGACTCGAACCCCAGGCCGGACAGCAGCGTGTTCGCCTCGACGACCTTCTCGAGCGCGGGGGTGACGACCTTGGACTTGACGGCCTCGATGGCCTGCAGGGCGTTCTCGTGCAGGAGCCTCCACGACAGTTCGGCCAGCGCGACGCCGGTCTGGGTCTGCAGGCCGCCGGCCATGGTGTCGGCGTTGGCACGCTTCGCGGCACGGGCCTCGACCCAGGTCGCCAGCGCGTCGCCGATGCCCGCGACCAGGAACTGCACCGGGGCGTTGGCGACGAGCCTGGTGTCGATGAGCACGAGGTCCGGGTTGTGCGGGAAGAAGCGGTACTCGATGAACTCGCCCTCGGCGGTGTAGATGACGGCGAGCGCCGAGGTGGGGGCGTCGGTGGACGCGGCCGTCGGGACGCTCGCCCACCGGATGCCGGCCAGGTGTCCGGCGGCCTTCGCGGCGTCGATGGCGGAGCCGCCGCCGAGTCCCACGATGACGTCGGCGTCCTTCGCGGCGATCTGCTCGACGAGCTCGTCGACGGCTTCGGGGGTGGCGAAGCGGCCGAACCCGACACGCTCGACGGCCAGGTCGGCGGACCGGAAGCTCTCGGTGACGGCGGTCTCGACGATGCCCCAGACCACGTCGTCGGCGACGATCAGGGGCCGCTTGCCGATCGGGGCGATGAACTCGCCGACGCGGGTGATCGCGTCCTTGCCCTGGACGTAGCGGGCGGGGCTCATCACGGTGCTGATGGGAGTGGCCATCGTGCGGTTCCTTCCGGTTGTACGACAGGTGTACGTCAGGTGTCGGGGTGGCCGACGCCGCCGACGCTACGCGGGGCCGCTGATCGGTAGGTTCGGGGCCATGACGTTCAACGACGATGCTCGGCTCCGGGGCGGCAAGGTCAAGCGGCGGGGTCGCACCACGGCGATCGGCGGTGGTGCCATGGGTGTCGGCGCCGTCGTGGTGTTCCTGATCCTGCAGTTCACGGGGGTCGACCTGAGCGGGATCGTCGGCGGCGACAACGGCCTGACGACGATCCAGCAGGGGGGCGAGTCCGCCGACGCCGCCCCCGAGTGCCGGACCGGGCGGGATGCCAACCTGCGCGTCGAGTGCCGGATGGAGGGCGCAGCAGAGTCCCTCGACGCCTACTGGACGTCCGAGGCACGATCCCTCGGCATCTCGTACACCTCGCCGGAGTTCTTCCTGTTCCAGGACTCCACCGACACCGCGTGTGGGCAGGCGTCCGCCGCGACAGGCCCGTTCTACTGCCCGCCGGACCGGGCGGTCTTCCTGGACACCGCGTTCTACGACGACCTGCAGTCGCAGTACGGCTCGTCAGGCGGTCCGCTCGCGCAGATGTACGTCGTCGCGCACGAGTGGGGGCACCACATCCAGCAGCTGCAGGGATCCTTCGCGAGCACCGACCGCTCCGGCACGGGGGCGTCGTCGGACAGCGTCCGCGTCGAGCTGCAGGCGGACTGCTACGCCGGGGCCTGGGTCGGCGACGCCGCGACCACCGAGGACGCGGACGGCGAGACCTTCTTCGAGCCGATCACCCGGACACAGATCACGGACGCCCTGTCGGCGGCGAGTGCGGTGGGCGACGACAGCATCCAGGAGCGTGCGACCGGCCGCGTCGACCCGGACTCGTTCACGCACGGGTCGAGCGAGCAGCGGCAGCGCTGGTTCCTGCGGGGCTACCAGCAGGGTGCGACGCACTGCGACACCCTGAGCATCCCGGGTTCGGCCCTGTAGCCGCGCCGTTGCGGACGTCAGGCCCGGTGCCAGCTGGCACCGGGCCTCCCGTCCGTGGTCAGCGCGGCAGCGCTCGTCCGGACGTCAGCGCTCGTCCGGACGTCAGCGCTCGTCCGGACGTCAGCGCTTGGTCGGCGTGGGCGTCGGGGTCGCGCTCGGGGTGGGCGTCGGGGTCGCGTCGGTCGTCCCGGCGGCCGTCACCACGAAGGTGCGGAAGTCGTCGTTCGTGACCGGCGAGGTCAGTTCGTACCGCTGGCCGTTCACGAGCACGAGCGGCGTCCCCGGGAACTCCTTGAGCGTCGACCCGGGGATGGTGCCGTCGGACACCTTCGACGTCTGCTCGTCCACCCACTTGGCGTAGTCCTGGTCGGTGATGCAGCTCCGGACGGCGCTGCGCTCCTGGAGTCCCTGCACGCCCGTGACGACGTCGGTGAGCTCCGCGTCCGTCAGGCCCGCCGTGCCCTCGTCCGGCTGCTTCGCGAAGAGCGCCTGGTTGACCGCGTAGAACTGGTTCGGCGAGTGCTCGGCGACGCAGGCAGCGGCGTTCGCGGCGCGGAGCGAGTACTTCGTGCCCTGCGAGCGGTTCGACAGGATCGCGACCGGGTGGATGTCGACCGTGGCCGCTCCGGAGTCGACCAGGTCCTTGATGTAGTCACCGTTGGCCCGCTCGAACTGGCCGCAGCCGGGGCAGAGGTAGTCGACGTACAGGGTGATCCGGACGGTCCCGGCACCGTCGGTCTCGGTGTTGCTCGGGGCGGCAGCGGCCGATCCGGACGCGGACGCGGTGACCGGCTTCAGGTCCTGTCCGATCGTGATGCCGCCCTGCGACATCGTCGACGGTCCGGGCCCGGCGGGCTTCACGGAGTCGACCAGCACGAGCGTGACGATCGTCGCGGCGGCGAGGAGCACGACCCCGAGCCCGATCTGCAGTCCGAGCCGGACACCGCGCTGGCGTCGCTTCTGCTGGGTCCGGGCACGCTGGGCTCGCTGGCGGGCGGCTTCACGGCGCTCGTTCCGCGCGGCGCGGGCAGCACCCTCGGGGCGGTTGTTCATCGGTGCGTCGTCCTCCTGATCGGTGTCCGCTCGGCGTTCCCCTGCTCGGCGGACGGACCCGGCGATTGTAGTGGGGCGCTCTGGGAAGCAGCCGACCAAGGGGGAAAACACTGGCGCACCCGGGTGAACTCGTGTTGTATGGAGCTCGACAGTCGACGACGACTGTCCGGGGCCCGTACGGGCACACCGCTTCACTCGGATCGTCCGGCACGTACCTGCCGGTGAAGGAAGGACCGAACGCTCATGGCGTCCGTCACCTATGACAAGGCAACCCGTCTCTACCCCGGAGGCAACCGTCCCGCGGTCGACTCCCTCGACCTGGACGTCGCCGACGGCGAGTTCCTCGTCCTCGTCGGCCCCTCGGGCTGCGGCAAGTCCACCTCGCTCCGCATGCTGGCCGGCCTCGAAGAGGTCAACTCCGGTCAGATCCGCATCGGCGACCGCGACGTCACGGACGTCCCGCCGAAGGACCGCGACATCGCGATGGTGTTCCAGAACTACGCGCTGTACCCGCACATGACCGTTGCCGAGAACATGGGCTTCGCGCTCAAGATCGCCGGCGTCGGCAAGGAAGAGCGCGCCACCCGCGTGCAGGAAGCCGCCAAGCTCCTCGACCTCGAGGACTACCTCGGCCGCAAGCCGAAGGCGCTCTCCGGTGGTCAGCGTCAGCGTGTCGCGATGGGCCGTGCGATCGTCCGTCAGCCGCAGGTGTTCCTCATGGACGAGCCGCTGTCGAACCTCGACGCCAAGCTCCGCGTCCAGACCCGCACGCAGATCGCGTCGCTGCAGCGTCGTCTCGGCGTCACCACGGTCTACGTCACGCACGACCAGACAGAGGCACTGACCATGGGTGACCGCATCGCGGTGCTCAAGGACGGCATCCTGCAGCAGGTCGGCACCCCGCGCGACCTGTACGAGAAGCCGAACAACGTGTTCGTCGCCGGCTTCATCGGTTCGCCGGCCATGAACCTGCTGCCCGCCGACGTCATCGAGGGCGGCATCAAGTTCGGCACGCTCAACCACGCGATCGACCGCGACACCCTGTCGAACGCCCGTGCCGCACAGATCACGGTCGGCATCCGCCCCGAGGACGTCGTCGTGTCGCAGTCCGGCGAGGGCCTGCCCGTCACGGTCGACGTCGTCGAGGAGCTCGGCGCCGACGGCTACCTCTACGGTCACGCCGACGTGAACGGCCAGCGCGCCGACATCGTCGCCCGCGTCGACGGTCGTGCGCACCCGTCGATCGGTGACACGATCGTCATCACGCCGAAGCAGGGCCACGTGCACGCCTTCGACACCGAGTCGGGCGACCGCCTCGACGACAAGGCCGTCGTCAGCGCGTAACCAGCGCACTCCCCCGAGAGCCCGCGCCCGCCTCACCAGGCCGGACGCGGGCTCTCGGCTGTCCCCGACACCAGAGGAACCACCGTGCCCGACTCGATGTCCATCACCGCCGCCACCGTCGACCCCGGCCTGCTCGACCTGCCGTGGGACCTGCCGCTCGCCGACTGGCCCGACGACACGATCGTCGCGCTGCCGAAGGGCATCTCACGGCACCTCGTGCGGTTCGTGCACCTGAGCGGGTACGTCGCCGCGGTGAAGGAGACCGGCGAAGAGGTCGCCCGGTCCGAGTACGAGATGCTCCGGACCCTGCAGCGCATGGACGTGCCGTGTGTGGACCCGGTCGCGGTCATCACGAACCGCGCCGATGCCGACGGTGAACCACTGCACCCTGTGCTCGTGACCCGTCACCTGCGGTTCTCGCTGCCCTACCGTGCGCTCTACTCGCAGACGCTGCGCCCGGAGACCGCCACCCGTCTGGTCGACGCCCTCGCGCTGCTGCTCGTCCGCCTGCACGTCATCGGCTTCTACTGGGGCGACGTGTCCCTGTCGAACACGCTGTTCCGTCGCGACGCCGGCGCCTTCGCCGCGTACCTGGTCGACGCGGAGACCGGCAAGCTCTACCCCGGCGGGCTGTCGAACGGCCAGCGCGAGAACGACCTCGAGGTCGCCCGCGTGAACATCGCCGGCGAGCTCCTCGACCTGGAGGCCGGCGGACGGCTCGACGAGAACGCCGACCCCGTGGACGTCTCGAACCGCATCGTCGCCCAGTACCGCACGCTCTGGACCGAGCTCACCGGCACCGAGCAGTTCGACATCAAGGAACGCTGGCGCATCAACGACCGCGTGGAGCGCCTGAACGAGCTCGGCTTCGACATCGAAGAACTGTCGATCCACACGACCGAGGGCGGCTCGCAGGTCCGGATCCAGCCGAAGGTCGTCGACGCCGGGCACCACCAGCGCCGACTGCTGCGGCTCACCGGGCTCGACGCCGGCGAGAACCAGGCCCGGCGCCTGCTCAACGACCTCGACTCGTACCGTGCCCGCAACGGCCGTGACGAACTCGACGAGGAGATGGTGGCGCACGAGTGGGTCTCACGGGTCTTCGAGCCCGTCGTCCGGTCGATCCCCCGTGACCTGCGCGGTCGGCTCGAACCCGCCGAGGTGTTCCACGAGCTGCTCGAGCACCGCTGGTTCATGTCCCAGCAGGAGGAGCGTTCCGTCTCCCTGCCAGAGGCCACGACCGCGTACATCAACGACGTGCTCCGCCACCGTCGCGACGAGCGCCTGCTCATCAACCCGCCGACCTCGTCGATCACCGTGCCGATCCCGGTGCTCGACGACGACGCCGCCGATGAGTCCGACGACGTGGACGACTGGCGCGCCACCGTCTGACGCGGTCCCCGGTCGGTCACGACGCCCCGCCGGGTGGGTGCCGACTGGTCACAGACCGTCGCTGGCGGCGTCGCGCAGCGACGACGCGTGACCACACGGCCGACACCCGCCGATGGGTCGTGGCCGCTCGGGGTTCGAGAACGCGACCGCCTGGAGGCCCGGCGTGCGTCCCGGAGACCGGTGCCGGCCCTCCAGACCGTCACCTGCACCGCCGGTGGTGCCGTTGGACGTCGAGCGGTCACGACACCCCACAGGTGCACGTCGGCCGGTCACGAACCGTCGCCTGCGGCGTCGCGCAGCGACGACTCGTGACCACACGGCGGGCATCATCCGACGTGTCCTGACCCGTCGGGCCTGCCCCGGTCGGCGCCGCACGCAGGAACGGCCGCCTCCCACGAGGGGAGGCGACCGTTGCTGCGGACGAAGCGCCGGGGCTACGCGGTGCGGCGGCGCCGCGCGACCTCCCACAGGGTGACGCTCGCGGCGATGCCGGCGTTCAGGGACTCGGTGGCGCTCGAGATCGGGATCGACACGATGGCGTCGCAGGTCTCGGTGACCAGGCGCGACAGGCCCTTGCCCTCGGAACCGACGACGATCACGATCGGGCGGTCGGCGAGCTCGAGGCCGTCGAGCTCCACGTCACCGTCGCCGTCGAGGCCGAGGACGAACAGGCCCATCGACTTGAGCGACTTCAGGGTCTGCGTCAGGTTCGGGGCCATCGCGACGGGGGTGCGGGCCGCGGCACCGGCCGAGGTCTTCCACGCCGACGCCGTCACACCGACCGAGCGACGCTGCGGCACGATGACGCCGTGTCCACCGAAGGCCGCGGTCGAGCGGATGATCGCACCGAGGTTGCGGGGGTCCGTGATGCCGTCGAGGGCGACGAGCAGCGGGACCTGGTCGCGCGAGAACGCCTGCTCGACGATGTCCTCGGACACGGCGTACTGGTACGCCGGCACCTTGAGGGCGACGCCCTGGTGCACGCTGTCGTGCCCGGTGATGCGGTCGAGCTCGGGACGCATGAGCTCGATGATCGGCACGCCACGGTGGTTCGCGAGCGCGAGGATCTCCTTCACACGGTCGTCGACCTCGATGCGCGACGCGATGTAGAGCGTCGACGACGGGGTCTTCGTGCGAAGCGCCTCGAGCACCGAGTTGCGCCCGGTCACCAGCTCGGAGTCGTCGGTCTTGCGTGCCGGCGGACGGCCGGTGCGACCCTGCGGGGTGCTCGAGGAACCGTGCCGACCCTTGGCTGCCTCGAAGCGGTCCTTCGCGGCCTTGCGCTTGCCCGCGGGGTGGTACGGGCGGTCCTCGGCCTTCGGGGTCGGCTTGCGGCCCTCGAGCGCCTGCGCGCCCTGTCCGCCGGAACCGACCTGCTTGTTGCCCTTGCGACCGGCGCGGACGGCGCCGGGCCGACCCTTCTTGCTTCCCGAGACGTTCTTCATGCGTAGCTCCTGTTCGGCACTGCCGTGTTCAGGCGATGCTCCAGCGTGTTCCGGACGGCGTGTCCTCGATCGTGATGCCCGCGGCGGCGAGGTCGTCGCGCACGCGGTCGGCCGCGGTGAAGTCCCGTGCTGCCCTGGCGTCCGCGCGCTCCTGCACGAGGCGTTCGACGAGGGCGGCGAGCGGGCCTGCCGAGGTGTCGTGGCCGCCGCCCGACCAGTGGGCGGCTCGCGGGTCGATGCCGAGCACCTCCACCATCGCAGCCACCTGATGGTACGCGGTCCCGAGCGTTTCCGCATCGTCGGCGTCCAGGGCGGCGTTGCCGGTGCGCACGGTCTCGTGCAGCACGGCCAGGGCCTGGGGCACGGAGAGGTCGTCGTCCATGGCCGCGGCGAAGGCCTCGGGCACGGATGGGGCATCGGTGAGGTGGACGCCCTCGAGCCGAGGCTCGGCGCGCTCCAGGAACCCGGCGATGCGGTCGTACGCCGCCTCGGCCTCGGCCAGGGAGCCCTCGTGGTGGTCGATCGACGAGCGGTAGTGGGCGGCGCCGAGGAAGTACCGGACGACCGCGGGACGAGCAGATCCGATGAAGTCCGCGGCGAAGATCGAGTTGCCGAGCGACTTCGACATCTTCTGCCCCTCGACCGTCACCAGGCCGTTGTGCAGCCAGTACGACGCGAACGGGTCCCCGGCGGCCGTGGACTGCGCGAGCTCGTTCTCGTGGTGCGGGAAGCGCAGGTCGAGCCCGCCGCCGTGGATGTCGAACGCGGGGCCGAGGTACCGACGTGACATCGCCGAGCACTCGATGTGCCAGCCCGGACGGCCGGCGCCCCACGGGGAGTCCCAGTTGGCGGTCGACGGTTCGCCGGGCTTCGCACCCTTCCAGAGCGCGAAGTCACGGGCGTCGCGCTTGCCACGCGGATCGGCGTCGGCAGCCTCGACCATGTCCTCGCGCCGCTGCCGGGTGAGCACCCCGTAGTCGGCCCAGCTGCCGGTGTCGAAGTAGACGTCGCCCGAGCCGTCGTCGGCGGCGTAGGCGTGCCCGCGGTCGATGAGACGCTGGATGATCTCGTGCATCTGCGGCACGCTCGCCGTGGCCCGCGGCTCGTAGGTCGGGGGCAGGATGCCGAGGGCGTTGTACGCGGCGGTGAACTCGAGCTCGACCCGGTAGGCGCGTGCGAACCACGCTTCGTCCGTGCCGGCAGCCAGGTCGAGGACCTTGTCGTCGATGTCGGTGACGTTGCGCACCAGGGCCACCCGGTACCCGCGGTGGGTGAGCCACCGGCGCCAGATGTCGTAGACCAGCGCGGACCGCAGGTGCCCGATGTGCGGCGACGACTGCACCGTCGGCCCACAGACGTAGACGCTCACGTGTCCGTCGACCAGGGGCACGAGGTCGACGACGGCTGCGGCGCGGGAGTCGTAGAGGCGAACGGTCACGCCTCAACCCTAATCGGCGCGGGGCCGCGGTTTCAGGAGGGACGCACGAGCGCGGTGGCGATCGCGGCGAGCCCCTCACCGCGGCCGGTGAACCCGAGTCCGTCCGTCGTGGTGCCGGACACCGCCACGGGTGCGCCGACCACGGCGGACAGGGCGTCCTGCATCTCGTCACGGCGACGACCGATGCGCGGCCGGTTGCCGATGACCTGCACGGTGACCGACACTGGCACGAGCCCCGCGTCGGCGAGCAGCGTGACCGCGCCGCGGACGAAGACGTCGCCCGTGGCGCCGGCGTAGTGCGGGTCGGCGGTGCCGAAGCGGCCGCCGATGTCGCCGAGGCCCCCCGCGGAGAGCAGGGCGTCGCACACCGCGTGCGCCACCGCGTCGCCGTCGCTGTGCCCGGAGAGCCCGGGTTCGCCGGGGAAGTCGAGCAGCCCGACGCGGCAGGGCGAGGCGTCGTCGAAGGCGTGCACGTCCACCCCGAGCCCGAGTCGGACCGCGACGGTGTCCGCCTGGCCGGCACCCGCCGCACCGGCACCAGCACCAGCACCGGCTTCGGACCGCGCCCGCACGATCGACTCGGCCCGGCCGAGGTCCCACGGCGTCGTGATCTTGAAGGCGTCGGCGTCACCCGGTACGAACCGGACGGTGCCCCCGACGGCCTGGAACACGCCGGCATCGTCCGTCTCGGACCGCGACGACACCGCGTACGCCCGCCGGAGCGCGGCGAGGGGGAAGCCCTGCGGCGTCTGCACCCCGACGAGTGCGGCACGGTCGACGGTCTCGACGACGACGTCACCGTCGACGCGCTTCACGGTGTCCGTGACGGGGAGTGCCGGCACGACGCCCGCACCGTCCCCGGCGGCGACGGCGTCGAACACCCGCGCGAACTGCGCCGCGGGTGTCAGGCACCGTGCCGCGTCGTGCACGAGCACCGTGGTGACGGAGTCCGGCAGCACGGCCAGGCCGGCCTCGACCGAACCGTGGCGATCCGCGCCTCCGGCCACGACGGCCGTGTACGCGACCGCAGCACCCGCGACGGAACCGACCACCTGCCGGCACTCGTCCAGGTGCGACGCCGGTGCGACCACAACGACGAGCGTCGGCGACGGCAACGCGAACAGGGGCTCGAGTGCCCGCGCGAGCATCAGCGAACCGGCCACGGGCACGAACGCCTTCGCCGTCCCGATGCCGAGCCGGGTGCCGGACCCCGCTGCAACGACGACGACCGCCCGGTCCACCCCGTCGGGGAACCGTGCGGTCGTCGTTCGTGCTGTCGCGCTCAGTGGTTCAGCGTTCAGGCGTTCAGGAGGCCAGGACCTCGTCGAGGACGGTCGATGCCTTGTCCTCGTCGGTCTTCTCGGCCAGCGCGAGCTCGGAGATCAGGATCTGCCGGGCCTTGGCCAGCATCCGCTTCTCACCCGCGGAGAGCCCGCGGTCCTGATCGCGCCGCCAGAGGTCGCGGACGACCTCGGACACCTTGATGACGTCACCGGAGGCGAGCTTCTCGAGGTTCGCCTTGTACCGGCGTGACCAGTTCGTGGGCTCTTCGGTGAACGGCGCCCGGAGGACCTCGAACACCTTGTCGAGCCCTTCCTTGCCGATCACGTCGCGGACGCCGACCAGGTCGACGTTGTCCGCCGGGACCTCGATCGTCAGGTCGCCCTGCGTCACCCGCAGCTTCAGGTAGACCTTTTCCTCGCCCTTGATGACGCGAGTCTTGACTTCAGAGATGGTTGCCGCCCCGTGATGGGGGTAGACGACGGTCTCGCCGACCTCGAATTGCATGTATCAGGCTCCGTTCCCAGACCTCCAGTTTACCACAAGGGCCGTTCCGGTAAGGGGACCCTCAACGCTCACCCCTCCCGGTGATCGCTAGGATGGACGCGGGGACCGCCCGGTCCTCATCGTGACTTACGGAGGAATCTCTTGCGACCTCGGGTACTCGTGTCCGTCGCCGTTGCGGCAACCATCGCGCTCGGCGCCACCGGGTGCGAGTTCATGTCGCCGGCCCACACCGTCGACATCAAGCAGATCACCGACGGCGTGGACGTCTCGACCGGCAAGGTCGACGTGCGGAACGCCCTGCTGATCTCGGACGACGGCGAGAGCGCCCGCTTCATCGGCACGCTCGTGAACAACGACGACCAGGACGACTACACCGTCTCGATCGAGATCGGCGGCGACACCCGGACCGTCGACGTGCCGGCGAACAGCCACGTCGACCTCGCCATGGCAGCGGGTGCGGGCAGCGACGCCGAGTCGAGCGTGCAAGAGGGCGACACCACCCAGGGCACCACCGCCGCCGACGCCGAGCCGATCGTGTTCGACAACGCGGACGCGAAGCCCGGATCGCTCGTCAAGGTCTACTTCAGCTACCCCGACGCCGAGGGCACCTCGGCGAACGTGCCGGTGCTGACCAGCTCGCAGGAGGAGTACCAGACCCTCGCGCCGAGCCCGACCCCGGAGCCGACCGACACGGTCACGCTGCCGACCTCGACCCCGACGGCCACGCCGACGGACGGCCAGTAGTCCGTCCGCGCTGACGCGCTGACGCGACGCTCGACCACTGAAGACCGGGAGGCCCGGTGCCGGTCCCAGAGACCGGCACCGGGCCTCCTGTCCGTGCGGTGCACACACCAGCTGTCCGTGCGGTGCACACACCAGCCGTCGCCAGCCGTCGCCAGCCGTCGCGCGCGCCCTCGCGCGCGGCCCGGTCATGACTCGTCGCAGACCACTCGTCGAGTGGTCACGAACCGTCACTGCAAGGCGCCGGAGGCGACGACTTGCGACCACTCCCAGGACGACGCGCGGTGAGTCGTGACCGGTCGCGGGGCCTACGCCTCGATGCGGTAGCCGAGACCGCGGACCGTCACCAGGATCTCGGGGGTCGACGGCACCCGCTCGATCTTCGAGCGGATGCGCTTGATGTGCACGTCGAGGGTCTTGGTGTCGCCGAAGTAGTCGGACCCCCACACCCGGTCGATGAGCTGCCCACGGGTCAGCACGCGGCCGGCGTTCCGGAGCAGCAGCTCGAGGAGCTCGAACTCCTTGAGCGGCATCGGCGTCTCGGACCCGTCGACGGACACCGTGTGGCGCTCGACGTCCATCCGGATGCCGCCGACCTGCAGGATGCCGCTGTCGGCCGGGTCGTCCTCGGTACGCCGTCGGAGCACCGCACGGATCCGGGCCAGGAGCTCCCGCGTCGAGTACGGCTTCGTGACGTAGTCGTCGGCGCCGAGTTCGAGCCCGACGACGATGTCCACCTCCGAGTCCTTCGCGGTCAGCATGATGATCGGCGCGTTCGAGCGGGTCCGGATCTGCCGGCACACCTCGGTGCCGCTCAGGCCCGGCAGCATGAGGTCGAGGAGCACCAGGTCGGGGTTCTCCGTGTCGAACTTCGACAGCGCTGTCACGCCGTCGGCAGCGACGGAGGTCTCGTACCCCTCACGCTGCAGCAGGAACTCCAGGGGCTCGCTCAGGGCCGGCTCGTCGTCGACGATGAGGATCTTGGTCACGATGGCTGCTCTTCCAGTTGCTCTTCGAGGGCTGTGGTCAGTTCGGGATCTGCCTCGGGCAGACGGATGGTGAAGGTCGAGCCCTTGCCGGACTGCGACCAGACGCGCACGTCACCACCGTGGTTGCTGACGACGTGCTTGACGATCGCGAGCCCGAGGCCGGTGCCCCCGGTGGCGCGCGACCGTGCGGGATCGACACGGTAGAACCGTTCGAAGACGCGGTCGAGGTCGGCCTCGGGGATGCCAACACCCTGGTCGGTGACGGCGATCTCGACGAAGCCCTTCGACGACCGGACGCCCACACCGACGCGGGTGCCGTCCGGCGAGTACTTCACCGCGTTGGCGATGAGGTTCGACACCGCGACCTGCAGCAGGCCCGGGTCGCCCATCACCCGCAGCTTCGACTTCTTGGCGCGGATGATCTCGATCGACCGGGCGCGGGCGACGACCTCGTTGCCGTCGATGGCGGCCTGCACGATCTTGTCGATGCCGGTCTCCTCGCTGTTCTCGAGCGCGTCGACCGACTGCAGGCGGGACAGCTCGATGATGTCCTTCGTCAGCGCCCCGAGCCGCTCGGACTCGGTGATGAGCTGCGCGGCGAACTTCTTGACGTGCGCGGGGTCGTCGGCGGCGAGCACGAGCGTCTCCGACAGCAGCCCGATGGCACCGATCGGGGTCTTCAGCTCGTGCGAGATGTTGGCGACGAAGTCGCGGCGGACCTCGTCGATGCGGCGGCTCTCGGTCAGGTCGTCCGCGGTGAGCAGGACGTACCGGTTGCCCAGCTGGGCGGCGCGGAAGCTGAGGTAGCCGATGAGCTCCCCGTGGCGGCCGCGTGGCAGCTCGAGGTCCTCCGCCCCCATCTCCCCGCTCTTGCGCACCCGGTCGATCAGGCCGAGCAGTTCCTGGTGCACCAGACGTCGGCGCACGACGAGCCCCGCGGTGAGCGCCTGGGGCGATGCCGCGACGACGGTGTTCGACGGGTCGATGACGACCGCCGGGTTGTGCATCGTCGAGATGACCGCTGCGACACCGTCCGGCAGGGTCCGCTCCGCCACGTCAGCAGCACGTGCCGTGCGCTCGGCGGTGATGATCAGCACCACGACGCCCGCGCCGAAGACCCCGCCGAGGAGCATCGACAGTGGCACGAGCCACGCGTTGTCCATGCCGCCAGTGTAGGGATGGTCATGCGGGGTTCCGGTACCGTTCACCGTCCGCGGAAGGCCAGAACGCGAAGCGTTCAGCCCCGCGTCACCGTTCGTTCACCTGCGCTGACGACACTCGTCCGGTACGCAGAGAGAGGTACTCCCCCATGCGCGAAGTCTTCCAGCAGGAACTCCAGGACGTCCAGGAGCGACTGACCGAGATCGCCGGGCTCGTCGAGTCCGCCATCACCCGAGCCACGCAGGCCTTCGGCGACTCCGACGTCGCCCTCGCCGAAGAGGTGATCGCCGACGACGAGAAGATCGACCTCGCTGCGAACAGCCTCGACGAGATCGCGATCGACATCCTGGCCCGCCAGGCGCCGGTGGCCCGCGACCTGCGCGTCGTCGTCACCGCCCTGCGCGTCAGCTCCTCGCTCGAGCGCATGGGAGACATGGCCGAGCACATCGCGCAGCTCGCCCGCCAGCGATTCCCCGAGAAGGTCGTGCCGAAGGGCCTCCGCAGCACCTTCAAGGAGATGGGCAAGCACGACGTCGCGATGGCGCAGAAGCTCACGCGCCTGCTCGCCACCGAGGACATCGCACTGTCGGCCGAGATCCGCGACGAGGACGACGCCGTCGACGAGCTGCACGCCAGCGTCTTCGACTTCGTGCTCGGCGAGGCCTGGAAGGGCGGCCCGATCGACACGGTCGACGCCACCCTGGCCTCCCGCTACCACGAGCGCTTCGCCGACCACGCGGTCTCGATCGCGAAGAAGGTCGAGTACCTGGCGACCGGCGACTGGACCGGCGCGTCCACCTCGACCGCGGCGGTCTGACCCGACCCGATCGGTCTGCGAGGATCGTGGCATGGCCCAGGTCGCGATCATCGTCAACGGCATGCCCGGTTCCGGCAAGAGCACGATCGGCACGGCACTCGCCGAGGTGCTCGGCTGCCCGTTCCTGTCGAAGGACCGCATCAAGGAGCCCCTGGCCGACGTCGTCGGCCCGATGATCGCCTCGCGTCCGCTCGGCGGCATCGCCATGGACACGATGTGGTCCATGGCCCGGGCCGTCGAGAACGGGGTCGTCCTCGACGCCGTCTGGCTGCCGTCCCGCGACCGGGACCGCCTGGAGGCCGGGCTCGCCTCCGCCGGGTCGCCGCGCGCCGTCGAGGTGTGGTGCGACACGGACCGCGCCACCGCCGAGCAGCGGCTGCGGGACCGGTACGACCCGGGCACCGTGCCGGTGCGGCACGAGGTGCACGGGGACATGGCCGACGTGCTGGCCTTCTGGGACGAGCACGGCGACGACGCGCACCCGGTCGGGCTCGCCGGTGTCCCGGTGATCCGGGTCGACACCACGAAGCCCTACGACGTCGGGGCCCTGGTGCAGGAGATCGCGTCGCACTTCGTCTGACCAGCCACGGCTCGTCGAGCCGACCATGCTGCCGGAGCGACACGTCGTCGACGGGGCGATCCGTTCCTCCTGGCAGAGCGACAGGAGTCGGCGGAACGTTGGCGGCCCACTCTGTCGCTTCCGGCAAGCACGGCACACGCACCAACGCCCCGCCCGGATGCCGGACGGGGCGTTCTGCGGGGCGCTACTTCTTGGCGCCCTGGGCGGCCACGGCGGCGGCGCCGGCAGCGGCGGCCTCGGGGTCCAGGTAGTACGCGGGCTTCGTCGGCGTGAAGTCGTCGTCGAGCTCGTACACCAGCGGGATGCCGGTCGGGATGTTCAGACCGGCGATGTCGTCGTCGGAGATGCCGTCGAGGTGCTTCACGAGCGCACGCAGCGAGTTGCCGTGGGCAGTGACGAGCACGGTCTTGCCGGCGGCGAGGTCCTTCGTGATGTCGGACTCCCAGTACGGCAGCAGGCGGTCGATCACGAGCTTGAGCGACTCGGTGCGGGGCAGCTGGTCGCCGAGCTCGGCGTAGCGGCGGTCACCGGACTGCGACCACTCGGCTCCGTCTGCGATGGGCGGCGGCGGGACGTCGAACGAGCGGCGCCACTCCATGAACTGCTGCTCGCCGTACTCGGCCAGGGTCTGGGCCTTGTCCTTGCCCTGCAGGGCGCCGTAGTGGCGCTCGTTGAGGCGCCAGTCGCGCTTCACCGGCAGCCAGGCCAGGTCGGCCTGCAGCAGCGCGATGTCCGCGGTCTGGATCGCGCGGGTCAGGAGCGAGGTGTACAGGACGTCGGGGACGATGCCGGACTCGGCGATGAGGTCGCCGGCGCGCTTCGCCTCCTTCTCGCCCAGCTCGCTGAGCCGGACGTCGACCCAACCGGTGAACAGGTTCTTCTGGTTCCAGTCACTGTTGCCGTGACGGAGCAGGACGAGCGTGGAGGTCATGCCTCCGAGTCTACCGAGCGGTACCGGCCCCGTACCCTTGACGCATGCCCATCGGGAACGTGACGCGCGGGACGACCGGGTACAACCGGCTCCGCCGCGTCGACCGGTGGATCGCGACCCTGCCGGTGCTGCGCCGGACGGACGACCCGCTCGTCGCCGACGTCGGCTACGGGGCATCGCCGACCACCACCCTCGAGCTCCGCGACCGGCTGGCGGCCGTCCGACCGGACGTCGAGGTGACCGGCATCGAGATCGAGCCCTCGCGGGTCGCGCTCGCGAACGCCGGGACACGCGACGGCGTGACCTTCCGCCTGGGTGGCTTCGAGACGCCGACGCCCGGGCAGCGCCGACCCGCCGTCATCCGGGCCTTCAACGTGCTGCGGCAGTACGACGAGTCCGCGGTGGTCGGGTCGTGGCGGATCATGCAGGACCGGCTGCAGCCCGGCGGTGCGCTCGTCGAGGGGACCTGCAACGAGGTCGGCCGGGTCGCATCGTGGGTCACGCTCGACGACGTCGCGCCACGGACCTTCACGGTGTCGCTCCGGCTCGCCGGGCTCGACGTGCCCTCGATCGTCGCGGAGCGCCTGCCGAAGGCCCTGATCCACCGCAACGTGCCCGGCGAACGGGTGCACGCGTTCCTGCGGGACCTCGACCTGTCGTGGGCGGTCGCCGCACCGCTCGGTACGTACGGACCCCGGCAGCGGTGGATCGCCACGGTGCGCGGCATGCGCGACCGCGGGTGGCCGGTGCTGCACGGCGTGACCAGGTGGCGGCTCGGCGAGCTCAGCGTCCCCTGGTCGGCCGTCGAGCCCGCCTGACGCAGCGGCGCAGAACACCGGTGTTCGCGCTCCGAACACCCGCGAACCGCGGTGCGACCGGCGAACACCGGTGTCTTGCGACCGTCAACGCGCAGGCTAGGAGCGCTTCACGGCTCCGAGACGGGGCAGGCGCGGGACGTTCGCCGTCGCACCGGCCTCGGGCGGGACGATGGTCTCCTGCGCCGCGGTCACCACGACGTCGTCGGCCTCGAGCCGCAGGGTCGCGGTGGGGTCGAGGGAACGCTTCACCACGGCGAGCCCGATCGGACCGAGCTCGTGGTGGATCGCCGACGCCGACAGCCGTCCGACGGGCTTGTCGTCGAGCAGCACGGGGGTGCCGGGTGCCGGCAGCACGCCGTCGGACCCGTCCAGGTGCAGCAGCACGGCCCGACGCGGCGGGTGCCCGAGGTTGTGGACCTTGGCGACGGTCTCCTGCCCGCGGTAGCAGCCCTTCGACAGGTGCACGGCGGAACGCAGCCAGTCGAGCTCGTGCGGGATCGTCCGCTCGTCGACGTCGGACAGGACCGGTCGCCAGGCGGCGATCCGCAACGCCTCGTACGCCAGGAGCCCCGCGACGGGGACGTCCGACGCGGCGATCGCGGCCGCGGTGCCGGGGGTGACCACGGCGATGCGGAGGGTCCAGTCGGAGCCGGGGTGGGCCTCCTGGGCGGCGTAGCCCCACCCGCCGGGCGTGACGACGCCCCACGGGTCGACCCACTCGGCGACGGGTGGTTCGGGCAGTTCGACGGAGGCGAACGGTGCGGCCTCGCCGAGCCAGCCGAGGGTGACGAAGTCGGCCGATCGGTCGGCGACCTCGACCCGGAGCATGAAGCGCATCGAGTCGAGCCAGCCGGCGAGCGGCGCAGCGTCAGCGCGCTCGGAGAGCAGCCAGGCGGTCGCACCGTCGTCCACGATCCGGGCCGCGTGCTCGACGCGTCCGGCCTGGTCGAGCACGAGCGTCTCGGTGCTGACGCCCGTGGGCAACCCGGTGAGCTGCTGCGAGGTGATCGAGTTGAGCCACGACAGGCGGTCCGGCCCGGAGACCGTGACAACACCCAGACCGAGCTCGACGACGGCGCGGCCGCGGGACAGCAGTCGCTGTTCCCCGATCGGGTTGCCGAAGTGCGCGGCGACCGAATCGGCCGCGACGAAGCCGTCCCGCGCGGCGAACACCGACATCAGTCGACCTTCGCGAGCTGCCCCGAGGCGTGCGAGGTGAGTTCACGGCCGAGCGCGGCGATGTCCCACGCCCAGAAGAGCTTGCCCTCGACCAGGCCGTACAGGCGGGTCGCGGCGGAGTAGTCCTTCGCGTTCGGCGAGCGCAGCACGGCGTCGGTCGACAGGTCGATCCGGCCCTTCAGCACACGGCCGACGTAGAGCTCGTTGACGCCCGTCGGGTGGATGATCGCGGCCTCGACGTCGAAGCCGTCGGTCGTGTTGCGGAGCGCCTCGACGCTCTCGACCGTGCTGAAGGGGGTAGGACCGTCGCCCAGGAGCATCGCGGGGCCGCGGTCGCCGGGCTCGGTCGGACGGTCGATCCGCCAGTAGCCCATCTCGGCGGCGAGCGGGGTGTGGTCGTCGTCGAGCAGCCACGTGGTGGACGAGTAGTTCAGGTAGGGCAGGCCGTCGTGGCTGAAGCTGACGCGCTGGCCGAACTCGTAGTTCCGGACCTCGTCGTCGTCACCGACCGGGTACTCGACCACACCGGTGCCCTCCCACACGCCGACCAGCCACGACAGCGGGACCAGTTCGGGGGCGAGGCCTTCGGGCAGCTCGATCAACGCTGACCCTTGAACAGCTTCACGACGACGACCACCGAGATGAACGCGATCGCGAGCGACGCCAGGCCGAGGAGGCCGACGTAGAAGAGCTCGAGCGCAAGCAGCGAATCCATGGTCCGGAGTCTACGCGGCTCGGCTCAACGCGCCAGGAGCACCACCGCGGTGACGAGCACCACGACGAACGCCCCGGACGACGCGATGCTGATCCGTTCGACCAGCCCGTCCTTGGTGGCGGTGATGAGCTGCAGCACGAAGCTGACCATGACGCAGGCGACGAAGACGAGCAGCAGCCAGGCGAACGAGTCACGCTCGGCCAGGGTCAGGACGAGCACCGCCCCGACGACCGCCAGCACCCAGACCGGCAGGACGGACGTCAGCCGCAGGCGACGCTGGTCGGTGGGGTGCACGGGCTCGGTCACGCGATCCATCATGACAGGGGACGTGCGGAATGCTCGCACCGTCGGGTGCGGTGCTCGTGCGGGACGCTTGCACCGCCGGGTGCGGTGCTCGTGCGGGACGCTCGCACCGCCGGTGCGGTGCTGTGCGGGACGGCGCGCAATCCGTCCGGCCGGATGAGTCCTTCCCGAGCATCACTAGGATGTCTCCACGACGTCATCCACCTCCGGAGGTCCTGTGGCACAGCTCCTGGTACTCACCTCGACCGCGCCCGGAGACGTCCTGCCGAGCCTGGGCCTCCTGAGCCACCGGATCCGCCACGTGCCGGCCGAGGCCGCGCAGCTGGTCAACGCCCCGCAGAGCGACCTGATGTTCGTGGACGCCCGCACCGACCTGGTCAGCGCGAAGGCCCTGTGCAAGATCCTCGCCTCGTCGGGGTCGACCACGCCGATCGTGCTCGTCGTCACTGAGGGCGGTCTGACCGCGGTGAACAGCGACTGGAACGTCGACGACGTCGTGCTCGAGAGCGCCGGCCCCGCCGAGATCGACGCCCGCATCCGCCTGTCGGCCGGTCGTGCCGCGAAGGGCCAGACGAGTTCGAAGATCCAGGCGTCCGGTGTCGTCATCGACGAGGCCAGCTACTCCGCCAAGGTCCGCGGTCGGCCGCTCGACCTGACGTTCAAGGAGTTCGAGCTCCTGCGGTTCTTCGCCACCCACCCGTCACGCGTCTTCACCCGCGAGCAGCTGCTCAGCGAGGTCTGGGGCTACGACTACTTCGGTGGCACCCGCACCGTCGACGTGCACGTACGACGGCTCCGCGCCAAGCTCGGGGACCTCGAGTCACTCATCGGCACCGTCCGCAACGTCGGGTACCGCTTCAACGTCTACGACGACGAGGCCGAGCGCCTGATGGGGCAGTAGTGCTGCCCGACCTCGGCGCCTTCGTCGCCCCCGGCGAGGCCCCGCCGTTCTCCGACCAGACCCTGGTGGACGTCCGCGCCGGGCGCGCGAGCGTCCTGTCCGTCGACGACGGGGTCGCCGTGGTCCGTGACGGTGAGCTCGAGATGGTCGTCGCCCAGGAGGCCCGCGGCCGCGGCATCGGCACCGCCCTGGTGACGCAGGCGCTCGCGCTGGGCGGCGGGGCCGCTCCCCGGCTCGCCTGGGCGCACGGGGACCACCCGGCAGCGCGGGCGCTGGCCGACCGGTTCGGCTGGCGCGCGGTCCGCACGCTGCTGCAGCTCCGGGCGCCCGTCGCCGACTCCGAGGTGGACGTCGCCGCCGACGTCGAGCTGCCCGACGGGTTCAGCCTGTCGGCGTTCCGCCCGGGCACCGACGACGAGACCGACTGGCTCGCGCTGAACGCCGCAGCCTTCGCGCACCACCCCGAGCAGGGGCGGATGACGTTGGACGACCTGCACGCCCGAGAAGCCGACGCCTGGTTCTCCGGCGACGACCTGCTCTTGCTCCGCGATGCCTCCGGGCAGCTCGCCGGGTCGTGCTGGCTCAAGGTCGAGGACGGCATCGGCGAGTTCTACGCCGTCGCCGTGCGGCCCGACCTGCAGGGACAGCGGCTCGGTGGTGTGCTCATGCGCGCGGGCACCGCCCGGCTGCACGGCCGCGGGCTGAGCGCCGCCGCACTGTACGTCGAGGGGGACAACGAGCCGGCGCTCGCGCTGTACCGGCGCTCGGGGTTCACGCAGCACGCGATCGACGTGCAGTACGCGGCGCCGGAGCAGCCCGGCCGGTAACATTGCGTGGTCGGCGAGGGGTCGGCCATCGGGGGGATCGGGGAACGCGTGGCGCAGGACCGTCAAGGGCAGTACGGCCAGGGCGAACCGCTCGGTGCGTCCTACCGACTGGTCGAACTGCTCGGGACCGGTGCCACCGGTGAGGTCTGGCGCGTCGAACACACTGCGACCGGTGAGGCCTTCGCAGCGAAGCTCCTGCGTGCCGAACTCGCCGCCGACCCGCAGATCGTCGAGCGCTTCGTCCGGGAGCGCTCCGTGCTCCTCGCCCTGCAGCACCCGTCCGTCGTGCGCGTCCGTGACCTGGTCGTCGAGGGTGACCGGCTCGCGATCGTCATGGACCTGGTGCCGGGCGGATCCGCCCGCGACCTGCTCGCGGCGAACGGGCCGCTCACTCCGCGTGACGCCCTGACCATCACCGCCGAGACCCTCGACGCCCTCGCTGCGGCGCACGAGCAGGACGTCACCCACCGTGACGTCAAGCCCGACAACGTGTTGCTCCAGGCCCCGTGGGAGTCCGGCGCGACCGGCGACGTCCGGGTCAGCGACTTCGGCATCGCTTCCGTCGTCGCCGAGCGCGAGCGCACCACCACCGGGCTCCTCGGCACACCGCAGTACATGGCACCCGAGTCGATCAGCCACGGCCGCTCGGGTCCGGCCGCCGACGTCTACGGCGCCGGGGTCATGCTCTACGAGCTGCTGTCCGGTCGCACGCCGTTCGCCGGGCCTGGCACGGACTTCGCAGTGGCGTACCGGCACGTCACGTCGAACCCGCCCCCACTCGACGTGCCGGACCCGTTGTGGACGGCGGTGTCTGCCCTGCTGGCGAAGGACCCGAACGCCCGGCCGTCGGCGGCCGACGCGGCGGGGACTCTCCGTCGGCTCGCACGGTCCCTCGCCTCGGCATCCGCGCTGGTCGCTTCCAGCGACCCGGACTCGTTCGACGAGGTCGAGCGTCCGGCGACCGTCGTCCGTGGGGTCCGCCCCGACGACGCGACGGGATCCCGGACCACCGCCACCGGGGACGACACCGCGGTCGTCGGGCCGGCCCCGGAGCTCGGCCCCGCCGGGTCGCAGACCGTCATCCGGCCGATGGCGCGGCAGCCGCTGCCCGCCGCACCGGCCGCCGAGCCCGAACCGACGCGTCGGTTCGCCCGCCCCGAATGGCTGACCAACCGTGCGCTCCTGTTCGGCGGCATCGGCGTCGTGCTCGTCGCCGCACTGATCGTCGGTGGCGTCGTGTGGCTGCCCGGAGCTCTCCAGAAGACGCCGGGGCCCGGTTCCGCGACCGCACAGGCCGCCAACGCCTACCAGCAGGACCAGCCGCTTCCCACCGGCCTCGCGACCACACGGCGTGCCACCATCGACCCGGCGAAGGGCACCGTGGACCTGCGCATCACGTACGCGGCGCAGGCGGCCACCCTCAGCGGACCGTTCCTCGAGGTGCTGCCAGGTGCTCGGTCGGGAGCCTCCTGCCCCGCGGCCACTTGGTCCGGCGAGGGCATCACGGCGAAGCGCAACCAGCCGTCGCTGACCGGTGTGGACACGGCGTGTGCGTGGAGCCTGTCCGGCGTCGAGGTCCCCGCCGGTGGAGACGTCACGGTCGAGGCCTCTGTGCCACTCTCTGTCAAGGACGGTGCCGCGCTGCAGACCTGGCTCGAGGGTGTCGGCGAGGCGACCACCACAGCCGTGACCGACGACGCCGTCCGCGGGACTGCCTACCCCGTCCAGCGGCTGCAGGGCGTCGAGGTCCGCACGCCCGACCGGACGGTCAGCCAGACGGCGCTGCCGGTGACCCTGGTGCCGGTCTGGCCGAACGGTGCCGACGAGCTCAACCCGCTCTACCGCAGTCCGAGCAGCGGGCGGCCGTCGCAGATGCTCGTCGACGTGGCCGGCGGTGAGTCCGGCGTCCGGTTTGCCGACGGCTGCTCGGGCGCGTTGGCCGTGTCGTCCGACGGGCTCGTGGTCACCGCACTCTCCGTCGCCCCGTCGTGCACCGTCCGGGCGACGGTGGGGAACTTCACGAACCTCGAGAGCTCGCCCTTCGGGATCACGACGCGCGACTGAGCGGGCCTGTCGGGGCTGAGCGGGTCAGTCGCGCGACCAGCTGACGGCCTGGAGGCCCGTGGCGGCGTCGCCACGGGCCTCCAGTCCGTCAGTCAGTCGGTCAGCTGCCTGCGGACGCGGTCTGCACGAGGCGGACGGCGCCGCCGGAGGACGCGTAGCCGCGACCCACGGTCAGCGCCACCGGTGCTCGGCGCGGGAGCGTGACGCCCAGCAACTCGCCGTCGTAGTCGACGTCCGGCTGCAGGAGGACGCCGCAACGCGACTTGCGGACCGCTCGTGTCCAGTGGCTGTAGAGCGATCGGAGGTCCGCCGAGCGGCCCGCCGCGACGACGCAGAGCCCGGGGCGCTCGGTCGCGAGCAGCGTCGCGATGGCCTGGTCGCCGTCATCGAAGCGTTCCGCGTCGTCGATCAACAGCAGCACCGGTCCACGCTCGAGCCGCAGCCCGGCCAGCAGCGCCGGGACCTCGTCGGGGCCGACGGCGATGCGGTTGAAGTCCCCGGAGGCGAGCGGCGAACGGCGATCACAGATCGCCCAGACCGCCGGTCGCACGCCATCCGCGGCGCGAGCGAGGGCCGCGAGCGCCAGGAGCACGGTCGACTTGCCCGACCGGGCTGGACCCGCAACGAGCACGTGTTCGCCGTCGTAGACCTCGAGCGCTGCGGGACGGAGGTCGTCCTCGGCGACCCCGATCGGGATCCGCCACGGTTCCCCCGCGAACACCGCACCCGCACCGAGTTCGTCGACCAGGACGGCGTCGGGCAGCCGACCGACCGCACTCGCCTTCGGAGCCGTGCCGGGCCAGCGCTCGACGAGGCGATCGACGGCCTGCGCCAGCGGGACGCCCGGCGTCGCCACGTGGGACTGCAGCCGCAGGATCGAGTCGATGAAGCGACCGGCTACGGGCGGTGGGACGTCCTTCGGGCGGACGCCGATCGAGGCGTAGTCGTACGGGTCGGCCAGGCGGAACATCCACTTCTGGGTCGTCACTTCGTCCATCGCGGACGGGACCGCCTTGGCGCGGGTCGTCGAGACGGCGAACGATATGCCGAGCGCGGGCCCCTCGGCGTAGACGCGGTACAGGGCGTCGAGCAGCAGCTGCCCCTCGAAGTCCTGGTACTCGTCGCGCAGGGCCGCGAGGCCGTCGATCAACACGACTGCCCGGCGGCCACCCGGAGTGGCGCGACGTCGCTCGAGCTCGACGCGCAGGTGCCGGAGGAACCGCGCCTGCACCTCCCCCGCGCCGGAACCGGAGCCGACGTAGGCGGTCGTGTGCGGAAGCTGCGCGAGGGGCGCCAGGTCGCCTGGACCCATGTCGAGCACCAGCAGGTCGAGGTCGTCCGGGCTCGTCGCCTCGGCGAGCTGCAAGGCGAGGGTGGCGAGGGCCGTGCTCGTCCCGCTGCCGGGGATGCCCATGAGCATGAGGTTGCCCTCGTCGAGGTCCCACCCGGTCGTGACCTGGCGCTGGTGGTCCGGGTCGTCGGCCAGGGCGACGGGCACGGTCCGCAGCGGTCCGACGACGGGCGCCAGCTCGGCCAGCTCGACGCGATCGCCGAGGGCCTCGGGCCAGATCGGTCGCGGCGGGGCGTGCCCGGCGGCGGCGTTCGCCTGCGCGATCGCCTCGATGAGCTGGTCGAGGTCGGTGACGTCGGCCGCCGTCGGCGCCGGAGCGGGCATCGGAGCGGGCACGCCGAAGACGTCGGTCGGTCGGACGGACACCGGTTGCTCCGCACGCTCGTCGCGAGCACGGCCGGTGACGAGCGCGGTCTGCACCGGGGTGATGTCGTCCTGCCCGAGCTTCACGTACGCGCGACCGGTCTGTTGGCGACCGATACCCGCGGCGGTGGGCACGCCGATCACGTTGGTCGAGTCCTCGCGGCTCTGCACCCGCAGCGCCACCCGCATGTTGGTGTTCGCCAGGATGTCCTCGCTCACGACGCCAGCAGGCCGCTGGGTGGCGAGGATCATGTGGACGCCGAGTGTCCGACCGACCGCGGCGACGGCGACGAGCGAGGTGAGGACGTCGGGGAAGTCCTTCGCCAGCATCGCGAACTCGTCCACCACGAGGAGCAGGCGCGGCATCGGTTCGTCGGGCTTCGTCGCCAGGTAGGCGTCGAGGTTGTCGATGTCCGCGCCGGCTGCGGCGAACACCCGCTGACGACGCTCGAGTTCGGCCTCGAGTGCACGGATCGCACGGTCGGCGAGTTGCTCGTCCAGGTTGCTGATGGTGCCGATGGTGTGCGGCAGTCGCTCACAGGCGGCGAACGCGGCGCCGCCCTTGAAGTCGACGAGCAGGAAGTTGAGGCGGGTGGGATCGTTGCGTGCAGCGAGCCCGGCGACGAGCGAGCGCAGGAACTCGCTCTTGCCTGAACCCGTCGTGCCACCGACCAGACCGTGCGGCCCGTCGCGGACCAGATCGAGCTCGAGGACGCCGCTCTCCGACGACCCGATCGGGGTCGAGAAGCCGGTGCGGGCGCCCCACGCCGCTCGGATCGTGTCGACGGGGCTCGTGGCCGTCTGGGTTCGCGGGACCGTGTCGTCCCCCGCGAGCAGCTCCGGCAGGCGGACGAGCGACGGCAAGGACGCCCCCGGAACCAGCAGTTCGGGATCGTCGAAGTGCGCCACGCCGCGGGCGCTCCGTTCGGCTGTCTCGACGCTGAGTCCGGCGAGCACGACGTCCTCGACGCGGGTCCGGTCCTCCGGCCGGTAGACCGTCGCGGCGGCGTCGGCACCGACCGTGACGATCGTCGTGCAGGCTGCGGGAAGCTGCTGCTCGTTGGTCGCGATGACGATCCCGCTCACCCGCCGTGGCTGCTCACCGGGACGGAGCGACTGTCCGGGGACGGTGCGCCCTTCGCCGAGCAGGTTGCGGGCGGGCGCATCGCGCCCCTCGGTGAGCACCTCGGAGTCGACCACGACGAGCAGGTTCGGGGTCGGTAGCTCGTCGAGCGACTCCCGCAGCCCTCGGAGCATCGCCGCGCTCTGGTCACGCTGTGCCGACATCCAACGGGCACCGGTGCTGCTCCCCGCCACGCGCGCGTGCGGCAGCCAGGAGGCCCATCCCCAGTCGTCCGCGCGGCCGGCGTCGCAGAAGATGCCCACCGTCAGGTCGGCGGGCCCGCAGTGCACGGTGGCCTGCGTGAGCAGACTGCGCGCCAGCGCGAGCGCGCCCTCGCGGTCGCCGACGATCCCGACGACGCCGGCGTCGGACAGGTCCGCCACGACCGGCGCAGCGGTGAGGCGACTGTCGGCGATGGCGGCCTTCGCCTCGTCCTCGAGCTTGGACGACGCCGCCCGCTGATCGAGTTCGGGGCGCCACGGTGCGTCACCGGTGCCGGCGTGCAGGCTGAGGAAGTCAGCGTCCTCGGAGCGTCGCTGCCACAGCAGGGTGGTGGGGAGCTCGGCCCGGCGGACGACGGTGGCCGGGTCGGGGACGAGTTCCTGCCGACGGGCCGCCTCGACCGCTGCGGCCTCGGCGATCTCACCCCGGAAGGACTCCACGGCCTCGGCGAAGCGGGTGTCCTCCTCCTTCAGGTTCTTCGCCCGACGGTGCTTCTGCTCGAACCACATGCCGATCGCGGTGACCGGCGACAGTAGCGCGAACAGGGCGAACCGGGCGTCGCCGAGCAGGAGGACCATCGCACCGGCGAGGACCAGTGGCGCTGCGACGGTGATCCAGCTGAACTTCGATGCCTGCGGGACCTCGCGCTTGGCCGGCGGGTCGACGGTCTCGGTCTCGGTGTTCCGCCCGGCTCGGGGCGGGCGGTTGAACGGCGCGGTCGCCGCGGGCGTCAGGTTGGCCAGGGAGCCCGCGGCCGGCACGGGGACCTCGTCCAGCGCTGGCCGGACCAACAGCACGGCGCCGCCCACGATGACGCTCGTGGTCCCGGTGAGCAGCACACCGTCGGCATCGATGCGCTCGCCCGCGATCACGGTGCCGTTGGTCGAACCGGCGTCGCGCACCCGGACCCCGTCGTCCTCGCGCTCGATCGTGCAGTGCTCCCACGACGCGCTCTCGGTGGGCAGCACGACGTCGGCCTGCGGTGCCCGGCCCACGACGAGCTTCCGGCTGCGCGGGATCGGCACGACCAGACCCGCGTCGAGCCCCCCGGCGAGTGTGACACTCCAGTCGTCGACCAGCTGCGGGCGCTCCTGCGGCGTGCGTCCGACACGGGACCCCTCGAGCAGGACGAGGTCACGCAGCGGAGTCGCCGCGCTGGTTCGGTGTCCGTCGACCGCGAGGGAGGTCTCGGCGTCGAGCTCGACGCCGATCGCGGCGGCGACGAGTTCTCCGAGGGAGGACGCGCCGGACCATCCGTCCACCTCGACCGCCTCGCGACGGTCGTCGAGCTCGATCAGCAGGCGCATGCTCGCGTTGTCCTTCTCGGGGGTCCGTGCGTGGGTGGGTCAGCGTGCGGTGGAGTCCTCGAACCACACCAGCGAGGTTGCCTGGGCCGCGTCGTCGCCGGATGCGTCATCGGAGCCGCCAGCGGCGACGTTGGCGGGTCGGAGACCGAGCTGCTGCGCCGAGGCCGACAGCACCGTCGCGCGCGCGCCGAGCGCCTGCTGCCGGGTGAAGTCGAGCGGCGGGCCGGCGATCCCCGCCGCGGAGTCGAGGTCGAGCGTGGCGAGGGCGTCGGTGACGTCCGTCGGCTCCACGCTCTGGGCCTTCCCGACCGCGCGGATGAGCGCGACGACGGCGTCGTGGCTCCGGGAGTCCGCTGCTCCCGCCACCGCCGAGAAGGGCCGGTCGCCCGTCAGGTTCTGGGCGTCTGCATCGTCCGCGAGCACCCGGACACCACCGAGGAACGCGGACATCGCCCGCCCCTCGGCGTCGGAGGAGAGCGCCCGTGCGTCATCGGTGGCCACTCCGACTGTCCGGAAGGTGCCGCTCAGGCTGCCACCGCCGTCGACGAGCGCTGCGCCGAAGGCCGGGCTCGTCGCGTCCGGGGTGAGGATGACTGGCACCGTGACGTCGGCGGCCTGGAGTGCTGCCACCAGGGCGCCCTGTCGTTGCGCCGAACCGCTGATGACGACCGCATCGGAGTCCGGGTCCACCTTGCGGTCGGTGTCCTGCGCTTCGTCGGCACCCTCGCCCGCACCGCTCACACCGGTCCGTGCGGCGATCGTCTCGGCGAGCGAGCCCGTGTCCGAGGTGTCGTCGCCGTCGATGACGTGCGCCACCCGGAGCCCTGCAGGAGCACCGCCGCCGAGGTCGACGAGGAGCGGTGATCCGGCGTCACCGAGCGCAGCAGTCATGGCACTGCTGACCGAGCCGGCTGCCGGGGCGGTCGTCCAGGAGTCCTTCTCGGCGGGTGCGTAGGGCAGCACGACCGGGACGCCCTTCGCCGCCGCAGCGGTGAGCGCTCCGGTCACGTGCGCGCCGGACGAAGCGACGACGATGCCCGCGACGCCGCTCTCGGCGAGGTCGGCGACAGCGGCCTTCGCCCCAGCGGTCGTCCCTCCGTCGTTCTCCGTGACGAGGGTGATGTCGGTTCCGCCGAGCGCGAGTCGTCGCTCGGCGACGAGGGCGCCCTGCGCCGCTTCGTTCCACTCGGAGCCCTCGCCGTCGCCCAGGGTGACGACGACGCCGATCTTCGTGTCCTCCGGAACGCCCCTGACGGTGATGCCCACGGGCACCGTGGCCGGGACGGCTTCGGCAGGCGCGCTGCTGCCGATCGCCCGGAACGTCAGGACGGCGGCGACCACCGCGGCCACCAGGAGCACGGCGATGCCGACGATGAGCAGTCGGCGTCGGTTGCGCGGACGCCCGGCGTCGGTGCCCTCGGTCTGGTTGATCGTCTGGTCGGTCGTCTGGTCGCTCATCGCTCAGCCCCGATCCGGAAGGTGTACAGCGTGGTCGACGTCGCACTGGCCGGCACCTTGAGCTGGAACGCCGGCAGCGTCGTCGCCGCGTCGATCGAGGCGCGGAACTGCTCCTGCTGGAGGAGTATCCCGGCGACGTCCTCGGCGCGGACGTTCGCGTAGCCGGCGGCGTTCTGCGATGCCAGGGCGAGCTGGTAGTCCGCAGAGTCGGACTTCGCCGCGCTCGTGGCCATCGCGCCGAGGATGCCGGATCCGTTGACCTTGCGGTCACCCAGGTCGAGCATCACCCGGTTGAGGTCGCCCGTCAGCAGTGTCGACGCGCCCTGGACGTCGCGCGTCGAAGCACTCGTGCTCGCGGCGATCTGCTCCAGGCTCGACGCCGTCTGGCGGTCGACGGCGGACGCCAGCTCGGAGCCTTCCCGCTCCAGCGTCCCCCGCTGCTCGTCGATCGTGCCTTTCGAGTCCTTCGTGACCTCGCCAGAGGTGGAACGGAGGCCGGCGATCGACTTGTCGAAGGCCGAGATGACGGCGTCACGACTGCCCTTCGCCGTCTCGCTGACCTGCCGCACCTGCTGGTCGATGATCTTCTGGACGTCCTTCTCGGACTGGGTGGACGCGTCGGCGAAGGCCTTGCGGACGGCGTCCTGCAGCTCGGTCTGCTGCGTGCTGATCGCGGTCAGCTGGGTGCCGACCACTGCGCTCGACTTCGTTGCCTGCTCGACGAGTTCCTCGAGCTGGCGGGCTGCGCCGTCGACCGAGCCACCGTCGTTGCGCACCGCTCGACGCACCTCGGCGATGCCGTCGTCGAGCGCTTCGACGTCGTCGGACAGCGTCGTCACCGCGGCACCGATACCGGTCGCTGAACGGAGATCGGTCGCCGCGACCACCGCATCCCACTGCTCCGCCTGGTCCGTGAGGCGTTCGTCCATCGGGGTGCTGAACCGCCCACCGGGCTTCAGCGTCGTGCCTTCTTCGGCACCGGGGCACGGCGTCGTGGTCAGGTACCCGCGCAGCGCATCCGCCTGCTCCGCGTCGAGCTGGTCGGTCGCCGCGAGAGCGCAGAGCTGGTCGGCGACCTCGCGGTTCTGCGCCTGCATCGAGGTGCTGAACAGACCGTCGCCGGCGCCGCCCACGAGGGCGCGCGCTGCGATGGCCTGCCGGTTCACCGTCGTGACGGCGTCGCGCACAGGGCCGAGGTCGTCAGCGGTCTGGTCACGCAGGTCCTGCAACGCCTGCAGGGTGCGCGCGACCTCACCGGTGCCGTCGCTGCCGAGCGCCTGCACGGCGGTGTCGATCTCCCCGAGCTTGGCCCGCAGGGCGTCCGACTGCTCGATCGCCGCGTCCGCGAGCTTGGGGTCGAGCTGGTCGGCGAGCTGCTGCCCGGTGTTGACCAGACCGATCAACGAGGTGCTCACCGCACGCGACGATTCCCAGAGCGCGCAGGTCAACGAACCACGGGCCTCCTGAGGGGCGCACGTCGCCGCGTCCGGCGACGCCGGGCCGACGGATCCCGCCAGCTGCGTGCTGACCTGCTGCTTGCACGCCTCGCTGGCGTCGGCGTAGCCGGTGAGCTGCGCCGAGACGCGGAGCAGGTTGCCGTAGACGCTGCCCCCGGCGGACGGGGTCTTCGGTGTGGCCGCGCAGCCGTTGCCGTCGAGCACCGTTGCCGGCGCGGTCGCGGACGTGTCGCCGAGCAGGCTGTCGAGGCTCGTGGTGGTCTGCTGGAGCTGCTGCAACACCGTCGACTGCGTGGCCTTCACGGTGGTGCCGAGATCGCCGTTCAGGGAGCCGAGCTGCCCGGAGAGCGACTGCATCGTGCTCGCCAGCGAGGAGCTGCTCTCCTTCAGGCGTTCCGCCGTCCTGACGCCGAGGGTCTCGGACGTCGTCTCGAGGTTGGACCGGACCTCGGTGATGGTGCCGCCGGCACGGGCAAGCACCTCGTTGACCTGCGCGATGAGGTCGATCGTGCGGCGCTGCAGCGCCAGTTCGGAATCGTTGTCGGACCCGAACGCCGCGTTCACGACGCCGGTCGAGGACAGGTCCGTCGACAGCCCGGGCTGCGCCGCGACGTCGATGGTCGGCGCGGTGAAGTCCTCGACGTCGGCGACGAGGTGCAGCGTGCTGCTCGCGCCGGAGGTCGGCGGGGCGAGCAGCCGTCCCCACTGGACGACCGCGTCGCCGTCCTCGTTGGTGCTCACGACACCGTCGGTCGAGGAGCCGGAGTCGGCGGAGTCCGTCACGACGCGGTCCGCGGCGGTCCCCGTCAGCACGGTCGACGCAGCGATGCTGAAGGGCGCGCCCACGAGCGCCGGGGTCGAACGCGACGTGCCCGCGACGTCGTAGGTCAGGTTCTTCGACTTGACCGTCAGGTTCTCGATCGTCAGGTCGATCGACACCCGACCCGAGTAGCCGTCGAGGTCGGCGAGGTCCGTCCCGGTCTTCTTCTTCGTCGAGTACTGCGTCGTGATGCGCAGTGGCAGGTCACTCGCTGCCTTCGCGGGGTCGTGCTCGGTCGTCGCAGACGACGAGTCCTTGCCGGCGACCGAGATCGCGGTGTCCGAGATCGACGTGATCGAACCATCCGCGGCGAGGCGCGTGTCGACGGTCTGCAGCACCCGCGAGGGGTCAGAAACGGGCTTGTCGTCGGAAGTGCAGCCAGCGAGTACCAGCGCAGCGATCCCCGTCACGGCGACCGCCCCCACGAGTCGGCGACTGGTGCTTCGTGTTCCGGTGTTCCCGGCACGCTGGTTGATCACGGTCTTCCCCCCAAGAGAATCGTCGAGCACATCGATGCTAGTTGCTGAACAGCGTCGGGTCCGGGCGGGTCGGCCCCGCCAGCCACCCCCGTTCGGGCCACAGCTCGCCGCTGAAATCCAACATAGAGCATCTGCGGGCTTACCCGTCCCTGTTCACAGCCCGCTGATACTCTGCACGCATGATCCAGGGGGACCAGGGCGTCATGCCCTTCGAACGACCGCGCACGAACGCACGAACGGGGGCGGACGGGTGAACATCAACCTGTCGCCGGTGGTGATAGCCCTGGCCGCGATGGTCGCCATCCCGGCCGTCGTCAGCGCGCTCGTCCGTCAGAGCGACAGGAAGCGGCCACCGTCCTCCGTCGTCGGCGACGAGGCGTACGGCGTGCTCTTCACCGTCCGCGCGCGCCGGTTCAGCTACCTGCTGCTCCGCATCATCGGCATCGTCTTCGTCGTCGTCGGCGGGTTCTTCTTCCTGGCCACGCTCAGCCTGCTCGACGACCCCGATGCGATCGGCATGCTCATCGCCGGCGTCGGCATGGTGCTGTTCGGGATCCTGTTCGTCTACCTCGGAGTCGGGCAGAAGCGTCGCCGCGTCGAGGCGTACGACTCCAGACTCGTCGTGACGCCGATGTTCCGTGCGGCGCGGGCCGTCGACCCCGCGGCGATCAAGGGTATCCGGCCCACCACCAACCGGTTCGGCGGGCTCGACATCAAGGTGCACGGCCAACGCGGTGTGATCAGCGTCCTGTCGATCGACGCCGCCTACCCCGAGCTCTGCGCATGGCTCGAGCATCGGGCACCGGCGCAGTGGGGCGAGTTCGTCAGGGTCTTCGGACGCTGAGCGGCGGACTGCTGCCGCGCTGGGCAGCCAGACCTACCGTGTTCGCGCTGGCTCGAAGCTCTTCACGTACACGGCCTGGCGGATCCTGTTCAAGAAATCCCGCATCGTGAATGACCCCTCGCCGACGTCGAACCGGTAGCGCTCCCCCTCGACGACGCCCCGAGCCAAGTCGTGCTCGTTGTCGCGATTCACACCCCAGGTCTGCACGAGCGTTCCGCAGTCGGACGTCTCGAACACGACCTGCGACGTCGACGAGCCGATGCCCTTCAGGGAGTGAGACGAGTCCGCACTGCTGCGCGCGGAGCTGACGGTGCAGACGACGTGCAGCCGGTGTCCTGCGTCGTAGACCTTCAACGTGATCGGCCCGACGAAGAAGCCCAGCAAGGGAACGAGCACGAAGACGGAGAAGACGATCGAAGCCAGGATCCTGTCTCGCCGGACGCGTCTTCGCCGTGCGAGTCGCGCAGCCCCGGAGTCATTCATCGATACCGGCCGCAGGCTCACCCGGCTCGCTCACGCCGTACACCTCCGGGGCCAGCGGCACCCACGGCGCATGCTCCCTGACCCAGAACGACGCGCCACCGACGGTGAATGCGTACTCCCCGGGGGCACGGTCGTAGCGGCGGGCGAAAGCGTCTTGGTTCCCGAACGAGATCGTCTTCGAATAGGTCAGACGGCCACAATCAGGCGCGTCGAACCCCACACCAGCGTAAGAAGCGCCGACGCCCTTCGCGGACCGACTCGACAGTGTGACAGCTTCCACAGACGTCGCCGTGCAAGTGACTCGCTCCCGGTGCGCGCTGTCGTATGCGTTCATGACGAACAGTCCCGGGAACATGGCAAGCGTGAAAAGGTGGAACGCGACGATGGTCAGCATCGACAGCGCGTTGCGGATTGGCTGCGGCTTCGTCTGGTGAGTGAGCTTGATGAAGAAGGCCTGGTGCTCGACCCAAGGCTCGCCGCCGTTCCGATCAAGCCAGTCGTTCAGTACGTCGTAGTGACGGTGGAACCGGTTCGACCGAAATCCGCGTCGTCCGCGAGCGGTAGCGGCGCTGACCACGTCGTTGCCTTTGCCTGACGCTCGAAAGCGGGCGAGTTCGCCAGGACGGATGGTCCTGGTGCCGCGGAAGTTGACGGTCGCCTCGAGTCGGTCGGGGAACACCTTGACCCGGGTGCGGATGGTACTCACCGCCAGCATCAGTCACAGTAACCCGAAGAACAGCAGGAGCGCGCTACACCAGACGCGGGTGAACCACGCGCCACCGAACACATCCTGCGAGCACGCCAACCACGGTCCTGCGGCGACTACCCCAGCTGACAGCAGCCTCCACGCCACCGGCACCACCCTGTTCCCCTGGACCAGCACCGGCCTGCCGTGAGATTTCTTCAGCTCGCGTTCCCCCGCCACCCTTCGACCGTACCGGGCGAGACCACCATCAACGCCGTAGCTTGCGGGATGCGCTCCCCATGCGCTCGTAGTGACGCCCCCTGAAGTGCGCCACCATCGATCACGGCAGCGAAGGCCGAACGGTCAACACCTCACCACCGCGCCAGGTCCCTGCGCCACTATCAACCCTCTTCTTCGCAAGAAACGCTTCAACGATCTTCAGCGCCGCTTCAACGTCCACCGTGAGGCCTCGAGCCACGGGAGCAGAGACGTTTCCCATGGCGATCTCGACAACATCCGACGCATCAACCGGGCCGCCGAGCGGAAGCTCCCACCGCTCTCCATCGGTCACGTCCTCAGTCCTGAAGACGATGACCTCCCGTGCGGCATCGCCACAGATGTTGATCTGACGATCTCGATCGATGACGGAGACCAACGTACGTTCACGGCCGTCGAGGGCGCGGACCTTCGCCTCCACTTGAGCCAGGGTCGGGGAGTTCTGCACGCATCGCCGGCCTCGCACCCACCACTGCAGCGCAGGTCCCGAGGCTCGGTCGCGACCGGGGAGTCCCCTATCGACGTGCCGCCGGGCCAGTGCCCCGAGGGTCCAACCAGCGATGAGGCTCATGAACCAGGTCTGGATCGACAGCTGCGCGCCGACGAGCAAGAACTCGGTTGCAAGGGGCCCTCCGAAGAACGCGACCGCCAAGCCGAGCATTGCCCACCCCGAGCCGAGGAACCCCAGAAGGCCGGCGAGGGTGACGGCGAGCAGCACATTCGCCAAGACGACCGGAAACGTCAGCTGCTGCAATCCGAAGAAGAACGCGACCGCGCCCGTGAGAGCGATCAGCGTGATGTTGCCGACGACGCCCGCTCGACTCAGCGGGCGATAACGGCGCACTCGAGTACTCAAGTCACCATCCCATCACGCCACTCACTGAATCGTGGATCACGTCTCCTCCAGCGCCGACAGCGGAACCGATCGCCGCGCCTCCCCGAAGGGCCACAGCGTTTCGCCCGCTTCCGGTCAATCCCTGCCACGTCTGGGTCTGAGTATAGGGAACCTTCCGAAGGGCTTCGAAGTTGGTCTGGGTGTACTTCTCACCGAACGAGAGGTGGGGGGCGGCGGCACCCGACGCCGTGCTCCAGATCACGTCGTTCCAGGACATATCCTCGCCGGATATCCAGTGGTCGACAGTCGTGCCAGCCGTAGCTGCCACCGATCCCACGGCCGATGTGCCCAACTTAGAGACCACTGACTCCACCGGACGTTGCAAGTGCTCTGCGATGCTCCCTCCGGCTGGACCGGCAAGGCCACTGACGGAACCGGCCACGAACCCACCTCCAGCGGAACCAAGCAGCCCTCTCGCGGTGATCGGCTTGTTCGACGTCACGCTCGTGACGACGTTCGCAGCAACACCGAAGCCAGAGCCAGCCGCGCCGTTGACTGCCATGTTCGTCGCGAGGGACTTGACGACCCTGGTCGTAGGGGCAGCGACGTTTTCGGCGACACGAAGCCCTTGCCCGCCGTACTTCGCCGCTTTGAAGAGCGATCCTGCCCCTCCCGGGATCGCGCCAAGCGCGGTGGCGCCGGCTACCTGAGCCCAGTTGACGTTGCCGGTGGTGGCCTTCTGCGTGATGACATCGAGACCGCCGCTGATCAGCATCATCCCGGCTGGTCCGCCAACTCCCGTGAACATCAGGATGCCTCCTCCCACAATTGCAGCTCCGCCAACGACGTACTCCCAGTTGTCCTTCCACCAGCCGCCATCAAACACCCCTTGATGCGCATCCCGGTACGCCTGGAGGTCAGCGTCGGTCGCCGGTCGGAGACCCAAGGGGTCCACCGCGTGCAACGGGTCGTTCCCGGCGTAGGAGTACGGGTTCCCCGACCATCCCGACCCGAGCACGGGCGCGAGCGGGTCAACGGACAGGAAGCCACGGGCGGCAGGGTCGTAGACGCGAGCACCGAGCCACTCGAGGCCGCCGATGTTGATTCCACCGGTCGCGGTGAGTCCGACGGTTGCGGGGAGCGCGGCGCCGGACACCCCGGCGAGCGTCGCCCACGGGTCGGATGCATCGGTCGCCCGGGCATTGCGCCAGCCCGGCGTCGTCCACTTCGTTCCGACGGCGGTGACGCCACCCGGGAGGTCGAGGACGCTCTTCCCGCCAATCGACATCAGGGATGGCACGGCGGCCGCGGTGTCCCACCATGCCTCGACGTCATCGACGGTGGCGAGTTCGCCGAGCGCATCCGTCCACACGTCGTTGCGCCCGGTCTCGGCGTAGGTGGCGTCGCGGGTAACGAGCCCTGCGAGGTACCCCAGCGGCGACCAGGTGTACTCGGTCGTGGAACCGTCCGGTTCGGTGCGACGCACCCGGCGGCCGAGCCCGTCGTGCACGTACTCCGTCCGCTGACCGTCGCGCAACGTGGCGGTCAGCTGTCCGGCGCGGTCGTACTCGTACGTGGTCGTGACGCCGTCGACGGTCTCGGACACCAGCCGACCGGCGGAGTCGTACTCCCAGGTGGAGTCGCCTGCGCGGACGAGCTGCCCGGCGCCGTCGAACGTGTAATCGACACGTCCGTCGGGGCCATCGATCGCGGCGATCCGGCCGTCGTCGTCTCGTGCGATCCGGGTGACCTGGGCGCCGTCGGGAGTGGTCGTGGTGTGCGCCACGAGGACACCGCCCTCGTACGACCACGCCTGCACGAGGTCCCCGGTCGCCGACTGGACGATGCGCCCGCCGGCGTCGTACGCGAAGGTGCCGACTCCGAGACCGCCCCGCTCCACCGCGGTCACGAGTCCGGCGGCGTTCCGGCGGAACGCGGTGTGGGTGCCGGCAGGGTCGATGCGCGCCGTGCGGTTCCCGTCGGCGTCGTACTCCCACCCGATCGCCGCCGAGCCACGGCTTCGACGGACCAGGAGCCCCCGTCGGTCGTGGTGCAGCTCGTGCTCCACACTCCGTCCGGCACCGCGGGTGTGGTCGGTGACGGTCAGAGTCCGGCCGAGGGCGTCCCGCCGGAGCTCGAACTGGACGACACCGTCGACGCCGACGTCCCGCTGCCGGCCAGCCGCGTCGTAGGACCAGGTGACAGTGTGGCCGTCGGGATCGGTCTGGCCGACCTGACGGCCCGCGGCGTCGTAGGCCGCGGTCGTGGTGCGCCCGAGCGGGTCGGTCACGCTTGTGATGCGGTCTGCATCGTCGTACGTACGGGTTGTGACGCCGCCCGTTGGGTCGGTGACGGTGGTGAGCCGACCTCGCTCGTCGTGGGCGAAGGTGGTGACACCGCCGAGACCATTGACGGTCGCCGCAAGCTGACCCGAGGCGTCGTAGCGGAACCGGCGCCGGCCGTACCGGGCGTCATGGACCGAGACGAGCCTCCCGGCAGCGTCGTAGCGGAACCGACTGGTGCCGGCACCCGGCGTCGTCCGCGCGACCACGCGCCCGACTGCGTCGTAGACGACCTGCTCTGTGTCCCCGGTGGGCAGCGTCCACCGGACGACACGCGAGTGCGCGTCGTACTCGAGTACGGTGCGTGCGCCGCTCGGATCGGTTGCGGCCGACGGACGGCCGCAGAGGTCGTACTCGTAGGTTGCGCGGACGCCGGACGGGGTGGTGAGCGATATCACCCGGCCCGCGAGGTCGCGTTCAATCCTGGTCAGTCCGCCCTCCCCATCGACAAGTTCGACGGGGCGTCCCGCAGCGTCGTAGGTGACGAGCTCGGAGCCGAACTCGTCGCTGGCGCTCTCGACCGGTCGTCCGTAGGCGTCGAACTGCACTGTGACCGCGTCGAAGGCGTCGCGCAGCGACGCGACCCCGGTCTTGGCGTCCTCCGAGAAGTCCTGACGGACCCCGGTCGGGTCGACCACGCTCGACAGGCGGCCGTTCACGTCGTATTCGCGGCTCCAAGTCGCGCCGGTCGGGTCGGTGACGGCCTGGAGGCGCGACAAAGCGTCGTGCGCGAACGTCCAGTCCGCGCCGCCCGGCATCTCGAGCCGCGCGAGGTTCGCCTGGTCGTCGTACGTCCGGGTCGCGGTGCGACCCAGGGGGTCAGTGACGGTGTGCAGTTCGCCGTCCGGTGAGTATGTGTACTCGGTGCGCGCCCCGAGCGGGCCGATGACCGCGCTGATCCGGCCGCCGGCGGCATGCTCGAAGCGCCAGACCGCTCCGTCGGCATCCTGCCGGGACTCCAGCAGACCCGCGGCGTCGTAGCGGTACTCGGTGCGAGCGCCAGTGGGGCTGATCGCCGCAGTCGGCCGACCGGCGGCGTCACGCTCGACGCGCGCGGTGTCACCGAGCGCGTTCGTCGTCGCGACCAGCTCGCCGAAGGCGTCGTACTCGAGTTCGATCCGCACGCCGGTGGGGTCGACCACCTGGCGCAGGAGCCCCCCGTCCCAGCTCAGCTCCGTCCGGCCGCCGACCGGGTCGACGATGACCGACGGGTCGCGGTCGTCGCCCACGTACTCGTAGGTCACGACCGCACCGGCCTCGGTGACGACGGTCGTCACGCGATCCTGGTCGTCGTACCCGTAGGTCAGGTCGCCGCCGGAGGGCGTGACGGTGCGGGTCTTACGGCCGCGGTCGTCGTACGCGTGCACGGTCACCGAGCCGTCGCGCTCGGTCGCGGACACGAGATTGCCGTGCCGGTCGTAGCTCATCGACTGGCGTCGGTCGTCGGAGTCGATGACCCCGACGAGACGCCCCTTGGCGTCGGCGATGTAGGAGTTCGACCGCGAGCCGTCGTGGTCGGACACCACCGTGACGCGGCCGGGCAGGTAGGCGAACCGCACGGTGCGGCCGTGCGGGCTGATCTGTTCGACCACGCGGCATTGTGCGTCGTAGGTGTTGTCGACCTCGACGACACCGGCCGCACTCGTGACCGTCGTGATGAGGTCGTCTTCGTTCCAGCCGTACGTGCGGGTGCCGACGGCGTCGGTCACCGAGACGAGTCGGCCGCGCTCGTCGTACCCGTACTCGACCCGGCGGCCGTCGGATGCGCGGAGGACCGCGACCCGGCCGTCGACGTGGTCGATGTCGACCGCGCGGCCGCGCTCGTGTACCAGACGCACGACGACGTCGTCGCTGTCCCGCTCGACGCGGACCGCGGTACCGGCACCGCCGCGCTGTCCGAGCCACAGCCCCGACAGAGAGAAGTCGATGCGCTCGCCCTGGTTGTCGCGGACGACGAGCCGGTCGCCCTCGGCCGCGAGCCAGCGGTTCTCGCCGACGCCACGGGCCCACCCCTCGCCGTCACGTGGGAAGCGCACCTGACGACCGTCGGCGCCGACGAACGACGCGCCCTCGTCGTCGAGGAGCAGACGGGTCTCGAGGATCGACGCCCACCCCGGACCGAAGAGCCCGACGTGCTGGTCGAGGGAGTTGTACATGCGGGTCACCTGCAGCGCCGCAGATGCACCGGTGAACGCCAGGTCGAACTCCGGCTCGAGGAAGTTGCCCGTCGTGGTATTCACCGGGTCCATCGAGAAGCCGGTGGTGGGCTGAGCGCCGTAGGCCGTCGGCGGCTCGAACTGCAGGTCGGTGCGGGTCTGCGAGACGCCGGCCGCGGCGAGCGCCGCAGCGAGGGCCGAGTCTGCGACGGTGGACACGGCACCCTCGCCGCCGGCGGCCGCGAAGGCGTCGGCGACGGTGTTGGCCCACGTGACGTCCTGGTCGTTCGCCCCGATCCACTGCTCGAACGCCGTCACGACGCTGCCGGCGTCGATGTGCGCCCACGAGCACTTCGTCGCGAAGTCGGCGAGCTTGCCGCGGAGCGCCCCGGGTTTGCCGTCGAGGGCGCGGTTCAGCGTCGAGGAACCGGTCGCGAACGAGCGGAGGTCAGCGGGCCGGGCGGACGACGTGCCGCCACCACCACCGCCGGCCCCGGGGTTCGGGGTTTCACGCGGCTTCGTCGTCACGGCCGGCGGGTCGAACTTCGGCGCCGGTTCGTTCTCGACGGTCGGCATCGGGTCGTAGTGGAAGGAATCGTTGAGGAAGTCTTGGAACCCGTTGCGATCGTCCTCGCGCTCCTGCCACTCGCGGGCGGTTTTGCGGCGCGCGCGCTCGTCCGCGGCGGCGGCCTTCATGGTGTCGATCCACCCGGCGATGGTCTCGAGGGCGTCGACGATGTTGGTGGCATCGCTCGATGCCGTCCCCGCGTTCTGCGTCAAGAGCTGCGAGAAGTGCCCGCGGAACTCCTGCGAGGCGGTCGTCACGTACGACTGCCTCGATGCCTTCTGTCCGCTGATCGCGTCAGCCGACGCGGTCAGCGAGCTCTTGAGCGCATCCGCGGTGGCATCGTCGAACTCGATCGGATCCGTGTTGGCGTGGATCTTCGCCATGGTCGTCCCCCCAGGGTCGGTGCTTGTCGTGCTGATCGTGCTGGTGAAGCGGCCCCACCGACCGCGAACGCCCGGACCGCCGCGAATGCGACGGTCCGGGCGGGAACAGGCCGGTGCTTACGCGCCGCCGCCTGCGGTGAAGATGTCCTGCGAGATCTTGTCGAGCTGCGTGCGGAGCTGCTCGAGCTCGGTCTTCGCCTTGTCGAGAGCAGCCTTGGTCTCCGGCCAGGTGGACCCACGGAACGTCGCCGCGAGCGGGCCGTCCCAGACGTTCGAGTCGGAGAGGATCCGGCCCTGAGCGTCGAGCTGCGAGATCTGATCGGTGAAACCACCGTTGACGATCGACTGGACCTGACGGATGGCGGTCTTGGCCTGCTCGGTCGAAAGGACACGCGACATGATGAACCTCTTTCATTCGTAGCTGCACCCCCGCGCAGTGGAATCCCCCCGGAGGCTCTGACACGGCCCACCATACCCACAAACCCGGGCAGATGTCACCGTCGGTATATCGTGACCGTTCCTCCACACACGAACGGTTCACCACCGGTTTCCACAGCGTCCACCGGGGCCCCTCCGACAGCAGAGGCCGGGTGGCAGGATGTGGGGATGGACACCGAACCGCAGCTCGACGGCGAATCCGTCGCACCCGACCTCGACGACTTCGACGAGGTCGTCGAGATCGAGCACGAGTCGCTGCCGACGGACCGCTACTTCGACCGCGAGCTCAGCTGGCTCAGGTTCAACCAGCGCGTGCTCGAGCTGGGTGAAGACCGCACGCAGCCCCTGCTGGAGCGAGCGAACTTCCTGGCGATCTTCGCGTCCAACCTCGACGAGTTCTTCATGGTCCGCGTCGCCGGCCTGAAGCGCCGCATCGACACCGGCATCGCCGTCCCGACCAACGTCGGCCGTGCCCCCAGTGACGTCCTGCGCGACATCGCGAAGAAGGCCCACGAGCTGCAGGACCGGCACGCGCAGGCGTTCATCGGGTCGCTCAAGCCGGACCTCGACGCCGCGGGCATCCACATCGAGCACTGGTCCGACCTCGACGAAGCCGACCGGCAGCGGATGCGGGAGTACTTCAACGAGCAGATCTTCCCGGTGCTCATGCCGCTGGCGGTCGACCCGGCGCACCCGTTCCCCTACATCTCCGGGCTCTCGCTCAACCTGGCGGTGCGGGTCCGCAACCCGAAGTCGCAGCGCCAGGAGTTCGCGCGCCTCAAGGTGCCGCAGAACTTCTCCCGTTTCATCAAGCTCCCCGACGACAACTCCGGCCGGATGCGCTTCATCCCGCTCGAAGACCTCATCGCGAACCACCTCGACGACCTGTTCCCGGGGATGGAGGTCCTCGAGCACCACGTGTTCCGGGTCACCCGCAACGAGGACGTCGAGATCGAGGAGGACGAGGCCGAGAACCTCATCCAGGCCCTCGAGCGCGAGCTCCTGCGCCGCCGGTTCGGCCCGCCGATCCGCCTCGAGATCACCGAGGACATGGACCCGGTGACCCTCGACCTGCTCGTGCGTGAACTCGACATCACCGAGGAAGAGGTGTTCCGGCTGCCGTCGCCGCTCGACCTCGGCGGGCTGTTCGAGATCTCGAAGATCAGCCGCCCGGACCTGCACTACCCGAAGCACGTGCCGACGACCCCGGTGCAGTTCCAGCCGGGTGAGCCGAACACGAAGCCCGACCTGTTCCGTGCGATCAAGGCGAACGACGTCCTGGTCCACCACCCCTACGAGTCCTTCGCCACGAGCGTGCAGGCGTTCCTCGAGCAGGCCGCGGCCGACCCGAACGTCCTGGCGATCAAGCAGACGCTGTACCGTACGTCCGGCGACAGCCCCATCGTCGAAGCGCTCATCGACGCAGCGGCCGCCGGCAAGCAGGTCCTCGCCCTGGTCGAGATCAAGGCGCGCTTCGACGAGCAGAACAACATCACCTGGGCCCGCAAGCTCGAGAAGGCCGGCGTGCACGTCGTCTACGGCCTGGTGGGGCTGAAGACGCACTCGAAGCTGGTGCTCGTCATCCGGCAAGAGGGCGGGACGCTCAAGCACTACAGCCACATCGGCACGGGCAACTACAACCCGAAGACCTCGCGCATCTACGAGGACATGGGCCTGTTCACCTCGGACGACACCGTGGGCAAGGACCTCACCCGCCTGTTCAACGAGCTGTCCGGCTACGCCATCGAGAAGAAGTTCAAGCGCCTGCTCGTGGCACCGCTGCACCTGCGGAAGGGCCTGCTCAAGCGCATCCAGACCGAGGCGGCGAACGCCCGTGCCGGCAAGCCCTCGGGCATCCGGATCAAGGTCAACTCGATGGTCGACGAGCAGATCATCGACGCGCTCTACCTGGCGAGCCAGGCCGGGGTGCCGATCGACGTCTGGGTCCGGGGCATCTGCTCGCTCAAGCCGGGGATGGAAGGCGTCAGCGACACCATCCGCGTGCGGAGCATCGTCGGCCGCTACCTGGAGCACTCCCGCGCCTTCGCGTTCCACAACGACGGCGACCCGGCGGTCTTCATCGGCAGCGCCGACATGATGCACCGCAACCTCGACCGTCGCGTCGAGGCACTCGTGCGGCTGGTCGCACCGGACCACATCAACGAGGTCCAGGAGATGTTCGACCTGGCGATGGCCGACACCGCCAGCTCGTGGCACCTGGAGTCCGACGGCGAGTGGACGCGGCACTCCACCGACGATGCGGGCCGCCCGCTCGAGGACGTGCAGAATGTGACCATGCGGAAGATCTCGGCTCGGAAGCGCTCGACTCGGTGAGCGGCGGTCCCTCGGGCCCCGTCGTCGCTGCGGGTGCGGTCGTCTGGCGCGAACAGGACGGCACACCCCTCGTGCTGCTCATCCACCGCGACCACCACAAGGACGTCTCCCTGCCCAAGGGCAAGGTGGACCCGGGCGAGGCCGTCCCGACGACCGCTGTGCGCGAGATCGACGAGGAGACCGGCTACCGCGTCCACCTCGGCGCTCCGCTCGGCACCGCCGAGTACGTGCTGCCGAACGGTCGCGACAAGGTCGTGCACTACTGGGCGGCCCGGGTCTCGGCCAAGGAGTACGCCCGCGCCGGGGCCTTCGAGCCGAACCACGAGGTCGCCGCACTCGAGTGGGTCACCATCGACGACGCCCGCAACCGTCTGACGTACGAGCGGGACGTCGCGATCCTCGACCGCTTCGCCGAACGCGCCGCCGCCGGACAGCACCGCACCTTCGCCCTGATCACCCTGCGCCACGCGAAGACCGTGCCCGGCTCGGACTGGGACGGTCCCGACGCCACCCGACCGCTGCTGCCCGTCGGCCGTTCGCAGGCCAAGGCCGCCGCGGCGCCGGTCGCGGCGTTCGGCCCGAAGAAGATCGTGAGCAGCACGGCGGCGCGGTGCCTCGCGACCGTCGAACCGCTCTCGGCCGCGACGAAGCTCGGCGTCTCGAGCACCCCGGACATCAGCCAGGACGCCCACGACCGCGGAGCCGCCGACGTCAAGGGCGTCGTCCGGCGCCGCCTCGACAAGGGCAAGACCGCCGTGCTCTGCTCGCACGGCCCGGTGCTGCCCGACATCATCGCCCGGATCGCCACCGTGACCGCCGACGACTCCGGCCGCTTCGACCTGCGTCGCGCGGCGATGTTGTCCGTCGGGGACTTCTCCGTCATGCACATCGCCGGAGACACGCTCGTCGCGGTCGAGACGCACCGCAACACGACCCCGGCGTAGCCGGCCACCGCCGGACCGCAGCGCCGCCGCACCGCAGCGCCGCCGGACCGCAGCGCCGCCGGACCAGAGCGCCGCAGCCGACGCGCCCGGCACCCGACCACATGACGGGGCCGCGCCGCGCCCGGAGAACGCGATCCGGGCCTCCCGACCGCCCTTCCGCGATCATGCGTGCGTATCTTCCGAACGCGCGCACAGTGCCCCCGATCCTGCTCCCTGCGCGGGCGCGGCGCACGCCGCCCCGACGCGGACAACCCCTCGTTCACCTTCCGTTCACCAGCGGGGGTGATCCCCGTCACCTCGCGTCCCTACAGTCGCTCCCGGGTCGGCACCGGCCCAGGGACCGCAGTGGTCCCACTGCATTCCATTCCCGAAGGGACCCCTGTGAACATCAAGCGAATCGGTTCGATCGCAGCAATCGCGATCGCCGGCGCAGTCGTGCTCTCCTCGTGCGCGGCAAACGAGGACGCGGGCAGCACCAAGTCCTCCTCCACCAGCGGCAGCGACTACTCGAAGCTCTCCGGCACCCTGACCGGCTCGGGCTCGTCCGCACAGCAGACCGCGCAGGCCACCTGGGCCGCCGGTTTCCAGGACGAAGCCAAGGGCGTCACGGTGAACTACACGCCGGACGGCTCCGGCGCCGGCCGCGAGAACTTCATGTCGGGTGCCGCGGACTTCGCCGGCTCCGACGCCGCGCTGAAGGACGAGGAGCTCTCGGGCAAGTTCGAGTCCTGCAAGGCGGACACCAAGGGCATCGACATCCCCGTCTACATCTCCCCGATCGCCATCGCGTACAAGGTCGACGGCGTCAGCGACCTGACCCTCGACGCGAAGACCATCGCGGGCATCTTCTCGGGCAAGATCACCAAGTGGAACGACTCGGAGATCGCCGACCTGAACAAGGACGCGAAGCTGCCGGACGCGAACATCACGGTCGTGCACCGCTCCGACGACTCGGGCACCACGCAGAACTTCTCGGAGTACGTCTCCGCGAACGCCGGCGACGTCTGGACCGAAGAGCCGAGCCAGACCTTCCCGTACTCGGTCGGTGACAGCGCGAAGGGCACCTCCGGTGTCGCCTCCGCGATGGGCAACGCCACCAACGCCATCACCTACATCGACGACTCCGGCGCGGGTGACCTCGACCGCGCGAAGCTGATGGTCGGCGACAAGGCGACCGAGATCTCGGCCGACGGTGCCGCGCAGGTCGTCGCCGACTCGAAGATCGCAACCGGCCGCGAGGACAACGACCTCGCGATCGACATCGACCGCAAGGACACCGCTGACGGTGCCTGGCCGCTGGTCCTCGTCTCCTACGCCATCGCGTGCCAGGAGTACAAGGACGCCGACAAGGCCGAGCTCGTGAAGGGCTACCTGGACTACGTCGTCTCGAGCGCTGCTCAGGACGCCGCTGCGAAGGAGGCCAAGTCGGCCGCCCTCTCCTCCGACCTGGCGTCGAAGGCCAAGGACGCGGTCGCGTCCATCAAGTAAGGCCCCCTGAGCGCCCGGACGCCGGTCCCACCCACATGACCGGCGTCCGGGCCCTCGCCCGTCCGGGCCCCACCGGGAGTGCAGCACCACCGCCGCCACCGGGAGCGCAGCACGACTGCCGCCACCGGGAGCACAGCATCACCGCTCCCACCGGGAAGAGCCCGCACCCGGACGTCCCACCCCGCTCCACCACCCGCACCCGTCGCCTCCCCCGGCGTTCCTCCGACTGGAGTACCCCATGACGACCGCACCGGCCCAGCCAGGGGCCACCGTCACCCCGATCAAGCCGAAGGCCGTCGTCCGCGTCGGTGACCGGATCTTCTCCGCCGCCTCGGTCATCGCCGGCGGCCTCATCCTCTTCGTGCTCGTGCTCGTCGCCGCGTTCCTCGTCTGGCAGAGCATCCCGGCGTTCTCCGCCAAGGTCGGCGAGCTGCCCGGGAAGGCCACGAACTTCTGGGACTTCGTCGGCCCCCTGGTGTTCGGCACCGTCTGGTCCGCGCTCATCGCGCTCGTGATCGCCGTGCCGCTGTCCCTCGGGATCGCCCTCTTCATCTCGCACTTCGCGCCGCGTCGACTCGCTCCGGTCCTCGGCTACGTCATCGACCTGCTGGCCGCGGTGCCGTCGGTCGTCTACGGCCTCTGGGGCATCGCCGTGCTGGCTCCCCTGGTGAAGCCCTTCTACGTGTTCCTGAACGAGTACCTCGGCTGGTTCCCGCTGTTCTCCGGTCAGGTGTCCGGCACCGGCCGCACGATCCTGACGGCCTCGATCGTCCTCGCCGTCATGGCGATCCCGATCATGACGGCGGTCATGCGTGAGATCTTCCTGCAGGCCCCGACCCTCAACGAGGAAGCGGCCCTGGCCCTCGGCGCGACCCGCTGGGAGATGATCCGCCTGTCTGTCCTGCCGTTCGCGAAGTCCGGCATCGTGTCCGCGATCATGCTCGGCCTCGGTCGTGCACTCGGCGAGACGATGGCGATCGCGCTGGTGTTGTCGGTCTCGACGAACGTCACGTTCGAGATGCTGACGTCGCAGAACCCCTCGACGATCGCCGCGAACATCGCCCTGCAGTTCGCCGAGGCTTCCGGGACGGCACTGAACGCGCTCATCGCGTCGGGTCTCATCCTCTTCGTCATCACCCTGGTCATCAACATGCTCGCGCGGTACATCGTCCGCAGCCGAGTCAGCTGAGAGGTCGCACCCGATGTCCCTCGCGCTCCGTCAGACCGGCACCGCCGGCAACGTCTACGCCAATGGCAAGCTGCACGCGTCCGTCCCGTGGCTGCTGCTGGTCGGCAGCTGGGTCGCCCTCGTCCTGGTCTTCGCCCTGCTCAACGCCGGTGGCGCCGTCAAGGACTTCAACGTCGTCGCCGCGATCTTCCTCGGCACGGTCCTGTTCGACGTGCTCATCGTCGTCGTCTCGCGCATCGTCGAGGGCGGTCGCAAGGCCGTCGACCGCCTGGTCACCTCGCTCGTCATCACGGCGTTCGTCATCGCGGTCCTGCCGCTGGTGTCGCTGCTCTGGACGGTCATCGCCAAGGGCGTCGCCCGCCTCGACGCGAACTTCTTCTCGTACTCGATGCGCGGGGTCATCTCCGAGGGCGGCGGCGCGGTCCACGCGCTCATCGGCACCCTCGAGATCACCCTGTTCGCGGCGCTCATCTCGGTGCCGATCGGTCTGCTCACCTCGATCTACCTGGTCGAGTACGGTCGTGGCGCGCTGGCGAAGGGCATCACGTTCTTCGTCGACGTCATGACGGGCATCCCGTCGATCGTCGCCGGGCTGTTCGCCTACGCGCTCTTCGCGCTGTTCCTCGGCCCGGGTGCCCGCTTCGGTCTGGTCGGCTCCGTCGCCCTGTCGGTGCTGATGATCCCGATCGTCGTGCGCTCCACCGAAGAGGTGCTGAAGATCGTCCCGATGGAACTCCGCGAGGCCTCGTACGCCCTCGGTGTCCCGAAGTACCTGACGATCCTCAAGGTGGTTCTGCCCACGAGCCTCGCGGGCATCATGACCGGCATCATGCTCTCGATCGCCCGCGTCATCGGTGAGACCGCCCCGCTGCTCGTCACGGCCGGCTTCACCGCGAGCATGAACTACAACCTGTTCCGCGACCCGATGATGACCCTGCCGGTGTACGCCTACACGCAGTACTCGCAGCAGGGCGCCAACCCGGTGCCGTTCGTCGACCGGGCGTGGACCGCGGCCCTGGTGCTCATCCTGATCGTGATGCTGCTCAACCTGCTTGCCCGGATCATCACCCGCCTCTTCGCCCCCAAGCTCAGCCGCTGACCGTCCGCCCCCGCGGATCCAGCGTCACCACCCACCCAGAAGGATCAACGTGTCCAAGCGCATCGAGGTCGACGGCCTCAACGTCTACTACTCGAAGTTCAAGGCGGTCGAGGGTGTCGACATCACCATCGAGCCCCGCACCGTCACGGCCTTCATCGGCCCGTCGGGCTGCGGCAAGTCCACCTTCCTCCGCACCCTGAACCGCATGCACGAGGTCATCCCCGGCGCCTGGGTCGAGGGATCGGTCAAGATCGACGGCGACGACCTGTACGGCCCCGGCGTCGACCCCGTGCTCGTCCGCCGTCAGGTCGGCATGGTCTTCCAGCGACCGAACCCGTTCCCGACGATGTCGATCCGCGACAACGTGCTCGCGGGCGTCAAGCTCAACAACAAGCGCGTCTCCCGCTCCGAGGCCGACGACATCGTCGAGCGCTCGCTGCAGGGTGCGAACCTGTGGAACGAGGTCAAGGACCGCCTCGACAAGCCCGGCATGGGTCTGTCCGGTGGCCAGCAGCAGCGGCTCTGCATCGCCCGCGCGATCGCGGTCGAGCCGGACGTGCTGCTGATGGACGAGCCCTGCTCGGCCCTCGACCCGATCTCGACCCTGGCCATCGAGGACCTGATCGAGGAGCTCAAGAAGGAGTTCACGATCGTGATCGTGACCCACAACATGCAGCAGGCGTCGCGCGTCAGCGACAAGACGGCGTTCTTCAACATCGCCGGCACCGGCGCTCCGGGCAAGCTCATCGAGTTCGACGACACCGCGACGATGTTCTCGAACCCGTCCGTGCAGGCCACCGAGGACTACGTCTCGGGCCGCTTCGGTTGATCGGCATCCGTCCGTCGCGCTGACGGACGGCCTGGAGGCCCGGTGCACGTCCGCCACGGACGCGCACCGGGCCTTCGTGGTTGCGCCGGGTGCCGCGGCGGCCCGCAAGACGTGCGCATGTTCCGACGATCCACGCGTCGATCGACTCGTGGAACGTCGCTCGATGCGCACGCAGACGTTGCGTGCGCATGTTCCGACGATCCACGCGTCGATCGACTCGTGGAACGACGAAAGGTGCCCGCGCATCGACTGCACGGGCACCTTCCGGAGTACCGTCAGGCCGTGGTGGTGGGGACCGCCATGATCGGCGACGAGGTCGGCTGCTTCGAACCACCGGCGGGCTCGACCGTCATGCCGATCGTCGCCCCCTCGGACATCGCACCCTTCAGCACAGCGGAGTGCACACCGTCCGCCGCGCCGTCGACCAGGCCGGCCGACTTGATGGCACCGCCCTGCTCCTCGGAGCCGATGTACCAGAGCTCGTACGTCTTGCCCTTCGGCGCCTGCTCGACGCCGTCCAGGATCACCGCGGACTTGCCGAGGTCGTTCGACCACACGACCGTCGCCGAACCGCCGCCCGCGACCTTGGTCGTGGTGCGCTGGAAGTCCGACGCGGCGTAGATGCGGTCAAGGCCGCTCGAGGCCTGCGTGGTGCCCGGTCCGGAGCCGTTCGGGTCGAAGACCGATCCGACGCCGAGTCCCCCGAAGAAGACCGCGGCGACGGCAGCAGCGGCCGTCAGCATCACCGCCGGACGCTGGAACCAGCGGCGGCGAGCCTCGGACGACGCCCGGCCACCGGCGGTGGGGCCGTCGGCGATCGAGGTGACGGGCACGGCGGGCGCAGGGCGGGCCTCCTGGGCGGGGGTGGTCTCGGCGACCGGGGTCTGGTCGACCGTCGTGTCGGCGAGGGGTGCGGCCTGCGGGGTCGTGGCGATCTGGGCCAGCAGCGACGCCTTCAGCGACGCGGGGGGCTCGATCGGTGCGACGGCGTAGGCGAGCTGCAGCGCGGTCTCGCGCAGCGAGTCGTTCTCGGCCTGCAGCTCGGGGGACGTCCGGAGGGCGTCCTCGAGGAGCGCGCGCTCGTCATCGGACAGCGCGTCGAGTGCGTGGGACCCCGTCATCAGTGCGGGGTCGTCGTGGCGTTCGGTCATGAGGTCACCCCCATCTCGTCTCGGAGTCGGATCATCCCGTCACGGAGACGGGTCTTGACGGTGCCGATGGGGACACCGAGGTGTTCGGCCATCTCGCTGTGCGAGTAGCCGCCGTAGTACGCGAGTTGCACAGCCTGCCGCTGGAACTCCGTGAGCTTCGCCAACGCTCGGCCGACGCGCTCGTGCTCGATGCGGATCTCGACGGACTCGGAGACCTGGTCGAAACCGGCCTCGAGGTCGCGGATGCCGATCTTGGTGTCGCGGTCGTGCGAGGACTGCGAGGCGCGGACCCGGTCGACCGCGCGGCGGTGGGCCATGGTGAGGACCCAGCTGGCGGCCGTTCCGCGCTTCCGGTCGAAGCGGGTGGCCTGCTGCCAGACTTCCAGGAAGACCTCCTGCGTGACCTCTTCCGACTGCGCGCGGTCCCGGAGGAGCCGCGTGATCAGACCGAGGACCCGGCCGGACAGTGCGTCGTAGAGGTCCGCGAAGGCGGCTTGGTCACCGGAGGCGACCCGGGCGAGGAGGTCGTCCGGCGATGCCTGAGCTGGCTCTGACGAGCTCCAGCGTTCGGTGTCGCTATCCACGAGGGCAAGCATTGCAGGTTTCCCTCCTCTCGGTTGCTTTCGTTGACCAGGCGGGTAGCACGAAGCCCCCGCATGGGCGGTCGAGACGAGGGGCCGGCGTGACCCACAGGGAATTGACCGGCGGTGCCGGTCCGGGTCACACCGGGCCTCTCGCTTCGTGACGGGCATTCCGTCCGCCACGATGATGATTCGGCGCGGTCCCCGCTGTGGATTGGGCGGGGATCGGGATTTCTCGGCGGCGCGGGCGCGGCGGGCTCCCCGCGGGCGGTGCGCTGGCACGCCCGGGGCCGGTTCTGTCCACCATGAGTGAACAGGGTCGAGTGATCAGCCGACGTCTCGTAGACTGGTGATCGCCGGGCCGCAGCAAGCCCCGGGCTCCAAAATTCGCCGCTTCGAGCGGCCTCGCGCCGAGAGGCGCTTTCTGCGGCTCGGCTTCTCCATGCCCGGATGCGTCGCGCGCTCGCGCGGCCGTGCGCGTCGTCGCGAAGCTCCGCGCCCCTGGCCTGGAGGCTGGGTGCGGGTCCGCCCCTCCGCCCGCTCAGTCCAGGCTGTCGCGACGCCAGAGCGCCGCCGCCTCGGTCAGGTCGGCCGCCAGCTCCGTCAGGCGGAGCGCCCGCGTCGTCAGCTCGCCCGCCCGCTCGGACGCGACCAGGTCGGACTCGTCCGCCACGGCGGTCGCACCGGCGGCGGTCAGGCGGCAGAACGATGCCCCGCGGTCCAGCGCCACCGCGAGGTCGCCCGTGTACAGGCCGTGCAGGATGCGGTCGGCGAGCGTCAGGATCTCGGCCGGGCCGGTCGGTTCCTCAGCACCCGCGACCGCCTGGTCGATCGTGCCGATCTGCGCCGTGCCCCGTTCGAACAGGTACGCGATCTCCTCCGGGTTCTGCCGGATGACGATGCGCACCAGGTAGACCCGCCAGAGCGCCCCCGGCAGGGTGTGCGCCCCCACCCGCGCCCACAGCTCCGCGATGGCGTCGATGCCGTGCACGTCGGTGTAGGTGACGAGCCGCTCGACCACGGCGGGGTCCGGGTCCTCACGCACACGGTGCAGCAGGGCGTTCGCGGTCTCGTGCGCGACACGGTTCACCAGCGCCGGGTCCTCACCGCCCTGGATGGCGGCGAACTCGGCGTCGGTGAAGTGGACAGGACGGTGGTGATCGCGAGGCACCGCAGCAGTGTAGGCGCGGCCGGTGACACGCCCGCGGCCCGTTCGCCGAGAACGCAACGACTGCGCCGCGCGTACCGTGTTGCGGCAGGGAGGCGCTCCTCCCTGCACGTGAAGGAGAGGATCTTCCATGAACGCCCTGCTCATCATCCTGGCTGTGATCGCAGTCATCCTGCTGTTCGTCGGCGGGTTCGCCGCGAGCCTGAAGTTCCTGCTCTACGTCGGCATCGTGCTCCTGATCATCGCGGTCATCGCGTGGCTGCTGCGAACGCTCACCGGACGCCGGGGCTGACCCGCTCGCACGGTTCTGTCCCAGAGGCCCTCACCCGCTAGCCTTGCGGGTGAGGGCCTCTAGCTCAGTTGGTAGAGCACCGGACTTTTAATCCGAGGGTCGTGGGTTCGAGCCCCACGGGGCCCACCACCAGTCTTCCCTGTTGCTCTTGTCTACAATCGGTTCGATGGGCCGAGGATCGCAGCGCGCACGGCCGGGCACCTCCACCGACCCGGCGACGATGCCGCGACGCCGCCGCAGACTCGTCCCCGCACTCGCCCTCGGCGCCATGGCACTCGGATTCTCCGGACTCCTGCTGATCCTGCCGAGCGTGTCGAGCGCCTGCCAGCCCGTCTCCTCGTCGACCTCGGCCTCGGCCGTCGCGGCCCCCGGGGTCTCGGCCGAGCGGATCGCGGCGGCGATCGAGCCCGGATCGCGTGTCCTCATCGTCGGCGACTCGTACACGTCCGGTCGTGGGTCGACCAGCGGGATCCACGGCTGGGCCCAGGACATCAGCGCGGACCGCGGGTGGAAGGCCAAGATCGACGACTACCCGGGCACCGGCTACGTCGACGTCGGCGCCTCCGGTTCGTCGCACTTCACGTTCGGTCCCCGGATCGAACGAGACGCCTCCTTGGACCCGGAACTGGTGATCGTGCAGGGCAGCCAGAACGACTGGCTCGTCGACGCCGACACCCTGCGCGCCGCCGTCGAGCGCACGCTCCGCACGGCGCAGCAGACCTGGCCGGACGCGGTCGTCGTCGCGTTCGGTCCGTCGGCACCCCTGCCGCACGCGAAGACCACGGTCGGTGTCGCCGCCTCGGTCTCGTCGGCTGCAGCCACAGTCGGGGTCCCCTACATCGATGCCCTCGCCGGCCGGTGGTTCACGACCACGAACAGTCCCGGGTACTCGGCGCCCGACGGCGGGCACCCGAACGACGCCGGCCACCAGTACCTGGCTGACCGCGTCAGCGAGGCGCTGGACGCCCTCGCCACCCCCGCCGACAGTGCCCGGTGCGCCTGACGGGTGCCGTCCGCTCCTGAACGGGGTACAACCCGTCCCCAGCGAGCTCATGGGAGATCCCCTGCACAGCACAGTCGGTCCCCAGCGGACTGTTGGGCTCCCGCCGATAGTGTCGTTCCCGGATCCGATCACCGGATCCTGCAGCACCGCACCACCACGAACGAACGGGGTACACCGTGATCGAGCCCATCGAAGCCACGCAGACCAGCACCACCGGTGACGCGCGCCGCATCGTCGAGCTCGCAGCAGCGACCAACACGACGATGAGCAACGAGCTCCTGCTCGACACGCTCCGCCGCAACGCCCAGGTCACGACCCGCCACATCCGCAAGGACTTCATCGAGGTCGCGACCGCCACCGCCGTGCTCGGCTACGTCTGCCGCCAGCGCAAGGACTTCATCGCGCTCCGCGGCGACGACCCGGCCTGGGCACACGAGGTCGGCCGGTACGCGACCGAGTCCCTCGCGGTCGAGGCGCTCCGGATGCGCCGCGGCTGACGCCCGGCTTCCGACACGAACGCACAAGGCTCCGCCGGACACCCGGCGGGGCCTTCGTCGTGTCAGCAGTGCGAGCCGACCGGAGTCCTCAGGACCAGACGCGGCGGATCCCCCACGAACCGGTCCAGGTCTCGTCCGGCTCGAGCCAGCGCAGACCTTCGCCGGAGTTCAGGGCGTTCGCGGGTGCCGTCATCGGTTCGACCGCGACGGCCAGGCCCTTCCCGTCGCCGCGCGGGTACTCGCGCGACGTGAAGACCTGCACGTACGGGAACGAGGCGTCCTGCCAGAGCTCCACCCCGTCGCCCTCGGGCCCGTGCATCGTCGTGCGGCGGATCCCCTCGGCGTCGGGGGTGACGTCCGTGTACGCGGTGTCGAGGTCCGAGTCCCCGGCCCGCCGGCCCTGACGGAGGTCGTACGGCGTGCCCTCGACCGGCACCGACCCGTTCGGCACCTTCTGCTCGTCGACGGTGAACGCGGTCGCGGCGTCGAGCGTGACGACCAGGTCGTCGGCGGGGGTGTCACCGGCACGCAGGTACGGGTGCGCGCCGACGGCGAAGGGTGCGCGGACGCCCGAGCGGTTCGTGACCTCGTGCGTGACACGGATGCCGTCGTCGACGAGCTCGTGCAGCACGCGCGTCTCGAGGGTGAAGGGCCACCCGTGCTGCGGGTGGATCGTCGCTTCTTGCTGGATCGAGGTCTCGGTCTGCGACACCACCCGGTACGGTGCGAAGCGGAGCAGCCCGTGCGAGGCGTTGCCGTACTTCGGCTCCGAGATGTCGAGCTGCTGCCGCTTGCCCTCGAGCTCCCACACACCACCGGCGACGCGGTTCGGCCAGGGCGCCAGGACGATGCCGTTCGCGCCCGGCGGCTGCTCGGTGACGGGGAACGGCTCGGTGATGTCGAAGCCGGCGACACGGAGTTCGCGGATGCCCGCGGCGACCTCGGTGACCACGGCTTCGACGACCCCGTCGGGTCCGGCGTGGTGGAGGCGGTACTGGCCACCAGTGGGTGCTGCGGTCATGGGGTGTTCTTCCTTCCGGCTGGTTCGGTGCGCTGCTCGCCGTCGGCGACGATCACCTGGGCCCCGGCCGCCCGGATCGTGGCGACCGCGTCGGCGTCGGCGTCGGCGGTGACGACGACGTCGATGTCCTCGAGCGCGCGGACGACCCCGATGTGGGCCCGGCCGAACTTCGACCCGTCCGCGACCACGACGGTACGCCGGGCCGTCGTGGCGAGCATCCGCTTGGCCTCGGTCTCGGGCAGGTTCACGTTCGTCAGGCCGTGGTCGACGTCGAGGCCGGTGCCGCCGAGGAACACGAGGTCGGCCGCGATCATCGGCAGGACGGCGCCGTTGAAGGGTGCGACGAGCGAGTGCTGCAGGGGCCGGAGGGTGCCGCCGGTGACGATCACGGTGAAGCGCGGGACCGCTCGCTCGAGCGCGAGCGCGGTGGTGAGGGAGTTCGTGACGACGGTGACGCCCGTGAGCTCGGTCCGGGCCACGAGCGCCTCGGCGACGGCGGCCGGCGTGGTGCCGACGTCGAGGACGACGCACTCCCCCGGCCGCACCAGCGCCGCGGCCGCACGGCCGATGGCTGCCTTGGCCACCTGGTGCTCGACGGCGGTCTCCTCGAAGGGGCGCTCGGTGGAGCCGGCCCCGAGGCGGACCGCGCCCCCGTGCACCCGGCGGATCCGGGCCTCCTGGTCGAGGACGGCGAGGTCCTGGCGGACGGTCACCTCGCTGGTGCCGAGGGACGCGGCCAACGCGGCCGTCCGGACCATGCCCGGGGCACCGTCGACGATCGCGACGATGCGGTCCTGCCGCAGGGGCGCGGGCAGCGCGCCGGCGAGGAAGGAGAGGTCGGCGTCCGTCATGTGGACAGTTTCGCTTGCTTCCGATGTCCTTCGCAACGCTTCGGATGGGCGCTAAGCTGTTCCGGTGATCACCAAGCGCGTGACGAAGCTCGCGGACGGCCGCGACCTCTTCTACTTCGACGACGCCGACTCGACGCTGCCCGCGGAACGCAGCATCGACGACCGCGTACTCGACCCGCGGCCCGAGACGGCGCGGATGCGGCAGGACGTCCTGACGGGTGAGTGGGTGTCGATCGCTGCGTCCCGGCAGAACCGTGTGTTCCTGCCGCCGGCCGACCAGGACCCGCTCGCGCCCCAGAGCCCGGCCAACCCGTCCGAGATCCCGAGCCGCTACGACGTCGCGGTGTTCGAGAACCGCTCGCCGTCGTTCGGCCCGCTGCTCGAAGCCGACGACGCCCCCGAGTCGCTCGACTCCCTGAGCGACGTCGGCCTGAACCGCCAGCTCCGTTCGGTCGGCCGGTGCGAGGTCGTGTGCTTCTCCCCCGAGACCTCCGGTTCCTTCGCCTCCATCTCCGAGTCGCGTGCCCGCACCGTCGTCGAAGCCTGGGCCGACCGCACCGCCGCGCTCTCCGCGATGCCGGGCATCCAGCAGGTGTTCCCCTTCGAGAACCGGGGCGAGGCGATCGGCGTCACGCTGCACCACCCGCACGGGCAGATCTACTCGTACCCGTACATCACGCCGCGCACCCAGCGCCTGCTCGCGAGCATCGAGCGGTTCGGGCCGGACCTGTTCGAGCAGCACCTCGCGAACGAGCGGGGTTCCGAGCGGGTCGTCCTCGCCGGCGAGCACTTCACCGCCTTCGTCCCGTTCGCCGCGCGCTGGCCCATCGAGATCCACATGCTGCCGCACCGCCACGTGCCCGACTTCGCCGGCCTGACCGACGCCGAGAAGGACGAGCTGGCGCACATGCACCTCCGGCTCACCCGTGGGCTCGACGCGCTCTACAGCGACCCGACGCCGTACATCGCCGCGTGGCACCAGGCGCCGGTGCACACCGCCCGCGACACCGTGCGGCTGATGCTGCAGATCACCTCGCCGCGACGCGCGGCGGACAAGTTGAAGTTCCTGGCCGGCAGCGAAGCCGCCATGGGCGCCTGGATCGGGGACCTCGTGCCCGAGAAGGCGGCCGAGTTCATCCGACAAGGAGTCGAGCGCGCATGACGTTCCAGCAGGTCTACGGGTACGAGCCGACGGTGCGGTACTCCGCACCGGGTCGCGTCAACCTGATCGGTGAGCACACCGACTACAACGACGGCTACGTGTTGCCCTTCGCGATCGACCGCCGCACCACCGCGTCCATCGCCCAGCGCGACGACCGGATGATCCGCGTCGCATCGGCCTTCGACGCCGCGAGCGAGCCTGTCGCACTGTCCCTCGACGACCTGTCGCCCGGGGCCATGGACGGCTGGTCGGCCTACGTCTTCGGGATCGCCTGGGCCCTGCGCGAGCAGGCGGGTGCCGATCTGAGCGACAAGACCGGGTTCGACGTCTTCATCGACTCCGAGGTCCCGGTCGGTGCCGGCCTGTCGTCCAGTGCCGCGATCGAGTGCGGTGTCGCCCTGGCGTTCAACGACCTGTGGGCACTCGGCCTCGACCGGAAGTCCCTGGCGCGCGTCGGGCAGTACTCGGAGAACCACGCTGTGGGCGCCCCCACCGGGATCATGGACCAGTCGGCCTCGCTGCTCGGCGAGCAGGACGCCGTCGTGTTCCTCGACTGCCGCACGCTCGACACCGCCGTCGTCGACCTGGCGCTCGAAGCGAACGGGCTCGAGGTCATGGTGATCGACACCCGTGTCGAGCACGCCCACGCGACCGGTGGCTACGCCGCTCGTCGGGCCTCGTGCGAGAAGGGCGCCGAGGTGCTCGGCGTCGAGGCACTGCGTGACGTCAGCATCGAGGACCTGCCCCGTGCGCAGGAGCTCCTGGACGACGAGACCTTCCGTCGTGTGCGGCACATCGTGACCGAGGACCAGCGTGTCCTGGACACCGTCCGCACCCTGCGCGAACAGGGCCCCCGGGCGATCGGTCCACTGCTGGTCGCGTCGCACGAGTCGATGCGCGACGACTTCGAGATCTCCGTTCCGGAGCTCGACCTGGCCGTCGCCACGGCCGTCGAGCACGGCGCCGTCGGTGCCCGCATGACCGGCGGGGGGTTCGGCGGTGCGGCGATCGCGCTCGTCGACCAGGCGTCGCGTGACGCGATCGCCGCAGCAGTCACCGCCGCGTTCGCCGACGCCGGGTACCGCGAGCCGAACGTGTTCACGGTGCACGCCGCGCAGGGCGCTCGGCGCGACTGACCGCTGCGGCGCAGGCCGTCACCCGCGCGCTCGGCCGCTCGGCGCTCGACGTTTCGCGCTCAGCGACAGGTCACGCGGCGATCAGCCCGTGAGCTGTCGTTCATCACGAAAGCACGGCGAGGCCGGACGAGCCGTGCCCGCCGCGCGTTCGACGGCTCGGCCGACTCAGCCGAGGTAGTCCGCGTACCGGACGTGCTCCACGACGTTCCCGAGCACGAACGGGTGTGGCCGACCGTGCTCCACGGCCCACTCCACCCACGTGGACTGCGCCGGCATGAGCAGCCACACCAGCGCGGTGGTCCCGAGCACGGCAGCCAGGGTCAGGCCCATCACGGTGTGCTCGTCGAACCGGGCTGCCCCACGGCGGGCGATCGCGACGACGAACCCGACGACCGCGAACCCCACCGTCGCGAGCGTCCACCCGAACCAGGGACCCGACGTGAACGTGTACTCCTGGCCGGCGTGCACGAAGGTCGTCGCCCAGCTCGATCCCGGAGCCTGGAACAGCACGCAGATCGCCACGATGACGATCAGCCACCGGGCGTCCTTGGTCAGTTGCGACGGCTCGGGCCGGGGTCGCATCACCGGCGCCGTCTGCAGTCGTTCGTCCCCCATGCCGCGACCGTAGCACCGGCGGGGTGCACTTCGTGAGCAGCAATGGTCGGGTGCGATGACGCCACCCGACCATTGCTGCTCACGATCGCGACCGCGCCGAGCCCCGCGCGACCGAGCCCCGCGACCGCGAGCCACCCATCCGCTACGACAGCTGGCGCTCGGCGGCCTCGACCACGTTCTTCATGAGCATCGCGCGGGTCATCGGCCCGACACCACCGGGAGTCGGCGACAGGAAGCCCGCGACCGATGCGACCGCGGGGTCGACGTCGCCGTGCAGCTTCGCCTTGCCGGTCTCCTCGTTGACCACGCGGGTGATGCCCACGTCGATCACGGCGGCACCGGGCTGCACCCAGTCCGGCTTGACGAGCCCGGCGACCCCGGCAGCGGCGACGATGATGTCGGCGCGACGGCACTCCGCGGCGACGTCGGCGGTCAGCGAGTGCGTCAGGGTCGCGGTGGCCTCGAGTCGCGTGAGCAGCAGGCCGAGCGGCCGTCCGACGGTCAGCCCCTGGCCGATGATCGTCACGTGCGCACCACGGATCGGGATCTCGTACGCGTCGAGCATCGCGACGATGCCCCGCGGGGTGCACGGCAGCGGTGCGTCGATCGTGCCGGCACCACCCGGCACGGCGAGCACCAGCTCGCCGAGGTTCGTCGGGTGCAGGCCGTCGGCGTCCTTCGCCGGGTCCATCAGCTCGAGCATCGGCGTCGGGTCGATGCCCTGCGGCAGCGGGAGCTGCACGATGAAGGCGGTGACGCGGGGGTCGTCGTTCATCTGCAGGATCGCGGCCCGGATGTCCGCGGCGCTCGCGGACGACGGCAGGTCGATGCGGTGCGAGTCGAGGCCGATCGACGCCGAGTCGCGGTGCTTGCCCGCGACGTAGGAGATCGAGCCGGGGTTCGCGCCGACCATGATCGTGCCGAGGCCCGGACGGATGCCGTGCTCGTGCAGGCGGTCGATCCGGCCCCGCAGTTCGTCGAGCGTCCGGGCGGCGAGGGCCGTGCCGTCGATGCGGACGGCACTGCCCTCTCCGTCCCAGAGCGTCCGAGGGATCGTGCCGCTCACGCGTACAGCGGGAACGCGTCGGTCAGGGCCTTCACCCGTGCCGAGAGCGCTGCGACGTCCGGGTTCGGCATGAGGGTCAGCGCGATGATGTCGGCCACCTCGGTGAACTCGGCGTCGCCGAAGCCGCGGGTCGCCAGCGCCGAGGTGCCGATGCGGACACCCGAGGTGACCATCGGCGGACGCGGGTCGAACGGCACGGAGTTGCGGTTCACGGTGATGCCGACCTCGTGCAGCAGGTCTTCGGCCTGCTTGCCGTCGACCTCGGACGTGCGCAGGTCGACGAGCACCAGGTGCACGTCGGTGCCACCGGTGAGCACGTCGATGCCCGCGGCCTTGGCGTCGTCCGCGGTCAGGCGGGCGGCGAGGGCCTGGGCGCCGCGGATCGTGCGCTCCTGACGGTCCTTGAACTCGGGGGTGCCGGCGAGCAGGAACGCGGTGGCCTTGGCGGCGATCACGTGCATGAGCGGGCCGCCCTGCTGGCCCGGGAAGACCGCGGAGTTCAGCTTCTTGAACAGGGTCTCGTCGTTCGACAGGATGATGCCCGAGCGGGGGCCGCCCAGGGTCTTGTGGACCGTCGACGAGACGACGTGGGCGTGCGGGACCGGGGACGGGTGCAGCCCGGCGGCGACGAGGCCGGCGAAGTGCGCCATGTCGACCCAGAGCTTCGCGCCGACCTCGTCCGCGATCTCGCGGAACTTCGCGAAGTCGAGCTGGCGCGGGTAGGCGGACCAGCCGGCGATCAGGACCTTCGGCTGGTGCTCGATGGCCTTGGCGCGGATGTCGTCGTAGTCGACCTCGAACGTCTCGGGGTCGACGCCGTACGCCACGGCGTTGTAGATGCGGCCCGAGAAGTTCAGCTTCATGCCGTGGGTCAGGTGACCACCGTGGGCGAGCTCGAGGCCGAGGATGGTGTCGCCCGCCGAGGCGATGGCGTGCAGGACAGCGGCGTTGGCCGTCGCGCCGGAGTGCGGCTGGACGTTGGCGTACTCGGCACCGAACAGCGCCTTGGCACGGTCGATGGCGAGCTGCTCGGCGACGTCGACGTACTCGCAGCCGCCGTAGTAGCGCTTGCCCGGGTAGCCCTCGGCGTACTTGTTGGTGAGCACGGAGCCCTGCGACTCGAGCACGGCACGCGGCACGAAGTTCTCGGACGCGATCATCTCGAGGGTGTCGCGCTGGCGGCCGAGCTCCTGCTGCAGGACGGCGGCGATCTCGGGGTCGACCTCGGTGAGCGGGGCGTTGAACGCGGCGCGGGCGGCGGCCTGCTCGGCCACCTCGGCAGAGTCGGAGACGAACGGGGGCAGATCGGCAATGGACACGGGACTCCTACGGTGTGCGGACGACCAGCTGGTCGCACTCGGACGGTCGGTCGGTGCAGCCCAGGCGTACGGCCGCGCACCGTGTCTTTGTCGCTCCCTGATGGTGACCCATCCAACGCCAGTCGCGACGTGACGATCGTACCGAGCGACCCCGCCCTGTGTCACCCTGGATGCATGACGCTGCTCTCGCCCGACGTGGACGAACGGACCACCACGGACGAACGGACCAGTGCACGGGCGGACACCCCGTGGGTCACCGTGGTCTGGGACGACCCGGTCAACCTGATGTCCTACGTCACCTACGTCTTCCAGCAGCACTTCGGGTTCTCGCGCGCGCAGGCCGAGCGGCTCATGCACCAGGTGAACGACGACGGCCGCGCGATCGTGGCAACGGGCCCGCGCGAGTCGATGGAGGCCCACGTCCAGTCGATGCACGGCTACGGCCTGCAGGCGACCGTCGACAAGGCCCCCGAAGCGTGATCCCGTTCGTCCGCCGCGCCGACGGCGTCCACCTCGGCCTGTCCTCCGGCGAGCGCGACCTGCTCGCCTCGCTCACCGAGCAGCTGCGGCAGGTGCTCGGCGGCGACCTGTCCGCCGACCCGATCAGCGAGCGGATGTTCCCGGACGCCTACCCCGGTGACGACGAGGCGAGCGCGGAGTTCCGGAAGTACACGCAGTCCGACCTGCTCACGCAGAAGACGACGAACGCCTCGATCGTGCACGAGTGGCTGACGGGCACCCGCGACGGTTCGCTCGACGCCGAGGACGAGCAGGCGTGGCTCCGCACCCTCACCGACCTGCGGCTGACGATCGCCGACCGGCTGGGCATCGAGGACGCCGACGACGAGGAGCGCTCGGTCGAGGCCGACGCGGGCGTCGGCCTGCGCGACGTCTACGACTGGCTCGGCTTCGTACAGGAACACCTGGTCGTCACGCTCACGTCGCGCTGACGGCCCACGGCCTGGAGGCCCGGATCACCTCCGGCGCGACGGGTCACCCCAGCAGGTCGTCGCGGTGGGCTCGCGCCCAGTCGGCCAGGCTCCGCGGTGCGGTGCCGGTGATGCGCAGGACGTCGGCGCTCATCACGTCGACGCCGTCGAGGCCGCGGCGGACGACCCGGCCGAACTGCTGCCGGAGCCCCTCGGCCTGCCAGGCGGGCACCCCGCTCAGGCGCAGCACAGCGGCGTAGACCCGGCTCGGCAGGTGCAGGGGGCGCACGGGTCGGCCGAGCCCTTCGGCGAGCGCGGCGGCGACACCCCGCGCATCGAGCAGGTCCGGGCCGGTGAGCACCGGTTCGGTGCCGTCGTGGCTGTCCTCGGTCAGCACCCGCGCCGCCGTCCGGGCGATGTCCTCGGTGTCGATCCAGCCGATCACCCCGCGGCCCGTGGTGTGCGGGAACCACCCCCGTCGGATCGCCGGTGCCGAGGGCTGCACGTTCGTCATGAACGACGAGGGGTGCAGGATCGTCCACGCCAACCCGCTCTCGCGTACCAGCCGGTCGGTGTGCCAGGCGGCGCTCGCCCACGACATCGGGGAGTGCTCGGCGGCGTCTCCGCCCGACAGCTGCACGATCCGTCCGACCCCGGCCCGCTGTGCCGCTCGGACCCCGCTGGCGCCCTGCTCCCGCTGCCGCTGGCTGACCGGCGTCACGAGGAAGAAGCGGTCGGCCCCGTCGAGCGCCGCGGTGAGCGCGTCCTCATCGTCCAGGTCGGCCAGGCGACCGTCGATGCCGCGTGCCCGGAGCGCGTCGACCTGCTCGGGGCGTCGGACCACTGCGCGGACCGTCACCCCTGCCGCCCGCAGCAGCTCCGCGGTCTTGCCCCCGACGTCCCCGGTCACGCCGGTGACCGCCACGATCTCGCCCATGTCTGCTCCTCGTCCCACTGACCCGTTCTGGTATCAGTTTCCTGATACCAGAACGTACGCCGGTACGATCGCCCCGTGCCCCAGGAACTCCCAGCCCCGCGCGACGACGTCGACGGCATCGTGGCGTGGACGGTCATCCGGGCCGCACGGACGCTCTCCCGCCGACTCGCGGCCGAGCTGGCGCCGCTCGGGTTGACGCCCGTCGAGTTCGGCGCGCTCATCCAGCTCGCAGCGGCCGGCGAGCTCAGCCAGGCCGACCTGGCGCGCGCGGTCGGCGTCCGACCGCAGAGCATGACGACGCTCGTCGGGGGGCTCTCGACGCGGGGATTCGTGGAGCGGGGCGCCGCACCGGGCCGGGGACGGGCCTCCCGGATGCGACTGACCGACCAGGGCGAGGCGCTGCTGGCACGCGCCCACCCGATCGTCCGGGCGAGCAACGCGTGGTTCGGCGACGGTGCGGAACCGATCTCGGCGACCCTGCTCCCGCTGCTCGAGCCGGACGCGGGCGACGACGGGTCCGCCGTTCCCTGAACGACATCGGAAGCCTCGCCCGACGCCGAGTGAGCAGAAGACGACGGCTCGCACCCCCGCACCCGACGTCTTCTGCTCACTCGACGACCGCCGGACGTCCTGGAGCCTCGCCGCCCGCGGACCGGGAGCGTCGGGGCATGGCGAAGGGCGGCGGGTTCAGCAGTGACACCACGGCAGGCGCGATCTGGAACGTGGTGATCTGCGGCATCCTCTGCATCGGCATCCCGATCGCGGCGATCGTCAACGCCGACCGGGGTTCCGCGTCCGTCGGCATCGGCATCGCCGCGACGGTCCTGGCCCTGTGCATGGAGGTCTCCTTCGTCCGCCGCCTGCTCGCGCACCGGCGCTGACGCTTCCGCGGCCGGTACCCTGATCCGGTGACCGACCCGACCCCCACGCACTGGACCCTGACGCTCGTCTGCGACGACCAGCCCGGGATCGTGCACGCCGTCTCCGGAGCGATCGTCGCCGCCCAGGGCAACATCACCGAGTCGCAGCAGTTCTCCAGCGCCGACACCAACACGTTCTTCATGCGCCTGCAGGTGATGGCGCCGGTCGACCGCGCCGCCTTCGAGGCAGCACTCGCGCCCGTCGCCACCCGCTACGACGCCCGCGTCCAGCTCGACGTCGTCGGTCGTCCGCTGCGCACCCTCGTGCTCGTGTCGAAGGCCGGTCACTGCCTCAACGACCTGCTCTACCGGCAGCGCGGCGGACAGCTGCCGATCGAGGTGCCCCTCGTGCTGTCGAACCACGCGGACCTGTCCGAGCTCGCCGCGTTCTACTCCGTGCCGTTCGAGCACCGTCCGGTCACCGACGCCGAGTCGAAGGAGCAGATGGAGCGGCGCGTGCTGCAGGCGGTGGAGGAGCACGACATCGAGCTCGTCGTCCTCGCCCGCTACATGCAGATCCTGTCGCCCGAACTCTGCGCCGCGCTCGAGGGCCGTGCCGTGAACATCCACCACTCGTTCCTGCCCGGCTTCAAGGGCGCGAACCCGTACCGGCAGGCGCACGCCCGCGGGGTGAAGCTCATCGGCGCGACCGCGCACTTCGTCACGAGCGACCTCGACGAGGGCCCGATCATCGAGCAGAACGTCGTCCGCGTCGACCACACCAAGGAACCGGCCGAGCTGGTGTCCATCGGGCAGGACGAGGAGTCCCGCACGCTCACCCAGGCGGTGCGCTGGATCGCCGAGGACCGCGTCCTGCTCGACGGCGCCCGCACCATCATCTTCAAGTAGGCAGCACCATGACCAACGCCCCGCAGTCCCCCGTCGACTGGGAATCGGTCCCCGACCCGGCAGCCGTCCGGCAGCCTCGACCGCGGTTCGAGGCCTGGAAGGTCCTGCGCATCGCCGTGATGGTGTTCGGCCTGTTGTCCCTGGCCTTCTGGGGCTACTGGTCGTGGCAGCTCCCACTCCCCGGCTACCTGTTCATGGTCGGCGCCCCACTGTTCGCCGCGGTCGTCTGGTACTTCTTCCGCTCACCGCGCTCCCCGATCGAGACCGACATCGTCGGCAAGACCATCGTCGAGGTCGCCCTGGTCGTCGCCGCAGGCGCGACCTGGATCTCCATCGGCCACCCGGTCGTCGGGATCGTCTTCATCGTGATCGCCGCCCTGAGCGGCGTGATCGCGTTCCGCAAGGAGACCGCATGACCGCCACGGGCCTCCAGACCGGCCGGGAGGCCCAGCGCACGCTGGTCCGCGCGGCCCGCGTCGTCGACGCGGCCGGCACCACGGCCGACGGCTGGGTCCTGGTCGTCGGTGACACGATCCACGCGACCGGCTCCGGCCCCGAGGCCCCCGCGGCCGACCAGGTCGTCGACCTGGGCGACCGGGTCCTGACGCCCGGGTTCGTGGACCTGCACGGGCACGGTGGGGCGACCGAGGCGTACGAGGACGACTCGTTCGACGGCTCGCTCGCGATGCACCGCGCGCACGGCACGACCCGTTCCGTCCTGTCGCTCGTCGCGAACCCGGTCCCCGCGCTCGTGGCGTCGCTGACCCACGTCCGTGCCGTCATGGCGACCGACCCACTCGTGCTCGGCGTGCACCTGGAGGGGCCGTTCCTGTCCCCGCACAACAAGGGCGCCCACAACGAGTCGTTCCTGATCGACCCGACGCCCGCTGCGGTCGACGCGTTGCTCGAAGCGGGCGAGGGCGTCATCCGCCAGGTCACCATCGCGCCCGAGCTGCCGGGTGCGCTCGACGCCGTCCGTCGGTTCGTCGAAGCCGGTGTCACGGTCGCCGTCGGCCACACGGTCGGCACGTACGACCAGGCCCGGGCCGCCTTCGACGCCGGCGCGACGATCCTGACCCACGCGTGCAACGCGATGCCCGGCCTGCACCACCGCGCGCCGGGACCGATCGGCGCTGCCGTGGCGGACGACCGCGTGACGCTCGAACTCATCCTGGACGGCGTGCACGTGCACCCGGTCGTGGCGGACACGCTCTTCCGGGCGACGCCGGGTCGTGTCGCGCTGATCACCGATGCGATGGGTGCTGCCGGCGCCGCGGACGGCTCGTACCGACTCGGGTCGCTCGACGTCACGGTGACCGACGGCGTCGCACACGTCGCGGGGACCGAGACCATCGCGGGATCAACACTGACGCAGGACGTGGCGCTCCGCAACGCGGTCTCGCTCGCCGGGCGGACCCTGCCCGAGGCCGTGGCGGCGCTGACGAGTGTGCCGGCCGGCGCGCTGGGGCTCGGCGACCGCCTGGGTCGGCTGGCGCCGGGGTTCGCCGCGGACCTGGTGGCGCTGTCGCCGTCGCTCGAGGTCGAGCGCGTCTGGGGCGGCGGGCGCGAGCTGCGCTGAAGCGAACACGGCGTAGACGGCTCGCTCGGAGACGTCACGGCAGGTCGGTCGGGCGGGGGTTGAGGGGCTCACCGAACCTCGGGGCCCGGCCCGGGACGCAATGGCCGTCGATGGACACGTCCGCGTACGAATCGAACGCCTGGAAGAAGATGGCGAACCCGTCTGCTGCTGTCCCACCGAGGTACCCCTTCGGGTAGCTGATGACCGTCCGCTCCGGCGTGAGTTCCGTGTCGTGCTGAACACGCGCACCTTCGTACCCGATCGCTGCGAGGGCCCGGGTGACCCGCTCGGCGACCTGATCGGCTGTACCAGGAAGCGGGAGCCGCCGAGTGCTCGCGTAGGTGTACTGCGCAGCGTCCTCGCCATCACTTCCGCAGAGGTTCCACCCGGGGTCCTCGTCACCCCAACCGTCCTGCCCGACGACCGAGCGCACGGCGGCGAAGATGTCCAGGACGTCCTGGTGCGACTGTTCGACGTTCATCGACGTGTCCTTCTGGATCGGGGAGTCCGGGGCGGGGCCGGTGCACCCGGTCAGGAGTGCGGTGACCACCAGGGCTCCGGCGAGTGCGGCGCCCCGCGGTTCAGAGCGTGGGGTCACCGGTGCCCCCGGTCTGCCAGCCGTACATGAGCCAGTCGTCCTTGGTCTGCTGCCGCATCCGGTCGAAGGGGCCGCCCCGCTCGGGGATCTCGTCCCCGTGTCCCATCGCCGCTCGTGCAGCGTTGTGCTGGGCGGTGGTCCCGTCGTCGAAGTACGAGTACCGGCCGTCGTCGTCATCGCCGTCGTACGGCCCGTGGCGGGTGACTCCGTGCAGGGTGTCCGACCCACGACCCTCGGTCTCGGAGCTGAACTCGTGCGCGTCCCACGTGGACTCGGTCGGGTCACGGCGACCGGACAGGTTCTGCCCGGTGACGGCCCAGCCGTCCTTCGCGCCCTGGGTGGCGAAGACCTGCCCCTCGGGCACGTGCAGCGCGGACGCGTTCGGTACGGCGTCCGTCACGCCGGCCGAGCCGAGCAGCACCACGTGGTCGGCGTGCGTCTTCGTCAGGGCGATCGTCGCCACGGTCGTGCCGTAGGAGTGCCCCATGACGGTCAGGTCGGCGTCCCGCCCGGTAGCCGCTCGCGCCGCGTGGAACCCGTCGAGGTCGGCGACGAGTCGCTCGGCGCCCGCTCGCGCTCGGTCGTCCGCCAGGACGGTCCGGAAGGACGGGTCGTCGGCCATCGGCGGATGGTAGCCGATCCAGGACACGACGGCGATGTCACTGCGGCGGATCCCAGCCACACGGGCCTCCTCACGACGCATCCCGCGGGCGATCGCGCTGTAGTCCTGCACCGTGCCGTCCTGGTAGGTCGCGGTGTTCATGCCCGGCACGATGACGCTGACGTGCGTGGCACGGTCGAGGTCACCCGCGACGATCTGCGCGAGCGGTGGACGGTCGTCGACGAGTGCCACCAGTGAGACCGGCGTCGTCGCGAGGGTGTCCTGGATGTTCCGGTAGGCGTCACGCTGCCGTTCCCAGACGAGCAGCTGCTCGCGCGCCGCGGCCGCGTCGGCGGGGTTCCGGGCGGCGTCGTGCAGCTCGCGCCAGTGGCGCACCTGCCGCCGTGCGTGTGCGAGCCGGTCGGCCAAGACCGTCGTGTTCGCCCGTGCCCGCGCCCAGGAGGCGACACCGTTCAGGTTGCCGATGACCGCCGGCATCGCCGCGACGAACGCCCGCTGGGCCGCGGACGGCGCACCGTCGGCGCCCGACATCGTTTGCCACCACCCGGCGACCTGCGCCGCGTCGATGCCGGCGAGCCGCTTCACGACCCGCGAGTCGCCACCGAGCGCAGCGATGCTCTCCGGATCGAGGGTGGCGAGCCACGTGAGGAACTGCCCGTCGCTCATCGCGGACACGACCGCGGCGGAGACCAGCTTGCCGAGCACCGAGCGGTCCTCGAGTGCAGCGGCCGCCGCTCGGTCAGCTGCGGCCCGGCGGGCGACGAGCTCGTCCCACTGCGCCGACAGCCGAGCGTCCAGCCCGGCCAGCCACTCGCCGCTGTGCTGCAGCTGCTGCAGGAGTGCCCGATCCGACTCGACCGCGTCCGGTCCGGATGCCACCGCGGTCGCGTCGCGGATCGCTCGGTCGTTGGCCGCGATGTCATCCGCGGTGTTCCGCCGCGTCGTCTGCAGGCTCGCGGCGTCGTCCTGGATCTCCCGCACCTGGCGCGCGTAGGTGGCGAGTGCAGCCGACGCCGCGTCCAGCCTCGCCGCGACGCGATGCGCACTCGCCGGCATCGCCGCTGCCGCCACGAGGAACTGTTGTTGTGCCCGCCCAGCCCAGCCCGAGGCGGCGTGCTCGGCAGCGACGAGCACGTGCCGGGCGCCGTCACGGACCGCGTCCGAGCGGTCTTCGTGCCTTCGGGCGATCCGTTGGATGCCGTCCGGATCGCCCGCCACGGGGTCCGCGCTCACCGGACCCGCCGGGCGAGGTCGGCGTCCGCCCGCAGGACTGCTTCGGCGGCGGTGGTCACGTACGCACGGAGTGTGTCCGCGTCGTCGCCGAGCGAACGGATCATCGCATCGTGGGCCGAGGACGATGCGATGAACGCGGATGCGACCGCCCCTGAGCCGAACGCACCGCCGTCCGAACCGGACAACGGTCGCTCGGGATGCAGGTCAGTGACCGCTCGCCCCGCCGCTCGCGCGACCGCTTGCATGGTCGGCAGATCGACCGTCAGATCCCCCATGGTTCCCCCTCGTGTTCCCCGAGGAGGTCAACATATCACCGCTGAAGTACGGTGTGTCAAGGGGTGTTCAGTGATCGATCGGGCGCCCCCGCTCGCCGCTTGCCCAGCCCGTGTCCGCCGAGTTGCCCACCCGCAGCGACAGCGTCCCGCCGCGCGTCACGAACGACGCCGGCACCCACGACCGCTCGTGCGTCCACCCGTTCAACCGCGCCCCCTGCACGTACGGCTCGGTCCCCGAGGACCGGATGACGAGCCGCTCTCCGCTGGAGCGTCGGATGTCGACCGTGCTGAACGTCGGGCTGCCGATGAGCATCTCCGCTCGCCCGGGCGTCTGCGGGAACAGCCCGATCGAGGCGAAGACGTACCAGGCGCTCATCGTGCCGAGGTCGTCGTTGCCCGGCAGCCCACCGGGGCCGGTCGAGTAGGCGTCGTCCACGACCCGGCGCACGGTCTCCTGCGTCTTCCAGGGCGTGCCGAGTGCGTTGTACATCCAGGGTGTGTGGATGTCGGGTTCGTTCGTCGGGTCGAACTTCGTGGCGTCCCCGCCCGTGACGGCCCAGTTGCCCGAGGCGTCGTGGAAGAAGTCGTCGAGCCGTGCGACGGCGGCGTCGTCACCACCGAGCGCGCTCGACAGCCCCCGCACGTCCTGCGGCACGAGCCAGGTGTACTGCGCACTGGTGCCCTGCGCGAACCCGGTGCCGGTCGAGGGCGACCAGTCCGTCGTCCACGATCCGTCGGCCTGCCGAGCGGCTTGGTGGCCGACCGCCGCGTTGAAGGTGTTCTTCCAGTACCCACCACGAGCGGCGAACATCCGGGCATCGGAGTGCAGTCCGAGTGCGCCTGCCCAGTACCCGAGCGCGCTGTCGGAGATCGAGTCCTCGAGGGTCTCGGCCGCACCACCCCAGCAGGCGCAGTCGTCGTTCGCGGCGTACTGCCGGTCCAGGTACTCGTCGAGCGCGGGCCGCTGCGACAGGCACTGTCCGGGGCACCCGACGTCGCTCTCGGCGTCCGCGTTCTCGACCGTCGCCTGGCGCTTGAGGGAGGCGTAGGCGGCCCGGACGTCGAAGTTCCGGACGCCCATGGCGTACCAGGTGGCGAGCGTCGCGGCCGAGGGGTCGCCGGTCATCACGTGCGTCGGCGCTCCGAGGTGCAGCCACCGGTCCCACACCCCGCCGTTCTGCTCGGCGAACCGCAGCATCGACTGCGCCATGTCCCCGGCGACGTCCGGCCGCAGCAGGGCCAGCAGCTGGATCTGCGCCCGGTACTGGTCCCACCCGGAGTACGTGCCGTAGACGGCCCGGTGTCCGCGGTCCATCCGGTGCACCCGCAGGTCCGGCCCGAGGTAGCGCCCGTCGCGGTCGTTCAGCGTGTTCGGCTGCATGAGTGCGTGGTAGACGGACGTGTAGAGCTGGGTGGTGCGGTCCGCCGTGCCGCCACCGACGCGCAGGCGCGACAGTTCACGGTTCCAGGAGGCCCGTGTGCCGGCCGCGACGCTGGCGACGGTCGAGCGGCCGGTCACCTCGCCGTCACGGTTCGCGACCGCCCCGGCCGCGCTCACGTACGAGATGCCGATCTTCGCCTGCACCGTCGCTCCGCGACGCGCATCGAACCCGACCCACGCGCCGGAGCCGCGTCCGGCGCGGTCGGCGCCGGTCAGGTAGCCCTCCCCACCGGAGGAGGACGTGCCTCCAGGCTGGACCGTGCCGTCCTTCCAGGTGCCGGTGCTCGCGAACGCCGTGTCGAAGGTCGCGGTGAAGTAGAGGCGGTAGTAGCTGCGACGGTCCGGGTTGGTGGCGCCGCCGCCGTTCGCGCGGCGGCTGCAGAAGCCGCCGGTCAGGACGCTGCCGCTGACGGTGCGGGTGCGGGGGTCGACGCGGGTGACCGCGGCCTCGCTGCCGTTGATCGAGTTCGAGGTGCGGAACAGCAGGTTCGCGTCCTTGCCCGCCGGGAACGTGAACGCACCGACGCCGGCACGCGTGGTCACGGCGAGGTCGGCGCGGACGCCGTTGTCGAGCGTCACGCCGTAGCGGCCGGGGCTCGCCGACTCCTGGTCGTGCGAGTACCCGGCGGCGTAGACGGCGTCCTTCGAGTCTGCCGACGGCGAGGTCGTGACCGGGGTGGTGACCGGCATGATCGGCACGTCGCCGGCTGCCCCCGGAGCGCACCCGGCGCCGTTCAGGTGCGTCAGACTGAAGCCACGCAAGCGGTTCACGTCGTACGAGTACCCGTTCGCGACCGGGGTCGACGTCTGGTCACCCGCGGTGCCCGTGGGACTCCACTGCATCATCCCGAACGGCGCCGTGGCACCCGGCCAGGTGTTGCCGTTGTTGCTCGTGCCGATGAAGGGGTCGACGTACCGCGCAGGATCGCTGACGGTCCGCCCGGCCTGTGCCGAGGGCGAGCCCACAGCGGGCGCGGCGACGATCGCTGTTCCCACCAGGGCGGCGATCGCGGCCACCGCGGCGAGCGGGAACGGACGGACGAGCGGGCGACGGTGCACGCGAGATCGGTTCACATCGGCGACGCTAGCCCCCTCGGACGGGGGACGCCGCCCGCGTCACCGATCGCTCTCCCGCTGTTCACGTCGGGTCCGGCGTCGGACGCGGCGCCGCCCAGGCCCGACCCTCGCGCCCCGCGGGGGTCGCTGTCAGGATGGGCGCATGAGCGTCATGGTGTCCGTCTTCGATGCGTACCGGTCCCGCACGAGCGAGAAGTACACGGCCTACCCGCCGGACGTGCTCCCCATGTTCGTCGCCGAGATGGACAGCATGCTCGCCGAACCGATCCGCGACGCCCTGGTCACCGCGGTGACGAACGGCGACACCGGCTACGTCGGGCACGGACGGGCCCTGCCCGAGGCGTTCGCCGACTTCGCCGAGAGCCGGTGGGCGTGGCGGGTCGACCCCGACCTGGTCCGCACCACCACGGACGTGTCGGTCGCTGCGGTCGAGGTGCTGCGCCGGGTCATCGAGCCGGGTGACCAGGTGGTCATCATGCCGCCCGTGTACCCGCCGTTCTGGGAGTACGTGTCCGAGGCCGGCGGCACCGTCACCGAGGTCCCGCTGCTCGCCCCCGCGGGCCCGGCCGACCCCTTCGACACCACGGCCGGCTGGCGGATGGACCTGGACGGCCTCGCGCAGGCGTTCGCCGACGGAGCCCGCACGGTGCTGCTCTGCAACCCGCACAACCCCCTCGGCCTGGTGCACGACCGCGAGTCGCTCGTCGCACTCGCGAAGCTGGCCGCCGAGTGGGACGCCGTCGTGGTGTCCGACGAGATCCACGCGCCGCTCGTGCACGCCGACGCGGTGTTCACGCCGTTCCTGGAGTCCTGCCCCGAGGCCGCGTCGCTCGGCGTCGCCCTGACGAGCGCGAGCAAGGCCTGGAACCTCGCCGGCACGAAGTGCGCGATGATGATCGGCGCCTCGGAGCGGGCCCGCGCGTGGTTCGACGGCCTGCCGACCGAGGTCGTCGAGCGCACCGGCATCCTCGGCTACACGGCGAGCGTCGCGGCCTTCAGCGAGGGCGGACCGTGGCTGGCGTCACTGCTCACCGAGCTCGCGGCAAACCGGCGCACCCTGGCCGAGCGGATCGGCGACGTGCTGCCCGGCGCCGAGTACCGGCAGCCGCAGGCGTCGTACCTGGCGTGGCTCGACCTGCGGGCACAGCCGTGGGGCGACGACCCCGCAGCGGAACTCGTCGACCGGGCGAAGGTGGCGCTCGGCTCCGGCCCGGCGTTCGGACGGCAGGGCCGGGGCTTCGCGCGGCTGAACTTCGGGTGCTCGGCGGAGACCCTCGACGAGGGACTCAGCCGCCTGGCCGCAGCCGCCCGCGCCTGAACCCGAGCTGCGTCGACCGGCGTGTGGCTGCCGCGAGACGCCGGCGTGTGAGTGGAGAGAAGGGCGCAGCGCCTACTCGAACCGCTGCCAGGCCGGCTTGTTCGCGTACGTGTAGCGGTAGTAGTCGGCAAGCTGCAGCCCGGCGGCGGCTTCCTCGTCGACGACGACGGTCGCGTGCTCGTGCAGCTGCAGGGCCGATCCGGGCACGAAGGAGCTGAGCGGCCCCTCGACCGCGGCGGCGACGGCCGCTGCCTTCGACGGTCCCTGGGCGACGAGGACGAGCTCGCGGGCCTCGAGGATGGTGCCGAGCCCCTGCGTCATGCAGTGCGTCGGGACCTGCTCGGGCGAGTCGAAGAAGCGCGCGTTGGCGTCACGGGTCGACGGCGCGAGGGTCTTGATGCGCGTACGCGAGGCGAACGACGACGTCGGCTCGTTGAACCCGATGTGGCCGTTCGCTCCGATGCCGAGGATCTGCACGTCGATCCCGCCCGCGGCACGGATCGCGGCGTCGTACTCCTTGGCCGCGAACTCCAGGTCGGCGGCACGGCCGTCCGGCACACGCACACGCGACGCGTCGAAGCCGAGCGGTGCCACGACGTCGCGGGCGATCACGGCCGCGTACGACTCGGGGTGCTCGAGCGGGATGCCGACGTACTCGTCGAGGGCGAACCCACGGGCCTCGGCGAACGAGATCTCGCCCGCCTGCACCCGGCGCTGCAGGTCGGCGTAGATGCCCTGCGGGCTGGATCCGGTGGCGAGACCGATGACGGCGGACGGCTTCTTAGCGACGACGGACGCGATCTTGGCCGCGGCGACGCGACCGACCTCGTCCGGCGTGGGCAGGATGATGATCTCCACACCACCAGCCTACTGGTCATGACCAGTCTGCGACAGGGGTCGGGTGGGTAGCGTGGAGGCATGCCGACCCCCGACTTCGTCCTGTCCCTGCGCGAGAAGATCGGCACGGCGCCGCTCTGGCTGTCGGGCGTGAGCGCCATCGTGACCCGCGGCTCCGGCGCCGATCGCGAACTGCTCGTGGTTCGGCGGGCCGACACCGGTGCGTACACCCCGGTCACCGGGATCGTCGACCCGGGCGAGGAGCCCGCCGTCGCCGCCGAACGCGAGGTCCTGGAAGAAGCGGACGTCGTCGCGGTCGCCGAACGCCTGGCGTGGGTCCAGGTGCTGCCCGAGATGACCTACCCGAACGGCGACCGCTCGCAGTACCTCGACCTGGTCTTCGCCTGCCGGTACGTCTCCGGCACGCCGAACCCCGCCGACGGCGAGAACACCGAGGCGTTCTGGGCCCGGCTCGACGCACTGCCCGACATGTCCGAGAACATGCGCGCACGCGTCGAGGCCGGGCTTGCCGACGAGCGCGAGGCGCGCTTCCAGCGCTGACCTCACCGGCCTGGAGGCGCGGTGCCAGGCCGCCACGGGCCTCCCGTCCGCCCGTCGGTCGCGCCCACCCCGCCGAAGCGACAGTGTGCCGCGAACGTTCCGCAGCGAACTGTCGCTTCCGCAGAGGACACCGGCAGGCCCGGCGGGAACTGTCGCCCTCGCGACTACGCGAGCGGCGCGACGGCGACGGGTGCGCCGAGCAGGCGCACGGCGACGGGGTCGCCGGTGGCCCGGCGGTCACCGACCTCGTGCTGGACGGTCACGACGGTGTCGTCGTCCAGGCGAACGGTGGTGCGGCGGATCGACCCGAGGAAGCTCGAGCTGACGACGGTGCCGGTGACGCCCTCGGCGGCGAAGGCGATGTCCTCCGGTCGGACGTAGGCGAGCACCGGTCCGTCCGCGATCGACGAGTCGAGCGCCGGCACGCGGAACCCGTAGACGAACACGTCCGCGCCGCGCAGGTCGCCCTGCAGCCGGTTCGACTGCCCGACGAAGTCCGCGGTGAAGGCCGACGACGGGGTCCGGTAGAGCTCCTCGGGCGTGCCGATCTGCTCGATGTCACCCGCCTGCATCACGGCGATCCGGTCGGAGACGGCGAGCGCTTCCTCTTGGTCGTGCGTGACGAACACGGTGGTGATGCCGAGGTCGCTCTGGATGCGGCGGATCTCGTCGCGCAGTGAGACCCGGACCTTCGCGTCGAGCGCCGACAGCGGCTCGTCGAGCAGGAGCACACGGGGCCGGGTGACGAGCGCTCGGGCCAGGGCGACACGCTGCTGCTGCCCACCCGAGAGCTGGTGCGGGTACCGCTCGGCGAACTCGCCGAGGCGGACCATGTCGAGGGCCTCGACGACGCGGGTCTTGCGCTCGGCGGCGGGGACCCGGCGCATCTCGAGACCGAAGGCGACGTTCTGCCGGACCGTCATGTGCGGGAACAGCGAGTACTGCTGGAACACCATGCCGATGTCGCGCTTGTTGACCGGGGTGTCCGCGACGTCCTGGCCGTCGATGCGGATGGAGCCGGCGTCGATGGCCTCGAGGCCCGCGAGTGCTCGGAGCGCGGTCGTCTTGCCGCAGCCGGACGGACCGAGGAGCGAGACGAACTCCCCCGGCTCGACCCGGAGCGACAGTCCGGCGAGGGCCCGGTGCGGGCCGTAGTGCTTCTCGACGGCGTGCAGTTCGACGACGGCACCGGTGGTGGCGAGGGACGCCGGGGCTACCGGGGCGGTGACGGTCATGCGGACTCCTCGAGTCGGGGACGACGGGTGGTGCGGGTGCGGCGGACGCGGGTGGTGCGGCGGGTCCCGATCCGGCCGATGAGGACGAGCAGCACGAAGCCGAACAGGAGCGCGGCGACCGAGAAGATGGCGGCGACGTACGGGTCAGTCCCCTGCACGAGGACGAGCCCGGTCTGGAACGTGGAGCGGGAGAGGAACGAGGCGAGGGTGTACTCGCCGAGGACCACGGTGATCGTCAGGAAGCACGCGGCGGTGATGCCCCGGCGCAGGTTCGGCAGGAGCACGCGCCAGGTGACGGTCCACCACGAGGCGCCGAGCGACCTGGCCGCCTCGGACAGGACGATCAGGTCCGTCGCCGTGATGGCGGCCGCGATCGGGCGGAACGCGAACGGCAGCGTGATGATGCCGATCGCGAACGCCAGCGTCCACGAGCCGGACCCGAAGACCTGCGAGACGACCTGGTACACGGGGATGAACCCGACGACGAGCACCACGACCGGCACGGTGATCGGCACGATGCAGACGAACTCCAGGACGCTCCGGAGCCTGGGGTAGCGGAGCGCGGTGATGATCTGGGCGGGCAGCAGCACGAACAGCACGATCCCGACGGTGATCACGGCGATGAGCAACGACGCCCCGAGCCCGTCGAACACCGGCTGGTAGGTGAAGGCGTTGGCCGGGTCACCGATCGCCGCCCAGTGCGCGAGGGTGAGCCCACCGTCCGTGCCCTGCCGGAAGGTGAACTGCAGCAGCGCGACCAGCGGGACAGCGAACAGGAGCCCGATCACGGTGAGCACGATGGCTGCCGCACCACGGGACGGGGCGGTGCCGAACCGGCGGACGCGGGACGAGCCTCCAGACCGGACGGGACGTACCGGCCGCACCGGCCGCACCGGAGCCGCGGCGCTCATCGCTGCCACCTGGCGGCCCGGCGCTGCAGCAGCGAGTAGGCGCCCATCACGACCGCCATCACGACGACCATGCCGAAGGCGAGCACCCCGGCGACGTTCTGCAGGCCGACGATCGTCTCGCTGGTGAGCTGCGTGCGGATGGTGAGCGGCACGATGCCGCCCTGGGAGATGAGGGCCGCGGCGGTGGCGTACGACGAGAAGCCGTTCGCGAAGAGCAGCAGGAGCGACCCCCAGAACGCCGGCGCCAGCACGGGCAACGCGATGCGGCGCCAGTACGTCAGGCGCGAGGCGCCGAGCGTCGCCGCGGCCTCACCCCACTGCGCTTTGACGCCCTCGAGTGCGGGCATGAACGTGAGGACCATGAGCGGCACCTGGAAGTAGACGTAGGGGATCACGAGCCCGGGCACCGTGTACAGGAAGGCCCCGTCGGCGTTGAGGTCGACGTGGAAGACCGTGACCAGCCAGGTCGTGACGAGTCCCTGCACGCCGATCGTGGCGATGAACGCGAACGCGAGCATGACGCCGCCGAACTGGGCGAGGACGCTGGCCGCCGAGTCGATCATCGACCGGACCAGTCCGTCCGGCCGCAGCGCCGAGAGCGCCCAGCAGACGACCGCGCCGAGCACCGCGCCGATGACCGCGGATGCGGCGGACAGGCCGAAGGACCCGGCGAACGCCTGCAGCACCGAGGGGTCGGCGAAGGCTGCGAGGTTCGCGAGCGTGAACGCGCCGGAGCCGTCGAAGAACCCGCTGCCGATCGCGATCACGGCGGGGACGGCGAGGAAGAGCAGGACGTAGGCGGCGAAGGGGGTCAGCCCCAGCCAGGCGAGGCCGACGCGGCGCCGGACACGGGGTCCGGCGCCGCGTCGGACGGCATCGGCGGGCGCCGCCGCGGACGCCGTGCGCGCAGTGCTCGGGGCGCTCGTCGCCGTCGCGGGCGCGTCTGCCGATGCGGTGGTCATGCTGCTCAGGACCCCATCGTCGAGGACCACTTGGCCTTGAGCACCTTCGCGGCGGCGGCGACCTGCGCGTCGGTCAGCTCGACGTAGTCCTTCGGCGCACCACCGGCGGCGTCGAGGGCGTCCTGGTCGACCTTGCCCGACTTCGTCAGCGCGGCGAGGGTGGACGGGAAGGCGCCGGCCTGCAGGTACAGGTTCTGGACCTCGGGGCTGGCGATGTACTCCTCCCACAGGCGGGCGGCCGCGGGGTGCGGGGCGTCCTTGTTGATGGCCTGCGAGTAGTACGAGCCGAGCGCCTGCCCCTTCGGGACGACGGTCTTCCAGTCCTTGTTGCCCGAGCCGCCGGCGGCGGGACCCCAGGCCAGGTTGTTGTACGACCACTGGACGACGACCGGGGTCTCACCCGAGGCGACGGTGGCCTGCGTCGGCAGCACGTTCTGGAAGTTGCCGGCCTGCTTGAGCTTGCCGAAGAAGTCGACGCCCTTGGTGATGTCGTCGGCCGAGCCGCCGTTCTCCAGCGCCGCCAGGTACACCGCGGACGCGGCCTGGTTGGCCTGCGTCGGGTCGCCGCCGATCGAGACCTTGCCCTTGTACTCGGAGCCGAGCAGGTCCGTCATGTCCTTCGGGGCGTCGGAGATCTTCGACGAGTCGTACCCGATCGACATCAGGCCGGTGTAGTCGCGCGTCCAGGCGCCGTCCTTGTCCTTCAGGTTGGTGGGGATGTCGTCCCAGTTCGCGACCTTGTAGTCGGCGAACAGGTCGAGGTTCTCCTGCAGCACGGCGTTGCCGAGGTCGAGCACGTCGGGGGCGGTGGACTGGCCCTTCTGCGACTTGACCGCTGCCACCTCGTCGGCGCTCGAGCCGTTCGGGTTCGCGGAGTTGATCTTGATGCCGTACTTCTTGGTGAAGCCGTCGATGATCTTGCCGTAGTTGGCCCACGTCGGCGGGAGCGTGATGACGTTGAGCTGGCCCTCGGCCTTGGCGGCCTTGACCAGGGCGTCCATGCCGCCGGCGGACTGGGCGCTGGTGGTGGTCTTCCAGTCGGCGTCGCCCTTGCTCGTGCTGGCGGAGCTCGTCGAGGAGCATCCGGCGAGGGTGACGACTGCGGCGGCGGCCAGGGCGATGCCGGCCAGGGTGCGCTTGTGCTGCACGGGTGGGCCTTTCGGGTGGGAGAGGGTGCTGCGCCAGACCGGGTGTCCGGGTTCTGGTCGATCGTGGACGCAGCCGGTTTCCGGCCCGTGCTCCGGTGGTGAACGACGGCGGAACAGCGGGTGCGGCTGTACGCATTGCTCGTTCTGGGCGCAGGGTTGCGCCCGCACCAGGCCTGGAGGCGCGGATGCGGTTCACGACGACGGTGCCGCGGGTCGTTCCGGGCGCGCTCAGGCTCCGAGTTCGACGAGGACCCGCGGGATCTCGGTCACGAGTTCGCTCGCCAGGTAGCCGAGTGGTCCGACCTGCACCGCGAGCCGGTCACCGGCGGCAGCGTGCACGTACGACGCCCACGCCACGGCCTGTGCCGGATCGGCACCGCGGGCGAGCAGCCCGGTGACCGCGCCGGACAGCACGTCCCCGCTCCCGCTGGTGCCGAGGCCACCCGAGCCGGTGCCCTTGAGCCACGCACGACCGTGCGGTGTCGCGATGGCGTCACCGAGGGCGACGACCGCACCGAACCGGTTCGCGATCGCGACGGCGTCGGCCACGTCGTCGTCGCTGCACTCCCGACCGAGCAGGCGTTCTGCCTCGCCGGAGTTCGGCGTCATCACGAGCCGTCCACGCAGCGGTTCGAGGCGGTCCCGTACGTCGGCGGCGACACCGAGGGCGAAGGCGTCGAGCACGACGGTGGTCCGCGGACCGACGACGTCGGCGAGTCCGGCCACGAGGTCACGGGAACCGTCCGGTTCGTCGAGTCCCGGGCCGACCAACACGGCATCGGCGCTCGAGGCGCTGTCCGCGATGCCCTCGATCGCGCCGACGGCGATGTGCCCGTCCTGGTCCTCGTCGAGGGGCTCGACCCCGGACTCGGGCACGGCGACCGCGACCTCGTTCGCGACGCTCCGGCCGACGGCCAGGGTGAGGCGACCGGCGCCGACGCGGAGCGCGGCGAGCGCCGAGAGCAGCGCGGCTCCCGGGGTGCGAGCCGCACCCCCGATGACGAGCACCTGCCCGCGGCCGTACTTGCCGGCACCGGGTTCGGGCAGCGGCCAGTCACGCAGGAAGTTCGGGGTGACGGGTTCAGTGGACATGTTCGTCGTCCTTCCGGCCGGTGTGCTGGGTGACCTCGTCGTCGTCCAGGTGTCCGACCGAGGAGAACTCCTCGAGGACCCACGGCGACCCGGCGCCGTCGCGTCGGAGTCGGGTGAGGGAGGCGTTGGCGACCGCGTGGGTGTGGGCGAACTCCATGAGTGCCGGCTCGTCGAGGTCGAGGCACACCGCGACGGCGAGCATCACCACGGCGTCGTGTGCGGCGATCACCAGGCGCTCGACACCGTCGACCCGCTCGAGGTCACCCAGGAGCGTCCGGAGCCGGAGCATCACGTCCGCCCACGACTCCCCGCCCGCGGGCCGGTGGTAGTACTTGCCGAGCCACTGCCGGCGGCGTTCCTCGTCGGGGTACCGGTTGCGGACGCCCTGCAGGGTCAACAGGTCGAGGACGCCGAGTTCGCGGTCGCGCAGGCGCTCGTCCACACGCTTGCGGGGTTCGGCGAGCCCGGCTGCCTCGAGCGCGATGGCGATGGTCTGCTGTGCCCGGAGGTACGGCGACACCCAGAGCGCGACGGGGACGTCGTCCATCCCGCGGTCGGCGAGCTCCTGCCCGAGAGCACGTGACTGGGCGGCGCCGAGCGGGCTGAGCGGGACGTCGGCGTCGCGGAACTCGACGTCGATGACGTCGTCCCCCGCTGCCTCGGCCCGAGCCGCTGCGACGTTCGCGACCGATTCGCCGTGACGGACGAGCCAGATCTCCTGCACTGCCATGCCGCCACGCTAGCCAGAGCGTGCTGTGCCGGTTCACCGGTGCGACGAGGTCACCGCACGCGAGGTCGCCGACGTCGAACCCACCTCGCAACGCCGCGTCCGCAATGCCGGACCGGCCACCCGCCCAGCGGGCCGATGTCGCGAACTGTGGACGGGCCTCCAGGCCTGGGCGGTTGTGGAGGGAAGACGTTCCTTCCCAGAACGGGCGCGATGCCAAGCGGGATCGGGCGTACCTGGCCGGAAGTTCCGACCAGGTACGCCCGATTCGACCAGCGACGCCCGATTCCACCCGGCCAGCCCCGCGCACAACACGGCGCCGAACGGAACGCACCCGTGTCCCGTCCGGCGCCGCGGTCCCTCCCAGCAGTGCGCCGGGCCCGCTGCCTCAGGCCCGACGCACGCGCAGCGTCACGATCTCGAACGGACGCAGGGTCAACGCGACTGCTTGACCGGCCGACCACGAGCGCTCCAGCGGCCGCTCGAGCAGGTCGACCTGCGACACCGACTCGACGTCGAACCCGAAGGCCACCCCGACGTCCGTCGCCCGGCCCCCGAGCCCCTCGTACAGCCGCACGACGACGTCGCCGGAGCGGTCTTCGGCGAGCTTGACGGCCTCGACGAACACCTGCGGCGACGACACCGTGACGAGCGGCTCGATCGGGGTCGACCCGGGGACGCTCCGCACCGGCAGGTTCAGCCGGTACCCGGAGTCTGCGGCGTCGAGCACCGAGGCCCCGATCCGCAGCACCGTCCGGAACACGTGGTGCCCCTGGTCGGCGTTCGGGTCCGGGAACGTCGGTCCGCGCAGCAGCGACTCCCGTACGAGCGTGGTGGTCCCGCCGTCCGCCCGGGTCTCACGCGTGATGTCGTGGCCGTAGGTCGAGTCGTTGGCCACGGCCACCCCGAACCCCGGCTCCGCGACGTGCACCCAGCGGTGCGCCGACGTCTCGAACCGGGCGTGGTCCCACGAGGTGTTCTGGTGCGTCGGCCGGTCGATGTGCCCGAACTGGATCTCGCTCGAGGCCGACGACGCGAGCACGTCGATCGGGAACGCGAGCTTCAGCAGCTTCTGGTGCTCGTGCCAGTCGACCTCGGTCTCGACGGTCAGCTCCGGTTCGCCCTGCACCGCCGAGTAGCGCGTGGTGAGCGTCGACGATCCGAAGGACCGCTCGACCACGAGCGCGTCGCCTGCGATCGAGACCGACGACGCCGACAGCACCGTGCCGTTGCGCTGGTACGCGCGGTCGATGTCCCAGGCCTCCCACTGGTTCGGGGTGTCGCGGAACACCGTGTACTCGGCCGCCGCCGCGCCTGGCGCGATCGCGTCGCGTCCGGTCGCGGAGTCGACGAAGGACACGACGTGGCCGGCTGCGTCGATGGTCGCGGTGACGACGCCGGTGTTGAAGACGAAGCGGTCGCCTGCCCGGACGGGAGGCACGGGTCGCGGCGCGTGGACGACCGAACCTGCAAGGGCGGTCACCTCTCCCGCCGCGACCGGCGAGGCGTTGAAGCGCACGACCGACGCGGTGTCGTCGGCTGCGCCGGCAGCGGCACCGCTCCCGCCTGCGGCGAGCGCCGTCGTCGCGCTCCCGATCAGCCCCTCGAGCACCTCGGCGACCCGGGCGTACTGCTCCTCGGCGTTCTCGTACACCCACGCGATCGAGGACCCCGGCAGGATGTCGTGGAACTGCTGCAGCAGGACGGTGTGCCAGGCGTCCTCGAGTTCGGCGTACGGGTACTCGCTGCCGAGCCGGACGGCCGCCGTCGCTGCCCAGAGCTCGGCTTCGCGCAGCAGGTGCTCGGAGCGGCGGTTGCCCTGCTTCGTGCGGATCTGCGACGTGTAGGTGCCGCGGTGGAACTCCAGGTACATCTCCCCCGACCAGACCCCGGGCGTCGGCAGTTCGGCTTCGAGCTGCTCGAACACCTCGGCGGGCGTGCCGAGGGTCACGTGCGGCGACCCGTCGAGGTCGTGCTGGCGGTGTGCGGCACCGACCATCTCGCGGGTGGGACCGCCACCACCGTCGCCGAAGCCGTACAGCAGCATCGACGTGTTGGCGGTGCCGCGCTCCTTGTTGTTCCGTTCGCCGCGGCGCAGGTCGGCAGGTGAGACGTCGGAGTTGTAGGTGTCGGCCGGGGGCAGGTGCGTCAGGACGCGTGAGCCGTCGATGCCCTCCCAGTGGAACGAGGTGTGCGGGATGACGTTCGTCTCGTTCCACGACGGCTTCTGGGTGACGAACCACTTCGAGCCGGCGGCGCGGACGATCTGGGGCAGGGCGCCCGAGTAGCCGAACGAGTCGGGGAGCCAGGCCTCGGGGGTGTCGATGCCGAACTCCTCGAGGAAGAAGCGCTTGCCGGCGACGAACTGGCGGGCCAGGGCCTCACCGCCGGGCAGGTTGGTGTCCGACTCGACCCACATGCCGCCGACGGGGATCCACCGGCCCTCGGCGACGCGCTGCTTGATGCGCGCGAAGACCTCGGGGTACTCGTCGCGGATCCACGCGTACTGCTGGGCGGACGAGCAGGCGAAGGTGAAGTCGGGGTCGCGGTCCATCAGGTCGAGCACGTTCGAGAACGTCCTGGCGCACTTGCGCTTCGTCTCGCGCACGGGCCACAGCCAGGCGGAGTCGATGTGGGCGTGCCCGACGGCGATGGCACGGTGGGCGGCGGGGCTGGCGGGGACGGCGAGCACGGGCGCCAGGACCTGCCGGGCGTCCGCGGCGGTACCGGCGACGTCGTCCGGGTCCAGGGCGTCGGCGGCCCGTTCGAGCGCGCGCAGGATGTCGGCGCCGCGGGTGCCGTCGGTGGGGAGCTCGGCCATCAGCCCGCGCAGCACCCAGAGGTCCTGCTGCAGTTCCCACACGGTGTCGTCCCGCTCGACGACCTCCAGGGCCTTCAGGCGGTAGATGGGGTCGTCGCCGGCGGTGGAGCGCGAGCCGAGCGGCGTCGCCCCCTGGAACGAGTCGCCGCCGATGTCGGGGTTCGCCCCGGCCTCGATCCAGAGCTCGAAGGACTCCCCCGGGCCGACCTCGAGCGGCACGGTGTCGTTCCGCGGCTCGATCGCCTTGATCGTGGAGCCGTCGGCGCGGAACGCGAGTCCCTCGGCCTGGAACCCGGGCTGCCGCTTGGTGAACCCCAGGTCGACGAGGAGCTCGGCGGTGGTCCCCTGCGCGGTGCCGAAGTCCGCCGGCACGGTACCGGTCACCCGGAACCACGTCGTGCCCCACGGGCGCCCGCCCCAGTGCGACCCCACCGTGAACGGTGTGTACGTCTCGCCCACGGCGGCGTCGAACGGCACCGGTTCGCCCGGCACCTCCCACGCCTCGATCGTCACCGGCGCCGAGCGACGGAGGACGGCGGGGTCGACACGGTCGCGCACGAGGCGGGCGATCCGGGCCTCGACGAGCGGTTCGTCCTGGTGCATGTGCTTCCTTTCTGGTTCGCGGAACACCGGTGTTCGCGGATCGAACCGCGGTTCGCGGGTGTTCGACGCGCGAACACCGGTGTCTTGCGGGGGTGGGGCCGGCGTCAGCCCTTGATGCCACCGGCGAGGGCGTTGCCGCCGCCGAGGCCTCGGGACACGATCACGTAGAGGGCGATGACGGGCACGGAGTAGACGATCGAGAACGCGGCGAGCTGGCCGTACGCCACGGCCCCGTTCTGCCCGAAGAAGTTGAAGATGCTCACCGCGGCGGGCACCTTCTCGGGCGAGAGCAGCAGGACGAACGGGACGAAGAAGTTCCCCCACGCCTGGATGAACACGAAGATGAACACGACCGCGATGCCCGGACGCATGAGCGGGATCACGATGCGGGTCAGGGTGGTGAGCATCGAGGCGCCGTCGGTCCACGCCGCCTCTTCGAGCGAGATCGGCACCGAGTCCATGAAGTTCTTCGCCATCCAGATCGCCATCGGCAAGCTGGTGGCGGCGAGGAAGAAGATGCAGCCCCACACGTTGTCGATCAGGTTGAGCGACACGAACAGCGCGTAGACGGGCACCATCATCGCGGTGATCGGCAGGCCGGTGCCGAACAGGATGCTGTACAGGAACGGCTTGTTGACGCGCATCTTGTAGCGGGACAGCGGGTACGCGGCCAGCAGGGCGAACACCACGGTGACGACCGCGGTGCCGCCGGAGAGCAGCAGACTGTTCGCGAGCGGGATGAACGACAGCTCGGGGGTGAGCACCTTGGCGAAGTTGTCGAGCGTGAACTGCGACGGCAGCTTCACCGACAGCGACGCCTGGGTGTCGAACGAGGCGAGCACGAGCCAGAGCAGCGGCACCGCGAAGCACACCGCGATGACGAGCAGCACGACGTTCGACACCCACCGCATGGTGCGGCCGCGCGGCGAGGTCATGTGCATCGACCCCGGTGCGGTCACCGATCGGGTCGTGGTCTGGTCGAGGGACGGGGCTGTCATGGCCATCAGTCCACCTCCGGCTTGAGGGCTCGGATGTAGATGATCGAGAAGACCGCCCCCACCACGAGCAGGATGGTCGCGATCGCGGTCCCGAAGCCGAGCTGCGAGAACTTGAACGCCTCCTGGTACGCCAGGATCGGCAGGGTCGACGAGTTCGTGCCCGGGCCGCCGCCGGTCATCACGAAGATCAGCGTGAAGACCGACAGGGTCTGCAGCGTCGTGAGCATGAGGTTCGTCGAGATGCTCCGGCGGATCACCGGGAGCGTGATGTAGACGAGCCGCTGCCAGCCGGTGGCGCCGTCGACCTCGGCGGACTCGGTGATCTCCTCGGGGACCTCCTGCACGGCGGCCGAGTAGACGAGCATCGAGAACGCGGTGCCGCGCCAGATGTTCGCCAGGATCACGGCGAGCATCGGGTACGTGTAGAGCCAGTTCGCGCCGGTGATCCCGATGGACGCGAGGAACGTGTTGAGCGTCCCCTCGTCGTTGAAGAACGCGTACGCCGCGAAGGACGCCACGATCTCGGGCAGGACCCACGCCGCCACCACGAAGGTGCCGACGATCGCCCGCACGGCCTTGTTCGCCGAGCGCATCAGCAGCGCCAGGCCGAGCCCGAGCACGTTCTGCCCCACCACGGCCGAGGCCAGCAGGAAGACGATGGTCAGGATCACGGACTTCGGGAAGTCCGGGTCCTGGAACAGCTCGACGTAGTTCTGGAAGCCGACGAACTGCTGGTCGGCCGCGCTCGCACCGGTCAGGGCCGAGTTGGTGAACGACCCGTAGAACGACGAGATGACGGGGCCGAGCAGGAAGATGACGAGCAGGACCAGGGCGGGCAGGAGCGGGACGGCTCGTCCGACGTTCCGCAGTGGTCGCCGCTTGCGCGGCACGGGTGGATCGGTGCGCTTCGGCGCACCGGGCGCCGACAGCGTCGGCGCGAGGGGGGTGCTGGACACGATGGGTGCCTTCCGGGTGCGGAGGGGTTCCGAAGGTGGGGAAGGACGGATGGGAGGCGCGGTGCGGGACCGCCCCGCGCCTCCCGTCCGTCAGTGGGTGACGGACCGTCAACCAGCGGAGACGGTGTTCTCCTTGCCGACCACCTGCGTGACGGCCTTGTCGTAGGCGGCAGCCGCGTCCTTCGGCGACTGCTGACCGGTCATGACCGCTTCCATCGCGACCTGGATCGCGTTGGACACCTGCGAGTAGTCACTCGTCGCCGGGCGGAAGTTGGTGTTCTCCACCAGCCCCGAGAAGAACTTGAACGTCGGGTTCGCCGCCGTGTACTCCGGGTCGTCCGCGACGTCCTTCCGGACGGCGATCTGGCTGTTCTCGGTGTCGTACTTGAGCGAACCGTCCTTGTCGAGGAAGCTCGTGATGAAGTCGAACGCCGCCTGCGGGTTCTTCGACTTCGCGCCGACCGCCAGGGTCCAGCCGCCGGACATCGAGTTGTAGCCGGGAGCCTGCCCGTTCTGGGTCGGCATGGGTGCCTGGCCCATCACGTCGTTCCACTCGGGCCACGGCGCCGTGCCGGACTTCAGCCACGTGCCGGACTGCCACGAACCGTCCAGGTCGATCGCGAGCTTGCCCTTCGGCAGCCACGTCTGGGCGATGGTCGTGCCGACGTTCGTGTCGAGCGCCTGCTGCGGTGTCGGGCCGAGGCCGCCCTGGTAGACGTCCTTCACGAACTTGAGCGAGTCCTCGAACTGCTTCGAGCCGGTGACCCACTTCTTGTCCTTGTACAGGGTGTTGCCGGAGCCGTCGGCGCCGTACAGGAGCATCTCGAAGCCCTGCATGGTCGAGGCCTCGCCCTGCGCCTTGCCCGAGTAGATGTTGAACGGGATGACGTCGGGCTGCTTCTCCTTGATGGTCTTCGCCGCCGCGAGCACGTCGTCCCACGTCTTCGGCTTCCACGGGACGTCGAGCCCGGCCTTCTTGAAGATGTCCTTGTTGTACCAGAGGGCTCGGGTGTCGGTGCCCATGGGGACGCCGTAGATCTTGCCGTCGTCACCCTGCCCGGCCTGCTTGGCGTTGTCGAAGAACTGGTCCCACTCGTCCCACTTGTCCGTGTACTTGTCGAGTGGCAGCAGGTAGCCCGCCTCGGCATCGGCCTTGACGAGGAACGTGTCCTCGTACATGACGTCCGGGGCCGTGGCCGGCGCCTTGTTCATGAGCGCGAGCTTGGTGTAGTAGTCGTTGCCCTGCGCCTGGATGGGCACGAGGGTGACCTTCTTGCCCGGGTTGTCCTTCTCGTACTGCTTCTTGACGACCTTCATCTGGGCGTCGAGCTGCTGGAAGGCGCCGAACTTCTGGTACGCGATCTTGATCGTGTCGCTCGAGGCGGACCCCGAGCTCGAGCAGCCAGCCAGACCGACTGCGGCCACGGCCACAGCTGCGAGTCCGGCGATGATGCGGGTGCGTTTCATCGGTGCTCCTTTGCACGGGTGATGTCCGCGGGCACCATCGCCCGCGCGCAGGATTAGTCCACCGTATTGACTTAACCGTGTCAAGGGGTTGCCTGGCGGATTCGGGCGCACCGGGTCGAATCGGGCGTACCGGGTCGGAAGTTTCGACCAGGGACGCCCGATTCCGCTTCATCGCGTGCGTTCTGGGAAGGAACGTCCGTCAGGAGATCGGCGTCGCGCTCCCCCTCACCGTGATCCCGCCGGCCTCGGGCACGTCCACGAGCAGCAGACTCGGACGCCCGACGTGCCGCCCCTGCCGGATCGTGATGCGGTCGCCCGGCTGCACCGCACCGATCTGCCGCAGGTACGCCCCGGTCGACGCCGCTGCCGATCCCGTCGCCGGGTCCTCGGTGATGCGTCCGGCGGGGAACAGGTTGCGCGCCTCGTACTCCCGGTCGCCGGTGCGGTGCAGCACCGTGACGGTCCCCGCCCAGCCGGCCTCGCGCTTGAGCTCGGCCAGGGGCCCCGGCGCGAACCGGAACTGGTGGAACAGCTCGTAGTCGTGCAGCACGAGCACCGGGTGCCAGTTGCCGGCGAAGGACTCCAGCACCGGGAACCCCGGAGCGATGTCCGCGGCCGAGAGCCCGAGCAGGTCGAACAGCCGCACCAGCAGAACCGGGTCGATGTCCCGTGTCGCCGGCTCGACGCTCGTCATCGCGACCAGCACCGAGCCGTCCGCACCGACGGTGGCATCGAGCGTGACCTCGCCGGCCAGGGTCGTGAACACCCGGCGGCCCGGCCCCTCGCGCTCGGCCAGCGCGACGGCCAGCGCGACGGTGGCGTGCCCGCAGAACGGCACCTCGGCGCTCGGCGAGAAGTAGCGGACCCGCGGCCCGGTCGCCGTCGCACCCACGACGAAGGCGGTCTCGGGGTACCCGACCTGCCGGGCGACCGCGAGCATCTGGTCGTCGGACAGTCCGGCCGCGTCGAGCACGAGCCCTGCGGGGTTGCCGCCGCCCGGCTCGGCGGCGAACGCGGTGTACCGGAGGATCTCCTGCTGCATGCCCCGACGATACTGCGGCGTCACGACGGGGTGCGCGGGCCGATCACCGACGGGTGGCCCGGCGTGGCGGGTGGGGGTAACCCCCGACCACATCCGGGTGCGCACGTGATGTTTCAGCGACGCGTCCGTCGTGAGACTGGATCCATGAGCACCGACACGCGCCCCACCACCGCTCGCCGCACCCTCCGGATCGCCCTCGCCACCACGGCTGCGGTGTCCGCCCTGCTGCTCACCGCCGGCTGCAGCGCGATCCAGGACATGGTGCCGAACAAGACGCCGCAGAAGCACTTCGACACGTACTCCGACGCCCCGCACTCCGGGGAGTCCGAGGACCTGGCCTTCTTCATGCCGAAGTGGGTGCCGAAGGACGCGAAGGACATCGACGTCCGCCTCCACGTCTCGCAGCCCGGGTACGTCATCGGGTTCGCCTCGAAGGACGGCGTGGACGTGGACGCCTGCACCCCGCTCGACACGTCATACGGCGGCACGGCGATGACCGCCGACTTCCTGCCGGAGCGTCTTCCGACCAAGGGCCTCGTCACCTGCGGCGACGGTCGCGCGGTCACCGAGATCGACGGCCGCTGGTACGGCTGGACCACGAAGGACGCCATCCCCGGTCAGGACGACACCCAGACCATGCACGGCACCGAGCACTGAACGCAGCCACCCGCGGCCTGGAGGCGCGGGGCGGCCCCGCACCGCGCCTCCCGTCCGCCGCGCGGTCGCGCCCACCGCGCATGGTGAGCAGAAGACGTCGGGTCCGCACCGCGAACCCGACGTCTTCTGCACACTCATCGCCCCGACGTGGGGCGTGGGGACTACTCCGCCGCCGCAGCCCGACGGCGGCGACGCACGATCAGGCACCCATCCCTGCGGCGCCCGTGAACGCGAGCTGCCCGTCCGCGGTGATCGTGATCGGGGTCCACCCGATCAGCGTGCCGTCCGCAGCCGTCACCGCGAGGCGGTGCGCACCAGCCACCGTGTCGGCAGGGATCGTCACCCGGACCGTCCCGTCAGCAGCGACCACAGCCGTGCCGATCAGCGTCGGCTCCGAGAACAACCACACGTTCACCGTGTCACCGGCAGACGCAGTACCCACCGTCACCGTGATGGTCTCCCCCGCACGAGCCGACGCCGGAGCCGAGACCCCACCACGGTTCGCCTCCGTCAACACCGACTCCGACGGCGCCACCGGGGCGACCGGCGCAGCCGACGGACCAGGGGTCGGGACCGCGGTGGGCGTCCCACCCGGAGTCGGGGTCGGCGTCGTGCCGCCGTCGCCCGGAGACGGGATCGGCGTCGGCGTGGGCTCCGTGCCCGGGTCGGTGTCGCCGCCCTCGCACGGGTACGTCCCCGTCCGCAGCGAGAACCCGTCCGTGTCGTTGTCGTCGGCGGAGAAGGTCGCGCGCTCCCCGTCGGTGCAGACGCCCGAGATCGCGAAGCCCTCGTTGGCGAGCGTGCGGTCGGCGGCCGAGGGTGCCTCGTACAGCGTCGAGGCGCTGAAGGCCCCGTCGGTCACCTCGTACAGCGCGGTCCGGCCGGAGCACACGTCGTCGCAGACCACCCAGAGCGCGTCGAGCGTCGGGTCGAACTGCACGTCGGCGACGACAGCGAGCGAGGTCGCGATCGTGGCGATGCGCGCCGAGGACCCGTCGTCCATCAGGGCGTAGGCGTACACGCTCGCGGTGCCCTCGACCCCGACGAAGAACAGCCCCTCGCCGTGTCCGGCGTAGCGCGACGGTGCGTAGGCGGCGCCGGTGCGCTCGTCGGTGAAGCCGTGCGCGGTGAGCCAGGTGTCCGGGATCCAGGTGACGCCCTCGAGCCCGGCGTTCGCGCCGAGCCCGGGGAAGTCCGCGGCGAGGTTCCACTCGTCGGTGGCCCGCAGGGTGGCCTCGGAGCCGTCGGTCGTGGCGTAGCGCAGGACCGACGGGCGGCTCGTGCTCGACACGTCGTTGTTGCGCTCGGTCGACACGTAGACGGCGCCGGGGTCGTCGCTCGTGACGGTCACGCCCTCGGCGTCCGGGGTGCCCGTGCCGTCGGCGTAGCGCAGGTCGGTGCCCGCGGCGTTCGACGGTGCCCAGCCGCCCGCGCCGTCCGAGGTCAGGTGGTAGAGCAGGCCGTCGCCGTTCTGCACGGCCCAGAGCTGCCCGTCCCGCGAGGTCGTCGAGGTCGTCCAGTCGAGGCCGCTCAGGTCACCGGTGAAGGTGTCCTCGTCGTCGAGCACGGTCTCGTCCGGGCCGCCGGGCCAGGCCTCGGCGGTGACGACGCCGGCGAACCGGTTCGCCGCGCCCTTCGTGGGTGCTGCCGTCTCGGCGAAGTCCCCGGTGCCGTCGGGGTTGCGGCCGTACGTCGTGGTCGCGTGCGCCGTCCACGAGGTCGAGTCGACGACCGCGCCGCGGGCGTCGAACAGCCGCGCGGAGTCCGCCTCGCCGAGTCCGAAGCCGAACGCCGCCTCGTCGAGGACGGTGAAGCCCCCGGCCGCGACGGTCGTACCCGCGGGGATCGTGTACGCGTGGTCGTCGTCGTTGTCGCGCAGCACGTACCCGCCCAGGTCGACGGTGGTGCTGCCGGTGTTGGTCAGCTCCACCCAGTCGCCGGGGGTGCCGTCCTGCGACTCGACCTCGTTGATCCGCACGGGTGAGGAGCAGTCGTTCGCAGCCCCCTTGGTCGACGCCGTGGTGTCCACGAGCGGCCCGACACCGTCGGCGCAGCGGCCGTAGGTGACACCCGCGTGGGTCGTCCAGGCGTACCGGAGCACCAGGTCGCCGGCAGGGTCGTAGAGGCGCGCAGTGTCGGCACCACCGAGCCCGAAGTCGAAGCCGGGGGCGGTCGCGGACAGCTGGTCGACGACGAAGTACCCGCCGGCGGCGATCGTCGAGCCGCTGGGGAGCACGTACGCGTCGTGCGAGTTGTCGGAGTCGAGGAACGCGTACCCGGTCAGGTCGATCGCGGCGTCCGAGGTGTTCTCGAGCTCCACCCAATCGGTGTCGTCGGCGTTCGACTCGACCTCGTTGACGACGAGGCCGTTCGCGGCGACGGCACCGACGGACGGGTCGTCGTCACCGACGGCGGCGAGGGCCGGGCTGGCGGTGACGACACCGGCGGCGACGACCAGGGCAGTCGCGACGGCCGCGCCGATGCGGAGTGTGGGTGGGCGCAGGGCAGGAGCGCGCATGCAGGGTCCTTCTCGGGGGCGATCGGGCTGAAGACCTGCACGACTGTTCAGCATCCACGCGACCGGCCGGTGGCCGCCCGGTGAACGGGCGGTGTCCCAGGTCGCGCCCGGCGCGCTGGACGCGCGACGTGTCGGCCTGGAGGCTCGGGGCGGGCCCGCACCGCGCCTCCCGTCCGCCGTGGGCACAGCCCACCGCACCCGGTGCGCAGAAGACGCCGGGTCCGCACGGCGAACCCGACGTCTTCTGCACACTCGTTGCCCGGGGTGTCAGCGCTCGGTGACCTCCGAGAAGTCGGGCGTCCCGTCGGGCAGCGCGGGCAGGGGCGTGCCGTCGACGTAGCGGGGCCAGGCCAGCGCGCGGGAGGCCGTCGGACGGGCCGCGTACCGACGGCCGTCGGACGCGACGACCGTGCCGGGCTCGGGCGTCGGTGCCGGGGCGAGCTCAGGGTGCAGTGCAGGTGCGGGCGCGGGCGGCGCGGGCGCTTCGGGCACGGCAGCCTCGGGCTCCGGAGCGGCGGGCGTCGGCGTCGCACCCCACGCCGGCTGCTGGTCGGGCACCGGCCACGTCGCCGATGACCGGGGCGCTCGGGGCCGGAACAGCGCGTTGCTGAGGGGCACCACGACGGTACCGAGCAGGTCGAGGATCACCACCACCCAGACGAGCCGCCAGTAGCCCCGCGCGTAGTCGACGTCCGGCGCGAGCAGCGGGATCGAGAGCAGCAGCGCGAGCAGGGCGATGACGCCGACGGTGGTCTTCGCGACGACCTGCAGGACGGGCGTCGGGTAGCGGCGGTGGATCACGAGCAGCAGGTGGACGTGCAGGAGCGCCACCCGGGCGACGCCGACGAGCCAGATCCAGTGCCAGAAGTGCTCCAGGACGTACCAGATGCCGTCACCGTCCGGCCCCGTCGGCACGATCCACACCTTGTACAGGCCGGCGACGAGCAGGTACATCGACGTGGCGATGCTCGCGAACGCGAAGATCCCCGACCGCCGGGACGACACGTCGGCGTCGTACCAGGACAGCAGTGCGAAGACGACCACCACGACGATCGTCAGGAGCAGCTGGACCGCGACCATGCCGAAGTCGCCGAGGAGCACCGCGGCGATCCCGACGAGCCCGGCGGCGACGACCGCGCCGATGATCGTGCGGAAGACGAGCGGGCGCACCCTCGCCCACCGCGGATCCATCGTGCCGTCGGTGCTGTCCGTGCTGTCCGTACTGTCCGTGCCGCTGTCCGTCATGTGTCCCCCGTCGTCCCCGCACCCACGGCGGGTGCGTCGGATCGCAGCGTAGCGGGCCGGGGCGGTGCCCACGGATCGGGCCCGTCTCGTTGCCGGGGTCGTCAGCGCCGGATGAGCAGGGTGCTGGCCCGCGGCGAGAGCGCGGCGTCGAGCACCAGGCAGGCGGCACCCACGGCGGCGACGTCGGCACCGCGGTCACTCTCGACCACCTGCACCGGGTGCTTCGGCACGAGCAGCGGCGACCCGACGATGGCTGCACGCGCCGCGGGCAGCGCCGCACTCGCGATGCGCGACCAGAACGGGCCGCCGAACACCACGCGGTCGATGTCGAGCAGGTTGACGATGAGGACGACGGCGTTGCCCATGACGGTGCCGGCATCGGCCGCGAGCGTGACGGCGGTGTCGTCCCCGCCAGCGATCGCCGTTGCGAGTTCGTCCCACGCGGCGTCCACGGCGTCGACGTCGGTGGCGCCGCTGTCCGTGGCGTCGGCGGCGACGGCCTCGGCGCCGCCGGCATCGTCGGCCTCGGCGTCGTTGACATCGTCGGCGGCGCCGGCCTCGGCGCCCACGCCGCCGCCGGACAACGCCAGGCCCCGCGACCGCGCGACCCGCACCAGCCGGTCCGGCGCGACGGCAGCGCCGACCTCGCCACGCGTGCCCGAGCCGTCCGGGGTGCCCGCGAGCGCCCCCTGGTCGACCATGATGTGTCCGGCGTCGCCCGCGTTCGACCCCACCCCGCGCACGGGTTCGTGGTCGACGACGAGCCCGACGCCGAACCCGGTGCCGAAGTACACGAACGCGAAGTTGCGGGCCGAGGACTCCCCCGCCAGGAACATCTCACCGACCGCGGCGGCCGTGACGTCCTTCTCGAGCAGCACCGGGTAGCCCGTGGCCTCGGCGAGCGCGTCGCGCAGGGGCACGTCCCGCCACCGCGGCAGGAACGGCGGGTCGACCACGATGCCCGCCTCGACGTCGATGGGTCCGGGGCTCGCGATCCCGACGCCGAGCACGCTGTCGACGGCCACCCCGGCGTCGGCGACGAGCCCGTCGACGGCCGAGGCGATGGTGCGCACCACCTGGGACGGGTCGTCGGCGGTGGGGGTCGAGGTCGTGGACGCAGCGACGACCGTGCCGGCGAGGTCGAGCAGCACGTAGGTGACGACGGCCGGGTCGACGTGCACGCCGACCGCGTACCGGCTGCCGGGCTCGAGCCGCAGGATGGTGCGGGGCTTGCCGCGGCCCGAGACGACGGTGCCGGACTCGACGATCATCCCGGCATCGATCAGGAACCGGGTGACGTTCGACACGGTCTGCGCACTCAGGCCGGTGCGGGCGGCGAGCTCGACGCGGCTCAGGCCGTCGGGCGAGCGGCGGACGGCGTCGAGGACCACGGTGCGGTTGAACCCGCCGATCGACGGGAGGTTCGCTCCGCGTCGATGCTCTGCCATGCCGCGACGATACCGCGACCCCGCCCGGGTACCCGGCGGGTGGGCCAGCGTCCGCCGCTCTGGCGCCCGCTCGCGTGGTCCGGTCCGGGTGCCCTGTGCCGGGTCAGCCCGCCGGATGCCCCGTCGACGACCGCACGACGAGCGAGACCGGGAGCGTCGCACCCTGCAGTGTCCCGTCGCCGATCGCCGCGAGCAGTCGCTCCACCGCCACGGTGCCCATCAGGGCGGTCGGTGAGTGCACGGTCGTCATGGGTGTGGGCAGCTGCGCCACGACGGAGATGTCGTTGTAGCCGACGATCGACAGGTCGTCGGGCACGCGGAGGCCGCGTTGCCGTGCAGCGCCCATCACGCCGATCGCCGCGGTGTCGTTGACGGCGAAGATCGCGGTCGGCGGGTCCGACAGCGAGAGCAGCGTGTGCGCGCCGACGACGCCTCCCTCGACCTCGAAGTCGCTGTGGACGACGAGCGCGTCGTCGACGACGAGGTCCCGTCGCTCGTGTGCCAGACGGAACCCGGCCACCCGCTCCACGGCGGTGCTGGCGTGGCGCGGACCGGCGATGACGCCGATGCGGCGGTGCCCCAAAGCGAGCAGGTGTTCCGTGGCCATCCGGCCGCCCTCGACGTCGTCACCGACCACCGCGGGCATCCAGTCCCCGGGGTGGCGGTTCGTCGCGATGACCGGCACGGGGAGGTCCGTCAGCCGCGGGTTCGGGGACGACAGGTGGAGCGAACTGACGATGAGGCCGTCGACCTGTCGGGAGAGCAGGAAGTCGACCGCGTCCAGCTGCGCGCCCATGTCGTCCGGGGGCGTCGTGAGCAGGAGCTGGTACCCGGCGGAGCGGGCAGCCGACTCGACGGACTGGCAGATCGTCGCGATGACCGTGTCGGCGAGCCGCGGCATCACGACGCCGATGGTGTTCGACCGCCGGGTCCGGAGCGACGCTGCGATCCGGTTGGGGCGGTACCCGAGCTCGGCCGCCGCCGCGATCACCCGCTGCGCCGAGTCGCTCCACCCCTTGGTCGGCTCCGCCTGTCGGAGCACGCGCGACGCCGTCGAGACGTGCACGCCGGCGAGCGCGGCGATGGCCTGGAGGTTCACGTCACCACGACGATCCTGCTGACCGTGTCCGGCCGGGTCGTCGCCTGCACTGCCCATCCGTCGAGTCTATGTGACGGATCGTCGTGACACCGTGCGGCGCGAACGTTTGCGAGCACCTCGACCGACGACGGCCCGGAGGATCCGAAACACACTGGTTACACGGCTGGACGTCGGTCGAAACAGTCGGGTGTCAGGATTCCGGGCAATGCAAACGATTGCACGAATTGCAGCAACGATGAGAGACGGTGTCCCATGGTGAAAGAGATCTTCGTGTCCTTCGGCGTCGACATCGACGCGGTCGCGGGCTGGCTCGGCTCCTACGGCGGGGCGGATTCCCCCTCGGACATCCAGCGCGGGATCTTCGCGGGGCGCACCGGTGTGCCGCGTCTGCAGAAGGTGTTCGACCGCGCCGACATCGCAGCGACCTGGTTCATCCCCGGCCACTCGCTCGAGACCTTCCCGGACGAGTGCAAGGCCCTGTTCGACGCCGGCCACGAGATCGGTGCGCACGGGTACAGCCACGAGAACCCGGTGGCGATGACCGAGGCGCAGGAGGACGCGGTGATGGAGCGCTCGGTCGAGCTGATCACCCGGCTCACGGGTCGGCAGCCGACGGGCTACGTCGCTCCGTGGTGGGAACTGAGCAGCTACACGCCCACACTCCTGGAGAAGTTCGGGTTCAGCTACGACCACAGTCAGCAGCACAAGGACTTCGTCCCCTACTACTCGATCGTCGGCGACCAGTGGACACCGATCGACTACTCGCAGGACCCGCACACGTGGATGACGCCGCTCGTCCACGGGAGCGAGATCGACCTCGTCGAGATCGCGGCGAACTGGTACGTCGACGACCTGCCCCCGATGATGTTCATCAAGTCGAGCCCGAACAGCCACGGCTTCGTCAACCCGCGCGACGTCGAGCAGATGTGGAAGGACCAGTTCGACTGGGTGTACCGCGAACTCGACTACGCCGTCTTCCCGATCACGATCCACCCCGACGTCTCCGGGCGCCCGCAGGTCCTGCTCATGATCGAGCGGCTCATCGAGTACATCAGGGGCCACGAGGGCGTCCGGTTCGTCACGATGAACGAGATCGCCGACGACTTCCGCGTCCGATTCCCGTTCGCGCAGCCCGAGCGTCCACGCGAGTCCTGATGTGCGGCGGATGTGGCGGCAACGGCGGGAACCGTGACTGGTACGCCGCCGGTGTCGAGGACTCCCCGGCCGCGCGCAAGCGGGCGCAGCTCCGGCTGGCCGCCTGGGCGACCCGGCTCTTCGCGGACGACCGGATCCGTGTCCACGAGGTCCCGGGCACCGTCCGCCTCGTGATCGTCGGGCCGACCGGCAAGCGCGTCGTGGCGCAGGGCGTCGACGGCGTCCTGGACGCGGTCGAACAGGTCGGAGCCGGGCGCACCGACTGGTCGGCCGTCGCGACCCGCGTCCGCAGGGCCGACCCGCGTGACGACACCGACTGGGAACACCGCAGCCTCGCCCGCGCGGTCGATCGACGAAAGGACACCCGGCCGTGACGGACCCCACGCTCCCGCGGATCGTGTACCTCGCCCTCGGCGGGACCATCGCGAGCGTCACCTCGGGCGATCCGCGCGGCTCCGGCGATCCGCGCGGTTCCGGCGCCGTCCCGCGGATCGCAGCCCGTGACCTCCTCGCCGGTGTGCCGGCCATCGCGCAGGTCGCACGGGTCGAGGCCCGCCAGCTCGGCATGGTGCCCTCTCCCTCGCTCGACTTCGACGACGTGCAGCGCGCGCTCGACGCCGCGCGGGACGCCGTCGGCTCCGGAGCCTCGGGCGTCGTGCTGTCGCAGGGCACGGACACCATCGAGGAGACCGCGTACCTGCTCGACCTCGCGTGGGACCGCCCCGAGCCCCTCGTCGTCACCGGAGCGATGCGCCACGCCTCCTCGCCCGGTGCGGACGGTCCGGCGAACCTGCTGGCGGCCGTGAACGTGGCCGCGGCACCGGCAGCAGCGGGACGCGGTGTCCTCGTCGTGCTCGACGACGAGGTGCACGCCGCCAGGGCGGTCCGCAAGACGCACACCTCGTCGACCGGCGCCTTCACCTCTCCGGGTTCCGGTCCGCTCGGACGGGTCACCGAGGGCTCGCCCGTCTTCCACGCTCCGGCGGCCCGAGTGCCCGCGCTCACCACACGCGTCGCCCCGCTGCCCCCGGTGGCCCTGCAGCGGGTCACCCTCGCTGACGACGGCCGGGTCCTGTCGACCCTGGACGGACTCGGGTACCGCGGCGCGGTCATCGAGGGCTTCGGCGGCGGGCACGTCGCCGAGCGCACGGTCGATGCCGTCCGCGCACTCGCCGCGCAGATGCCGGTCGTGCTGGCGTCGCGGACCGGCGCCGGCGCGACGCTCACGACGACGTACGGCTTCGCGGGCGGCGAGATCGACCTGCTCGGCGCCGGACTCGTCCCCGCCGGCACCCTCGACGGCCTCAAGGCGCGCCTCCTGCTGGCCGCGCTGCTCGCCCTCGACGCCCCGGACGACCGCATCCACGCGGCGTTCGACGCCCATGGCCGGGGCTCATCCCCGACCGGACACCCCTGACCGCACCGACGCTCCGCCTCCGCCCGTCAGCCCGCGCCGCGACACCGTCGCAGCGCCGCACCGCCGTACCGAGAGGAAGACCATGTCCACCACGACCATCCACGAGCCCGAGGACCTCGAGCTCGCCACCGGGACGTTCCCGACGATCGGGCCGAAGGAGACCAAGCGCGGCGCGACGCTGGCGTTCTTCGCCTGGACCCTCGCCGTCTACGACTTCATCATGTTCGGCACGCTCCTCCCCCGCATCGCCGAGGACTTCGGGTGGAACGAGCAGACCGCCCTGCTGGCGAACACCCTCGTGAGCGTCGGGGTCTTCGTCGTCGTCGTCCTCGTCGGTCTGTTCGTGGACCGACTCGGTCGGCGCCGGGGCATGATGATCACGATCGGCGGCGCGGCCCTGTCCTCGCTGCTGACGGCGGCGTCGACGGGGGTCGCCTCGCTCGTCGGTTTCCGGGCCCTGAGCGGCTTCGGGATGGCCGAGCAGTCGGTCAACTCCACCTACCTCAACGAGGTCTTCGCGCTCACCGAGCTCGAGGGCGTCAAGAAGCGTCGCGGCTTCTTCTACAGCCTCGTCCAGACCGGGTGGCCGATCGGCGCGCTCCTCGCGGCCGCGTTCATCGCCGGCATCAACGGGCTGTTCGGACAGGAGTCCTGGCGGCTCGCGTTCCTCATCGCCACCGTCCCGGCGCTCTTCGTGCTGTTCCTGCGCAAGGGCATCAAGGAGACGCCGCAGCACCGTCTGAACACCTACCTGCGGCAGCTGCGGAAGTCCGGTCGCACCGAGGAGGCCGCCGAGGTCGCCGCCCGCTTCGGCATCGTCGACGAGGGTCCGAACCCGCTGCGGGCGATCTTCGGCCGACGGTACGCACGCAACACCGTCGTGCTCTCGATCGCCTGGATCGTGAACTACTTCGGCATCACCACCACGAGCGTGCTCGGGACGACGATGCTCGAGGGCGTCAAGGGTGTCGACCCGAGCATGTCGCTGCTCATCATCGTGCTGTCCAACGTGGTAGGCGCCGCGGGCTACCTGTTCCACGGCTGGCTCGGCGACATCATCGGCCGCAAGACCACGATCGTCGTGGGCTGGGTGCTCGCCGGTGTGTGCTGGACCCTCTTCGTGCTCGGGCCGGACGACTTCGGCTACGTCCTCGTCACGTACATGCTGACGCTGTTCTTCCTGCTCGGACCGTACGCGTCGCTGCTCTTCCTGCAGGCGGAGTGCTTCGACTCGAGCTGCCGCGCGACCGGGTCCGCGTTCGTCACCGCGATGGGACAGCCCGGCACCATCATCGGCTCGGCGGTGCTGACGGCCCTCGTCGCCGGGAGCATCGGGCTCGGCCCGGCAGCCCTCATCGTCGGTGCGGGCGGCATGGTCCTCTCCGGCCTGATCATGCTCGCGACGAAGCGCGTGGCGGTGATCGAGCATTGAGCGCCACGACACCGGCAGGCGTGTACTCCGAGTTCTCGGGGAGCGTGGTCGTCATCACCGGCGCCGCGAGCGGGATCGGCGCGGCCCTCGCCGTGCAGCTCGCCGAGTACGGCGCGAACATCGTCATCCCCGTCTTCGCGGGTGACCCGCACGATCCCGCACCCGTCGTCGACGCCGTCGAGGCGGCCGGTGGCAGCGCGCTGACGGTCACCGCGGACGTCCGCAGCACCGAGGACGTCGACGCCGTGTTCCAGGCGGCCGTCGACCGCTGGGGGCGCGTCGACCACGTCGTGGCGGGAGCGGGGGTGCTCCGTCGGCAGCCGCTCGACACCATGACCGACGCGGCGTGGGACGACATCCTGCAGGTGGACCTGCACGGTGTGATGCGCACGCTCCGGGCCGGCGCCCGACACCTCGACCGGGGCGGGTCGATGGTGGCCGTCTCGTCGATCGCGGGCGGGGTGTACGGCTGGGTCGCGCACAGCCACTACGCCGCGTGCAAGGCGGCGGTGATCGGCCTCGCCCGGAGTGCGGCGGCCGAACTGGCACCGCGTGGGATCCGGGTGAACACCATCATCCCGGGGCTCATCGAGACGCCGCAGTCCTCGGACGCCCAGAACTCGCTCGGTCCGGCGGGCCTCGCCGCCGCGGGTGCTCGGATCCCGTGGGGTCGTGTCGGCCACGCCGAGGAGGCCGCCGCGGCCATCCGGTTCCTGCTCAGCCACGAGGCGCGCTACGTCACCGGGCAGGAACTCGTCGTCGACGGCGGCCTGACGATCCTGATGGCCGACTGATGCCAGACCGGACGGTGTTCGACCTCACCGGGACGACCGCGCTCGTGACGGGCGGTGCGAGCGGCATCGGGCTCGCGATCGTGGAGACCTTCGTCGCCGCAGGAGCGCGGGTCGTCGCCGCCGACCTCGACGCCGACGGCCTGGCGGACCTCGCCGAGCGGCTGGGCGTCCGGACCATCGTGCTCGACGTCACCGACGAGGACCGGGTCGAGGCCGCCGTGGCGTCGGTCGACGAGGAGTCCGGTGGGATCCAGGTCCTGGTGAACGCCGCCGGCGTGCTCTCGCAGGCGCCGCTCGAGGAACTCACCACGGCGGACTGGGCGCGTGTCATCGCGATCGACCTGACCGGGGTCTTCCTGGTGATGCGAGCAGTCGGTCGGCGGATGCTCCGCGACGGGCACGGGCGCATCATCAACCTCGCCTCGCAGCTGGCGATCAAGGGCGGTTCCGAGGTCGCGCACTACGCGGCAGCGAAGGCCGGCGTCATCGCGCTGACGAAGAGCGCCGCGATCGAGTGGAGCGGGCGGGGTGTGCTCGTCAACGCGATCGCACCCGGCCCGATCGTCTCCCCGATGACGGACCGGATGACCCAGCAGTGGCGGACCGACAAGGCCGCCGAGCTGCCGATCGGACGCTTCGGCATCCCGGCCGAGGTCGCGCCGACCGCCCTGCTCCTCGCGTCGTCCCCGGCGGGTGACCTGTACACCGGGCAGACGCTCGGCCCGAACTCGGGTGACGTCATGCCGTGAGCAGCACCCGCCGGTCGGCCGCCCGGTTCCGCCGCGACAACGGTGCGGTCTCGGTCTGCCGTCGCCACTGGCTTCCGCAGGGTCAGCACCGTTACCCTGGCCGCATGTCCGACCTGCGCCTGGAAGAACTCTCCGCGAAGACCGCTGCCGCGGCCAACTCCCTGACGCTCAAGCCGGGCCAGGAACAGTTCGTGCAGCCGACCACCTACGGGGTCGCCGAGACCGACGTCAAGCCGAGCTCCGCGTGGACCCGTGTCGTCCTCGACGACGACGAGGTCCTCGGCCTGATCATCGGTTCGTTCGACGCCGACAACGCGCAGGAAGAACTGCGCAGCTGCATCTGGCGCGTCAACGTGGCAGCCAGCGCGCAGGGCCGTGGCGTCGGTCGCTTCGCCGTGCACGGTCTGGCGGACGAAGCGCGCAGCCGCGGGTTCGAGCGACTGACGGTCGTGTACGAGCCCGGCGGCGACGACAGCCCCGAGGCGTTCTTCCGCGCCGTGGGCTTCGAGGTCGTGCGCGAGACCCAGTACGGCGACCACTTCGCGGTCCTGACGCTCTAGCACGCTCCGACGACGTGCCCACCGACGACCCATCGGTCGACTTCGGCGCTGCCGTCGCCGAGGTGGTGCGGATGATCCCGCCCGGTCACGTCATGACGTACGGCGACGTCGCGGCAGCCCTCGGATCGCGGGCCTCTCGTGCCGTCGGCAAGGTGATGGCGCACGAGGGCACCGACCTGCCGTGGTGGCGTGTGGTGCGCGCGGGTGGGCACCCGCCGCTCCACCACGAGGCCCGGGCGCTCGAGCACTACCGGGCCGAGGGGACCCCGCTCGTGCAGGGGACGACGACCTGGAGGCTCGACATGCGTCGTGCGCGCTGGTCACCGGCAACGGACGCGGACGACCCGTTCTGACCCCGCGCCGCGCGGGTCGACCTCAGCGGTCGAAGCGCGCACCCTTCGGGTTCGCGGGCAGCAGGCACAGGACGTACACGATCAGCGAGCCGAGGCCCGGCAGCACGTGCAGGAACTGCCAGAAGCCGGACAGGTTCGCGTCGTGCAGTCGTCGGGCGCCGAGGCCGAGGGAGCCGACGAGCGTCGCGAGCACCCACAGCATGAACAGGTACGAGCCGACGGGGTTCTCGAGCACCGGGGTGTCCGGCGTGAACACCTGCGGCACGAGCTGCAGCACGAGCCCGATCGCGAGCGACGTCAGCCACCACCACCAGAACTCGGCGCGCGATGCCCGTCCGGTGAACACGGTGTACTTCCGCCAGAACCGGCGAACGGCCTCGGTGAAGGGGGCACCGTAGAAGGGGTCGTGCAGGGCGACGCCGCCGGGCTGCACCACGCTGTCGTTGCTCATGGAGCAAGCCAACCACGTGGTGCAGCCCGACCGGGGCCTAGACGAGCGAGTCGCGCCAGGCTGCGTGCAGCTGGGCGAAGCGCCCGGTGCCGGCGATGAGGTCGGCGGGGGTACCGTCCTCGACGATCCGGCCGTGCTCCATCACGAGCACCCTGTGGGCGATCGCGACGGTGGACAGCCGGTGCGCGATGATCACCGCGGTGCGGTCGGCGAGCAGGGTCTCCAGGCCCTCCTGCACGAGTCGCTCCGAGGGGATGTCGAGCGACGCCGTGGCCTCGTCGAGGATGAGCACCTTCGGGTCCGCGATGAACGCCCGCGCGAACGAGAGCAGCTGCCGCTGGCCCGCCGAGACACGGCCACCGCGCTTGTTCACGTCGGTGTCGTACCCGTCGGGCAGCGCCATGATGAACTCGTGCGCGCCGACCGCCTTGGCCGACGCCTCGATCTCCTGGCGGGACGCCCCGGGCTTGCCGAGCGCGATGTTGTCCGCGACGGTTCCGGAGAACAGGTAGGCCTCTTGCGTGACCATGACGATCGCGCGGCGCATGTCCTTCGTGTCGAGGTCACGCAGGTCCACACCGTCGAGCTTGACGGAGCCCTGACTCGGGTCGTAGAAGCGCGCCATGAGCTTGGCGAGCGTCGACTTGCCGGCGCCGGTGGAACCGACGAGGGCGATGGTCTGCCCCGACGGGATGTGCAGGTCGAACTCCGGCAGCACGACCTTGCCCTTGTTGTAGGCGAACACGACGTCGTCGAAGTCCATCTTCCCGGTGGCGTCCGCCAGACGGGTGGGCTTCACGGGGTCCGGCACGCTCGGCCGTTCCTCGAGGACGCCGGAGATCTTCTCCATCGCCGCCGAGGCGGACTGGTACCCGTTGTAGAACATCGCGAGTTCCTGCGCCGGGTCGAAGAAGCGCTTGGCGTACAGCGCGACCGCGAGCAGCGCACCGACCTCGAGCGTCCCGCCGACGATCCGGAAGCCGCCGACGATGACGACCGCGGCGAGCGTGGCGTTGCCGATGAGCACGAGCACCGGGTCGAAGGTCCCGAACAGGTTGAACACCTTCGTGTTCGCCACCCGGTAGTCCTCGACGTAGCCGCCGTACTCGTCACGGTTGCGGGACTCCTTGCGGAACGCCTGCACCGCGCGGATGCCCGTCATCGTCTCGACGAAGTGCACGATCACGCGCGCCGAGGTGACACGGGTGGAGCGGAACAGCGTCTGCGAGTTCGTCTGGAACCAGCGGATCAGGAACCAGAGCGGCACGAGCGACACCGCGAGCACGAGCCCGGACGTCGGGTCGAGCAGCACCAGGGCCACGGCGGTGAACGCCATGTACAGCACGCCCTGGATGAGCTGGTTCAGCCCCGAGTCGAGCAGCTCGCGGATCGAGTCGAGGTCACTCGTCTGGCGCGAGATGATCCGGCCCGACGTGTAGGTCTCGTGGAACTCGAGCGAGAGCCGCTGCGTGTGCAGGAACACCCGCTTGCGCAGGTCGAACAGGATCGCCTGGCTGATCCGCGCCGCGAGCACCGTGTACCAGGCGGTGAGCACCGCACCGAGGACGGCCACGACGATGTACGTCGAGACGACGCCGAACGCCGGCACCCAGTCGTTCTGGTCCATCACCGCGGGCAGGGCGTTGTCGATGCCCCACGCGATGAGCGCCGGACCCGCGACGGTGCCGGCGGTCGAGACCACGACCACGATGCCGAGCAGTACCAGCCGGAGCTTCAGCGGTGCGGCGAGGGACCCGAGCAGGGCGAGGGACCGGCGCCGCAGGCGCTTGCTCTCGGCCTTCGTGAAGTCCTCACGCTCCTCGCCGCGCACGCCCATGGTGGTGATCGAGGCGGTGACGGGCGCGGCAGACTGCGCGTCGGCGATGTCGTCGACGACGGGATCCGCGCCTCCCGGCCCGGCCGACGTGTCGAGCGGCAGGTTCTTCTCTTGCTGGCTCATGCCATCGCCTCCTGTCGTGCGGTCGCGTCGTCGTCGTCGAGCGACGAGATGACGTAGCGGTAGTGCTCGTTGGTGGCCATCAGGTCGTGGTGGGTCCCGACGGCCGTGACGACGCCGTTCTCCATCAGGGCGACCCGGTCGGCCAGCGTCACCGTCGACGGACGGTGCGCCACGATGAGCGACGTGGTGTCGGCGAGCACGCGTCGCAGGCCCGCTTCGACCCGCGCCTCGGTGTCGACGTCGAGCGCCGACAGCGGGTCGTCGAGCACCAGGACCGACGGCCGCGCCGCGATCGCACGGGCGAGTGCCAGACGCTGGCGCTGCCCACCGGACAGCGACAGCCCCTCTTCACCGACCCGGGTGTCGACGCCGTCGGGCAGGTCGTCCACGAAGGACGCCTGCGCGATGTCGAGCGCCTCACGCATGAGCGCCTCGGCCTCGGCACCCTGCACGTCCGGTCGACCGAGCAGCACGTTCTCACGCACGGTCGACGAGAACAGGGTGGCGTCCTCGAAGGCGACGCCGACGTGCCGGCGGAGCTCTTCGCGGGTGAGGTCGCGGATGTCGACCCCGTCGATCGTCACCGAACCGCCGGTCACGTCGTACAGGCGCGGCACGAGCGAGAGCAGCGTGGTCTTGCCGCAGCCGGTCAGCCCGACGAGCGCCATGGTCTCGCCCGGCTGCAGCTGCAGTTCGACGCCGTTGATCAGGTCCGGGTACTGCGGTGCGGAGTCCTGGTACCGGAAGTGCACGCCGTTGAACGACAGCGCACCGTGCGGCTCGGCGATCGTCTTCGGGTGTTCCGGGTCCGTGATGGTGTTCTCGGAGTCCATGACCTCGAAGAAGCGGTCGACCGCCGTGCGGGTGTCGAACGTCATCGAGAGCAGGAAGCCGATCGACTCGATCGGGAACCGCAGCACCGTCGCCGTCGCGAAGAACGCGAACAGCTGGCCGACGGTGAGCTGCCCCTGCGAGGCCAGCCAGATGCCGGCGAGCAGGCACAGCGCGAACGCGACGTCCGGCACGAGCAGCAGCCACAGCCAGATGCCGGCGATGGCCTTCGCCTTCTTGATCTCGGTGCCGCGCAGGGCTTCGGCCTGCTCGCTGAACTCCTCGAGCTTCGCGCCGCCGCGACCGAACGCCTTGAGCACGCGGATGCCGTGCACCGACTGCTCGACGCTCGTGGCGAGGTCGCCCACCTGGTCCTGGCTGCGGCGTGCGACGGCGGAGTACCGGCGCTCGAACAGCAGGCCGTTGATCCACAGCGGGATCGACGCGATCAGGAAGATCAGCCCGAGGATCCACCCGAAGGTGAACAGCACGACGAAGCCGACGACGATCGTCACGATGTTGACGACGAGCAGGACGACCCCGAAGGCCAGCCAGCGCCGGATCAGCGACAGGTCGGACACGGAACGGGACAGCAGCTGCCCGGACTCCCAGCGGTCGTGGAACGCGACCGGCAGGTCCTGCAGCTTCGCGTAGAGCGAGTTGCGCATGCTCGTCTCGATGCGGGTCGAGGGACGCATCACCAGCCGGCGGCGCGAGGCGATGAAGAACGCCTCGAGCACACCGAGGGCGAGCACCCCGAGCCCGGCGGGCCAGATCTGTGCCGAGTCGCGCGACGACAGCGGACCGTCGACGAGCCACTGCAGCACGTAGGGGATTGCGAGCGCCACCAGGGAGGCTCCCATCGCTGCGGCCATGCCGCCGATGAGGCGCCCCTGGTAGGGCTTCACGTAGGGGTAGATCCGCGCGATCGCGCGGAAGGTGGACGGGCGCGCCGTGGTGGGCGACTTGGACATGGTTGCGTCCTCATGCGTCTGCCGGGTCCCCGGGTCGCGCTGCGCGGTGCGTGCTTGCTTGCTGCTTGCTTGCTGCTTGCTTGCTGCTTGCTTGCTCGCGTCGCGCGGCTTCGGCCTGGAGGCTCGGTGTGGCGTTGCGTGGTGATCATCGGCCGGGCGCGTGGTCGCGTCTCCGCCGTCACTCGCGTGACGTCGGTCGGGCCGGAGGCACCGGGGGAGCGTCGTCCCCCGGGTTCAGGCGGGTGGTTCGCGGACGCCGGTGGTGCTGCGTCGCGGGGCCGTGGGAACGGCCCGACTAGACGGCGGCCGCGACGCGGGGTCGCGGTGCGATCGGGGATCGCCGTGCGGGAGTGGTCCCCACGACGGACACGAGACCTGCGCGGGCGGCCGTCGCCACGGTTCCGGTCATGTTGTCCATCGTCACTCCAGTCGTCGTCTTCGTCACCGTTGTGTCCGCGGTGCCGCCGGTCCCGAGGGATCGTCGGCTGCCTGCCGCGGAGCCTTACAGACTATTCACAGTGACTGTCGCCGCGCAATGGTCTGCCACCGATTGTTCACATCGGTGGACGAAGTGGCAGTGCACATCAGTGGAAGAAGTGGCGCTCGCTCGTGAAGTACATCGTCACGCCAGCAGCCTTCGCCGCAGCGATGACCTCGTCGTCACGGACGCTGCCACCGGGCTGCGCCACCGCACGGACACCGGCGTCGAGCAGCACCTGCAGGCCGTCGGCGAACGGGAAGAACGCATCCGACGCCGCGACGCTGCCGGCAGCCCGGTCACCCGCACGGTTCACGGCGAGGTGGCACGAGTCGACCCGGTTGACCTGGCCCATGCCGACACCGACGCTCGCGCCCTGGTTCGCCAGCAGGATGGCGTTCGACTTCACCGAACGGCTGGCACGCCACGCGAAGGCCAGGTCGGTCAGGGTCTGCGCATCGGCGGGCTCGCCGGCCACGAGGGTCCAGGTGGACTGGTCGAAGCCCGTGAAGCGGTCGGCGTCCTGCACCAGGAACCCGCCGGAGACCTGCTTGACCTCGCGGTCGGCGAGCGCGAAGTCGGCCGGCAGCGTGAGCAGGCGGATGTTCTTCTTGCGCGACAGGACCTCGAGCGCCTCGGGGTCGAACCCAGGGGCGACGACGACCTCGGTGAAGATGTCCTTGACGGTCTCGGCCATGGTCAGGGTGACCGGGCGGTTCGCGGCGATGACCCCGCCGAACGCCGACAGCGGGTCGCAGGCGTGCGCGGCGGCGTGGGCCGAGGCGATCGGGTCGGCGGCGTCGGCCGGGGCGATCGCGATGCCGCACGGGTTGGCGTGCTTGATGATCGCGACGGCGGGCTCGTCGAAGTCGAAGGCGGCGCGGACCGCCGCGTCGGCGTCGACGTAGTTGTTGTACGACATCTCCTTGCCGTGCAGCTGCGTCGCCTGTGCGATGCCGGTGCCGTCCGGCGTCGTGTAGAGCGCCGCGGCCTGGTGGGCGTTCTCGCCGTAGCGCAGGGTCGCGGACAGCTCGGCACCGACCGACAGGTACTCGTCGAACGCGCCGGGGGTCCGGATGTCGCCGGAGGCCGTTGGGGCTGCGGCGGCGGAGACGACGTCGCTCGCGAAGTAGGACGCCACCGCGGTGTCGTACGCGGCGGTGTGCGCGAAGGCCTGGGCGGCGAGGCGCTTCCGGAGCTCGAGCGTGGTGCCGCCGGCACGGACGGCCTCGACGACCTCGGGGTAGGACGCCGGGGAGACGACGATCGCCACGTTCGGGTGGTTCTTCGCCGAGGCACGGACCATCGCGGGGCCGCCGATGTCGACGTTCTCGACCACGGTCGCGGTGTCGGCACCCGACGCGACGGTCTCGACGAACGGGTAGAGGTTCACGACGACGAGCTCGAACGGCGCGATGTCGAGGTCGGCGAGCTGCTGCTCGTGCGACTCGAGCCGCAGGTCGGCGAGCAGGCCGGCGTGCACCGACGGGTGCAGCGTCTTCACGCGACCGTCGAGCGACTCAGGGAACCCGGTGACGCTCGCGACGTCGGTGACGGCGTACCCGGCGTCACGGATGGTCTGGGCGGTGGAGCCGGTCGACACGATCTCGACCCCGGAGTCGGCCAGGGCGCCGGCGAGCTCGAGCAGGCCGGACTTGTCGCTCACCGAGATGAGTGCACGGCGGACCGGCACCACGTCCCGGTCGCGGTAGAGGCTGGGGTCGGCTGCGTGCACGCTCATGCGCTCGGGGTGCCCTTCAGTTCGGTGGTGCCGTTGGCGATGTTGAGGATGGTCTGGATGAGCAGGCGGCGCTCGACCGGCTTGATGCGGTCGTGCAGCGTCGACTCGCTGTCGCCCGGCAGCACCGGGATGCGCTCCTGGGCCAGGATCGGCCCCGTGTCGACGCCGTCGTCGACCGCGATGACGCTCGCACCGGTCTCGGTCACGCCGGCGGCGAGTGCGTCCCGCACGCCGTGGGCGCCGGGGAACTCGGGCAGGTACGCCGGGTGGGTGTTGATGATCCCCGGTGCGAACTCGGACACCACGGCCGGGGGCAGCAGGCGCATCAGGCCGGAGAGCACGAGCAGGTCGGGCGACCACGGACGGATCTGCTCCGCCAGGGCCTGCCCCCACTCGGCGCGGGAGTCGTAGCGGGTGAACGGGACCGTGAAGGTCGGGATCGAGAACTCCTCGCCCAGCCCGAGCCCCTCGGCGTCGCGGTCGGCACCGATGGCGACGACACGGGCGGGGTACTCGGCGTCGAAGGTCGCTTCGAGCAGGGCTCGGAGGTTCGACCCGGTACCGGAGATCAGGACGACCAGTTCGAGCACGGCACCAACCCTACCGGGAGGCACGGCGTCGGCGGGCGCGGTTACCGGTCGTCCTTCGGCTGTCGCCACCAGGGCAGTTCGTCCTCGGGGATCTGGTCGGTGACGTCCCACTTCGCCGGGCGGGGCTGCTGCTCCCGCTCCGGTGCGGGCGCCCGGGTGTCGTGGACGACGTCGACGCGGTCCGCCTCAGCGGTCTCGTCCAGGTCGTCCCGGCCGGCGACGAACTCCTCGGTGCTCCACGGGAACGCGGGCTGGGCGTCGGTGGGCACGCGCGGCGGTGCTGCCGCGGGGGCGGTGGCCGTGGGCGGCTCGGGGGCGGGCTGCTGCGGCTCGGCGTCGGAGCCGGTCACGCGGCCGCGCAGTGCACCGGCTCGTCCCCGGACCCCCTCGGCCGCGCCGGCCAGACGGTCGCGCAGGCCGCCCAGGGCTGCTCGTCCGGCACCGCGTCGCACCGGTTCGGGCTCGGCGGCGAGGCGGTCGGCGGCCACCGCGTCGGTCTTCGCCCAGTCGGGGAGCTCGACGTCGTGGTCGGTGTCGCCGGCACGGGGTGGAGGCGTGGGTGCGGAGGCGGGGTCGGGTTCGCGGGCGGGGCGGGGCGGTGTCGCATCGGCCGGCTCGTCCCCGACGACCTCGCTGCCGATCGGCCCGGTCGTGTGTTCGGTCGTCGCGCGTTCGGTCGTCACCCGCGGGCGCGCTGCCGTCGACCCGTCGTGGGACTCCTCGACGACGAAGCGGTGCACGTCGGTGGTCCGTCCGGCCCCGGCCTGGTCGAGCGCGGCGAGCAGAGACCCCTCGCCGAGGTCTGCTCCGGCGCGCGCGGTGTCGTGGTCCTCGTCGGCCTCGGCGGCCTCGTCCGCTTCGGTCCAGCGCTCGCGCCTCCACCCGCCCTCCGGCAGTCGGACGAGGTCACTGCCCGCGGCGAGGGCGATGATCGCCGGCAGGCCGACCTCGAGTGCGGCGAACCCACCGACCGCCAGGGCGTTCGGGCCGACGTCGGCCAGGCGTCCCGGGCCGAACGAACCGGACGACACCCAGGCGATGAGCCCCGTGAGCACGCCGGCGACGAGTCCTGCCGCGACGCCGCCGAACGCACGGTGCAGTGCGGAGTCCGCAGCGCCCAGGGCCCGCACCAACCGCGGCCGCATCGAGCCGCCGATCGCGAACCCGGCGATGACGGGCACCAGGATCCAGACGAGTCCGAACGTGTGGCCAGAGGTCGGCAGCGCGCCGAAGACCGGCAGGCCGGGGATCGGGCCCAGGGTCGTGGCGATCGGGGACACGCTCGACCCGGTGCCGATGGCGAACCCGGGGCCGATCAGCCACGAGGTCGCCCACCCGACGAAGTCCGGCAGGAACGCGAGCTGTCCGACGGTGAGCGCGACGCCGCCGATGACCCCGGCGTGCGACTGCTCGTACAGGGTGATGACCTCGGCGAACGAGGTGAAGAGCAGCAGGCCGACCAGCACCGCGGCCACGCCGACGACCACGGCGGTCGCGGCGGTCCCGGCGCGCAGGCCGAACCCGGCGACGGACCGCCAGACGGCGGGGACGCGGTCGACCAGGTCGATGACCCGCTGGGTGACGGCGTCGGCGGGCATGTCCCGGCGACGACGGCAGACCTCGGACGCGGCGAGTGCGGGGATCCCGAACCAGAGCGCCGGCAGCACCACGGCCTGCCAGAGCGTGGGGTGGGTGGCGGCGGAGGTCGTCGACAGCGCGACGGCCAGACCGAGGACCGCGACGACGGCGGTGCCGACCAGCAGGCCGGTCGTGCGGTGCTCGGTTTCGGCGAACCGGCGTCCGGCACGGGCGCCCAGCCAGGCGGTCACGACCGCGAACCCGAGGGCCGCCAGGGTGACGTGGATGGGGTCGGCTGCGCCGCTGACCCCGGTGCTCTTGGCGAGTGCGGAACCGAGCAGGAACGAGACGTCGACGCCGTGCCCGACGAGCCAGACGCTGCCGGTGGCCTTCCAGAAGACGTCCCAGTCGACCTGCAGGCCGTACTCGAACCCCCAGAGCAGCGTCAGCGGCACGAGGGCGATCCCGATGCCGACGCCGACCGTCACGACCGCCTCGATCGCGGCGAGCAGAGCGGTTCCCAGGCGGTTCATCGCAGCGAGGATACGTGCCCCTCGCGCGGCCACCCCGGAGCCGCGCGGCTGCCGACGCAAAACACCGGTGTTCGCAGGACGAACACGCGCAGGACGCGGTTCACCCGACGAACACCGGTGTTTTGCGGAACGGGCTCGTCGCTAGCGGGCGGCGACGACCTCGCGCAGGAGCGCGGCGGTCTCGGACGGCGTCTTGCCGACCTTGACGCCTGCGGCCTCGAGCGCCTGCTTCTTCGCCTCGGCGGTGCCGGCCGAACCGGACACGATCGCGCCGGCGTGCCCCATCGTCTTGCCCTCGGGAGCGGTGAAGCCCGCGACGTAGCCGACGACCGGCTTGGTGACGTGCGCCTTGATGAACTCGGCCGCGCGCTCCTCGGCGTCGCCACCGATCTCACCGATCATCACGATGGCCTCGGTCTCGGGGTCGGCCTCGAACGCGGCGAGCGCATCGATGTGCGTGGTGCCGATGACGGGGTCGCCGCCGATGCCGATGGCGGTCGAGAAGCCGAGGTCCCGGAGCTCGTACATCATCTGGTACGTCAGGGTGCCGGACTTCGAGACGAGCCCGATCGGGCCCTTGCCGGTGATCGTCGCCGGGGTGATGCCGACGAGGGACTCCCCCGGGGTGATGATGCCGGGGCAGTTCGGCCCGATGATCCGGGTCGTGCCGCCCTTCGCCTTGGCGTGCGCCCAGAACTCGGCCGAGTCCTGCACGGGGATGCCCTCGGTGATGACGACGACGAGCGGGATCTCGGCGTCGATGGCCTCCGTCACCGCGTCCTTCGCGAACGCCGGCGGGACGAAGACGATCGAGACGTCGGCACCGGTGGTGTCGATGGCCTCGCGCACCGAGCCGAAGACCGGCAGCTCGACGTCACCGTGGGTGACGGTGGTGCCGGCCTTGCGGGCGTTGACACCGCCGACGACGTTCGTGCCGGCCTTGAGCATCAGGGCGGTGTGCTTCGTGCCCTCGCCGCCGGTGATGCCCTGGACGATGACCTTGGAGTCCTTGTTGAGGAAGATCGACATGGTCAGTCCCTTCAGGCCGCTGCGGCGGCGAGTTCGGCGGCCCGCTCGGCCGCATCGTCCATGGTCGCGGCAACGGTGACGAGCGGGTGCGCTGCCTCCGCCAGGATCCGACGACCCTCTTCCACGTTGTTGCCGTCGAGGCGCACGACGAGCGGCTTGGTGGCCGCGTCGCCGAGGATGCCGAGCGCGGCGACGATGCCGTTCGCGACGGCGTCGCACGCGGTGATGCCGCCGAAGACGTTCACGAAGACGCTCTTCACCTGCGGGTCGCCGAGGATGACGTCGAGGCCGTTGGCCATGACCTCGGCCGAGGCGCCGCCGCCGATGTCGAGGAAGTTGGCGGGCTTCACGCCGCCGTGGCGCTCACCGGCGTAGGCGACGACGTCGAGCGTCGACATGACGAGCCCCGCGCCGTTGCCGATGACGCCGACCTGGCCGTCGAGCTTGACGTAGTTCAGCCCGTGGGCCTTCGCCTTGGCTTCGAGCGGGTCCTCGCTGGCGGTGTCCTCAAGGTCCTTGTGGCCCTCGTGGCGGAAGTCGGCGTTCTCGTCGAGCGAGACCTTGCCGTCGAGTGCCAGGATCTGGCCGTCGCCGGTGCGGACCAGGGGGTTGACCTCGACGAGGGTCGCGTCCTCGCCCTTGTAGACGTCGTAGAGCTTGACGAAGACGTCGGCGACGGCGTCCTGCAGCTCCGATGGGAAGTTCGCCTGCGCGGCGATCTCGAGCGCCGCGGCCTTGTCGATGCCGGTCAGCGGGTCGACCTCGACCCGGGCGAGTGCCTCGGGCTTCTCGACGGCGAGCTGCTCGATCTCCATGCCGCCCTCGACGCTGGTGAGCGAGAGGTAGGAGCGGTTGGCCCGGTCGAGCAGCACGGAGAAGTAGAACTCCTCGGCGATGTCGGCACCCTGGGCGACCATGACCCGCTGGACGGTGTGGCCCTTGATGTCGAGGCCGAGGATGGCCTGCGCGTGTTCGAAGGCCTCGTCCGGGGTCTTCGCGACCTTGACGCCGCCGGCCTTGCCGCGACCGCCGACCTTCACCTGCGCCTTGACGACCACGACGCCGCCGATCTTCTCGGCCGCCGCCTTCGCCTGCTCGGGGGTGTCGGCGATGATCCCCTGCAACACGGGGACGCCGTAGGACTCGAAGAGGTCCCTGGCCTGATACTCGAAAAGATCCACGCTGTTCTTCTTCCCGCACGGTTCGTGCGATCGGCATCGGTTTCCCGGTCGCGCACTCCACATCGAGGGTCGCTCGATGTCGAGACAACGGCCGCCACGCAGCCTAGCGCTGCTCGGTGGACGGCCGGTGCACGGATGCCGGAGCGGGCCGGCTCCGACGGGCGTGAGCCGCTGCGCGCATCGCTGGGACCGGCCTCAGGCTCCCGCTCGGCACTGTGGATCGGTGCACCCCGAACTCCGTACCCGCGCCACCGAGGTCTTCGGCTGGAAGCTCCGCCCCGACCAGGAGTCCGTCATCGACGCGGTCCTCGAAGGCCGCGACGCCCTGGCGGTCATGCCCACCGGTTCAGGGAAGTCGGCGATCTACCAGGTCGCCGGCCTCGGCCTGGACGGGCTCGTCGTCGTGGTCTCCCCGCTCGTCGCGCTGCAGGAGGACCAGGTGGTCGGGCTCGAGCACCATCCGGGTGCGCCCCGCGCCGTCGCCCTGAACGCCACGAAGAAGGCCCGGGACGTCGCCGATGCCTGGGACGCCGTGGCCGCGGGCGAGGTCGGCTACGTGTTCCTGGCCCCCGAACAGCTGGTGAAGGACGACGTGCTCGAGCGACTCCGCGATGCCGGCGTCGCGCTGGTCGCCGTCGACGAGGCGCACTGCATCTCGTCCTGGGGTCACGACTTCCGACCCGACTACCTGGCGCTCGGTGAGGTCGCGGAGCGCCTGGGCCGCCCACCCGTGCTCGCCCTGACCGCGACGGGCTCCGCTCCGGTGCGGGACGACATCGTCGAGCGGCTCCGCATGCGCGACCCGTTCGTGCTCGCGTCGGGGTTCGACCGACCCGGCATCCGACTCGAGGTCATCCGGCACGCCGAGGACGCCGAGAAGCGCCAGGCCGTGGTCGACCAGGTCGCCGAACTGGACGGGGCCACGGTCGTCTACGTCGCCACCCGCGCCGCGACCACCGAGTACGCCGATGCCCTCGCCACCCGTGGTCGTCGCGCGCAGCCGTACCACGCCGGCATGCGCGTGGCGGAGCGCGAGTCCGTGCACACCGGGTTCCTGGACGGCGACGTCGACGTGGTGGTGGCGACCAGCGCGTTCGGCATGGGCATCGACAAGCCCGACGTCCGGTACGTCGTGCACGCCGACGTCCCGGAGTCGGTCGACGCCTACTACCAGGAGATCGGACGGGCCGGGCGGGACGCCGAACCGGCCGGCGCCACCCTGCACTACCGCGCCGAGGACTTCGGCCTGCGCACCTTCTTCGCGTCCGGCTCCCCCCGGCCCGCATCGGTGCGGGCCGTCTTCGACGCCGTCCCGCCCAGCGGCTCGATCGCCCGTTCCGCGCTCACGGAGGCCTCGGGGCTGTCGGCCCGCACCGCCGGCCGTGCGCTCAACGCCCTGCTCGACGCCGGCGCCCTGCGAGACGACGTCGACGGTGTCTCCCGGATGCCGGACGGCCCCCGGGACGCCGACCGCGCGGCTCGCGCCACCGCCGACCGAGCCGCCGAACGGGAACGGGTCGAGGAGTCCCGCATCGCGATGATGCGCCAGCTCGCCGAGACGACCGCGTGCCGCCGGCAGTTCCTGCTCGGCTACTTCGGCGACGAGCTGCCGGAGCCGTGCGGCAACTGCGACACCTGCTCGTCCGGCACGGCACGCGACGCCTCCGCCCACGTGGCCGACGGTGCGAACGACGCCGTCTGGCCACCGGATGCCCGCGTCGAGCACGCGGAGTGGGGCACGGGCGTGGTGATGAGCACGGAAGAGGACCGCATCACGGTGTTCTTCGAGTCCGCCGGTTACCGCACCCTCGCACTCGCCGGCGTCGAGGAACGCGACCTGCTCGAACGCGTCTGACAGCGGCACGGACGGAGCGCACCGGCGGCCAGCGCACCAGCGCAGCCGACCCGGGCGGGGAAGGCGCGGCCGCTCGACCACCCGTCGGCGACCGCGCTCCACTCCCCCGAGCATCGGCGATGCTGCCGTGACGGCGTGACCGGGAGGTGACGCCCGGGTGAACACGACACGAAACCGGACAGCCGCCAAGCACCCGCGGGTAGGCAGGAAGCCCGCAACGGAAAGGAACCACCATGAGCGACCCCGGCATCAGCCCCGTCGACGACTTCGACTCCCAGCAGCGTCGCGACGACGACATCGACCGTGAGCACGTCGGCCCGTACGAGGTGGACGAGGCCGAGGAGTCGCTCGAGACCGTCACGAACGACGCGGTCGCCGGCGAGACGGTGGAACCGCAGCCCGGTGACGGCTCCGACGACGGTCCCACCGGCGGATCCCCGCGCGAGGGCTCGCCCGACCTGTGGGAGCAGGACGAGGAGCGCCCGGACCTCGGCGGCGACCTCGGCACGAAGCCGCTCTGACCAGGCTCCCCCGGAACACGGCTCGGTAGCATCGGGCCGTGTTCCGACGAGTCCGTGCCAGCGTCCGCAGCATGCCCTCGGCGGCGCGGCTGCTGGCCGTCGCGGTGATGCTGCTGGTCGCCGCCGCAGCGCACCTCGCCGCCCGCTCGGAGCCCGGTGGCCGCTGGGTCCCGCTGCTCGTCGCCGGCGTCCTCGGCGCGCTGGTCACCGGTTCCCCGACCCGCCTCTGGCCGCTCCCCGCGATCTGGCTCGTCGCGACGCTCCTCGCCCTGACCGGTGACGCGCCCGTCGACCCCGCCTCCACACGGGTCGCCGTGATCGTCGGCGCAGTCGCGCTCCTGGTGGCGATCGCTGTGGACCTGCGACCCGTCCTGCGGGCGCGACGCCGACGGGGTGCGGCGTGACCACCCCACGGCCTGGAGGCTCGGCGCACGACCCGCACCGGGCCTCCCGTCCGTCTCCCGCGCACGTCCACGACCGTCACCTGCGTCGGTTCCTCGCCGACAGCACACCCGTGGCCGCGGGCGGCCGCGCCATCCTGCTGCAGATCGCCGACCCGGTCGTCGCGGCCGGTGTCCGACGGCACTCGGACTTCGCCCGGCGACCCCAGCAGCGGCTCGCCCACACCCTGATGTTCATCTACGCCGTCGTCATCGGCACGGAGTCCGACTCGGCGACCGCGACGGGCTTCGTCAACCACGCGCACGGGCCCGTCGCCGGCGCCGACGACGTCGACCGGCAGCTCTGGGTGGCCGCGACCCTGTTCGACTCCGCCCGGCGGGCGCACGACCTGTTCGGCACGAAGGTCTCCGCTGCCCGGGCCGAGCAGGTCCTCGCCGCCTACGCGCCGATCGCGACCGCGCTGCGAGTGCCAGCGGAGCGCTGGCCGACCTCGGTCGCGGCGTTCGACCGGTACTGGCAGCAGACGCTCGACGGACTGCAGGTCACCGACGACGCCCGCGGGGTCGTCCGTGACCTGCTGCACCCGCGGTTCGCGCCGCTGTGGGTGCGGGCGGCGATGCCCCTCGTGCGCATCGTGACCGTGGGGATGCTGCCGGAACCGGTGCGCACGGCGTACGGCTTCGCGTGGGGGCGGCGCGAGGAGCGGCGCTTCCGGCGGACCGTGCGGGTGGTGGCCGGGGTGCGGGCGCTCGTGCCGCGGGCGCTGCTGCGGGTGCCGGGGCCGGTGCTGCTGCGGGCGATGCGGCGGACCGCCGAGCGACACGGCGCGGTACGGTAGCGGGCATGTCGGTCGACCACTTCGCCATCACGGTCCCGCGTTCCTGGTTCGAGCTCCCGGTCGATCCGGAACGCCGCGACGACCGGATCAGCGCCCTCGTGCAGGAACGCATCGAGGACCACCGGGAACTCTGGGACCACCGCACCGAGATCGTCCGGGTGCTCCGCCGGTTCGCCCGCTCCGCCTGGGACAGCGGGGCGCGGTACTGCGCCGCGTTCGCCGAGCCCAGCGAGGACGGCATCGTCTCCGGTGCCCTCACCGTGACGGTCCTGCCCGCGCCCGAGGCCGGCGGGGACCCACTCGCCGCACTGACCGACCACGTCGCCGCGCTCGGCGGGGACGACGACGGGATGCACGTCGACGTGCACGAGGTCCCTCGCATCGGCCGGGTGCCGCGAGTCTGGGGCGTCTCGACGGTGCAGGCACCGGACGGCCGCGGATCGTTCGACGTCGTGCTCATGCAGACCTTCGTGCCGGCCGGCGACCAGGTCGCCCTGGTCAGCGTCTCGTCACCCGCGACCGACCTGGCCGAGCCGCTGTACGAACTGTTCGAGACCGTCACCGACACCTTCGAGCTCATCGACTCCGCCACGGTCGGCAGCGAGGTGTCCTGATGCGCCTCTGGCCGTTCCGGAAGAAGCGCAAGGTCGTCGAACCCGTCGTCGAACGGGTCGGAGAGCGTGATCTGGCGCAGATGGCACAGCGCGGAGAGCTCGCCCGTTCCGTCGTCACCCCTCCCCTGGCTCCGCGTGCGAGCGCCGACCGGGTCCGGGCGACCGTGGCGCAGATGCCCGGCCGACCACTCGGCTCGTCCGGCGGAAGCACCGCGCGACCCGACGCCGCGCCGGCCCGCCAGGCCGCGGCGGCCGTGCTCGTCCTCGACGGCGCCCAGCGGGTCACCGTGTCCGGCGGGGGACTGATCGGCCGCGATCCTGCGAGCTCCCATCCCGACGACGGATACGCCCACATGATCGCCCTGGAGGACCCGGAGCGGCTGCTCAGTCGTACCCACCTGGAGTTCGGGTTCGGTGCCGAGGGCTCGCTCTGGGTGCTCGACACCGCGTCGGCCAACGGGGTCGAACTGCAGCGTCCGGGGTTCCCCCCGGCGATGCTCGTTCCGTCGCAGCGCACGACCGTGCGGCCCGGGGACACCGTGGTGTTCGGCGGGCACTCGCTCCGCGCCGAACCCGCCGTCGGACTCGTCAGCGAGACGCCGCTGGGCTGAGCCGACCCTGGACCGGGCAGACTGCGGGGTGCGCACGCTCCGGGCTGCGCCCCTGCGGCCGGCGCTAGTCGCCGGCCGGCACCTGCACGAGTCGGAGCGCCTGGTCGGCGTCGTTCAGCAGAGCCCGGCCGGCGACGCGGTCCTGGGTGACGAGGCTCTTCGACAGCTTCGTGCCGATCAGGTCGCCATCGACCGTGCTGAGCGGCGCGAGGAGCATGCCCCGACGGGCCTTCTTCGCGTCGACCTGCCAACCGCGGAACCCGCTCGCCACCCCCTCGACGTCTCCCGCCAGGACGAGCCCGACCGAACGGCCCCGGTCGGACTCCATGATCGCCCGGAACACCGGTTCGGCCGGCGACTCCTTCAGGGCTTCGGCGTCGTCGACGAGCACGAGCGTGAAGCCCGCGGCGCCGGTGTCGATGGCGGCGGACAGGCCCTCGGCTCCGATCGCACCATCGGTCACGACCGTGGCTCGTGGCGCTCCGTCGAGCGCCCGCAGCGGGGACTCCCGCGGGGTCACCGCGACCACCGAACCACCGGCAGACAGCACGTGGCGGGCCATCGCGACGAGTGCGGTGCTCTTGCCCGAGCGGGGGCTGCCGCCGACGATGAAGACCGAGGTGTCCTGCACGAAGTCGTGCGTGAACAGCCGGAGCTCGTCGCCGCCGACGCCGAGTGCGACCCGGCCGACCGACGCCTCCGCCGACGGCAGGTACCGCACGGCGTCCTCGAAGGTGATGGAGCGCGGGAGCACGTCGATCCGGAACGGCTTCGGGGCGTCGGCCGACACGTGCGCACGGACCTCGTCACCGATGCCCCGGAGCGCGGCGGCCTGGTCGCGGCCCCCGAGTCCGCCGGGCAGAACGGCGACCTGGGTCTCCGTCGCCGTCGCGTTGCGGAACCCGCGCCCCGGCGGGATCGACTCCGGCAGCTTCTTGCCGTTGATGCCCTCGTAGTTGTAGTCGCCGCGGTCGGCCAGGGCAAGCAGCAGCTTCCGTTCCACCTGGCTCGACATCCGGCCGGACGTGAGGGTGCGGTCGCCGGAGACGACCAGGTGCACGCCGACGCCGACGCCCTCGCGCAGCAGGGTCTGGACGGCATCGTGCAGCATGCCGTTCTCGGCGTCCGCCAGGGTCGCCATGAAGCTCTCCCACTGGTCGAGGAACACGACGACGTGGGGCATCGGCACGGTGCCGGAGTCGGTCCGCTGTTCGGCGATCGACGAGTAGCCGCCGGCGGAGAACGCGGCCTGGCGCTCCTGCACCGTGCGGAGCAGGATGCCGAGCAGCCGCGAGACCCGGTCGGGCTCGTGCCGCTGCACGACGGCACCGCAGTGCGGCAGAGCACCGAGGGCGAGCAGGGCACCGTTGCCGCAGTCGATCCCGTACATGTGCACGTCGCCGACGCCGAGCCGCAGGGCCATCGCACCGGCGAGGGTGCGGAGGGTCTGGCTGCGACCGGAGCGTGGCGAGCCGATCACGAACAGGTGGCCGTCCGCGTCGAGGTCGAACACCGCCGGGCGCTGCCGCTGGTCACCGGGGTGGTCCTCGACGCCCCAGGCGACCGCCAGGGGCGCCAGGTCGCCGGTGCCGGTCGCCTCGACGTCGTCGAGCCCGACGACCTCGCCGAGCGGTGGCAGCCAGGGCTTCCGCTGCTCGGGGGTGCCGAGGGCTCGGGTGGCGTCGTCGATGGACGCGACGAGGACGCTCAGGTCGGTGACCTCCACGTCGCTCGCGGCGGCCTCGACGGCGGCCGGGCGAGGGGCCGGGTCACTGTACGAGGCGAACGTGAGCTCGCGGACCAGGGCGGGTCGGGCCTCCTGGTCGTCCGTGCCGGGCCGGCGCCCGCCGACGCGACCGGACTGGAACGGCAGCAGCGAGGCCGCGCCGAGCCGCACGTAGGCGCGCCCCGGGGTCGACTTCGCGATCCGCGCGGCGTCGTTCGCGCCGATGACGTCCTGGCTCTCCGACTGGTCGGTGACGCGCAGCGCGATCCGCAGGTTCGTGTTCGCGCGGATCTCAGGCGAGACGACGCCGCCCGGTCGCTGCGTGGCGAGGATGAGGTGGATGCCGAGGGAGCGACCGCGCTGGGCGATGTTCACCAGGCCCTTGACGAAGTCGGGCAGCTCACGGGCGAGCGAGGCGAACTCGTCGATGACGATCAGCAGCCGCGGCAGGCTCGGGATGGTGTCCCCGTTCGCCGCACGCTTGGCCTGCAGGTCCTGGTAGTCCTCGAGGTCCTTCGCGCCGACCTCCGCGAGGGCGTGCTCGCGGGTGCGGAGCTCGGCACCGAGCGACTCGAGCGCGCGCTCGACCTGGTGCGTGTCGAGGTCCGTGACCATGCCGACGGTGTGCGGCAGGTCGACGCAGTCCTTGAAGGCCGCACCGCCCTTGTAGTCGACGAGCACGAAGTTCATCTCGTCCGGCCTGTTCGCCACCGCCAGGGACGCCACGATCGTCTGCAGCAGCTCGGACTTGCCGGAACCGGTCGTGCCGGCGACCAGGCCGTGCGGACCGTCGTTCCGCAGATCGATCGCGAACGGCCCGTCGATCGACGCCCCCACCACGGCGGTGGTGCTGCGGCCGCCGAGCAGCCAGCGAGCCTGGACGGCCTCGGACGTCGGCGGTTCGAGCTGGAGGACGTCGAGCAGGCGGGCGGACGAGGGGATGGCGCCGTCCTGCACGTCCGGGCTGGCGTCGACGATCGGCGACAGCGACCGGGCTACCCACTCGAGCCAGTCCTGGTCGACCAGGTCGGGGCGTGCGTCGTCGATGCGCTCACTGCGCTGCTGGGTGACCCGCACCCGGTCGTCGCGGACGACCACCACCGCGTCGCACTCCTCGGGCAGGAGCCGTTCGTCCAGGTCGAGGCAGATGCTGAACACCCCGACCGACGGCCCCTCCTTGAGCACCTGCACGAGCGAGGGCATCGCGCGGAGCCGCCGTGCGCCGTCCATCACGACGACGATCTCGTCAGCTGGCGGGGTCTTCTTGCCGATACCCGCCTCTTTCCGGGCGTCGATGATCGCGGCGAGCTCGGCGATCGCCCGCGCGGTCGACGCGGCGTTCGAGGCGATGCTCGTCATCGGCTGGTCTGCACCGTCCCGGCGGACGTGCGGCAGCCAGGACATCCACTCCCACAGCGACGTGCGCGTGGTGTCGGTGAGCAGCGTGAAGGTGACGTCCTTCGGGCTCTGCAGCGTCGCGAGCTGCGCGACCACCCAGTTCGCCAGTCGTCGGGCGTCGTCGTCGGGACCGGCGATGCCGATCACGCCGCGCTCGGCCAGACGGATGCGGACCGGCACGTCCGTGGCGTCCCACGCCACGGTCCGCTTGTGGGACAGCTGCTCCGGGTCCTCGATGGTCACCTCGGAGCGCTGCGTCGCCGTGCCGACGCGGACGAGCAGGTGGTCCGGATCAGTCCGGCGTCGCTCCCACAGTCGCGGCAGCGGCGTGACCGCGGTCTCGTAGACGGCGGCCGGGTCCGGCGCGCTCGCGATCCAGCGTGCGCGTTCGGACTGGAGGCTCTCGGTCGCGTCCGCCTCGATCCGCGCCTTGGTGTCCTCGTACTCCACGACGCGCTGCCGGTACGTCTTCTTGCCCTGTCGGCGACCCTGCAGCCCTGTGATGATCATCAGGACCGGCGACAGCAAGGCGATGAGCAGGTAGATCCAGCGGCCGGTTGTCGACACGAACATGACCGCCATGCCCATCGGCGCCAGTGCCATCAGGATGGGCAGCGCCCGGGCGGGGGGCTCGGTCGGCGGCGGCGGCAGCTGGTAGCGGGTGTGCTCGTCCGGGGGCAGGATGCGCGGCGGCCGGTTGTACTCGAGCGACATGCCGTCGTCCGCCAGTGACAGATGGGCGCCACGGTCCGGAGCGCGGCCGAATCCGAGCAGTACCGCACCGATCGCGAGCTGTGCTGTCTCGGGCCAGTCCGTCTCCTCGGTGACCGGCTCACCGTCGAGCAGCGCTCCGGAGAAGCCGTTCGCCGGACGCACCTTCGCGCCGTCGGCGGTCACCGTGACCAGCAGGGCGATCTCCGGCACCGTGTCGACCCCCGACGCCTCGGCCTCCACCTCGTCCGTGGTGCTCACCGGCACCCGCACGTGCGCGGACCGTGCTGTACCGATGGTCACCGTGCCGGTGCTGACCCGGACAATCGTCCCCGCGTGCAGCCCGGAGACGATCCGGATCTCGGCGTCGGTCAGCGGACGGAGTGGCTGCGGCGGCACCTGTTCCAGGCTGCGGCTCACCACCACTCCCTCCCGGACACCGGACTCGGCGACCGACGCCGAGAGGTCGAGCTGCTGCTCCCCGACGAAGTACACCGGAGTCCGACCGGAGGCGTCGACGTCCGTCGCGATGAGGCGCTCGGCCTCGGCCACCAACTCGCGCACCGCCCGGGAATCGTCACCGTCGACGTAGACGTTCGCGGTCTGGCCGCTCTCGCGGTCGACCATCGTGAACGTGAAGGTCATGGCAATCCCCCGTAGCGTTGACTTCGTGTCGCAGGACGATGGTAGTGTCCATCCCACACGCCCCGTTGGGGGGACAACGAAACTCCGGGGAAAGGGAGTCACACCGTGGCGAACATCAACGTCTCGTACGCAGACCTCGAGGCAGCAGCCTCCGACCTCAAGGCAGGCCAGGCAGACATCGAAGACCGTCTGTCAGCACTGCAGCGAAAGATCCAGCAGCTCATCTCGGATGGCTACGTCACCGACAAGTCGTCCGTCGCGTTCGGCGAGTCCTACGACGAGTTCAACCGTGGCGTGAGCCAGACGGTCCAGGGGCTCGAAGGCCTCTCCACGTTCCTCTCGAAGGCTTCGCAGACCCTGTCCGAGACGGACGAGTCGCTGGCCTCCGGCCTCAAGGGCTGACATCGTCGTCGACCCCGTGCCCCGCGATCGCGTGGGGCACGGGGTCGTCGCGGTTCCTGTGGCGTCGTCCTGGTGGCGCCGGTTCGTGATCGGGGAGGGATTGTTCCGTGGCAGGCAAACTGCTGGTTGATCTGATGGGGCTCGGGGAGCTCCAGAACGACCTGACGACCGTGCACAGCACGCTCGAGCAGGCGCACAAGCGTGTCGATGCGTCCGACGACGAGATCGGTTCGGGGACGGTACAGGACGCTCTGCACGACTTCGACCACCGCTGGGGCGACAAGCGGGACAAGATCAGCGAGTCGACGAAGGCGTTGGCGGACATGCTGAGCTCGTCCATCGAGACCTACACCGAGACCGACGAGAAGCTCGCGCAGGCCCTGCAGGTCAACGACGAGAACGGCGGCGGCGGGCCCGTCGCCTCGAGGGCTCAGTAGCCATGGGGCGGCCGTCGGGGTGGGACGTTGTCGATCAGGGTGATGATCCGGTCAAGGGTGATCCGTCGACGTTGCGGATGATGGCGCGGGAGTACCAGCGCATCTCCGACGCAGCCGATGACGCCTCGACCCGACTGAAGTCGGTGAAGGGCTCGGGGTGGCTGACCGACTGGGAGGGTGAAGCCGCGGACGTGTTCGTCGACGCGATCGAGGACACCCCGTCGGACCTGACCAAGCTCGTCGATTCGTACGAACTCGCCGCGACGGCGTTGTCGGGGTGGGCTGACACGGTCGATGACNGTGAAGCCGCGGACGTGTTCGTCGACGCGATCGAGGACACCCCGTCGGACCTGACCAAGCTCGTCGATTCGTACGAACTCGCCGCGACGGCGTTGTCGGGGTGGGCTGACACGGTCGATGACGCCCAGTACCGGGCTGACGGTGCGTTGGCGGACGCGAAGGACGCCTCCGGGGACCTCGCCGCGGCGCAGGACCGGTTGGCAGATGCGCAGTCGAACCTGTCGCACTACCAGTCGGCGTCGAAGGACCTGTCGAAGGTCGCGGACAAGTACCCGGCCGGTTCCGAGGTGCCGGACGGGGTGGATGTTCCGTCGCCGGCGCAGTTGCGGGCAGCGTCCGACAACGCTTCCGTCGCGCAGGGGTCGGTGTCGTCGGCGCAGGGGGACATCTCGGCGGCGCAGTCGCGGATCGATGCGCCGTCGCGCAGGGGTCGGTGTCGTCGGCGCAGGGGGACATCTCGGCGGCGCAGTCGCGGATCGATGCGGCGAAGCGGCTCGTGGCGGATGCGAAGGGTGACTGGCAGGACGCGGAGCAGCGGACCGCGACGAAGATCGGTGAAGCTGCTGACGCGGGCCTCGGGAAGCAGTCCACGTGGGACAAGATCTTCGGGTCCGAACGATGGGAGACCATCGTCTCCATTGCGAAGGTCGTCGTCGCTGTTGGCGGCATCATCGTCATGATCGTCGGCGGACCGCTCGCATGGATCGTGCTCGGTGCAGCGCTGCTCGTACTCGCTGACACCCTGTACAAGATGAGCAAGGGCACCGCCGACGGGTGGGACCTCGCGTTCGCGCTGCTCGACTGCATCCCGGGTATGAAGGGGATCACCACCGCCGGACGGCTGCTGTCCGCAGCCGGCGACGCACGCAAGGCGTTCTCGCTCGCCCGCTCGACCGGATCGCTCGGCTCGCTCGCCGCCCGGACCCTCAGCGGAGCTGGCCGCTACGGCGTGATGGCGCTCAAAGAGCTTCCGCTGGCGGTGAAGCAGTTCGCGTCAAACCCGACGCGGCGACTCGAGCGCATGGCGCTCCAGGTGCGCTACCTGACCCCAGCGAACATGGTGCACAGCGCCGTCGATGCGGCGAAGGGGCTGCACACCGGCTTCTTGGGGTCGCAGGGCAAGCCGATCGTCGAGCGCCTCACCGACGCTTTCACCGCGAGTGACCGCGCCTTCAACCGCACCGTCAGCGGCGCCTACAACGCCCACGTGTCCGACATCGCTCGGACGGATCCGGCCCGGGCCAGCCAGCTGTGGCAGGGCGGCGAAGGCTACTACGGTGTCGACTCGATGACCAACGTGAACGGCCCGCACGCGCAGATCGACGCGTTCGCCTCGACGCCGTCCGGCATGCAGAGCCCGTCGGCGAGCTACGCCGTCCCGAACGCCCCGAGCGGCGACTCCGCCGCGTTCCACGAATCGGCCCAGGTCGGCGCGAACTTCGACTACCCGACCCCGTACCGTGAAGACGTCTCAGTCGCACACATCGGAGCGGACCAGCCGTACGCCGTCGGCACGGCGCGGGCCAACCCGCAGTTCGGCGCCGGCGGTGGAACGCAGTACTTCCACTCCGGCATGGCGACCGACAGCCCATCGCCGTTCCCGGCAGGCGGGCCTTCCGGCATGGACCCGAGCGTTCGGTCGATCACCGAGTCGGTCGGTATGCGCGGAGCCCTGCACGCACCGTGGCGCGCGGTGGCCTACACGCAGCCGCTCGTCGGGAGCGACGAATGATCCACGAGGGCTTCCCGGACGTCCTCGTCGTGGGACCGGTCGCCGATCGGTCGTTCTCCGATGACGGCCAGCTGGTCATCGATTACGGCACGGCGCCTCGGTGGTCCCCTGACGCAACGCTCCCGGATCTCGTCGCACGGGCGAAACTCCTAGCGCTGCTCCTCGACGCGCTCGACCCCGAAGTCGACGTCCGAGTCGGCGCACGTCACCAGTTCCTGCTCAACGACCACATCGACGGGCGCGTCGACACCCGCGCCGGTGGGACTCCGCCGCGCCTGCTCGCGTACGGCTCGCTGACGACCACTGTGATCCGGTCGAGTGACCTCGGCCGACTCGTGGATGTCCGCAACGAACCCTCGATGGCACAAGGGCTCTTCACCTTCCCCCGCGGCGCCGATGTCGTCTCGCAGATCGGCCCCGGAGCCGCACTCACGCGCCACGGCGACACCGGGTACTTCGACCAGGTCCTCTCCTTCGAGACCGACAATGCTGCACCGCCCTCGAAGCAGACCACCAAGGCACTGCACCGATGGACGAAGATCGTAGATCGCTGGCGGACGAAGGCCACTCCCGCGCAACGGGAACTCGAAGGCCCGTGGATCTGAGCGAGCCGGCCGAGCTCACGGCCTGGCGACGGGCGGTCGATACGGACCTGTGGATGCTGGCGACGGAGGACGGCGTCCCGGCGGTCATCGCCCCGGCTGACGAGTCGCCCCAGGCCGTCGCGCTCGCGTTCCTCGACCAGCAACAGGCGCAGGCCGCGGCCCCGGACGACGCGGTCCTCCTGCACACGACGCTGTGGTCGGCGCTCCGCGCGACCCCGGCCGACGTGGCTCTCCTGCTCCAGCCCGGCCAGCCCGACGAGCAGGTCCTGCTGCCCGAGGACATCGACCGGATCGTCGGTGTATCGCGAGACCGCGCGCCGGTGCTCTCACCCCGCGACCTGGCGATCACGTCGATGATCCCCGCGGTGATCGTGGACGGAGTCGTCAGCCCGCAACCGGATGGTCTGCCCGTGGGGGTGCTCCTCGACCAGGCCGGCCGATCCGGCGTCCCGTTGACGCTGGCGGCGGGGCCGACGATGCCCCTCGAACTCGACGCATGGACGACGGCGGCACTCGTCCGAGCGGCGAGCCCGTTCCCGGCGGGGTTCGACGTCGTCGTCGGTGCCCCGAAGCCGGAGCAGTACCCGGCGGTGACCGACTTCCGCGAACAGTACGACGGGGCGGCGATCAGCACGGTCGGTGTCATCGTCGAACGGGCGTCCGAGCGGATCGTGGTACTCGTCGACACGGATGACGCCGACGAACTCGGACGCGTCCGGGTCCAGGCCGCATCGCTCGTGCCCCTGCCCGTCTTCGTGACCGATCGCCGGTCCTCACCAGAGCAGGCGTGGGTGCTCGGGCGGCCCGACAGCCACGTGTCCTGATGGTGACCTGGCGCGCGAGTACCCGTCAGACGACGGTCTGGGCTGTACCGGTTCCGAACGGCCTCTACCTGGCGATCGAGTCCGATGGTCGCCCCGCCACCGAACCGCACGATCGGGATGTTCGTGTCGAGTCCGCGTACTCGGTCGCCGAGGACCGTCCGGCGACGCGAGGAGTCGCAACGCGACCGGTGACGCGGCAGTCCCTGCTCGATGACGAGCGGAGCGGTCGCTTCGTCGTGCAGGTCGCCGCCGAGGGACACGGAGACGGCGTCCTGATCACGGAACGACAGCCGCGTCGCCCAGGTCTAATCTCGTTCGCGCCGTCCGGCGTCCGCGTCCTCGAGCTGTCGGCAGCCAACGGGATCTGGGGGGACGTCGTCAGCAGACTGGCTCGGCCGCACTCGGCATGGATGCTCCTCGAGGCGTCGACGGGCGGTGCGAGCTGCACCGTCATCATCGACCCTGACCCGGACGAATGGCGGAGGCGAGCGGTCGAGGCCCTTGGTCGACGCCCGCACCCGGAGATCACCGTCGTCGACTCCCTCGACGCCGTCGCCCGTGCCTGGCGAACCGCCGCCCGCAACCTGCTCGGGCCGACATTGGCATCGACGCCCGGATGACCGAGTACGCGCGAACGGCGCACCGCCAGGGCGAGACGACGCCAGCCATGATCACCGTGAGCTCCGAGCCGTCCGGCTCGGACGGCCGATTTCGCTACTCCGTGACCGTCGTCGTCGACGGTGTCGAGCACGTCGCCGTCGAGGACGACGCCTTCGGGGCCCTGTCGACGGTGCGGATGGAGCTCGAACGACGCGGCTGGCTGCTCGGCGTCGAGGGTGCACGGATCGACGTCTGGCCGAGCGGCATGGCGAGGGACCAGGGCGGGGGCCTTCGCGCCTACCGGCTCCGACGTGGGCGTTCTCCCCGTTCAGCGGACCTGGTCGACGTGTTCGCTCCGGCTGCCGATCACCTGGCGACCGTGGCCGAGCAGCGCCTGGCGGTCGGGGTCGCGCCACTCGATCTTGCTGCCGCATCGTACGAGGACGCCGACGAGGTGGTCTCGGTCTCGGCACCGTGCGACCAGCTCGTCGCCGAACGGAGCCGGCGAGGCGGCCTCCGTGCCGCACTCTTCGGTGGCCGACGCCCCGGCGACGAGCGATGGCAGGTCGTGCGTTCGCTGGTCGGCGATGCACTGCGACCAGACCGATGGGACGAGGCCGAAGCGCTGTCCGTCGAACCGGACGGTGTGCGGCTCGTGACGACGGTCGGTGCGGACGAGGACGGTGTGCGGTGGTCGGACCTCGTCGACATTGGGGTCGACGAGGCTGGCGTGGTGCGGGTCCGACGGTTCCGACGCCGCTACACCGGACGGACCCGCGCGCACGTGGAGGTGCTGCTCGACACCCGCGCGCAGGGTCTGCCACCGACACGGTTCCGGCCGGACGAGTTGGCAGCGCTCACCGGGCAGCGGCAGGTCGATGCGCTGCGGCGGCACGTCCAGGGTCTCGGTCTGGTGCCGACACCAGCTATCGATGCAATGTTCTGGACCGACCGCGGCCGTGTCCCGACCGGTCGCGACGAGGACCAGGGGTCGAACACGACGTTCCACGGCTGGGCCGACAAGGCGGCCTACAAGGTGCTCGTCAGCGGTGTCGGGCACCTCCGGATCGTTCAGGAGAAACCGTTCTTGTCGGACTGACAAATACCGTGGTACGGTCGAGCCATGGCAGTCGAACTCAGCACCTGGGACGCCCAGGGCAACCAGACGACACCGACGTTCTCCACCATGCGGTTCCCCGCCGGTGAAGCCCACGTCAAGGTCGCGAACGACACCGCCGAGCCGGGGGGCACCACCGAGATCGCGACCCTGCGCGGCACGAACGGCGACGACCTGATCATGCTCGGCATGTGGGCGGACGCCGTGCGACAGCGCGGTTCGAAGTCCGTCGCGCTCGTCCCCTACCTGCCCGGAGCCCGGCAGGACCGCGGCCTGCCGTTCGGCGCGAAGGTCTACGCGGACATCCTCAACGGCTTCCACGTCGACCAGGTCATCGCGTTCGACCCGCACTCGCCGGTCATCGTCGGCCTGGTCGACAACCTCACCGTCGTCACGAGCGAACAGGTCGTCCGTGACGCGGTGGTCGGGGCGTCCGAGCACGGCGGTGGCGACCCGTACACCGGCATCATCGCCCCGGACAAGGGCGCGGTCCCTCGGGCGACCGCGGTCGCCCGGGCATGCGGCCTGCCGGTGTACCGCGCCGAGAAGCACCGCAACCCGGACACCGGCAAGCTCGACGGCTTCACCTGCGAACCGCTGCCGGACACCGGCCGGTTCCTGGTGGTCGACGACATCTGCGACGGTGGCGGCACGTTCATGGGCCTCGCCGGCTCGACGGGACTGCCGAAGGAGCGGCTCAGCCTCTGGGTCTCGCACGGTGTCTTCTCCGGCCGGGCAGCGCAGCTCGCCGACCACTTCGGCGAGATCGTCACCACCGACTCGTACCCCGCGCAGAACGCCATCGACGGCCTGCGCACGATCGCACTCACCCCCTACCTGACGGAGCAGATCCGATGACCCAGACCGCCCCCGCAACCACTACCGGCACCGGCGCCGCCGGCCTCGAACCCCGCATCACCACGGCGAGCCCGATCGCGCCGCTGCTGGCCGTCGACGGCTACAAGCACTCGCACCGGCAGGTCTACCCCGCGGGCACCACCCGGATCCTCATCAACTGGACGAACCGGTCGAACGCGCACATGCCCGAGTCGACGCACGCCGTGGTCTTCGGGCTGCAGGCGTTCATCCAGCGCTCGCTCGTCGAGGCCTGGGCGCCGTTCTTCGCCGCGGACGAGGACGAGGTCGCCCGACTGTTCGAAGAAGCCCTGCAGGGGTACTTCGGCCCGAACCACATCGGCACCGACCACGTCCGCGCCCTGCACCGCCTGGGTTACCTGCCGCTCGAGATCCGTGCCCTGCCCGAGGGCACCCTCGCCCCGATCGGCGTCGCGACCCTGACCGTCGAGAACACGATCGACGAGTTCTTCTGGCTGCCCAACTACATCGAGACAGCCCTGTCCGCATCGATCTGGCACCCGTCCACGGTCGCGACCAAGGCGCTCGCCTACCGCGACCTGATGGAGGACTGGGCAGCGCGCACCGGTGCCGTCCCGGCCGGCATCGACTTCGCCGCGCACGACTTCTCGTTCCGCGGGCAGTCGAGCATCGAGTCGGCTGCGGCGGGCGGGGCGGGCCACCTGCTCTCGTTCCTCGGCACCGACTCGATGCCGTCGCTCGACTTCATCGACCGGTACTACCCGGGCGACAACGGGCTGGTGGCAGCGAGCGTCCCCGCGACCGAGCACAGCGTGATGTGCGTCCGTGGTGCCGACGGGGAGCTCGCGACGTTCGAGCAGATCCTCGACGTCTACCCGACGGGCATCGTGTCGGCGGTCAGCGACGGCTTCGACCTGTTCAAGGTCGTCACCGAGACCCTCCCGGCCCTCAAGGACCGCATCACGGCCCGCGACGGCAAGCTCGTCATCCGACCCGACTCGGGCGACCCGGTCGACATCGTCACCGGCACCGTGCACGGCGTGGACGAGGCCGAGTTGCTCGCCCCCGGGCGCAGCCACGAGGAGAAGGGCGTCGTCGAACTGCTCGACGAGATCTTCGGCCACACCGTGAACGACCAGGGCTTCAAGGTCCTCGATCAGCACATCGGCGTCATCTACGGCGACAGCATCACGCTCGACCGGGCGCAGCGCATCTACGAGCGCCTCGCCGCGAAGGGCTACTCGAGCGACAACATCGTGCTCGGTATCGGGTCGTACACGTACCAGTACATGACGCGCGACAACCTCGGCAGCGCCGTCAAGGCGACCTGGGCACTGGTGGACGGCGAGCCGGTCGACATCCAGAAGGACCCGAAGACGGGCAGCGGCAAGAAGAGCGCGAAGGGCCGCATCGCCCTGCACCGCGACGAGACCGGCGAGATCCGGCAGACCGACCAGGCCACGGCCGAGGACGAGGCGACCAGCCTGCTCCAGCCGGTGTGGATCGACGGACGGTTCACGCGCCTCCAGTCCTTCGCCGACGTCCGGCAGACGCTGCGGGACGAACGTGCGGCCCGCGCTGCCCGCCGGACGACCATCGCGTGACGGCCGCCGGATCGGCGACCCGCGACCAACCGCTCATCGCGATCGACGTCGTCCCGGTGTCGTTCGCGGGGGCGGACGGCCTGCGGGTCGCCACAGCGCGTCGGGCCTACGCCCCGTACGCCGGACTGGAGGCCCTGCCCGGCGTGCTCCTGGACGGCACCGAGATCCTGGCGGACGGTGCGCGGCGCGCGCTGCGCACCAAGACCGGGATCGACGCGGCCGCGGTCCGCCATCTGGCGCAGATCGGCGCGTTCGACGGACCCGACCGCGACCCGCGGAGCGCCGCGATCAGCATCGCGTTCCTGGCGGTCGTCGAGCCGGGCACGGACTCGACGGCGACGTGGCACGCCGCCGCGGACCGCCCCCTCGCGCTGCCCTTCGACCACGACCGGATCGTCGACGCCGCGCTGGAGCACGTGCGACTGCGGTGCTGGTCGGACGTCCCCCTGACGCGTGCGCTGCTCGGATCGCCCTTCACCACGGCGGACGCCCGTCGGCTGCTCACCGCGCTGACCGGCGCGAGCCCGGACCCGGGCAACCTGAACCGGATGCTCCGGACGAACCCGGTGCTCAGCCGTGTCGACGCCCCCGCCGCGGCCGGTCCCCGCGGGGGTCGTCCCCCGGCAGCCTGGACGTGGAGCGCCTGAGCACGGTTGGGTGGAGGCATGTCCTCCTCCCTGTCCGGTGACGACTCCCTGCAGCTGCCCGAGTTCGACGCTCCCCCGGCATCACCCCTCGACCTGGCCCGACAGTGGCTCGATGCCGCCGACGAGCGCGACGTCTCCGAGCCGAGGTCGATGACCCTCGCCACCGCCGGCGCCGACGGTCGGGTGAGCGCCCGGACGGTGGACGTGAAGCGCCTGGACGACCGAGGGCTGGTGTTCGGCACCTCGACCCTGAGCCCGAAGGGACGCCAGCTCGCCGAGAACCCGCACGCAGCGCTGCAGGTCTACTGGCGCGAGACCATGCAGCAGCTGCGGTTCGAGGGCCGGGCGGTGCAGCTCTCCGACGACGAGTCCGACACGCTGTTCGCCGACCGCTCCCCGAAGTCCCGCGCGGCGACCGCGATCGCCGACCAGTCCGACGTGCTCGAACCGCGGACCCTGCAGGACCTGATCGACGACGCGAACGACCTGCTCGACGAGACCGACGACGCCGTGCCGCGGCCGGCCGGCTGGGTGGCTTGGCGACTCGAACCCGACGTCGTCGAGTTCTGGCACGGCAGCCGTGACCGGATGCACCGCCGGCTGCAGTACGTCCTCGCCGACGCTGCGTGGTCGGCCACCCGCCTGCAGCCCTGACGTCTCGCGCATCGCGAGAGCCGGCGCCCCCTACCGCCCGATCGGGTTCGGCATCGCGCCCGCCCGGATGAGCGACGACGACTGGTCGGCCAGGTCCACCATCGACAGGGTGTTCCGCAGCTGCAACCGGTTCAGGCACGAGTGCTCGAACGTCGGCACCCGCAGGTCCAGGGGCCGACGGCGGTCCGGGTGTGCGGCGGCGTGCGCGTCGATGCACTCCCCCGCGACCTGCCAGAACCGGGCCTCCGGCAGCACTCCGTCGTCGTCGAGGATCGCCGCGACGAACCGCAGCACCCCGTCGAACACGTCGGTGAACACCGCGAGAGCCGCTTCGTCGTCGGACACCGGGTGCACGATCCGGTCGATGTCGGCGGGCACCGGGCGGTCGTCGAGCCGGCCGAGCACCGCGGCCTCCTCGCCGATGTCCTTCATCACGGCGCGGACGACGACACCGTCGCGCACGACGAGCACCAGGTTCTCACCGTGCGGCATGAACACCAGGTCGTGCACGGTCAGGCAGTGCACGACGGGCAGCAGGTAGGCGTCGAGCCAGCGTCGGACCCACTCGTCGGCAGGGACTCCCGATGCCTCGATCAGGGCTGACACGACGGCGTTCCCCGCACCGTCTCGGTGCAGCAGTGCCGCCATGGTGAGCAGGTGTTCGCCCTCGGCCAGCTGCGGGACGGGACTCTCCCGCCACAGCGCCGCGAGCATCTTGCGCTGCGGCGAGGACACGTCGACCCGGTGGTACGCGTCGCCGGTGTAGCCGATGGCGGCGTGCTCCCGGAGCACCGAGAACCCGGCCTCGGCGAGCGTCGGGTCGGCGGCGACGATCGACGCGACCCAGTCGTTCACGGCCGGCGTGTTCCGCATGTAGGCGGGCGACATCCCCCGCAGGAACCCCATGTTCTGCACGGCGAGCGCCGTCTTCACGTACGAGCGTGCCGGCTCGGTGCGGTTGAACGCGGTGCGGATGGACTGCTGCGGCTGGTACTCGTCGGGCCCCTCGCCCAGGTCCACCAGGTCCTGCCGCCCCAGGTCGGGCGCGAAGGTCACGGCGATCCGGTGCTGCCACTGCCAGGGGTGCACGGGCAGCCACACGTAGTCGTCGGGGTCGAGCCCGCGGCGCTCCAGGGTGGCCCGGAACCCGGCCACGACCGCTGCCGGGAGCTCCGACTCCCAGTGCGCCTGCTCGGTCCGGTCCGCGGCGAGCGCCAGGTGCGTGTGCTCGCGTCGGGCGGCGAGCCACCGGTACCGGAACCGGCCGCCGGACTCGGGCGCGAACGCCCGGTACTCGTCGAGGCCGAACCCGATCCGCCCGTTGGCGGCGACGAACGCCGGGTGGCCCTCGGTCATCGCCGACTCGACGTCCTGGAACGACGCTACGGCGTCGTCGACGGCCCCGGACGAGACGGTCGAACCGGTCGAACCGACCGAACCGGCCGACCCGGCCCCGCCCCGCCCCCGTGCCAGCTGCCCGGCCGACGGCCCACCCCGTCGGTGCTTCGCCGCAGCACTCGCCAGCGTCGACGCGATCTCCTCCAGGTACGTCCCGAGCAACTCGTCGGGGATCCCGAGCACCTCGTGCAGTTCGAGCACGAGCTCCTGCGCGCTGAGCGGTGCAGACGCCCTCGCACGGGTCCGCGTCAGCGAGGCCTCGTCCATCGACCAGTGCTCGAGCAGGTGCTGCCGTGCCCGGAACCGGTAGGTCGACTCCCCCGTGTCGAGCCGCCACTCGTCCCCGTCCGGCACGGGTGCGATGAGCCGTTCGTGGGTGAACTCCGCGATCGCCTTCGCGACGAGGTGCCGTTCGGCGGGCTCCAGGTGCTCGGGCCGCAGGTGCGCGGCCGGCCCGTCGTCGTCGGGGACGCCGATCCGGTCGGTGTCGAGCACCGACAGCAGCGCCCGCTTGCCGTCGACGTCGACCTGTCGCAGGGCACGGAACCCGACCTCGGCGTTCTTCGCCTGCACGGCGGTGTTCCGCACGTCCGGTTCGACGACGACCCGGCGCGCGCCGAGGGCGTCCCGGCAGTGCTCGACGACGGCACGCATGACCGCGCTCGTCAGGCCGTGCACGCGGCCCTCGGCCGGCACCGGTGCGACGAGCAGGTGCATGCCGACGTCGCCGGGTTCGGCAGCCCACACGTCGGTGAGCAGGACGGCCGAGGGGTCGTAGGTCTCGGCCAGGAAGCACGGTTCGCCGTTCCGGCGGCCGAGCCACGCGGCCTGCGCGGGGTCGGCCTGCACGCCGGCCAGGTAGGTGCGGACGCCGTCCACGTCGAGGTCGCCCATCTCCCACCACGACGACGCGGGGTGGGCGAGCCACGACTGCACGACGGCGGCGTCGCGTTCCGGGTCCACGGGTTCGACGGTCAGGAGGCCCGGCCCGGCTCCTCCGGGCGCGGTCGCGTCCGGCGCCGTGGTGGTCACGGTCGTGCTCATGCGGAGACCTCCGCACGTTCGGTCGCAGGCCGGGCCGGCGCGCGCTCCGCGGCGCCGGGATGGGCGGTGGACGGCTCTGGTGTTGACTGCTCCGCGGCGGGCAGGCCGAACTCCTGGAAGGCGATCCGGGCCTCCAGGCCGTACACGGGGCGACCCGTGACGGACCGGATGATCGACGCGTTCCGCCACGCACCCATGCCGAGGTCGGGCGCGGTCAGGCCGTGCGTGTGCTCCTCGGCGTTCTGCACCCAGATGCGCCCGCCCAGGGTGTCGACGTGGTGGTCGCGGGCGACCGCGAGGCGACCGCGGGAGTCGCGGGCGACGAGGTGCTCGACCGGGTCGAGGAAGCGCGGGACCCGCGGGGTGTACCCGGTGGCCAGCACCAGCTGCTCGACCTCGTGCTCGTACGTCTGGTCGAGCTGCTCGTGCCGGAGCGTCAGGCGGTACGTGCCACGGTCGGCGAGCCAGGCGGCGTCGACGACGCTCGTCTCGGTCCGGAGCGTCGTCGGGACGGGGCCGCGCGCACTGATCCGGTAGAGCTGGTCGTACAGGTCGTCGACCAGATCGGCGCTGATGCCCTTGTACAGGCCGCGCTGTTCCCGCCCCAGGCGATCGCGGACGGCTTCGGGCAGCCCGTGGAAGTGGTCCGTGTACTCCGGGCTCGTCATCTCGAGGGTGAGCTTGGTGTCCTCCATCGGGAAGAACCGGGGCGACCGCGTGATCCAGTCGAGGCGGTAGCCGTCCTGCCGGATGTCCTCGAGCAGTTCGCGGTAGACCTCGGCGGCGGACTGCCCGCTGCCGACGACGGCGATCGACCCGGCGTCGCGCAGGGCATTGCGGTTCGGCAGGAACTCGGCGGAGTGGACGGCCGGTCCGCCGATCCCGCGCAGCGGGGCGGGGACGGACGGCTCGGTGCCGATGCCCACGACGACGTGGTGTGCGCGGTACGTCTCGGGACCCTGATCGGTCTCGGCGTGCACCGTGAACGTGTCGGTGACCGGGTCGTGCTCGACGGCGGTCACCCGGCGGCCCCACCGCAGGGTGTCGAGCCGGTCGGCGGCCCAGCGGCAGTAGGCGTCGTACTCGCTGCGCAGGGGGTGGAAGTCCTCGCGGATGTAGAACGGGTACAGGCGTCCGGTCTCCTTGAGCCAGGCGAGGAACGAGAACGGCGACGTCGGGTCGGCCATCGTCACCAGGTCGGCGAGGAACGGCACCTGGATCGTGGCGTCGTCGAGCATCATGCCGTGGTGCCAGGCGAAGCCGTCGGCAGCGTCGAGGAACACCGCGTCGAGGTCGGCGATCGGGTCGGTCAGGCAGGCCAGGCCGAGGTTGAACGGGCCGATGCCGATGCCGACGACGTCGTGCACGGTGTCGGCGGTGCGGTCTGCTGCGCGGTCGGCGGTGCGGTCTGCTGTGCGGTCTGCTGCGCGGTCGGCGGTGCGGTCTGCGCGGTCGGCGGTCATCGGGACGCTCCTTCCGGGGCGGTGGTGGTGGCCCTGACCCGGGCGGCCGTGGCGACGACGTGCTCGAGCGACGCGCGCATCTGTTCCGGGGTGGTCTCGGGGTTGAGCAGCGTGAGCTTGTTGCACGGGCGGCCGTCGATGACCGTCTTGGCGATGAGGACCCGACCCTCGGCGAGCAGCGCCGAGCGGATCGGGGCGACCAGCGCGTCGGCGTCGTCGTCCGTCATGCCGGCGGGCTGCCAGCGGAACAGCACCGTGCTGAGCTGCGTCGGCGCGACGAGCACCAGGTCGGGGTGCTCCTCGACGATCCGGTGGGTGGCTGCGGCGAGGTCGATGACGGCGTCGAACGCTGCTCCGATAGCGTCGGCCCCCGTCGCGCGCAGCGTGGCCCAGAGCTTCAGGGCGTCGAACCGGCGGGTGGTCTGCAGGGACTTGTCGACCTGGTTCGGCTCGGCGGCGTCCTCCGGGTTCAGGTAGTCGGCGTACCACGCGGTGCGGCGCAGGTCCTCCGGGCGCTGCACGAGCAGGGCGCTCGACGACACCGGCTGGAAGAACGACTTGTGCAGGTCGGCGGTCACGCTCCTGGCTCGTTCGACGCCGTCGAGCAGGTGGCGGCGCGTCGGCGACACGAGCAGCCCGCAGCCGTACGCGGCATCGACGTGCAGCCAGACGTCCTCCAGGTCGCAGACGTCCGCGATCGGTTCGATCGGGTCGATCACGCCGCGGTCGGTGGTACCGGCCGTGGCGACGACGGCCATCGGTCGCTGCCCGTTGGCCCTGGCTGCAGCGATCGTCTCGGCGAGGGCCGCGGGCACCATCCGGCCGGCGTGGTCGGTCGCGACGGCGACCACGGTCTCGAGCCCGAGCAGCCGGGCGGACTTCGCGATGCTGAAGTGGGTCTCAGCGGTCGTGAACACGGTGCCGCCGGTGCCGAGGGCCTCGCGCGCCAGCAGCAGGGCCTGCAGGTTCGACTGTGAGCCGCCGGAGGTGAAGATGCCGTCCCCCGCGGCGAACCCGATCCGGCCGGCGAGCCAGGCGACGACGTGGCGCTCGATCTCGGTGCCGATGCGGGACTGGTCCCACGTGTCGACCGACGGGTTCACGGCGGCCAGGACCGACTCGGCGGCGACCGCGGGCAGCGCGACCGGGCAGTTCAGGTGCGCGAGGTAGGCCGGGTCGTGGAACCAGACGGCTTCGCGGACGAACAGCTCGTCGAGTTCGGCGAGCGCGCGGTCCGTCCCGAGGGGTTCGGCGTCGAGGTCGACGTCCTGCACCCGGGCCCGGAGGACGTCCGGGGCGGTGTCGGTGGTCGGACGGTCGGCCGCGGCGAACCGGTCGGCCAGACGGTCCACCGTGGACGTCACGGCGGAGCGGTAGCGCTCGGCGGTGGCGGTGGTCAGGAGTTCGATGGGAGGTGTCACGTTAGGTAAGGCTAACCTCACAAAACGCGTTCACGCCACCCGAACGAGGGGTGTCCTGGTCGGCCGGGCGTGTCAGACGGCCGCCTGTCGGGTCGTCAGGCGTTCATGAACTCGCTCGGCTGCAGCGCCCGGCCGACGATGCGCACGTCACCGATCGACCCGACGAACACGTTGTCGAGCTTGCCGCCGTAGCGGTACCCGCCGAGCAGCCACGGCTTGCCGATCGTGCTCAGACCGCGGTTCTGGGTGGACGGGTTCCGCACGACCGGGCACCCGTCGACGTAGAGCACGCTGTGCGTCCCGTCGTTCACCACGGCCACGTGCCACCAGGCTCCGAGCGGCAGCTCGTGCCCCCAGTTCGTCAACGATCCGTCCTGGCTCGTCGGGTACACGCACCACTGCAGTTCGCGGTCCCCCGACAGGCTCAGGGTCACCGCGGGTTCGTCCGGGTCGCCGTCGGCTCCGGTCGCCTTCCCCACCTGGCCGGCGCTCGAGTACTGCGACAGCAGGGCGCTGAACCCGTTCGTGCTCGGGTCGAAGGTGGTCGGCAGCGCGAAGAACGCCTCGACCGTGTACCCGCGAGGGAAGTGGGTGCGGTTGAGCGGCGCCGCCCGGACGGTCTGCAGGTGGTCGCCCCCGGTCTTGCCACCCTGCAGCGCGAGGCTGCCGGCACCCGGCTGGTCGGGGTGGTGCGCGGCGGTCCAGCGCAACGCCCCGGCGACGGCGCCGGTCCGGCGGGCGACCACCAGGTCGTTGCCCTTGCCGCTCTGGTCGCGCACCCGCGTGGTCGGCGGGAGCGCCGCCCCGTCCGGGTTGCCGTCGAACCGCCAGTACGCGAGCGTCCCCGGTACCAGCATGCGTGCCGCCGGCCGGGAGGCCCGTGGTGCGACCGGCGCGAAGCCCGCGAAGCGCGCCTCGAAGTCCACTGCCATGGTGAAGCGGTCGACGTCACCGCTGAGGTTGACCTCCTGGGCGGCGAGCTCGTTCGCCTCGCCGAGCCCGCCGGCGAGCAGGAACGGCGACAGCGTCTCGACGTCGATGACGTTCCGTTCGAGGTCGACGTGGTACAGCCGGATCATGGCCGCCCCGCCGTAGTACCGGTTCTGGTAGTTGGTCAGGTGCAGGGCGACGTCGTGTCCCACCGCGTTCTTCGCCGTCGTGCGGCCCGGCCCCCAGTAGTGGCCGTTGAGCGTCAGGAACACCTGGTCGTGCTTCGTGATGAAGGAGTCCCAGAGCTGCTGCCCGTAGGGGTCGAACGCCGCCCCGCCGTCGGCGTCCGAGTCGACGATGGCGTGCGTCGTGAGGATCACCGGCGAGTGCGGCCGGGCTGCGAGCACGGAGCTGGCCCAGGCGAGGCCGCTCGCGCTCGTCCGCCAGTCGAGGGCCAGGACGACCCACTCGCGGCCGGCCGCGGTGAACCGGTGGGCGGTGTTGTAGCCGTCGGAGCTCGAACCGATCCAGCCCGGGGCCTTCCGGAACCGCTGCGGACCGAACACGTCGAGGTACGGGGTGCGGCCGCGTTGGTCGTCGGTCGACGAGTCGACGTCGTGGTTGCCGGCGAGCACGCTGTAGGGCGCTCCGGCACGGTCGAGCACGTCGAAGACCTCGCCGGACGCGCGCATCTCGGACGCCGCACCGTTCTGGGTCAGGTCGCCGAGGTGCACGAGGAACACCGTGTTGTGCCGGGCCTGCTCGCGCACGACGTACTCGAGCGAGGCGCGCATCGGGGCCTGGTCGACCGCGGCACCGTCGAACATGTACTGGGTGTCCGGCATCACCGCGACGGTGAAGCGCGGCGAGGTCGTGTCGGGTCGCCACGGACCGGTGCGCCCACGTGCCACCGCCTGCTGGGCCGCGATGCCGGACCCGCCGAGGGCCGCCGGGGTGACGGCGGGGGCTGCGGTCAGCGCGTCGGCGACGGCCGGGGCGCTGCCGAAACCGTTCGACGCCACGAGGCCTGCGGCGCCGGCCAGTCCGGACCCGACCAAGAAGCCACGGCGGGAGACCGGGATGCGCTTGCTGCGATCGTCGGCGGGGGCTGCTGCACCGTCGTGGGCGGCTTCGTGGTCGTCAGGGCTGTTCTGCACAGCACCGCACCGTACGGTCCGCGGGGGAACGCCCCGGGTCCGTCCCGTGAACACCAGACCGGCCGCTGCTGCCGGTTCGGTGTGGACCGGTGAGGGCTCCTACAGCTTCTCGATCGGGGCGATCTTGATGAGGAGCTTCTTGCGGCCCGCGGAGTCGAACGCGATCTCGGCGATGCGCTTGGCACCCTGCCCCGTCACCGCGGACACCGTGCCCTCGCCGAAGTCGACGTGCTTGATGCGGTCGCCGGCGACGAGTTCCATGTCCCCGTTGTCGCGCACCTGGCCGGACACCCGGTTCGCCCACTCGGTCTTCGGACGGGTCTTCGAGGCTGCTGCTGCACGGTCGTACGATCCGCCGCCCCAGCCACCACCACCGCGGTAGCCACCGCCGCCACCACCACCGTTGAAGCCACCGTCGCGCTTGGCGTTCAGGGCCCGGGGCTGCGTGCCACCGCGGCTGTTCGCCATGCCCGGCGACTGCTTCCACTCGATGAGCCCCTCGGGGATCTCCTGCAGGAAGCGCGACGGCATCGCCACGTTCACGTCGCCGAACTGCGCACGGGTCATCGCGAGCGACAGGAACAGGACCTTCTTGGCGCGGGTGATGCCGACGTAGAACAGCCGGCGCTCTTCCGACGGACCACCGGGTTCGTTGGCGGACATCCGGTGCGGGAGCAGGTCTTCCTCGACACCGGTCAGGAACACCGCGTCGTACTCCAGACCCTTCGCGGTGTGCAGGGTCATCAGCGAGACCGTGCCCGAGGAGTCGTCGAGCTCGTCCGCCGCTGCGACCAAGGAGACCTCGGTCAGGAAGTCCGACAGGGTGCCCTCGGGGTTGTTCTTCTGGAACTCGCGCGTCACGGCCACGAGTTCGTCGATGTTGTCGGCGCGCGCGGCGTCCTGCGCGTCGGGCGACTTCCGCAGGTTGTCGAGCAGCCCGGAGCCGTCGAGCAACTGCGTCAGGGTGTCGACCACCGGTTGCGTCTGCGCCTTCTCGGACACGGCGTCGAGCAGCGCCGCGAACTCCGTGATGGCGTTCCGCACCTTCGGCCCGAACCCGAGTTCACCCGCGTGCCGCAGGGCGTCGCGCATCGTGGTCTCGTGCTCGTCGGCGTAGCGCTGCAGCGTGGTCTCGGTGACCGAGCCGATGCCGCGCTTCGGCACGTTGAGGATGCGGCGCAGGGCCATCGGGTCTGCCGGGTTGGCGACCGTGATCAGGTACGCCATGGCGTCCTTGATCTCGGCGCGCTCGTAGAACTTGGTACCGCCGAGCACCCGGTACGGGATCGCCGCACGGATGAAGATCTCCTCCAGCGCACGGGTCTGCGAGTTGGTCCGGTAGAACACCGCCATGTCGCGGTAGTCCATGCCGTCTTCACGCAGGCGCTGGATCTCGTCGGCGACGAACTGCGCCTCGTCGTGGCCGGTGTACCCGGTGAAGCCGACGATCTTCTCGCCGGCTCCGACGTCGGTGAACAGGCTCTTCGCCTGGCGGTCGAAGTTGTTCGCGATGACGGCGTTCGCGGCGTCGAGGATGTTCTGCGTCGACCGGTAGTTCTGCTCGAGCAGGATCGTCTTGGAGTTCGGAAAGTCCCGCTCGAACTCGACGATGTTGCGGATGTCCGCCCCGCGGAAGGCGTAGATCGACTGGTCGGAGTCACCGACCACCGTCAGGGACGCGGGCGCGATCGAGCCGTCGGTCTCGCGCATCCGGGCGACGTGCTGCCCGGAGTCCTCGAGCTTGTCGACCTGTTCGACCGGCACCGGGCGGGTGAGCTCACGGATCAGGGCGTACTGGGCGTGGTTCGTGTCCTGGTACTCGTCGACCAGGATGTACCGGAAGCGCCGCTGGTACAGGGCGGCGACGTCCGGGAAGGCGCGGAACAGGAACACCGTCTGGCCGATGAGGTCGTCGAAGTCGAACGCGTTCGCCCGGCGGAGCTCGTTCGTGTAGCGCCGGAACACCTCGGTGAACATGACTTCCTGCGGGTCGTTCACGTTGATGTTGCGCGCGTAGGTGTCGATGTCCTGCAGCTCGTTCTTGAGCTTCGAGATCTTCGACGCCGCGGCACCCACGGTCAGCCCGAGGGAGTCGGCTTCGAGCTCCTTGATGATCCGCTTCAGCAGCGCCTTGGAGTCGGCGGAGTCGTAGATCGTGAACGACTGCGGGAACCCGAACCGCTCGGCTTCGCGCCGCAGGATGCGCACGCACGCCGAGTGGAAGGTGGAGATCCACATCCCCTCGGCCTCGCCGCCCACCAGGGCCCGGACACGCTCGCGCATCTCGGCGGCGGCCTTGTTCGTGAACGTGATCGCCAGGATCTGCGACGGCCAGGCTTCGCGGTTGGCGAGCAGCAGCGCGATGCGGCGGGTGAGCACGCTCGTCTTGCCGGAACCGGCACCGGCCACGATCAGCAGGGACTCGCCGCGGTACTCGACGGCTTCCTTCTGCTGGGGGTTCAGACCCGCGGTGAACGGGTCTTGGTACGCGCGGGCACCGGCGCCCGGTTCGGGCGTCGATTCGAAGGGGTCGAGCACGATCGTCATGTCCGGAACAGTCTAGGCGGGACCCCCGACAGCGGACCGGGCGAGCACCGCCAGGTCCGTGTGGTCGGCGAACACGCCGTCGAGTCCGGTGCGGATGACCGAGGTGAACCAGCGTTCCCAGTCGCCGAAGGCCGCGACGTCCCCGCCGCGACGCAACGGCGACGGCAGGAACCGGTTCTCCGGCCGGAGGGTCCACGTGTACACCGCGAGCCCGGCGGCGTGGGCACGGTCGACGATCGCGCTGCGCACCGGCGTCGGGTCGTCGAGCGCGACGCTGTCCACGCCGGCCATCAGGGTGCCGAGGTCGACGCTGATGCCGTGGAACTCGGTTGCGAACGACGCGAGCGCGTCCTCGGAGCGCTCGGCGGCGTAGGTCGGGGCGAGCGCCCCGTGGGACGCGACCTCGTCCGCGGCGCTGCCACGGGCCTCCTGGAGGTACACGAGCCGACCACCGGTCGCCCGCTCGCGCAGGTCCCGCAACACGCCCTTCTCGAAGCTCTCCACCGTCAGCCGCTCGTCCTGCCGCCACCCGGCCTCGCCGAGCGCGGCGTCGACGAGCTCGCCCATCGGGAACCCGGCGCGGTCGAAGGACGCGGCGTGCTTGACCTCGGCGACGAGCCCGACCGGGCGGGGCGCCGCGTCGAGGATCGCGAGCAGGTCGACGAACCGCAGGATCGGCTGCGCGCCGTCGTGCTCGGCGGATCCCGGGCGCAGCGCGGGCAGGCGCTCGCGGGTGCGGAGCGTCTGCAGCTGCGCCCACGTGAAGTCCTCGGTGAACCAGCCCGTCAGCGTCTGGCCGTCGACGGTCTTCGTCGTGCGCAGGTGCCGGAACTCGGCGTGGTCGGCGACGTCCGTGGTGCCCGAGACCTCGTTCTCGTGCCGGAGCACCAGGACGCCGTCCTTCGTGGGCACCAGGTCCGGTTCGATCGCGTCGGCGCCGAGTTCGATGGCCAGGTCGTACGCGCTCCGCGAGTGCTCGGGGCGGTAGCCGGACGCGCCACGGTGGGCGATCACGAGGGTCATGGCGCGACCCTACTTGCCCGGGATGACGAGCGGGCCACCTGTGTCGCGGGACACACTCGTCGCGCCGGGGACCGCCGTTCCCAGCGCCGACGCCGAGCATCACCGCATGACCGTCCGATCGCTCTCCACCGCCGTCGAGGCCCGGATCGACCGGGCCGCACGCCGTGTGCTCGACGCCGGGCACCGACCGCACCGACCCGTCCGCGTGTTCGTCACCGAGTTCCTGGTGTTCGGTGCCAAGCAGGCCTGGGCGTGTGCGTTCGGGGCGCTGCTGCTCGCGACGATGGCCCTGGTGCACCTGACCGTGCCGGCCCCGATGCGGAACGACGTCCTGACGACCGCGGCCGTGCTGCTGCAGGTCGGCATGCTCGTGTTCGGGCTCGAGACCGTACGGGAACTCCGGGTGGTGGTGCTGTTCCACGTCGTCGGCACCGTGATGGAGGTGTTCAAGACCCACATGGGCTCGTGGACCTACGAACCCGGCGGGCTGCTCGTCGTCGCCGGGGTGCCGCTGTTCTCGGGCTTCATGTACGGGGCCGTCGGGTCGTACATGGTCAGGGTCCACCGGCTGTTCGACCTGCGGTTCGACCGGTACCCGCGGCAGCGGCTGCTGGCGGTCGTCGCGGGCGGCGTCTACCTGAACTTCTTCGGCCACCACTTCGTCGCCGACGCAAGGTACGTCCTGCTGGCGCTCGTGCTGCTGCTCTTCGCCCGCACCACCATGGACGTCCGGATCCACCGGGCGACGATGCGGATGCCCGTGCTCGTCGCGATGGGGTTGGTGGCCGTGTTCGTCTGGGCAGCCGAGAACGTCGCGACCTGGGCCGGGGCGTGGAGCTACCCGGCGCAGCTCGCCGCCTGGCACCCGGTGGCCCCGACGAAGATCGTGGCGTGGTTCCTGCTCATGACGATCTCGGTCGCGCTCGTGACCTGGTTGCACCCGGCGTCACCCGCGGGCTCCCCGCGCTCGACGGCGGACTCTCGACGTCTTCGAGGCGCGCGTGCAGCGGGCGACCCTAGGCTTCCCTCGTCGGGGCCCGCTGGGCCCGCGTCCGCTCGCCGCGAATCCTCAGCCTTCCGCGACCGAGCGCACCTAGGCTGAGAGGACTCGAATCTCCTAGGAAGAGGACACCATGGCCTTCAAGCCCGGTTTCGACCAGTCCCCCGCCTTCAACGCACAGGGGGCAAACACCTGGGGCGGGCGCGGTGCTGGTCAGCAGCAGGCCGGCTGGGGACAGACCCCGCAGCAGGCACAGGGCGGCATGACCCCCGAGCAGCTGCAGTACATGTACGACCGCCCGACTGCGTCCCCGGTGGACACCGACCGCATGTCGTACGAAGACACCATCGTCAAGACGCTGCTCGCGTTCGGCGTGCTCGTCGTCGGCGCGGTGGCCGGTTGGAACCTGCCGCCGGCCGTCTGGGTCGTCGGCGCGCTCGTCGGGTTCGTCCTGGCGCTCGTCAACACCTTCAAGAAGAAGCCGTCGCCGGGTCTGATCCTGACGTACGCGTTCTTCGAGGGGCTGTTCGTCGGCGGTATCTCGAACTACTTCCAGACCGCGTTCCCCGAAGCTGACGGCATCGTCGCGCAGGCGGTGTTCGGCACGCTCGGTGTGTTCTTCGTCACCCTGCTGCTGTTCCGCTCCGGCAAGGTCCGCGCGACCCCGAAGGCCACGCGCTTCTTCCTGATCGCGATGGTCGGGTACATGGCGTTCTCGCTCGTCAACCTGGTCCTGATGTGGACGGGCGTGACGCAGAGCGCGTTCGGCCTGATGGGCGTGACGCTCTTCGGCATCCCGCTCGGTGTGCTCATCGGCATCTTCGTGGTCGTCATGGCGGCGTACTCGCTGATCCTCGACTTCGACCAGATCAAGACCGGTGTCGAGCGCGGCGCACCCCGCATCTACGCCTGGACCGCAGCGTTCGGCCTGATCGTGACGCTCGTCTGGCTGTATCTCGAGATCCTGCGCATCCTCGCCATCATCGCGAGCAGCTCGCGCAACTAGCACCACCGCACACACGAAGGGCCCCGGCGCTGCCGGGGCCCTTCGTCGTTCCCGGGTCGGTGGTCGGCGACAGCCGGGGCGGAGGGGAGGCGGTGCGGGAGGCGGGGGCGGAAGGCGGCGGCGGTCCCGGGTGGTCACAACACCCCGCCGGTCGCCCGCCGAGTGGTCACGAAGCGTCGCCGGAGCCGGGGCCAGTCGACACTTCGTGACCCCTCGGCACCGGGCCCGCGGGGTGTTGTGACCACTCGACGACCCCGGCAGCACCCACGCCCACCGCTCCGGCAGCGCCCCCGGACGCACGAAGGCCCGGCACGCGTGACGCGTACCGGGCCTCCCGTCGCTCAGGGGAGCCCTACTCCCACTCGATCGTCCCCGGCGGCTTCGACGTGACGTCGAGCACGACCCGGTTGACGTCGGGCACCTCGTTCGTGATGCGGTTCGAGATCTTCGCCAGGGTGTCGTACGGCAGACGCGTCCAGTCGGCGGTCATGGCGTCCTCGGACGAGACCGGACGGAGCACGATCGGGTGGCCGTAGGTCCGGCCGTCGCCCTGCACGCCCACGGAGCGGACGTCGGCGAGCAGCACGACCGGGCACTGCCAGATCTCCTCGTCGAGGCCGGCCGCGGTGAGTTCTTCGCGGGCGATCTTGTCGGCCGCGCGGAGCAGTTCGAGCCGGTCCTTCGTGACCTCGCCGACGATGCGGATGCCGAGGCCGGGCCCGGGGAACGGCTGCCGACCGACGATGACCTCGGGCAGGCCGAGCTCGCGACCGACCGCACGGACCTCGTCCTTGAACAGGGTGCGCAGCGGCTCGACGAGCTCGAACGTCATGTCCTCGGGCAGGCCGCCGACGTTGTGGTGCGACTTGATGTTCGCGGTGCCCGCTCCGCCGCCGGACTCGACGACGTCCGGGTAGAGCGTGCCCTGCACGAGGAACTTGACCTCGGCGTCAGAGTCGGACGCCTGGGCCTCGAGCACGAGTGCCTCGGCCGCGCCTTCGAACGTGCGGATGAACTCGCGCCCGATGATCTTGCGCTTCTGCTCCGGATCGCTGACACCGGCGAGGGCGTCGAGGAACTGCTGCTCGGCGTCGATCGTGATGAGCCGGACACCGGTGGAGGCGACGTAGTCCTCTTCCACCTGCTTGCGCTCGTCGGCACGCAGGAGCCCGTGGTCGACGAAGACGCAGGTGAGCTGGTCACCGACGGCCTTGTGCACCAGGGCTGCGGCGACGGCGGAGTCGACACCACCGGAGAGTCCGGCGATGACCCGCGCGGAGCCGACCTGCTCGCGGATGCGGGCGACCTGCTCCTCGATGACGTTGCTGGAGTTCCAGTCGCCCGGCAGGCCCGCGGCACGGTGCAGGAAGTTCTCGAGGACGGCCTGGCCGTACACGGAGTGCTTCACCTCGGGGTGCCACTGCACGCCGTAGAGCTTGCGCTCGTCGGACGCGAACGCTGCGACGGGTGTGGATGCGCTCGAGGCGAGCACCTCGAAGCCGGCCGGGGCCTTCGCCACGGAGTCGCCGTGCGACATCCACGTCACCTGGTCTGCCGGCTGGTCGCCGAGCAGGGTGCTGGTGCCGGGCGCGAGCGTCACGTCGGTGGCGCCGTACTCGCGCAGACCGGTGTTCGCGACCTCGCCGCCGAGGGCGGTCGCCATGGCCTGGAAGCCGTAGCAGATGCCGAGCACGGGGACGCCGAGGTCGAGGATGTCACCGTCGAGCGACGGCGCACCTGCTTCGTAGACGGACGACGGACCGCCGGACAGCACGATGGCCGCCGGGTCCTTGGCGCGGATCTCGTCCGCGGTGATGGAGTGCGGCACGATCTCGCTGTAGACGTTCGCTTCTCGGACCCGACGCGCGATGAGCTGCGCGTACTGGGCCCCGAAGTCGACGACGAGGACGGGACGCTGTTCGGTCTCGCTCACCGAGCGGCCTCCTTCTCACGCTGCTGGGCAGCGATCAGCTCGTGGTAGGTGTCCATGGCCTTCTGCTGCATACGGTGTTCGACCACGAAGGACATGAACGGGATGATGCCCCCGAGGGCGATGAGCAGGAAGCGCGACGGCCTCCAGCGCATGATGCTCCACAGACGGAAGTCCGTGAAGAGGTAGAGCACGTACAGCCAGCCGTGGGCGATGAGGATCGCGATCGACAGGTTGAACGTGCCCGGGGTCTCGCCCGCCGTGCCGTTGGGCACGAAGAACGGGCCGTTGCCGAGCTGCATCTCGAGCTGCAGCGGCGTGTACTTGATGATGACCTCGACCACCAGGGCGAGCAGCAGCACACCGGTGATGTACGCCGAGACGCGGTACCACTTCACCGCCCCCGGGATCTTGGGGATGTCACGGGTTCGGACGGTCAGGGCCATGTCGGCAATCCTACCGTCGGAGCGCGTCGGCTTCGGTGGCGAGCAGTGCCTCGCGCTCCTCTTCCTGCTCGCGCTCCCAGGCGTCCTTCACGAACCGGTACCAGAGGAACACGGCGAAGCCGGCGAAGACGACCCACTCGATCGCGTAGAACAGGTTGAGCCAGTCGAACTGGACCTCGCGCGACGGTGCACGGTCGGCGATGGTGCCGAGGTCGGCGGCCTTCGCGGTGGTGCCGTCGGCGACGACGTACCCCAGGTACATGCGGTCGTCGAAGGCCTGCCAGGTGTTCACGAACCGTGCGGGCGCGACGGCCGAGTACTCGGCCTTCTTGTAGGCGTCCTGGTCCGGGGACTCGGCCGGGTAGTACCGGCCCTGGATCGTGAGCGTCTGGCCGTCCGCCAGGCGCTCGCCCCCGGCGACGGCGGCCGACCGCTGGTCGGACCACCCGATGACGACCGGGAGGCTCGCCCCACCATCCGAGTCCACCAGGTGCCCGACGGTCTGGTACTTCCCACCCCCGGTGCGGCCGGTCAGCACGGCGGTGTCGTCGGCGACGAAGGTCCCCGTGACGGTCACCTTCTGCCCGGCGAGGCTCTCGCTGACGGGGCGTTCGGGGGTCGTGACCGCCTCGAGCGTGCGGCGGGTCTCGGTGGTCGCCGGCAGGGGCTTGCCGTTGGCGATGGACCGCTCGAGCTGCCACTTGCCCAGCCCGGCGAACACCGCCGCCAGCACGAGCGCCAGCAACAGCAGCGCGATCCACCTCGGTCGTCGGGCAACGGCCCACATCTGTATCAGTACTCCGGATCGCGCTGTCGGACCGGGCGTTCGGGGCGCTCGGCGGGGATCTCGACCGGCGACGTCACGGGTGCGGACGTCGGCTCGGGCCCCTCATTGTCTCGCTCGTCCCTGCCAGCGGCCTCCACGAGGGCGAACTCCTCGGCGAACTGGCGATCCCGCTCGGCCTTCCGTGCCGCGGCGGTGGCGTCCGCCTCGGCCTCGGCTGCTTCGGCGCTCTCGGCGGCGGCTGCCGCGGCGACGGCACGTCGGCCGCCCAGGCGTCCGCGCAGGCGGATGAGCCGGCCCGGGCGCACCACGAGGCGGCCGATCCGGTCCGAGTTCACCGCGAGCAGCGGCCCGAGGACCGCCATGCAGAGGACGTAGAGGCCCGCGAAGGCGGTGATCCGCGCCTCCAGCCCGGCGGCAGCCGACAGCGTCGCGAGGATCAGCGCGAACTCGCCGCGGTTCACCAGGATGACGGCGGTGTTGATGCCCTGCTGGACGTTGAAGCCGTTCATCCGCGCGACGATCTGGCCGGCGACCGCGTTGAGCACGATGGTCATGCCGATGGCGCCGAGGACGGGCCAGAGCACCTCACCGAAGGTCGACAGGTCGAGACCGAGCCCGAAGTTCACGAAGAAGAACGCCGCGAAGACGTCGCGCATCGGCAGGGCGAGCTGTTCGATGCGGTCGCGGTACCGGGTCGCTCCGCAGAGCAGGCCGATGACGAAGGCGCCGATCGCGTCGGTCACACCGAGCAGGTCGCCGATGCCGCCGAACATGACCGCGAGTCCGAAGAACAGCACGGTGAACAGCTCGTCGTCACGCGTGGCGAAGATCTTCGAGACCCACTTGCCCGCGAAGCGCGCGAGCGTGAACATCACGATCAGGAACCCGAACGCCAGGGCCAGCTTGCCGACGACGGCCCAGAGGTTGGTGTCGCCGGACAGCACGACGGAGACGATCGCCAGGTACACGGCGATGAAGACGTCCTCGATCACGGTGACGCCGAGGATCATCGGGGTCTCGTCGTTCGCCAGACGGCGGAGTTCGATGAGGAGCTTCGTCACGATGGCGCTCGACGACGTCGCCGTCATGCCCGCGATGATCAGGGCTTCACGGGTGCCCCAGCCGAGCGAGAACCCGAAGGCGAACCCCACGCCCATGTTGATGACGACGTAGGTGCCGCCCGACACCAGGAGCTTGCCGGCGTTGCCGTAGAACTCCTCTTGGTCGAACTCGAGCCCGAGGTTGAACAGCAGCAGGATGAGCCCGAACGTCGCGATGAGCTCGATCGTGTGGGACTCGACGCTCAGGCCGAACCACGGCGTGTTCGGGCTCGCGACGAGGCCGACCACCATGTAGATCGGGATGGCCGGCAGACCGATGGTCTTGCCGAGTCGGCCCAGGACGTAGGCGATGACGAAGAGCACACCGATGGTGAGCAGCTCACCACCCAGGTGCATGCGCTAGCTCTTCCGCGGGGCCTCGGCCGAGGCGGCCGCAAGCTCTCCGCTGCGGTAGAAGGAGAACGCCTTGGCGACCTTCTCGGGGGATCCGGCCACGACGATGGTGTCACCGGGGAAGACGACGAAGTCCGACGAGGGCGCCGGGTTGGCGCTGTCGCCACGGACCACGGCGACGACGGTCAGGCCGATGAAGCCCGAGTCGTGCAGGTCACCGAGGGGCTTGCCCGCGATGGCGTCGTCGTAGTCGACCGAGAACCAGTCGATGGACAGCCCGGGGATCTCGTCGAGCTTGTCGAGGCCCTCGGTGATCCGGGTGCCGCCGAGCAGTTCGGCGAGGGTGTGCGCTTCGTCTTCGCTGAGACGGAGCGAGACCTTCTCGGACTTGTCCGCGCCGTCGGAGACGTCGGCGAACGAGATGAGGTCGGAGTGCCCCGACCGGTGCGTGATGACACCGCACTTGCCACCGTCGTCGGTGTAGAAGCTGTGCAGCACGCCGACTCCGGGGAGTTTGACGCGATGGACGTCGACCATGATGGCTCCCTCTTCGAGTACCCCGATGATAACCACCCGGTGACCCCGCGCATTCCGCGCACTACTGTTCTGTGGATGGGGAGAACACGGATCGTCGTGGCCGTCGTCGGGGTGCTGGTCGTCGCGCTGTACGCGGCACTGCTGGCGCTGAACGCACTGGTGCTGGACCCGCTCGCCGCGGTCCCCGGTGCGAGCCTGGCCGAGATCCACGCCGAGCTCTCGGAGCAGGGGTTCTCGGTCGGGGCGGACATCGCGACCGTCGTGGGGATCGCCGTCGTCGGCGTCCTGTTCGCCGCGGGACTGTCGGTGCTGCTGCTCATCACCCGGGCGACGGCGCACGTCATCGCGGCGGTGCTGCTCGCCGTCGTCGTGATGGGGACGCCGATGTCGTTCGTGGCGGCGTTCGCCCTGCAGATGGACGTCGCAGATGCCTACGGGGTCGGCGGCGGTGCCCACACGATCTGGTCGGGCGTGATGTACGTGACGAGCCTCGTCGCGCTGATCGGGATCCCGGTGGTGCTCGTGGTCGGCCAGGCGGTGCACGTGCGCCGTGCGGCCCTGCGGTCGCGCGCCGTCTGACGGACGCACCACGGGCCTCCAGTCCGGTCTTCCGTCCTTCCGGTCTTCCGGTCTTCCGTCCTGGAGGCGCGGGTGGACTCCGCAAGACGCCGTCGTCTCGTCGAGACGCCTCGTCCACCGCGAGACGCCGCCTGATTTGGCGGCGTCTCGGCGACCAGACGGCGTCGACCCGAGACGACGGCGTCTTACGCAACCCGCAGACGCCGGCGTCTCGGTGACACGACGGCGTCTGCGGGCCTCCTCACTCCGGCTCGCTCGTCTTCTCGCCGATGACCTGCTCGTCGGACGCCTTCGCGCCCTCCGCGCCGTCCGAACGGCCGCCACCCACGACCACGTCGTCCTCGTCGAAGCCGAACGCGATGTCCGGAGCCTCGAGCCGCACGCGGTCCGCGCTCTCGTCGTCGGGCTGCAGCTGCGACTCCCGTTCTGCGGCGACGCGCTTCAGGTAGTTCGCGACCTCGTGCTCGGTCGTCTCCTGGTCCCACCCGAGCACGTCCGCCATGAGCTTCGCGGCGACGGGCGCCGCTGACTCGCCGCGGTCCCAGGCCTCGATGGAGATGCGGGTGCGGCGGGCGAGGACGTCCTCCAGGTGCAGGGCGCCCTCGTGCGCGGCGGCGTACACGACCTCGGCGCCGATGTAGTCGTCGGCCCCGGGCAGGGGTTCGGCGAGCGCGGGGTCCTGCTCGACGAGCTGCAGCACCTCGGTCGCGAGGGTGCCGTACCGGTTGAGCAGGTGCTCGATCCGGACCTTGTGCACGTTGCAGCTCCGTGCGGTGCGGGCGCGTCGGTTCCACGCGGCCGGGTAGCCCTCGGCGCCGAGGAGCGGGATGTCCTCGGTCGTCGACTCCGGGATCCTGCCGTCCATGGCAGCGACGGCCTCGTCGATCGCGTCCTTGCCCATCACGCGGTACGTCGTCCACTTGCCGCCGGCGACGACGACGAGCCCGGGCACGGTGTGCGCGACGACGTGTTCGCGGCTGAGCTTCGACGTCTGGTCGGACTCCCCCGCCAGCAGCGGGCGGAGGCCGGCGTAGACGCCCTCGACGTCCTCGCGGGTCAGCGGGACGGCGAGCACCTTGTTGACGTGCTCGAGGATGTAGTCGATGTCCGCCGCGGTCGCCGCCGGGTGCGCCTTGTCGAGGTACCAGTCGGTGTCGGTCGTGCCGACGAGCCAGTGCCGGCCCCACGGGATGACGAACAGGACGCTCTTCTCGGTGCGCAGGATCATGCCCGTGTTCGACTGGAACCGGTCGCGCGGGATGACGAGGTGCACGCCCTTCGACGCCCGCACCTTGAACTGCCCGCGGGTGCCGATCATCGCCTGGGTGTCGTCGGTCCAGACACCGGTGGCGTTGACGACCTGCTTCGCGCGGATCTCGAATCGCTCACCGGTCTGGATGTCGTGTGCCTGCGCGCCGACCACGCGCTCTCCGACCTTGATGAACCCCTCGATGCGGACGCGGCTCGCCGCCTCGGCACCGTACGAGGCCGCGGTGCGCACGAGCGACGCGACGTAGCGCGCGTCGTCGACCTGGGCGTCGTAGTACGTCATGCCGCCGACGAAGGCGTCCTTCTTGAGCCCGGGCATGTTCCTGAGCACCTGCTTCCGGCTGAGGTGCCGGTGGTGCGGGACGCCGGGCGGACGACCGCCGGACCAGCTGAACACGTCGTACATCGCCATGCCGATGCCGATGTAGAAGCGCTCCCAGACCCGGTGGTTGAGCGGGTAGAGGAAGCGCACGGGCTTCACCAGGTGCGGGGCGATGCGCTGCAGCAGCAGCCCGCGTTCGATGAGGGCTTCGCGGACGAGTGCGAAGTTGAGCTGCTCGAGGTACCGGATGCCGCCGTGCACGAGCTTCGACGAACGGCTCGACGTCCCCGAGCCCCAGTCACGGGCCTCGACGATGCCGACGCTCAGGCCGCGGGTCACGGCGTCGAGCGCACTGCCCGCACCGACGATGCCGCCGCCGACGACCAGGACGTCGAGCTCCTTGGTCTTCAGCGTCTCGATCGCGGCCGCACGTTCGTCCGGTCCGAGCTTCGCCGTGGGGTCGAACCCCACGCCGGGCGCGACGTCACGCGGACGTCCGGCCGTGCTGGTCTGCTTCGTCGTGCTGGACTTCGCCATCGTCGCCTCCGGGTCACGGTCGGCGCCGTGGCGTCACCCGGAGCAGTGTCCGGGTGCCACCGTCACTGGTGGTACGGCGCCACGACCACTTCTACTCGCTGGAACTCCTTGGCGTCGGAGTATCCGGTCGTCGCCATCGAGCGGCGCAGGGCACCGACCAGGTTGGCGCGGCCGTCGTGGGTCGGCGTCGGGCCGTTCAGGACGTTCTCGAGCGGGGCGATCGTGCCCACCTCGACCCGGCGGCCACGCGGCAGCTCGGGGTGGTGCGCCTCGGCACCCCAGTGGTAGCCGCCACCCGGGGCCTCGGTCGCACGGGCCAGCGCGGTGCCGAGCATGACGGCGTCGGCGCCGACGGCGATGGCCTTGACGATGTCGCCCGCGGTGTCGAGCCCGCCGTCGGCGATGACGTGCACGTAGCGGCCGCCCGACTCGTCGAGGTAGTCGCGACGGGCACCTGCGACGTCCGCGACGGCGGTGGCCATCGGGGCGTGGATGCCGAGTGCGGCACGGGTGGTCGACGCTGCGCCGCCACCGAAGCCGACGAGCACACCGGCGGCACCGGTGCGCATGAGGTGCAGCGCCGACGTGTAGGTCGAGGCACCGCCCACGATCACCGGGACGTCCAGCTCGTAGATGAACTTCTTGAGGTTGAGGGGTTCCTCGGTCTGGGAGACGTGCTCCGCCGAGACCGTGGTGCCGCGGATGACGAACAGGTCGACACCGGCGTCGACGACCGTCTTCGAGAACTCCTGGGTGCGCTGCGGGCTGAGCGAACCGGCGACCGGCACCCCGGCTGCGCGGATCTCGGCCAGGCGGGCGGTGATGAGCTCGGCCTTGATCGGCTCGGAGTAGATCTCCTGCATGCGCTTCGTGACGTTGCCGTCGGTGAGCGACTTGATCTCGTCGTAGTACGGGGTCGGGTCCTCGTAGCGGGTCCACAGGCCTTCGAGGTCGAGCACGCCCAGGATGCCGAGCTTGCCCATCTGGATGACCGTCGCGGGCGAGGACACGGAGTCCATCGGTGCCGACAGGATCGGCGACTCGAACGTGAACGCGTCGATCGACCACTGCACGCTGACGTCGCGCGGGTCACGCGTCCGCCTGGAGGGGACCACCGCGATGTCGTCGAACGCGTACGCCCGACGTCCGCGCTTGCCTGCACCGATCTCGACTTCGCTCACCAGGACAGCCTACCGGGCGGGCTCTTCGGCGTGCACGGGCCGGACGGTGCGGACCGCGGGCAACCTCGCACCGTGCAGCCGTCACGGCGGAGCCGTCAGCGCGGGCGGCGCGGGGCTCGTCGACGTTTGCGGAGCACCCGCAGCACGAAGCCGAGCAGGAGCGCGAGCACCACGAGGACGACGAGGAGCACAGCCGCGACCTTGACGAGCAGCGCAGCACCGACGAACAGCGCGATGAAGACCACCCACACCAGGGCGTCCATCGCGCTCACCGACAGTCTCTGCACCTGCGGAACGATACCGACCCGCGCGGGGCGAGTAGCGCCTCCTGGCCGGGTGCGACGGGCGACGCCGTCGTCAACGGAAGACGCCGTCGTCAGCGCAGGACGCCGCCATCCCGACGAGACGCCGTTGGATTCCGAGGCGTCTCGACGGGACCGCGGCGTCGACGGAACACGACGGCGTCATGCGACCACAGTCACCCGACCAGACGCGATCGGACGCGACCAGAGGCGAGCCGCGCCTCCGGGCGGGTACAGGAGCGGGGCCGTGCGGCGCGAAGCGACCACGCACGGCCCCACCCGTCACGGATACCACCCCCACAGCGGTACCCGTAGCCGACGACAGCGCTAGCGCTGTGCGTCGACGTCCTTGGCGAGCGTCCCCAGGTAGAGCTCGATGACCTTGGGATCGTCAGCGAGTTCCTTCCCGGTGCCCGAGTACGCGTTCTTCCCCTGGTCGAGCACGTACCCACGATCGCAGATCTGCAGACAGCGTCGCGCGTTCTGCTCCACCATGATGATCGACACACCGGCCTTGTTGATCCGGCGGGTCCGCAGGAACGTCTCGTCCTGACGCACGGGGGACAGTCCGGCGCTCGGCTCGTCGAGCAGCAGCACCTTCGGGTCCATCATCAGCGCCCGGGCCATCGCGACGGACTGCCGCTCACCGCCCGACAGCGATCCGGCCCGCTGGTTCCGCCGCTGGGCGAGGACCGGGAACAGGTCGTAGATGACCTCGAGCCGCTCGGTGAACTTCCGGGGCCGCAGGTACAGCCCCATCTGCAGGTTCTCCTCGATCGACAGCGACGGGAACACGTTGTTCGTCTGCGGCACGAAGCCGACACCGGCCTGCACGAGCTTGTTCGCCTTGAGGTTCGTGATGTCGTCCCCCTGCAGGGTCACCGAGCCTTCGCGGATCGACACGAGCCCGAACAGCGCCTTGAGGAGCGTCGACTTGCCCGCCCCGTTCGGCCCGATGATGCCGATGAGCTCGCCCGGGTAGCAGTCCAGGTCGCAGCCGTTCAGGATGTTCACGCCCGGCAGGTAGCCGGCGACGAGGTTCTTCGCGCTGAGCACCGGCTCGCGTTCCAGCGTGGCCGCCGGGGACGGACTGGAGGCACTGCTCGCGTTCGTGGGGTCCGCCTGGTCCGTCAACGGGTCGTCTCCTCTGCTGCTGCGTCCGCCGCGTCTTCTTCCGCGACTTCCTCTGCCAGTTCCTCGAAGGTCTCCTCGGTGAGGAGCGAGTCGTCACCCAGGTCGGTGTCGTGGTGCGCGCCGAGGTAGGCGTCGATCACGGCCTGGTCGTCCATCACCGTGTCCGCCGGGCCCTCGGCGACGACCTTGCCCTCGGCCATCACGACCACCCAGTCCGAGATGTGCCGGACCATGTGCATGTCGTGCTCGACGAACAGCACGGTCATGCCGTCGTCGCGCAGGGACTGGATGTGCCCGAGGAGCGACTGGGTGAGCGCGGGGTTCACGCCGGCCATCGGCTCGTCGAGCATGATCATCGTCGGGTCGGACATCAGCGCCCGGGCCATCTCGAGCAGCTTCCGCTGCCCGCCGGACAGCGAGCCCGCGTAGTCGTCGGCCTTGGTGTCGAGCTTGAACCGGGCGAGCAGGTCCTCGGCCTTGGCCGTGATCTCGCGCTCCCGCTTCGCCCACACCGGCTTGACCAGGGCGGCGAAGAAGTTCTCGCCGGGCTGGTCGCGGGCGCCGAGCAGCATGTTCTGCATCACGGTGAGCCGCGACAGGGCCTTGGTCAGCTGGAAGGTGCGGACCATGCCCTTGTTCGCGATGTGCGTCGCGCTCGTCTTCTGCAGCGTGGCGCCGTTGAACTGCGTCTTCGCACCGGGGCTCGGCTTGTCGAATCCGGTGAGCAGGTTGAAGAACGTGGTCTTGCCGGCGCCGTTCGGGCCGATCAGGGCGGTGATGGAGCCGCGCTGGACCTCGAGGTGGTCGACGTCCACGGCGGTCATGCCCCCGAAGCGGCGGGTGACGTCGTCGACGGTGAGGATCGGGTCGGCCTTGGGGTGGCCGTAGGTCTCAGACACTGAACGTCAGCTCCTTCTTGTTGCCGAGCAACCCCTGTGGACGGAACACGATGAGCAGCATGAGCGCGACGCCGACGAGCACGTACGAGAACTGCTCGGCCTGCTGTGCGTTCATGATCGAGTCGGGGATGAAGTCGCCGGCCAGCGTGCGGATGAAGAGCCGGACGACGAAGAAGAGCACGGCTCCGAGCACCGGTCCGAACACCGTCGCCGCGCCACCGAGGATGAGCGCCGTCCAGATGAAGAACGTCATCGAGCGGCCCATGGCGTCCGGTTGCACGGAACTCGGCAGGACGTAGATGATGCCCGCGATCGCACCGAGCGCCCCACCGAACACGAGCGCCTGCATCTTGTACGAGTAGACGTTCTTGCCGAGCGAGCGGACGGCGTCCTCGTCCTCGCGGATGGCCTTCACCACGCGGCCCCACGGGCTGCGCATGAGCAGGAACAGCACCAGGGTGAACAGAGCGACCATGGCCCACGCCGCGATGCGGATCCACCAGCCGTTGACGCCGTTGTTGGCGTACGTGAACCACAGGATCGTGGTGGTGCCGTCGGGCAGTGGGCTGAGGGCGGTGAACGGGTCGCGGTAGCTCGACCCGGTGATGCCGTTCGAGCCGCCCGTGGTCGAGGTGAGCAGGCTCGAGCGGCCCACCATGCGGATGATCTCGGCGCCGGAGATCGTGACGATCGCCAGGTAGTCGCCGCGCAACCGCAGGGTCGGGACGCCGAGGATGATCGCGAACACGATCGAGACGAGCAGGGCGATGAGCACCGCCATCACGAACGGCAGTCCGTTGGTGATCGAGATCGCGAAGCCGTAGGCCCCGAGCAGCAGGAACGCCGCCTGGCCCATGTTCACGAGCCCGGTGAGCCCGAAGTGCACGTTCAGGCCGATCGCGGCCAGCGCGAACGCCGCCGTGGTCGGGGCGAGTGCCTCCTGGGTGAGCGAGGACAGCAGGTTGAGGATGTAGTCCATGCGCGTGCTCCCTTAGCCGATCCGCTCGGCGCGGCCGAAGATGCCCTGCGGCCGGAACAGCAGGATGAGGATGAGGATGACGAGGGCGGTGGCGTACTTGAAGTCACCGGGGAGCACCAGGTTCGTGAGCTCCACGACGACGCCGATGATCATCGAGCCGACCAGTGCGCCGTACGCGGTACCGAGGCCGCCGAGCGTGACCGAGGCGAACATGAGCAGGAGCAGCTGGAGCCCCGTCTGCCAGTTCACGCCGTTCAGGACGAGCCCGAGCATCACGCCGGACAGGCCCGCCAGGCCGGCGGCGAGCGTCCACACGAAGCGGATCACCCGGTCGACGTCGATGCCGGAGGCCGCGGCGAGCGCCGGGTTGTCCGACACGGCGCGGGTGGCCCGGCCGAAGCGCGTCTTCGCCAGGAAGAGCCCGGTGGCGACGAGGACCACGAGCGCGATCCCCATGGCGACGTAGGACTGCACCGTCAGGGTCACGCCGGCGAACCGCACGGTCTCCGGGTTGCCCTGCTGGATGCGGACCGTCGAGGCGCCGAAGAAGTACTGGAACGCGTACTGGGCGGCGATCGACAGCCCGATCGTCACGATCATGAGCTGCGTCAGGCTGATGCGTCGGCGCCGGAGCGGGCGCCAGATCGCGGCGTCCTGCAGGTACCCGGTCGCGGCGCACAACAGCGTGACGACGATGCCGGTGACCCAGATGTTCCAGCCGAGCTGGTTGGCGAAGACGTACGCCAGCAGACCGCCGAGGGTGACCTGCTCACCGTGCGAGAAGCTCGACAACCCCGTCGTGCCGTAGATGAGCGAGAGCCCGATGGACGCCAGCGCGATCAGCAGGCCGAGCCGGAGCCCGGAGGCGAACTGCTGCCAGGCCCGCTGCATGCTCACACCCGACGAGTCGGACGAGGTCGTCGCGCCCTTCTGGTCGGACAGCTGGAAGATCTGCCCGACGTTGGCGTTCAGCGTCGCCTGCACCTTCCGCTCGGCGTCCGCGGCGTTCGTCAGGTACTGCCCCTTCGGCAGGGTGCCCTGGTCGACGCTCACCGTGTACTCGCCAGCGGTCTCGACCTTGACGGACCAGCGGCCGTCGGCGTTGGTCGTGGCCGTCTGGTCGAAGCCGCTCGGGCCGGTCACGTCGACGTCGACGCCCTCGGCCGGATCACGCTCGGAGTCGGTGATCGTGCCCTGGATGCACCCGTTGTCGGGGCTGACGGTGCACGCCTGGCTGGTGGCCGGAGCCGACGTGGCACTGAAGGCCGGCAGGGTGACCGCCCAGTCGATCAGGAAGGTCGCCAGGAACGCGGCGACGAGCACGGCCGCGAGGACCGGTCGTCGTCGTGTCTGGCGGAGGCGGAACAGGCGCGGCTGCGCCCGTCCCGGAGGAGTGATGGATCCCACGGAAGAGCCTCTCGTTCGGATGACGAGGAACCTATGGGGATTTTGTGACACCCGTGTTTCCAACACGTTCCCTGTGTGATTCGTACCCGAACTGTGACGTTGTGGAGGAATGCTCCGAGGCGGGCGCGATCCGTGCCTCCAGGCGGAATGCGGCGACAGCCGCTCGCGTTACCATGTCCTATCCGGAACCCGTCGTCGTGTTCCCGGTGTCTCGACACTTCACTCGCCCACGAAGGGGACCCATGGACCAGCCGGATCCGTTCGGATTCATCGGACTCACGTACGACGACGTCATGCTCCTGCCCGGGCACACCGACGTCATCCCGAGCGAGGCGTCCACCGCGTCCCGGCTCACCAAGCGGATCTCCGTCAACGTCCCGCTGCTCTCCGCCGCGATGGACACCGTCACCGAAGCCCGTATGGCGATCGCCATGGCGCGCCAGGGCGGCATCGGGATCCTGCACCGCAACCTGTCCATCGAGGACCAGGCTGCCTACGTCGACAAGGTCAAGCGCTCCGAGTCGGGCATGATCACCAACCCGGTGACCACCACCCCGGACGCCACCGTGGCCGAGGTCGACGCGCTCTGCGGCCAGTTCCGTGTCTCCGGCCTGCCGGTCGTCGAGCAGGACGGCACCCTCGTCGGCATCATCACGAACCGCGACATGCGCTTCGTGGCCACGTTCGAGCAGGCCACCACGTACGTGCGCGACGTCATGACGAAGGCGCCGCTGATCACCGCGCTCGAGGGCATCGACCCCGAAGAGGCGATCGCCATCTTCGCCCAGCACAAGATCGAGAAGCTGCCGCTGGTCGACGCCGAGGGCAAGCTCCGCGGCCTCATCACCGTCAAGGACTTCGACAAGAGCGAGCAGTACCCCGACGCCACCAAGGACGACGAGGGCCGGCTCCGCGTCGGTGCCGCGATCGGCTTCTTCGGCGACGCCTGGCAGCGCGCCGAGGCCCTGCGTGACGCCGGCGTCGACGTGCTCGTCGTCGACACCGCCAACGGTGAGAGCGAAGGCGTGCTCGACATGGTCCGCCGCCTCAAGGCCGACCCGACGTTCGACGCGATCGACGTCATCGGCGGCAACGTCGCCACCCGCGCGGGCGCCCAGGCGCTCATCGACGCCGGTGTCGACGCCGTCAAGGTCGGTGTCGGCCCGGGCTCGATCTGCACCACGCGCGTCGTCGCCGGTGTGGGTGTGCCGCAGGTGACCGCCGTGTACGAGGCGTCCCTCGCCGCACGTGAAGCCGGCGTGCCGATCATCGCCGACGGTGGCCTGCAGTACTCGGGCGACATCGCGAAGGCCCTGGTCGCCGGTGCCGACACCGTCATGCTCGGGTCACTGCTGGCCGGCACCGACGAGTCCCCCGGTGACCTGGTGTTCGTGGGCGGCAAGCAGTTCAAGGCCTACCGCGGCATGGGGTCCCTCGGGGCCCTGCAGACCCGCGGCAAGAAGACCTCGTACTCGAAGGACCGCTACTTCCAGGCGGACGTGCCGAACGACGACAAGCTCATCCCCGAGGGCATCGAGGGCCAGGTGCCCTACCGCGGCTCGGTCGGCAACGTGGTCTACCAGCTCACCGGTGGGCTGCGGCAGTCGATGTTCTACGTCGGCGGTCGCACGATCCCCGAGCTGAAGGCCCGTGGCAAGTTCGTCCGCATCACCGCGGCGGGGCTCAAGGAGTCCCACCCGCACGACGTCCAGATGGTCGTCGAGGCGCCGAACTACCGCAGCTAGCCCGCGGGCCGGGCCGGTTCTGGTCCGCAAGACGCCGTCGTGTCGTTGAGACGCCGCCGAATCCGGCGGCGTCTCAACGCTTTCCGGGCGTGGTTCGGAGACGACGGCGTCTTGCGACTCCTCCACAGGCGGCAACGGCCTGGAGGCTCTCCACCGGTCCGTCGTGCGAGTCGCCTCGCGCCGTGGTCGCGTTCCATGCTGCGGGGATGAACGCGCTCGCCCGGACAGCACTGGTCCGTGTCCCGTCGGCCCTGCACGAACCGGTGCGCCTGTTCCACGGCGCCGCCGTCGAACGTCCGGAGTGGGAGGCGCTCTCACCCCTGGAACGCCGGCGCCTGTTCGTCCGCGCACGGTACGGGTCCCTGCAGTCCGAGTGCGTCGTCTCGGGGACCTCGGCCGCGGCGCTCTGGGGCTTGCCTGACTTCGACGCGACCGACTGGCGGCTGCACGTGATCGACGTCCGGCTCGACAAGACGCACACCGGTCGAGGCGTCGTCCGTCACGCTGGGCGGATCCGGAACGGCGAACGCGTCGTGGTCGACGGGATCCCGACGACCTCGCTCGACCGGACCGTGCTCGACATCGCGCGTCGACAGTCGTTCACCCACGCCGTCGTCGTGCTCGACCACGTGCTCCGGTCTGCCCTGGTCAGCCGCGAAGGGCTCGTCGCCGCACTCGACGCGCTCGGACCACCCGGGCGCCTGCGCGGATGCCGACAGGCTGCCGCCGCGATCGACTTCGCCGATGCCCGTGCCGAATCGCCCGGCGAGTCGATCAGCCGCGTCACCGCCCGTGACCTCGGGGGTCCTGCTCCGGAGCTGCAGCGCGAGTTCGAGACACCGCTCGGCAGGTTCAGGACGGACTTCTGGTGGCCCGACGCCGGGCTGATCGGTGAGTTCGACGGTCGCTTGAAGTACGACGACCCTCGAGCGCTGTGGGACGAGAAGAACCGTGAGGACGCGCTCCGACGGGATCCCGAGGTGCGCGGGTTCGCGCGGTGGACGATGCGGGAGGCCGCGGATGCACGAGCGCTGGCCGCGGTGCTGTCAGCTGCCGGGCTCCCCTTGTTCCGCGCAGCACCGATCAGCGCACGTCGCCAGCCGGGCTCGTGAGCAGCGGCTGGCGGACAGCGCGAGACGCCGTCGTGTGGGTTGGGCGCCGCCGAGTCCCCGAGACGCCGCCGAATCCGGCGGCGTCTCGCGAGCACCGCGGCGTCGGAGCAGCACGACGGCGTCTTCACCCCCGTCTCCCCCCGTCCCCCGCAGCTGCGTTCCCCGGCGGTAGTGTCGCGGCATGGTCAGCGCTGTCTCCCACACCACGATCGACTCCCGCGATGCCTACGCCCAGTCCGAGTGGTGGAAGCAGGTGCTCGGGTACGTGGACCTGCCCGACGACCCGAACGCTCCGGGGCACGAGGAGTGCGAGATCACAGCACCCGATCGATCGCACACGGTGCTGTTCCTCCAGGTGCCCGAGACGAAGACCGTGAAGAACCGGATCCACTTCGACCTGCGCCCCGCCGACCGCACCCGCGACGAGGAGATCGAGCGGCTCCGCGGGATCGGTGCCGTGGAGCTCGCCGACCTGCGCCACCCGGACGGCGGATGGGTGGTCTTCGCCGACCCGGAGGGCAACGAGTTCTGCGTCCTGCGGTCCCAGGCCGAACTCGACGAGGAAGCCGGACAGCAGAGCTGACCGGGCCAGCACGGCTGACCGGGCCAGCACGGCTGACCGGCCCGCCGTCCACCGGCGCGCCCCCGGGCCTCCCGAACACCCTGCCGGACCATCCGCCTGGCGCAGGTCAGGGCACCACGCCGGCACCGCAGCTCCTGCACGGATGCCTGTCCCCACGCACAGGAACGTCACGGCTCGGTAACGAAACACCTTTGCGTACCGCCCCGTCACACGGGCGAAACACATGGACCCTACGTTTCTCGACATCCAGTGGAGGCGTCGCATTCACCCGAAGCGGCAGAGCCTCCGCGCAGAGAAAGGGCTCCACGGATGATCAGAACCACCCGTGCCACCGCGGCACTGGCGTTGGCGGGCGCAGCAGCCGTCCTCCTCGCCGCGTGTTCCACCACCGGCAGTGCTTCCCCCTCGAGCTCGGCGTCGAGCGATGCGAAGAAGGATCCCGCCGCCAGCTGCAAGGCCCCCGACACCCCTGGCACGGACGCGCTGAAGATCGGCACGATCCTGCCCCTGACCGGTTCGCTGGCCTACCTGAACCCGCCGGCCGAGTCCGGTGTCGGCCTGGCCGTCAAGGACATCAACGCCGCGGGCGGTGTCCTCGACAAGGACGTCACGATCGACCCGGCCACCGACTCCGGTGACAGCAACGACATGACCGTGTCGAGCTCCGCGGCGACGAAGCTCGTCAACGCGAAGGTCCCGGTCGCGATCGGCGCCGAGTCCTCGTCCGTCACGCTGAACGTCATCGACCAGCTGACCAGCAACTGCATCGTCGAGATCTCGCCGGCGAACACGGCGAGCGACCTCTCCGGGTACTCGTCGTACTACTACCGGACCGCACCGCCGGACTCGGTGCAGGGTTCCGCGCTCGGGCAGCTCGTGACCGGTGACGGCAACGCGAAGGTCGCCTTCCTGGTCTTCAACGACACGTACGGCACCGGCCTCCGCAACTCCGTGCAGGCCGCGGTCGAGGCTTCGGGCGGCCAGGTCGTCTACGGCGGCAAGGGCGAGGGCCAGGAGTTCCCGCCCGGCCAGACCACGTTCTCGTCCGAGGTGACCGCGGCACTGGCCCAGAAGCCCGACGCGATCGTCGTCCTGGCCTTCGACGAGACGAAGTCGATCATCCCGGAGCTCGTCTCGCAGGGGAACGAAGCGAAGATCTACATGTCCGACGGCAACACGGCGGACTACTCGAAGGACTTCGACAAGGGCACCCTCAGCGGCGCCCAGGGCACCATCCCCGGTGCCTCGCCGAAGGACGACTTCAAGAAGCAGCTCGCCGCGTTCTACAAGGACTCGTCGGGCAAGACGCTCGCCGACTACTCGTACGCGGCCGAGTCGTACGACGCCACGGTCCTCGCCGCCCTCGCTGCGGTGAAGGGCAAGGGCACCGACTCCGGCACGATCCAGGCCAACATGGCTGCGGTGTCGGGAGCTGACGGCGGCACGGAGTGTGCGACGTTCAAGGAGTGCAAGACGCTCCTGGACGACGGCAAGGACATCCATTACACCGGCCCGTCCGGCATCGGTCCGTTCGACGACAACAACGACCCGTCGAGCGCCTACATCGGCATCTACAAGTTCGACGGCGACAACAAGCCCGTCTACCAGAGCGCCATCCAGGGTGCGGTGAAGAAGTAGGGTTCAGCCCAGCACCGCTCGCGAGAGCGACAGGCCCCCGCGGAAGTTCCGCGGGGGCCTGTCGCTTTCGCGGTGGAGACCGGGACGAGCGGCACGATGTGTCGCCTCCACAAGACAGGACCGACGGGCGGCCTGGAGGCCCGTGGAGACCGGGTCAGACCGGCTCGGCCGGGGTGGGTGCGAGCACCCGGCGGCGGGACGCGCGTGCGGCGGCGAACGAGTCCGCCGTCAGCACCACGAGCGCGAGCCACACGATGCCGAAGCCGAACCAGCGCCCGGCCGACATCTCCTCGTGCTGCACCAGGACCCCGACGAGCAGCTGCATCACCGGTGCCAGGTACTGGGTCAGGCCCAGGGTCGACAGACTCACCCGGCGCGCCGACGAGGCGAAGAGCAGCAGCGGCACCGCGGTCGCCGGCCCGGTCAGCACGGTGATGACAGCGTGCCCCCAGCCCTCGCTCGTGAACGTCACGCCGCCGCCGAGCCCGGTCACACCGAGCACCACCAGCGCCACGACCGCGATCGGCAGCAGCCACACGGTCTCGATCGTCAGGCCGCTCAGCGCGTCCACGGTGCCGCCGACGCGCTTCTTCACCAGGCCGTACAGGCCGAACGAGAACGCCAGGGCCAGCGAGATCCACGGCATCTGCCCGTAGCCGATCGCGATGACCACGACCGCCACGACGCTCAACCCGACCGCGGCCCACTGCGCCGGACGCAGGCGTTCGCGCAGGACCACGACGCCGAGGGCGATCGTGACGAGCGGGTTGATGAAGTACCCGAGCGCGGCCTCGACCGTGTGACCGGTCGTCGTCGCGAGGACGTAGACGGTCCAGTTCACCAGGATCAGGACGGCGGCGAGCCCCATCACGAGCATCACGCGGCGCTGGGCCATCAAGGTGCGGGTGCGGAGCCACGACCGGGTGACCGCGATCGCCACCGCGCAGAACACCAGACCGAAGACGATCCGCCACGACACGATCTCGAACGCCGCCGCGGGGGCCATGGCCGCGAAGAGCAGGGGCATCAGCCCCCAGAGCCCGTAGGCCACGACGGCCTGCACCACGCCGACGGATGCCTCGCTGCGGACGGGTCGCGCCGGACTCGGTTCACTCACGGAACCATCCTAGGAACGACCGCCGACCCCGGGACGTGCACCGGGCCTCCAGGCGGGCTGCAAGCGGGCTGATCAGGACCGGAGCGCCCTGCAGACCGGCCCCGGACACACGAACGCCCCGTCGGCCCGAAGGCCGGACGGGGCGTCCGTCATGCGTACTGGACTCAGTGGACGATGACCGCGAGGACGTCGCGGGCCGACAGGACCAGCAGGTCCTCGCCCGAGTACTTGACCTCGGTTCCGCCGTACTTGGAGTAGATGACCTTGTCACCCACGGCGACGTCGAGCGGGACGCGGTTGCCGTTGTCGTCGATGCGACCCGGACCCACGGCGACGACCTCGCCCTCCTGGGGCTTCTCCTTCGCGGTGTCGGGGATGACCAGACCGGAAGCGGTGGTCTGCTCCGCCTCGACCTGGCGGATGACGATGCGATCCTCGAGCGGCTTGATGCTGACGGCCACGGTGACCTCTTCTTTCTCGGTACGGACTCGGTACAGATGAAAACCGGTTGGCACTTCGCACAGGAGAGTGCCAACGCCAACTCTAGGGGGCCACTGGCACTCGGTCAATCCGAGTGCCAGCACATCCGGAGAACACGCAGCACCTGCGAGGATCGACGCATGGACGCCGCCGAACTCACCGCACTGCTGACCCCGGACGGGATGGCCCTGCTCGACCGTACCCCCGGTGTCTCCGACGGCGGCGAGATCGTCCGCGTGGTGTCCCGGCTGCGCGCCGAGGGCCACGACCCACGGCTCGTCGCAGCCGTGCTGACCCAGGCGAAGCTCCGGCTCAAGGCCCGCGGCAAGTTCGGTGACTTCGCGTCCCGGATGCTCTTCACCGAGGCCGGTCTCGAGCAGGCCACCCGACTGCAGGTCGCGGCCCAGCACGCCGGACGCTTCGCCGCCGCGGGGCTCACCCGGGTCGCCGATCTCGGCTGCGGCATCGGCGGGGACGCCATAGCGATGGCGGCGCTCGACCTGGACGTCACCGCCGTCGACCGCGACGAGGTCACGGCTGCCGTCGCGACCCACAACCTGGCCCTCTGGCCGAACGCGCGGGTGGAGCTCGGCGACGCCGAGTCCTTCGACCTGTCTTCGGTGGACGGCGCGTGGATGGACCCCGCACGACGCACCTCCGGCCACTCCGACACCCGCCGACTCGCCGACCCGGACGACTGGTCCCCCTCGCTCGACACGGTGTTCGCTGCAGCGACGACGACGCCGACCGGCGTGAAGCTCGGACCCGGCATCGACCGCGACCTGATCCCGGACGCCGCTGAGGCCCAGTGGACCTCCGTCGACCGCGAGGTCGTCGAGCTCGCCCTGTGGTTCGGCCCCCTCGCACGGCCCGGCATCCGCCGCGCGGCCACCGTCATCGGCAGCCACGGCATCGCCGAGATGACCGGAGCGGCGGACGCCGACGACGCCGAGGTCGGACCGCTCGGCGCCTACCTGTACGAGCCGGACGGCGCCGTGATCCGCGCGCGACTGATCGGCGACCTGGCGAGGGGCCTCGACGGGCACATGCTGTCCGACGGCATCGCCTACGTCACGTCCGACCGGGCCGTCACGACACCCTTCGCGCAGGGGTTCCGGGTGCTCGACACGATGCCGCTCGACGTCAAGCGACTGGCCGCGCGGCTCGCCGCCGACGGCATCGGCACCGTCGAGATCAAGAAGCGCGGCGTCGACGTCGACCCGGCGCAGTTCCGCAAACGGCTGCGGTTGCGCGGATCGGGTCGCGTCACACTCGTGCTCACCCGCCTGGAGGGACGCCACACGGCGATCCTGTGCGAGCGGCTCACCGACACGGTCGGCTGACGGCCGGGGGCCGCTCGCGGCCTCCGTCGCCCTGCGGCGACGTCAGCTGACGAAGGCCCCGGTGTTCGAGCTGTAGTCGGAGTAGTCCGAGTAGTTCGACGAGTTCGCGATCGAGATCCACACCAGGGCGACGATCAGGATGAACAGGCCCGTGAGGACCCAGCCACCGATGATGCCGGCGAGCGCCAGGCCACGGCCGCCCTCGCCGCTCTGCTTGATCTTGCCGAGGGCGATGTGGCCCATGATCGCGCCGGCCGGGCTCGTCAGGATGATGATCGGCCAGATGATGACGCCGCCGAACGCGAAGACGATCGACAGGATCGACAGGACGTTCGTCTTCGGGCGCTGCGCGTAGGGCTGGTACGAGTACGGGTTGGCCGCGTACGGCTGCTGCTGCTGCGCGTACGGGTTCTGCTGCTGACCGTAGGGGTTCTGCGGTGCGCCGTACGCCTGCTGCGGCTGCTGATGCGGGGCCGCGTACGGGTTCTGCTGCTGACCGTACTGATTCGGCTGCGGCTGCGGCTGCTGCGGAGCGGCGTACGGGTTCTGCTGCTGCGGCGGCTGGCCGTACGGGTTCTGCTGCTGCGGCGGCTGGCCGTACGGGTTCTGCTGCTGCGGCGGCTGGCTGCTGGCCGTGCGGGTTCTGGGGCGCTTCCGGAGCCGACGGGGCCTGCGGCGCGTCAGGTGCTTGCGGGGCGTCCGGGGCGGGTGCACCGTCGGGCTGTCCGTTCGCCGCGCCGTTCGGCGTCTCGCCCGGCTTCGGCCACTCGTTCTGATCGGACACCGTCCACCCCTCTCGGGCGTCCGGTCTCTCCGACGCCCGTGTGAATCCTCCCACAGGCTCCCCCAGAAGGACCGGGGCCGAACTGGTCAGACCTGGACGGTCGTCACCGGCAGGGTCGAGTCCGCCGCGATGCCGAGGTCGCTCGGCGCGTGCCCCTCGGCCACGAGTCGGGCGCCGACGGCGGCGATCATGGCGCCGTTGTCCGTGCACAGGTCGAACGGCGGGATCCGCAGCCGCACGCCCACGGCCGCGCAGCGTTCCTCGGCGACCTGCCGCAACCGGGCGTTCGCGACGACGCCGCCACCGAGTAGCAGCCGGTCGACACCGGTGTCGCGGCAGGCGTTCAGGGCCTTGGTGAGCAGGACGTCGACGACGGCCTCGCGGAAGCTCGCGGCGACGTCGGCCACCGGCACCTCGCGGCCCTCGTCGCGGCAGCGTTCGACCCAGCGGGCCACGGCGGTCTTCAGCCCCGAGAACGAGAAGTCGTACCGGTGTGCGGCCATGTCCTTCGGCAGCGTCAGCCCGCGGGGGAACCGGATCGCCGTCGGGTCGCCCTCGGCCGCGGCCCGGTCGATCTGCGGGCCGCCGGGGTAGGGCAGTCCGAGCAGCCGCGCGACCTTGTCGAACGCCTCACCCGCCGCGTCGTCGATCGTCTCGCCGAGCAGTTCGACGTCGCCGACCAGGTCCCGCACCAGCAGCAGTGACGTGTGCCCACCGGAGACGAGCAGCGCGATCGTCGGCAGCTCGATCTCGCTGCCGTCCTCGCGCAGCACGTCGGCACCGACGTGCCCGACCAGGTGGTTGACGCCGTACAGCGGCTTGCCCGTGGCCACGGCGAGCGCCTTCGCTGCCCCCACCCCGACCATGAGCGCTCCGGCCAGACCCGGCCCGGCGGTCACTGCGACGGCGTCGAGCTCGTCGAGGGTGACGCCGGCACGCTCGAGCGCCTCGTGCAGCGTCGGGGTCATCGCCTCCAGGTGGGCCCGTGCGGCGACCTCGGGCACGACCCCGCCGTAGCGCGCGTGCTCGTCCATGCTCGAGGCGATCACGTTCGCCAGCAGGGTGTTCCCCCGCACGATCCCCACGCCCGTCTCGTCGCAGCTCGTCTCGATGCCGAGCACCAGTGGTTCAGTCGCGCTCACCGAGGGCCTCCTGTCCGATGGGTCCGACGTCCGACGACGGTTCCGCGTCCGGGCCGGGCAGCTCCGCCCGCATCACCCACGCGTCGACGCCGTCCGGTTGGTAGTAGCGGGGCCGGGTCGCGATGTGCTCGAACCCGAACGCCGTGTACATCGCCTGCGCCACGGGATTGTCCGCCCGCACCTCGAGGAACACCTCACGCACACCGCGGCGCCGCGCCTCGTCGAGCAGTTCCGTGAACAGGACCCGTCCGAGCCCCTTGCCGCGCTGATCGGCGGCGACCGCGATGGTCTGCACGTCGGCCACCGGGTTGCCCGCCAGGGACGAGAGTCCGGCGTACCCGACGACCATCGGCGCTGCGGTGTCGTCGACGGTCTCGATCACGACGTAGTACCCGTGCGGTGAGTACAGCTCGCCCGACATCTGCGACGCCGACCAGGCGTCCGTCGGGAACGAGACGTGCTCGAGCCACATGATGTCGTCGAGGTCCTGCGGGTGGGCTCGGCGCAGGCGGAGCGCGTCCGGCAGGGTCACTGCTTCACCCGTTTCGGCGCACCGGGCACCGTGACGTCGGGGTCGCGCAGGTACAGGGGGGTGTCCTGGTCGAACGCCGCGCCGGACGCGAGTCGGCCCGCGGCGAGCGCGCCGAGCCTCCAGGCCGGGATGGACGTGACGGTCACGCGGTCCCAGTCCACCGCTGCGGGCCGGGAGGCGCGGATCGCGTCGTCGAGATCGGCGGGCTTGGCGAGTCCGGGGCCGGCCACGCGGACGCCGTCGGCGTCGTAGGCGCTCCAGTAGACCTCGCGGCGGCGGGCGTCCGTGAGGACGACGAAGGGGCCGGCGAGGCCGGCGACGCGCTGGTCGAGGGCGACGGCGTCGTGGCTGACGAGCGGCAGGACGGGGACGCCGCGGGCTGCCGCGAAGGTGCGGGCGGCGGCGATGCCGACGCGCAGGCCGGTGAAGGGGCCCGGGCCCATGCCGGCGACGACACCGGTGACGTCGGCGCCGGTGATGCCCGCCTCGGCGAGGGTGTCGGCCAGGAACGGGCCGATCACCTCGGCGTGCCGGCGGCTGTCCTCGGTGTCGCGGGTCGCGAGGGCCTGGCCGGTGGCCGGGTCGACGACGGCGACGGAGGTCCCGGCGGAGGTGTCGATCGCGAGCAGCACCCGTCCATCGTAGGCGGCGGTCAGCGCACCGGCAGTCCCAGGGACCACGCGACCTCGTGCTCCAGCTGCCCCGTCCGGCGGAACAGGCGGACCTGGTGGGTGTCCGGCAGCGCGGCAGCCAGGGCCTGTCGGTCCGCGGGTGCGAAGCCGAGCGACTGCCAGAACGGACCGGAGCGACGGGAGAACAGCCACGCACGCCGGGCGCCGGCCTCGGTGGCCCGGTCGATCGCGAACCGTGCGAGGCGGGTGCCGGCTCCGGACCCGCGGTGCTGCGGAGCGACGGCCACGCTGCGGACGAGGACGTGCACGCCGTCCGCGCTCGACTCGAAGCCGGTGCTGCCGATCACGCTGCCGTCGTCGGCGCGGTCGGTCCAGAGCCGCACGGTCGGGACGTCGAGCCCGGCCAGGGTCAGGTCGGCCTCGACGAGGAACGCCCGGAGCGCCTCGACGTCGTCCGCGGTGACGGGCCGCAGGGTCAGAGGACCACGCCCTGCCAGCGCGGACCGGAGGCGGTGACGACGACCCGGCGGGGCTCGTCGGGGACGTCGTCCGGGTCCGTGTCGTCGGGAGCTGCGGGTCCGGCGTCGGCACCGGTCGCCCGCGTGATCTCGACGTCGAGCAGGCTGTCGCTGACGCCGTCGACCATCCCGCGGCCCCACTCGACCACCACGATCGCGGCGTCCCAGTCGAGGTCGAGGTCGTCGAGCTCGACCGGGTCGGACAGGCGGTAGGCGTCCACGTGCACCAGGTCCGGCCCGGCGGTGGTCGGGTGTGTCCGGGCGAGGACGAAGGTCGGGCTGGACACCTGTCCACGCGCACCGAGTGCTGCGCCGAGCCCACGGGTCAGGGTCGTCTTGCCGGCGCCGAGGGGGCCGGTCAGCACGACGAGGTCTCCGGCGCGCAGCACCCGGGCCAACCGGGCACCGAGCTCCCCCATCGCCTCGGTGCCGTCGACGGTGGTGTCGAGCAGGACGTGGGACGACCCGGTCACGGCCGCTCGCCCCGCAGGTACTCCCCGACGCGTCCCTCGATGTCGTGACCCTCGTAGGACCGGGGCACACGGCTGCCGATCCGGCAGACGATCTCTTCACCGATGGTCTCGAGCGCCGCGCCCCACTCGAGCACGGTCATCTCGTCGTGCTCGCCGGTGCCGAAGAGGACGACGGTGTCACCGGTCCGCACGTCGTCGTCGCCGACGTCCACCAGGAACTGGTCCATCGCGACGCGGCCGGCGATCGGGTAGCGCTTGGCGCCGATCGCGACCTCGATGCGGCCCTGCGCCAGTCGCGGGACCCCGTCGGCGTACCCGACGGGCACGAGCGCCAGGGTCGTCTCGGTCGCGGTGCGGTACGTGTAGTCGTACGAGACGCCGGTGTCGACGGGGACACGCTTCGTCTTCGCCACCGACGCGGTCAGGGTCATCACCGGCTCGAGCCCGAGGTCTGCTGCCGAGACCCCGTCGGCCCCGGGGATGCCGAACAGGTTCGCACCCATCCGGACCATGTCCTTGCGGAACTCCTTGCGTTCCAGCCCCGCGAGCGACGCGGCGACGTGCTCCGTCGGGACGTCGAGCCCCAGGTCCTCGGCGATCTCGATCGCGGCGTCGAACACGGCGACCGCGGCGCTGTCCTCGTGGTCGGACGACTCCGCCAGGTGCGTGTAGGCGGCGACGACCTCGATGCGGCCGTTCCGCTGGGCGTCCCGCGCGGCCTCGACGAGGGCCGGCCAGTCCGCGGGGACCGCGCCGTCGCGGTGCAGTCCGGAGTCGACGCCCAGGTGGACCCGGGCGGGGCGCTGGTCGACGGCGTCGACGATGCGCTGCAGTTCGGCGACGTTCGAGACACCGAGGTCGACGGCCGAGTCGATGGCGTCACGGAAGTCCAGGTCAGGGTCGTGCTGCCAGGTGAACAGGTGGACGTCCTCGCCCACCCCGATCGACCGCAGGCGCAGGGCGGCGGGGACCGTCAGCACACCGATCCACCTGATGCCGGCGTCGACTGCGGCGAGCGCGATCGGTTCGAGGCCGTGCCCGTACGCGTCGGCCTTCATGATCGCCATGACCTCGACCGGGTCCATCCACTCGCGGACACGCTCGAGGTTGGCGCGGTACGCGTCGAGGTCGATGCGTGCCTGACGCAGCGGTGCGGAGCTCACGTGGTCCTCCGTTCCACGCTGCGGCCGATCCGGGCGACCACCTCGTAGTTGATCGTGCCGACGGCGTCGGCCCAGTCCTCGACGGCGGGGTCGCCGTTCGCGGGGTCGCCCCACAGCACGGCCTCGTCACCGACCTGCACGTCCGCGTCGCCGACGTCGACGTGCATGGCGTTCATCGCGACGCGTCCGACCACCGGGAACGTGCGGTCCCCGATGCGCACCGAGACCCGGTTGCCGAAGTCGCGGTCGAAGCCGTCCGCGTAGCCCAGGCCGATCACAGCGAGGCGGGTGTCGGTCTCGGCGCGCCAGGTGTACCCGTACGAGACGCCGTCACCCGCGGCGACCGGCACGGTGCGGAGCACGGCGGCGGTGACCCGCATCGCCGGACGCAGCCCCAGGTCGGCCGAGGTGCGGCCGTCGAAGGGGCTCAGTCCGTACAGAGCGAGTCCGACGCGGGACAGGTCGTGGCGGGTCTCCGGCACGGCGATGCTCGCGGCACTCGCGGCGAGGTGCACCACGTCCGGCACGATGCCGTTCGCGGCGAGACCGTCCAGCGCACGCTGCAGTGCGGCGTCCTGGTCGAGGTCGTCGGTGCGCGAGGCGTTCGACAGGTGGGACATGAGCCCCTCGACCCGGGTGCGGTTGCCGCCGCGGGCCAGGGCGCCGGCGGTCGCGAAGAGCTCGGCCCACTCGGACTCGACGGCCCCGTTGCGGCTCAGGCCCGTGTCGACGCACAGGTGCACGGCACGGACGTCGGAGTCGGCGGCGGCGGACAGCTGCTCGACGCTCGACACCGCCGGCGTGACGTCGAACTGCGCGGCGCGACGGAAGTCCTCGTCGGGGGCGTGCAGCCACGTGAGGATCCGGACCCCCTCGTCGATGCCGCCCTGCCGGAGCGCGACGGCCTCGTCGATGTCGGCGACCCCGAGCCACTCGGCGCCCGCGTCGACGAAGGCCTGCGCGGCGTCGAGGGCCCCGTGGCCGTAGGCGTTCGCCTTGACGACCGCGATCACACCAGCCGGGGCGACCCGGTCGGCGATCGTCGCGTAGTTCTCGATCAGGGCTCCGCGATCGATCGTGATGCCGGTGAACGCGCTCACCGGGCCGTTCCTTCCAGGACCACGTCTGTTCCTTCCAGGACCACGAACGCGGTCGCGATCCCTCCATCATGCGAGAGCGACAGGTGCACGCTCGTCACGCCACGCGCATCGGCGACCCGGCGCGCACCCTGGCGCAGGGTGAGCGAGGGGTTCCGCTGGTCGTCGGACACGACCTCGAGGTCCTGCCAGCTGAGCCCGGCACTCGACCCGAAGGCCTTGATCAGTGCTTCCTTGGCGGCGAACCGTGCCGCCAAGGACGCGATCGGACGGGGTTCGCCGTCACGGACCTGCTCGGACGGCGTGAACAACCGCGCCCGCATCGCCGGTGTGCGTTCCAGCACCCGTTCGAACCGCTCCAGGTCGACCACGTCGACCCCGATCCCGATGATCACCGTCTCGACTACTCGACGGTGACCGACTTCGCCAGGTTGCGTGGCTGGTCGACGTCGAGGCCCTTGGCCGCGGCGAGCTCCATGCCGAACATGTGCAGCGGGGCCACGGCGAGCAGCGGCTCGAACAGCGGGGTCGCGAGCGGGATCCGCAGGACCTCGTCGGCGAAGGGCAGCACCGCGGCGTCGCCTTCTTCCGCGATGGCGATGACCCGGGCACCGCGGGCGCGGATCTCCTGGATGTTCGAGACGACCTTCGGGTGCAGCGATCGCGGGTCGCGGGGCGACGGCACGATGACGAAGACGATCTGGCCCGGCTCGATCAGCGCGATCGGACCGTGCTTGAGCTCGCCGGCGGCGAAGCCCTCGGCGTGGATGTACGCGAGTTCCTTCAGCTTCAGCGCACCTTCGAGCGCGATCGGGTAGCCGACGTGGCGACCGAGGAACAGCACGCTCCGGGTGTCCGCCATCCAGCGGGCCAGGTCCTTGATGCCGGCGGCGTCCTCGATGGTCTGCTGCAGCTTCGGTGCGAGCCCCTCGAGCTCGGCCACCTGCTCGGCGATCTGCTCGGTGGTGAGCGTGCCGCGCAGCGTCGCCAGGTGCAGCCCGAGCAGGTACAGCGCGACGCCCTGGGCGATGAACGCCTTGGTGGACGCGACGGCGACCTCGGGCCCCGCGTGCGTGTAGATCACGGCGTCGGACTCACGCGGGATCGTGGCGCCCTGGGTGTTGCAGATCGACAGGACCTGGGCGCCCTGTTCGCGGGCGTACTTGACGGCCATGAGCGTGTCCATGGTCTCGCCGGACTGGCTGATCGAGACGACCAGGGTGCGTTCGTTCAGCACCGGGTCGCGGTAGCGGAACTCGTGGGCGAGCTCGACCTCGACCGGGATGCGGGCCCACTGCTCGATGGCGTACTTGCCCAGGATGCCGGCGTAGGCGGCGGTGCCGCAGGCGATCACGATGACCCGGTCGACGGTCGCCAGGCGCTCGGCGATCGGGTCGAGGTCGGTCAGGGTGACGGCGCCGTCGTGGACACGGCCGAGGATCGTCTTGGCGACGGCCTCGGGCTCCTCGCTGATCTCCTTCGCCATGAACGAGGACCAGCCGCCCTTGTCGGCGGCGGAGGCGTCCCAGTTGACCTCGAACTCGGTCGGCGTGGCGGGGGTGCCGTCGAAGTGGATGACGTCGACGCCGTCGGGGCGGATCGTGGCGATCTCGTCCTGCCCGATCGACAGCGCGCGCTGCGTGTAGGCGACGAACGCGGCGACGTCCGAGCCCATGAAGTTCTCGCCGTCGCCGAGCCCGACGACCAGGGGCGAGTTGCGACGGGCGCCGACGACGAGACCGGGCTGGTCGGCGTGCACGACGAGGAGCGTGAAGGCGCCCTCGAGTCGCTGCACGGCCTGCTGCATGGCGGCGGTCAGGTCACCGGTGTCGCGGAAGGCCCGCCCGACCAGGTGCGCGGCGACCTCGGAGTCGGTCTCGCTGCGGAACTCGATGCCCTCGGCCTGCAGTTCGGCGCGGAGCTCGGAGAAGTTCTCGATGATGCCGTTGTGGATGAGGGCGAGCTTGTCGCCGTCGGCCAGGTGCGGGTGGGCGTTGCCGTCGGTCGGGCCACCGTGGGTCGCCCAGCGGGTGTGCCCGATGCCGGTCGTGCCGTCCGGGATCGGCGACGACTCGAGTTCGTCGACCAGGGCCTGGAGCTTGCCGGCCTTCTTGGCCGACACGAGGTCTCCGGCTGGGTCGACCACGGCGATGCCCGCCGAGTCGTAGCCGCGGTACTCGAGGCGGCGGAGGCCACCGAGGAGGACGTCCTGGCTGCTGTTGCTGCCGACGTAGCCGACGATTCCACACATGGGTCCGATCCTACGGTCTGCCTGGACGCCGACCCTGCGAAGTCCCGGGGGTGGGGATAACGTTTCGGCCATGGGACGCTTCGACGACATCGCCATCACCACGCTGCACGGCGAGGACACCACGTTCGGCGCCTACGCCGACAAGGCCGTACTGGTCGTGAACGTCGCCTCCCGGTGCGGCCTCGCCCCGCAGTACGAGCAGCTCGAGGCCCTGCAGAAGCAGTACGGCCCCCGCGGGTTCACGGTGCTGGGCTTCCCGAGCAACCAGTTCCTGCAGGAGCTCGGCTCGTCCGAGGCGATCGACGAGTACTGCTCCACCACGTGGGGCGTGACGTTCCCGATGTCCGAGAAGGTCAAGGTCAACGGCAAGAGCGCCCACCCGCTCTACCAGGCCCTCAAGGAGACCCCGGACGCCGACGGCAAGGCCGGTCGGGTGAGCTGGAACTTCGAGAAGTTCCTCGTCGCCCCCGACGGCACCGTCACGCGCTTCCGCCCCACCACGAAGCCGGACGCCCCCGAGGTCGTCGCCGCCATCGAGGCGGCCCTGCCCGCCTGACGCGTCGCGTCCTGCGGGCGCGCACCGAGCACTGGCCGGGAGGCCCGGGGCACGTGAGCCGACCGGCTCACGTGCCCCGGGCCTCCCGTCTGTACGCTCGATCCCATGCCGATCCCGGAGACCGCCGTCGCGCACCCGACCCCGTTCGTGGAGATCCCGCGTGCCGAGTGGTCGCAGCTCGCACCCAAGGAGCACCTGTCGCTCACCGAGACCGAGATCGTGCAGCTGCGCGGACTCGGCGACCGGTTGGACATGCAGGAGGTGCAAGAGGTCTACCTGCCCCTGTCCCGCCTGCTCACGCTCTACGCGGCCGGCGCACGGAACCTGCACGCCGAGACGAGCCGGTTCCTGGGTGAGCGCGCCGGACGCACGCCGTTCGTCATCGGCGTCGCGGGTTCCGTCGCCGTCGGCAAGTCCACCGTCGCCCGTCTGCTGCGGGAGCTGACGAAGCGCTGGCCGGACACCCCTCGCGTGGAGCTCGTGACGACCGACGGCTTCCTGTACCCGAACGCCGAGCTGGAGCGCCGCGGGATCATGGACCGCAAGGGCTTCCCGGAGTCGTACGACCGCCGCTCCCTGCTGCGCTTCGTGAGCCAGGTGAAGAGCGGGGCAACCGAGGTCCGGGCGCCGTACTACTCGCACCTGGTCTACGACATCGTGCCTGATGCCGAGATCGTCGTCCGGCAGCCCGACGTGCTCATCGTCGAGGGTCTCAACGTGCTGGCGCCCCCGGTGCACGGGCGGCTCGCGCTGTCCGACCTGTTCGACTTCACGATCTACGTGGACGCGAAGACCAAGGACATCGAGTCCTGGTACGTCGACCGGTTCCTCGCCCTGCAGGAAGAGGCGTTCTCGAGCCCCGACTCGTTCTTCCACCGGTTCGCCTCGCTCTCGCGTGAGGACGCGGTGCGGACGGCGACCGAGGTCTGGCGGGCGATCAACGAGCCGAACCTGCTCGAGAACGTGCTGCCCACGCGCTCCCGCGCCACCCTGGTGCTGAAGAAGGGCGCGAACCACAAGGTGAACTCGGTCCTGCTCCGCAAGATCTGAACGGGAGCGGGCAGCAAAACACCGGTGTTCGCGAGCTGAACCGCGTCCTGCGCGTGTTCAACCGGCGAACACCGGTGTCTTGCGGAGGGGAACCCTACGCGGCGTCGAGCGCCAGGCGGTCCTGCACGACGGCGGCGAGCTCCTCGGCGATGCGCTGGGCGTCGTCCTGCGACGCAGCCTCGACCATGACCCGCACGACCGGCTCGGTGCCGGAGGGTCGGAGCAGCACGCGACCGGTGTCGCCGAGTGCCGCGGACGCCGCAGTCACGGCGTCCTGCACGCCCTGGTCGGCGAGCCCGTGACGATCGACGCCGCGGACGTTGAGCAGCACCTGCGGGAACACCGTCATGCACGAGGCGAGCTCCTGCAGGGTCTTGCCCGTCCGCGCCATCTCGGCGACCAGGTGGAGCCCGGTGAGGATGCCGTCGCCCGTGGTGGCGAACTCGTTGAAGATGATGTGGCCGGACTGCTCGCCACCGATGGAGTAGTCGCCCTCGGTCATCTTCTCGAGCACGTAGCGGTCGCCGACACCGGCCTCGATCACGGTGATGCCCGCGTCGGCCATGGCCCGCTTGAGCCCGAGGTTCGACATGACCGTCGCGACGAGGGTGTCGTCCTTCAGGCGTCCGCGCTCCTGCAGCGACAACGCCAGGATCGCCATGATCTGGTCGCCGTCGATCGCGTTGCCCGCGGCGTCGACCGCCAGGCAACGGTCCGCGTCGCCGTCGTGCGCGATGCCGACGTCCGCGCCGGCTTCAAGCACGGCGCGCGACAGGTTGTCGATGTGGGTCGACCCGACGCCGTCGTTGATGTTCCAACCGTCGGGGTCGGCACCGATGAGCGTCACGCGGGCACCCGCGTTGACGAAGACCTCGGGTGAGACGCCAGCGGCGGCACCGTTGGCGCAGTCGAGCACGACGTGGATGCCGTCGAGCCGGTGCGGCAGCGTGCCGAGCAGGTGGACGACGTAGCGGTCCTCGGCGTCGGCGAACCGCGAGATGCGCCCGACGTCGATGCCGGTGGGGGTCGGTGCGGAGTGGTCGTGCATGGCCGCTTCGATGCGGTCCTCGACCTCGTCCGGCAGCTTGCGACCACCCGTGGCGAAGAACTTGATCCCGTTGTCGGGAGCGGGGTTGTGCGACGCGGAGATCATCACGCCGAAGTCGGCGTCGATGTCCGCGACGAGGAACGCCGCGGCGGGCGTGGGGATGACCCCGGCGTCGAGCACGTCGACGCCGGCCGAGGCGAGCCCGGCCGCGACGGCGGCACCGAGGAACTCGCCGGAGACGCGCGGGTCACGCGCGAGGACCGCGCGCGGGCGCGGTCGACCCGACGCCCGGCGGGCGTCGGCATGGTGTCCGTGTGTGAGGACGGCCGCGCTCGCCTGGGCAAGACCCAGTGCGAGCGCGGCCGTCAGCTCGCCGTTGGCGAGACCACGAACCCCGTCGGTACCGAACAGACGCGGCATGGCGATCTTCAGCCGGTGACGACTAGCGCTTCGAGAACTGCGACGCCTTGCGGGCCTTCTTGAGACCGGCCTTCTTGCGCTCGATGACGCGGGCGTCACGGGTGAGGAAGCCGGCCTTCTTGAGGGCCGCGCGGTTGTTCTCGCGGTCGATCTCGTTCAGCGTGCGGGCGATGGCGAGGCGGAGCGCGCCGGCCTGACCCGAGGGGCCGCCACCGGTGATGCGGGCGACGACGTCGTACGAGCCGAGGAGCTCGAGCACCTTGAACGGGTCGTTGATGAGCTGCTGGTGCAGCTTGTTCGGGAAGTAGTCCTCGAGCGTGCGACCGTTCACGACGAACGTGCCGGAGCCCGGAACGAGTCGAACGCGCGCGATGGCCTCCTTGCGGCGCCCGACGGCTCCGCCGGAGACGTTGAGGATCTGACGGGGAGCAGCCTCGGCAGCGGCGGGTGCGCTCTCCGTGGTGAAGCTCTCCGGGGTCTGGTCGAGGGAATCAGCGATCTGAGCCATGAGTTTCTCTATGTCCTTGAAGTCGTCGTGGCCGGAACTACTGTGCGACCTGGTCGAAGATGTACGCCTTGGGCTGCTGCGCGGCGTGCGGGTGCTCCGCGCCGGCGTAGACCTTCAGCTTCTTGAGCTGCTCGCGGCCGAGGGTGTTCTTCGGCAGCATGCCGCGGATCGCCTTCTCGACGGCGCGGGTGGGGTGCTTCTCGAGCATCTCCGGGTAGGAGGTCGCCGTCAGGCCGCCCGGGTACCCCGAGTGACGGTAGTAGACCTTCTTCGCGAGCTTCGAACCGGTCAGTGCGACCTTGTCGGCGTTCACGATGATGACGTAGTCACCCATGTCCATGTGCTGGGCGAAGGTGGCCTTGTGCTTGCCGCGCAGGAGCGCCGCGGCGTGGGTGGCGAGACGGCCGAGGACGACGTCGGTGGCGTCGATGACGATCCAGTCGTGCTGGACGTCTGCCGGCTTCGGTGAGAACGTGCGAGTCACAGGAGTGCTGCTTTCGTGTCGAGGTGAGGAGTCCGTGAATCCCACTCCGGTCGGGAGTTCCGCGGGCAGAAGCACGGGGAACACCTCGGTTGGAGGGCTCATCTGACTGTCCGCGCGCGGGGCGCACAGACCAAGGTAGGAGCCTAGCCGACGCGGGGTGCGTCGGTCAAACGCGGCCACCCGCGGCCTGGAGGCGCGGGGCGGCCCCGCACCGCGCCTCCCGTCCGCCGCGCGGTCGCGCCCACCGCGCACGGTGAGCAGAAGACGTCGAGTCCGCACCGCGAACCCGACGTCTTCTGCACACTCATCGCCCCGACGTGGGGCGTGGGGACTACTCCGCAGCCGCAGCCCGACGGCGGCGGCGGCGCACGACCAGCACACCAGCGCCCGCCGCGAGCAGCAGGAACGCCACCAGCGCACCGGCACCCATCCCTGCGGCGCCCGTGAACGCGAGCTGCCCGTCCGCGGTGATCGTGATCGGGGTCCACCCGATCAGCGCGATGTGCACCAGCGGAGGTGTCCGCCGGGATCGTGACGCGCACCGTGCCCTCAGCGCCGACCGTCACCGTTCCGATCAGCGTCGGGGTCGAGTACAACCACACGGCCACGACGTCACCCGCGTACTGCGTGCCCACCGTCACCGTGATGGTCTCCCCCGCACGAGCCGACGACGGCGCCGAGACGCTCCCGCGGTTCGCGTCGGCGAGACCGGTCTCCGACGGGGCCACCGGCGGCACCGCCCCGGGAGTCGACGGGGTCGGAGCGGGGGTCGGCTTCGAGGGCGTCGGGCTCGGCACCGGGGTCGGGTCGGTCCCGGGCTCGGTGCCCGGGTCCGTGCCCGGGGCGTCCAGGTCGAAGCCGACCAGGATCGGGTCGTGGTCGCTCGCCCGGTACACGTCGTCGGTGTACAGGTTCGTCGCGTTGTAGTTGTAGCGGCTGTACTCCAGGCCCACCGACTCGACCGAGTTGATGTTCCAGATGTCCACGCCCGTGACCGTCTCGAGTGCGGCCTTCGAGGCGAACACGTGGTCGAGCGAACCGCTCAGGCCGGAGAACACGTAGGAGTACTCGGTGCTGTCCCGAGCCGGGCCGAGGTCGGTGTAGCCGGCGTCGTCGAGGACGACCACCGGGTCCTCCTTGCTGTAGGCGTTGAAGTCGCCGAGCATGAACACCTTGTCGGTGCCGTACTGGTCCTGCATGGCGCTGGAGAAGGTCACGAGGGCCTTCGCCTGGGCCACGCGGGACGCGTTCGACGCTCCCTGCCCGTCACCCTGGTCGGCGTTCTCACCGGTGCCGGAGCCCTTGGACTTGAAGTGGTTCGCGATCACCAGGAAGTCGTCGTCCGCGGTGCCACCGACCGGGCGGAACGCGTCCGCGACGGGCTGGCGGGCGTTCGTGAACGCGTCGTCGAGCAGGATCGTGGACTCGCCGACGGGCTCGACGCGGGCCTTCTTGTAGATGAGTGCGAGGCGGATGACGTCCTCGCTCGCGGGCACGACGGCCGGGGACTTCGCGTACGCCCAGGTGTCCTGGCCGGTGGCGGCGTTGAGTGCGTCGACCAGGGTGGCCACGGCGGCGTCGCGGTCCTGGCCGAAGCGGGCCGAGTTCTCGATCTCCTCGAGCGAGACGACGTCGGCGTCCAGCCCGTTGATGGCCTTGACGATCTTGACCTGCTGGCGCAGGAAGTCCTCCTGCTCAGCGGCGCCGCGGGCGTCGCAACCGGAGTTCACCGTGACGGGGTCGCCGGCACGGTCCGTGTAGTACTTGCAGCCGGTGAGCTCGTCGCCCGTGGTCGGGAAGTAGTTGAGCACGTTGAAGCCGGCGAGCTTCAGGTCACCGCCGACGTCCTGCGGTGCCGGCTGGCGCACCTTCGAGAACGACGCGGGCAGGTCGGCCGCCGGGGTCGCACCGGTGATCGGCGCGGTCGGCTGGAACTTCCACCCGTTGTTGCGGTAGTCGAGGACGACCGGCTCGGTGAAGGTGGCGGCGGCCCCGACGGTGACGGGGCCCTGGGTGAGCCACGACACCGGGATGCCCTGGTTCGCCTGGGTCAGGAAGTTCGTGCTCGCGCCGTCGTCGAGCGTGACCTTGCGCGCGGCGTTGTCGGCCTCGACGGCCTTCGCTTCGGCGCTGCCGGGGCGACCGACCTCGGTCGGCTGGACCAGACGCTTCGTCCCACTGGCGAGCACGACCTCGCCGTACTGGTTCGTCGTGTAGTTGTCGGCGACGGTGAAGGCGCCCTGGGGAGCGACGAGCATGCTCTCGAGCGACTCCCGCTGGGCGTCGGACGACGGGAACGCGACCGCGGCGGGCAGCGGTGCCGCGACGGTGTCGTCGAGCTGCTGCAGCGACGAGGCACCGGACACCGTGAGCTCGGTCAGGCCGAAGTACTCGGAGACGGCGCCGGTGACGCGAACGTGGTCGCCCCGCTGCACCAGGCCGGCGGTGGCGGACGAGAACACGAACACGGCGTCGGACGCGGTGTGGGCGCCGAGGTCGATCGCGCCGCCGGTGCCGGCGGTCTGGATCGTGTAGCCGTTGAAGCCACCGGTGCCGTACACCGCGGTGACGACGCCGTCGGTCGTGACGTTCTTGCCGGCGTACGGCGAGGTGTCCGTGGTGCCCTGCAGCTGGGCGATGGTCACCGTCTCGGCGGGGGTGCCGGGCGTGGGGGTCCCGCCGTCGCCCGGGTCGGTCGGGTCCGTGGGTTCGGTCGGCGCCGTCGTCTCGCCCGCGGCGTTCCGCGGGGTGAGCGTCGTCGTCACCGAGAAGTCCGCGCCGTTGACGTCGGTGTCCGTGGTGCCCTGGCGGACCAGGCCGTTCGGCACCGAGTTGTCCCCGGTCACGGCGCGGACGGTCGACTCGAACGTGTTCGAGGCGCCGTAGCCGAGCAGGTCGACGACGCCGTCGGTGCCTGCGGCGACGGGTCCGGCGGCGAGCGCCAGCGGTGCGGTGGCGTCGGAGAGCACGAGGGTGCCCGTGGTGCCCGACGGGGTGAGCGACGCGGTGTCGTCGGCGGCGGGCAGGTCCTCGCCGGCCGCGGTGGCCCCGCCGTTGCCCGCCATCGACACCAGGAAGGTGCCCTTCGCCGGCACGGTGCCCGCGAGCGCGCTGGCCGAGAAGGTGCCGGTGCCCGTCGCGGAGCGGTACTGCAGCGACCACCCGTCGAGCGACACCGGGGCGTCGGTCGGGTTGCCGATCTCGACGAACTTCTGGTTGTAGGAGGCGCCCTTGCTGCCCGCCTTCAGGTAGGCCTCCTCGATGACGAGGCCGGTCCCCTCGGGGTTCGCGGACGCTGCGGTGACGGTGACGAGTGGTGCCGCGAGGAGCGTCGCGGCCGCCGTGGCGCACAGCAGAGTGCGCCCGAGGGTGTTGGCCATGCCCGCACGCTACCGACCTGCGGGGACATTCAGGTTGCGCTGAGGTGAATGATTGCGTTCGGCAACATCAGCGATGCGGCGGCATCAGCCGATCGGCAGCCAGGTCCCGCCCACGCGCCGCACGGCTGGTCCGTGTCCGGGCAGTACCAGTGCCGGGAACGGCAGCGCCCGCGCCGACTCGAGCGCGCGGTCCTGGTCGGCGGTGAAGAACGGCGTGATCATCCGCGGCCGCGGGGCCCACGACCCGGGCTGGGTGTCGTGGCGACTGACGACCGCGTCGCCCGTCACGATCGCGTCGGCTGCGGGCAGCAGGTACGCCGTCGAACCGTCGGTGTGCCCGACGGCCGGGAACGGCGCGATCGCGCGTCCCGCGAAGTCCGCGCCCGTGAACGCACGCGCCGACGGCACGGTGGTGGGCCGCAGGGCGTCCGACCGGATCGCCCGTGCCAACCAGGCGAGGACGCGTGGGCTGGCGAGCCGACCGCCGATCTCCGCCGGGGTGACCTGCTGCCGCTCCGGCCCGCGGACGTTGTCGAGCTCGTCGGCGTGCGCGAGCACCTCGACGTACGGGTACCGCTCCAGGATCCCGGGGATGCCGCCGACGTGGTCGACGTGTCCGTGCGTGACGTAGACGCGTCGGAGGTCGGCGGGGTCGTGTCCGGCGGCGCGCACGGTGTCGAGCACCAGGTCCGTGTCGGCCGGGTACCCCGCGTCGATGAGCGCGACGCCGTCCTCCTCCGCCAGCACCACCCAGTTCGACACCGGGCCCTCGACGAAGACGACTCCGGGGGCGACGGACACGACGGAACGGGGTTCGCGCGGGCTCATCCCTCGACGGTACCGTCCGCCGAGCGTCGGGCCCGGGTCTGCTCCGCCCGCTCCGCGAGCGCAGCGTCCGCCGGGTAGCCCACCTCGGTCAGGGTCAGTCCCTTCGCGGGCGCCGTCTTGAACGCGCTGGTGCGTTCCTCGGCGACGCGCAGTTCCTCGAGGCGGTCCGGGCCGAAGCGGCCCTCGCCGACGGCGATGGTCGCGCCGACCATGGCCCGCACCATCGAGTGGCAGAAGGCGTCGGCCTGGAGGCGCGCCACCAGCACGCCGTCCGGCTCGCGGTCCCAGCGGAACTGCTGCAACGTCCGGATGGTGGTCGCCCCCTCGCGCGGCTTGCAGAACGTCGCGAAGTCGTGCAGCCCGAGCAGCGTCAGCGCACCGCGCTCCATCGCTGCCGGGTCGAGCCGCGCCGCGTGCCAGAGCGTGTGCCCCCGCCGACGTGGATCGCGCGGGGCGTCGGCGTCCGCGATCCGGTACTCGTACCGGCGCCAGAGTGGCGAGAACCGGGCGTCGAACCCGGCGGGCGCCACCGAGGCCCCGGTGACGACGACGTCCCCCTCGGGTGCCGCGATGCCGTTGACCCGCTTGCGCAACCCGTCGAGGGGTGAGCGGCCCGACCCACGCTTCCCGGTGAGTGCTGCCCACTGCTCTGCCGACAGGTCCAGGTGCGCGACCTGCCCGGTGGCGTGCACGCCTGCATCGGTGCGTCCGGCGACGGTGAGCAGCGGCGGTTCGCCCCAGCGGGTGAAGACGGTGGCGAGGGCGGCTTCGAGGGCACCCTGCACGGTCCGGAGCCCGGGCTGCCGTGCCCACCCGGAGAACGCGGCCCCGTCGTAGGCGATGTCGAGCCGCAGCCGCACGTCGGCGGTGCTGTCGGCGTCCTGCAACCCGGCCGTCTCGTCCACGTGACCACCGTAGCGGGGGTGGTCCGTGCCTCCCGGCCGGTGCCCCGTCCACCGGGTCGTGGCTGCCTGCACCCGTTCAGCCGCGCGGCCGACCGAACGCTGACGGGCCCGTGCGGGTGTCGAGGTCGTCGGTGGCGCGTCGCTCGGACTCGACGATCCCGCGCAGGGCGACGAGCGCGGCCGACGTGACGGCGACGTGGGAGGGGTTCTCGCGCGAGGCGTCGAGCGCTTGCTCGAGGTCGGCGATCGCCGCCTCGGCCTGGTCCTCCGGGGAGTCGCCGCGGATCGTGCTGGCGATCTTCCGGAGCGCCTCGGCGATGGGCGTGGCGAAGGCGGGGTCCGGCCGCCCGACGCCCTCGGAAACCGGGCCGGAACGTGCCACGAGCTCGGTGAGGTCCGTCGTGTACCAGGCGACCCGTTCCAGCGCGCGGAAGCGTCCACCGTCCTTCTGGAGCCGCGCGCGGGATCCGCGCAGGGCACCGCGGGGGTTGAGCCGTCGGCTCTCGTGCGCGATCGCCACGCGCGACCGCACGTCGGCGATGGCGCGGTCCAGGCGGTCCTGCTGGTGGTCCCACGCCTTCTCGTCGCGCTTGCCCTCTTCGAGCACGGCAGCCAGGCCGTCGAGGTGGTCGGCGAGCACGCCGTTCACCGCGTCGATGCGGTGTTCGGCGTCCCAGAAGTGCAGCGGCGGGAACACCAGGAAGTTGACGAGCAGCCCGACGACCACGCCCACGGCCATCTGCACCAGGTACCCGAGCGAGTAGCCCTCGGCGTGCGCACCGCCGACGAGCAGCACGAAGAGCGCCGCGGTGGACACCCACGAGCTGCCCTCGCCCAGCACGCGGAACCCACCGACGAGCACACCGACGCCGACCGCCAGGGCGATCGCCAGGAAACCGGGGTCCCCGACCCACATCGTGAACCCGGCGATCAGGATGCCGAGCGCGATCCCGACCAGGGTCTGCACGCCGCTCCGGATGCCCGCGAACACCGTGGTCTGCATCGCGACGACGGCACCGAGCGGTGCGTAGTAGGGGTACTCGGCCGCGACGCCCGGCATGTGCTGCGCGACGAACCAGGCGATCACCGCGGCGGCAGCGGCCTTGCCGGCGTGCAGCAGGCGCGGCTGCGTGCCCGAGGTCCGGCTCCACCGCCAGACCCGTGTCCCCAGACCCGCTACGTGCTGGAACGCCATGACTTCCCTCCGTCGCACCCGGCCGGTGACGTTACGCGGAGCAGTCGGTGAGCGCGACCAGCCTCGGGCACGACGAAGCCCCCGCGACCTGGGTCGCGGGGGCTTCGTCGTGGTGGCCGCGCGCCAGAGGCGCACCGGACTACTTGGTGTCGGCGTCGTCCGACTTCTCGGCGGCGTCGGCCTCGACCTCGGCAGCTGCCTCGGTCTCGGACTCGGTCTCGACCGGGGCGGACTCCTCGGTGGTCTCGGTCTCCTCGACCGGGGCCTCCTCGGTGGTCTCGTCGGCGGCCGGGGCGGCAGCAGCGGCCGGAGCCGAGTTGCGCTTGACCGGAGCGGGCGTGCTCGAGACGGGCTCGAGGACGAGCTCGATCGACGCCAGCGGGGCGTTGTCGCCCTTGCGGAAGCCGAGCTTCGTGATGCGGGTGTAACCACCCTGGCGGTCCTCGACCTGGGGGGCGATCTCGGTGAACAGCGTGTGCACGACGGACTTGTCGCGCAGGATGCTGATCACACGACGACGCGCGTGCAGGTCGCCGCGCTTCGCGAACGTGATGAGACGCTCCGCGACCGGACGGAGGCGCTTGGCCTTCGTCTCGGTGGTCGTGATGCGACCGTGCGTGAAGAGGGCGTTGGCGAGATTGCTCAGGAGCAGGCGCTCGTGGGCGGGACCGCCACCGAGGCGGGGGCCCTTGGTGGGCTTCGGCATGTCAGTTCTCCAGTGGTGAAAGTGGTGCGCGCGGTGTCAGCGCGCTTGCGCGTGAGCGCGAGGTCAGTTGTTGGACTCGTCCTCGTCGTACCCGCTGTAGAAGTGGGCGCCGTCGAATCCGGGGACGGTGTCCTTGAGGGACAGGCCGAGCTCGGTGAGCTTGTCCTTGACCTCGTCCACCGACTTCTGACCGAAGTTGCGGATGTTCATGAGCTGCGTCTCCGACAGGGCGACGAGCTCGGACACCGTGTTGATGCCCTCCCGCTTCAGGCAGTTGTAGCTGCGGACCGACAGGTCGAGGTCCTCGATCGGGGTCTGCAGTTCGTTCGAGAGCACGGCGTCGACCGGCGCGGGGCCGATCTCGATGCCCTCGGCCGCCGTGTTGAGCTCGCGAGCGAGCCCGAACAGCTCGACCAGCGTGCGACCGGCCGACGCGATGGCGTCGCGCGGCGTGATGGCCGGCTTCGCTTCGACGTCGACGACCAGGCGGTCGAAGTCCGTGCGCTCACCGGCACGCGTCGCCTCGACGCGGTAGGTGACCTTGAGGACGGGCGAGTAGATCGAGTCGATCGGGATCTGACCGGCTTCGCTGAACTCGGAACGGTTCTGCGTCGCCGAGACGTAGCCACGGCCACGCTCGATCGTCAGCTCGAGCTCGAAGCGCGCGGTGTCGTTCAGGGTCGCGATGACGAGTTCCGGGTTGTGGATCTCGACGCCGGCCGGAGCGGAGATGTCCGCTGCGGTGACCTGACCGGCACCCTGCTTGCGCAGGTACGCCGTGATGGGCTCGTCGTGCTCGCTGGAGACGACCAGGCTCTTGATGTTGAGGATGATCTCGGTGACGTCTTCCTTGACACCGGGAACGGTGCTGAACTCGTGGAGGACGCCGTCGATGCGGATGCTGGTGACAGCCGCGCCGGGGATCGAGGAGAGGAGCGTGCGGCGCAGCGAGTTGCCGAGGGTGTACCCGAAGCCGGGCTCGAGCGGCTCGATGACGAAGCGCGAGCGGTGCTCGGAGATCGGCTCCTCGGTCAGGGTGGGGCGCTGTGCAATGAGCACTGTGGGATTCCTTTCGGCGAAGTGTCCGCTATATGACACTTGGCGGTACGACGGGGCCGCATGGGCCCCGACGGGTCTGTTGAGTTGTGATCACGCGCACACACGTGCGCGATCGAACGACCAGGAATGGCCGCGGGCCCTGCCCGCCCTCGCCGGAACTGATCCGGTCAGGGGACGAGCAGGGCGCGGCCGGTTGCTCCTCGCGTCAGACGCGGCGGCGCTTGGGCGGGCGGCACCCGTTGTGCGCCTGCGGCGTGACGTCGTTGATCGAGCCGACCTCGAGGCCAGCGGCCTGGAGGGAACGGATCGCGGTCTCGCGACCCGAACCCGGGCCCTTCACGAAGACGTCGACCTTCTTGACGCCGTGCTCCTGCGCCTGACGCGCAGCGGACTCGGCAGCGAGCTGCGCCGCGAACGGCGTCGACTTGCGCGAACCCTTGAAGCCCACGGCACCCGAGGACGCCCAGCTGAGGACGGCACCCGACGGGTCGGTGATGCTGACGATCGTGTTGTTGAACGTGCTCTTGATGTGGGCCTGGCCCACAGCGACGTTCTTCTTCTCCTTGCGGCGCGGCTTGCGCGCGGCAGTCTTGGGGGTAGCCATCGGGGTCTCCTATCGAGCCTTCTTCTTGCCTGCCACGGTGCGCTTCGGTCCCTTGCGGGTACGAGCGTTGGTCTTGGTGCGCTGACCGCGCACCGGGAGACCACGACGGTGGCGGAGACCCTCGTAGCTGCCGATCTCGACCTTGCGTCGGATGTCGGCGGCGACCTCACGGCGGAGGTCACCCTCGACCTTGAAGTTGCCCTCGATGAAGTCACGGAGGGCGACGAGCTGGTCGTCGGTCAGGTCCTTGACGCGGATGTCACCGGAGATACCGGTCTCCGTCAGTGCCTGGACGGCGCGGGTACGGCCGACGCCGTAGATGTACGTGAGTGCGATCTCCACGCGCTTCTCGCGCGGGATGTCGACGCCTGCTAGACGTGCCATGTGATGGCTGCTCCTGTTGTCGATGGAGGTGTGGCGCAGTACCGGTGCTCGGGCCTCCGCCCCGAGGTGTCCCCCGGCCGTCGTGCGGTCGGGTTCTGGTACTGCGTTGTCGATCTTCAGTTGTGGGTCGTGCTCGAGCAGCCTGGTGTCCGAGGGACACCGTCGGCGCCGGTCACACGCCCGGGACTAGCCCTGGCGCTGCTTGTGACGCGGGTTGCTCTTGCAGATCACCATGACGCGGCCCTTGCGGCGAATCACACGGCAGTGTTCGCAGATGGGCTTGACGCTGGGGTTGACCTTCATGGTTCTTTCCTCGTGCTCGCTGGCTTCGTGCTCGGCAGGATTGCCGTGCCGTTCCTTTCCAGCTCGCGGATCACTTGTAGCGGTAGACGATCCGGCCGCGGGTCAGGTCGTACGGGCTCAGCTCCACGATCACGCGGTCCTCGGGGAGGATGCGGATGTAGTGCTGGCGCATCTTCCCGGAGATGTGCGCGAGGACCTTGTGTCCGTTCGTCAGCTCAACGCGGAACATCGCGTTGGGCAGAGCTTCGAGCACCGAGCCTTCGATCTCGATGACGCCGTCTTTCTTGGCCATAGCCTCACTGTCGCTTGGTTGTGGAACAGGTGTGATCCCCGAACCGGTCTGCGGGTCGGTCGCCACACCCGAAAGGGCATGACACACCAAAGATCGATCTTATGTGGTAAACCCGCAATTGCCAAGTGGGGGCGCGGAACACCCCACGTCTGGGGCTTCCGGAGCAGTGTCTGAGCGTTCCACAGTGGTTTGACGGCGCGCTCCGGGCGCGCTCATGCGTGCGAACCGTAGTTTTGCTCCGCAGCCACGTCCGCCGCGCCAGCAGCCAACGCGACGGACCACCGAACGGAGAACACGTGCCCGACGCCACACGACGCCCCTTCGCCAGTCACGGCAAGCAGGCCCGTCGCCGGGGTTGGGGCACGCTCGTCACCGTCGTGGCGTCCGCCGTCGCCGTCCTGCTCGTCAGCGGCACGAGCGTCGCCGCGATCGCCGGCGCACAGCTGTCGTCCGCTCCCCGGACCGTCGCGCTCAGCACCGACGACCAGAGCACCGCGAAGACCGCCGACATCTCGGCGATCAAGGGCGGGGCGAACATCCTGCTCATCGGCAGCGACACCCGTGTCGGCCAGTTCGACTCCGACGAGGACGTCGAGGGCGCTCGCAACGACGTCACGATGCTCATCCACATCTCGGCCGACCACCAGCAGCTCACCGCGGTCAGCTTCCCCCGTGACCTGATGGTCCCGATCCCGGCGTGCACGAACCCCGCGACCGGCACGACCTACCCCGCCGCGACGTCGGCGATGTTCAACACCGCACTCGGCAACGGTGGTGTCTCCTGCGTCGTGGACACGGTCGAGAACCTGACCGGCCTGAGCATCCCCTACGCCGGCCTCATCACCTTCGACGGTGTCATCGAGATGTCGAACGCCCTGGGCGGCGTCGACGTCTGCGTCGCCCAGCCGATCGACGACACGTTCACCGGCCTGCACCTGACGAAGGGCTCGCACTCGCTCCAGGGCACGGACGCCCTGGCCTTCCTGCGCAGTCGCCACGGTGTCGGGGACGGCAGCGACCTGGCCCGGATCAGCTCGCAGCAGGTGTTCCTCTCTGCACTGCTCCGCAAGGTCACCTCGGACGGCACCCTCTCGAACCCCATCACGCTCTACAAGCTGGCCGGCGCCGCGCTGTCCAACATGACGCTCTCCGACGGGCTGGCGCAGACCGGGACACTGGTCAAGCTCGCCGCCGCCCTGCGTGGGATGAGCACGGCCAACATGCTCTTCGTGCAGTACCCCGTCGTCGACGACCCCGCCGACAACGCGCGCGTGGTCGTCGACCAGGAGACCGCGCACACGCTCAACGTGGCGCTGCAGAACGACGTCCGGTCCTCGCTGAGCGACTCGAGCACCGGCCGGGCGTCCGAGGAGTCGACGTCGAGCGGCGGATCGTCGGGCACGACCGGGTCGTCGGGGTCGTCGGGATCGTCGGGAACGTCGACTGGCGGTTCGTCGCCTGCCGGCACCCCCGCACCCTCGTCGAGCGCGACGGCCACCCGGACGCCGGCCGCGTCGGCGACACCGCTGCCCTCGTCGATCACCGGGCAGAGTGCCTCGGAGCAGACCTGCTCCGTCGGCAACTGACGGCCGCCGCCGTCGGTCGCCCACCCGCACGGTCCGCCTGACGCGCCCTGAGCGCGCGCCGCACACACGGGGACCCGGCGGGGCGGACCCGGGCCGCGCCTCCAGGCCGTCAGGCCGTCAGGCCGTCAGGTCGTCAGGCCATCAGGCCCAGCCCTGGAGGCCCGCCCTACGGGATCGGGACGGGCGTCACGCCCAGCGGGGCCAGGCCCCGTGCGCCGCCGTCGGCGGCGGTGAGCACCCAGATGCCGGACGCGTGCACCGCGACGCTGTGCTCCCAGTGGGCGGCGTCCTTGCCGTCCAGCGTGCGGACCGTCCAGTCGTCGTCGTCCGTCGAGCTGTCGATCGACCCGGCCGTGACCATGGGCTCGATGGCGACCACCAGGCCGGGCTTGACGGCCGGACCGGCACCACGGACGCGGTAGTTGAAGACGGGTGGTTCCTCGTGCATCGACCGGCCGATGCCGTGGCCGGTGTAGTCCTCGACGATGCCCCACGAACCGGTCTCGTCGATCGCGTCCTCGACCGCCGAGCCGACCTCGTGCAGGTTCTTGGCGCTGGCCAGTGCTGCGATGCCGTGCCAGAGCGACCGCTCCGTCGTGTCGCAGAGCGCCTGCCGAGCCACCGTGACCGTCTCGTCGCCACCGGGGACGACGGTCGTGAAGGCGCTGTCGCCGTTCCAACCGTCGACCTCGGCACCGGCGTCGACCGACACGATGTCACCGGGCGCGAGCACGCGGTCGCCGGGGATCCCGTGCACGATCTCGTCGTTCACCGAGACGCACAGGGTGTGGCGGTAGCCGGGGACGAGCTGGAAGTTCGGGATGCCGCCGCCGTCGCGGATCGTGCGCTCCGCGATCGCGTCGAGCGCACCGGTGGTGACGCCGGGACGGATCGCTGCACGGACGGCGTCCAGCGCCTCAGCCGTCAGCAGCCCCGGGCGGACCATCGCCCGGAGCTCGTCCGGGGTCTTGTAGATCGAGGGCTTCCGGAACCGCACCACGCTGGTCAGACGGCCGCGGCGAGCCCGCGACCCGACAGTGCGGTCTGGATCCGGTCGCCGACCTCGTCGATGCCGCCGAGGCCGTCGACGTCGACCACCAGGCCACGCTCGCCGTACGCCGCCACGATGGGCGCCGTCTGCTCGGCGTAGACCTGCTGACGACGACGGATCGTCTCCTCGTTGTCGTCGCTGCGGCCCTGGTCCTCAGCACGCTTCAGCAGGCGACCGACGAGCTCGTCCTGGTCCGCGACGAGCTGCACGACGGCGTCGATCCCGGTGCCCTGCTCAGCGAGCAGTGCGTCGAGGTACTCGACCTGGCCGACCGTCCGGGGGTAGCCGTCGAGCAGGAACCCGTTCTCGGCGTCCGGCTCCTGCAGCCGGGACTTGACGAGCTCGTTCGTGAGCGAGTCCGGCACGTAGTCGCCGGCGTCCATGATCGCCTTCGCCTGGACGCCGAGGGGCGTGCCCTCTGCCACGTTCTTGCGGAAGATGTCCCCGGTCGAGATGGCGGGGATCCCGAAGGACTCGGCGATGCGGCCGGCCTGGGTGCCCTTCCCGGCTCCGGGAGGTCCGACGATGATGAGACGTGCGCTCAACGGAGAAGCCCTTCGTAGTGACGCTGCTGCAGCTGGGAGTCGATCTGCTTCACGGTCTCGAGACCGACACCCACGATGATGAGGATGCTCGCGCCACCGAACGGGAAGTTCTGGTTCGCGCCGAACAGCGCCAGTGCTGCCAGCGGGATGAGCGCGATGAGACCGAGGTAGAGCGAGCCGGGCAGCGTCACCCGGGTGAGGACGTAGTCGAGGTACTCGGCGGTCGGACGCCCGGCACGGATGCCGGGGATGAACCCGCCGTACTTCTTCATGTTGTCGGCGACCTCTTCGGGGTTGAAGGTGATCGCCACGTAGAAGTACGTGAACCCGACGATGAGCAGGAAGTACAGGACCATGTAGAACCAGTTGTCACCCGAGGTCAGGTTGTTCTGGACCCAGGTCACCCACGCGGCCGGCTCGGAGCCGTCGGAGGGCTGGTTGAACTGCGCGACCAGGGCCGGCAGGTACAGCAGCGACGAGGCGAAGATGACGGGCACGACGCCGGCCATGTTCACCTTGATCGGGATGTACGTGTTGTTGCCGCCGTACGTCCGCCGCCCGACCATGCGCTTGGCGTACTGCACGGGGATCCGGCGCTGTGACTGCTCGACGAACACGACGGCCATCATGATCACGAGTCCGACGAGGATCACGAACAGGAAGAGCTCGAAGGACTGCGACTGCTCGATCGCCCAGAGCGCCGACGGGAACTGCGCCGCGATCGACGTGAAGATCAGGAGCGACATGCCGTTGCCGATGCCGCGCTCGGTGACGAGCTCGCCCATCCACATGATGATGCCGGTGCCGGCGGTCAGCGTGACGACCATCAGCATGATGGCGTACCAGCTGTCGTTCGAGATGATCGACGTGCAGGAGGCGGAGGCGTTGGTGCCGAACAGGGCGCCGGAACGAGCGACCGTGATCAGGGTCGTGGACTGCAGGACGCCCAGCGCGATCGTGAGGTACCGCGTGTACTGCGTCAGCTTCGCCTGGCCCGACTGGCCCTCCTTGTAGAGGGTGTCGAAGTGCGGGATGACCACGCGCAGCAGCTGCACGATGATCGACGACGTGATGTACGGCATGATGCCGAGCGCGAAGACCGAGAGCTTCAGCAGCGCGCCGCCGGAGAAGAGGTTGATCAGGTCGTAGAGGCCGCCGGAGGACGACGCGCTGGCGAGACAGCTCTGCACAGCGGTGTAGTCGACGAACGGTGCCGGGATGTACGACCCGAGACGGAACAGCGCGATGATCGCGAGGGTGAAGCCGATCTTCTTGCGAAGATCAGGGGTGCGCATGATGCGCGCGACCGCTCTGAACACGATGACTCCGAACTTGTGGGACCGGGGCCGTCGATCGCGGCCGGACCGGTTTCGGTCGGCAGGGCCGACCCGGCTGGCGGATGCCGGCCACTGTCAAGGAAACCGTAACGGCGGCCCGTGCGCAAACGCACGGGCCGATGAAGTCTTCAGCGACGTGCACGCCCTTCTGGACGCCGTTGCTGTTCCAGACCTTGCCGCTGACGGTCTTGATCTGCTCGAACGTCGCGAGCTCCCCGTCGGCACCACGGACGCACATCACGCTGTGCTCGGTCGCGGGGCCCGCAACGGTGACGTCGCCACCATCGGGGTAGAGCTCCGAGATCTTGTCCAGGTTCACGACCTGGTACTCGACCCGGAACGGGTTCTTGAACCCGCGGAGCTTCGGGGTGCGCATGTGCAGCGGCATCTGCCCACCCTCGAAGCCGACCCGGACCTGGTAACGGGCCTTCGTGCCCTTGGTACCACGCCCAGCGGTCTTGCCCTTCGAGCCCTCACCGCGACCCACACGGGTGCGGTCCTTCTTGGCGCCCTCTGCGGGACGGAGGTGGTGCAGCTTCAGCACCTGCACGCGCTCGTTCTTCTCGTCGCTCATGCGTCGACCTCCTCGACCTTCACGAGGTGCGCCACCGTCGCGATGTACCCGCGGTTCTGGGAGTTGTCCTCACGCTCGACCGAACGGCCGATGCGCTTGAGGCCCAGGCTGCGCAGGGTGTCGCGCTGGTACTGCTTCTCGCTGATAACGGACTTGATCTGCGTGATCTTCAGCATCGCCATCACGCACCTGCCTTCTCGGTCGCGGCACGCAGGGCTGCGGCCTCGGCCTGGAGCAGACGGGCCGGGACGACCCGCTCGACGTCGAGGCCACGACGGCTCGCGACGGCGCGGGGCTCCTCGAGCTGCTTCAGAGCCTCGACGGTCGCGTGCACGATGTTGATGGTGTTCGACGAGCCGAGCGACTTGCTCAGCACGTCGTGGATGCCGGCGCACTCGAGCACGGCGCGGACCGGACCACCGGCGATGACACCGGTACCGGGGCCTGCCGGACGCAGGAGGACGACGCCAGCGGCGGCTTCACCCTGCACCGGGTGCGGGATCGTGTTGCCGACGCGGGGGACGCGGAAGAAGTTCTTCTTCGCCTCTTCGACGCCCTTGGAGATCGCCGTGGGGACCTCCTTGGCCTTGCCGTAGCCGACGCCCACGAGGCCGTTGCCGTCGCCGACGACGACGAGCGCCGTGAAGCTGAAGCGACGACCACCCTTGACGACCTTCGACACGCGGTTGATGGTCACCACGCGCTCGAGGAACTGGCTGTCGCCACCGCGGTTGTTGCGGTCACGGCCCTGCTGACGGTCACGACCGCCACCACGACGGCCACGGTTGTCAGCGGAGTCGCGGTTGTTGGACGCGGAACCCGCGGCGGTCTCGACCGGACGCTCGGCGACGGCAGGTGCCTCAGCCTCCTTGCCGGTCTTGGCGCCCTCGGCAGGTGCCTCGGCGGTCGCATCGGTGGCCGTGGCCTCCGTGCTCGCCTCGGTGGCCTCCGTGGTCTCGACTGCCTCGGTCTCCGTGGCCTCGACGGCCTCGGTCTTGGCGTCTTCGTTGGTGTTCGCGTTGTCGCTCACAGGTTCAGCCCTCCTTCACGGGCACCATCGGCGATCGCGGCGACGCGACCGGCGTACTTGCTGCCACCGCGGTCGAAGACCACGGCCTCGACGCCAGCCGACTTCGCGCGCTCGGCGAGGAGCTCACCGACGCGACGGGCCTTGGCGGTCTTGTCGCCGTCGAACGAGCGGAGGTCTGCCTCCATCGTCGAGGCGCTGGCGAGGGTGTGACCCTTCGCGTCGTCGATGACCTGCACGAACACGTGACGCGACGAGCGGGTGACGGCGAGACGGGGACGAGCCTCGGTGCCGGTGATCTTCTTGCGGAGACGGTTGTGACGACGCGCCTTGGCGGCCGCCTTGCTCTTGCCTCGTGTCTTGAGGAGTCCCATGATCACTTACCTGACTTTCCGGCCTTGCGGCGCACGTTCTCGCCGGCGTAACGGACACCCTTGCCCTTGTAGGGCTCGGGCTTCCGGAGCTTCCGGATGTTCGCGGCGACCTCGCCGACAGCCTGCTTGTCGATACCGGCGACGGTGACCTTGTTGTTGCCCTCCACCGCGAAGCTGATGCCCGCCGGCGGCTCGACCGTGATCGAGTGGGAGTACCCGAGCGCGAACTCGAGGTTCGAGCCCTTGGCCGCGACACGGTAACCGGTGCCGACGACCTCGAGGCCCTTGGTGTAGCCCTGGGTCACGCCGATGATGTTGTTGGCGATGAGGGTCCGGGTCAGTCCGTGGAGCGAACGCGACTCGCGCTCGTCGTCCGGACGGGTGACGAGGACCTGGTTCTCCTCGACCTTGGCCTGGATGGGCTCCGCGATGACGAGCGCGAGCTCGCCCTTCGGGCCCTTGACCGCCACGTTCTGACCGTCAACGGAGACGGTGACGCCGGCGGGGATGTCGATGGGGAGACGTCCGATTCGTGACATTGTCGATCACCACACGTAGGCGAGGACTTCCCCACCCACGCCCTTCTGCTCGGCTTCGCGGTCGGTCAGGAGGCCGGAGGAGGTCGAGAGGATCGCCACACCGAGGCCACCGAGGACCTGGGGGATCTCCGTCGACTTCGCGTAGACCCGGAGGCCCGGCTTCGAGACGCGCTTGATGCCGGCGATCGAACGCTCGCGCTCGGGGCCGTACTTCAGGTCGATGGTGAGGGTCTGCCCGACTCGGGCGTCCTCCACCTTCCACTCGCTGATGTAGCCCTCACGCTTGAGGATGTCGGCGATGTTCTTCTTGAGCTTGGAGCTCGGGAGCGCGACTGCGTCGTGGTGCGCGGAGTTCGCGTTCCGCAATCTGGTCAGCATGTCTGCGACCGGATCGGTCATCGTCATGATGTTCGTCCATTTCTCGCCTGGTTTCGACACCCGTTCCACGAATGCCGACCTGAGCGATCGAGTGATCCCGGGGCGGTTCCCCGAGATCGGTGTGTTCGTGCGTGCGGGCCGGAGGACGTGAATCCTCCGGCCCGCACTGCTCGAAGTAGCTTAGACCGTCTGCTCGTTGGAGCGGAACGGGAAGCCGAGCTGCCGGAGCAGCGCGCGTCCCTCGTCGTCCGTCTTCGCGGTGGTCACGACAGTGATGTCGAAGCCGCGGACACGGTCGATGCGGTCCTGGTCGATCTCGTGGAACACGGACTGCTCCGTGAGACCGAACGTGTAGTTGCCGTTGCCGTCGAACTGCTTGTCGCTGAGACCGCGGAAGTCGCGGATGCGGGGCAGTGCGAGCGTGACCAGGCGGTCGAGGAACTCCCACGCGCGGTCACCACGGAGGGTGACGTGCGCGCCGATGGCCTGACCCTCGCGCAGCTTGAACTGTGCGATGGACTTGCGGGCGATGTTCACCTGGGGCTTCTGACCCGTGATCGCCGTGAGGTCCTTGATGGCCCCCTCGATGATCTTCGAGTCGCGAGCTGCCTCACCGACACCGGTGTTCACGACGACCTTGACCAGGCCGGGGACCTGGTTGACGTTCGCGTAACCGAACTGCTCGGTGAGGGCCGTCTTGATCTCGGCCAGGTACTTCTGCTTGAGGCGCGGCTGGATCTTGCCAGCGGGCGCAGCAGTCGTGTCAGTCATCAGAGCTTCTCACCAGACTTCTTCGCGTAGCGGACACGGACGGTCTTCTTGACGCCGTCCTTCTCCACCTCTTCGGTGCGGAAACCGACACGCGTCGGCTTCTTCGTCTTCGGGTCGACGAGCGCGACGTTCGAGACGTGGATCGAGGCTTCGTGCTGCTCGATGCCACCGGTCTTCGAACCACGCTGCGTCTGGCCGACGCGGACGTGCTTCGTGACGAAGTTCACGCCCTCGACGACGACGCGGTTCTTGTCCTTGAGGACCTCGATGACCTTGCCCTGCTTGCCACGGTCGCCGCCACGCTCCTGCGTCGCGCCCGTGATGACCTGGACGAGGTCACCCTTCTTGATGTTCGCCATGGCTTACAGCACCTCCGGCGCGAGCGAGATGATCTTCATGAACTTCTTGTCACGGAGCTCGCGACCGACCGGACCGAAGATGCGCGTACCGCGCGGGTCGCCGTCGGCCTTGAGGATCACTGCCGCGTTCTCGTCGAACTTGATGTAGGAGCCGTCCTGACGACGGGTCTCCTTCTTGGTGCGAACGATGACGGCCTTGACGACGTCACCCTTCTTCACGTTGCCGCCGGGGATGGCGTCCTTCACCGTGGCGACGATGACGTCACCGAGGCCGGCGTAGCGACGACCCGAGCCACCGAGCACGCGGATGGTCAAGATCTCCTTGGCACCCGTGTTGTCGGCGACCTTCAGGCGGGATTCCTGCTGAATCACTGCTGTCTCCTATTCCGAAGCAGGCCGAGGCCTACTTGGCCTTCTCGAGGATCTCGACCAGGCGCCAGCGCTTGGACGCGCTGAGGGGACGGGTCTCGCTGATCACGACGAGGTCGCCGACACCAGCGGTGCCGAGCTCGTCGTGGGCCTTCACCTTGGACGTACGACGGATGATCTTGCCGTAGAGCGCGTGCTTCACGCGGTCCTCGACCTCGACCACGATGGTCTTGTCCATCTTGTCGCTCGTCACGTAGCCGCGACGCGTCTTGCGGTAGCCGCGAGTGAGGGCGGCGGAGTTCTTCTCTTCGTTCGCCATTACTTCTCCTCGGCGGTCTCGGCCTCGGTCGACTCGGCCGGCTTGTCAGCCTTCTTCGTCGTCTTCTTGGCCTTGGGGGCGGTCTCGACGGGCGCGGGAGTGGCACGGATGCCGAGCTCGCGCTCGCGGAGGACGGTGTAGATGCGGGCGATGTCGCGCTTGACGGCACGGAGACGACCGTGGCTCTCCAGCTGGCCGGTGGCCGACTGGAAGCGGAGGTTGAAGAGCTCCTCCTTGGCCTTCTTCAGCTCGTCAGCGAGACGCTCGTTCTCGAACGTGTCGAGCTCCGTCGGACGGAGCTCCTTGGAACCGATCGCCATTATGCGTCGCCCTCCTCGCGCTTGATGATGCGTGCCTTGAGGGGCAGCTTGTGGATTGCACGAGTCAACGCCTCGCGGGCGATCTCCTCGCTGACGCCGGAGAGCTCGAAGAGCACCCGGCCCGGCTTCACGTTCGCGACCCACCACTCGGGCGAACCCTTACCGGAACCCATGCGGGTCTCGGCGGGCTTCTTGGTCAGCGGACGGTCCGGGTAGATGTTGATCCAGACCTTGCCACCACGCTTGATGTGACGCGTCATGGCGATACGAGCGGACTCGATCTGACGGTTGGTCACGTACGCCGGGGTGAGGGCCTGGATGCCGTAGTCGCCGAAGCTGACCTTGGTACCACCGGTTGCCTGACCCGAACGCTTCGGGTGGTGCTGCTTGCGGTGCTTGACTCGACGGGGAATAAGCATGGTTACGCCTCAACTCCTGCGCCGGCCGGCGCGTCCTGCGGGGCCTGCTGCGGGCGACGGTCACCGCGGTCGCCGCCACGACGGTCGCCGCCACGGTCTCCACGCTCACCGCGCGGGCCGCCACGACGCTCGGGGCGCGACGAACGCTGGTTCGCCTGCTCGCGAGCGAGCTCCTTGTTCGTGATGTCGCCCTTGTAGATCCAGACCTTCACGCCGATGCGGCCGAACGTGGTCCGGGCCTCGTAGAAGCCGTAGTCGATGTTCGCGCGGAGCGTGTGCAGCGGCACACGGCCTTCGCGGTAGAACTCCGAACGCGACATCTCGGCGCCGCCGAGACGACCCGACACCTGGATGCGGACACCCTTGGCGCCGGCGCGCTGTGCACCCTGCAGGCCCTTGCGCATGGCGCGACGGAACGCGACACGAGCGGAGAGCTGCTCGGCGATGCCCTGCGCGACGAGCTGGGCCTCGGTCTCGGGGTTCTTGACCTCGAGGATGTTCAGCTGGATCTGCTTCTTGGTGAGCTTCTCGAGCTCACCGCGAACGCGCTCCGCCTCGGCACCGCGGCGGCCGATGACGATGCCCGGACGAGCCGTGTGGATGTCCACGCGGACACGGTCACGGGTGCGCTCGAGCTCGATGCGTGCGACACCGGCGCGGTCGAGGGTCTTCTTCAGGTACTCGCGCACCTTGATGTCCTCGGCCACGTAGTCGGCGTAGCGCTGACCGGCCTTCTTGCTGTCGGTGAACCAGTGCGAGACGTGGTCCGTCGTGATCCCGAGACGGAAACCGTACGGGTTGACCTTCTGGCCCATTAGTTGCTCGCCTTCTTGCTCGTCGCGGCAGCCTCGACCTCGTCCGGCGTCGCGAGGACGACCGTGATGTGGCTGGTGCGCTTGTTGATGCGGAAGGCGCGGCCCTGGGCGCGCGGCTGGAACCGCTTCAGGGTCGTGCCCTCGTCGACGAAGACGCGGCTCACGTAGAGGTCGCGCTCGTCGAGGAAGCTGTTCGTCGAGTCCGCCTTGACCCGTGCGTTCGCGATCGCCGAGGCGACCAGCTTGTACACGGGCTCCGAAGCGCCCTGGGGGGCGAACTTCAGGATGGCGAGGGCCTCGTGGGCCTGCTTGCCGCGGATCAGCTCGATGACGCGACGGGCCTTCTGAGGCGTGACGCGGATGTGTCGCACGCGTGCGATCGACTCCACCATTTCGTTCCTCCTCTGCGTCGCCGCCTCAGCGGCGACGGCCCTTCTTGTCGTCCTTCACGTGACCACGGAAGGTGCGGGTCGGCGCGAACTCGCCGAGCTTGTGACCGACCATCGACTCGGTGACGAACACCGGGATGTGCTTGCGGCCGTCGTGGACGGCGATCGTGTGCCCGAGCATGTTCGGGACGATCATCGACCGACGCGACCACGTACGGATCACGTTCTTGGTGTTGGCCTCGTTCTGCGTGACGACCTTGCGGAGCAGGTGCTCGTCGACGAAGGGGCCCTTCTTCAGACTGCGTGGCATCTTCTGAACTCCTACTTGCGCTTCTTGCCGGCGTTACGGCGACGGACGATGAGCTTGTCGCTCGGCTTGTTCGGCTTGCGCGTACGGCCCTCGGACTGGCCCCAGGGGCTGACCGGGTGACGACCACCGGACGTCTTGCCCTCACCACCACCGTGCGGGTGGTCGACCGGGTTCATGGCGACACCACGAACGGTCGGGCGGACGCCCTTCCAGCGCATGCGGCCGGCCTTGCCCCAGTTGATGTTCGACTGCTCGGCGTTGCCGACCTCGCCGATCGTGGCGCGGCAGCGTGCGTCGACGTTGCGGACCTCGCCCGACGGCAGACGGAGCTGCGCGTAGGGGCCGTCCTTGGCGACGAGACGCACCGAGGCGCCGGCGGAGCGGGCCATCTTGGCGCCGCCACCGGGGCGGAGCTCGATGGCGTGCACGACGGTACCCACGGGGATGTTGCGCAGCGGCAGGTTGTTGCCGGGCTTGATGTCCGCGCCGGGGCCCTGCTCGACGACGTCGCCCTGCTTCAGCTTGTTCGGCGCGATGATGTACCGCTTCGTGCCGTCCACGTAGTGCAGGAGCGCGATGCGCGCAGTGCGGTTGGGGTCGTACTCGATGTGAGCGACCTTGGCGTCGACGCCGTCCTTGTCGGAGCGACGGAAGTCGATCACGCGGTACTGGCGCTTGTGGCCACCACCGATGTGACGCGTGGTGATACGGCCGGAGCTGTTGCGACCACCGGTCTTCGGCAGCGGACGAAGCAGTGACTTCTCCGGAGTCGAACGGGTGATCTCAGCGAAGTCGGCGACCGACGAGCCGCGACGACCGGGGGTCGTCGGCTTGTAGTTACGAATAGCCATGATTTATCCCTCTGGTCCTCAGCCGACAGCCGTGAAGATGTCGATCGAACCGGACTTGAGCGTCACGATGGCGCGCTTGGTGTCCTTGCGCTTGCCGAGACCGAACTTGGTGCGACGGGTCTTGCCCGGGCGGTTCAGCGTGTTGATGCTCGCGACCTTGACGTTGAAGATCTTCTCGATGGCGAGCTTGATCTCGGTCTTGTTCGAGCGGGGGTCCACGATGAACGTGTACTTGCCCTGGTCGATGAGCGCGTAGCTCTTCTCCGAGACGACCGGCGAGATGACGACGTCGCGCGGGTCCTTGTTGAAGCCGCTCATGCGGTGATCTCCTTCGCGGTCTTCGACGCGATGAAGGCGTCGAGGGCGCTCTTGCTGAAGACGACGGCGTCCGAACGCAGCACGTCGTAGGCGTTGAGCTGGCCGTACGAGAGCGCGTGGACGTTCGACAGGTTGCGGATCGACTTGAGCGTCAGCTCGTCGTCCGTCTCGAGCACGACGAGCACGTTCTTGACGGGCGCGACCTTCTCGAGGAGCGTGCGGGCGGTCTTGGTCGACGGCAGTTCAGCCGCGACGAAGCCCTCCACAGCGGAGATGCGGCCACCGCGGGCGCGGTCCGAGAGCGAGCCGAGCAGAGCAGCGGCGATCATCTTCTTCGGGGTGCGCTGCGAGTAGTCACGCGGGGTCGGTCCGTGGACGACGCCACCGCCGGTGTGCTCCGGAGCACGGACGGAACCCTGACGGGCGCGGCCGGTGCCCTTCTGCTTGAACGGCTTGCGACCGGCACCGCGGACTTCGCCGCGGTTCTTGGTCTTGTGGGTGCCCTGACGCGCGGCTGCGAGCTGCGCGGTGACGACCTGGTGGATCAGCGGGACGTTGGTCTCGACGTCGAAGAGAGCTGCGGGGAGCTCGACGGTGCCGGACTTGGCACCCGATGCGTCGAGGACGTCGATCGTGGTTGCGGTCGTGGTGGCCATGATCACTTACCCTTCACGGCGGTGCGGACGAAGACGGAGCGGCCACGAGCACCGGGGACGGCGCCCTTGACGAGCAGCAGACCCTTCTCGGCGTCGACGGCGTGCACCGTGAGGTTGAGGACGGTCACGCGGTCGCCACCCATACGACCGGCCATGCGCATGCCCTTGAAGACACGCGACGGGGTCGAGGAAGCACCGATCGAGCCGGGCTTGCGGTGGTTGCGGTGCGCACCGTGCGAGGCGCCGACGCCGTGGAAGCCGTGGCGCTTCATGACACCGGCGAAGCCCTTGCCCTTGGAGGTACCGACGACGTCGACCTTCTGGCCCGCCGTGAACGTGCTGTCCACGGTGAGCTCCTGGCCGAGCGTGTACTCAGCGGAGTCGTTGGTACGGATCTCGGTGAGGGTGCGACGCGGGGTCACGCCAGCGGCCTCGAAGTGGCCAGCGGCCGGCTTGTTGACCTTGCGCGGGTCGATGGCACCGGCGGCGATCTGGATCGCCTCGTAGCCGTCGCGCTCAGCGTTGCGGATCTGGGTGACCACGTTCGGGCCGACCTCGATCACGGTGACGGGGATGAACTTGTTGTTCTCGTCCCACACCTGGGTCATCCCGAGCTTCTTGCCGAGGAGGCCCTTGACGGTCTTGGTTGAGTTCGCCATTGGTCAGCCCCCTTACAGCTTGATCTCGATGTTGACGTCGGCCGGCAGGTCGAGTCGCATGAGCGAGTCCACGGCCTTCGGCGTCGGGTCGACGATGTCGATGACCCGCTTGTGCGTGCGCTTCTCGAAGTGCTCGCGCGAGTCCTTGTACTTGTGAGGGGAACGGATCACTGCGATCACGTTCTTCTCGGTGGGGAGCGGCACCGGGCCGACCACGGTTGCACCGGCACGGGTCACCGTGTCGACGATCTTCCGGGCCGACGTGTCGATGACCTCGTGGTCATACGACTTGAGCCGGATGCGGATCTTCTGTCCCGCCATGTGTCTCTTGTCCTCTCTGCGCCGCGCACCCTCTGGCCGCCTGACGCCGCTCGGTTCCGCATTCCTGCGGACCGTGCTGTTTTCCTGAACCAACCGGCCGCATCCACTGGGGATGACCGCTGTTCACCTGTCAACCTCGCGGGCGACCGTGGCCGTCCAGCGTGGGCAATCGACTGCCTCGTGCTCCGGGCGCAGCAGTGGTGCACCGCGTCCGTCACATCTCGGGGAGTCGTGTTCTGCTGCCTGCGGCCCAACCCAGCCCTGCTGAACAAGGGGGTTGTGCACTGCCAGAGCAGTGATCCTGTGGGCGTACACCCACGGGGAATTCGGAACCGGACAAGTCTCGCATAGCCCCGGCCCACGTGCAACCCGGGCGTGTCGCGAATTGCCGGGCGTGTCCCGCCGGCTCGCTTGCCCGGATCCACGGGGATCGGACGGTCTGGAGGCCCGGCTCGGCCCCGCAACGCAACGCACCCTCCGGACGTGGTCCGGAGGGTGCGTCGAGACGGGTCAGGAGACCGTCACTCGGCGGTCACCGGGGGCACGAACCACGGCGGGAAGACGGCCACGCGGGGAGCGTGTCCGCCGTGGTCGGCGAGCACGGCGCGGACGGTCTGCCGGGCCTTGTCGTTCGGCACACCGATCACGGCCACCGAGGTGAACGGCACGCTCGGACCGGCGAGCAGCTCGAGGCCGTGCATCTCCGGGTCCGTGAAGTCGGTGCGACGGATCAGGTTCGTGCCGGCGTCGGGGCCGACGGCGAACCGGACGTCGTCGGCGTCGGCGTCCTGGTCCGCGACGATCACCGAGGCGCCGAACGCCGAGACCGGCACGACGAGCACCACGTAGTCGATCGCGCGGGTGCGACGGGCGGCATCGGACCAGCGCTCACCCTCGGCGCCCGTGCGGAGCTCGTCCCACCGCGTCGCGTCGGGCGACAGCGTGAACGGCACGTGCCCGGCGATCGAGGAACCGTCCGGTGCCTCGGCCTCGGCACGTGCGGCACGGGTGTCGGCGGAGCTGACGTCCACGACGGGCTCGGCCTGGTCGGCCGCCAGGATCGCGCCGGCGCCGACGATGCCGTCGAGGTTGTCGATGTGGGTGACGTGGTGGGCACGGAGCGCTGCGAACTCACGTGCCTCGGGCAGGTCGGTGGACGACGAACGGAGCGACGTCGGCGACCGGAGCGACGTGTTCGGCCCGGAGGCCGGCGGGTCGACGCGCAGGTTGGTGGTGATGCGGGTCCGGCGTGGTGCCGGGGTGGCTGGGATCTCCGACGCCTCGCGCTGCCGGGGTGCGCAGATGTCGCAGAGCTCGGTGGGGAAACCGTGGATGCACTCGTCGGTCACGACTGTTGTGGGTCCTTCCGTGCCGTGTGGGGTGGTCCGGCACGTCGACCAACGCTACGTCATCCGGACGGCCCCCGGGTCATTGTCGGTAGAGCAGTGCCCGGACCTCGGCCTCGGCGGACGCCAGGCGGTCCGGATCGATGGTCTCCCCGTGGTCGTACGCGTCGAGCAGACGGGGGTCGATGTAGCTCTGTCGGCACACCGTCGGGGTGTTGCCGAGCTCGTCGCTCGCGGCCTTCACCGCGTGTGACACGGCCTTCTTCCGCTTGGCCTGGGATGACTGCGGCCCGGTCTTCGCCAGGTCGACCGCGGCCGCGACCGTCCCGTGCAGGGTCCGGAAGTCCTTCGCGGTGAACTCGTCGCCGGCACGTTCCTTCACGTAGGCGTTGATGTCCTCGGCGGAGAGCGGCTCCCACTCCGCCCCACGGCGCTCGCGGAACGACAGCAGACGCGCATTGGGTCCGCGACGCTTCATGCCGACGATGACCCGCGCCAGGTCGTGGTCGTGGATCGACGACGACCACTCCTGCCCGCTCTTGCCGGGGAAGTCGAGTTCGATGTCGTCGCCGGACACGTGGGCGTGCGCGCAGAGCAGCGTGGACAGCCCGCGGCTGCCGTGCTCGGTGGCGTACCGCTCGGACCCGACCCGGAGCGACCCCTGGTCGAGCATCCGGAAGGCTGCGGCCAGCGCGCGCCGGCGGTCCGGTTCCGGCCGGCGGAGGTCCTGTGTGACACCGCGACGGGCGACCGGCAACGACTCCGCCAGCGCGAGCGCGCGGTCGTACTTGATCCGGTCCATCCGTTCACGCCACGACGGGTGGTACATGTACTGGCGACGGCCAGCACCGTCCGTGCCCGTGGCCAGGATGTGGCCGTTCGGGTACGGCGAGATCCAGACGTCGTCCCACGCCGGCGGGATCACGAACTCCTCGAGCCGACGGCGCTCGTCCGGATCGGTCACGGTCTTGCCGTCGGGGTCGCGGAACGAGAAACCGCGTCCGGAACGGACGCGGTGGTAGCCGCGACCGGAGGTCGCGGATCTGCGGAGGCGGGTCACATGCCCGAGCCAACTCCGTGAAGCCTGTGACGGGTCACGGGGCGGACAGGAGGCCCGTGGCCGACCACGCCCCGTTCCTCCTGTCCGACGCCCTGTACGGCGCGCCAGTGGCCGGGTACGACGAAGCGGGGCCGGACCCGAAGGCCCGACCCCGCTGTCGCAAGGAACCGGAGTTACTTGATGATCTTCTCGACCGTACCGGCGCCGACCGTACGACCACCCTCACGGATGGCGAAGCGGAGGCCCTCTTCCATGGCGATCGGCTGGATCAGCTCGACCGTCATGGCGACGGTGTCACCGGGCATGACCATCTCGGTGCCCTCGGGCAGCGTGATGACGCCGGTGACGTCCGTGGTGCGGAAGTAGAACTGCGGGCGGTAGTTCGCGTAGAACGGGTTGTGACGCCCACCCTCGTCCTTGGTCAGGATGTACGCGTTCGCCTGGAACTCGGTGTGCGGCGTGACCGAACCCGGCTTCACGACGACCTGGCCGCGCTCCACGTCCTCGCGCTTGAGGCCACGGATGAGCAGACCGGTGTTGTCACCGGCGACCGCGGAGTCGAGCAGCTTGCGGAACATCTCGATGCCCGTGACCGTGGTCTTCTGCGTCGCGCGGATGCCGACGATCTCGACCTCGGCGTTCAGGTTGAGCGTGCCACGCTCGACGCGACCGGTGACGACGGTGCCACGACCGGTGATCGTGAAGACGTCCTCGATCGGCATCAGGAACGGCTGGTCGGTGGCGCGCACCGGGTCCGGCACGTGCTCGTCGACCTGGGCCATGAGGTCCTGGACCGACTTGACCCACTTCTCGTCGCCCTCGAGCGCCTTGAGCGCCGAGACCTGCACGACGGGGGCGTCCTCGTCGAACTGCTGCGAGCCGAGGAGCTCGCGGACCTCGAGCTCGACGAGCTCCAGGATCTCCTCGTCGTCCACCATGTCGGACTTGTTCAGTGCGACGACGATGTAGGGGACGCCGACCTGGCGGGCGAGCAGGACGTGCTCACGCGTCTGGGGCATCGGGCCGTCGGTGGCGGCGACCACGAGGATCGCGCCGTCCATCTGTGCCGCACCCGTGATCATGTTCTTCACGTAGTCGGCGTGACCGGGGGCGTCGACGTGCGCGTAGTGACGCTTCTCGGTCTGGTACTCGACGTGCGAGATGTTGATCGTGATGCCGCGCTGGCGCTCCTCGGGAGCGTTGTCGATCTGCGCGAAGTCGCGGGCCTCGTTGAGGTCCGGGTACTGGTCGTGCAGAACCTTGGTGATCGCCGCCGTGAGCGTGGTCTTGCCGTGGTCGACGTGACCGATGGTTCCGATGTTGACGTGCGGCTTGGTGCGCTCGAACTTGGCCTTGGCCACTGTGGGTCCTCCTCAGGACTCGGAAGCGTCACCCCCGGCCGGCCCTGGATGGGCTCGGAACCGTGGGTGCGCGGTGTGTGTCTGTACTTTACTTGGTGGCGAGGGGCCCGTCGCCGGGCGCCCCCGCCTGTGGAGAAGCGCTGAGCGCTACTCCCCCGCGTTCTTCGCGATGATCTCCTCGGCGACCTTGGCCGGGACCTGGCTGTAGGTCTCGAAGGTCATCGAGTAGACCGCACGACCAGAGGTCTTCGACCGCAGGTCGCCGACGTAGCCGAACATCTCGGACAGCGGCACGCTCGCGCGGACCACCTTGACGCCCGAGGCGTCCTCCATCGAGGCGATCTGGCCACGACGGGAGTTCAGGTCACCGATGACGTCGCCCATGTACTCCTCAGGAGTACGGACCTCGACGGCCATGATCGGCTCGAGGATCGCCGGACCGGCCTTGCGAGCCGCTTCCTTGTAGGCGATCGAGCCGGCGATCTTGAACGCCATCTCGGACGAGTCGACGTCGTGCGCCGCGCCGTCCTTGAGGATGGCCTTCACGCCGACGGTCGGGTAGCCCGCGAGGATGCCGACCTGCATGGCGTCCTGGATACCGGCGTCGACCGACGGGATGTACTCACGCGGGACACGGCCACCGGAGGTCGCGTTGACGAACTCGTAGACCTTCTCGCTCGTGACCTCCATCGGCTCGAGCGCGATCTGCACCTTCGCGAACTGACCGGAGCCACCGGTCTGCTTCTTGTGGGTGTAGTCGTAGCGCTCGACGATCTTGGTGAGCGTCTCGCGGTAGGCCACCTGGGGCTTGCCGACGCTCGCCTCGACGTGGAACTCGCGCTTCATGCGGTCGACGAGGATGTCGAGGTGGAGCTCGCCCATGCCCTTGATCGTCGTCTGACCGGTCTCGGCGTTGAGCTCGACGCGGAACGTCGGGTCCTCTTCGGCGAGCTTCTGGATGGCCGTGGAGAGCTTCTCCTGGTCAGCCTTCGTGTTCGGCTCGATGGCGACCTCGATGACCGGCTCCGGGAACGTCATCGACTCGAGGACGACCTGGTTGGTCGGGTCGCACAGGGTGTCACCGGTGGTGGTGTCCTTGAGGCCGATGACCGCGTAGATGTGGCCAGCGGTCACGTTGGCGACCGGGTTCTCCTTGTTGGAGTGCATCTGGAAGATCTTGCCGATGCGCTCCTTCTTGCCCTTGGTCGAGTTGATGACCTGAGCACCGGACTCGATCGAGCCGGAGTAGACGCGCACGTAGGTCAGACGACCGAAGAAGGGGTGCACCGCGACCTTGAACGCGAGCGCCGAGAACGGCTCGGTCGCGTCGGGCTTGCGGATGATCTCCTTCTCCTCGTCCTTGACGTCGTGGCCGATCATCGGCGGCACGTCGAGCGGGGACGGGAGGTAGTCGATGACGGCGTCGAGCATCGGCTGGACACCACGGTTCTTGAACGCGGAACCGCAGAGGACCGGGTAGAGCGTGCTGCTCACCGTGAGGGCACGGATCGCTGCCTTGATCTCGGCGACCGAGAAGTCGGTGTCGCCCTCGAGGTAGCGCTCCATGAGGACGTCGTCCGCCTCGGCCACGCGCTCGATGAGCTTCTCGCGGTACTCGGCGGCACGGTCCTGCAGGTCGGCCGGGATCTCTTCGATCTCGTACTTCGCGCCCATCGCGACGTCACCCTTGGCGTCGCCGCGCCAGGTGAGTGCACGCATCTGGACGAGGTCGACGACGCCTTCGAACGAGCTCTCGGAACCGATCGGCAGCTGGAGCACGAGGGGCTCCGCGCCGAGGCGGTTCACGATGGTGTCGACGGTGTAGTAGAAGTCGGCGCCCAGCTTGTCCATCTTGTTGACGAAGCAGATGCGCGGGACTTCGTACTTGTCGGCCTGACGCCAGACGGTCTCGGACTGGGGCTCGACGCCCTCTTTCCCGTCGAACACGGCGACGGCACCGTCGAGGACGCGGAGCGAACGCTCCACCTCGACCGTGAAGTCCACGTGACCGGGGGTGTCGATGATGTTGATCTGGTTGTTGTCCCAGAAGCAGGTCGTCGCGGCCGACGTGATCGTGATGCCGCGCTCCTGCTCCTGCGCCATCCAGTCCATCGTGGCAGCGCCGTCGTGGACCTCACCGATCTTGTGCGTGATGCCCGTGTAGAACAGGATGCGCTCGGTCGTCGTGGTCTTGCCGGCATCGATGTGCGCCATGATGCCGATGTTGCGGACCTTGTTCAGGTCGGTGAGCACGTCCTGTGCCACAGGGTTCCTCCGGAAGAGTTGTAGGAGAGGTTGGCGGCCGTCCGGGCGCCGGGGTTCTTGACCACCGGCGCCCGGACGGTGCCGGGACTACCAGCGGTAGTGGGCGAAGGCCTTGTTCGACTCGGCCATCTTGTGCGTGTCCTCGCGGCGCTTGACCGCGGCACCGAGGCCGTTGGACGCGTCGAGGATCTCGTTCATGAGACGCTCGGTCATCGTCTTCTCGCGACGGGCCTTGGCGTACGAGGTGAGCCAACGGAGCGCGAGGGTGTTCGCGCGGTGCGGCTTGACCTCGACCGGGACCTGGTAGGTCGAGCCACCGACACGGCGGCTGCGGACCTCGAGGGTCGGACGGACGTTGTCGAGCGCCTTCTTCAGCGTCACGACGGCGTCCTGCTGGTTCTTGGCGGAAACGCCCTCGAGTGCACCGTAGACGATGCGCTCAGCGAGGCCCTTCTTGCCGTCGAGCAGGATCTTGTTGACGAGCTGGCTGACGATCGGCGCACCGTAGACCGGGTCGGCGACGACGGGACGCTTGGGAGCGGGACCCTTACGAGGCATCTAACTCAACCCTTCTTCGCACCGTAGCGGCTGCGAGCCTGCTTACGGTTCTTGACTGCCTGGGTGTCCAGGGCGCCACGGATGATCTTGTACCGCACACCCGGGAGGTCCTTCACACGACCGCCGCGGACGAGCACCATCGAGTGCTCCTGGAGGTTGTGGCCCTCACCGGGGATGTAGGCCGTGACCTCGGTGCCGTTCGAGAGCTTGACACGAGCGACCTTGCGCAGTGCCGAGTTCGGCTTCTTGGGGGTGGTGGTGTAGACGCGGGTGCACACACCACGCTGCTGGGGGTTCGCCTTCAGGGCGGGCGCCTTGGTCTTGGTGACCTTCGGCGTACGACCCTTGCGAACCAGCTGCTGAATAGTAGGCAACTGTTCTCCTGGTTCTTCGCTCGTGCTCTCTGGCCGGCGCGTTCCGCCGGCTTCCTCGTCCCACGCTGATCACCGCCGGACGGCGGGTGTTCGAGTGGGGGACGGAGTGGTCCGGCTGGGCGATCCCGCTCGCCGGACTTTTCGGGCGCGCCCGAGGGCGCACACCCGGTAGAGACTACCCGCGGAACGGGACGAAATCAATCCGGGTCGCCCCGGGAACCGACACCGTCATGAGCCGGTGTCGGACGAGCCGTTGCCCACCGCCGAGCGGAACGTGGCACCGTCGCTCGAGAAGCCGGTGACGTACCCGCTCGCGTTGACGTTGAGCGGCCCCGCGGACGCCGTTCCGGTGCCGGCGGCACCCGAGATGTCCGCCGTGTACTTCGCCCGCCCGAACGTGGTCGTCGTGATCAACCAGCCGTTCGTCGTCCAGCTGCCGACCCGGACCGTCGGCCGCGTCTCGAGCGTCCACTTCTGGTTCGTGTAGGTGTACGCCGGGTTCTGGCCGTACGCGTAGAAGCTGCAGCCGGCCGGCGCGGCGTCGGTGGAGGCGATGCAGCCGTCCACCCAGTCGTCCACCGCTCGCTTGGCGGCCTGCTGCCCCGCGGTCGTGAGGGTGGTCGTCATCTGCACCGGGGTCGACGTCGTCCGGCCGAACCCGCTGACGTCCGCCGATCCACCACGTGCCGTGGTCCACTTGCCGCCGTCGAAGGCGACGTCGTAGGTACCGGGCAGCGCGCGGAGGCTCACCGTGCCGTCCTTCGCGGTCCGCACGTTCCGGCCTGCGACCGTGACCGACGCACCGGACGGTCCGCGCACGGCGACGTCGACCGAGCCGAGCTCGGGGGCCTGGAGCTCCCAGACCGGGAACACACCCCAGTCGGTCCCGGCCTTGTCGAGCGTGAAGGTCGCGGCGACGTCCTGGCCACCCTGGCGCAGGTACGCCCGGACGGTCGCGGTGTCGCCGTCCGTCCGCGTCGCGGCGACGCGGTACCCGGTGACCTTGTCCGATGCCTTCGCGTAGGCGGCGTCACCGAGCAGCACGTCGGACTTCCCACGTTCGATGCCCGCGTCGTCGAGGGCGTCGGCCACGCGTCCGGCCGTCAGGTCGTCGAGGAACGCCCGCACGGGGCGGTCGGCCGAGTGCGAGGCGGAACCGACCGAGTACCCGACGACCCCGGCGACGAGCAGCAGGACGACGGCGGTGCCACCCGAGATGATCCCGATGAGCTGCCCGCGGCGGAGCTTCCGGCGGGGACGCTGCGGCACCGGCCCGGGCGCTCCGGCGAAGCCGGCGCCGGGCGCTCCGGCGAAGCCGGCGCCGGGACCGACCGCAGGACCAGGGCCGACCGTCTGGCCGGCTGCGGCGGACGTGCCGTCGGTGCCACGGATCGATGCCACCGGCGGGACGGCGCCCCAGCCGCCCTGCTGGTCCGGATCCTGCGCGTGCTGGTCGCTCATCGTTCCCCCGTTTGGTGTGCGTCGTGCTGTCCGAAGACTACCGCTCGGCGGGTCCCTCGCCCGCGTTCGTCCGGTTGTGCCCGGAGAGTCCGCCCGACCCGTCCGCGCCGCTGGTCGCGTGCGTCCCGTCGGTCGCGACCGAGCCGCCCGCGGTCCGCGCGTGGTGGCGAGCCGTCGCGATCCCGCCGAGCACCGACAGGAGCGCCACCACGACGGAACCGACCACGAACGGGCCGAGGGCGTACCCCGCGGGGAAGACGAGGAGCTCGGTCGCGTCCGAGCGGACGAGTGCGTAGCCCACGGCTCCGACGCCGAGCATGACCAGGTAGACGGTCGCCGCCGCGACGAGGGCGGTCACCCCGGGGTTGCCGTCGCGGACACCCGCCGCGGTCGCCAGGAAGACGACCACCGCGCCGCCGACCACCATCGCAGGCCCGAGGTACGGGGTGGCGTCGGGCTGCGAGATGACCTCGACGTCGGCGAGCAGGGCTTCGAAGCCCGTGACGGCGATCACGAGCGCGATGAAGAGGATCGACGTCATCGTCGCGATCAGCCACCGGGACATGGGCCGATCGTATCGCCGACCGGCTGGTCAGCGAGCGGGTTCGGCGTGGTCCGTGTCGTCGGCGTGCGCACGGTCGGACTGCTCCTGCGCTGCGGCGACCAGGGCGAGCGCGATGGTCGCCGTGATGATCGGGACGGTCTCCGTCATCGGGGCGGGCGCCTCCGGCACCGTCGCGGGCACGAGATCCGACGTCGTCGGGCGGGTCGGGTCAGTCGCGTCCGTGGCGTCCGTCGCGTCCGCCAGGTCGACCCACTGGAGGCCCGTGGTCGCGTCCGTCTCGCCGGCCCCCTCCAGCTCGTGGTCGCGCAGCGCCGGCCCGATGACCGGCAGGACCCCGGTCGTGGCCGGGGGCTCCGCGTGCAGGACCGGCGGCTCGGCCGCAGCGGACCCGTCGCGCTTCGCCGCGCGACGCGCACGGAGCATCTTCACCAGGACGACGACGGCGACGATCGCCCAGATGCCGTTGACGATCGTCGAGGGGACGGCGTGGTGGGCGGCGACGTTGACGGCCACCGCGAGGCCGCCGACCAGGTTGAGCAACTGGTAGAGCGGACCGTTCGGGATCCTGCCCGTGGAGAACAAGATGTAACCAGCAAGGACGGTTACCGCCCCGAACCAACCGAGGAACTCCACGATTCCGACCAACACGCGCGACTCCGGGCACGACGAGGAACGGCCGATTCGAGCCGACCGTTCGAGAGGGGATGAGCAGCCGCGGACACGGCGCCGTGAGCATCGTAATCTCCGCGACGGGCGTCGCGGAAGTGATGTCGGCGTGGCGCGGCCGACACCGGTCCGTGCGGGTCGGATCAGCCCGCCGCGGTGCCGCCTGCGTCCGTCGTCACGTCCTTCGAGCGGAAGCGTCCGATCGACCAGAGCTGGCGGAGTGCGACCGCCACGGTGTTCGGTTCGAGCACCTCGCCCTGTTTCGTCGCGCCGACGGGTACCGGCACCTCGGCGAACCGCAGGATCGTCGGTCTCGCCCGGTCCGCGTCCTGCACCTCGACGGAACGGATCGCGGCGGCGCCGATGTCGACGCCGACGATGCTCTTCGACATGGGCGGTCCTTCCCCGTGACCGTCTTCGGGTCGGTCTGGTGGCGCAGCGCGTGACGAGGCGTCAGGCGAGTCCGAGGAGGCGCAGGTAGCCATCCCACGCGGGCGCACCGACGGCGATGCCGAGCCAGGCACCCGCGAGCATCCAGGGGCCGAACGGGATCCCGCTCCGGCGGCCCGCCCGGCGCACGGCCAGGAGGACGACTGCGAAGGTACCGCCGAGCAGGAACGCGGCGGAAGAACCCACTGCGAGGGGTCCCCATCCGAGGTACGCCAGCACGAGACCGAGCACGCCGGCGAGCTTCACGTCCCCGAGTCCCATCCCGCCGAGGACCGCCAGCGCGAGCAAGAGGTAGACACCGCCGAGGACGACGAGACCGCCGATCCCACGGACCGCGGCGCCCCAGTCCCCGGACACCACCGATGCCACGAGCAGGAGCACGGGCAACACGATGTACGCCGGCAGCACGATCCGGTTCGGCAGGGTGTGGGTGTCGAGGTCGATGAGCGTCAACGAGATGCTGATCGCCATCAGGTACAGGAGCGCGACGAGCAGGGTCGCCGCGTGGATCGTTCCGGGAACACCGTCCGGTGCCGCCGACGTCGACCACGGTGCGAGGACCGAGAGCAGGGTCACCGCGACGAACAGGAGGCCCGTGGCGGCTTCGACGAGCGGGTACCGAGCCGAGACGGGCGCGTCGCAGTGACGGCACCGGGCACGCAGGAGGAGCCAGGACACCACCGGCACGTTGTCGCACCCCCGGATCTCGTGGCCGCAGCCGGGGCAGGAGCTGGCCGGTGCAACGACCGACATCCCGGCGGGGATGCGGTGCACGTCGACGTTCAGGAACGACCCGATCGCGAGACCGAGCAGACCGACCAACGCGGTGACGAGGGGCAGCGCCGAGGTGGACACGGTGCCGGTCACCTCCCCGTCGGGGTGCCGTCGGTGCGGTCTCGCTGCGGCCGTTCGGGTGCACATGTCGACCAGCCTCACGGACCACGGGCCGCTCCGTGGCCTCAGACCGGCAGGCGGTGGAGGACATCGGCGCGATGCCGCCTGTGGAGGAACACCGCGACGAACGACACCAGGTCGACACGGGCCGGACAGCGCGACGCAGCGGAATCCCTCTCGACGCGCGCCCCCGCCCGGGCACATGATGAGACATGGACATCACGAGCGTGACCGTGGGGCTGCCCGTCACCGACATCGAGGCGTCCTGCCTCTGGTACGGCGCGGTCTTCGAGCGCACCGAGCCGGACCTCGAACCCGAGGACGGCGTCGCCGAGTACGAGGTCGGCGGCATCTGGATCCAGCTCTACGTCGACGAACAGGCCGAGGAGAACCCGGTCAGCGTCCGCTTCGGCGTCGACGACGTCGCCGCGCAGCACGCACGGATCGGCGCGCTCGGCATCGACATCGGCCCCGTCGAGTGCGTCGACGGCGCGGTCGACTGGTTCGACGTCCGCGACCCCGACGGCAACGTGCTGAGCCTGTTCTCGCTGGTCGACGAGACCGGTCGCGGCTCCGGCCGCGACAACGGCGCGGGCCGCGCGCTCTAGCCGCGACCCCACGGCGGACGGGAGGCCCGTGACGGCCGGGCACCGTGCCTCCAGGCCGTCACGTGGTGACGACACGACGAAGGCCCCGCCTCCTTGCGGAGACGGGGCCTTCGTGGGATCACATCAGGCTCAGTTGTACGTGCCCGGCGTGAAGTCGTCCGACGAGAAGCTGTCGAAGTCGACGAAGCTCAGGTCGGCGTCCGAGAACGACGAGTCGTCAGCGAAGATGCGGTTGGGGTACCGCTCCGCCTTCGCCTCTTCGGTCGCGTTCACGTCCACGTCACGGTACCGGCTGAGGCCCGTCCCGGCAGGGATGAGCTTACCGATGATGACGTTCTCCTTGAGGCCGACGAGGTGGTCCTGCTTGCCCTCCATGGCCGCCTGCGTGAGCACGCGGGTGGTCTCCTGGAAGGAAGCGGCGGACAGCCACGACTCGGTCGCGAGGGACGCCTTCGTGATGCCCATGACCTCCTGGCGAGCCGAGGCGGTCTTGCGACCCTCCTGCAGCGCCGCACGGTTCAGCGCGTTGTAGCGCGACCGGTCGACGAGCTCACCCGGCAGCAGGTCGGTGTCGCCGTGGTCGACGACGGTGACCTTGCGGAGCATCTGGCGGACGATGACCTCGATGTGCTTGTCGTGGATCGGCACACCCTGCGAGCCGTAGACGTCCTGCACACCGTTGACCAGGTGCTTCTGGACCTCTCGGACACCCTTGACCCGGAGGACTTCCTTCGGGTCGACGGTGCCGGCGATGAACTGCTCGCCGAGCTCGACGTGCTGGTTGTCCTCGATGAGGAGCGTCGCACGCTTGAGCACCGGGTAGATGAACGGCTCGTCGCCGTTGTCCGGCGTCAGGATGATCCGACGGCCCTTGTCCGTGTCCTCGACGACGACGCGGCCGGGGGCCTCGGCGATCGGGGACGCGCCCTTGGGGGTACGCGCCTCGAAGAGCTCCGTGACACGCGGCAGACCCTGGGTGATGTCGTCGGCCGAGGCCGAACCACCCGTGTGGAAGGTACGCATCGTCAGCTGGGTACCGGGCTCACCGATGGACTGCGCGGCGATGATGCCGACTGCCTCACCGATGTCGACCAGGTTGCCGGTGGCGAGCGAACGGCCGTAGCACTTCGCGCAGACACCGACGGCCGACTCGCAGGTCAGGACCGAGCGCACCTTGATGCTCTCGACACCGGCTGCCAGCAGCTTCTCGAGGAGCACGTCACCGACGTCCTCACCGGCCTCTGCAACGACCGTGCCCTTGGCGTCCACGGCCTCGGTGGCCAGGGTGCGGGAGTACACGGTGTTCTCGACGCGCGGGTCGCGGACGAGCTTGCCGTCGGCGTCCACGGTCGCGATCGGCAGCTCGAGGCCACGCGTCGTACCGCAGTCGTCCTCGCGGATGATGACGTCCTGGGAGACGTCGACGAGACGACGGGTCAGGTAGCCGGAGTCGGCCGTACGGAGCGCCGTGTCGGCCAGACCCTTGCGAGCACCGTGCGTGGCGATGAAGTACTCCGCCACGGTCAGGCCCTCGCGGTACGAGTTGATGATCGGGCGGGCGATGATCTCGCCCTTCGGGTTGTTCACCAGACCACGCATACCGGCGATGTTGCGGACCTGCAGCCAGTTACCACGAGCACCGGACGACACCATGCGGTTGATCGTGTTGTCGACGGGGAAGTTGTCCCGCATCTCCTGTGCGATCTCGTTGGTGGCCTCGGTCCAGATCTTGATCAGGTCGGCGCGACGCTCGGAGTCGGTGATCAGACCCTTGTCGAACTCGCCCTGCACCTTGGCGGCCTGGATCTCGTAGCCCGCGATGATCTCCTTCTTGCGAGGAGGCGTCACGACGTCCGACAGGGCGACGGTCACACCGGAGCGGGTGCCCCAGTAGAAGCCGGCGTCCTTGATCCGGTCCAGCGCAGCGGCCGTCTCGGTCTTGGAGTAGCGCTCGGCGAGGTCGTTGACGATCGCGGAGAGCACACCCTTGTCGGTGACCTTCTGGACGAACGGGTAGTTCGCCGGCAGGGTCTCGTTGAAGAGCGCACGGCCCAGGGTCGTCTCGAGCAGCAGCGTGTCGCCCTGCTCGTAGCCCTCGGGGGCTTCACCCTCGGCGAAGTGGACACCCGTCATGCGGATCTTCACCATCGCGTTGAGGTGCAGCGTGTGCTGGTCGTTCGCCAGGATCGCCTCGGCCACCGACGAGAACGCACGGCCCTCGCCCACGGCGCCCTCGCGGACGGTCGTGAGGTGGTGCAGACCGATGATCATGTCCTGTGCGGGCAGGGTCACCGGGCGGCCGTCGGACGGCTTCAGGATGTTGTTCGAGGCGAGCATCAGGATGCGTGCCTCGGCCTGAGCCTCGACCGACAGCGGCAGGTGCACGGCCATCTGGTCACCGTCGAAGTCCGCGTTGAACGCAGCACAGACGAGCGGGTGGAGCTGGATGGCCTTGCCCTCGACGAGCTGCGGCTCGAACGCCTGGATGCCCAGACGGTGCAGCGTCGGCGCACGGTTCAGCAGGACGGGGCGCTCGCGGATGATCTCCTCGAGCACGTCCCACACCTGCGGACGCGAACGCTCGACCATGCGCTTGGCCGACTTGATGTTCTGCGCGTGCGACAGGTCGATCAGGCGCTTGATGACGAACGGCTTGAAGAGCTCGAGCGCCATCTGCTTGGGCAGACCACACTGGTGCAGCTTCAGCTGCGGGCCGACGATGATGACCGAACGGCCCGAGTAGTCGACACGCTTGCCGAGCAGGTTCTGGCGGAAACGACCCTGCTTGCCCTTGAGCATGTCGCTCAGGGACTTCAGGGCGCGGTTGCCGGTACCCGTGACCGGACGTCCGCGACGACCGTTGTCGAACAGCGCGTCGACGGCTTCCTGCAGCATGCGCTTCTCGTTGTTCACGATGATCTCGGGAGCACCGAGGTCGAGCAGGCGGCGGAGACGGTTGTTGCGGTTGATCACACGACGGTAGAGGTCGTTGAGGTCCGACGTGGCGAACCGGCCACCGTCGAGCTGCACCATCGGGCGCAGCTCCGGCGGGATGACCGGCACGACGCCGAGCACCATCGCCGCCGGCGAGTTGCCGGTGGCGAGGAAGGAGCTGACGACGCGCAGACGCTTGATCGCACGGATCTTCTTCTGGCCCTTGCCCTCGGCGATCTGCAGACGCAGCGCCTCGGCCTCGGCGGCCAGGTCGAACGCCTCGAGCCGGAGCTTGATCGCCTCGGCGCCCATGTAGGCGTCGAAGTAGATCCCGAACCGGTCCTGGAGCTCGTGGAAGACGGCGTCCTCGGGCTTGAGGTCGCCCACCTTGAGGTTGCGGAAGTCCTCCCACACACGCTCGAGACGGGTGATGTCCTCGTCGAACGACTTGCGGACCTGGGACATCTCCTTCTCGGCGGTGTCCTTGGTGCGGCGCTTGACGTCGGCCTTCGCACCCTCTTCCTCAAGGGCTGCGAGGTCGTCCTCGAGCTTCTTGAGGCGGTCGGCGATGATCGAGTCGCGCTGGCCCTCGAGGGTCTTGATCTCGAGACGCATCTCGTTCTCGAGACCCGGCATGTCCGCGTGACGGCCCTCTTCATCGATGTCGATGATCATGTACGCCGCGAAGTAGATGACCTTCTCGAGGTCCTTCGGCGCCATGTCGAGGAGGTACCCGAGGCGCGACGGGACGCCCTTGAAGTACCAGATGTGCGTGACGGGGGCAGCGAGCTCGATGTGGCCCATGCGCTCACGACGGACCGAGGACTTGGTGACCTCGACGCCGCAGCGCTCGCAGACGATGCCCTTGAACCGGACACGCTTGTACTTGCCACAGGCGCACTCCCAGTCGCGGGAAGGACCGAAGATCTGCTCGCCGAACAGACCGTCCTTCTCGGGCTTCAGGGTGCGGTAGTTGATGGTCTCCGGCTTCTTGACCTCGCCGTACGACCACTGACGGATGTCCTCGGCGGTTGCGAGGCCGATCCGAATGGCGTCAAAGGAAGTTGCTTCGAGCAATGTTCTTCTCTCTTGCTGATTCAGGCTTCGATGTACGGGCGGGATCAGATGTCGTCGACGGAGGACGACTCGAACCGCGAGGAGATGTTGATGCCCAGCTCCTCCGCAGCGCGGAAGACCTCGTCATCGTTGTCGCGCAGGCTGACCGCCTGGCCGTCGGCCGAGAGCACCTCGACGTTCAGGCAGAGCGACTGCATCTCCTTCATGAGGACCTTGAAGGACTCGGGGATACCGGGCTCCTGGATGTTCTCGCCCTTGACGATCGCCTCGTAGACCTTCACGCGGCCGAGGATGTCGTCGGACTTGATCGTCAGGAGCTCCTGGAGGGCGTAAGCGGCGCCGTACGCTTCAAGCGCCCACACCTCCATCTCACCGAATCGCTGTCCACCGAACTGCGCCTTACCACCCAGCGGCTGCTGCGTGATCATCGAGTACGGACCGGTCGAACGCGCGTGGATCTTGTCGTCGACCAGGTGGTGCAGCTTGAGGATGTACATGTAGCCGACCGAGACGGGCTCCGGGAACGGCTCGCCGGAGCGGCCGTCGAAGAGCTGCGCCTTGCCGGACGAGCCGATCAGGCGCTCGCCGTCGCGGTTCGGGAGGGTCGAGTCGAGGAGGCCCTCGATCTCGCGCTCGTACGCACCGTCGAACACCGGGGTGGCGACCTTGGTGCCGGGCTCGGCGCTGTGCGCTGCCTCCGGCAGGTTCTCGGCCCACTCCTGGATGCCCTCGACGTTCCAGCCCTGCTTGGCGAGCCACCCGAGGTGGATCTCGAGCACCTGACCGAAGTTCATGCGGCCGGGGACGCCGAGCGGGTTGAGGACGATGTCGACGGGGGTGCCGTCGGCGAGGAACGGCATGTCCTCGACCGGGAGGATGGTCGAGATGACGCCCTTGTTGCCGTGACGACCGGCGAGCTTGTCACCCGCGGTGATCTTGCGCTTCTGGGCGATGTAGACGACCACGCGCTGGTTGACGCCCGAGCCGAGCTCGTCGTCGCCGTCCTGCGAGTCGAACACCTTGACGCCGATGATCGTGCCCTCTTCACCGTGGGGCACCTTGAGCGAGGTGTCGCGGACTTCGCGCGACTTCTCGTTGAAGATGGCACGGAGCAGACGCTCCTCGGCGCTCAGCTCGGTCTCGCCCTTCGGCGTGACCTTGCCGACGAGGATGTCGCCGGGGCGGACCTCGGCACCGATGCGGATGATGCCGCGCTCGTCGAGGTCGGCCAGCAGGTCCGGGCTGACGTTGGGGAGGTCACGGGTGATCTCCTCCTTGCCGAGCTTGGTGTCGCGGGCGTCGACCTCGTACTCCTCGATGTGGATCGAGGAGAGCGTGTCGTCCTTGATGAGGTTCTGCGACAGGATCATCGCGTCCTCGTAGTTGTAGCCCTCCCACGGCATGAACGCGACGAGGAGGTTCTTGCCGAGCGCGAGCTCGCCGTTCTCCGTCGCGGGACCGTCGGCGATGACCTCGCCCTGCTCGACGCGCTCGCCTGCGGAGACGATGACGCGGTGGTTGTAGCTCGTGCCCTGGTTGGAGCGGTCGAACTTGCGCAGGTAGTAGGTCTGCGTGCCGCCCTCGTCGAGCTGCAGGGTGACGGCGTCGGCCGAGACCTCGGAGACGACACCGGCCTTGTCGGCGGTGACGACGTCGCCCGCGTCGATGGCCGTGTAGCCCTCCATGCCGGTGCCGACGAGCGGCGACTCGGAGCGGAGCAGCGGGACGGCCTGACGCTGCATGTTCGCACCCATGAGGGCGCGGTTCGCGTCGTCGTGCTCGAGGAACGGGATGAGCGACGTCGCGACCGACACCATCTGGCGCGGGGAGACGTCCATGTAGTCGACCTCGCCCTTGGCGACGAGTTCGACCTCGCCGCCCTTCTTGCGGACGAGCACCTTGTCGTCGGCGAAGTGGAAGTCGTTCGTCAGCGGGGCGTTGGCCTGCGCGACGACGAAGTCGTCCTCTTCCGAAGCGGTGAGGTAGTCGATGGTCTTCGTGACCTCGCCGTCGACGACGCGACGGTACGGGGTCTCGATGAAGCCGAACGAGTTGATCCGACCGAACGACGCGAGCGAGCCGATCAGGCCGATGTTCGGGCCTTCCGGGGTCTCGATCGGGCACATGCGGCCGTAGTGCGACGGGTGGACGTCGCGGACCTCGACGCCGGCACGCTCACGGGACAGACCACCCGGGCCGAGGGCCGACAGGCGACGCTTGTGCGTCAGACCCGCGAGCGGGTTGTTCTGGTCCATGAACTGCGACAGCTGGGAGGTCCCGAAGAACTCCTTGATCGCGGCGACGACCGGACGCACGTTGATGAGCGTCTGGGGCGTGATCGCCTCGATGTCCTGCGTGGTCATGCGCTCGCGGACGACGCGCTCCATGCGGGACAGACCCGTGCGGACCTGGTTCTGGATGAGCTCGCCGACGGCGCGGATGCGACGGTTGCCGAAGTGGTCGATGTCGTCCACGTCGAGGCGCAGCTGCACCGGCTCGCCGTCACGGATGCCGTCGATCGTGGTGCGCTCGGCGTGCAGCGACACCAGGTACTTGATCGTCGCGACGATGTCCTTGACGGTGAGCACCGAGTCGGACAGCGGGGCGTCCATGCCGAGCTTGCGGTTGACCTTGTACCGGCCGACCTTCGCCAGGTCGTAGCGCTTCGAGTTGAAGTAGAAGTTGTCGAGGAGCGCACGCGCGGCCTCGGCAGCGACCTGCTCGCCCGGGCGGAGCTTGCGGTAGATGTCCTTGAGCGCCTCTTCCTTCGTGAGGACGGCGTCCTTCTCGAGGGTCGACTCGATCGACGCGAAGCCCTGGAACTCGTCCATGATCTCTTCGCTCGTCAGGCCGAGGGCCTTGAGGAAGACGGTCACGGACTGCTTGCGCTTGCGGTCGATGCGCACGCCCACCTGGTCGCGCTTGTCGATCTCGAACTCGAGCCAGGCACCACGCGACGGGATGATCCGCGCCGAGTAGATGTCCTTGTCGGAGGTCTTCTCCTGCTGGCGCTCGAAGTACACGCCGGGCGAACGGACGAGCTGCGACACGACGACGCGCTCGGTGCCGTTGATGATGAACGTGCCGCGCTCGGTCATGAGCGGGAAGTCGCCCATGAAGACCGTCTGCGTCTTGATCTCACCCGTCATGTGGTTCATGAACTCGGCGTTGACGTACAGCGGAGCGGCGTAGGTCTTGCCGCGCTCCTTGCAGTCGTCGATCGAGTACTTCGGGTCCTCGAGCTCGGGAGCCGTGAACGAGAGCTGCATGGTCTCGCCGAGGTCCTCGATCGGGGAGATCTCCTCGAAGATCTCCTCGAGCCCCGAGTGCAGCGCGAGGTCGGTGCGACCCTGCTCCTGCCCTTCGGCGAGGCGGGCCTTCCAGACGTCGTTGCCGACGAGCCAGTCGAAGCTCTCCGTCTGGAGTGCGAGCAGATCAGGAACCGTGAGGGTGTCCGTGATCTTGGCGAACGAGAGTCGCGAGTGGTTGCGACCGTTCTTGGGGTTGGTGGATGCGTTGGGCGCAGCAGCCAAGGGTGTGACCTCCGGTAGGCCCCGTCGGGCCGACACTGACGAGCAGTGTGTAGGTGAGTGGATTGATCGCTCGGCGAACCCTGAGAGTGCAAGCCCTGCGACCACGCCGACGCGTGCCTGACGCGGAACGTCGGTGCACGTGTGGGATGATCTCCGTGAGCGGTACCCGCCGCCATATACGGGTCCGGCTGCACCAGGGCGAGATGAGTTTCTGTCTCAGAACTCTGCGTCGACCGAAATATGACGACACGGATGCCAGGGAGCGCGAACTGTCATCATAGTTCGCTCCGCGGCGTGCTGTCCAGTCCCGGCTTGACCGGATTCGGCAGTGGCGTGTATAAGCCGCCGGACGCCGCTTCCATTCCCCTGCGCAGGCAGCGGAGACGCATCCGATGTGCAGCCCGGACGCGCCCCCTGCTCAGCCCAGACGCTCGCGATCGACGCGATCCGCGCCTCCCGGCCCGCCCGGCAGTCCGGCCAGCGCACGGAAGGCGTCCTCGGGACGCCGCGTGCGGACGAACGTGACCCGCCCCCGGTCGTCGGTGAGCTCGATCCCGAGCCCCGGCGTGAGGATGAGCGCCCGCACGCCGCGACGGATCCGCAGGCCGACCCCGCCGTAGGTGGCCGCGTCCGCCTCGACCAGACGGACGTCGGTGATCCGCCGGCGCGCGATGCGTCGCGGCGGGAGCGGACGGAAGTGCAGGGTCACGTGCCGCTCGGTGACGGTGAACCCGGCACGGGCGAGGACGAGCAGCAGTCCGAGGGCGACGGCGAGCAGTCCCGGCACCAGGAGCGCGACCTCGGGTGCATCGCCCGGCCAGCCGAGCACGGCGGCGGACAGCCCGGCGCCGGCCACGAACAGCGCGGTGCCGACGACGCGCATCCAGGTCGGCGCCGCCTCGCGGTCGGCGTGGAACGGCCTGGAGGCCCGGATCGCCCGGATGGGTCGGCTCCCGGACCGGTGGGGGTCCGGGGTGGTGCGGCGTGCGGTGGGCACGCTCATGGTGTCGGCGGTCATGACGGAGGTCTCCTGCGGCGGATCAGCAGTGGTGCACTCGTCATCGGGTGCGGTGCGTTCGACGGCCAGCGCGCGCGGGTGGCCGGAGGGGTGGCGCGCAGCAGCACGCCGACGGCGCGCACGCTCGAGCGGTGGGGGCGCTCACGGGCACGTCGTGGTCACGGTGTCCGGGCGGACGCGTGGGGTGTGGGGCACACACGCATCGACGCTCGGGCGTCGTGACGACAGGCGTCAACGGTAGGCGACGAGTCTTGGCGTCCGCTGGCTGTCCATGTGGACGCATCCACCTGTCCCGAGTGCGTCGCCCGGGGACGACGTCGGGCTGCCGACGCTCAGCGCAGGACGCGGGCGACGGCCTCGGCGCGGGTGCGGACCCCGAGCTTCGCGAAGACCTGGTTCACGTACGACTTCACGGTGGGCACCGTCAGGAACAGCTCGGCGGCGATCTCGGGGTTCGTCCGGCCGTCGGCGATGCGCTCGAGGACGTCCACTTCGCGCGGAGTGAGGTCCGGGAACCGCGCACCGAGCGCCGGGCCGGGATCGGGCTCCGCAGGCGCAGCAGCAGGGGCACCGGCACCACCGACGAGGTGTGCCACGAGCCGCGCTCCCACCGTCGCGTCGAAGGTCGACTGCCCCGCGGCCACCGCACGCACCGCGGCCGCGATCTCCGCCCGCCCGGCGTCCTTCGTCAGGTAGCCACGCGCCCCGGCCCGCATCGCGGTGACGATGGAGTCGTCGTCGGCGTACGTCGTCAGCACCAGCACCGCGACCCCGGGGTGCTCGGCGACGATCCGTGCGGTGGCAGTCGGCCCGTCGACGCCCGGCATCCGCAGGTCCATCAGGACGACGTCGGGTGTGTCCCGGCCGACGGCGGCGATCGCCTCGGCCCCGTCGGCCGCCTGCCCGACCACCCGCAGGTCGGGCACGAGCGACAGCACCGTCACCAGGCCGTCGCGGACGATGGCCTGGTCGTCGACCACGAGCACCCGGATGGTCACGAGCGGTCGTCCTCGGCGACGACCGCCGCGTCCGCGTCGTCCGCAGTGTCCGCCTCGCGCGTGCCGTCGACGGGCAGGTGCATGGCGACGACGAACTCGTCGTCGGAACGCTCGGCCTCGACCGTGGCCTCGCTGCCGAGTTCCGCGAACCGCTCGCGCATCCCGAGCAGCCCCTGGCCGCCGCTGGGCAACGGGTTCGCCACGACGACGTCCACGGCGTCGCCGTCCCGGATCACGGACAGGGACACGGGGCGGCCGGGGGCGTGCCTGCGGGCGTTGCTGAGGGCCTCCCGGACGACCTGGACCACGGCGGCACGGTGGGCGTCGTCGAGGACCGCGAGGGTCGCGTCGCCCTGCACCACGACCTCGCCGCCGAACGAGCGGTGCGCGTCGACGAGGGCCGTCAGGCCCGCCCCGCGGTCGGCGGACGGACTGGAGGCACGGGTCGGCTCCGGCTGGTCGGGCTGCGGTCGGTGGGTCCGGGACTCGTCGGGAACTGGTCGTCCGGAGTGCGGCTCGTCGCGGAGCGCGTGCACCGCACGCCGCGCCTCGGCCAGACCGTCGGCGGCGAGCGCACGGGCGTCACCGGCACGGCGGGTGGCCTCGTCGACGCGGCCGGCCTCCAGCAGGGCCTCGACCGCGTCGAGCTGCAGCACCAGGCCGCCGAGCGAGTGGGCGAGGACATCGTGGATGTCCCGGGACGCCCGCGACCGGTCGGCGAGGAGCCGTGCGCGCTGCTGCTGGCGCTCGGTCTCGCGGGCCTGCGCCGTCGTGAGCCGCGCCTGCCGACGGCTGAACCCGACGAGCACGCCGAGCAGCAGCCCGCCACTCACGCCGAGGACGAACTGCACGGACGTCTGCTCGATCGTCGCGGTGACGGCGACCACCACGACGGCGGCGAGCGCGGCGACCGCGGCCGTCCAGACCGGCAGGCGGAGGTCGGCACCGAGGACGACGAGCCCGACGATCACCGGCACGACCAGCAGCGAGTCGGTCGGCACCACGGTGAGCGATCCGGCGGCGACCATCACGCCGGCTGCGGCGACGAGGACCCGGGGTGTACGTGCCCCTTCGCGGACGGCCCAGGCGGCGAGCGCAGCGGCCCCGAGGACCCAGACCCACGCGGGGTGGTGGAGCAGCACGCCGTTCCGGACGAACCAGAAGGCGACCACGGCGATGCCCGCGCCGTTGAGCAGCCACGAGACGCCGGCCCGGGACCGGACCCCGGCGGGGTCGGTCCGCTCCGGTTCGGTCGGCAGGCTCACCGCACCATCATGCCGCGGCCGGCGGTCGCCGGGCGGTCGGTCCCGCGGGGGATGCGCTGGTCGACGACCAGGGCGCGGGCGGCTCGGTTCAGGGCGAGCACGAGCAGGATCGTGCCGGTCGAGGTGAGCAGGTGTGCTCCGAGGTGGCCGCCGAGGACGTCGAGGCCGATGCGGGCGGCGATGAGGACGATCCAGAGGCCGGCGCCGAGCCAACCGGTGCGGGACTGCAGGGTGCGGCCCTTGTCGTCCGGTGTCGTCACGGTGCGGAACCGGGTCATGGCCCCCATGGCCAGGCCGACGGCGACGGTGAGCAGGGCCTCGAGGCCGAGGAACACGACGTCGGTGGTGGTGACGGTCGTCGTGGTCTGCGCGAGGACGACCACCCCGACGATCGCCATGACGAGCGGTCCGCGCCAGATGCGCGTCGGGTCGAGGGACCGCCAGGTCGCCTGCCGGTACGCCAGGAGGCCGACGAGGGCGAGGCCGATGAGCACGTTCGCGAGGAGCTGGACCGACATGGTGTGCCTTTCGAGGTGGTCCGGCGGGGCCTTCCCGACCGGAGTGATCAGCCTCGTTCCGGGTGCCCCCCGGGCACACCAACCAGGGGTGGGGACGCGGGTGGTGATCGCGGTGGTGTTCCATTGACCGCATGGCTGATGCGTTCGACGGGTTCCGGATCGGTGCGGGGTACTCGGTGGTGGAGCCGGACCGGCACCGGCCGGGGTCCTTCACCCTGGTGGTGGACGGCACCCCGCAGTCGCACGTGGACCTCGAGGACCCGACGCACCTGGCGTTCGAGTACATCCGGCGGATCGGGCACGCGATCGACCTGCTGCCCGACGGCCCGGTCACGGCGCTGCACCTGGGCGCCGGGGCACTGACCCTGCCCCGCTACGTCGCCGTGACGCGTCCGGGTTCGCGGCAGCAGGTCATCGAGCTCGAGCGCGACCTGGTCGAGCATGTGCGCGAGGCCCTGCCGTTCCCCCGGGGCGCCTCGATCCGGGTGCGGTACGGCGACGCCCGCGAGGTCCTCGGCAAGCTGCCCGCCGGCCTGCGCGGCACGGTGGACCTGGCGGTGGTGGACGTGTTCGGCGGTTCGCAGATCCCCGCCCACGTGACGAGCGTCGAGTTCTACCGCGAGGTCGCCGCGTTCCTGTCGCCGACGGGCATCGTCGCGGTGAACGTGGCCGACGGCGCCGGGCTGGCCTTCGCCCGCGGACAGGCGTCGACCCTGCAGTCGGTGCTGCCCTCGGTCGCCGCGGTCGCGGACACCGGGATACTCAAGGGCCGACGGTTCGGCAACATCGTGCTGCTCGGCTCGCCGACCGACCTGCCGGTGGCGGACATGCCCAGGCGGTACTCGTCGGACCCGATGCCGGCGAAGGTCGTGCACGGTGCGGAGCTCCGCTCGTTCATCGCCGGAGCGCCGATCGTCACCGACCAGACGGCGGTCGCGTCCCCCGAGCCGAACCGGAGCGTGTTCGGGGGCTGACGCCCGCGCGGGGCCTCGCCGAGGACTGACTTCGGGCGTTCGGCCGGTCCGGCTGTCAGGATGGTCTGAACGACCGCGCAGGTGCGCGACCGAGCGATGGGAACCCTGATGACGAACGACGACCGGAACGACCAGGACCGGACGGGCGACGGCCAGGCGCCGAGCTGGGGCGAAGCCCCGCAGCAGCGGCCCGACGCCGACGCCCCGCGGTACGGCGAGCGGGTGGACCCGACGCCGACCTCGACCCCGCAGTACGGCGAGCAGTACGGGCAGGGCCAGCAGCAGTACGGCCAGCCGAACGGCGAGCAGCAGGGTCAGTACGGGCAGCAGCAGTACGGACAGCAGCAGTACGACCAGCCGTCGAGCACGCCGAGCTGGAACGACCAGCAGCGTCACGAGCAGGGCCACGACCAGCAGCCGTACGCCGCCGCGCCGTCGCACTCCGGTGCCCCGGCCTGGCAGAGCTACGACGAGCCGAAGCCCAAGAAGAAGACCCTCGGTGTGGTGGCGTTCGTCCTCGGACTCGCCGCGCTCGTGATCGGCGTCATCGGTGGGTACGTGATGGGGTCGGCGCTCGCCAACAGCGACGCGATCAACAACCTCGTCCCGAGCAGCGGTGCCACCCCGGACCAGCAGGAGCTGCAGCGTCAGCTCATGAACGACCCGGCCGTCATCTCGCAGATCGGTGTCGGTGCGGTGATCGCCGGCGTCGCCGCGATCCTCGGGCTCTGGGCGCTCGTGCAGGGCATCATCGCCGCCGTGACCAAGCGTGGTCGCGGCTGGGGCATCTTCGCGATCGTCCTGGCCGTCGTCGCCACGATCGCGACGCTGGTCACCTACGTCGGCGTGGCCGCTGCCGCCGCGGTGGCCGCCAACTCCTGATCGACCGCTCCGGACGGCCCGTCGTGCTCCGGCACGGCGGGCCGTCGGTCGTTCCGCCGGGCACCCCGGACCGCCGCACCCGCGCAACCTGAGCGCGTCGCACCGACGGCTCCCGGCAGACCGCGGCTACCCTCGAACCGATGTCCCTCCCGCCCGACGACCGCCAGCTGCCCGACCCGTCCGACCGTTCCCGTGAACCGCGCCACGCGGCTCCCGTGACGGCCGGGGTCAGCCCGGGCAGCACCTTCGCGCCCATCAGCCTGCGACCCGCGGTCGACGTCGACGCCGTGCACCAGCGGCTCCGCGACCTCGGCCAGAGCCGCAGCACCGACGCACTCGCCGAACGGGCCGAGCTGCTCCGTCTGCTCGGTCGTCTGGACGAGTCGCTCGTCATCGCGGAAGAGGTGTTCCGTCTCGCGATGTTCACCGGGGAGCGCCAGGACAAGGTCGCCGCACGGATCCGTCGTGCGCACGTCCTGCACGACCTGGGGCGCCACGACCGCGCCGCCAACGAAGCCGCCATGGCCCGCGACACCGCCGCCACCGAGGAGTGGCCGGAACTCGAAGGTGCCGCCGCCGAGATCGAGGGCTGGTCGCTGTTCGAGAACGACCGCTTCGACGAGGCGCGCGCCGCCCTGTCGCGGGCCTACCAGGCCTTCCGCCAGGCGGGGGCGCCGTCGGAGCGCACCGACGCCCTGCGCACCGCGGTCGAGGCCGCGATGCGTGCCGCCATCACGCACCCGGCGGAACCGTCGGACAAGCCCCGGACGGCCCGCGAGGTCGCCGCCCGTCGCGCCGAGGACGACGAACCCGTCACCCGCGTCGCCGAGCCGGTGAAGCAGGTCCCGCCGATCCGCCGTCGCGTGCTCGGTGCGCCCGACGCCGCGCGGACCGAGGCCGACGACATCTGGGGTCGGATCGCGGCCCGGGCAGCGAAGAAGGGCCAGGCCGACCCGCGCGCCGAGCAGTGACCGCGCTCGAGACCGTCCGGCTCCGCGCCGAGGCCCTGATCGCAGAACACCTCGGCGCCGGCACCTGGGCGTTCGGGTTCGACCACGCGAAGACCCGTGCCGGCCAGTGCGACTTCGCGCGGAAGCGGATCACCGTGAGCCGTCACCTGGCCACCCGGTTCTCCGACCACGACGTCGAGCAGGTCCTGCTGCACGAGGTCGCCCACGCCCTCGCCGGCGCACGGGCGGCACACGGACCGAAGTGGAAGCGCACGGCCGCGTCGATCGGGTACACCGGCTCCCGCCTGCACGACGGGCCGATCGCCAGCGAGCTCGCACCGTGGATCGGCAGCTGCCCCGCGGGCCACGAGCACTTCCGGTACCGCACCCCCACACGCCCCCTGGCCTGTGCCCGCTGCTCCCGACGGTTCGACGCCCGGAACGTCATCGCCTGGCGGCGCCGGACCGCCGACGACGACGCGGCCACGATGGCGTCGACTACCGCATGAGGTGCCCGACGCACGGAGGCGCGCCGGTAACCCGTTAGCCTGGGCGGATGCACACGGGGCAGCACATCCGCACGGACGCCGGTTCCTCCTGGTTCTTCGACGCCGGACGGATCGCGCTCGACTTCGCGCACACGGGTGGCTTCGCCGACGACTCCGCCGGACGACGCCCGCGGTCGCAGCTCGGCGAACTGCTCGCGAGCCCGGCCGACCTGGACGAGTGGCTCAGCGAGCACACCGAGCCGATCGACGTCGGCGCCAGCGGCCGCGAGCTGCAGGACGCCCGCGCCCTGCGCGCCGCGATCGCCCGGTTGGCCGTCGCCGCCGCCCCCGCGCCGGCGAGCACAGCCGCCGAGCGCACCGCCGTGGCGGCGGGCCTGCGCGCCGGAGCCGGCCGCACGCGCCCCGCGCCCGACGACATCGACACCGTCAACCTGTTCGCCGCCCTGCCGGACGTGCCCCCGAGCCTCCCCGGTGGCCGACGCCGCGCCGGAGCCAACCGGGTCCGCCTGGCCCAGGCCCTGTCGAGCGTCGCGCGCGACGCCGTCGCGCTCTTCACCGAGGTCGGCTTCGACGACGTCGAGGCCGACGGCCGCCCGACCCGGCTGAGCCGCTGCTCGGCCGAGGACTGCGGCCTGGTGTTCTACGACTCGTCGCGCGGCGGGACCCGGCGCTGGTGCTCGATGCAGCGGTGCGGCAACCGTGCGAAGGTCCGGGCGCACCGCGCCCGCCGGGCAGCGGAGTGAGCAGGCACTGAGCACGGCCTGACCGCTTCCCGTCCGCCTTCGGCGAGCGGTCACGACACCCCGCTCACGACCGCCGAGCGGTCACCAACCGTCGCCCGACGGCCTCGCAGCCGACCGGTCGTGACCAGCCGACGCAACGCAAGCGACGAGTCGCGACCAGCCACCGGCCCTCCGCGAGCGGTCACGACACCCCGCTCGCCTCCGCCGAGCGGTCACGACACCCCGCTCACCTCTGCCGAGCGGTCACCAACCGTCGCCCGACGGCCTCGCAGCCGACCGGTCGTGACCAGCCGACGCAACGCACGCGACGAGTCGCGACCAGCCACCGGCCGGGAGGCGCGTGGCAGCGCCGCCACGGGCCTCCCGTCCGCCCTCCGCGAGCGGTCACGACACCCCGCTCGCCTCCGCCGAGCGGTCACCAACCGTCGCCCGACGGCCTCGCCGCCGACGGATCGCGACCACTCGACGCAACGCAAGCGACGAGTCGCGACCAGCCACCGGCCGTGGAGGCGCGTGGCAGCGCCGCCACGGGCCTCCCGTCCGCCCTCCGCGAGCGGTCACGACACCCCGCTCGCCTCTGCCGTGTGGTCACCAACCGTCGCTCGACGGCATCCCAGCCGACGGATCGCGACCGCGCACGGCACGCGCACGGGCGTGGTGGCCACCGAACGCAGAAGCGGCGAAGAAAAAGATTCGGCGTGCCGAATCCTCTGGCAGGATCGGTGCATGACCGACACTGCCAGCACCCGGCTCGACGAGCGCCCACCCGGTGCCCCGCGTCGTCGTGCAGCCGGCCTCACCCTGCTCGGACCGGCCTTCGTCGCAGCCATCGCCTACGTCGACCCGGGCAACGTCGCCGCCAACCTGACCGCCGGGGCCGAGTACGGCTACCTGCTGCTCTGGGTGCTCGTGGCCGCGAACGCCAGCGCCGTGGTGGTGCAGTACCTGTCCGCCAAGCTCGGGGTGGTGACGGGCAAGTCGCTGCCCGAACACCTGGGCCTGCGGATGCGGCGCGCGCCGCGCCTGCTGTTCTGGGGCCAGGCCGAGATCGTGGCGGCAGCGACCGACATCGCCGAGGTGATCGGCGGCGCGCTGGCCCTCTACCTGCTCTTCGACCTGCCGCTCGTGGTCGGCGGGATCATCACCGGGCTCGTCTCGATGCTGCTGCTGACCCTGCACAGCCGCCGGGGCACGCGCCTGTTCGAGACCGTGGTGACGGCGATGCTCGCGATCCTGACGGTGGGCTTCTGCGCCGGGCTGCTGTTCGCCCGCGTCACACCCGCAGACCTGGTCGCCGGGCTCGTGCCGCGGTTCGAGGGCGCCGGGTCGGTGCTGCTCGCGGCCTCGATGCTCGGCGCGACCGTGATGCCGCACGCCGTGTACCTGCACTCGGCGCTCGCCCGGGACCGTCACGGGGACGTCCCCGCCGGGCCGGAGCGTCGCCGGGTGCTCGTCGCGACCCGGTGGGACGTCGGGCTCGCCCTGATCGTCGCGGGTGGGGTGAACATCGCGATGCTCGTCCTCGCCGCGGCCACCCTGCCGGGCGTCGCGGGCACCGACTCGATCCCCGGGGCGCAGCGGGCCATCGCCGAGAACGTGGGCCCGGTCGTCGGGGTCCTCTTCGCCGTCGGACTGCTGGCGTCCGGACTGGCCTCGACCTCGGTGGGCTGCATGGCCGGAGCGGAGATCATGCAGGGGCTGCTGCACGTGCGGATCCCGCTGGTGGCCCGGCGGGCGATCACCCTGGTGCCCGCGATCGTGCTGCTCGCGCTGCACATCGACGCGACGATGCTGCTCGTCGTCAGCCAGGTGGTGCTGAGCTTCGGGATCGCCTTCGCGATCGTGCCGCTCGTGGTCTACACGTCACGGCGGAGCGTGATGGGCACCGACGTGAACGCCGCGATCACCCGCGTGGTGGCGTGGGTGATCGCGGCGGTCATCGTGGCGCTCAACATCGCGCTGGTGGTGCTCACCCTGACCGGCTGAGGCACACCGGTCAGGGCGCGGCGGTCGTCACGCGACGACCTGGACGTCCTTCCAGAACGCGACGTAGCCCGAGTAGTCCTTGCCGACACGCTCGAACGACGACGGGATCGGCGTCGGGTACGACCACGCGCGGTCCTGCAGCGCCTGGCCGTCCACGTTCACCGTGAAGTACTGGGTGTCGCCCTTCCACGGGCAGTGGTACTGGGTGGGGCTCTCGGTGAAGAGCTCGGTGTGCACGCTCGACGGCGGGAAGTACCAGTTGCCCTCGATCTTGATGAGGTCCTCTTCCGGGGCCTCCGCGATCACCGTGTCGCCGACGACTGCCTTCATGGCGTTGCTCCTTCGCTCGCTGGTTCCGTGACGGGGCGAACGCTACGCGCGCTCCCCCGATTCCCGCAGGACGGGCAGGTCGGGGCCCGCGGCGAGCGCCGCGTGCACGTCGTCCCGGCTCAGGACGGCGGCTCCCTCGGACGCGCTGACCAGGTGCCGCACGGCACGGCGGAGCCCCGTGTACGCCGCGCAGGCCGCAGCGGCCTCGGGCGAGGTGTGGTCGATGCCGACCTCGGTGAGTGCGTCGACGACGGCTCCGGCGGCGAGCAGGTCCTCGACGGCGAAGTCGGGTGCGTCGGCGACGTCGACGGACTCCCCCGCCGCCTCGGCCGCGTCGTCGAGGGTCGCGGTGTGGTGCAGCCCGGCGGCCACGATCGCGACGACGCATCGGTCCCCACGTGCGGCCTGGAGGCCCGTCACCCGTTCCGCGACCGCCGCCGCGTTGCCGAGGTGGCCGAGCACGACCTCCGGACCCTCCGGCAGCTGGGCGCTCACGTTCCGGAGCGCGCGCCGCTGCGCGGCGGCGTCGGGGCTCGGCGGCAGGGCGTCGACCCAGACGAGCAGGTGGGTGCCGTGGGCGATGCGTGCCGCGCCTCCGGGACCCCACGCGAACCGGACCTGGTACTTCTCCTGGGTGCGTTCTGCCACGTCCGTCACGATAGCCGTCCGGGCGATGCTGTCCCTCTCCACAGGGTCGCCGTCCGACCGGGTTCCGCCAGGGTCGGCGACCGTAGGATGCATGGTCATGGAGATCGCCCCCGTGCCCACCCTGACCGGCGACCGTGTGACCCTCGAGCCCCTCGGGCAGGAGCACGCGGAAGACCTGCGGGCGGCGGTCGCGGACGGCGATCTGTGGCGCACCTGGTACACCTCGGTGCCCGCTCCGGCACAGGTCGAGGCCGAGATCGACCGGCGGCTCGCCGAGCACGAGGCCGGCCGCATGGTGCCCTTCGCCGTGCGGGACCGCCCGACCGGGCGGGTGGTGGGCGCGACGACCTTCATGAACATCGACACGGGCAACCGTCACGTCGAGATCGGCAGCACGTTCCTGGCGAAGTCCGCCCAGCGCTCGGGGATCAACACCGAGTCGAAGCTGCTCATGCTCTCGCACGCGTTCGAGGCGTGGCAGTGCATCGCGGTCGAGTTCCGCACCCACTGGCACAACCTGCAGTCGCGCGCGGCCATCGCGGGCCTCGGCGCCAAGCAGGACGGCGTGCTCCGGAACCACGCGATCGGCCGAGACGGCACCCTGCGCGACACCGTGGTCTTCTCGGTCATCGCGTCGGAGTGGCCGGCCGTCCGGCTCGGACTGGCCGAGCGGCTCCGCCGGCACGACCGCGCCGAGGGGTCCCGCCGCCGGTCGGCCCGGCACGCCTGATCCCCGCGCCGCGACGGGTGTGATGCCCGCATCGGCGACGCACGGAGCAGCGCCCAGCCCGCGGGCGTAGCGTCAGCGGCATGCACGTCGGCCTCCGGATCGTCCTCGACGCGCCGGTCGACGCCGTGCGCGATGCCCTGCTGTCCCCGTCCGTGATGGTGGCGGTGACGAAGCCGTTCCTGGCGTACCGCTCGCGCGACCCCCAGGGGTTCCCGGAGCGCTGGGAGCCGGGGCACCCGCACCCGATCACCGCGGACGCCTTCGGCCTGGTGCCGAGCGGCGACACGCACGTCGACCTCGACCTGTACGAGATCCAGGGGGTTCCCGTGCAGCGCGACAACGGCGGCGGCACGTCCGGGCTGTTCGGCCGGATGACGATGTCGCACCGGATGGCCGTCCTCCCCGCGCCGGGCGGCCGGACCCTGCTGCTCGACCGCCTGACCTACCGCATGCGACCGGCCGCCCTCGGCCTCGCCCTGTGGCCCGGCATGTGGGTCATCTGGCAGTGGCGGGCGTTCCGGATGCGTGCCCTCGCGCCCACCTGGCGGACCGACGGCGCGTGACGCGACGCGGGTCGGGCCTCCCGTCCACCGCGCAGCGGGCGTAGCCTCGTCCACGTGAGCCAGACGCGCCCCCAGGAGCCGACGACCGACGACCGTGTGCGCAGCACGCTGGCGACGACGGATTGGCGGCGGATGACGTTCGACCTGTACCGCCGTGTCCGCGCGACGCCGGACCCCCAGACGGCGCACGCGCTGTGGCGGGAGACCCGCGACGCGATGTTCGCGGAGCACCCGGCGTCGCCGCTGCTCGACGAGGACGCCCGCGACTTCGAGTCCCTGCCGGTGCCGGACTACGACCCCGCCTGGCGCTTCCAGGTCCGCATCGAGGCCACGGAGCCCGCCGACTTCGACTTCGAGACCGGCACCGACGGCGTCGTCCACTTCGACCGCCTCGGCCTGGTGCGGGTCCCCGGTGTCGGCACCCTCGACGTCTGGAAGCACGGCGGCTACGCGGGCGGGGTGTTCGTGCCCGTCAAGGACGCCAGCGCCGGCAAGGCCCGCGGCACCTACGGCGGCGGCCGCTACCTGCTCGACACCATCAAGGGCTCGGACCTGGGCGGCGACGACCTCGGGTCGCTCGTGCTCGACTTCAACTTCGCCTACAACCCGTCGTGCGCGTACGACCCAGCGTGGGCGTGCCCGCTCGCGCCTCCGGGCAACACCGTGCCGGTCCCGATCCCCGTCGGCGAGCAGTACGACTTCTAGGGTGGAACGCATGACAGGACTCGTCGCCCTCGACGTCGGCGGCCGCGTGCCCCCGTTCGAGCAGGTCCGATCGCAGATCGCCGCGCAGATCGCCGCCGGGTACCTGGTGGACGGCGAACGGCTGCCGAGCGTGCGGGGGCTGGCGGACGAGCTCGGCCTCGCCGCCGGCACCGTCGCGAAGGCCTACCAGCTGCTCGAGGAAGCCGGGCTCGTGCACACCGCACGGGGCGCCGGCACCCGGGTGGTGCGGCCGGCGGCGGTCCCCGACGCCGTGACCGAGGCCGCTCGTGCCCTGGCCGGCGCGGCGCGCTCGGCGGGGCTGTCGGCGGACCAGGCCGCGACCGCGTTGCGCGAGGCCTGGCCGGCGTAGGGCTGCGCGGGACGGGCGGGAGCGGCTGGCGCTTCCGGGCGTACCCGGTCGTTCCGGGCGTACCCGGGTCGGGAGTTCCGACCCGCTCCGCCCGATTCGACCAGGCATCGCACGCGTTCTGGGAAGGAACGCCCGAGCGATCAGCAGCGCTTGTAGACGTACGCGTCGTCCTTCGGGGTCACCAGGTCGCGGTCGCGCAGGATAGTCATGGCCGGACGGTTCTTCAGCGTGCACACCGACCCCCACGAGCGCTTGAGGGTGTCCGAGTACTCCACGTCGATGACCCGCCCGCCGTAGGCCTTCGTGTACGCCGCGCACTCCCGGTACTGCACGCACTCTTCGGCGACGACGAAGTCGAACCCGGTCTGCTTCCGGCCGGATGCCCCGAGCTGCGGTGTGTTCTTCTGCCCGACGGCCAGGCCGTGCCGGTGTCCCTTGGCGACGAGCGACTTCGCGAGCGCCAGGTTGCCGGACCGGGTGAGCCGCTTGCCACTGCGGGTCCAGGAGTCGAGGTTGTCGAACTCGACCGCGTCGAACCCGCGGTCAGCGCAGCGGGCGACGGTCTTCGCGAGCACCTTCGTGATCAGGGCACGCTTGGCCGCCGTCCGGGTGTCGAGGAGCATCTCGTCGGGCCACCCCGGGTCCGCGACCGGCTTGCCCGCGCGGTCGCGGAGGATCGCCGACGGGTAGGACTTCTTCCAGGTGCGGGCGGCCTCGGGCTGCGTCTGGAACCCGTTGACGTAGCAGATGTTGTACTTGCCCTTGGCCGGGCGGTCGGTGCTGTCCCGCTCGACGATCGTGACGCCGGACGGCGGGGTGTAGCCGCCGCCGAGCTGGTAGTCCACACGGCCCGAGGTCGGCAGGTTCCGGTAGCTGGCGGCCGCGCTCGTCGTGGCGGCCTCGGCGCAGCCGGCGGTACCGAGGACGGCCACCAGGGCAATCGCGGTGGTCAACAGGACGGTTCGCATGCGCACCCCGGAATCCTCGCATGCGCGGGGAGAACCACCCGGCCCTCGCTGATCCGGGCATGTGCACGCTATGCTGGTCGTACTCGAGGCGCCGATCGCCTCGTGCGTCGTACGGACGCCCCGAACTCCCGACCACCTGTCTCCGGACTCCGGTCGATGATCGAGCACCTCACGAAGGTGCCCAGGCTTCTCTGCTGCGGCGACTGCGCCAGCCACATCCGTTGGCGCGCATCCCGCCCGCGCGCTGCCTCGCAAGTGCGCCCACAGCCGGCTCGCTCCGGCTCGAAAGGTCACCATGACCACCGAAGACATCCGTTTCTCCGACCTCGGCGTCCCCGCGCCGATGGTCTCCGTCCTCGCCGACCAGGGCAAGGACATGGCGTTCCCCATCCAGGCGGACACGCTCCCGGACTCCCTGCAGGGCAAGGACGTCCTGGGCCGCGGCCGCACCGGCTCCGGCAAGACCATCGCGTTCGCGATCCCGCTGGTCGCCCGCCTCGCCGCCAGTGGCCGCAAGCGCCGCGCCGGTCGCCCCCGCGCGCTGGTGCTCGCCCCGACCCGTGAGCTCGCGACGCAGATCGACGTCGCGCTCGCCCCGCTCGCCAAGGCCATGGGCCTGAACACCACGACCATCTTCGGTGGCGTCGGTCAGGGTCGTCAGGTCGACGCCCTGCGCGGCGGCGTCGACGTCGTGGTCGCCTGCCCGGGTCGCCTCGCCGACCTCATGCAGCAGGGCCACGTGAACCTGGGCGACATCGAGGTCACCGTCCTCGACGAGGCCGACCACATGGCCGACATGGGCTTCCTGCCCGGCGTCACCAAGATCATGCAGGCGACCCCCGAGAAGGGACAGCGTCTGCTGTTCTCCGCCACACTCGACAACGGTGTGGACAAGCTTGTCAAGAAGTTCCTGCACAACCCGGTGATGCACTCCGTCGACGAGGCGAACAGCCCCGTCGAGGCGATGACCCACCACCTGTTCGAGGTCGCCGACGCCGACGCGAAGAAGCACCTCGTGAGCGCCCTCGCCTCGGGCAACGGTCGCCGCATCCTCTTCATGCGCACGAAGCACCACGCCAAGCGCCTCGCCAAGCAGCTCAGCAGCCAGGGGATCCCGGCCGTCGACCTGCAGGGCAACCTGTCGCAGGGCGCCCGTGAGCGCAACCTCGCGAAGTTCTCCTCCGGTGAGGCCCTCGTGCTCGTCGCCACCGACGTCGCCGCCCGTGGCGTGCACGTCGACAACGTCGAGCTCGTCGTGCACGTCGACCCGCCCACCGAGCACAAGGCGTACCTGCACCGCTCGGGTCGCACGGCGCGCGCCGGTTCGTCCGGTGACGTCGTCACGGTGACGATGCCCGCCGAGCGTCGCGACGTCGCGCAGATGATGCGTGCGGCCGCGATCAAGGTCACCCCGCAGCACGTCACCTCGACCTCCGCCGCGGTCACCGCGCTCGTCGGCGAGGTCGCCCCGATCCGCCACGTCGCCGAGGAGCAGCCCACCCAGCAGCGTCAGCCCAAGCAGCGCTCTGCCGAGTCCGCCGGTGACGGTGGCGGTCGTCGCCGTGGTCGCGGCGGTCGGTCGGGAGGCGCGGCGCAGCCCGCACGCTCCGGTTCCGCTGGCGATTCCGCCGGTTCGGCCGGGGGCCGTCAGGGCCGTCCGGCCCGTGGCGCGCGTTCCGAGGGCGCCGGGCGCTCCGGCGCCGCGGCCGCCGGTTCGACCGGTGGTCGCCGCAGCGGCGGCAACCGCCGCTCCGGCAGCGGTGACGTCGTGCGCGGCGGCTCGTCGGCCGTCTGGTCGTCCGAGGGCGGCTACGCCGCGGGTCGGTCCGGCAACGAGTCGGGCGGCAACCGTCGTGGTGGCTCGCGCCGCGCCTCCCGTCCGGCCGGCGCTGCGGACCGCCACTGAACCACCCGCTCGACCCGCGTGGTCTGAGCCCGTCGGCCTGAGCCCGTCGGTGCTCGCAAGACACCGGTGTTCACGTTTCGCACCCCCGCATCCCGGGGTGTGATCCGCGAACACCGGTGTTTTGCGTGAAGGCGGGGGCGGAACCTTGGCGGGGGCTGGGGGTGGGGTACCCCGGCGGGCGTACGGTCTGCTTCACCGGATGCCGCGCAAGCGGCTGACGGGGAACACGTCCGCTTCTGGAAGGAGTGCCTATGGCTGGCATCGATGACATCAAGAACGCCGCTGAGAAGGCGGCAGGCAAGGTCAAGGAAGCCGTCGGGAACGCGACCGACAACGACCGCCTGAAGGCCGAAGGCCAGACCGACCAGGGCAAGGCCTCGGCGAAGCAGGGCGTCACCGACGTCAAGGACGCCGCGCACGGCGTCGCCGACAGCTTCAAGAACGACAAGCACTGAAGCCGGTTCGCGACCGCGCTGCGAAGCCCCCGGATCCGATCGGATCCGGGGGCTTCGTCGTGCGCGCGGGGCTTCGTCGTGCGCTGGGTACGACCGCCCCCGTCGGGCTAGTGCAGGGCGCCGACCGACGCGAGACCGGCCCGGAGCAGGGCGCCGCGGCCGCCTTCCATCTCGTCGGCGACGGCGTCGGACGCGGCTTCCATCGGGCTCATCCACGTGAGTTCGAGAGCGTCCTGCCGGGGCTCGCACGTCCCCGTGACCGGGACGACGTAGGCCAGCGAGATCGCGTGCTGCCGCTCGTCGGTGTACACCGAGGCGCCGGGCAGCGGGAAGTACTCGGCCACGGTGAACGGCGCCGGGCTCGAGGGCAGCTGCGGGAACGCCATCGGCCCGAGGTCCTTCTCCAGGTGGCGGAACAGTGCGGTGCGGATCGACTCGCCGAACATCACGCGACCGGACACCAGGGTGCGGGCGATCGAACCGCTCGGGGAGACCCGCAGCAGCACCCCGACCTCGGTCACGACACCGAGGCCGTCGGTGCGGACGGGGACCGCTTCGACGTAGCAGATCGGCAGACGACGGCGGACGTTCGCGAGCTCCTCGTCGGACAGCCAGCCGGAGTCGGGGTCGGGGGTGCGCAGCGAGGACATGCACCGTGTCTACCAGGGACGGCGGCGAGTTCGGCGGAAGGCGCGGGAGTTGGGGATGGTTAGCGTTGTCCACATGATCGATGCGGACCTGGTGCAGTGGACACGGAGTGCCTCGGACCGGCGGGGCACACCCCTGCTCGTCGCGATGCACGGGGTGGGGTCGAACGAGCACGACCTGCTCGGACTCGCCCCCGCGCTGCCGCCCGCGTGGACCGTCGCCTCGCTCCGGGCACCGATGCCGTGGGGGCCCGGCTTCAGCTGGTACCCGCTCGGCACCCCCGGCTCCCCCGCGCCCGAGGCGGTCGACGCCGCGGTCGACGAGGTGCTCGACTGGATCGACTCCGTCGCCGCAGACCACCCGCGGATCGGACTGCTCGGGTTCTCGCAGGGCGGCTCGATGGCGCTCCAGCTCCTGCGGGCACGGCCCGCGGCCTTCGCGTTCGCGGTGTCGCTGTCGGGGTTCGTGGTGCCGGGCGTCACGGATTCGCGTGACGAGGCCGTCTCGGCTGTGCGGCCGAGGGTCTTCCTGGGGCACGGCGACCTCGACCCGGTGATCCCGCCCGAGGCCACCGTTCGGACACAGGCGTGGGCCGCGGCGCACACCGACGTGACCGACCGGACCTACGCGGGCCTGCCGCACGCGGTGTCGACGGCGGAGCTCGCGGACGTGACGGCGTTCGTCGACGCGGTGTAGGCGCACGACGACGGACAGGAGGCCCGGTGCCAGCTGGCACCGGGCCTCCTGTCCGTCACGGGGTGACGTCCGTCAGTCGGCGAGGATCTGGAGCAGGTCCTTGCGGAGCTGGTCCACCTTGGCCGTGGCCGCCTTGGCCTGTTCCTCGGTCGCGGTGCTGCGGTACATGTGCAGGACGCCCATGGTCTTCCGGAGCGCCTCGAAGAACTCGCGCTGGGCGTCCGGGATGCCAGGGGCCCCGTCGAGTGCCGCGGCGATCTCGTCGGCCTTGGCCTCGGTCTCGGCCTTGCCGGCGTCGGTGAGTTCGAAGAGCGTCTTGCGACCGTCGCCGGACGAGACCACGAGGTCTTCGTCGACGAGCTGCTGGAGCGTCGGGTAGACCGAGCCGGGGCTCGGCTTCCAGGCGCCGCCGGTGCGCTCGGCGATGGTCTTGATCACGGCGTAGCCGTTCTGCGGGCCCTCGGCCAGCAGGCCGAGGATCGCGAGTCGGACGTCGCCGCGGCGACGGCGTTCGCGGCCGAAGCCGGGGCCGCCGAATCCGGGACCGAAGCCCATGCCCGGGCCGAAGCCGGGGCCGAACCCGCGGCCACCGAAGCCCCGGCCGCCGTGGTCGTGGTCACCGCGGTCGCGGCCGGGGAAGCCGGCGCCGTGGTGCTGCCGCGCGCCGCCGAAGCGGGGGCCGCGCGGGCCGAACCCGCGCTGGTCGCGGGGGGACGTGTTGCTGTTGTCGTCATACGAGGGGCGCATGAGGAGTCCTTTCGTCGTGCTGAGTCGGCTCGCGACCGGTCTGACCTGATCGTCTTCGTCGTATCGCGATGTGTTTACGATAGATCGGTAACTATCGCTCTGTCAAGAGCGACGTCCGCTCGGCCTGCTGTCGGTGGCGACGGGCAGGATGGGACGGACCATGACGGACGTCTTCGAGCGCTTCTCCCCCGCCACCACCGAGTGGTTCCGCGGCGCCTTCGACGCACCGACCCCCGCACAGGCCGGGGCGTGGGACGCCATCTCGACCGGGCAGCACGCGCTCGTGATCGCCCCGACCGGTTCCGGCAAGACCCTGGCCTCGTTCCTGTGGTCGATCGACCGGCTCATCAGCGCGACCGACCGGCCGCCGGCGAAGCAGCGCACGCGGGTGCTCTACGTCTCGCCACTCAAGGCCCTGGGCGTCGACGTCGAGCGCAACCTGCGGAGCCCGCTCGTCGGCATCACCCAGACCGCACGCCGTCTCGGTACCGAACCACCGGACGTCACGGTGGGTGTGCGCAGCGGTGACACCCCGTCGTCCGACCGGCAGAAGCTCCTGCGCCAGCCGCCGGACATCCTCATCACCACGCCCGAGTCGCTCTACCTGATGCTCACCTCGCAGGCACGCGAGACCCTGGTGAACGTCGACACCGTCATCGTGGACGAGGTCCACGCGGTCGCCTCGAGCAAGCGCGGCGCACACCTGGCCGTGTCGCTCGAACGCCTCGACGACCTGCTCGACAAGCCCGTGCAGCGCATCGGGTTGTCCGCGACCGTCCGTCCGCCGGAAGAGGTCGCGCGGTTCCTGGGCGGCCGCGCCCCGGTGACGATCATCGCGCCGCCGGCGCAGAAGACCTTCGACCTGCGGGTCGTCGTGCCCGTCGACGACATGACCGAGCTCGGGGCGCCGCCGGTCGGTGCGGACGCGTCCGAGTCACCGACGAACGGGTCGATCTGGCCGCACGTCGAAGAGCGCGTCGTCGACCTGATCGAGGAACACCGCTCGACCATCGTGTTCGCGAACTCGCGGCGGCTGGCCGAGCGGCTGACGGCACGCCTCAACGAGATCCACGAGGAACGCGTGCTCGCCGCAGCCGGCGACGGCGCCCTGGTGCCGGCAGGGGCGTCCCCGGACGACGACGGCCTGCCCGTGGCACGGGGGCGGCCGCAGTCTCCGGCGCGCACCTCGGCGCACGCGGTCGCGCCCCAGGGGGCCAAACGGCCGCCGGCGCAGCTCATCGGCGGATCCGGGCAGACCGCCGGCGGGGGCTCGGACGCCTCCAACCCGGTGCTCGCCCGCGCGCACCACGGCTCGGTGTCGAAGGACCAGCGCGCGATCATCGAGGACGACCTGAAGTCCGGTCGGCTGCGGTGCGTCGTCGCGACGAGCTCGCTCGAACTCGGCATCGACATGGGCGAGGTCGACCTGGTCGTCCAGGTCGAGGCGCCACCCTCGGTCGCGAGCGGGCTGCAGCGCGTCGGTCGTGCCGGACACCAGGTGGGCGAGATCTCGCGCGGGGTACTGTTCCCGAAGCACCGGGCCGACCTGGTCAACAGCGCGGTCACGGTCGAGCGGATGGTCTCGGGCCAGATCGAGTCGATCTCGGTGCCGGCGAACCCGCTCGACGTCCTGGCGCAGCACACCGTGGCGGCCGGGTCCATCGACACCCTCGACGTCGAACACTGGTTCGAACTCGTGCGGCGGAGCGCCCCGTTCAGCGGCCTGCCCCGGTCGGCGTTCGAGGCGACGCTCGACCTGGTCACGGGTCGGTACCCGAGCGACGAGTTCGCCGAACTCCGGCCACGGCTGGTCTGGGACCGCGTGCACGGCACCCTGACCGGGCGGCCCGGTGCCCAGCGGCTCGCGGTGACGAGCGGCGGGACGATCCCCGACCGTGGCATGTTCGGCGTGTTCATGGTCGGCGAGAAGGCGTCCCGCGTCGGCGAGCTCGACGAGGAGATGGTCTACGAATCACGCGTGGGGGACGTCTTCGCCCTCGGTGCCACGAGCTGGCGGATCGAGGAGATCACCCACGACCGCGTCGTCGTGAGCCCGGCGTTCGGGCAGCCCGGTCGCGTGCCGTTCTGGAAGGGCGACGGCATCGGCCGACCCGCCGAGCTCGGCCGGGCCACCGGTGCGTTCGTGCGCGAGGTCGAGGGCGCATCGAACGACGACGCCCGCGCCCGGGTCGCCGCCGGCGGACTGGACGAGCGTGCCGTCACCAACCTGCTGACGTTCCTGCGCGACCAGCGCGCGGCCACCGGCCACGTGCCGAACGACACCACGCTCGTCGTCGAGCGGTTCCGCGACGAACTCGGGGACTGGCGGCTCATCCTGCACTCGCCCTACGGCATGCAGGTGCACGCGCCGTGGGCCCTGGCCGTCGCCGCGCGGCTGCGCGAACGGCACGGCATCGACGGCGACGCGATGGCGGCCGACGACGGGATCGTCGTGCGCATCCCGGAGACCGACGCCGAGCCGCCGGGTGCCGACCTGTTCGTGTTCGAGCGCGACGACCTCGAGGCCCTGGTCACCGACGAGGTCGGCGGCTCAGCGCTCTTCGCCGCGCGGTTCCGCGAGTGCGCGGCGCGCGCCCTGCTGCTGCCCCGACGGAACCCCGGGCAGCGGTCGCCGCTCTGGCAGCAGCGACAGCGGGCCTCGCAGCTGCTCGAGGTCGCGCAGAAGTACCCGACGTTCCCGATCGTGCTCGAGACCGTACGCGAGGTGCTGCAGGACGTCTACGACGTGCCCGCACTGCTCGGGATCGCCGACGACATCGCCGGGCGCCGGATCCGGTTGGTCGAGACCGAGACCGAGCAGCCGTCGCCGTTCGCCCGGTCGATCCTGTTCGGGTACGTCGCGGCCTTCATGTACGAGGGCGACACCCCGCTCGCCGAACGCCGGGCAGCGGCGCTGTCGCTCGACTCGACGCTGCTCGGCGAACTGCTCGGTCGTGCGGAGCTGCGCGAGCTGCTCGATCCTGCGGTCATCACGTCGGTGGAACGCGACCTGCAGCGGCTCTCGCCGGACCGCCGTGCCCGTGACGCCGAGGGGCTCGTCGACGTCCTGCGGCTGGTCGGTGCGCTCGACCTGGACGAAGCGGTCGACCGGAGCTGGCTCGCCGACACCGCCGACCGGGCCGGGGCCACCGCCGAGCTGCGGAGCACGCTCCAGGTCCTGGAGCGGGATCGCCGGGTGCTCTCGTTCTCGCACGCCGCGGCGTCGCGCTGGGCCGTGATCGAGGACGCCGCCCGCCTGCGTGACGCCCTCGGGGTCCCGCTGCCGATCGGTGTGCCCACGGCGTTCATCGAGCCCGTGGCGGATCCCCTGGGCGATCTGATCGGCCGCTACGCGAGGTCGCACGGACCGTTCTCCGCACAGGAGGCCGCCGGTCGCCTCGGCCTGGGGATCGCCGTCGTGCAGGACACCCTGCGCCGACTCGTCGCCGACCGCCGTGTGGTGGAGGGCGAGTTCCGACCCGATCGCCAGGGTGCCGAGTGGTGCGATGCCGAGGTCCTACGACGGATCCGCACGAAGTCCCTCGCGGCCCTGCGGCACGAGGTCGAACCGGTCTCGCCGGACACCCTCGCCCGCTTCCTGCCGGCCTGGCAGCACGTGCAGACCCCCGGGACCCGCGGTGGCCTCCGTGGCGTCGACGGCGTGCTGCAGGTGATCGACCAGCTCGCCGGGGTGGCCCTGCCCGCCAGCGCGTGGGAGACCCTGGTGCTGCCGTCGCGCGTCACCGACTACTCGACGAGCATGCTCGACGAACTGACCGCCACGGGCGAGGTCCTGTGGTCCGGCGGCGGCACACTGCCCGGCAACGACGGCTGGGTGCGTCTGCACCTGGCCGACACCGCGGCGACGACGCTCGCCGAGCCCTCCGGTGACGAGACGACCGAGCTGCAGCGCGACGTGCTCGGTGCGCTGGCCGGTGGCGGCGCCTACTTCTTCCGGCAGCTGGGCCAGGCCGTGGGCAGCAGCGACGACCAGGCGCTCACGACCGCGCTGTGGGACCTGGTCTGGGCCGGGCAGATCACGAACGACACGTTCGCCCCGCTGCGGTCGATGCTCGGCGGCAAGGCGAAGAGCTCGAGCGCTCCACGGGCCCGGGCCTACCGCGGCCGTCGGCGGCCGACCATGCCGACGCAGTCCGGGCCGCCGTCCGTCGGGGGTCGCTGGTCGCTCCTGCCGCTGGCCGAGTCCGACTCGACCGTGCGGGCCGCGGCGACCGCCGAACAGCTGCTCGAACGCTACGGCGTCGTGACCCGCGGCGCCGTGCAGGTCGAGGGTGTCCGCGGCGGCTTCGCGGGGGTGTACCGGGTGCTCTCGCGGTTCGAGGAGTCCGGCCGGGCTCGTCGCGGGTACTTCGTCGAGGGGCTCGGTGCCGCCCAGTTCGCCACCGGCCCGACCGTCGACCGGCTGCGCACCTACGCCCGCGAGCTCGGCGACGACGAGCGTGGCGATCCGGACCGCAAGCGCGAGGCCCTGACGCTCGCGGCGACCGACCCGGCGAACCCGTACGGGGCCTCGTTGCCGTGGCCCACGGGCGACGTCGACCCCGGAGTCGCGGACGATGCCGTCGCAGCCGGTGGGGCGAGCACCGGCGCGAACGATGCGGCGAGCGGCGTTGCGAGCGGTGCGAAGGCCACCCGCGGTCACCGGCCCGGGCGCAAGGCAGGCGCCCTCGTGACGACCGTCGACGGCAAGCTCACCGTGTACGTCGAGCGGGGCGGCAAGTCCGTGCTCACGTTCACCGACGACGCGGCCGACCTCGCCGCTGCCGCCACCTCGATCGCCTCGATCGTCCGGACCGGGCTGCGGAAACTCTCGGTCGAGCGGGTCGACGGGGACTTCGTGCTCGAGACGCCGCTCGGCGGCGCGCTCCGTCAGGCGGGGTTCACGGCGACCCCGCAGGGGCTGCGGCTCCGTGTGTGAGGCGAGCCGCGCCTCCCGGCCGTGCGGTGACCACGTGCCGGAGGTGCCCCGTGCCTGAAGGCGACACCGTCTACCGTGCGGCACGCCGCCTGCACACCGCGCTGGCGGGCAAGGTCCTGACGAAGAGCGACTTCCGGGTCCCGGCCTTCGCCACCCTCGACCTGGTGGGGCGCACCGTCGACGAGGTCGTCCCCCGCGGCAAGCACCTGCTGCACCGGATCGGCGACCTGACCGTGCACTCGCACCTGAAGATGGAGGGCCGGTGGGACGTCTACGCGCCCGGTGACCGCTGGCGACGTCCGGCGCACCAAGCCCGGGCGATCCTGGACGCCGAAGGAGTCTCCACCGTCGGCTTCGCGCTCGGGGTGCTCGAGGTCGTCCCGCGCGACCAGGAGTCCGAGGTCGTCGGACACCTGGGGCCCGACCTGCTCGGCCCCGACTGGGACGCCGACCTGGCCCTCGCCAACCTGACGGAGGACCCCGAACGGCCGGTCGGGTTGGCGCTGCTCGACCAACGGGTGCTCGCCGGGCTCGGCAACGTGTACCGGAACGAACTCTGCTTCCTGCGCGGGGTGCTGCCGACGCGTCCGGCCGGCCAGGTCCCCGACCCGGCGCGCACGATCACGCTCGCCAGCCGACTGATCCTGGCGAACCGCGACCGCAGCGCCCGCGTGACCACCGGTGTCGACCGCCCCGGTCGACGGTTCTGGGTCTACGGTCGCGCCGGCAAGCCGTGTCTGCGCTGCGGGACCCCGATCCGGCACGGCGAACTCGGCGACTCGGAGCTCACCCTGCGCGACACCTACTGGTGTCCGCGCTGTCAGACCTGACGCACGGGGTGCAGGCGCTCCGCGGCGGTCACCCGGACCGCGTCGGTGACCCGTTCGAGGAGCGGTGACGCCAGGTTCCAGCGCTGCCACCACAGCGCGACGTCGGCGTGCCGACCCGGGGCCAGCTCGACCAGGACACCGCGGTCGATCGCGTCGAGGCACTGCGCCTCGGGCAGCAGCCCCCACCCGAACCCGAGCGTGACGGCGCGGGCGAAGTCGGCAGAGGTCGGGACGAAGTGGCGCGGGCCGCCGGGAGCGTGCCCCAGGACCTGGCGCAGGTACCCCTGCTGCAGGTCGTCGTCGCGGTCGTAGTCGACGAGCGGGACCTCGTCGAGCCGCCGGAGCATCCGCCGCTCGGTGCCGGTGTCGCCGAGGTACCGGGCGACGAACGCCGGTGACGCCACGGCCCGGTACCGATCGATGCCGAGCGGCACCGACGAGCAGCCCTGCACGGGGTCCGCCTCGGCCGTCACCGCGCCCATCACGGTGCCGGCGCGGAGCAGCTCGGCGGTGCGGTCCTGGTCTTCGCGGTGCAGGTCGAAGACCACCTCGGTGTCGGCCCGGACGAGGGCGAGGGCGTCGAGGAACCAGGTGCCGAGCGAGTCGGCGTTGACGGCCAGCGGGATCGACGGCACCACCGAGGAGCCACCGCCGAGTGCACGGGAGGTCTCCTCGTCGAGCAGCCGGACCTGCCGCGCGTGCCGGAGCACCACCTCGCCGTCCGCGGTCGGGCGCACCGGGGTGGTGCGCTGGAGCAGGACCCGACCGACCTGCTGCTCCATCGACTTGATCCGCTGCGAGACCGCCGACGGGGTGATGGCCAGCGCACGGGCCGCGGCGTCCAGGGTGCCGTGGTCGACGGCGGCGAGCAGCGTCTCGAGGTGTTCGCGCTGGAAGCGGGACATGCAGCTGAGCTTACGGCGCTGCAGGAACGTGAGCTGTACTGCAGCGGGGCGCTGCTCTAGCGTCGGATCCGTGACCACGCTCCTGCCCCTGCTCTCCGGACTCGGCACGGGACTCGCACTGATCGTCGCGATCGGTGTGCAGAACACGTACCTGCTCCGGCTCGCGGTCAGCGCAGGACTCCGGGTGGTGGCCGCGGCGGTCGTGGTGTGCGCGGTCTCGGATGCGCTGCTCATCGTCGCCGGGGTGCTCGGGGTCGGCGCCGTGGTCGAGCGGTTCCCCGTGGCGCTCCTGGTGGTCCGGTTCGTCGGTGCCGCGTTCCTGCTCACCTACGGGGTGCTCGCGGCGCGGCGGGCGCTGCGACCGTTGGGGGACGCGATGCGGGTCGCCGACGAGGCGGCCGACGACGGGGTCGTGGGCGCCGGTGCGGGCGCAGGCGCGGGGGTCGACACGGGCGCGGGCGCCGGTCCGGGGATCGACGCGACCGGGCGTTCGACGGTGGCGGCGGGGCGGACGCGCACCGTGCCTCCCGGCCAGGGGGTGACCATGCGGACGGCGGTGCTGACCATGCTCGTCTTCACGTGGGCGAACCCGCACGTGTACCTGGACACGCTGGTGTTCCTCGGGTCGGTAGCGAACCAGCAGGGTGCGGACGACCGGTGGCTCTGGACGATCGGTGCCGCCGCGGCGAGCTGCCTGTGGTTCGGTGCGCTCGGGTTCGGCGGTCGGCTGCTGCGGCCGCTGTTCGAGAAGCCGCTCACGTGGCGGGTGTTCGACGGTCTGGTCGCCGTCGTGATGCTCGCGTTCGGCGGGCTGCTGCTCGTCGGCGCGTAGCGGCTGCGGCGCGAACCGGCGGTCTGCAAAACACCGGTGTCCACACGTCGAACCGCGGTGTGCGGGTGTGCAACGTGCGAACACCGGTGTTTTGCGGGACGGCCCTACTGCATGCCCTGGCCAACGCGGCTGTGGCGGCGGCTGTACCCGAAGTAGATGACGAAGCCGATGACCAGCCAGACGACGAACCGGAGCCAGGTCTCGACCTCGAGGTTCAGCATCAGCCAGAAGCACAGCACCGCCGAGATGATCGGCAGCACGGGCGACCACGGCACCCGGAAGGCCCGCGGGGCATCGGGCCGCGAACGACGCAGCACGACGATGCCGATCGACACCAGGACGAACGCGGACAGCGTGCCGATGTTGATCATGCCCTCGAGCTTGTCGACCGCGGTGAACCCGGCCAGCAGCGCAACGACGACACCGGCGACGACCTGCACGCGGACCGGCGTCTGCGTCTTCGGGTTGGTCTTGGAGAACCAGCGGGGCAGCAGGCCGTCGCGGCTCATCGAGAAGACGATGCGGGACAGGCCGAGCAGCAGCACCATGACGACGGTGGTCAGACCGATCAGCGAGCCGATGGCGATGATGCCGGCGGCCCACGGCAGCCCGACGATGTCGAACGCCGAGGCCAGCGACGGTGCCTTCTCTTCCGCCAGGCGCTGGTACGAGACCATGCCGGTGATGACGATGCTGACGCCGACGTAGAGCAGCGTCACGATGCCGAGGCCGATGAAGATGCCGCGGGGCAGGGTCTTCTGCGGGTTCTCGGTCTCCTCGGCGCTCGTGGCGACGACGTCGAAGCCGATGAAGGCGAAGAACACCAGGGACGCGGCGGCGAGCAGGCCGAAGACGCCGTACTGGGCGGGCTCCGCACCGGTGAACCAGGACACGAGCGACTGGGTCCAGACGCTGCCCTCGGCACCCTTGGCGGGCTCGGCCGGCGGGATGAACGGGGTGAAGTTCGCGGCCTTGACGAAGAACGCACCGGCGACGATGACGAACACGACGATGGCGACCTTGATGACGGTGATGACCGCCGACACCCGCGAGGACAGGCGGGTGCCGAAGGCGAGGAGCACCGTGAAGATCCCGACGATGAGCACCGGACCCCAGGTGAACGGGATCGGACCGAGCTGGATCGTGCTGGGCAGGGTCACGCCGAAGACGTCGAACGCGGTGCTGAGGTAGATGCCCCAGTACTTCGCGATCACGGCACTGGCCGTGAGGGTCTCGAGGATGAGGTCCCAGCCCACGATCCAGGCGAGCAGCTCACCCATCGTGGCGTACGTGAACGTGTACGCGGAGCCGGCGACGGGGATCGTCGACGCGAACTCGGCGTAGCACATGATCGCCAGGCCGCACGTGACGGCTGCGAGCAGGAAGGAGACGATCACGCCGGGCCCGGCGAAGTTCGCGGCGGCGTTCGCGCCGACCGAGAAGATGCCGGCGCCGACGGCGACCGCGATGCCCATCGCGGCGATGTCGAACGTCTTCAAGGAGCGTTTCAGGGACCTGCCCTGCTCCTCGGAGTCGGCCAGGGAGGCCTCGATCGACTTGATGCGGATCTTCGTTGCCATGGGTGGATCCCGTCATCGGCTGGCGGCGGACCTCGGAAGGGTACTGGTGTACCACTGTGTCACGCAAAGCGTCCGGCCGGACGGTGGGCCGGTCCGGGGACGGACAGGAGGCGCGGTGGCGGTCCGGCGCGCACCACTCGGTCGGCGGACGGGTGCGTCCAGGGCCGCGGTCGCGTCAGCGCGCGGCGCGCCAGTCCGCCAGGAACCGGGCGCCGGCCTCGTCGTGGATGACGCCGTCGGGCGCGGTGAGCACCGGGTACGGCGTGGCCGGCACACCGTCGGCAGGACGGACGTCGACGTGCGCGACCTCGTACCCGTTGGCGTGCAGCCAGTCCGCCATGGCGTAGTCGCTGCGGGAGTCGCCCACGGTGCGCCAGGTGATCGGGAGCTCGCCGTCCTGCCCGAGGAGTTCGAGCGACCGCTCGGCACCCAGGTCCTTGCCGCTGCGGTCGGACTCGACGTCGGTGGAGATGATGGTCGGGTCGATGCGCCACTGCACGGCACCGTCGGCGTCGGGTCGGGCATCGTCGAGGCGGCGGACACCGAGGCCACGACGCTCGAGCGCGGCCATCGCCTTCGCGTCGAACTCCGGCTGGCGGGCGAGGTACGTGGCGTTCGGCACCTCGACGCGCTGCTCGATCGACACCATCGCGCGCTTCGTCTCGTCGAAGAACACCAGGTCGGCGTACTCGGCGCGGACCAGCTCGCGCATCTCGTCGGCGTAGTCCCGCGGCAGCGCGAGGTCCTCGGCGACGGTCAGCTCACCCATGCCGCCGTCGTACTGCGGGCCGATCGAGCACCACACGGCACCCTTCTCGCAGACCGCGTGCACCCGGCCGCCCTCGGCGAGGCCACCGGCGAGCAGCGGGCCGACGACCTCGGAGCGGATGAAGGCGTCGCTGCGGCCGGTGTTGAAGACGATCGGGATGCCCTCGGCAGCGAGCGCGACGAGGTCCGCGACGATGCTCGGGATCGCGATGGTGCGGGAGACCGGGCTGGCGATGGGCCCGTCGACGTCGAGCAGGAGACCGAGGCGGGGTGCGTTCACCAGCCCATCCTCTCGCAGTCAGCTGCTGGGCGAGACGATCCGGCTCCGGACGCGGTCGATCAGTGCTCCGAGGGCGGCGGGGGCGGGGACGTGTCCCTGCCCGGGTACCTCCGCGTACTCCGAACCCGGCACCGCGTCCACGACGGCGCGGGCCGCACGACGCATCCACTCGAGACCGTCACCGCCGGCGCCGACGAGCACCGGCACGCCGACGGCTGCGGCGACCCGCTCGGGCACGGCGAGGCCGTTCAGCACCCGGACCTCGCGGCTGAGCACGTGGGCGTCGACGACCAGGGAGCGCCAGAGCGAGCCCTTGAGTCGGAGCGCCGTGACCTGGCCCATCGGGAGCCCGAGCACCTGGGTCAGGAAGCCGCGGACGGCCTGGGTGCGGCGGCCTGCGACCACGTGCTCGTCGAGCAGGTCGGCGAAGACGACGTCGTCGGCGTGCGGGTCGACCGAGGCGCGGTACGGCGGTTCCCACAGGACGGCGCCGTCGACGGGCAGGCCGGTGGCGAGGCCGTGCAGGACGACACCGGCACCGACGCAGATGCCGACGGCGGTCGTGGGGACGCCGACGCTCTCGACGACGGCGCGGAGGTCGTCGACCTCGCGCTCGATCGCCCACGACGCCGAGTCGCCGCTCGCACCGCGACCGCGTCGGTCGTAGGTGACGACACGATGGGTGGGAGCGAGCTCGGCGACCACGCGGTCGAGGTACGGGGTCCCCCGGTGGTCGAAGGCACCGCCCACGACGACGACCGCCGGTCCGTCCCCTGCCTCGGACACGGCGATGGTGGTGCCGTCGGAGGAGACGACCGTTCGGTCGACGGGAGGGAGCATGGGGTCCTTTGCGGGCTGTCGACGGCGATGCGTCGGGCCTCGGAGGGGACCGTGCGGATTACCGGTGCTCCGAGTGTCGCAGGCGTGGAGGTCCGTGTCTCCCCCCGCTTCCAGGGGCAGAACACCGCCGCTCGACGCTGTGGTGGTCACCGTGTCATGCTGTTTGAGTACACCTGTACTCAGCAATCAACACCACTGCATCGGGGATCCCATGACGCTCATCGCCATCGTCGCCTGCGAGATCGCCTTCTGGGTCGCGATCCTCGGTGGGCTGGCCACCCGGTACCTGCTGCGGCGTCCGCGCTTGGGGGCGGCCATGCTCGTCGCGGCCCCCGTGATCGACGTCATCCTGCTCGCCGTCGTCACGGTCGACCTGCTCGGTGGTGGGACGGCGACGTGGCACCACGGCCTCGCGGCGATCTACATCGGCTTCTCGGTCGTGTACGGGCACCGGATGATCGCGTGGGCCGACGTCCGGTTCACGCACCGGTTCGCCGGGGGTCCCGCACCGGAGCGCCTGAGCGGACGGCGCCACACGGCCCACTGCTGGGGCGACGTGCTGCGGACCGGGCTCGCCGTGCTGATCGCCGGCGGGGTCATCGGTGTGCTCGTCCTCGTCGTCGGGGACCCGGAGCGCACCAGCGACCTGCAGGGCAACCTGTCCCTGCTCGGGCTGCTCATGGGCATCGAGCTGGTGCGCGCGATCAGCTACACGATCTGGCCGCGCCGGCCCGCCGCCGGTGCACCGACGGGACAGGCGGCCCGGTCGTAGGCTGACCCGGTGCCACGACGCGTCGACCTGGAGGAACGGGGATCCCTGGTCGCCGCCGCGTGCCTGCGGATCCTGGAGCGGGACGGCCTGAGCGCGCTGTCGGTGCGGAACGTCGCGGACGAGGCCGGCATCGCTCCGGCCTCACTCCGTCGCGTGTTCCCGACGCAGCACGCCCTGCGGGAGCACTGCCTGACGATCATCGAGGAACGCGTCATCGCTCGGCTCACGTCCCTGCGCTCGACCGGCCGGGCCCGTGCACTGGACGTGCTCGCCCAGGTGCTGCCGCTCGACGCCGAGCGCACGACCGAGATCCTGGCGCAGGTGCAGCTCGGCGTGCTCGCGCGCACCGACGAACACCTGGCCGCGAGCGCTCGACGCCTGAACGACGGGGTCAGCCGGGTGTGCACCCGGGCGCTGGAGATCCTGCGCGAGGACGGCAGCCTCGGCGCCGATCGCGACCTGACCGACGAGGCGGACCGGCTGCACGCGCTGATCGACGGGCTGGCGATCGAGCACACGTGGGACCCGACGGCGCGTGCGCCGGAGCGGGTCCTGGCGCTGGTCGAACTGCACGTGGACAGCCTGCGCGGCACGATCGGCTGACGACTGACGGCTCAGCGGTCCCGGTAGACCTCGCGCCGGTGCCCAGCGTCGACGACCACCACGACGAGCTTGCCGTCGTCGATCCGGTAGATCAGTCGGTAGTCCCCCGAGCGGACTCGCCATCCGGGCCGGTTCACGAGCTTGCGTGCGGCGGGTGGCCGGGGGTGCTCGGCGAGGATCGCGAGGAGCCCCTCGATCCGCCGCCGTCCGTCGAGCGGGAGCTTGCGGATGACGCGTTGCGCGGCCGGGATGACCTCGACCGAGTACGTCACCCGAGGCCGAGTTCGCGCTTGAGGTCGTCCCACTTGACGTTCTCGCCACCGATGCGGGCACTCTCGGCGACGGCTTCGTCGTAGGCGACCAGGTCGTCCAGGTCCTCCGCCGCCTCGAGCAACCGGTCGAGGACGGCCGCGTCGACCACGGCCGCGACGCGCTTGTTGCGCCGGGTCAGGTAGACGGGTGCATGCCGGGCGTCGTCGATGATCGACGCCAGACGGCCACGGGCTTCGGAGATCGACACTTCGCTCACCTGTACATTCTAGAGCGTTTTGTACAATTCAGACGAGTGCCGTGGTGCCGACCGACTCTCGTTCGAGCAGGGACCGCTTGACGTCGAGCCCCCATGCGAAGCCCCCGAGCGTGCCGTCGGAGCGCAGCACCCGGTGGCACGGGACGAACAGTGCCGGGGCGTTCCGGGCGCACACGCTCGCCGCCGCCCGTACGGCGTCGGGTCGCCCCATCGCCGCCGCGAACCCGGTGTAGGTCAGCGTGCCGCCGGCGGGGATCCGGCGGAGCTGCCTCCACCCCTCGGTGAAGAGTTCGGTGCCGAACTGCCGCACGGGCACCTGCATGGCGTGCTCGACCTCGCCCGAGTAGAAGGCGTCGACCGCGTCGGCCGAGGCGACCACGCCGTCGAGCACCCGATCGGGGCGGTGGCGGTCGGCCAGGCGGGCGAGGATCCGCTCGACGGAGTCGGTCCACCCGGAGGCGAGGACCCTGCCCTCGGCGTCTTCGAGCACGGTGAACGGCCCGTCGGGGGTGTCCAGGGTCTGGATGGTTGCGTCGGTCATCGGTCGTCCTTCCGGGGGTCCTCGGGGGCACGGGCTGCACGGGCGCCGGCGGTCGCGGTCATCGCGCGGTCGATGATCGGTCGCCAGCAGTGCATCGTGAGGTAGCTCCGCCAGGGGGCCACCTGCTCCGACCATAGGGAGAGCTCGCGCGCCGTTCCGGGCAGCCCGAGTTCCTGTGCACCGTTCCGTACGGCGAGGTCGCTGTGGAGGAAGATGTCGGGGTGGTGCCGGATCCGCAGCGCGACGTAGTCGGCGGTCCACGGCCCGATGCCCTTCACCGCGAGCAGTCCGTCGCGCAGGTCACCGAGGGACTGCGCGCCGTCCACCACCAGGGACCCGTCGGCGAGCGCCGCAGCCACCCGCAGGATCGTGTCGACGCGCGCGGCCGGACCGCGCAGGACCTCGTGCCCGCGTTCGGCGACCACCGCTGCGGACGGGAACAGCAGCCCGCCGGGCCGGATCGCGTCGGGCACCGGCGCACCGAGCGCGGCCACGAGCCGGGTCTGGGCGGTGCGCGCCGCGGCCACCGAGACCTGCTGCCCGATCAGGGTGCGGAACACGATCTCGTGGGCGTCCACCGCGCCGGGCAGCCGCAGGCCGGGCACCCGTGCGACGGGGCCGGCGAGCTCGGGCACGGCTCCGAGGACGGCGTCGACCGCCACCGGGTCGGCATCGAGGTCGAACAGGGCGCGCACCCGCGCCACGAGCGCCGGCAGGTCGGACAGGTCGGCGACGCGCACGCGCAGGTCGATCCCGGTGCCCCGACCGGGCACGTCGGGGACGGCGGCCGACGCGCTGAACCAGCCCGGGCCTCCAGGCAGGTCGACCAGCCGCCCGTACGACGTGACTCGACCGGCGGGGTCGGTGTCCACCTGCTCCGTGCCCGGCAGGGCGTGCAGCGCGTGCCAGTCGAGCAGGCCCTGCGCGTCGAAGGGTGCCCGGGCCGGCAGGTGGACGTGCAGTGCGCCGTCGGGGTCGCCGTCGCCTCGGCCGACCCGGCGTGCGCGGAGCTCGGTCGGGGTGACGGCGAAGACCTCGCGCACGGTGTCGTTGAACTGTCGGACGCTGGCGAACCCCGCGGCGAACGCGACGTCGGCGACGGGCAGGTCCGACGAGGTGAGCAGGGTGCGGGCCGTCTGCGCGCGGTGTGCTCGACTGAGCGCCTTCGGCCCGGCACCCAGCTCGGCGGTCATGATGCGGTTGAGCTGCCGCTCCGAGTAGCCCACGCGTGCGGCGAGCCCGGGGACGCCGTCGCGCTCGACGACGCCGTCGAGGACGAGGCGCATCGCCCGTCCAGCGACGTCCTCGCGCAGGTCCCACTCGGGGCTGCCGGGGGTCGCCTCGGGCAGGCAGCGCTTGCAGGCACGGAAGCCGGCCAGGTGTGCTGCGGCACTCGTTCGGTAGAAGGTGACGCCCGTGACCTTCGGTGTGCGGGCGGGGCAGCTCGGGCGGCAGTAGATGCCGGTGGAGTGCACGGCGGTGACGAACTGGCCGTCGAACCGAGCATCGCGCGAGGCGACGGCGCGGTGTCGTTCGGCGTGCAGCGCGTCGTGCTGCGCGTCGGTGTCCGGGCTGGTCATGGCCTCAGCCTGGCACGCGCCACCGACGTCGACTGGCGGGAATCGGACGGAGCAGCGCAGGGCCAGGTGGCCATGACGCCGCCGTCTCGTCGAGACGCCGCCGACCGCGTGAGACGCCGCCGGAATCCGCGGCGTCTCGCGAAGAAGCCGGCGTCCCGGCGCCACGACGGCGTGTCACAGCAGGCAGACATGGCAGCGCACGGCCGGGAGGCCCGGCTAGCGTTGGCAGCGTGACCCCAGCAGACGACATGGCCGGGCTCGACGACCTGCCGTTCCGGACCGAGGTCGAGATCGCACTGCTGCTCGTCTCACCGCGGCACCGGTACGAGGGGCGCCCCGCCGACGGCGCGCTGCCACCCCGGTCGACGGACCCGGACGAACGGCGCGACCGGATCGAGCTGCGGGCCGGGCTCGGGATCGTCGGCGACCGCTACTTCGCCGCGCGGGCACACGTGCACGCCTCGGTCACCGTGATCGGCCTCGAGGGGCTCGAGGCGGTCGGTCAGGCGATCGGCACCACCGTCGACCCCGTCGCGACCCGGCGGAACGTGTTCCTGCGCGGCGCCGACGTCGAAGCGCTGCGGGGCCAGCCGTTCTCGTTGGAGAGCCTGCTCCCCGGTGGCGACGGCAGCGGCAGCGGCGACCTCGGTCGTGCCGTCCGGTTCCGTGGCTACCGTGCGGCGAACCCCTGCGCCTGGATGGACCACGAGGTGGCCCCCGGTGCGTTCCGGGCGATGCGCGGCCGGGGCGGCGCGCGGTGCGATCCGGAGTCCGACGGTGTGCTCGCCCTCGGTCCGGCGGTGCTCCGCACTGCCCGCCCCGTGCCGCTCGGCTGACGCCGGCGACGTCGGGCGCCCGGGCGTACCCGAGACTCGGCCCGGCGGACACTTCGTCGACAGCCGGAGGCGCACGGTGTCCGGTCGGCCGAGACTCGGCTCGGCGACGAGGCGCTCAGGCGGTGAGGGCGCTCTCGATCGCGTCGACGAACGCCGGCAGGTCGTCCGGGGTGCGGGACGTGATGAAGCCGCCGTCGACCTGGACCTCCCGGTCGACCCACTCGGCACCGGCGTTGCGCAGGTCGGTCTGCAGCGACGGGAACGAGGTGACGGTCTTGCCGGACAGCACGCCCGCCTCGACGAGGGTCCACGGGCCGTGGCAGATCGCCGCGACCGGCTTGCTCGCCTCGGCGAAGGCCTGCACGAGCGTCGCCGCGCGGGACTCCTGGCGCAGCGTGTCGGCGTTGATCGTGCCACCGGGGATGACGAGGGCATCGAAGTCGTTCGCGTCGACACCGGCGAGGGTGGTGTCGGGCTCGAGGGTCTGCCCCGGGTCCTTGTCGCCGACCAGGGTCTGGATCGTGCCGGTCTCCTTGGCCGCCACGGTCACCGAGGCACCGCGCTCGCGCAGCTGCTCGGTGGGGACGACGATCTCGTCCTGCTCCACGCCGTAGTTCGTCGTGATGACGAGGATCTTCTTGCCGTCGAGAGTTGCCATGATCGCTCCTTCCGCGGCCCGGTCGTTCCGGCCGCACACCCGAGGGTCGTCGGGGTCGGCTGGGCAGTCCTCCAGGAGCGGTGCGGCGCCCGGCTGACTGGTCACGACACCCCGCTCAGGTCCGCCCGGCGGTCACGACATGTCGCCCGGCGGCCGGTCGCAACTCCCCGCTCAGGTCCGCGCGGCGGCCACGAAGTGTCGGCTGGCGGCGGCGCAGCCGACGGCTCGCGACCACTCGGCGCACGCCGGGCGGGGTGTCCAGACCGGCGGGCGGGGCGCCGTGGACGCGCCCACGGTCGCACGGGAGGCACGGTGCGGGCCCGCCACGGGCCTCCAGGCCGACAGCGCGACCGGCCGCAACTCCCCGCTCACGTCCGCGCGGTGGCCACGAAGTGTCGGCTGGCGACGGCGCAGCCGACGGTTCGCGACCACTCGGCGCAGGGCGGGCGGGGTGTCCTGACCGGCCGGGGCTCAGCCCCGGATGCGGAAGGCGCCGCCGTCGCGCTCCACGGTCAGCCCGTCGTACCCGTGCACCCGGTGCAGCCCGGCGGTCACGGGGTGCTCGAGGGGACCGACGACGACCGTGGCCGCGCCGGAGGCGATGGCGGACTCCAGGCCGGCGGGGGCGTCCTCGAACGCCACGCAGTCGGCGGGGTCGACACCGAGCAGGGCGGCGCCGCGCAGGTAGCCGTCGGGGTGGGGCTTGCCGTGCTCGACGTCCTCCGAGGGGACGAAGGCCTCGGGCACGGCCAACCCGGCGGCCGCCATCCGGCCCGCGGCGAGGTCACGGGGCGCGCTCGTCACGAGGGCGACCGGGACGCCGAGGTCGACGAGGCGCTGCACGAAGGCGACGGCGCCGGGGATCTCGAGGATGCCCTCGGTGCTCGCGGTCTCCTCGGCGACGAGCTCCGCCGCGATCCGCTGCTGCTCGGCCAGGGGCAGGTCGGGCAGGAAGCGCCGCAGGGTGTCGATCGCCTGCCGTCCGTGCGAGAACGCGAGGATCTCGTCGGGGTCGATGCCGTTCGCGTGGCCGAACCGGGTCCAGGTCGCCTCGACCACCGCGGTCGAGTCGACGAGGGTCCCGTCCATGTCGAAGAGGACCCCGGACGCCACGATGTCGATCACGCGCCCGACCCTAGCCCAAGGGGGTCAGCGCGCCCGGACGTACCGCGTGAGCAGCACGTCGCCGGCGCCGAGCAGCACGTGCGCCGGTCGCATCCGCCGGAGCTCCGGGGACGACCCGCGGGCGATGCGCGGCCCCTCCCCGCCCTCGAGCGACGGGTCGATCGTCAGGGTCAGCTCGTCGACGGCGTCCGCGGCGACGAGCGCCCCGAGGAACGACGGACCACCCTCGCAGTGGATCGTCCCGAGGCCACGATCGGCCAGCAGACCGCGGATCCGTCCGGCGTCCACCGAGTCGGGGTCGTCGTCCGCGCTGCAGGACACGACGTCGGCCACCTCGGCGAGCACCCGGGCCGTCGCCGAGGCAGCCGCCGTCGCCGAGGTCAGGACGATCGGCCGCACCGGTGCCTCGGTGAACACCCGCGACGCCGGGTCGAGCGACAGCGACCCGGTGACGATCGCGAACACGGGGTGGTCCGGCATGCCGTGGGCCCGACGCCAAGCGACGTCGGCGTCGTGCAGGACCATCGGTCCGTAGCCCTCGTCACGGACGGTGCCGGCGGCGACGAGCACGACGTCGGCCACGCGGCGGAGCAGGTCGAAGACCCGCAGATCGTCGTCGCCGCCGAGCGACCCGGACACGCCGGCGGCCGAGGCCGAGCCGTCCAGCGTCGCGACGAAGTTCACCCGGAGCCAGGGGTCCCCGACGTCGGCGGTGTAGAGCTCGAGCAGGTCGTCGTCGGACAGGTCCGCGATCGACGGGGGCAGGACGGTCACGTGTTGTGCCTCGATTCCACGGGGGTGCGCCATCCGAGGGTGGCCTCGACCATGCGCATCGCGTCGACGCTCTCGGCGACGTCGTGCATGCGGACGATCCGGGCGCCGAGCATCGCGCTCACGGTCGCGACGGCGAGCGATCCGGAGAGCCGTTCCCCGCGGGGGCGGCCGAGCGACTCCCCGACGAAGTCCTTGTTCGACACTGCTGCGAGCACCGGGTAGCCGAGGGCGACGACCTCGGGCAGGCGCCGGGTGATCTCGAGGGTGTGCACGGTGTTCTTGTGCAGGTCGTGGCCCGGGTCGACGATGATCCGCGACTCCGGGATGCCCGCGGCGAGCGCCCGGTCGACCCGTTCGCGCAGGAACGCGACGACCTCGCCCGCGATGTCGGCGTACTGCGGTGGGGCCGGCAGGGGACGACGGGGTTCGGCGAGCGAGTGCGTGATGACGACGGTGGCCTCGGAGTCGGCGACCACGGCGGCCATCCGCGGGTCGGACAGGCCGGTGGTGTCGTTGACGACGGTCGCGCCGGCTGCGATCGCCGCCGCGGCGACCTCGGGTCGGAAGGTGTCGACGCTGATGACGACGTCGGACTGCTGGGCGAGCTGCTCGACGACGGGGACGACCCGGTCGATCTCGTCGGACGCGGGCAGCTCCGGGCCGGGTGCGAACTTCACGCCGCCGATGTCGACCCAGTCGGCACCCTGCTCGGCTGCGCGGACCGAGGCGGCGACGGCCCGGTCGAGTTCGAAGGTGGCGCCGCGGTCGTGGAACGAGTCCGGGGTGCGGTTCACGATCGCCATCACGGCGATGCGGTGGTCGAAGTCGATGGTGCGGCGTCCGAACGTCCGGACCGGGTGCCGCAGGTCCGGCACGACCCAGCCGGGTCCGGCCGCGTCGGGTCCGCCCGCGGCGTGTTCGCCCGAGACGTGCGGGAGGCCGGTCATGCGCCCGCCTCGGCAGTCGCCGCACCCGCGGCATCGGTCCCACGCCCCGCGCCGATGAGCGCGATCGCCTCGGCCCGTCCCGCGGTGTCGGCCAGCGAGCCGGTCGCCGCGACCGTCACCGTCGTCGAACCGGTCTGGCGCTCTCCACGCGTCGTCACGCACTGGTGCTGCGCGTCGAGGACCACCAGGACACCCTCGGCGCCGAGGCCCTCGGCGATGGTCGCGGTGACCTGTTCGCCGAGCCGCTCCTGCAGCTGCGGGCGGGAGGCCACCGCGTCGAGCACCCGTGCCAGCGTGCCGAGGCCGATGAGCCGTTCCCCCGGGGCGTACGCCAGGTGCGCGACCCCGAGGAACGGCAGCAGGTGGTGCTCGCAGACGGATCGGAACTTCACGTCGCGGACGATGACGAGCCGACCGCGTTCGCCGTCCTCGGCGTGCACGGTGCCGTCCCGGGCGATCGCGACCGCATCGGTGCCGATCCCGGAGAAGAACTCGGAGTACGAGTCGGCGACCCGGGCGGGGGTGCGGGTGAGTTCCGGGCGGTCGGGGTCCTCGCCGATGGCGAGCAGCAGCTCGCGGACGGCGGCCTCCACACGGGCGCGGTCCATGTGTGACGTCACCCGCTCATCCAACACCAGCCCTGGCCGGAGAACGCGGGCATACGCCCAGCGCGACGTGCGCGACCCGCGTGGGACGGGCCTCCCGGCCGCCGGAACCTGTGAGACCGGTGTGACACGCCCGAAACCCAGCGTCCTTTAAACTCTCGTGGTGAGCGCCCCGCAGACCGACACCACGCCCCGGAACCGCTTCGCGACCGGCCTCGATCGATTCTTCTCCATCACGCAACGCGGATCGTCGATCCCCCGCGAGGTCCGCGGTGGCCTCGTCTCGTTCGTCACGATGGCCTACATCGTGATCCTGAACCCCCTCATCCTCGGTGGGTTCAGCGCCGACCAGGCCGCGAAGGACGTCAACGGCGGGTGGCTCGAGAACGCTCAGGTGGCGGCGGCGACCGGCCTCGTCGCCGGCGTCATGACCATCGCGATGGGCATCATCGCGAACCTGCCGTTCGGCATCGCCGCGGGGCTCGGGATCAACTCGTTCCTCGCCGTCAGCGTCGTGCACCAGGTCACCTGGGCCGAGGCGATGGGCCTGGTCGTCATCAACGGCGTGATCATCGTGATCCTCGCGTTGACGGGCATCCGGACGATGATCTTCACCGCCGTCCCGGCTCAGCTGAAAGCCGCGATCACGGTCGGCATCGGCCTGTTCATCGCGTTCATCGGGCTCGTCGACTCCGGCTTCGTGCGGTCCTCCGGGAACCCGTCGCCGCCGCTGCAGCTCGGTGAGGACGGCTCCGTCGGGGCGCTGCCGACCGTCGTGTTCCTGATCGGCCTGATCATCATCGGCACGCTCATGGCCCGCCGGGTCAAGGGTGCGCTGCTCATCGGCATCGTCGCGACCACGATCATCGCGATCATCCTGCAGGCGATCTTCCAGGTGCCGACCTCGGTCGACTCGAAGACCGGCTGGAACCTCAACGCCCCCGGTCTGCCGAGCGCACTGTTCGCCGTGCCGGACCTGTCGCTCGTCGGCCACGCCGACGTCGTCGGCGCCTTCACCCGCATCGGCCCGCTCGCCGCGTCGATGCTCGTCTTCACCCTCGTGTTCACGAACTTCTTCGACGCGATGGGCACCATGACGGGGCTGGCCAAGGCCGCCGGTGTCGCGAAGCCGGACGGCACGTTCCCCCGCCTGAAGTCGGCGCTCGTCGTCGAGGGCGTCGGCGCGATCGCCGGTGGTGGCGCGTCGGTGTCGTCGAACACCGTCTTCATCGACTCGGCCTCCGGCATCGGCGAGGGTGCCCGCACGGGCATGGCCTCGGTCGTCACCGGGCTGCTGTTCCTGGCGTCGATGTTCCTGACGCCGCTCACCCAGGTCGTCCCGCTCGAGGTCGCCGCCGCCGGGCTCGTCGTCGTCGGTGCGCTCATGGTCGCGCAGGTCGCGGACATCTCGTGGTCGGACTTCGGCTCGGCCCTGCCCGCCTTCCTGACGATCGTCGTCATGCCGCTGACCTACTCGATCGCGAACGGCATCGGCGCCGGCTTCATCAGCTGGGTGCTCATCAAGCTGCTGTCCGGCCGTGGCCGCGAGGTCTCGTGGCTGCTCTACGTCGTCGCCGCGGGCTTCCTGCTGTACTTCGCGCGGGGGCCGCTGGAGACGATGCTCGGCGTCGGTTGAGGCTTGCTGCGGGGCCTTGCTGATCGGGGTCCGGCGCAAGACGCCGTCGTGTCATCGGGACGCCGCCGAATCCGGCGGCGTCTCGACGTTTCCGGGCCGTGTCCGGATGACGCCGGCGTCTTCCGTCGGCCGCGTCGGCGGCGTCGGCCGCGTCGGCCTGGAGGCCCGTGCTCAATCCGGCAGGTCGCTCGGCGTCGCCTCGTGGTGGCGCTGGTCCTGGGTGCGTCGGTCTTCCTTCATGCCCGCCTCGAACAGGTGGCGGCGGCCCTGCACGAGCTCGTCCCGCGCGGTGCGCTCGAGCTCCTTGGCGAGGGCGTAGTAGCCGTCGTCGTAGTCCTCGACGATCTGGAACGTCCAGCGGCCCGCGATGACGTTGCGGCCCACGAGTTCGGTGTCGATGCGCTCGGCGAGTTCGGTGTGCCCGGCCTTCCGGAGCTGCTCGACCGCTTCACCGAGGTTCAGGTCGGCGGTGCCGGTCAGGCGGTGGAACCCGTAGAGCAGGCCACGGGCGTGCTCGATGACCTCGACCGCCGCGGACAGGCTGCCGAGCGCCTCGACCGTGGCCTCGGACACCCCCTCGGGAACCTGGTGCTGTGCGTCGGGGCCTTGTGCGTCGTTCGTCATGGGTCCCGTCTACACGAGGGTTGCTGCGTCGTTCGAGGGGTTCGTCCACGACCCGCCGAGGTCCACTGCCGGTGGTTGCGACGTCGGAGGTCGACACCTACCATTCGAACACACGTTCGAACGAGGAGACCCGATGATGATCACCGAAACGGCCGCCACGGTGTGGTGGGCCGAGGGCACGCCGACCCGGCTGGTGTGGGCCGGACGGCGTTGGCGGGTGAGCGACACCCCCACGCGGCTGACCGTGACGCGCGCCGAACTGCCGACCGCGATCACGCACGCACCCGAGCGCACCGTGGGCTGGCGGTTCCAGGCGACCAGCGACGACGACGGTGAGGCGCTGGTGGTCGACATCGTCCCGCAGGGCTCCGGTTGGGGCGTGGCCCGGACGTGGACGTGAACGGCTCGGACCGCTAGCGTCCGGACATGGACAGGTGGGTGGCGCTGCTGCGCGGGGTCAACGTGAACGGCATCACGATCCGCAGCGCCGAACTCGCGGAACTCTTCCGGGGGCTCGGGTTCGACGACGTCCGCACCGTGCTCGCCTCGGGCAACGTCGTGTTCGCAGCCGACGTGCCCGCCGGACGGCTCAAGACGTCGATCGAGCAGGGGCTGCGCGACCGGTTCGGGTACGACGCCTGGATCGTGCTCGTCCGGCACGACGCCCTCGCCGCTGTCGTCGACGGGTTCCCCTTCGCGCGTGACGACGATCGGCACGACTACGTCGTGTTCGGGTCCGAGGATGCAGCGCTCGACGCCCTGGTGGCCGACCTCGAGTTCGACGACGCGGTCGAGCAGGTCGCCCGTGGGAACGGCGTCGTCTACTGGTCGTGCCCGAAGGGGTCGAGCACCGACACGGTGTTCGCCAAGCGGGCCGGCGCCGCACGCTTCAAGCGCACGACGACGACCCGCAACACGAACACCCTGCGGAAGCTCCTGTGACGCTCGTGCACTCGAAGCGGGCCGAGACTCGCTCCCGCGGACGATCCGGGCGTTCCTGACCGCCCGAAGTGTCCGCCGGGCCGAATCTCCGCCGACGCGGCGGAGGCTCAGGCCTGCGGAGGCTGCCCGTTGCTCGCCATGGTGCCGCCGTCCACCGGCAGGACCGCGCCCGTGATGAACGACGCAGCGTCGCTGGCCAGGAACAGGATCGCCTCGGCGACCTCGGCGGAGCGACCCCCACGGCCGAGCGCGATCCGCTCCTCGAACTTCGACTGCAGGGCCTCGTCCTCGGCCTGCTCCTGGGTCAGGTCGGTCCAGATGAGTCCCGGAGCGACGGCGTTCACGCGGACGCCGAACTGCCCGTTGTCGAGCGCGGCCGCCTTCGTGAAGTTCGTGACGCCGCCCTTCGCCGCGTTGTACGGGCTCATCCGCCAGTCGGCGTCCTCACCGGAGACCGACGACGTGTTGACGATCGAACCCTTCGTCTCGCGCAGGAACGGCAACGCTGCCCGGGTGCCGTAGAACACCCCGGACAGGTCGGTCTCGATGACGCGGCGCCACTCGGCCGTGCTGATGTCGGTGATGTCGCCCGAGCTGAAGGTCCCGGCGTTGTTCACCAGGACGTCGAGCCGGTCGAAGCGGTCGATCGCCGCGGAGACGACGGTCTCCCAGTCCTCCGGGCTCGCCACGTCGGCGTGCAGGGAGACGACACGGTCGGTCGGCAGGGAATCTCCCACCGTGCGGACCTTCTCCTCGACGCTGTCGGTCAGCACGACGGACGCACCCTCGTCGACGAACGCGCGCGCCGTCGCTGCGCCGATGCCCGAACCCGCGCCCGTGACGATCGCGACCTTGCCCTCGAACCGGTTGCCCATGATGTCTCCTCTCGTTGCACGAACCGTGCCCGGGGAGACGCCATCGACCCGAAGGGCACGGCAGACCACGGTGCCCGGGGGCGACTGAACGCGTTCGGAGGTGCCGGGAGCACCCCGCGGTGCACGTCACCCCGGCACCGCGAGGCGGGACCGGGGCGACGTGTGACCGCGGGGCGGAGGAACCGGTGTCAGGCGGTCGTCTCGTCCAGGTCGAAGTCGCGCTCGAGCGAGATCGTCGGGATCGACGCGGTGATCACCGAGCCGTCCGCCCGCAGCGTGCCCTGGATGTCGCTCGTGGTCGGGGCGTGCCCGGACATCCGCGGCCCGTGGTGCGGCAGCGGCACCACGGTGGGCTCCCCCGCCTCGATGTCCCACTGCTGGTTGTGCACCCACACGGTGAAGCCCGCACCGGTCTCGACCGTGAGCGTCATGGTGTCCTGCTCCAGGTCGATCCGCACGCGCGAGCCGCGCACCGTCAGGCGGTAGGACAGACGGTCCCAGTGCTTCGGCAGCCGCGGGTTGAAGGTCATCCGGCCACCGTGGTCGCGCATGCCGCCGAAGCCGTTGACCAGCGCACCCCAGATGCCACCGGTCGACGCGATGTGCACGCCGTCCGAGGTGTTGCCGTGCAGGTCCGCCAGGTCGACGTAGAGCGCGGTCTGGAAGTACTGGTCGGCGAGGTCGTGGTACCCGACCTCGGCCGCCATGATCGACTGCACGACCGCCGACAGCGTGGAGTCACCGGTGGTGAGTGCGTCGTAGTAGTCGAAGTCGCGACGCTTCTCGGCCGCCGTGAACTCGTGCCCCTGCAGGAACAGTGCGAGCACGACGTCGGCCTGCTTGAGCACCTGGAACCGGTAGATCACCAGCGGGTGGTAGTGGAGCAGCAGCGGGCGCTTGGAGTCGGGGGTGTTCTCGAGGTCCCAGAGTTCCTTGTCGAGGAACTGGGCGTCCTGCGGGTGGATGCCGCGGTGCGGGTCGAAGGGGATCTCCATCGACTCGGCGGCGTGCTCCCACTCGACGAGCTCGTCGGGGCGCAGGCCGGTCCGGCGCACCATGCGGTCGTACTCTTCGGCGTCGTCGGCGGCGAGCTCGCGGCAGGCGTTGACGGCGAACCACAGGTTCGCCCGCGCCATCACGTTCGTGTAGAGGTTGTCGTCGACGACGGTCGTGTACTCGTCCGGTCCGGTCACGCCGTCGATGTGGAACTTCTTGTCGCCGTTGGACCGCCAGAACCCGAGGTCGGCCCAGAGTCGGGCGGTCTCCACGAGCACGTCGATGGCGCCGCGCTTCAGGAACTCACGGTCGCCCGATGCCCGCACGTACTGCATGAGTGCATGGGCGATGTCGGCGTCGATGTGGTACTGCGCGGTGCCGGCGGCGTAGTACGCGCTGGACTCCTCGCCGTTGATGGTCCGCCACGGGAACAGCGCCCCGCGCTGGTTCAGCTCGCGGGCTCGCGCCCGTGCCGCGTCGAGCATGTTGTAGCGGAAGCGCAGGGCGTTCCGGGCAACGATCGGCGCCGTGTACGACAGGAACGGCAGGACGTAGATCTCCATGTCCCAGAAGTAGTGGCCGCCGTAGCCGGAGCCGGTGACGCCCTTCGCGGCGATGCCGTGGCCGTCGGTGCGGGCCGTGGCCTGCGCGAGCTGGAAGAGGTTCCACCGCACGGCCTGCTGGATCGCGGGCTGGCCGGTGATCTCGACGTCGCTGCGTGCCCAGTAGTCGTCGAGCCACTCGCGCTGCTTCGCGAAGGTCTCGTCGACGTTCTCGGCGTGTGCGCGGTCGAGCGTGCGCTCGCATCGGTCGGCAAGCTCACGCACGGGCACGCCGCGCGAGGTGTGGTAGACCACGTGCTTCACGAGGCGGATGGGCTGACCGGCGCGGGCCTGCACCCGGTAGACGTGCTTCGCCAGGTCGTCCTCGATCGACGACGACTCGTCCCAGCTGTTCTCGGTCTCGATGTGGTGCTCGACGCCGACGCAGATCGTCATGCCGGAGCTGGACGCCTGGTACCCGAGGACCGAACGGTCACCGGTGCTGCGCTTGACCTTCGGCACGAGCACCCGCTCGGTGAACGACTCGGCCTTGCGGGGGTCGAAGGCGTTCGCCGCGGCCCGCATGCCGGCGTGGTACTCGTCCTGCACGTCCTGGCGGTTGAGGATCTGGCTGGACAGCAGGATCGAGGCGTCCGCGTCGAGCACGGTGACCTCGTAGTCGATGACGGCGAGGTGCCGGTCGGTGAACGACACGAGCCGGCGCGACCGGATGAGGACCCGCTTGCCGGACGGCGTCGACCACTCGGTCTCGCGGAACAGGTACCCGCCACGGAACTCCAACCGGCGCGTGTGCCGCAGGATGTCGGCCTCGGCCAGCACCAGGGGCTCGTCGTCGACGTAGAGGCGGATGACCTTGGCGTCGGGCGCGTTGATGATCGTCTGCCCGGTCTTCGCGAAGCCGAAGGCGTCTTCCGCGTGCCGGATCGGCCAGGTCTCGTGGAAGCCGTTGACGTACGTGCCGTACTGCACGCCGCCACGGCCTTCGTCGAGGTTGCCGCGCAGGCCGAGGTACCCGTTGCCGACGGCGAAGTTCGTCTCGGCGACGCCCTGCTCGTCGGGGGTGTACTCGGTCTCGACGAGGGCCCACTCGTCGATCGGGTAGCGGACGCGGTCGAGGGGGTCCGAGGTGATGGGGTTCATGCTGCTCCGTGGGAAGGGAGGGAGATGGGTACGTCGGTGCGGCGGGCAGGCAGGGAGCGCCCGGCCGGGTGGCCTACGTCGTGCTGGTGCTGGTGCTGGTGCTGGCGACCGGTGCGGGCAGGTCGTCGAGGAGTTCGGCGAGGTCGGACACCACGACGTCGGCACCGTGCTCGCGCAGGGCGTCCGCCCCGGCGCCGCGGTCGACACCGATGACCAGACCGAACGAACCGTTGCGGCCGGCTTCGACCCCGCTCGTCGCGTCTTCCACCACGACGCACTCGGCGGCGGTGAGCCCGAACCGGGTTGCCGCGTCGAGGTACGTGTCGGGTGCCGGCTTGCCGGTCAGGCCATCCTGGCGCGCGACGAGCCCGTCGACGACCACCGGGAACCGGTCGAGGATGCCCGCGGTCCGGAGCACCGAGGTGGCGTTCGCCGAGCTCGAGACGACCGCGACGGACAGACCGGCGTCGATCGCGGCGGTCAGGAACCGCAGCGAGCCCGGGTAGGGCTCGACACCGTGCTCGTCGAGCTCGGCCGTGAACTCCGCGTTCTTCCGGTTGCCGAGTCCGCACACCGTGTCGGTGTCGGGCGCGTCGTCCGGGGTGCCCTGCGGCAGGTCGATGCCACGCGACTCGAGCAGCGAGCGCACGCCGTCGTACCGGGGCTTGCCGTCGATGTACGTGAAGTAGTCCTGCTCGGTGTACGGCGCGACCCCGTGCGCTTCGAGGTACGGCGTGAAGAGCCGGCTCCAGGCCCGCATGTGCACGTCGGCGGTGGGGGTGAGCACGCCGTCGAGGTCGAACAGGAGCGCTCGCTGGTCACTGAGTCGAGCGGGCGTGCGCTGGTCCTGCGTCGTCATCTGCGGTCCTCCGGGGACTGGTGGTGGACGTGTGGCTCCCGACGAGTCTAGGACCGCTCCAGGTGCCGGGTCCCGACGCGCCGCACGCTGTGGAGAGAGTTCACCAGGGGCTGCACTGTGCAGGGGGAACCCCCTCCGCGGCGCACCTGTGAAGCCTCCGAGACACACCCCGGCACGCTGACCCGGACGAAAGGCAACTCCATGACCAGCGACACCACCGCCGCACCCCACGACGGCTCGCAGTCGAAGCTCCGCCAGGCGATCACCGGCCCGCTGCTGTTCCTCTTCATCCTGGGCGACGTGCTCGGCGCCGGCATCTACGCGTTGATGGGGACCCTGGCGGAGGACGTCGGCGGAGCGCTCTGGGCACCGTTGGTGCTCGCGCTCCTGCTGGCCCTGCTCACCGCGGGGTCGTACGCCGAACTCGTGACGAAGTACCCGAAGGCGGGCGGTGCCGCGGTCTTCGCCGAACGGGCCTACAAGACGCCGATCGTCTCGTTCCTGGTCGGCTTCAGCATGCTCGCCGCCGGTGTCACGAGCGCCGCCGGGTTGTCGCTCGCCTTCGCCGGCGACTACCTCGGCACCTTCGTCGACCTGCCTCCGGTGCCCACCGCGATCGTCTTCCTCGCCCTGATCGCCTGCCTGAACGCCCGCGGCATCTCCGACTCGCTCAGGAGCAACGTCGTGATGACGGTCATCGAGGTCTCCGGCCTCGTCATCGTGGTCGTCGTCGTGGCCGTGATGATCGGCGGGGGCGGCGGCGACGTCTCGCGCATCGGCGCGTTCCCGTCCGAGGCGAACCCGGCCCTGGCGACGCTGAGCGCCGCGATCGTCGCCTACTACTCGTTCGTCGGCTTCGAGACGTCCGCCAACATCGCCGAAGAGGTCCGCGACCCCCGCCGCGTCTACCCGAAGGCCCTGTTCGGCGCCCTCGCCACGGCCGGTGTCGTCTACGTCCTCGTCGCCCTCGCCAGCGCGATCGCCCTGCCCGCGTCCGAGCTGTCCGAGTCCAGCGGCCCGCTGCTCGCGGTCGTCTCCGCCACCGGCGTCCCGATCCCTGACTGGGTCTTCAGCCTCATCGCCCTGGTCGCCGTCGCGAACGGCGCGCTGCTCACGATGATCATGGCGAGCCGCGTGACCTACGGCATGGCCGAGCAGCGGCTCCTGCCCGCCCTGCTCGCGAAGGTCCTGCCGAACCGGAAGACCCCGTGGACCGCGATCGTCGCCACGACGGTCGTCGCGATGCTCCTGACCCTGGTGGGTGACGTGGGCGTGCTGGCCGAGACCGTCGTGCTCCTGCTGCTCTTCGTGTTCATCAGCACGAACGTTGCCGTCCTGGTGCTCCGCCGCGACCACGTCGAGCACGACCACTTCCGGGTCTGGACCTTCGTCCCGGTGCTCGGGGTGCTGTCGTGCGTCCTGCTGCTCACGCAGCAGAGCGGGCAGGTCTGGCTCTACGCCGCGATCCTGCTCGCCGTCGGCGTGGTGCTCTACTTCATCGCCCGGTTCACCGGGCGCCGTTCCGGACGCGACCACGAGGCGGGCGTGATCCACTGACGTCGCGCACCACGGGCCTCCAGGCAGACCGTCTGGAGGCCCGTGGTGCGTCCGCCGGTCGGCGCGCGGAGTCAGCGCAGGTCGCGCACCCAGGCCTCGACCGCGTCCGAGATCTGCTGCCGGGCATCAGCACGGCTGATGGTCGCCGTCCGGTCGCCCGGCTGGTCGCCGTAGGCACCGAAGTCGGCGTGGTTCGACCCCTGGATCTCGGTCATGGTGGCGGTCGACGGCAGCTTGTCCCGCGCGGCGTCGACCTTGGCCGGCGTCGACAGGCCGTCACGCGAACCGGAGACGCTCAGCACGTCGATGTACGAGCGGCTGATGTCGTTCGCGCAGTAGCTGCCGAAGAGCAGCAGACCGTCGGCATCCTGGGCGAGCTGGCACGCACGGACCCCGCCGAGGGAGTGCCCGCCGACGGCCCAGCGCGTGACCGAGGGGGCGTGGGCCTCGAACGTGGCGAGCGGCCGGGTGTCGAAGAACGCCAGGTTGAGCGTCGGCTTCGTGATGACGACCGTCGTGCCGTTGGCGACCACCTGCCGGAACGTCGCCATGTAGGCGTAGGGATCCACCTTCGCACCGGGGATGAACACGATCCCGACCCCGTCGGCCTGGCCGGTCGGGGTCATCACCACCGAGTCACCGGCGTCCCGCACCGCGATCCGGTCGTCACGCCAGACCTGCAGGGCGGCACTGCGCGTGCCCTGCATGACGATGTGCGCCCACACGAGGAACACCACCGCGAGCAGGACGACGACGGCGACGATCCAGGTGGTCCAGCGCAGCGCTCGGTTCATGTGGCCACCGTACGGCGCATCAGGACCTCGGTCCGGCCGTCCGGCAACGGATCGCCGGGTTCGTCGCGGGCGCTGAAGCCGACGTGCTCGTAGGCGCGACGGGCGACGGCGTTGTCGGGCAGCACCGAGAGTTCGAGTTCGGTGGCTCCGGAAGCAGCCGCCCACGTGGCGATCGCGTCGATGAGTGCACGGGCGATGCCGCGGCCGCGCGCTGCCGGGTCGACCCACATCGAGATGAGCTCCGCGGGGCCGTCCGGGTCGGTGGGCGGGACGCCGCTGGCCATCCCGACGACCGCGCCGGGTCCGTCGGCATCGGTGTCGACCGCGAGCAGGTCGAGCGCTCCCGGGATCGACAGGCGGGTGCGCCACCGGTGCTCGGGGGCGTCCACCCAGTCCTGCAGCGTCGAGCCGAAGGCGTGCGGGGCGTCGGCGAGGGCGCGGAGGCGCACGGTTCGCCACGCTTCCCAGTCGTCGGCGGTCACGCGGCGCAGTTCGATCCCCACGTCCCGACGGTACCGCGGAGCGGGGTGCGACCGGCAGGGCGGGACCGGCAGGGCGGGACCGGCAGGGTCCCGCATCCAGTGCGCAGAAGACGTCGGGTGCGGTGGTCGCACCCGACGTCTTCTGCTCACTCGTCGGCCGTCGCCCGGGAAGGGCGACCGGGACTACGCCTTGATGGCGGCGCGGATCTCGGCGGCTGCTGCGCCGACGTCCGAGGCGCTGTAGATCGCGCTGCCGGCGACGGCGATGCGGGCACCGGCATCCTGCACCGAGGCGACCGAGGACGCGTTCACGCCGCCCGCGATCGAGAACGGGACGCCCGAGTCCTTGCCGGCGTCGAGCAGGGTCGAGAAGGTGAAGCCCTCTTCTGCCTGCTCGTCGAGCCCGGCGTGGACCTCGACGAACTCGGCGCCGAGTGCGACGACCTCGCGGGCGCGGGCGGCCTTGTCGGAGACGCCGATCAGGTCGACGACGATGCCCTTGCCGTGCTTCTTCGCGGCCTTGACGGCGCCGACGATCGTCGAGTCGCCGGCGACACCGAGGACGGTGACCAGGTCGGCACCGGCCGAGAAGGCGATGTCGGCCTCGAGCTCACCGGCGTCCATGGTCTTGAGGTCGGCGAACACGATCTTGTCGGGGTGCGCTTCCTTGATCGCGGTGACGGCGGACAGGCCGGCGCTCTTGATCAGGGGCGTGCCGAGCTCGAGGACGTCGACGTGCGGCGCGGCCGCGGCGGCGAGCTCGAGGGCGGCTTCGGTGGTCAGGGTGTCCATGGCGAACTGGAGCTGCATGGGTGTGCCTTTCATTCGAGGTTGGCGTGACGGGGCCAGAGGTCGTCGGCGGACTGCCCGCCTCGGGTCCACAGGGCGTGGAACACGGCGTCGCCCACCAGGGCGACCGCCTGTTCGAAGAGGCCACCGGCGTACTGGGCCGAGGCGGTGCCGGAGCGGTCGGTCTTCGTCGCGGCGGGCAGCACGATCGTGACGTCCGCCAGCTCGGAGAGCGGGGAGTCGTCGGTGGTCGAGAGCGCCACGACGGATGCCCCGACCTCGTGCGCGGTGCGTGCGGCCTGCACGATGCCGGTGGTCGTCCCGGAACCGCTCGCGACGAGGAGCAGGTCACCCTGCCGGATGGCCGGGGTGGTGACCTCGCCGACGACGTGCGCGTCGAGCCCCAGGTGCATGAGACGCATCGCGGTCATGCGGAGGGCGAGGCCGGAGCGACCGGCGCCGTGGACGAACACCCGGTCGGCGCCCTCGATCAGGTCGAGTGCGCGTTGTGCGGGAGCGTCGTCGAGGCGGGCCGCCAGGTCGCCGACCTCGCGGACGACCAGGTCGAGCGCTGCGGAGACGGTGGTTGCTGCCATGACGACGATCCTTCCGTCAGCGGACCCTGCGCGCCGCTACCCGCCCCGGCAGGGGTCCCATCCCATCGGGTGGGCCCGTCCGCTCGGGTGGGACGGGTACGGTCGCCTCCATGCACGCATCGGTCGACACCCTGGAGGCCCGGGGCGGCTCCGCCATCCGGCTCGCGGCCGCCGAGCACGCCCGCACCGTCGCCGAGCAGGCGGACCGGCACGCCCTCACCCTCGAGTCCGTCCTCGCCGTGCTCCGGTCGTCGCGGGTCACCGACGCGGCCGCCCGGGCCGAGGCCGTCGAGATCGCCTCGGCCGCCCTCGTCGACCTGCGCACCGTGACCGATCAGCAGCGGAGCACCCTGCTCGAACCGGTCACCGGTGCGTTCTCGCGGCTGCGCGCCGACCTGCGGCCGCTCGTGCGCTTCGGGGACCTCGACGTGCAGTTCGTCGAGCCGCCGGCAACCGGGCGTGCGCTCCCCGGTGACGTCGCCCACGCTGCCCGGGCGATCGTGCGGACCGCGGTGCTCGCCCTGGTCGACGACGGTGCGGCGAAGCGGGTGCGCATCCAGTGGGACTGCGACGGCCGGAACCTGCTCATGCAGCTCCGCGACGACGGCTCCGGCACGCTCGACGTGCAGGACGACGCCATGCGACCGATCGCCGAGCGGGTCGTCACGCTCGACGGGCGGGTGCAGGTCGCGAGCACGCCCGGCTGGGGGTCCGTGCTCGACATCTCGCTGCCCCTCGACCCGCGACCGACCGAGGTGGACGCGGTCGACGACGGCGATCTGACCCCGCGGGAGCGCGACGTGCTGCGGCTCGTGGCGACCGGTGTCGGCAACCGGGAGATCGCCGAGGGGCTCGGCATCAGTGTCAACACCGTGAAGTACCACGTGGCGAACCTGCTCCGGAAGCACGGCGCCCGGACCCGGGCCGAGCTCGCGGCGTTCAGCTCCCGGGCGTGAACCGACGGGACCGCGACGCGTACCGGGTTCCTACGCCCCGGGGGCGAAGCGGTAGCCCATGCCGGACTCCGTCACCAGGAAGCGCGGGTGCGCGGGGTCGGGCTCGAGCTTCCGCCGCAGCTGGGCCATGTAGAGGCGCAGGTACCCGGAGTCGTTGCCGTGCGTCGGCCCCCAGACCTCGGTCAACAGCATCTCGCGGGTCATCAGCCGGTCGGGGTTCGTGACCAGGACCTCGAGCAGGCGCCACTCGGTGGGCGTCAGGCGGATCGCCGGACCCTCGGCCGGGGTGACCTGCTTCGCGACGAGGTCCACGAGCAGCGGTCCGATCGCGATCGTCGGGGTCTCCTCCGTCGCCACCACCCGGCGTCGTCCGAGTGCCCGCAGCCGGGCGAGGAGCTCGTCCATCTGGAACGGCTTCGTCACGTAGTCGTCGGCGCCGGCGTCGAGCGCGTCGACCTTGTCCGACGAGTCGGTCCGGCCGGAGAGCACCAGGACGGGCACCTGCGACCAGGCCCGGACGCCCTCGAGCACCCCGATGCCGTCGAGTCGGGGCATGCCGAGGTCGAGGAGCACCAGATCGGGGCGCTCGGTGATGACGGCGTCGATCGCCTCGCGCCCGTCCCGAGCCGTGACGACGTCGTACCCACGCGCCGAGAGCGTCACCGACAGCGCACGGACGAGCTGCGCGTCGTCGTCAGCGATCAGGACCTTCATCGGATCTCCACTCCCACGTGCCCGGCGATCGGCAGCCGCACCACGACGGTGAGGCCACCGCCCGGGGTGTCGTCGACCTCGATCGTGCCGCCCATGCCCTCGGTGAACCCGCGTGCCAGAGCCAGGCCGAGCCCGAGGCCGGTCTCGTTGTCGGTGTCGCCGAGCCGCTGGAACGGCTGGAACACCTCGTCGCGGCGGTCCGCGGGGATCCCGGGGCCGTGGTCGGCGACGCGGAGTTCGACCACGCCGGCGAAGGCGCTGGCGGCGACCCGGACGTGGGTGCCATCCGGGGCGTACCGGGCGGCGTTGGCGAGCAGGTTCACGACGACGCGCTGCAGCAGGACGGGGTCGGCGAGCACCGGCGGCAGGTCGGCGGGCAGGTCGAGGTCGACGTCGTCGGGGCCGAGCTCGAGCTCGTCGAGTGCGGGGGCGACCACCGTCTCGAGTGCGATCGACGCCGGGGTGACCGCGAGGACACCGGCCTGCACGCGGCTGACGTCCAACAGGTCTGCCAACAGCACCGCCAGCTGACCGAGGCTCTCGTCGGCGGTCGCGAGCAGCGCCTCCCGGTCGGGTCCGGACAGGTCGATGTCGGGCGCACGCAGCGTCTGCACGGCGGCGGAGGCCGCTGCGATCGGTCGGCGCACGTCGTGGCCGACGGCCGCGAGCAGTGCGCTGCGAACCCGGTCGGCGGCGGCGATGCGTTCAGCACCGACGGCCGTGCGGGTCAGCTCGCGATGCTCGACGGCGGCGTCGAGCTGCTGCTCGACGACCCGCAGCAGGCGGCGCTGGGTCGGGTCGTCGGGTGCGCCGGCGAACTCGAGCACGGCGCCGGAAGCGAGCGTCGTCGACGCGTCCGGCGTCGCACCGAACTCGCCGGAGGTCGCCGGCACCTCGTCGCCCTGGCGGATCCGGACGCCGGCGAAGCCGAAGGCCTCACGGGTGCGGTCGAGCAGCGCCTGCAGGGCGTCGTCACCACGGAGCACACTGCCGGCGATGCCCATCAGGAGCCCGGACTCGGCCGAGGCCCGACGGGCGGCACGTGACCGGCGGGCGGACCGGTCGACCACGAAGCTGACCAGCACCGCGCTGATGACGTACATGACCAGCGCGAACAGGTGCCACGGCTGCTGGACCGTCACCATGTAGAGGGGTTGCACGAAGAAGTAGTCGAGACTCAGCCCGGACAGCACGGCTGCGAACACCGCCGGCCACATCCCGCCCACGAGCGCCACGACGAGCACGAGCAGCTGGTACGCCAGCACGTCGACGGTGATGGCGTCCGGGTCGCTGCCGATCGACAGCACCCAGGTGAGCAGCGGGCCGACCAGGACCGACAGCACGAACCCGGCGATCACGCGTCCGCGGGACAGACTGCCCCCGAGCTTCGGCAGGGTGATCCCGCCGCCGGCCCGCTCGTGCGTGACGACGTGCACGTCGATGTCGCCGGACTCCCGGATGACGGTGTTGCCGATGCCCGGACCGGTCATGGCGGCCGCGAGCCGGCTGCGGCGGCTGACCCCGATCACGATCTGGGTGGCGTCGATCGACCGTGCGAACCGCACCAGGGTGCTCGGTACGTCGTCGCCGACGACCTGGTGGTACGTCCCACCGAGTTGCTCGAGCAGGGTCCGCTGCTTGCCGAGCGCGCCGGGGTGCCGCACGCGCAGGCCGTCGTTCGTGGTCACGTGGACGGCGGCGAGCTCGCCGCCGGCGCTGCGGGCGGCGATGCGGGCGCCGCGGCGCAGCAGGGTCTCGCCCTCGGGGCCGCCGGTCAGGGCGACGAGCACGCGCTCCCGGGTCTCCCAGCGGTGTTCGATGCCGTGCTCGGCGCGGTAGGCCTTGAGCGCGTCGTCGACCTCGTCCGCGAGCCAGAGCAGGGCGATCTCGCGCAGGGCGGTGAGGTTGCCGAGGCGGAAGTAGTTCGACAGCGCGGCGTCGATCCGGGCCGCCGGGTACACGAGCCCGTCGGAGAGCCGTTCGCGCAACGCTGCCGGGGCCAGGTCGACGACCTCGATCTGGTCGGCCGCACGCACCACGGCGTCGGGGACGGTCTCGCGCTGCACGGTGCCGGTGATCTCGCGGACCACGTCGCCGAGGGACTGCATGTGCTGCACGTTGACCGTCGAGATGACGTCGATGCCGGCGTCCCGCAGCGCTTCGACGTCCTGCCAGCGCTTCTCGTTCGGGCTGCCGGGGGCGTTCGTGTGGGCGAGTTCGTCGACGAGCGCGACCTCGGGTGCCCGGGCGATGACAGCGTCGAGGTCGAGGTCGTCCAGGTCGACTCCGCGGTGCGAGACGGTGCGGCGGGGCACCACCTCGAGCCCGTTCACCAGGGCCGCGGTGGCGGCGCGCTCGTGCGTCTCGACGACGGCGACGACCACGTCGCGACCCTCGTCGAGCAGCCGACGCCCCTCTTCGAGCATCGTGTAGGTCTTGCCGACACCGGGCGCTGCACCGAGCAGGACCCGCAGCTTCCCGCGCTTCACGTGCTCATCCTCTCGCGTGCGGGGGTCGGTCTCCGCAAAACACCGGTGTTCACCTGTCGCACCGCGGTCTGCGGGTGTTCGACGCGCGAGCACCGGTGTCTTGCGGAGGGGTCGCCCACGCTCAGGACGCCTTCGCCAGCGCCAGGTTCAGCGCGAGCACGTTCACCACGGGCTCACCGAGGAACCCGAGCTGCCGCGACTCGGTGTGCGACTGCACGAGCTGCCGCACGGTGGCGACGGACAACCCCCGTGCCGATGCCACGCGCGCCACCTGCTGGCGTGCGTACTCCGGGCTGATGTCCGGGTCGAGCCCCGAGCCCGAGGCGGTCACGGCGTCGGCCGGCACCTGTGCGGCGGGGACCCCGTCGGCCTTCGCCAGGGCGGTACGACGCTCCTCGACGGCCTTGAGCAGGTCGGCGTTGTTCGGCCCGAGGTTCGAGCCGGAGGACGCCCCCGCGTCGTAGCCGTCCCCGGCGGCGGACGGCCGCGACTGGAACCAGCGGTCGGCCTGCTTGCCGGTGAACGACTGCCCGATCAACGAGGAACCGACGACCTTGCCGGACGAGTCCGTGACCATCGAGCCGTTGGCCTGGTCGTGGAACGCCGCCTGGCCGACGCCCCAGACGGCGAGCGGGTACCCGACGCCGAGGACGACGGTGGCGACGAGGGTGAGGCGGATCGCCACACCGGCGGAACGGAAGGTGGAACGTGCAGATGCCATGACTAGAACCCCGGGATGAGACCGACCACGAGGTCGATCAGTTTGATGCCGATGAAGGGGACGACCACGCCGCCCAGCCCGTAGACGAGCAGGTTGCGGCCGAGGATCGACGACGCTGCGGCTGCGCGGTACTTGACGCCACGCAGGGACAGCGGGATGAGCGCAACGATGACCAGCGCGTTGAAGACGACCGCCGACAGGATCGCGGACGACGGGCTGTGCAGCCCCATGATGTTGAGCGCCGCGAGGCCCGGGAACGCGGCCTGGAACATCGCCGGGATGATCGCGAAGTACTTCGCGACGTCGTTGGCGATGGAGAAGGTGGTCAGGGCACCGCGGGTGATGAGCAGCTGCTTGCCGATGCGGACGACGTCGATGAGCTTGGTCGGGTCGGAGTCGAGGTCGACCATGTTGCCCGCCTCCTTCGCCGCCGTCGTACCGGTGTTCATCGCGACCCCGACGTCCGCCTGGGCCAGGGCCGGGGCGTCGTTGGTGCCGTCACCGGTCATGGCGACGAGGTTGCCGCCCTCCTGCTCGCGCTTGATGTAGGCGAGCTTGTCCTCCGGGGTGGCCTCGGCCAGGAAGTCGTCGACGCCGGCCTCGTGGGCGATGGCTGCCGCGGTGCGGGGGTTGTCACCGGTGATCATCACCGTGCGGATGCCCATCGACCGGAGCTCGGCGAACCGTGATGCCATGCCGTCCTTGACGACGTCCTTCAGGTGCACGACGCCGAGCAGCGTGACCGTACCGGTCGACGACCGACGGCCGACGACGAGCGGTGTGCCGCCCTGGTCGGAGATCTCCGCGACGGTCGCGTCGATGGCCGAAACGACACCGGCTTCGGTGGTGTCCGCCCAGGCGAGCACAGCCGCAGCGGCGCCCTTCCGGATCTGCGATCCGTCGGGCAGGTCGAGACCGGACATGCGCGTCTGCGCCGTGAACGGCACCTCGACGGCCCCGTCCGGCAGGCCCACGGCGGCGCCGTCCTCGCGCGCCAGGTCGACGATCGAGCGACCTTCCGGGGTGCTGTCCGCGGCACTCGACAGCGCTGCAGCTTCGAGCAGGTCGGCGGTCGTCACGCCCGGCACGGGCACCACGCGGGATGCCCGGCGGTTGCCGTAGGTGATCGTGCCGGTCTTGTCGAGCAGCAGCGTCGTGATGTCACCGGCGGCCTCGACCGCGCGGCCCGACATCGCGAGCACGTTGTGCTGCACGAGTCGGTCCATGCCGGCGATGCCGATCGCGGAGAGCAGGGCCCCGATGGTGGTCGGGATGAGGCAGACGAGCAGGGCGATGAGCACCGGCACGCTGACCGTCGCACCGACGAGCCCCGCGATGGGCTGCATCGTCAGGCAGACGATCACGAAGACGATCGACAGCGAGGCGAGCAGGATGTTCAGCGCGATCTCGTTCGGCGTCTTCTGCCGTGCCGCACCCTCGACCAGACGGATCATCCGGTCGATGAAGGTCTCGCCCGGGGTCGAGGTGATGCGCACCACGATCCGGTCGGACAGCACGCGGGTGCCGCCGGTGACGGCGCTGCGGTCGCCGCCGGACTCGCGGATGACCGGTGCCGACTCACCCGTGACGGCCGACTCGTCGACCGACGCGATGCCGTCGATGACGTCACCGTCGCCCGGGATGACCTCGCCCGCGACGACCAGGACCACGTCGCCCTTGGCCAGGTCGACGGAAGCGACCTCCTCGGTCGCGTTGCCGGTCGCGGCCGCGTCGGACGTCGCGTACCCGAGCACCCGGCGGGCACTCGTGGTCGAGCGGGTCTTCCGCAGGGTGTCGGCCTGGGCCTTGCCGCGGCCCTCGGCCACCGACTCCGCCAGGTTGGCGAAGACGACGGTGAGCCAGAGCCAGACGGCGATGGCGATCGTGAAGGCGGACGGCTCGACGACGGCGGCTGCCGTCGTCAGCGCCGCGCCGACCTCGACGATGAACATGACGGGGTTCCGCCACATGAGTCGCGGATCGAGTTTCCGCAGGGCGCCCGGGAGGCCCGCCACCAGCTGGCGGGGTCCGAATGCGGACGAGCGGATGGCCGGCCTGGAGGCGGTGGTCGCCTCGTGCTCGGAGGTCACGGTGGTCATGACAGTCCTTCTGCGAGCGGACCCAGTGCGAGCACCGGGAAGTAGGTGAGTGCGGTGACGATGACGGCGACGCCGCCGAGCAGCACGATGAAGAGCGGGCGGTGGGTGGGCAGGGTGCCGGCGGTCTCCGGCACCCGGTCCTGCGCCGCGAGGGATCCGGCGAGCGCCAGGACGAACACCATCGGCACGAAGCGGCCGAGCAGCATCACGACGCCGAGCGAGGAGTTCATCCACGTGGTGTTCGCGGTGAGTCCGCCGAAGGCCGAGCCGTTGTTGTTCGCGCCCGAGGTGAAGGCGTAGAGCAGCTCGGTCAGCCCGTGGTTGCCGGGGTTGAAGATCGACGTCCCGAGCACCTGTTCGCGGACCCCGGGGATCACGAGCGAGAGCCCGGTGGCCAGGAGCACGAGCGTCGGCGTGACGAGGATGTACAGCGCCGCGAAGGTCATCTCCTTGGCGCGGATCTTCTTGCCGAGGTACTCCGGGGTTCGGCCGACGAGCAGGCCGCCGATGAACACCGTGATGACGGCGAGCACGAGCATGCCGTACAGGCCGGAGCCGACGCCGCCGGGGGTGACCTCGCCGAGCATCATGTTGACGAGCGCCATCATCCCGCCGATCGGGGTGTAGCTGTCGTGCATCGCGTTGACGGCGCCGGTGGACGTCGAGGTGGTCGCGGTCGAGAAGAGCGTCGAACCGAGGATGCCGAAGCGGCTCTCCTTGCCTTCCATCGCGGCCCCGGCGGCGTGTGTGGCGATCCCGCCGCCGCCGAGCTCGGCGATCGACATGACCGACAGCGACACGAGGAAGATCGCGCCCATCACGGCGAGGATCGCGTAGCCCTGGCGGTCGTCCCCGACGAGCCGCCCGAACGTGCGCGGGAGCGAGAACGGGATGACGAGCATGAGGAAGATCTCGACGAGGTTCGTCCACGCCTGCGGGTTCTCGAACGGGTGCGCCGAGTTCGCGTTGAAGTAGCCGCCACCGTTCGTGCCGAGTTCCTTGATCGCCTCCTGCGAGGCGACGAACCCGCCGGGGATGTGCTGCGTGCCACCGATGAGCGTGGTGACGTCGGTGCCGCTCCCCCACGACTGGACGACCCCGCCGGCGACGAGCACGATCGCGAAGACGAACGCCCCGGGCAGCAGCAGCCGGCCGAGCCCGCGGACGATGTCCACCCACACGTTGCCGAGGGTGCCGGACTTGCGACGGGCGAACCCGCGCACCAGCGCCACGGCGACCGCCAGGCCGACGGCTGCGGACAGGAAGTTCTGCACCGCGAGGCCGGCCATCTGCACGGTGTAGCCGAGGGTGACCTCGGGCGAGTACGACTGCCAGTTCGTGTTCGACACGAACGACGCCGCGGTGTTGAACGCGAGCGAGGGTCCGACACCGGGCAGTCCGAGGTCGCCGGGCAGGACGACCTGGATGCGCTGCAGCAGGTAGACGAGCAGGAGCCCGGCGACGCTGAAGAGCAGCACGCCGCGCAGGTACACGGGCCAGGACTGCTCGGCGTCCGGGTCGACGCCGATCAGCCGGTAGACCCCGCGCTCGACCCGGTTGTGCCGGACGGGTGTGAAGACCTTCGCCATCCAGTCGCCGAGCGGGCGGTACGCGACGACGAGCAGCAGGACGAGGGTGGCGACCTGGGCGATGCCCGCCCACAGGTCCGCGGCGCCCACTAGAAGCGCTCCGGACGCACGAGCGCCCAGACGAGGTACACGACAGCGGCGATGCCGAGGACGGCGGCCGCGATGGTGATGCCGATCACAGCCGTTCCACCCCCTTGGCGATCAGTGCCACCACGCCGAACACGGCGAGGACACCGGCGACGACGAACACGTCGAACACGAGGGACTCCAGAAGGTCTGCGGTGTCCGCGCCGGGTGACGCGGACCGGCACCACTTGTGGTGCCGAACCGATGCTGGATCCTGCGCCGGGCCTCCAGTCCGCTCCTAACGGATCCCTGACGCCGCCCTGGCGGACGCATGCACGCTCCTAACGCGTTCCGGCGTCCTACGATCGAGACGTGACGATCCCCGTGGTCCCCGCCCGTCCCGGTACGACGGCGTCCGTCGTGGCGGCCGGACTGCTGGCGGTCGCCGGCGTCGGGTTCGGTGTGCTCTGGGGGACGGTGTTCGCGCCGCTGTGGATCTTCGGCGAACGGCGACAGATGCTGCTGTGGTTCTGGGCGGCACCGTTGTCCGTCGTGCCGTGGCTCGTGGCCGTCGCGGCGCTCGTGCTCGCCGCGACGGGGTGGTTCCGCGGTGGTGGCCGGAGCCGGGCGGCGTTGACCATCGGGTGCATCGCGTTCGTCGTGCTCGCGCCGGTGGCGATGTTCTTCGGCGGATCCATCACGGGCGACTGACGCGCAACCGGTCAGCGAGGTCTGCCACGGCCTCGACGAGCTCCTCCGGCCCCTCGACCCGGATCGGCACGGCCAGCCCGGCGACGACTCCGGCGAGCCCGTCCCACGACCACGACCCGAGGGTGACGCGGGCCCGGTCGCCCTCGAGCTGCTCGACCACGGCGTCCTCGGGCAGGTACGGCGCGATCCGCCGCGCATCGTCCGCCGTCGTGGTCACCGAACCGGTGCACGGCCAAAAGTCGTCGACCGCCGACCCCTTGAACCGCGCGGACACGAACGCGGCCGCATCGCCACCGGGGATCGGTCGCGGCGTGAAGGGGACGCGGGTGCGCATCCGCGGCGTGATCCGGTCGATGCGGTGCGTGCGCCAGTCGTCGCGGTCGGCATCCCAGTCGAGCAGGTACCAGCGACCGTTCCGGGCGACGACGGCGTGCGGTTCCACCCGGTGCGGGGTCTCGTCGTCGCCGTACCCGAAGCGGAAGACCTCCTGCAGGTGGACGGCCTCGCTCACCGCCACCAGGACCTCCGGGTCGGTGGTGGTCCGGCTCGTCGCGGTCACGGCCTGCACCGCGTCGACCCGGGACCGCAGTCGCGCGGGCATCACCTGCCGGACGGTCGCCAGGGCGCGGGCCGCCGACTCGGCGACGTCCGCCCCCGATGCCGGTGCCACGGCGAGCGCCAGGGCGATCGCCACCGCCTGGTCGTCGTCGAAGAGCAGCGGGGGCAGGTCGGAGCCGGCCTCGAGCCGGTAGCCGCCGGCCGGTCCGCGGAGCGCCTCGACCCGGTACCCGAGCCCACGGAGTCGATCGACGTCGCGGCGGACCGTACGGGGACTGACCTCGAGCCGCCCGGCCAGCTCGTCCCCCGGCCAGTCGCGGTGCACCTGGAGCAGGGAGAGCAGCGTGAGCATCCGTGCGGAGGGTCCGGCCATGGCGTCCATCTTCGTCCGAGAAGCGGACAGGATCTGACCGCATTGCCCGAGATCCTCGTCCCATGAGCATCGAGACGACAACCCACCTCAACTTCGACGGCGACGCCCGCGCGGCGCTCGACTTCTACGCATCGGTCTTCGGCGGCGAGGTCACCGCCGCCACCTACGGCCAGATGGGCGCCCTGGACGACCCGGACTGGGCGGACCGCATCGTCTTCGGGCAGGTCTCCACGGCCGCCGGCTTCCGCGTCATGGCCTTCGACGTCTGGCCCGGGCAGCCCTACGACCAGGGATCGAACGCCTTCTACGTGTTCGTGCACGGCGACGACACGGCCGAGATCGAGCGGTACTGGGCGGCACTGTCCGAGGGCGCCGAAGTACGGCAGCCCCTGGAACCCTCGGCCTGGGCACCGTTGGCCGGGCAGCTGCGCGACCGCTTCGGCGTGGTCTGGCAGCTCGACGTCGCGGCCCCGACCGAGTGACGCGGCGGTGCGGCCCGGATGGTCCCGCCCCGCACCGACGCTCGGACGTTTGTGAACCACTTCCCCACGGAATCCGGCCGCCGATAGCGTGCTGGCATGCCCGAGTTCCGCCCGATGCCCGGTTACGAGCTCGGCCACGGATGGGTGGCCGCCCGCCGACGCCGCTCCCGGTTCGGCAGCGTGTGGCGCTGGATCGGGCCGCCGGTCGCACTCGTCGCCGTCGTCGCTGCCGCGCTGCTGTTCCACTGGTACGCGGGCGTGGCCGACCAGGTCGAGTGGGAGTGCGCGGTGTCCACCTGCGGCACGAGCGACCCGCGGTCCTTCGCGCCGGAGGGGTGCTGGGCGCTCCTCGTGCTCGCCGGTCTCGGCACCGTCCGGGTCCCCGGGCGGTGGTGGTGGACGGGCGCGCTCCTGCTCGGGTTCGCGCTCGTCGCCGCGTGGTCGATCGACTGGTGGCGGATGCCCGGCATCGACCTCGGGCTGTTCGTGACGCCGATCGGAGCCGGGAGCCTGGGCGTCGTCCTCCTGCTCGCCCGGATCGGGATGGCCGTCGACCGTGTGCGCGGGCGAGCCCACACCGCCCGTCGGCGGGCCGAACAGGACAGTCCGCGGGACGTGGGCGAGCGCTGACCCGGTCGGAGGATCAGCCCGAGCGGCTCCAGGTGCTGACCGTCACGGTCGCGGTCACGCTCGTCGGCGCGAACACCTGCTCCGCCGAGACGTGGTGGTGGCTCGGTCCCATGTGCACGACGTCGTGGACGTCCTCCGCCGACAGCTCCATGGACCACATCAGGTCCTCGGAGGACCGCAGCGCGAACGACGGCGTCAGGGAGTCGTGCAGTCGGCGCTCCTTCTCCGGGTCCACGCTGATCGTCGCCTCGGCGAGCTCCGCCAGGTGGCCGGTCCGCGGGGTCACCACCACGAGCACGCCGTCGGCGTGCAGGACGCGGGCGTACTCGGTCTGGTTGCGGGGTGCGAAGACGTCGAGCAGGACGGCGGCAGCGCCGTCGACGACCGGGAGGCGCTCGGTCACGTCACCGACGACGGCCCCCGCGCGCTCGTGGGCGCGTGCCGCACGCCGGATCGCGACGGCCGACAGGTCGAGCGCGACCCCGAGCCTCCCGTCCGCCGCGCGCAGCGCATGCGCCAGGTAGGTCCCCGGGCCGGAACCGACGTCGAGCACGATGCCGGGCGCGGTGGCGTCCGCGACGATCGCGGCGAGCGCCCGCTCGACGGGCGCGTAGTAGCCGCGCCCCAGGAACCGCAGCCGCGCGTCCACCATCTCCGGGGTGTCCGCGGTGAGTGCGCGGCGCTTCGCGGGCAGGAGGGTCAGGTGGCCCTGCTTCGCCTCGTCGAACCGGTGACCGTTCGGGCAGCCGACCTGGCCGCCGTCGACGCGGCCGAGGGGCTCGGCGCACACGGGGCAGGCGAGCATCGGCAGCAGGTCGTCACGCACCGGCCCAGCGTACGGGCCTGGCTCCCCCTGACCGGATGTCGGTGCTGCGCGGCAGTACGGTCAGGACATGGCAGTCATCGAGCAGGCAACGCTCCGCCCCTCCAAGGCCGAGGCGCTCGCCGCCTGGCTCCCCGACCAGGCGTGGAGCGGCGTCGTCGCGGGAGCGCCGATCCGGGTCGTCGGGCAGTTCCGGTTCGACGACCCCGCTGGCGAGGTCGGCATCGAAGTGCTGCTCGTCCGCACCGACGGCGGCCGGGTCCTGCAGGCACCACTGACCTACCGGGACGCACCGCTGCCGGGTGCCGACGCGTTCCTGGTGACCGAAATGGACCACTCCGTGCTCGGACGACGGTGGGTGTACGACGCGGTGGGCGATCCCGTGCACGCCGACGTGCTGCGCCGGGCGATCGTCACCGGCGGGCACGAAGCGGAGCTCGAGTTGGCCAACGGTGCCGGACAGCGGCCGAAGGACGCCTGGGCCAGCGGCAGCGGCTCCGAACCCGACTCCCCCACGATCACCTCGTTGCACGCGACGACGACGGGTGCGGTGACGTCGATCGCGACCGACCACGGCACGATCGTCGTCGCTCGGGTCGTCGGTACGGCCCTGCCCGAGGGCGAGACGCTGACCGGGACGTGGACGGACGGCTCCGAGGTGCTCGCCGTCCTGCTGCCCGAACGCGCCTGAGGTACTGGCAGGGCCTGCCTGTGCCGGGGACCGGCTGGCAGGATCGACGACGTGAAGACACTGGAGTTGCCACAGACAGACCTCACCGCCTCCGACGTCGTCGTCGGACTGATGCGGATCAACGACATGAGCGACGAGGGCATCCGTTCGCTCTACAGCGCCTCGCGCGACGCGGGCGTGAACATGTTCGACCACGCCGCGGTCTACGGCGAGTGGCACGGCTGCGAGGAGCGGTTCGGCGCCGCCGTCACGCTGACGCCCGCGGAACGCGCCGAGATCGTGCTGCAGACCAAGGTCGGCATCCGGCCGACGCCGAAGGGCGCGTACTTCGACTTCTCGTACGAGCACATCCTCGAGTCCGTGCACGAGTCGCTCGAGGCACTGCAGACCGAGTACGTCGACGTGCTGCTGCTGCACCGCCCCGACGCCCTGGTCGAGCCGGAAGAGGTCGCGAAGGCATTCGACGAGCTGCACGCCGCCGGCAAGGTGCACCACTTCGGCGTCTCGAACCACACCCCCGGCCAGGTCGACCTGCTCAAGAAGCACGTCCGCCAGCCGCTCGCGTTCAACCAGGTGCAGCTGAGCATCACGCACGCCAACGTGATCTCGCAGGGCCTGACCGCGAACATGGGCGGCCTCGAGCAGTCGGTCGACCGCGACAACGACATCCTCAACTACTCGCGCATCAACGACATCACGCTGCAGGCCTGGTCGCCGTTCCAGAAGGGCTTCTTCGACGGCGTCTTCCTGGGCGACCGTGAGCAGTACGCCGAGCTGAACGACGTGCTCGAGGAGGTCGCCGCCGCGCACGGAGTCACCCCGACCGGCATCGCGGTCGCGTGGATCACCCGCCACCCCGCGCACTTCCAGGTCGTCCTCGGCACGACGAACCCGCAGCGCGTGCGGGACTCGGCCGCCGGCTCGGACGTCGAGCTGTCGCGCGAGGAGTGGTACCGGATCTTCACCGCGGCCGGACACACCGTTCCCTGAACCGGGACCGCCCGGTCAGGTCGGGCAGGGTGGGATCGTGCTCAACGACCTCGCCCTGCCTGTCCGCCTGACCACACGCTCCGGCGAGGTGACGCTGCGGGACGCGGTGGACGAGGACCTCGATGCGCTCATGGCACTGTTGTCCGACGACCCGATCAGCGCTGCACGTGGTGACGTCGCCGCGCCGGAGGACCGACCGCGGTACGCCGAGGCACTCCGATCGATCGTGGACGACCCGGCGAACGCGCTGCTCGTCGCCGAGGACGCCGACGGGCGGCTCGTCGGGACGCTGCAACTCACCCGGATCCCCGGGATGGCTCGTCGTGGTGCCACCCGACTGCTCGTCGAGGCGGTGCGGGTCAGCAGTGCACGCCGATCTGCCGGCATCGGGAGTGCGCTGATGCGCTGGGTCACCGACGTCGCGGCGCCGGCCCTCGGGACCCCGCTCGTGCAACTCACGTCGGACGCTGCACGGACCGATGCGCACCGGTTCTACGAGCGTCTCGGCTTCACCGGCTCGCACGTCGGGTTCAAGTACCGGGTCCCCGACCCTTCCGCCATCCCGCCTGATATGTCACACTGAGACCAGTCGCCCCATCGAGGTGGGTGCGGAAGTGATCCCCGGGAGATCCTGCGGTATAGCGGGGCCCGGGGATTCGCGCGTTCACCGACGGTGTTCGTGGACGCTCAGCACATGGTCCAGCTGCTCGAGGTAGGCCGTTTCCCCTCGCCGAGCCAGCGCGACCACGCCGCAGACCGCATCCGCCGCCCAGAGAAGTGGCTCGCGGCCACCTGGCAGGTGCTCGAACACCAGCCCGTGAACCAACTTGCGTGACCGCAGGGCGTCGAGGTGCGCGCGATCGTTCCGGTCCGAGGGCCCGCGAGATTCGAGGACGACTCGGTCGACACCGCCCGCGCGGAGTTCGAGGATCAAGTGCACAAGAGCAAGACGGCGACGGCGCTCGCTCCGGACGGATCGGTCAGTCACGCTCACGACCCCGATGGCTTCGAACGGATGGTCGCACAGCATCCCGACGATCCCGGTGCGGTGCCGGGCGTCGCTCTCGGACCAGTGCAGCTTCCGTGCCGATCGTGGCTTGATGGCGCAGAGCGAGTCCCGGAACCGCTCAGCATCGCGGTCGGCGACTGTCACCGCCCCGAGGATGTACGCGCCGGGGTCACGTTCGTCTCCGGGCTCGGACTCGTCCACGTAGGCCGTCGGTACCATTCCGGAATACTACCGGTCAGACAGTGACGCACGGCCGATCCGACCGAAGCCGCGCTAGTCGTCGGAGGCGGAACCAGCAGACCTCGGCGTCGGAACGTTCACGTCGACCGGGGACACCCCGGCGGGATCGGCGGAGGCGCCACCCACGACGTCGAACGAGATCCCCAGCATCGCCGGGTCCTCGTCGAGTTCGAGCCCGTCCTGACGGACCTGGTCCTCCGGGATTGCACGGCCACCGGACGGGTCCCACGAGTTCGCGATCGACATGCGCACGAGCATGCCCGAGCCGCTTGGCAATCGCCCAAGAATCCCCGGAAGACCCCCGGAACGGTCAGAGGTCGTCCGGGTGCAGCCGCTCGCCAGCCTGCGGACGCCGGAACACCGGGCCGCCGCCGGCCTCGTCCTCGTCGTGGTGGCTGACGGGCGAGACGCTCAGGTCGGCGGAGTCGTCGCCGACGTCGGCGCCGCGGTCCTCCTCCACCTGGAGTTCGGACTCGTCACTGCCGTCCACGGCGATGGACCGGCCCTGCTGTTCGGGATCGAACGGTGCGCTCATCGACATGGTGGGAGCATGCTCCCGCTCGGTGAACGCGTGGTCAGCGTTGTCCGTCGGCCGCGATGAGCTCGAGCTGCGTGAGTGCCAGGTCGGTGCCCGCGGTGAACGTGAACGACGAACCCCCGCCGATGATGCGGAACACCCGGGTCTGGCCGGCCCACGTGAACTCGGCGCCGTCGACCGCGGTGACGGTGTCGTCGAGGCCGACCCGCCACGAGTACGACCCGGGCGATGCCACCGTCACCGTGTACAGCGAAGCGGCGGCGCACGACACGTCGAAGGACACGGACTCCCCCGCGGCCAGCGACGTAACGGTGCCGCCGGTGTCGTCGGTGAGCGCCGAGGCTCCGACGGGCAGGACGTCCACCGGGGCGTCCCGGTAGCCGTGCACGTCGGAGGCGGAGACGGGGCGGGTGTCCGACGCCCAGCCCTGCGGATCGTCGGACAGGGTGAACTCGATCCGCGACGCGGCCACGACCACGCTGTGCGGGATGGTGACCGAGGTCCAGGGCGAGCCGTCGACCGTCACCGACGCGACGTACGCGCCTGCGGAGCCCGCGGTGATCTCGATGACCGTCTCCGCGCCTCCAGGCTGCCGCAGCACCGTCCTGCGGACCGACGGCGGTACGAGCACGTAGGTGCCGGTCGACGGCGCCAGCGGGTACAGGCCGATGGTCGCGAAGACGTACCAGGCGCTCATCTCGCCGTTGTCCTCGTCGCCGGGGTAGCCCTGGCCGAGGTCGGACCCGACGAACAGACGCTCGAGCGATTCGCGGACGATGCGGTGCGCGTCATCGTGGCGCCCGGTGAACATCGGGAAGAAGGGGATGTGGTGCGCGGGCTGGTTCGACAGCCCGAGCATGCCCATCCGGACGTCGCGGGCCTCGGTCATCTCGTGGATCGGGAACCCGTACGAGCCGGACCGCGCCAGCGCACCGGTCTCGGGGGTGGCGAAGAACGCGTCGAGAGCGGCATCGAACCGCTCCGGCCCGCCGTGCAGGTCGACGATGCCGGCGCCGTCGTGCGGCGCCGTGAACGCGGTGCCCCACGCGTTCGTCTCCGTGTAGTCGTCGCCCCAGTCGCGCGGGTCGAACTCGGTGCCGACCCGCCACGAGCCGTCCGGGTCGCGGCCGATGAAGAACCCGCGCTCGGAGTCGAACACGTGCCGGTACTGCAGCGACCGGCGGGCGAACCACTCGGCCTCGGCCTCGTACCGGGACAGGTCGGCGGGCGTCCGCGCACGCGATGCGAGCAGGCCCGCCATGACGGCCAGACCCCAGTCGTTGATGGCCGCGTCCAGGGTCCACGACATCCCCTCGTGGGTCGCCGTGTCGACGTGGCCGCGGAATGCACCCGGGAGGCTCCCCTTGCGTCCGACGCGCTCGTCCCGCGGCGGGACGGTCGCGTTCCGCACCGCGCTCCGGTACGCCTCGGCCAGGTCGAAGCCGCGCACGCCCTTCACCGCGAGGTCGGCGAAGACGGTGTCGCTCGTGGTGCCGGTCATGCAGTCCTCGGCGCCGGGCGCGCTCCAGCGCGGGGTCCACCCGCCGTCGTGGTGGTGCTCGACGAAGCCCTGGGCCAGCTCGCCCGCGGTGTCGGGGGTCAGGAGTCCGAGGAGCGGCCAGGCGGTGCGGTAGGTGTCCCAGAAGCCGTTCGTGGTGGTGAACGGGCCGTCGACGATCTCCGGCCCGGGCTCGTCGCGGATCGGGTCCGCCAGCACGTCGCCGTACGGAGAACGGTGCCGCGGGGCGCCGGTCAAGGCGGTCTCCCCGGCACGGTTCGGGTAGAGGAACAGCCGGTACAGACCCGAGTACAGGCTCGTCAGCTGGTCGGGGGTCGCGCCGTCGAAGGACAGCGTCGCGAGCTTCTCGGTCCACAGCGCCTCGGCACGGGAGCACATGGCGTCGAACGAGCCGGCGTCGTCGAGGTTCGCGCGGGCGTCCTCGATCGAGACGGTCGAGATGCCGAGCAGGACGTCGACCGGGCCGTCCACATCCCCGGCCTGGCCCACGGACAGCCAGCCGCGCAGCTCGTGCTCGCCGATCGTGGTGTGGTCGGCGATGACCCCGGCGACCCGCAGGTGCACGTGGTGCGGCGGGGTGCCGGGGCGGTCGTCGAGCAGAGCTTCGACCACGGCGGTGCCGTCGGTGACCGTCACGGAGACGTCGGACACCCGGCCGTGGTGGTCGAGCACGACGCTGCGGGTACCGGTGAACCGGAACCCGAGGGCGAACTCCCCTGCGGTCAGCTCGGCCGTCACACCGTGGTCGAGCGCGACCCGGTAGCGGTGCGGGCCGTCCTGCTCGTCCTCGTGGTCGAACCCGAGCGCGCGGGCGGCCCGGTCGACGTCGGGGGTGTCGAGCGGCGAGGGCATCACCTGGAACACCCCGCGGTCGCCCATCCACGGCGACGGGATGTGGCTCGTCGCGAAGGCCTGGATCGCCGGACGGAGTCGTCCCTGGTCGTCGAGCCGGTCGTGCTCCTGGTAGGCGTACGGCCAGCGGTTGCTCGAGGCGTCCGTCATCGGCAGGCCGAACACGCCGCCGTGCGGGACGCCGACGAGCGGCGCGTTGTTGCCGCGGGAGAACCGGGACGACGCCTGGGTGCCGCGGGTCGTCCGGACGTGGCCGAGCGCGGTCGTCGGGGTCGGGCGCGCGGGACCGATCCGGACGGCGTCGAGCCAGCCGCGCAGTGCCGGACGCTCGCCGTCGGTGACCGCAGCCGACGTGTCGGAGCCGAGCCGGGCCTCCAGACGGTCGACGACCAGCCCCGCGAACGGCGTGAGGTCGACCGCTCGGCGGTTCCACTGGTCCACCCACTGCTTGCGGGCCGCGTCCTGCGCGTCCGGGGTGACCGCGTCGCCGTACTGGTCGCGGGCCCCCGCGTGCTCACGCAGCCGCGAGCCGTCGGTGAAGACGACGTCGACGGCGAAGGCCGTGGCGTCCCAGAAGTGCGGCAGGTCTGCTTCCGTCGGCTCCGTCGCCCCGTCGGGAAGGGTCCGCTCGGGGAACCAGACCCAGGACAGCTCGTCGCCGGGGGCGATGGTGCGTCCGGTGAGGCCGGGGACGATCGCCTCGGCCACCGACGCGCCCGCTGGTCGTTCGACGAGCCAGCCCGCGGCAGAACCGAAGCCGACACCGTTCCGAGCGGCCACGGCCGTATTCGGACCACCGCTCCGTTGCAGTTCTCGCACCGTGCGAGCCTATTTGCTCCAGGAACTGGACGAAAACCCCGGCGTGTCAGTCCTTGTTCTGCCCGGGGGCGCTGCCGGACTTGCCGGGGCCGGCACCGGGGCCCTTGTCCGACGAGGTGTCGACCGCGCCGGTGCCGTCCTGGGGCGCCTGCACCGGGTTCGAGGCGGGGGTGCTCGGCTCCGGGCCGACGGGCGGGTCCTGCGTGGGCTGCTCCGGCTCGGTCGGTTCGCTCGGCTGCTCGCTGGGCTCCTCGGCCGGCTGCGACGGCTGCTGCTCCTGGGACGGCTGCTGCTCCGCCGGCTCGCTCGGCTGCTGTTCCTGCCCCGGGTCCTCGGTCGGTTGCTGCTCCGTCGGAGCCGTCGAGGTGGTGTCCGTCGGAGCCGGCGTGCCGTCACCGTCACCGTTCAGGGCGAACACGGCCACACCGATGCCGATGAGCACCAGGACGATCACGATGATCGCGGCGATGAGGGGCCCGCGCTTCTTCTTCGCCGACTGGTCCTCCGGCTGGTCGCCCCGGACCGGGCGGGGCGCGACCGGCGGCGGGGTCGGCCCGCTCGGGCCCGATGCACCGCGCCCGTTCGCCTGGGCGCCGAGGACGGTCGTCGAGACGTCGTCAGCGGCGTTCGGACCGTGGGTGTCGAGGACGCGCGTGGCGTCGTCACCCGGCTGCGCGCCGCCGTTCGGTAGTTCGCTCGCCGGCATCGCCCGCGTCCGGTCGTCGGCGTTCGCCGCTGCGGCGGCGCCGACTGCGGCACCAGCCGCGCCGGCGGCCGCGGCCGTCACCGCACCGGGCGCACCGGGCAGGAGCTGCGTGGCGTTGGTGGGCTCGTCGCGGCCCAGGGCACGCAGGCGCTCGGCTGCCTCGGCGGCGGTCGGGCGCTCCGCCGGGTCCTGCGCCGTCATCACGTGCAGGAGGGTCCGCCAGGCCGTCGGCAGCTGGCGGTCGATCTCGGGCGAGCGGGTGAGCCGGGCGGTGGCGGACTCGACGGCGCTGCCCGGGAACGGCTGGCGGCCGGTCAGGCACTCCAGCAGCACGAGTCCGAGCGAGTAGACGTCGGCCTTGCCGGTGATCTCCTGCGCCAGGACCTGCTCCGGTGCCAGGTACGCGGCCGTGCCCATCACGGTGCCCGTCCCCGTCACGCGCGAGGCGTCGCGGAGCAGGGCGATCCCGAAGTCGGCGAGCTTGACGTGCCGGCCGTCGCTCTCGAGCAGCACGTTCGCGGGCTTCACGTCACGGTGGACGATCCCCTGCGCGTGCACGGCGGCCAGGCCGTCGGCGACCTGCGCACCCAGGCGGGCGGCGGTCGCGGGGTCGAGCGGCCCCTCGCGCAGACGCGTCGCCAGGTCGCTGCCCGGCACGAGTTCCATGACGAGGTACGAGTCGCCGTCGACGTCGTCGAGGGCGGCGTCGTAGAGCGTGACGAGCTCGGGGGCACGGAGCGTCGCGAGGGTCTGGATCTCCGCCTCGGCGCGGGCGCGCTCACCGCGGTCGACGGGGCCGATGCGGAACACCTTGACCGCGACCTCGCGACCGAGTTGCTCGTCGACCGCCCGGTACACGGACGCCATGCCACCGTGTCCGAGCGTGCCCGTGACGCGGTACCTGCCGCCGAAGACCCGTTCTTCCATGCCCGGCAACCTACCGGTCGCGGCTGACGGCGCTCTGCCGGAGCGCGCCCGGGCGACGCCCGGGCGCGGGCCCGGGCGGCCCGGGCGGCCCGGGCGGCCGTCGAGTGAGCAGAAGATGTCGGGTCGCTCGCGGCCACCCGACTTCTTCTGCTCAGTGGATGACGCGGTCGACGTCCGGCGCGGGCTCGGCACCGTGGTGGATCGCCGTCAGGTACAGCCGGTGCGCCGTGATCACGAGCGCGAGCCACGCCAGCCCGAGCGCCCACGCCGCCAGCACGTCGGTGAGCCAGTGGTGCCCGAGGAACACGCGCGACGCACCGACCGACAGCACGAAGAGGGTGCCCACGACGATCGTCAGCACCCGGGTGACGACGCGCGACTGCCGCAGGAGCAGCAGGTACACGATGGTGCCCACGATCACCGTGGAGTTGAGCGTGTGCCCCGACGGGAACGACGGCGACGTCTCGTACGGCGGCACCGCGTCGGACAGCGGCGGACGCGCCCGACCGATCAGGTCCTTGCCCGCGATCGTCATGAGCAGCGAACCACCGCTCGCGGCGACGAGGAGCACCAATGGCGTCCACGCACGCCGCTGGATCGTGAAGCCGACCAGGAACCCGAGCGCGACGATCGGCATCCCGATCGTGCCCGCGATGTCGGTCCACCAGGTGACGACCGTGTCGGCCGTTGGTGATCGGAGCGTGAGGGCCCAGTCGAGGACGGGCCGGTCGAGCACCGCGACGTCGTCGGCTTCACGGACGGCGTCGTAGACCTCGGAGGCGATCCACGTGGCGAGGACGGCGACACCGAGACCCACGGCGAGGGTCAGCAGCAGCACGGGCATGGCACCGAAGCGCTTGCCGAGTGCGGTCCACGCACCGGCGACACCGCGGCCGACCCGGGAGCGCCAGCGGGTCAGGTCGACTTCGCCGACGGTGCGGTCGGCGGCGTCCCCGCGTTCGGTGTGCATCCGTCCACCATGCCCGAAGCCGCCGGGAGCCGTCCCGGCAGCGTCAGTCCTTCGCCTCCGAGTACGCCCCCACCACCGCGACCGACAGCGGGAACGTCACCGGGAAGTCCTGGAACAGCAGCCGTCCGGCGTCGACGGCGGCCTCCCGGATCTGCTGTGCCACCCAGTCCGCGTGCTCCGCCGGGGCGTGCACCACGATCTCGTCGTGCACGAAGAACACCAGGTGCGGCCCGTCCGTCACGTCACCGGGGAACCGCGCGAGGAGCCGCGATCGCAGGGACCCCATCCACGCGAGCGCCCACTCCGCCGCGGTCCCCTGCACCACGAAGTTCCGGGTGAACCGCCCCCAGCTCCGGGCGCGGGACTCGACGGTACGCTGCATGGCCGGGGTCCCCTCGACCGTGTAGGCCTGGTTCCGGGCCTCGAACCACGAGTCCTCGGGCACCGGTGACGTCCGCCCGAGCAGCGTCGTCACCGGTTCGCCGCGCTCCCCCGCACGGGCCGCGCGCTCCACCATGTCGAGCGCCTGCGGGAACGCCCGGACCAGGCGCGGCACGAGCCGACCGCCCTCGCCCTGGGTCGCCCCGTACATCGCGCCGAGCATCGCCACCTTGGCCTGCTGCCGGGTCTCGACCGCGCCCGAGGCCACCACGCCGTCGTACAGGTCGCGTCCGTCGCCGGCCGCGGCCATCGCCCGGTCGCCGGACATCGCGGCGAGCACCCGGGGCTCCAGCTGTGCGGCGTCGGCCACGACGAGCTTCCACCCGGGGTCGGCGATGACGGCTCCGCGGATGCCCTTCGGCAGCTGCATCGCTCCCCCGCCGTCGGCCGCCCAACGACCGGTGACGACACCGCCGACGACGTACTTCGGGTGGAACCGGCCGTCGCGGATCCAGTCGTCGAGCCACGTCCAGCCGTTGGCGGTGAGCAGTCGCGCCAGGCGCTTGTACTCGAGCAGCGGCTCGATGACGGGGTGCTCGATCTCCTGCAGCTCCCACTTCCGGGTACTGGTGACCATCAGGCCGACGCGGCGGAGCGCCTTCAGCACGTCGGCGGGCGAGTCCGGGTTGAGACCGGGATCGTCGAGGCGTTCCCGCACGACGGCGGCGATCTCCTCGAGCCGTCGCGGCCGCACGCCGTAGGGCACGCGCGGCCCGAGGGCGTCCTCGAGCAGGCGCTCGTGCACGTCGGCCCGCCACGGCAGCCCGGCGTGCAGCATCTCGGCCGCCACGAGCGCACCGGCTGACTCCGCGGTGAGCAGCAGGCGCAGGGCGCCGGGCGCGCTCGACCCCGCAACGGCGGCGAGCTGCGCGCGGAACTCTGCCACCGGGTCGACCTCGTCGTCGGGCACGGCGGCGGTGAACAACGCGTCGTCGAAGAGCTGGGCCTGCGTCGGGCGGACCACGCGGGCTTCGGCGACCGGGGCGTCCAGGCCGTCGGCCGGTCGAGCGGCGAGCACGGATCCCCGAGCAGCGAGCGCGGCCCGCAGCACCCGACGACCGAGGCGCAGGTCGACGCAGCGACCGACCCGACCCCCGGCGGCGAGCACGGCCGGGTACCAGCGCGCGGTGTCGTCCCACACCCAGCGCACGCCCGGTGCGTCGTGGACCGCGACGAAGGCCGGGAGGCCCGGCTCGTCCAGGCGGACCGGCTCACCCCCGGCGGTCCCCGCGTCGGTCAGGGGCGTCGCGAGGACGCCGCCGTCGACGCGGCGGAGGACGAGGTGCACGACACGATCATGCCGTGCCCCACCGACCCCGGCGGACCAGGGCCGGAACGGCCGTCACTCGCCGGGTCGGACCGCCGCGGTGTCGGCGACGTCGATGCGGACGTCGCCGTCCTCGGCATGGGAGACCTCGACCCGCGGATCGGCGTCGTGCTCGTCGGATCCGGACATGCGACGGAACGTGTCCTGTCGGCGTTCCTCGAACGTCATGTCGACGCCGTCGTCGAGGTGGTCGTGGTCGGGCTTCGTCATGCCGTGCACGGTACGCGGCCGCGGCTGCGGACGGTCACGCGACCGGCGCCGTTCCGGTCCGCTCGGTCCAGTGCCCACCGCGAGCCCACCGGTCGAGCATGGCCGCACGCAACCGACCGGACGGCGCCGCGGACCGAGCGGTCGCCAGCGGCACCCCGAAGACGAACTTCGCGACGCTGGCGTCGCCCTCGGTCGCATCGTGCTCCCCCGGCGGGACGAGTCTGAAGCGCCGGGCGAACCGCACGAGGTTGGCATCGGGACCGAGCACGGCGGGCAGCCCCGGGTCGAGCATCCAGGAGCGGCACTGCCACCGGTCCGCAGCGAGGTGCCCCGCGAAGCCGCGCAGGACCTCGGGTGCGCCGGCGAACGCGCGGTCGCAGGCCGCCGGGTCGAGCGGCCCCGTCTCCGGCACGTGCACACCCCAGGCCAGCGTGCCGTCCGCCAGGTGGTCGCCGAGTTCGAACTGGAGGCGCCCCACGGCCACCACGCGCCCGGTCACCACGGCGACGAGCCACTCCACCCCGGTGCCGTGCAGCCCGTAGCGCGCGAGCTTGCGGTCGACGTCGGCGACGGATGCCTCGGCGAGCGCGCGCGGGAGCCCACGCCCCGCGAGGGCATCGGCGGTGTCCGGCACCGCGGCGCGGAGCGCTGCCACCAGCAGTGCGTCCCGCTCCGCGGGTCCGGCGTCGGCGACGGTGGCGGCCACTGCGGCCGCCACCGTCGCGGAGTCGTCCGGTGACCCCACGGCGGCGGCGAGGACCGCGACGGACGCGGGACGGGCCTCCAGGCCGGGGGTCGCGGTGGTCACTTCAGACCGGACGAGGCGAGCCCGTCCATCACCCGACGCTGCAGCACGACGAACATGATGAGCACCGGCGCCATCGCCATCAGGCTCGCGGCCATCAGCACCGGGTAGTCGATCGTGCGGTCGCTCGACAGCGTCGCGAGGCCGGCGGCGAGCGGCATGTCCTCGGCGCGGGTGGAGACCACGAGCGGCCAGAGCAGCTCGTTCCACGACCACAGCACGGTCGTGATCGCGAGCACGCTGATCGACGGACGGGCCAGGGGCAGCATGATCCGCCAGAACGTCTGGAACGGGTTCGCGCCGTCCATCCGCGCGGCCTCTTCGAGCTCGGGCGGCATGTTCAGGAACGCGGTCCGCATCAGGAACGTGCCGAAGGCGCTGAACAGCCCGGGTGCGACGATCCCCATCAGGGTGTCGAGCCAGCCGAGGCCCTGCACGATCTGGTACTGCGAGATCAGATAGACCTGCGAGGGCACGAGCAGGATCGAGAGCACGATCGCGAGCAGCGCCGCCCGGCCGCGGAACCGCATCCGGGCGAAGGCGTACCCGGCGAGCGTGCACAGGACGATCTGCGCGATCGTGCGGATGATCGTGACGGACACCGACGTGCCGAGCTGGCTGAGGAACGGCAGGCGTTCGAAGACCTGCGCGTAGTTCTGCCACTGCAGCTCCCCCGGCCAGAAGACCGGCGTGACGGACTGCACCTGCGCGTTCGTGGACAGCGACATGATGATCTGCCACAGGAACGGGAACGCCATCGCGAAGCCGCCGATGCCCAGCACGACGTGGATCCACCAGTGGCTGCCGCCTCGACGGCCGGGCCGGCGTGCTGCCCGGGGTGGTGTGACGGTGGCGGTCATCCCTGCACCCACTTCCGTTGGACGCGGAACTGCACGAGCGTGACGATGCCGATGAGCAGGAAGATCACCATCGCGATCGCGGCCGCGAAGCCCTTGTCGTTGTCGATGAACCCGGCGTTGTAGAAGTAGAAGACGAGCGACATCGTCTTCGGGATCACCGGGTTGGTGCTGCCGAGGATCGCGTACAGCAGGTCGAACAGCTGGAAGCTCGAGATCGTCGTCACGATCACCACGAAGAAGATGCTCGGACTGAGCAACGGCACGGTCACCGAGCGGAACTGCCGCCACCGGCTCGCGCCGTCGAGTTCGGCGGCCTCGTAGAGCTCCGGCGGGATGTCCTTGAGCCCGGCGCCGAGGATGATCATCGAGAAGCCGAGGGACGACCAGAGGCCGACCAGGCTCACGGCGACCAGCGCGAAGCCGGGCGTCGAGATCCAGTACGGGCCGTCGATGCCGACGTTCCCGAGGAACCAGTTCACGATGCCGTAGTCGCCGTTGTACATGATGCGCCAGACCAGCGCGATCGCCGCGGGCATGGCGACGTACGGCAGGAAGAAGAGCACCCGGTAGAACTGCGCGAACCGCAGCCCCGGGGTGTTCAGCAGGCTGGCCAGCCACACCGCGATCGGGATCCCGGCCAGGACGACGGCCGTGTAGATCACCGTGTTGAGCAGCGACTGGTACAGCTGCGGGTCACCGACGAGCCGGACGTAGTTCGCGACGCCGGTGAAGGTCGCACCGCCGAAGACGCCCCAGCTGGTGAACGAGTACCAGAACGTCTGGATGATCGGCCAGATGTAGAAGGTGCCGACGCCGACGAGCATCGGGAGCACGAAGAGCCACGGCCACCAGCCGTCGGTCCGTCGTGCTGCTCGGCCGCCGCCGCCTCGCGGAGCCGGGGCACCCCGCCCGGGCGAACGTGTCGTCCGGGCGGGGGCGGCTGCGGCCGGGGGCCGCTCGGTGTTGATCGTCACGCGCGGGTCCTACTCTTCCTTGGCGAGGGCGGCGTCCATCTTCTGTGCGAGGTCCTCGGCCACCTGGTCGACGGGCTTCGACCCGTCGAACGCGCTCGGCAGCAGGGTGGTCTCGAGGGTGTTCCAGGCCGCGGTGTTCTTCGACACCGGCAGCGGCTTCGCGTAGTCCACCGCGTCGAGGAACACCTGCAGGTCGGCGTCGGGCATCGTCTTCGTGAAGGCGCCCTGCGTGCCCTCGTACGCCGGGATGACCGCGCCCATGTCGCCCTGCTGCTGCTGGGCCGTCTTGCCCGCGAGGTAGACCTGCAGCGCCTGGGCGGCGGCCTTGTCCTTGCTGGCCTCGGACACGACGTTCGAGACGCCGTGGATGACGGTCGCCTGCTCCTTGCCCTTCGGCAGCGGGTAGGCGACGACGTCCTTCTCGAGCTCGGTGCCGGTCAGCGCAGAGCGGAACCAGCTGCCGCCCTGGTACATCGCGAGCTTGCCCGAGGTGAACCACTGGTCCGCCGTGGTGTCGGTGAGCTGCTTGATCGAGGGCGATGCCCCCGAGTCGATCAGGTCGGTCCAGAACCGCAGGCCGTCCTCGGACGCCTTCGTGGCGTACTCGGACTCGGTGCCGTCAGCGTTCAGGACCGATCCCCCGGCCTGCAGGATCGTGTTGTAGTAGGTCGTCTGGCCGTCCATGCCGCCGGCCGCTCCGTAGGCGCCCTTCGACTCGAGCTTCTCGGACAGCTCGGCGCCGGTCTGCTGGAAGTCGTCCCAGGTCCAGTCCTTGGACGGCAGGTCCATGCCAGCCTGCTCGAACAGCGACTTGTTGAGCCAGACCCCGATGGTGTCGAAGTCCTTCGGCACGCCGTACTGGGTGTCGTCGTACGTGTACAGGTCGTTGAGGGCGCTCGAGTACTTCGACGCGTCGATGTCCCCGGACTCGACCTCGCCGGTGATCGGCGCGAGCTTGCCGTTGGCCGCGTACAGCTGGAAGTTCGGGCCGTTCATCCAGAACAGGTCGGGCAGTGTGTTGCTCGACCCCTGGGTCTGCAGCTTCGTCCAGTAGTTGGCGAACGGCGTGACGTCGACGCTCACCTTGATGTCCGGGTACTCCTCGTTGAAGCCCTTCAGGTTGGCCTTGATCGCCTTCACCTGGTTCTCGTCCCAGACGGCGTAGGTCAGAGACGCCTTGGTGTCCTTCGGCGCGGCTTCGTAGTCGCCGCCGGAGCCGGACGCTCCGGACGACGAGGAGCAGCCGGCCAGGAGTGCGGCCGCGCCGAGGGCGGCGACGGCGCCGAGGAGGACGCGGCGCACGCCGGTTCCTCGGGTGGGGATGTGTGCGGTCATCGGGGTGTCCTTTCGCACGGCCGTCAGGAGCCGACGGTCTGGGCGGGATGCGGGGTGGAGGGGGTGGAGTGCAGGGCGTTCGACGTGAAGTGCGCGATGGTCTCGGCCGGCAGGGGCGGGACGTCGATGGGGACGGACCCGTTGCGGAGCGAGCGCGTGGCCAGCGCGCCCGCGGCGACGGCGGCACGGGCCGCGATCGGGGACAGCTCCGACGGTTCGCCGAGGGCGACGGACCGCAGGAACTCGGTCATGGTGAGCAGGTCGGCATCGGCGTGGCCGTCCTCGACGCCGTCGATCGGGTACTCGCGGTCCCCCGCGGTGTCCCAGCCCCGGCGGTGCGCCCAGACCTTCACGACGCCACCACCGGTGTCACCGATGTTCTCGAGGCGCCCCTCGGTGCCGATGACGGTGTAGTTCCGCCAGTAGTCCGGCGTGAAGTGGCACTGCTCGTAGCTGGCCTGCACGCCGTTGTCGAGCGTCATCATCACCATCGAGACGTCCTCGACGTCGACGACGGGGTTCAGCCCGGTCTGGGCGAGCGGCGGCCAGTTGTCGTGGGAGAACCAGTCCCCCATCAGTTCACCGCTGCGGTCGCGGCGGTCGGTGACGTCGCCGTAGACCGACAGCGAGCCCATCCCGACGACCCGGGCGGTGTCGCCCCCGCCGAGCGCGTGGATGACGTCGAGGTCGTGGCTCGCCTTCTGCAGCAGGAGCGAGTTCACCTTGCTGCGGTCGGCGTGCCAGTCCTTGAAGTAGTAGTCACCGCCGTTGCCGACGAAGTGCCGGCACCAGACGGCCTTGACCTGGCCGATCTCGCCACGGCCGATGATCTCGCGCATCAGGCGGACGACGGCGGCGTGCCGGAAGTTGTGTCCGACGTACAGCGGGGTGCCGGTCCGGGCCGCGGTGTTCAGGACCGCGTCGGCGTCCTCGACCGTGATGGCGAGCGGCTTCTCGAGGTAGACGGCGATGCCCGCGCGGAGCAGGTCGATCGCGATCTCGGCGTGGGTCCAGTCCGGCGTGGTGACGATGGCGGCGTCGACGTGGCCGGTGAGGTCCAGGTGGTGTTCGACCACCAGGGCATCCGGGTACTCGTCGAGTCCGCGCTGGCGGCCCGCCGCCGTGACGTCCGCGACGGCCACGACCCGGGCCTGCAGCGACGCGTCGGCGGCGGTGGCCTCGGCCACGTGGCGCGCGATGGCGGACCGCTGGCCCATCCCGATCACCGCGACGCGGAGTCCTGCGTTGTCAACGCCCATGCTCATCGCTCCCTTGCGTGAATGTGACGTCCATGATGCCGAATCGCTCATGAATGCACAATAGGCGCTCACGGATCGCTCACGCATCCGCGCAGGGAAGGGTTTTACACGATCGAAACGTCCGGCCCACCCGGGGCCGGACGCACGGAGGGCTCAGTCGGCGACGACGAGCTCCACGCCGGCGCTGGCCAGGTCGGCGGCGAACGAGGCCGGCACGGGCTGGTCGGTGACCAGGACGTCGATGCGGTCGAGTGGGCAGATCCGGGCGAAGGTGGAGCGTTCGATCTTGGTGGAGTCGGCGACCACGACGACCCGTCGACCGACCGAGGCGAAGTGCCTGCTGACCTCGGCCTCGCCCTCGTGCATGGTCGTCGCGCCGTACTGCCCGGTGAGTCCGTCGACGCCGAGCACCACCAGGTCGAGGGCGAACTCGTCGAGGGTGTCCCGGACGAGCGGCCCGACCAGCTCGTAGGACTGGCGTCGGGCCACGCCGCCGGTGACCACGATCTTCACGTTGGCACGGACGGACAGCTCGTACCCGACGTTCAGGGCGTTCGTCACGATCGTGATGCCGAACTCGCCGTCGGCGCGGATGAACCGTTCGCTCTTGCCGAGTTCGCGCGCGACCTCGGTCGTGGTCGTCCCGCCGTTGAGCCCGACGGTCTCGCCGGGCTGCACGAGCCGGGCGGCGGCACGGGCGATCGCGGTCTTGGCCTCGGCCTGCCGGGCGATCTTGTACTGCAGCGGCAGCTCGTAGCCGGCACCGAGTGCGGCTGCTCCCCCGTGCGTGCGGGTGACGAGTCGCTGGTCGGCCAGCATGGCGAGGTCACGGCGGGCAGTCGCGGCGGATATCCCCAGCAGCTCCCCGATCTCGGCGATCGACACGTTGCCGCGTTCGCTCACCAGTTCGAGCAGGGCGTTCAGCCGCTGTTGGGGGGTCATGACGGTCATCCTACGGCGTCGCCGCCGTCCCTCGGTGATCGGAAATGACGTTTTGCCCTTCCCTTGCGCACGATCGCTCGCTACGCTTCCTGATCATCGATCACCCGGATCGATCCGGACCCGGAAGGCTCCCATGACCGACACCTTCGTGAGCGCTGAACTGGCCTCGCAGCCGGAGACCTGGCGTGCAGCCGCCGCGCTCCTGCCGACCTTCGCCGACGCGCTCCCCCAGCCGGGCGAACGCGTGGCCGTGATCGGCTGCGGGACGAGCTGGTTCATCGCCATGAGCTACGCCGTCGCCCGTGAGCAGGCGGGCCTCGGCGTGACCGACGCCTTCGCCGGGTCCGAGTACCCCGCGTCACGCGAGTACGACCGCGTGCTCATGATCAGCCGCTCGGGCACGACGACCGAGATCGTCGACCTGCTGCAGGCCTTGCCGTCCCAGCGGACCGTGCTGGTCACCGCCGTCGCCGACAGCCCCGCCGCGGCCGTCGCCGACCAGGTGGTCGCACTGCCCTTCGCCGACGAGCGCTCGGTCGTCCAGACCCGCTTCGCCACCACGACGCTCGCACTGCTGCGAGCGTCCATCGGCGACGACGTCGACGCGCTCGCAGCCCAGGCCGAGACCGCACTGACGGTGCCGATCGACGACCTGCTCGACGCCGAGCAGGTCTCGTTCGTCGGTCGTGGGCCCGCCGTGGGTCTGACGTTCGAAGCCGCGCTCAAGACGCGCGAGGCCGCGCAGTTCTGGGCCGAGTCCTACCCGGCGATGGACTACCGGCACGGCCCCATCGCGATCGCCCAGCCCGGCCGGCTCGTCTGGTCGCTCGGCGCAGCACCCGAGGGCCTGGCCGCCGAGGTCGCCGCCACCGGGGCCCGGTTCGTCCAGCACGACCTCGACCCGATCGCCGGACTCGTCGTCGTGCACCGGTTCGCCGTCGCCCTGGCCGAGGGACGCGGGCTCGACCCGGACAACCCCCGGTCGCTCACCCGGTCGGTCATCCTCACCTGATGGGTGGCGCAGGCGCGGTGCTCGGGGTCGACGTCGGCGGCACGGGCATCAAGACCCGTCTGACGACCGCCGACGGACTCGTCCTCGACGAGACCCGGGTACCGACGCCGCGTGACGACCCGGACGCCGAGCGCCTCGCCCTGGTCGTCGCCGGACTGGCTGCCCAGGCCACGCGACGGGCGCCGCTCGGAGCGATCGGGCTGGTGACCCCCGGCGTCGTCGACGAGACCCGCGGCACCGTCGACCTGTCCGTCAACCTGGGATGGCGTGACGTCCCGGTGCGTGACCTCGTCCGCGCCGAGCTCCTGCGACAGGCGATCGACGTCCCGCTCGCCTTCGGCCACGACGTCCGAGCCGGTGCCCTGGCCGAGGTCCGGGCCGGCGACCCGGCACTGTGTCGGGGGTCGGTCTCGTTCGTGCCGGTCGGCACCGGGCTCGCGAGCGCCCTGGTGGTCGACGGTGTCGTCGTGTCCGGTGGTGGCTGGGCGGGGGAGATCGGGCAGGTCCGGATCCAGACCGGCCCGCACGCGGGTCACCGCGTCGAGGAGATCGCGTCCGCCGGGGGAGTCGCACGTCGTGCCGCTGCTCCGTCCGCACACGCCGCCATGCTCCTGGTCCGCCAGGGCGACCCCGCCGCCCGTGCGGTCTGGGACGACTGCGTCGCGGTCCTGGCCGATGCGCTCGCCTGGACCACCGCGGTCGCCGGGAACCACACGATCATCGTCGGCGGGGGACTCGCCGAGTCCGGACCGCTGCTGCTCGACCCGCTGCGCGCTGCCGTCGCGGAGCGTCTGCGGGGCGTCCGTGTCCCCGTCATCGTCCCCGCCCGGGACGGCGACGCAGCCGGCGCCATCGGTGCGGGGATCCTCGCACGCGAGCTGCTCGAGACCGAGACCGGGGTCCTGCTGTGACCACCCTCGTCCGAGCCCGTCGCATCGTCACGGCCCAGTCGGACCTGCACGACGGCTGGCTCGTCATCGGCGATGACGACACCGTGCTGGCGACCGGCACCGGATCCCCGATGCGCACGGACACCGCCGTCACCGTCGACGGTGCGATCGTGCCCGGGTTCGTCGACCTGCACGCCCACGGCGCACTCGGGCACGACTTCGCCGGGTGCTCCGCCGAGGACGCCCGCGCCGCCGCTGGGCACCACCGGTCACGGGGCACGACCACCCTGGTCGGGTCCATCGCCACGGGTGAGCGCACGGACACCGTGGCGGCCCTCACCCGGCTCCGACCGCTCGTCGCGGACGGCACGCTCGCCGGGCTCCACCTGGAGGGGCCGTGGCTCGCGCCCGCCCGTCGCGGGGCGCACCGCGTCGACCTGCTGCACGCCCCGGACCCCGCCGAGGTCGACGCCTACTGCGACGCCGCGGGTGGCGCCCTGCGCATCGTCACGCTCGCGCCGGAGCTGCCCGGTGCCCTCGACGCCGTTGCCCGCTTCGTCGGAGCCGGGGTCGTCGTCGCCATCGGCCACACCGACGCCACCGCCGAGCAGACCCGCCGCGCGGTCGACGCCGGCGCCTCGCTCGTCACCCACCTGTTCAACGGGATGCCACCGCTGCACCACCGCGCGCCCGGGCCGGTCGGGGTCGCGCTCACCGACGACCGGGTGCTGCTCGAGTGCATCGTCGACGGCCACCACCTCGACCCGGTCACCGTCGACGTCGTCCAGCGCAGCGCACCGGGCCGGATGGTCCTGGTCTCCGACGCCATGGCCGCGACCGGTTGCCCCGACGGGGCGTACACGGTGGCCGGATCGGCCGTGACCGTCCGCGACGGGCTCGCCGTGCTCGCTGACGGTTCGTCGCTGGCGGGCAGCACGATCACGGTCGCCGACGCCGTCCGCCGCCTGCTCGACGCGGGGACCGACCTGCCCGAGGTCGTCGCTGCTTCCGCGGCGCGTGCGGCACGCCTGCTCGGGGCACCGGCGCCCCTGGGCGTGGGCGCCCCCGCCGATCTGCTCGTGCTCGACCCGGAGCACGGCAGCGTCCGAGCCCTGCCGACGGCGGTGGTCTCGTGATCCTCGTCGTCACCCCGAACCCCGCCGTCGACGTGACCTACCGGGTCGCCGAACAGCGCATCGGCGAGACCCAGCGCGTGCTCGGGGTCGAGCGACGCCCCGGCGGCAAGGGGCTGAACGTCGGCCGGGTCCTCGCCGCCACCGGTGTCCCGACCCATGCCGTGCTGCCCCTCGGCGGCGACGGCGGGCACTGGATCGCCGACGCACTCGACGGCCTCGGGCTCGTCCACACCGACGTCGCTGTCCGTGGCGAGACCCGCACGACCGTGACGGTGGTGGACGACACCGCGCACCCGACGATGTTCGGGGAGCCCGGGCCCGTGCTCAGCCCCGGCGAGTGGGACACCGTCACCACCGCGGTCGAGACACTGCTCGACGGCGATGTCGGCGGTGCCGACGGTGCCGCCGATGCCCCGCACGCCGCGGCCCTGGTCGTGTCGGGCTCCCTGCCCCGCGACACCGACCCCGCCGTGGTCACTGCCTGGGTCACCGCCGCACGCCACCGCGGGGTGCTCTCCGTGGTCGACTGCTCGGGCACCGCGCTGCTGGCTGCCGCTTCGGCCGGGGCGACGGTCTGCAAGCCCAACCGCGAGGAACTGGTCGAGGCCACCGGCGCCGACGACGAACGGTCGGGGGCGCTCCGGCTCCTCGGTCTCGGGGCCGCGGTCGTCGTGGTCTCCCGGGGTTCCGAGGGCATCGCCGCCCACACCGCCGACCACGTGCTCGAAGTGCCTGCGGTCCCCGGGGTCTCGGGCAACCCCACCGGCGCCGGCGACGCAGCCACCGCCGGACTCGTCGGTGCGCTCGTCGCTGCCGGCCTCCCCACGCCCGAGGGCAGTGTCAGCGCCCCCGACGACGCCACCCTGCTCCGCGCGCTGCGGTCCGCCGCCGCACACGGGGCTGCCGCCGTCCTGCAGCCGGTGGCCGGCACGGTCGACCCGGCTGACGTCGACCGCTTCCTGTCCACCCCGCCCGCTCCTGCTCCCGCACACGACCGAACGAGGACCTCCGCATGATCACCGACCTCGCCCTCACCGGCCTGCTCGACACCGCCCGCACGGCACGCCGCGGGGTCGGCGCGTTCAACGTGGTGCTGCTCGAGCACGCCGAGGCGATCGTCTCCGGTGCCGAGCTGGCGGGGCTGCCGGTGATCCTGCAGATCAGCGAGAACTGCGTCCGGTACCACGGCGGCCTCGCACCGATCACGACCGCGACCCAGGCCGTCGCACGTGCGGCCGACGTCGAGGTCCTCGTGCACCTCGACCACATCGAGGACCCCGAGCTGGTGGCGGCCGGCGTCGACCTGGGCGTCGACTCGGTCATGTACGACGGCTCGCACCTAGACTTCGCCGCGAACGTGGCTGCAACGCGGGAACTCGCTGCTCGGTGTCACGCCGCGGGGGTCGCGATCGAGGCCGAGCTCGGCGAGGTCGGTGGCAAGGACGGCGTGCACGCGCCCGGCGTCCGCACCGATCCGACCGACGCCGCCGCGTTCGTGGCCGACACCGGCGTCGATGCCCTGGCGGTCGCGGTGGGGACGTCGCACGCGATGCAGACCCGCGAGGCCTCGGTGGACCGCGACCTGGTCGAGCGCCTGCGTGCCGCGGTGCCGGTGCCGCTCGTGCTGCACGGCTCCTCGGGCCTGTCCGACGACGAACTCCGCGGCGCCGTGCACGCGGGGATGACGAAGATCAACATCTCGACGCACCTGAACGGCCTGTTCACCCGTGCGCTCCGCACCGTGCTCGACGAGCGGCCGGACGTCGTCGACCCGCGCAAGTACGTCGCAGCGGGCCGGGACGCCATCGCCACCGAGACGGCGCGGCTGCTGACGCTCCTGCACGCCTGACGAGCGAGCAGAGCAGACGAGCACGCGCGACCGCGACGCTCAGCAGAGCGGGACGTTCACCGCGAGCCCGCCCATCGCGGTCTCCTTGTACTTCGAGGACATGTCCGCCCCGGTCTGCCGCATCGTCTCGACGACCTGGTCGAGCGACACGTGGTGCACCCCGTCGCCACGCAGGGCCATCCGGGCGGCGTTGATCGCCTTGTTCGCCGCGATCGCGTTCCGCTCGATGCACGGGATCTGCACCAGCCCGCCGATCGGGTCACAGGTCAGCCCGAGGTTGTGCTCCATCGCGATCTCGGCGGCGTTCTCGACCTGCTCCGGCGTGCCCCCGAGGACCTCGGCGAGCCCCGCAGCCGCCATCGACGCTGCCGAACCGACCTCGCCCTGGCAGCCGACCTCGGCGCCGGAGATCGACGCCCGTTCCTTGTAGATCGACCCGATCGCCCCGGCGGTCAGCAGGAATCGCACGACGGCGTCGTCCCGTTCGTCCGCGGAGGCGTCGGCGACCGTGGGGACGTAGGTGCGCGCGTAGTACAGCACCGCGGGGATGATGCCGGCGGCACCGTTCGTCGGGGCGGTGACGACGCGGCCACCGGTGGCGTTCTCCTCGTTGACCGCCATGGCGACGAGGTTCACCCACTCCATCGCGAAGAGCGGGTCGTGGTCGGGGTCCTCGCGGGTGAGCTGCTCGTGCCAGGTGGCCGCGCGACGACGGACGTCGAGCCCGCCGGGCAGGCACCCGCCCCGGCGGACGGATCGGTCGACGCACGACTCCATCACGCCGTGGATCCCGAGCAGCCCCGAGCGGACCTCGGTGTCCGTCCGGGCGACGGCTTCGTTCGCCAGGGCGACGCTGCTGATCGGCAGGCCCGAATCCGCGCAGGCGACGAGCAGCTCGGCACCGCTCGAGAACGGGTACGGCACGGCGTCGTCGACCGGGATCGCGGCACCGGCGACGGCAGCCAGTGCGTCCACGGCGGGTTCGGCCTCGTCGTCCCGCGCGATGAACCCGCCGCCGATCGAGTAGTAGGTCTCGTCGGCCAGGTCGACACCCGCGGCGTCACGGGCTCGCAGCCGCATGGCGTTCGGGTGGCGGGGCAGCATCGTCAGGGGGTGCAGGACGATGTCGGCGAGGCGGAACGGCACGCTCGCTCCGCCGTCGAGCCGCAGGACGCCGTCGCGTTCCAGCGCCTCGAGTGCGCGGGCCATGGCATCCGGGTCGACGGTCTCGGGGTGCGAACCCATGAGCCCCGCGACGACGGCGCCGAGCGTGCCGTGGCCCTGCCCGGTCGATGCGAGGGACCCGTACAGGTCGACCACCACGGAGGCGACGGGCAGGCCACGCACCAGGCTCGCGAACTCGGCACCGGCCCGCATCGGGCCGACGGTGTGCGAGCTCGAGGGGCCGACACCGACGCTGAACAGATCGAAGACGGAGACCGGCACGCCGCCACACTAACCCGTCCGGACGGACCGGTGCTCAGCGCCGCCGACCACCCTCGGGCGGCATCACGAACCACAGCACGACGTAGGCGATCCACAGCGGCCCGGGGAACAGGCTCAGGATGACCCAGATCACCCGGACCAGGGTGCGGGACAGGGTGAAGCGGTCGGCGAGACCGGCGCAGACACCGGCCAGCAGACGACCGTTGCGGGGACGGGACAGTGTGCTCATACCGACGACGCTACGCAACGCCGCCGGGCCGGCGCATCCGGGACGCACCCCGAGCGTGGTGGGGGAAACCCCCGGACCCGCGTGGTCGTGGGGTCAGGGGATGAGGACGATCTTGCCGCGCGTGTGGCCCTGCTCGAGCTCCTCGAAGGCGTCCTGCACGCGGTCGAGCGGGTAGGTCGCGGCGACGGGCACCTCGATCGCGCCGTTCGCGACCTCGAGTGCGAGCGCGCCGAGGATCTCCGGATCGGCCGTGTCCGCACTGCCCGAGGTCTTCGCCCCGACCTCGGCTGCCTCGTCGAACGCGATGATCGTCTCGATGCGGTCGACCGGCACCCCGAGCGCGATGCCGAGCCGGACGTACTCGGCACCGTGGGTGTCGATCACGGCGTCGACGCCGTTCGTCGCGAGTTCCGTGATGCGCTCCTGCAGGCCGTCGCCGTACGCGACGGGTCGTGCGCGCTTGGAGCGGAGCCACTCGTGGTTCGCCTCGGACGCGACGGCGATGACGTCGATGCCCTCGTTCGCGAGCAGCTGGGTGACGAAGCCGCCGACCCCGCCCGCGGCACCGGACACCACGACGGTCTCACCGGCACGCGGGTCGACCGCGCGGACGGCCGCCGCCGCGGTGGTCGCGATGACGTCGAGGCCACCCGCCACCGTCCAGTCGAGCAGGCGTGGCTTCTGGACGACCTGCACGGCCGGCACCGAGACGTACTCGGCCTGGCTCGCGCGGTCCCACGACCAGCCGATGACCTCTTCGCCCTCGTCGACGCCGTCGACCTCGGCCCCGACGGCGACGACGATGCCGGCGAAGTCGGTGCCCTGCCCGGACGGCAAGTCGCCGCCGAACGCGCCCTGGCGGATCGCCGACTCACCGGGGTTGATCCCGGCGGCACGCACGCGGACGAGCACCCGCCCGGCGGTCACGTCGGGCACGGGCACCTCGGCGACGTGCAGGACCGATCGGTCACCCCACTCGTCGAAGCGGACAGCGCGCATGGTCTCCGGGATCTCAGTCATCGGGACAGACGCTACCCCGGAGCGCCGCACCCGGCCTGCGTGGACCGCTCCATCCCTGCAAGAGCAGGAGAGTGCGGGCGTGCGACAGTGCGAGACTGAGAGCATGCCCATCCTGAACAAGGACATGCAGGTCTGCATGTCGCTGGCCGCGCGACCGAGCAACATCGGCACCCGTTTCCACAACTTCCTGTACGACGAGCTCGGTCTCGAGTTCCTGTACAAGGCCTTCACCACGACGGATCTGCCCGGCGCCGTCGCCGGCATCCGCGCGCTCGGCATCCGCGGCTGCTCGGTGTCGATGCCCTTCAAGGAGGCGATCATCCCGCTCGTCGACCACATCGAGGACTCCGCCGCCGCGATCCAGTCGGTCAACACGGTCGTGAACGACGACGGCGTGCTCACCGCGTCGAACACCGACTACGAGGCGATCGCCGCACTGCTCGGGTCGCACCGGGTCGACCCGGCTTCGCGTGTGCTGCTCCGCGGCTCCGGCGGCATGGCCAAGGCCGTCACGGCGGCGTTCCGAGGCGCCGGCTTCGACCGGTTGACGGTCGTCGCCCGCAACGAGCAGACCGGCCCGGCCCTGGCGACGCAGTACGGCTACGAGTGGGTCGCCGACGAGCGTGAGGCGGGGGAGACCGACCTGGTCGTCAACGTCACCCCGCTCGGCATGCGCGGCGACCAGCAGGACGCACTCGCCTTCGCGCCGGAGCGGATCGAGGCTGCCCACACCGTCTTCGACGTCGTCGCGTTCCCGTCGGAGACCCCGCTCGTGCGGGCGGGCCGCGACGCCGGCAAGCACGTCATCACCGGCGCCGAGGTCATCGCCCTGCAGGCAGCCCGTCAGTTCGAGCGGTACACGGGCGTCGCCCTGACCGACGACCAGGTGGCGCGGGCCAGCGAGTTCTCGCGCGCCGAGTAGTCGACGCACCCACAGGGCGGACGGGAGGTGGGCCCCACCCGCCGGTTCCGGCGTGACGCGCCAGCGGCACGACGGCCGTGACGGGAGGCCCGTGGCGGCGCCGCCACGGGCCTCCCGTCCGTTCGTGGGGACGTCTCAGGCGGTCGCCGAGCGCCCGACGGCCACCCACTCGAGGCGGCGGAGCGTCTCGCGGTTGCGGATCCAGATGAGCGGCTGCATGAGGAAGTCCGGCACGTGCGAACCCGGCCCGGCCACCGCGTTCTCGGTGATCGTGACCTTGCTGCCGTGCCGGTGCGGTTCGACCGTCAGCTCGACGCGGGCCTCGCCGATGGGCCAGCCCTTGGGCTGGATGACCATGCGGTGTGGCGGCTCCCAGACCAGCGACGTCGTGACGTCGTCGATGACGATCGGCCAGGCGCCGAACGAGTGGTGCAGCCGCGTGCCGACCTGCGGCCACCCGGATTCCTCCTTGCGCATACGCGACGCCCCGACCACCCAGGTCGTGTAGAGCCACCCGTCGCCGAGCACGTCGAAGACGGCTTCGGGACGGCAGTGCAGGATGCGGACGTTCTTCGCCATGGTGTTCAGCCTTCCGGGGTGAGGTCGACGTCCTCCGGCAGTCCGAAGGTGTGCCGGAGCGCGCTCTTCGCCGCGTGCCAGCCGGCCATGCCGTGCACGCCGGGGCCGGGTGCCGCGGACTCGGAGCACAGGTACATGCCGCCGCCCATCCGCCACGGGTCGCTCGACAGGACGGGGCGCTTGACGAGCTGCCAGAAGCTCGCGGCACCGGCGGCGATGTCGCCACCGACGTAGTTCGGGTTGTACTCGCCCATCTGCACGGCGGTGCGGGAGCTCGACGACAGGATCGTGTCGCGGAACCCCGGCGCGAAGCGCTCGATCTGACGGGTGACGGCCTCGGTCGGGTCGACGTCCGAGCCCGCGGGGACGTGCGCGTAGGCCCAGAAGACGTGCTTGCCCTTCGGGGCGCGGGTCGGGTCCACCACCGTGGGCTCCGCGCCGAGCACGTACGGACGCTCGGCGTGCTGCCCGTTCGCGACGGCACGTTCGGCGGCCGCGATCTCCTGCCGGGTCCCGCCGATGTGCACGGTCCCGGCCTTCCGCAGCGACTCGTTGGTCCACGGCACCGGGTCGGACAGCGCGAAGTCGACCTTCGCCGCCGCGTTGCCGAACCGGAAGCGTCGCAGTGCGCCGCGCTTCGGGGTCGGGATCTGCTTGCCCGCGATCCGGAGCATGCCCGGCACGCTCGTGTCGAACAGCACCGCCTTCGCCGGGGTGAGGTCACCGAGCGACCGGACCTCGTGTCCGGTGACGATGCGGCCGCCGTGCGCGACGAGGTCGGCGGCGAGCGCGTCGACGATCGCCTGGCTGCCACCGATCGGCACCGGCCAGCCGCGGGCGTGCGCGTACGAGCCGAGCGACAGTGCCGCCGCCGCGGTGGACAGGGACGGCAGGTGCTGGATCGAGTGCGCCGCGACGCCGGACACCATCGCCGGGGCAGCCTCGCCGCGGAAGCGCAGGTTCCACGCGGCGGTGCCCTGCTCGAGCGCCCGCAGCCCGAACCGCAGGACGGTCAGGGGGTGCCGCGGCACGTGCAGCAGCGCGTCGGTCGCGAAGTCCGCGACCTGGTCGGCGTTCTCCGCCAGCGGCGCCATCAGCTGCCGGAAGGCCGGTCCGTCCACCCCGAGTTCAGCGGCGGTGCGGTCGAGGTCCTGGTACGCGATGCCGGCGCGACCGTGGTCGAGCGGGTGGCCGTACTGCACCTCGGGCAGGCGGAGCTCGATGCGGTCCTCCATGCGGAAGCGCCGGAAGAACTCGGACTGCAGGGCCATCGGGTGCACTGCGGAGCAGACGTCGTGCAGGAACCCGGGCAGGGTGAGCTCGGCCGTGCGGGCGCCGCCGCCGATCGTGTCGTTCCGTTCGACGACCTCGACCGACAGGCCGGCGCGGGCCAGGGTCACCGCCGCCGCGAGTCCGTTCGGTCCCGCTCCGACGACCACCGCATCCACCATGCCCCGAGCCTAGGGACTCGTGACTGCGTGTGGTGTCGGTCAGGTGCGCGAGGTGTCGGGGTCGGCCGGGTCGGACTCGTCCTGGTCACCGTCGGCATCGTCCGGTTCGTCGGCGTCGACCGGGGTCGACCCGACGGGGTGCTCGGCGAGCAACTCGGCGAAGTCCTCGTCGAGCATCTGCTGCAACCGGTCGTCGCGGCCGATCTCGTAGTCGTCCGCCGGGCGCTGTGCCCAGCCGAGGCGTCCGACGACGGTGGTGCCGATGTCGTCCCAGGCGCGGGCCCGCGCTGCGAGGACGATCCCGTCGACGAAGTGCTGGTCGTCGCGGCGTTTGTCGAGCATGGCGGCGAGCTGCTCGTACGTGGCCTCGCGCATCCGGAGCTTCAGGTCGTCGCCGCGCCGGTAGTCGTGCTGGTGGCGGGAACGGCCCTTCTGCTTGCTCGAGGTGGAACGGATGTCGCGCATCCGTGCGGCGTCACCCCGTTGTTCCTCGGCCATGCGGTGGAGTTCCTCGCGCGTGGCCTCGGCGATGAGTGCGTGGTCGAAGTACCCCTGGTCACGCAAGGCGTTCGTGATGATGCGGTTGGCCACCGCGATGGTGACGGCGGCCTTCGCGATGAGGAAGCCCTCGTCGACCGCACGCTTCAGTTCGACCTGGCTGATGGGTCGATCGCGCACGTCGTGGTTGCGTCGTCCGAACAAGGCCATGCTCCGACGATACCGGCGACCGGTGTCGGTCCGTCTGCACGAGGGCGGCGGACGTCAGAGGAGCAGGCCGTAGACGGCGACGTCGACCCGCTCGGGGCCGAGCGGCAAGGCGCCACGCAGGGTGCCCTCGTGGGTGAAGCCGAGCCGCTCGGCGAGCCGCCGGCTCCGCACGTTGTCGACCGCCGTCCGGATCTCCACCCGGGCCACGCCGCGGGCCCGGGCGACCCCGATCAGCACGGTGGCGGCCCGCCGGGCGACACCACGGCCCTCCTGTCCGGCGTCCACCCAGTAGCCGAGCGACGCCTGCCCCAGGTACGGGTCGAACGTCAGCGAGGCCACCCCGACCACGCGGTCGTCGTGGCGGATGACGCAGGGCAGCGAGCGGTCCATCGCGTACTGCCCGAGCAGCCGCTCCGTGTGCAGGGCGATGGCCTCGCGTGTCTGCGGGTCCCACGCCCAGGGCTCGGCGGCCCGCAGACGATCGGTGTTGGCGTGCACGAGTGCGAGCACCTGGTCGACCGTCGTCAGGTCGCGCAGCGTCAGCGTGGAGCCGTCACCGAGGTCGCGTCCGAACGTCGTCACCGCTCCGACACTAGGCAGCCCTGCCTGTCACTCGTACCGGAGCGCCTCGATCGGGTTCTGCCGTGCGGCTCGTCGTGCCGGCAGGGTGCCCGCCAGGAACGCGATGAACATCACGACGAGGATGATCGTGGCGACGGACCCGGGCGCGAACTGCATGATCTGCAGCCCCGGCAGGTCCTTGAGGAGCGTGCCGGCCAGGACGTTCGAGATCCCGGTGCCGAGCGCGATCGCGACCCCGGCACCGATGGCGCTGCCGAGGAACCCGATGAAGACCGCCTCGAGCGAGAACAGCGTGTAGACCTTGCCGCCGCCCATGCCCATCGCCTTCATCAGGCCGATCTCGCGGGTGCGCTCCTGCACGCTCATGAGCAGGGTGTTGATGATGCCGAAGCCGGCGGCGATGAGCGCGATCACGGCGAAGGCGTTCAGGACCCCGACGATGCCGCTGATGACGGTCTGGAACTGACCGAGCTGGTCCTGGATGGTCTGGCCGAGGAACCCGTCGTCCGCCAGGGACTTCTTGACCGTGGTGACGGAGGCGCCCGGATCGAGCGTCGCGGTGGCGCTGGCGTAGGAGGTCGCGATCGAGTCGGGCTTGCCGATCTCCTGCGCGGCCTGCATGGCGTCGGTCAGCGCGGCGTTCGCCCCGGCCCCACTGCCGAACAGCGACTCGTTCTGCACGCCCACGACCGTGGCGGTGAGCGTGTGCGCCTTGCCCTGGTAGTCGTCGACGGCGATCGTGAGTTCCTTGCCGACGGCGGCGGAGGCGCTGCCGAGGCCCATGTTCTTCAGGTAGTCGGTCGGCAGCATCACCTGGTTGGCGTCGGTCTGGTCGTCGAGCTGCTTGCCGCTCGCCAGGTCGGCGTCGAGCTCGCCGGCGTTGGCCGTGAGCGAGACGACGTACTTGCCGTGGTCGCCGTACTCGGCGTACTTCGGCGCGAGGGCGACCGCGGGGCGGAGGCTCTTGATGCCGTCGGTCTTCTCGATCGCGTCGACGTCGGACTGCGACAGGTACGAGAACGACGCCGGGCCACGGTCGACGCTCTGACCAGAGGCCTCGGGGTCGTACTTCGCCGGGCCGCTGTCGGTCGAGCTGGTGTCGACTGCCTTCGTGATGGTCAGGGAACCGGTGTCACCGATCGACGAGACCTGGGTGTCGATGTAGTTGCTGACGCCCGTGCCGATGGCCGAGGTGAGCGTGATCGTGAAGGCGCCGATGAAGATCGCGATGACGGTCAGGGTCGTGCGCAGCTTCGAGCGGAAGGTGTTCGAGACCGCGGTGCGCAGGAGGTCGAGGAAGTTCATGCGGAGTGCCTTCCGTGCGTGGCGGACGCGTCGACCGCGTCGTCGGGTCCGCCGACGATCAGGCCGTCGCGGACGTTGACGCTGCGGTCGCAGCGCGCGGCGAGCTCTTCGTCGTGCGTGACCACGACGAGCGTGATCCCCCGCTCGCGCTGCAGCCCGAACAGCATGTCCTCGACCACCTGTCCGGTGTTCGTGTCGAGGTTGCCGGTGGGCTCGTCGGCGAAGATCACGCTCGGCTCACCGACCAGCGCGCGGGCGATGACCACGCGTTGCTTCTGGCCGCCGGACAGGTCGTTGGCGTCGTTCTTCGCCTTGTCGGCCAGCCCGAGGGCGTCGAGCGCCGCCATGCCCCGTCGCTTCCGCTCGGCCCCGGAGACGCCGGCGATCTTGAGCGGGAGCACGACGTTGTCGAGCACCGAGGTCTTCGGCGTCAGGAAGAACTGCTGGAACACGAACCCGAACGTGCTGTTCCGGGTGCGGTTGACCTGGCGGGCACCGAGCGTCGCGGCGTCGGTGCCGTCGAGCAGCACCTGTCCGGCCGACGGCTTGTCGAGCAGTGCGAGCAGGTGCATCAGCGTCGACTTGCCGGAGCCGGACTTGCCGACGATCGCCAGGCTCTCGCCCTGGTGCACCGCCAGCGACACCCCCTTGAGCGCGTCGAACCGCGTCGCGCCGCGGCCGTAGGTCCTGGCGAGGTCACGGGCCTCGAGCACGGGAGTGGTCATGGGTTCACCGTAGTGTCCGGTGCACGACTGCAAGTTTGCGTTTGCTGTAGATCATGTGACGTTCCGGTTACAGTCGGGCCATGCCCGACTCCGCGACGCCGTCAGAACTCGGTCTCCGTGACCGCAAGCGCATCGAGACGCGCAACCGCATCGCCGAGGCCGCTCGCTCCCTGGCGCTCGAGCAGGGCGTCGACGGCACCACGATCGAGCAGGTCGCCGCCCGCGCCGACGTGTCCCCGCGGACGTTCTTCAACTACTTCGAGAGCAAGGAGGACGCGGTCCTCGGGCACACCGAACTCGACCTCGAACCCGCCACCCTCCAGGCACACCTGGCAGCCGTCTCGGGGGAGCCGGCAGCGCAGGCGGTCGTCGACCTGGCGTTCCTGGTGTTCGGGTCGTCGTTCGGCGACGAGCACGAGCGGCTCGAGCGCAAGGCCGTCATCGTGCGGTTCCCGCAGTTGATGCGTCGGCAGGTCGCGCGGATGACCACGGTCGCCGAGGCGATGACCGGCGCGGTGCGCACGATCCTCGAACGCGACCCGGCCTGGGGGCCGGACGCCGCGACCCCGCAGGCGGCCGAGATGCTCCTCGGCATGTGCATGACGGGCTTGCGCAGTGCCGCTCGGCACGAGGGCTCCGACCCCGAACAGGTGCGGGCGGCAGTGGTCGCGGCGATCCGCGACACGGCGGCGCGCATCGCCGCGGCCTGAGACGCGACCACGAACGCACGGGAGGCACGGTGCCAGCTGGCACCGTGCCTCCCGTCCGTGACGTGGATGCGTCGAGAACGGTCAGGGCTTCGTGATGAAGCCCTCCTTCACCATCCAGTCGAAGGCGACGTCGGCCGGCTCGCGCCCCTCGACGTCGACCTGACGGTTCAGCTCCTGCAGCACCGCGTCGGTGAGCTTCGGCGAGATCTGGTCGTAGATCCCCTCGAGCTGCGGGTACTCCTTGAGCGTCTTCGAGTCGATGACGGGCGCGACGTTGTACGCCGGGAAGAAGCCCTTGTCGTCCTCGAGCACCGTCAGACCGAGCGACTTGATGCGGCCGTCGGTGGTGAAGACCTCACCGAAGTTGCACTTGCCGCGGTCGGTGGCCGTGTAGACCGTGCCGGTGTCGAGGATGCTGACGTTGCTGCTCGGCACGCCGTTCGACCCCGAGCCACCGAGCTCCAAGCCGTACTTCTTGAGCATCGGCTTGAAGCCGTCGGCACGCGAGTTGAACTCCGACTCGACGCAGAACGTGCGCTGATCGACCGGCAGCTTCGTGATGTCGGAGAGCGTCTTGACGTTCCCGAGCTCATTGACCGCTTCGTCACGGACGGCGAAGGCGTAGGTGTTGTTCATCGGCGCCGGGTTGAGCCAGGTCAGCCCGTTGCCGGCGTCCTCCTTCTTCACCGCCGTCCACTGCTCGGTCTTGTCCGGGATCCCCTTCGCGTGGCCCATGAAGGTCAGCCAAGCGGTGCCCGTGTACTCGTACGTGAAGTCGGCCGCGTGCGAGGTCATCAGCTCACGGACCGCGACACTGCCGGGCACGTTCGTCTCGTCGGTGACGTCGAACCCGGCGGCCTTGGCGGCGAGCACGGCGATCTTGCCGAGCACGAGCTGCTCGGTGAAGTTCTTCGACGTCACGGTGATGTGGGCGCCGGCCGGCAGGTCGTCGATGCGCTGGATGGAACCGGCACCGGCCTCGGGCACGAACGAGGTGGCGGGCTGCAGGCCGCAGCCGGTCAGGACGAGGGCGGTGGCACCGGCGACGAACGCGGCGGCTCCGACCCGGGTGCGGGTGCGGCGGGTGCTGCGGGTGCTGCGGGTCATCGGAGTCCCTTCGGTCGTGCGACCGTCTCGACCACGCGGCCGAGCCAGTCGATGGAGAGGGCGAGCAGGGCGACCAGCAGGGCACCCGAGACGAGCACCTTCGGCAGGAACAGGGTCACGCCCGTGGTGATGAGCAGACCGAGTCCGCCCGCACCGACGAAGGTGGCCAGGCTCGCCGTGCCGACGAGCAGCACGAGCGCGGTCCGGATGCCGGAGAGCATGACCGGCACCGCGAGCGGCAGTTCGACGCGCATCAGCACGCTGAAGGCGCTCATGCCCATGCCGCGACCGGCCTCGACCAGTCGGGCGTCGACGCTCTGCACGCCGATCATGGTGTTCCGGAGCACCGGCAGGATCGCGTAGAGGACGAGCGCGATGACGGCCGACCGCGTGTTCAGGCCGAGCCAGGCGGCGAGCAGCACGATGAGGCCGACGGCCGGTGCAGCCTGCCCGAAGTTCGCGACGGCGAGCACGTACGGGCTCGCCCGGCGCAGCGGGCCGCGGGTGAGCAGGACGCCCAGCGGGATGCCGATCACGAGCACGAGCACCGTCGACTGCAGGGTCAGGACGAGGTGCTGGCCGGTCAGGGAGAGGATGTCCGCCGGGTTGAGCGTCGTGCGCTCGGTCGGGGTCAGGTCCGCCGTCGCGAGCCACACCGCGAAGCCGGCCAGGACGACCAGGATCGCGATCGGCTGGAACAGCAGGCCCTTCCACGAGGTGCTCGCACCGGTGGCGGGACCGGCGACGGCGACTGCGCTCACAGGTCTTCTCCGGTGGGCATCGCCGACACCGGCGACGACGGCATGGTCTCGATCGGGTTCGTGTTCGTGCCGACGGGCGTGTAGGCCTGGTCGCCGGCGGCGGTCGCGCGGGAGCGGGTGATCGCCTCCATCACGGTCTCGACGGTGATGACCCCGCGGAACGCGTCACGACGACCGGTGACCAGTGCGGCACCCGCGCTCGAGACGAGCATGGTGTCGAGCGCGTCGTTGAGGGTCGCGGCCTCGCCCACGACGGGCAGGCCGGGCTCGACGCCGTCGGGGATGCGGTCGAGGCGCTCGAGCTGGCGGCGCGACGGCCACCCGATCGGTCGCTGGCGGTGGTCGACGACGACGGCGTGCTGGTGCCCGCCGGCCTCGTTCATCCGCTGCAGCACGGCCTTGACCTCTTCGCCGGGCGAGCACGTCACGGCCGACTCGACCTCGACGTCGCGCACGCGGTTCAGCGTGAGCTGCTTGAGGCCCGCGCCGGAGCCGATGAAGTTCTCGACGAACTCGTTCGCCGGCTCGGCCAGGATCCGCTCCGGGGTGTCGTACTGCACGATGTGCGCGCCCTCGGTGAAGATGACGATCCAGTCGCCGAGCTTCACGGCCTCGTCGAAGTCGTGCGTGACGATGACGATCGTCTTGTGCAGTTCCTCCTGGATGCGCAGGAGCTCGTCCTGCAGGCGCTGGCGGGTGATCGGGTCGACCGCGCCGAACGGCTCGTCCATGAGCAGGACGGGCGGGTCCGCGGCGAGCGCCCGGGCCACGCCGACGCGCTGCTGCTGGCCGCCGGAGAGTTCGCGGGGGAACCGGTCCCGGTAGGTGTCGGGGTCGAGCGAGACCAGGTCGAGCAGCTCGTCGACGCGCGCCGCGATCTTCTCCTTCGACCAGCCGAGCATCTTCGGCACGATCGCGATGTTCGCCGCGACGGTCATGTGCGGGAAGAGGCCGCCGGCCTGGATCACGTAGCCCATGCGGCGGCGGAGCTCGTCGCCGTCGATGCCCGTGACGTCGTCGTCGCCGACGACGATCCGGCCCTGGGTGGGCTCGATCAGGCGGTTGATCATCTTCAGCGTCGTCGTCTTGCCGCAGCCGGACGGGCCGACGAGCATGACGATCTTGCCAGCCGGGATCTCGAGCGTGATGCCGTCGACGGCGGGCTTCGACTGCCCGGGGTACCGCTTGGTGACCTCGTCGAGCAGGATGCTGCGCCCGGTGACGTCCCCGTCGGGCGCGGTGGTGGTGGCGGAGTCAGTGCTGGACACGGATACCTCTCGAGATGGTCAGGCGGCCGAGGCCGATGAGGAGCAGGTCGAGGACGAGGGCGAGCAGGACGACGCCGACCACCCCGACCACGACGGAGGACAGGGCGTTGGCGCCGCCGAGGCGGGACAGCCCGGAGAAGATGAAGCCGCCGAGTCCGGGGCCGAGCGCGTAGGCGGCGATGGCGGCGATGCCCATCACCATCTGTGCGGAGACGCGGACGCCGCTCAGGATGATCGGCCACGCCATCGGCAGTTCGATCTGCAGCAGGGTGCGGAACCGGCTCATGCCGACGCCGCGCGCCGACTCGACGACGGTGGGCGGGATCTCGGCGAGACCGACGACCGCGTTGCGCAGGATCGGCAGTGCGGCGAAGAAGACGACCGTGACGACCGACGGCAGGACGCCGAAGCCGAGCGGGACGATGAGCAGGCCGATGACGGCGAACGACGGCAGGGTGAGGCCGATGGCCGACACCCCGTTCGCGAACGCGGTCAAGCGCGGGCTGCGGTAGACGAGTGTGGCGAGCACCACGGCGATGACCGTGGCGAGGACGACGCACTGGACGACCAGTGAGAAGTGCTGCCACGATGCGAACCAGATCTGGTTCCATCGCTCCACGACGTACTGGAACACGGGTGGGCGCTCCCCTTCCGGTCGGCTGAACTGCCCACAGATCGGGGCACGAGCTCGGCCAAAGCTACGCAGCACCTGGACCGGTTGTACAACGCAACCCTGCCGAGGCGGCAGTTTCCCTCGCAGTTGCGATGAGGACAACCCCTGGTCAGAGGGGGAACACCAGGGCAAGCCTGGGAGAACGGTAACGATCGGGCTGGGTGCCCGGCTATGCGCTCAGGTCACGCAACCCGGCACGCTCCGCGATGTCGACGAGCTGCTCGCGCCACCGGACCCATTCGTCCGGCGTCTTGTCGGCCAGGTTGCCGTCGCCGTCGCCGGCCAGGCCGTCGAGCATCTCGCGCACGATGTCGGCGTGCCCGGCGTGCCGCGCGGTCTCGTAGGCCATGTGCACCAGGATCCGGTGCAGCGTGACGTGCCGGTGCTCCTCAGGCCACCACGACACGGTGCCCGTCGCGGTGAGGTCGAGCGCCTCGATGGTCGCGTCGGCGTGGGCGGCACTCCGGTGGTGGAAGGCCACGACGTCCGCCATCGTCTCGTCCAGCGGGGCGAACATGTCGTCGCCGTCCTCCGACTCGAGCCACGCGGGCGGGTCCGGCAGCGGGCGCCCGAACACCTCGCCGAAGTAGCCGGCCTGCACGCCCGCGACGTGCTTCACCAGCCCGAGGACGTTCGTGCCCGTCGGCGTCACCGGCCAGCGTGCCTGTCGCTCCGCCAGCCCGTCGAGCTTGGCCAGCAGTGCTGCTCGGTGCTTCTGCAGGTACCGGTGCAGCGTCTGCTTCACCGCGGCGTCGGCAGCCGCCTGGTCGGGGGTCGGCGCGGACCCCTCGTCCGACAGCAGCGCGTTGCCGCTGGCCGCCAGTGTGCTGGTGCTCGCGGGGTGCACCTCGGGGACCGCTTCGACGTCGCTCATGCCCCCGATCGTGCCACCCGGAGCTCCTGCAGGCGTGTCGATTCCTGCACCGCGACCCGTTCGGCCGTCAGCAGCAGCCCCGCGACCTCGGCACCGGAGCGTGCCGGGGCGTCGTTCCAGCTCGTCAGGTCGCGCACGCGCCCCATCCGGATGTCCGGCGCGGGGCACCACAGCACGGGCTCGCCCTCGTCGCGGGCCAGGGCGTGCCAGACGACGTCGAGCGCGTGCTGGACCCGCGGTGCGTGCACCGCGAGCGGCCCACCGGCTGCGGACACGACCGCACCGACCAGGCACGCGCCGACGAGCGGTCGGCCCTGCACGTCCATCGCGGCGGCACTGGAGGCCTTCCGCTCGTGGCCGTGCTCGTCGAGGTAGGCGAACCAGGCGTGCTGCACCCAGCCGCGCTCGACGACGGCGCGGGCGTCGGAGAGCAGGTGGACGAGTTCGCCGAGTTCGCGCACCCGGTCGTCGACCCGTCGCGCGCGTGCGGTGGCGCGGCGGTCCGCGAGTCGGTCGACCAGGCCGCGGAGACCGCGTCGGACGGGGGCGGGGGAGGCGTCGGTGGCGACGTCGTGCTGGACGCGGAGCTCGAGGGTCATGGCGGCCCCTCCGATCGACTGTGCACGGATGGTGCGGTCACGATAGCCCCGGGGAGACTCAGTCGTCCAGCACCGCGTTGATGCTCCGTCGGGCGACGCTCCGGAAGGCGTGTTCGTCGGCGGTCGCCAGGGCGGACGCGAGCGCCACCACCCACCCGCGGGCGCGCTGCCAGGTGGCGTCCGAGGCTGCGACGCGGGCACGGAACGCGCGTCGCCCAGGCTGGTCGAACGTCAACCAGGCGGTCGCGAGGTCGACGGCGGGATCGCCCGCGGTGACGTCCCCGAAGTCGATCACGGCTGACAGGTGGTCGACGCCAGCGGATGACGAGTCGACGAGCAGGTTGAAGGGGTGCAGGTCGCCGTGCACCCAGACAGGAGGCCCGGCGTGCGTCGGCGCCGCGGCTGCGGCCCGCCAGAGCGCGGCCAGCTCGCCGGCCCGGTGCACGTCGTGGCCATCGAGTCGCGCCAGCACCGCGTCGCTCCGCGACGCGAGCGGCACCGCACGGAACGGGTTCGCCGGGGCACCGGCCGGGGCCGCCACGTGCAGGAGCCCGACGAACGCGGCGAGCGCCTCGGCCACGGGGACCCCGGCCGCGCGTGCGCCGATCGGGGTGCCGGGGAGCCACGGCACGATGCTCCACGACCACGGGTACCCGAGGGCGGGTCGGCCGGTCCGCACCGGAGCCGGCACCGGGACGACCGACCCGACCCGGGCGGCGATGTCCGGCAGCCAGCGCTGTTCGTGCTCGACGAGGCGTGCGGCCAGCTGCCGGCGGGGGACCCGCACGGCCAGATCGTCACCGAGACGCAGGACGACGTTGTCCCACCCGTTCGCGACGACCTCGAGCGACAGCCCGGCCAGGTCGGGGTGCTGGTCACGCAGCAGGGAGCGGACGAGCGGGACGTCGACGTCGACCTCGGCAGCGGGTGTGGGCACCGCGTCAGGCTAGTGGGCCGCCGGACACATGCCCGCGAACTGGGGCCGGTGGCGCGAACGGCTTCTCGGTAGTCTCAGAGGCGAGGTGACGTGGGTGTTTCCCTGGGGGGACTCGCGTCACTCCGGAGCGATGAGCGCGACGAGTCGCGGGATCTCCGGACGCAGCCGTTCGGTGACGAACGCGTCCAGCAGGACCGTCCAGAGTTCCCGCAGGCCCGCGAACAGGTCGGCCCGCCGCGTCATCACGTCCGAGACGGTCTGCACGCCCGTGTAGGCACGGACGACGACCCGGCCGACGAGCTCCGGGTCCCACCGCGGATCGAGCTCTCCCGCGTCGACGGCCTGCCGCGCGAACCCGGCGACCACCGCGGCCCAGTCGGTGTACGGGTCCCGCCGGTCCACGTCGCTCGCCGCCACGTCGGTCGACAGGCGCACCCCGGCGCTCACGACGACCTCGGTGGTCATCTGCACGGCGAGCCCCTGGCACAGCCACATGATCGACTCGAGCGGAGTGGTGCCCCGCGCCACCGCGGCCTCGCCGTACCGGCGCGAGATCGCGTGCTGCTCGGCGACGACGCCCCCCGCCATGTCGGCCTTCGACGTGAAGTGGAAGTACAGCGCACCCTTGGTCATCCCGATGCGTTCGGCGATGCCGTCCATCGAGGCTCCGACGTACCCGCGTTCGTCGAACTCCGCGGCCGCGCCCTCGATGATCGCGGTGCGGGTCGCGAGCGACCGCTGCTGCCGGGTCGGTCGGTCCTGCGCCATGGGGTCCGATCGTAGTCAGCGCACGCGATCGCCGGGGAGCCCTGGCCGCATTCGGCAGGCGTTCGGCCGCGTGCCCTACGGTCGGTCGCCATGGACGGATGGCGGAACCCTGCGCGCTGGGCACGGACGGGCCGGTGGCTGCTGCTGCCGATCGCGGTGCTCGACTGGGTCGCGCTCGCGCCGCAGACCATCGTGGTGCTCGCGTTCCTGATCGCCGTCGTCGGGCTCGCCAGCATGGCAGCGGCCCTGGTGGTGCACATGCTCGGTCGGTCCCGTGGGGCCATGGCCGCCCTCGGGGTCGTGCTGCTGCTCGGCGGCCTGGTGGTGTTCGGCCTCGACCCGTTCCCGGGCTCGTTCCCGCTCATCGCGTCGTGGTGGCCGGAGTCGATCACGCAGCCGCAGACCGTCGGCAGTGCTTACTGGCAGCTCGCCGGCCTGGGCATCGAGCTCGCCGGGTTCGGCCTGCTCGCCACCCTGCTCGTGGTCTCGCTGACCGGCACGCCACGCCCCCGGCAGGACCGCTTCCGCTCCTGACCGCCCCCGTGGCAACGCTCGGCGCCCGGACGTGCTCCGCGCTCAGAGTCGGGTGAGCACCACCAGCGTGACGTCGACCTCGGCGTCCACGGCGACCGCCGTGCGCACCCGCTCGATCACGCCCGCCCCGTCCGGAGCGGACCGCACCAGCGCGGCGAGGTCGTCCAGGCGGCGGGTCCCGTCCAGCGTCAGGACACCCTGCGTGCAGATCGCCAACCGGTCGCCGGGTGCCAGGTCGAGCGAGCCGGACGACCGGGGGATCGACACCGGCTGCAACCCGAGCGGCAGGTCGACCGGGCGCAGCACCCGAGCGGGCCCGTCCGCGGGGACGAGCACCGCGAGCCCGTGGCCGGCGTCGCCGAAGTCGACGTGCCCCGACGTCGGGTCGAGCCGCAGGTGGAAGAGCGAGCCGACGGCGTCCGCGGCCGACAGGTCGGCGGTGACCTGGGCCTCCAGGCCGACGATCGTGTCCTGCACCTCGGCACCGGTCCGCGCCACCACGGCGCCGCGGACCACCGCGGCGAGCAGGCCGGACGCCGGTCCGGCGGCGCTCACCCGGCCGACGGTGACGTGCAGGGCGTCGTCCGGGGCGAGGCGCCAGTCGGCGACGTCACCCCCGCCACCGTCGTGCTGGGCGACCAGGACGTCGAGGGCGTACCCCGGCACCGCGACCGGGTCCGGCACCAGCCCGTCGAGCACCCGACGGACCCGTCCCAGGTCGATGGCGACGCCGAGTTCCCGCTCGGTCCACCGGGCGAGGTCACGCAGCAGGGCGACGTCCTCGGGGGAGAACGTGCGCGGCACCGCGTCCATCAGGCACAGCGTGCCCACCCGGGTGCCGTCGATCATGGTCAGTGGTGCGCCGGCGTAGAACCGGATGCCGTGCTCCGCCACCGCGGCCGTGTCGGCGAAGCGGGCGTCGAGCGACGCATCCGGGATCACCATCGGTTCGCGGGAGAGGACGGTCGTCGCGCAGAACTGCTCGCTCGCGGGGACGCTCGAGCCCTGGTGCCAGCCGAAGGTCGACTGGGTGGTGACGAGGTCGTGGTGGACGAGGTTGAGGAAGGTCAACGGGACGTCGAACGCCTCGTGGGCCATGCGGGTGATGCGGTCGAAGCGCTCCTCGGGTCCTGATCCCAAGATGGCGAGCGCCTCGATCACCGCGGTGCGGCGGTCCGCATCGGCGAGATGGTTGGTCACCCGGCCTGTCTACCCGCATCGTCCGCCAGGAACCAGTCCCTCGGGTGGGGGTCGGCGGTCAGCGCGCGGCGCTCGGAAACCGGTGCAGCCCAGGCGGCGGCGTTCGACAGCACGCGCTGGATGTCCGGGTGGTGGTACACGGGGTACTCCTGGTCGCCCGGCGAGAAGTAGAAGACCCGGCCGAGACCACGGCGGTACGCGACGCCGGAGCGGAACACCTCGCCGCCCGCGAAGGTCGACAGGAAGACCTCTTCGTCGGGGCGCGGGATGTCGAAGTACTCGCCGTACATCTCCTGCCGGTCGATGACGATCGGGTGCGGGACCCCGGCGGCGATCGGGTGCTCGGGCGCGACGGTCCAGACGAGTTCACGCTCGCCGTCGTTCCGCCACTTCAGCGAGCAGGTCGTGCCCATCAGGCGCTTGAACGGCTTGGAGTAGTGGCCGGAGTGCAGCACCACCAGCCCCATGCCGGCGTGCACGGCGTCGACGACCAGGTCGACGACGGCGTCGCGCACCTCGTCGTGGGCGACGTGCCCCCACCAGAACAGCACGTCCGTGGTGGCCAGTCGTTCGGCGGTGATGCCGTGGTCGGGTTCCTGCAGGGTGGCGGTGGAGACGTCGGCCCCGGGCTGCGACCGCCGGAGCGCCTCGGCGATCACGGTGTGCATGCCGTCGGGGTAGTGCCCGGTGACCGTCGCGTCACCGCGGGTCTCGTGCACGTTCTCGTTCCAGACGACGATGTTCAGGGGACGGTTCTCGGTCGACGGCGACATGGGACCAACGCTACCCGTGATCGGATTGCGCAGACACTGGCGTTTTCTGATCGTTTCGCCTAGCTTCGGATCACAAACGCGCAGACGGCGGTACCAGGGGGTACCGATCCCCGTCCGCGCCGAGGACAGGGGCTCGTCCGATGCAGCACCGAACCATCACCACCGTCGCGCTCGCGGCGGTGCTCGCACTCGCCGTACCGACCGCCGCGTGGGCATCGCCCACCGGTCACCACCAGCAGCGGACCGCGACCACCTCGACCGTGACCTACACGGCGAGCGACGCGGTCATCCCGAACCCCTCGCGCGGGTTCGACCACACCACCGAGACGCACTACCGCGCCGACGGCACCGGGTACACGCCGCTCGACGCCGCGACGCTCCGGGGCTACCGGGCCGAGGGCGTCACGCAGGTCGTCCGGGTGTTCTACATGGAGGCGTTCGTCCAGCAGCGGCAGCTCAGCCCGGCCTGGCTCGCGCTCGTGCAGCACGACTACGACACCGCACGTGCAGCCGGCGTGGGTGTGATCACCCGGTTCGCGTACGTCCAGGGCGGCTCGTACCCGTACTCGGCGCCCTACGGGGACGCCGACCTGCCGACCGTGCTCGCGCACATCGAGCAGCTCACCCCGACGCTCCGCCGGAACGCCGACGTCATCCCGACCCTGCAGGGGGGCTTCATCGGGCTCTGGGGCGAGGGCTACTACACCGACCACTTCGCCAGCGACCCGGCGAACCCGGGGGTGCTGACCGAGGCCGACAAGGACGCCAGACGCCAGGTCCTGCAGGCCGAGCTCGCCGCCCTGCCGTCCAGCCGATCGGTCCAGGTCCGCACCATGCAGATGAAGCAGGACGCGCTCCGCACCCCGTCCGGCACGGCCGGGGCGCTCACCCCGGAGCAGGCGCACGACGGTTCCCCGGCGTCGCGGATCGGGCACCACAACGACTGCTTCCTCGCCTCGGCGGACGACTTCGGCACGTTCCTGAGCAACCCGCTGTCCCTCGACCAGGACTACCTGGCGGCGGAGTCGCGGTACGTCCCCGTCGGCGGTGAGACCTGCGCCGTGAACACGCCGCGGACCGACTACCCGTCCGCCTCGGCCGAGATGGCGAAGTACCACTACAGCTACCTCAACCTGGACTACAACAAGGACGTCCTGGCGACCTGGGGCACGGACGGCATGACCGACGCCGCGAAGAAGCTCGGCTACCGCTTCACCATGACCTCGAGCACCGCCACCTCGGGCGCGAAGGCGTCGGTGGCGGTGTCGATCCGGAACGACGGCTGGGCGGCGCCGTACAACAGCCGCCCGGTGCACCTCGTCCTGACCGACGGCGACCGCCGGGTGACCGTGCCCGTGGCCGCCGACGCGTCGTCCTGGCAGCCGGGACGGACCGTGACCGTCCGGGCGTCCCTCGCCGACGTGCCGAACGGGCGCTGGAGCGTCGCACTGGCCCTGCCCGCACCGGAGGCCTCGGTGGCGACGGACCCCGCGTTCGCGATCCAGACGGCGAACACCGGCACGTGGGACGCGAGCACGGGCGTGAACCGCCTCGGTCAGACGGTGGTCGTACAGCACTGAGCAGACCTGCAGCGCGCCCCGGGTCGGACGATCCGGGGCGTTCTGCTGTCTGTCAACCGGGTCCGCCACGATTGACGGCATGACTCCGCGCTCCCTGTTCCGCGCCGCCGCGGTGGCCGAACTCGTGACCTGGACCCTGCTCATCGCCGGGATGGTGCTCAAGTACGGACTGGACGCCGGCGACTGGGGCGTCCGCATCGGCGGCGGCGTGCACGGCTTCGTGTTCCTGGCGTACCTGGTGGTCACGACGGTCGTCGCCGTGAACCAGCGGTGGTCGTTCGGGGCGCTCGTGCTCGGCTGGGTCAGTGCCGTCGTGCCGTACGCCACCGTGCCGTTCGAGGTCGCGGTCGCCCGCCGCGGCATGCTCGAGGGGTTGTGGCGCCGCTCGCCGGACGCCCACTCGGGCTTCTGGGACCGCCTGCTGTTCTTCGTCGTGCGTCGTCCCGCGGTGGCCGCCGGCATCGGGGTCGTGGCCGTCGCCCTGGTCTTCACCGGGCTGCTGACCGTCGGCCCGCCCGTGCCGTCGCGCGGCTGAGGCGACGAGCGCCCCCCGGCTGATCAACGAGTGAGCAGAAGACGTCCGGTTCGCAAGCGGGACCCGACGTCTTCTGCTCACTCGACGCGGCTGTGGTCGCGACCACGGCCGGACGGGAGGTGGGCCCCACCAGCCGGTACCGGCGCACCGCGCCAGCGGGGTGACGGCCGTGCCTGGAGGGACGGTGCCAGCTGGCACCGGGCCTCCCGTCCGTGGGCTGGGCGCTGCTAGAGCGCTGCCAGCGCCGCGTTCAGCGTGGCGGACGGGCGCATGACCGCGCTCGTCTTGGCGTCGTCGGGGCGGTAGTAGCCACCGATGTCTGCCGGGTGGCCCTGCACCGAGACGAGCTCGTCGACGATGGTGCGCTCCTGCTCACCGAGCTTCGCCGCGAGGTCCGCGAACGACGCCGCGAGCTCGGTGTCCTGGGTCTGCGCGGCGAGCTCTTCGGCCCAGTACTTCGCCAGGTAGAAGTGGCTGCCGCGGTTGTCGATCGAGCCGAGCTTGCGGCCAGGGGACTTGTCCTGCTCCAGGAACGTCCCGGTGGCGCGGTCGAGGGTCTCGCCCAGGATCTTCGCCCGCTCGTTGCCCGTCACACCGGCCAGGTGCTCGAGGCTGACCGCCAGGGCCAGGAACTCGCCCAGGCTGTCCCAGCGCAGGTAGTTCTGCTGCACGAGCTGCTGCACGTGCTTCGGCGCGGAACCACCGGCACCGGTCTCGAACAGGCCGCCGCCGCCGAGCAGCGGGACGACGGAGAGCATCTTCGCCGAGGTGCCGAGCTCCATGATCGGGAACAGGTCGGTCAGGTAGTCGCGCAGGACGTTGCCGGTGACCGAGATGGTGTCCTCGCCGCGGCGGATGCGCTCGAGCGAGAAGCGCATGGCGTCCTCGGGCGCGAGGATCTCGATCTGCAGGCCCTCGGTGTCGTGCTCGCCGAGGTACTTCCGGACGAGCCCGATCAGGTTGGCGTCGTGCGCGCGGGTCTCGTCGAGCCAGAAGACGGCCGGCGTCGCGGAGGCACGGGCACGGGTGACGGCGAGCTTCACCCAGTCGCGGATGGCGACGTCCTTGGTCTGGCAGGCGCGCCAGATGTCACCGGGCTCGACGTCGTGCTCGATGACGACGTCGCCCGAGGCGGTCGTGACGCGGACGACACCGGCGCCGGGGAGCTCGAAGGTCTTGTCGTGCGAGCCGTACTCCTCGGCCTTCTGCGCCATCAGCCCGACGTTGGGCACGGAGCCCATCGTCGACGGGTCGAAGGCGCCGTGGGCGCGGCAGTCGTCGAGCACGGCCTGGTAGATCCCGGCGTAGCTCGAGTCGGGGATGACGGCGAGGGTGTCGTGCTCGTCGCCGTCCGGACCCCACATGTGTCCCGAGGTGCGGATCATCGCGGGCATCGAGGCGTCGACGATGACGTCGCTCGGTACGTGCAGGTTCGTGATGCCCTTGTCCGAGTCGACCATGGCGAGCTCGGGGCCGTCGGCGATGCCCTGCTTGAAGGCACGCTCGATCTCGGCGCCGTTCGGCAGCGCACCGAGGCCGGCGAGGATCGAGCCGAGGCCGTCGTTCGGGGTGAGGCCGGCGGCGGCGAGGTCGGCGCCGTAGCGTTCGAACACCGTCGGGAAGAACGCCTTGATGACGTGGCCGAAGATGATCGGGTCCGAGATCTTCATCATGGTGGCCTTGAGGTGCACGGAGAACAGGACGTCCTCGGCCGCGGCGCGCTCGATCTGCTTCCGCAGGAACGACTCGAGGGCGGCGACGTGCAGCACGGTGCCGTCGACGACCTCGCCCTGCAGCACGGGGATCGACTGCTTGAGGACCTGCTCGCTGCCGTCCTCAGCCACGAAGGTGATCGTCAGGACGTCGTCGGCGGGGGCGATCCAGGACTTCTCGTTCGACCGGAAGTCGTCGACGCCCATGGTGGTGACGTTCGTCTTCGAGTCACGCGACCAGGCGCCCATGCGGTGCGGGTGCTTGCGGGCGTAGTTCTTGACCGACAGGGGTGCGCGGCGGTCGGAGTTGCCCTCGCGCAGCACCGGGTTGACGGCGCTGCCCTGGACGCGGCCGTAGCGGGCGCGGACGTCGCGCTGCTCGTCGGTGGTGGCCTCGTCTGGGTAGTCGGGCAGGTCGTAGCCCTGCGACTGCAGTTCCTTGATCGCGACCTTGAGCTGGGGGATCGACGCCGAGATGTTCGGCAGCTTGATGATGTTCGCCTCGGGGGTCTTCGCCAGGTCGCCGAGCTCGGCGAGGGCGTCGTCCAGGCGCTGCTCGTCGGTGAGCCGCTCCGGGAACTGGGCGATGATCCGGCCGGCGAGCGAGATGTCGCGGGTCTCGACGTCGACACCCGCGGTGCCGGCGAAGGCCTGGATGACCGGGAGGAAGGAGTGGGTGGCGAGGAACGGCGCCTCGTCCGTGAGGGTGTAGATGATCTTGGCCATGCTGGCGGGTACTCCCTTGTTCGACCGTCGGTACGTCCACGGTACTCGTGGCGCAGGATGTCTCGACATCAAGATACATCGCCCCCCAGAGTGGGGCGTGAGCGCGTCAGTCGCCGAGCGAGACGCGGAACACCCGGACGCCCGCGGCACGGAGCCCGGCGAGGCCGAGCCGCATGCGCAGGGGCCGGAAGGGGCGTCGGAACCCGGACGACGCCGAGGCCGCGTCGATCTGGTGCAGGACCTCGGACGTCAGGGTGCGCTCGAGCTTCGGTGCGAGGCGGGTCACCCCGGACACCGTGACGACGATGCGCACGGCGTGCGGCGCGAGCAGCGGCGCGATGAGCTCGGCCGCCGCCTGGGCCCGGTGGAACGCGGGGTCGTCACCGGGGCGACGGATCGCGATGACGGCGAGCGCGGCATCCCAGGTCTCCTCGGGGTCCGGCAGGTCGTCGACCCCGATGACCCGCATCCGTGCGGCGTCGATGCCGGCGCGCACGGCCGCGGCCCGGAGCACGGGCAGGAGTTCCTGGGTACCGGCCAGCACGACGTCGGCCGACGACAGGTCGACCGTTCCGTACCGCTCGCGCGGCGTTCGGGCCATGGTGCGGGTCCTTCCGTCGCTTTCCCTCGACCGTACTGATCGGGGCGGCCCGGGGGACGCGGCAGCACAGGGTGATCAGGCCCCTCCCAGCCGACTCGGTAACGAAAAGATCACGGAAGGGCCTGTACAAAGCGACAGAGTCGTGCAGAATGGTTGGCGGCCATGACGACTGCACCCGAACCCGAACAGCACCCGGCGACCCCGGTGGTGCACCTGTCCCGTCGCGCCGCCCTCGAAGCCGAGCGCGCAGCCGCCCGCGGACCGCAGCGTCGCAGCAAGGCGGCTCCGGTGGCGAAGGTCGCGAAGCCGGCCAAGGTCGCGCAGGTCGCGCAGGTCGCGCAGGCCGCCAAGCCAGCGAAGCCCCTCGTCCTCGCCACCACCGAGCCGACCGGCCGCCGCGCCGCAGCCGCGCGCGCCACCACCGAGCACGTCGACGACCGCATCCAGCGCGTGGTCCGCCGCCCCGCACCCCGGGCAACCCGCACGGCGACCGCACCCAGGGCCTCCCGGTCGGCCCGCGCCGGACGCATCACGCTCACCAGCGCCGCCGCCGCCATCGCGATGTTCGCCGCGTCGGCGATGCCCGCACACGCCAGCGCCGGCACCTCGATGGCCACCTCGACCATCGCGCCGATCGTGCGCACCCAGGACTACGCCGTGACCCAGGCGGTCACGGTCGCCGGCTCCGACCGCGACGGGTTCACCGTCGGCGGCGGGTCGACCGTCACGACGAAGACGGCAAGGTCCTCCGGCACCGCCGGTGGCGCCGTGTCGTTCGGCGGCGCGGTCCGCTCGCCGTTCCCCGGCCCCGTGCAGATGAGCTCCGGCTTCGGCTACCGCTCGGCACCGTGCGGCGCGTGCTCGTCGCTGCACCAGGGCCTCGACTTCACCCCGGGCATGGGGACGCCGATCGGTGCCGTCGCCGCGGGCAAGGTCCGGGTCTCCGGCACGTACTTCTCGTACGGCAACGCGGTCATCATCGACCATGTGGTCGACGGCCGTCAGGTGTCCACGCTGTACGGCCACATGATCCCCGGGTCGTCGCCGCTCAAGGTCGGCGACACCGTCGCGGCCGGACAGTTCATCGGACTCGTCGGGTCCTCCGGCGTCTCGACCGGCGCGCACCTGCACCTCGAGGTCCTGATGGACGGCGTCACGCCGATCGACCCGAAGGCGTGGCTCGAGGCCCGCATCGGTCGCTCGCTCACCCTGTAGCGACCACGCCCCGTCGCCGCGCGACGATCCACAGCCGTTGTCGAGCACCAGCACGGTGATGTCCCAGTCGCCCTGTGCAGACTCACAGGCATGGACGATCCCCACAGACCGCCCGCCCGTCGTCGATCCGAGGAAGCTGCCCGCTGATGGGCGCCGACACCTGGATCGCCTTCGGGCTCGTCATCCTCTTCGTGCTCGTCGGCGGGGTCTTCGCGGCCGCCGAGATCGCACTCGTCTCCCTGCGTGAATCGCAGCTGCAGCAGCTCGAACGCCGCGGCCCCCGGGGCGTGCGGGTCGCCGAGCTCGGCCGCGACCCGAACCGGTTCCTGTCCGCCGTGCAGATCGGTGTGACCGTCGCCGGGTTCTTCTCCGCCGCGTACGGAGCGTCGTCGATCGCGCCCGACGTCGCGCCGCTCCTCCAGGGACTCGGGCTCGAGCAGGGCACGTCCGAGGCAGTTGCCCTCGTGCTCATGACCCTGGTCATCGCGTACCTGTCGCTCGTGTTCGGCGAACTCGTGCCGAAACGCCTCGCCCTGCAGCGTGCCGAGGGCTTCTCGATGGCCGTCGCCCCGACCCTGGAGCGCTTCGCGGTGCTGATGCGGCCGGTGATCTGGCTGCTCTCGAAGTCCACCGACACCGTCGTGCGACTGCTCGGTGGCGACCCGAACGCCCGCAGCGAGTCGATGAGCACCGAGGAGCTCCGCGGCCTGGTCGACGAGCACACCGGCGTCGACGAGCAGGGACGCCGGATCGCCCGCAGCGCCCTGGACGCCGGTGACCGCATCCTGCGCGAGTCCATGCGCCCCTGGTACGACGTCTCGACGCTGGACGCCGGCGTCTCCGTCGCCGAGGCCACCGACCAGGCCATCGCGGCCGGGCACACGCGGTACCTCGTGACCTCCGGCGGGCGTGACGAGGTGCAGGGCTTCGTGCACCTCCGTGACCTGCTGCGTCCGGTCGACCCCGCGGCCCCCGTCGCCACGCTCGTCCGGCCGGTGCTCGCCCTGCCCGAGACGAAGTCGCTGTCGAGTGCGATCGCGGACATGCGCACCGACGGCCACCAGATCGCCCTGGTCGTCGACGAGTACGGCGGCAGCGCGGGCATGGTCACGCTCGAGGCGCTGCTCGAAGACCTCGTCGGTCGGATCAGGGACGAGTGGGACACCGCCGAGCACGACGAGTCCGTGCTGGCGCACGACGGCGTCGACGGCGCCACGGTGCTCGAGGACCTGGCAGCGGACGGCGGACCGGTGCTGCCGGACGGCGACTACGAGACGGTCGGCGGGCTCGTGCAGGTGCAGCTGGACCGCGTGCCCGAGGTCGGCGACGTCGTCGTGGCCGGCGGCCATCGCCTCGAGGTGACCGCCATGGACGGTCACCGGGTCGCGCGCGTGCGCATCGGGGCCGACGCCGCGCCCTGATCGCGGGACCACGGCGGACGGGAGGCCCGTGGCGGCGGGCGGTCGTAACACCCCGCGGGGCGCCGGCGAGCGGTCACAGGTCGTCGCCTGCGGCGCCACCAGCCGACAGGTCGCGACCACCCGGCGGGCAGCACGCGACGTTTCGTGACCAGTCGGGCACGGCCGGTCACGCAACGGAAGGCGACCAGACGGCGGACGGGAGGCGCGTGGCGGGGCCGTCCCGCGCCTCCCGTCCGCTCCGGGCGGTCACAACACCCCGCCAGACGCTGACGAGCGGTCACAGGCCGTCGCCTGCGGCGCCACCAGCCGACAGGTCGCGACCACCCGGCGGGCAGCACGCGACGCGTCGTGACCAGTCGGCGACGGCCGGCGGCCCCGCCACGGCCCTCCCGCCCGCGTGCCGCACGGCCCGGGCACGTACGCTCGTCGCATGGGTATCGACGTGCGCAACGAGATCCGCGACTTCCTGTCCTCCAGGCGGGCGCGGCTCACCCCCGAGCAGGTCGGCATGCCGTCGTTCGGCGGCGGGGTGCGGCGGGTCCCCGGGCTGCGTCGGCACGAGGTCGCCATGCTCGCCGGCGTCAGCGTCGACTACTACACGCGGCTCGAGCGCGGCTCGCTCAAGGGCGTCTCGGACAGTGTGCTCGAGGGTCTGGCGAGCGCCCTGCAGCTCGACGAGGACGAGCGTGCGCACCTGTGGGACCTGACGCGCCTGGCGAACTCCGGCGCGAAGGTCATGCACCGGAACGTGCCGACCCGCGTCCGCCCCGGCGTCCAGCGCCTGCTCGACGCGATCACCGGCGCCCCGGCCTGGGTGCGGAACGAGCGCGGGGACGTCGTCGCGACGAACGAACTCGGCCGTGCCCTGTACGCACCGCTCTTCGCCGGGCCCGGGCGCCCGGTCAACACCGCACGCTTCACGTTCCTCGACCCGGCGGCCCGCGACTTCTTCCCGGACTGGGCGCAGACCGCGAAGGACGCCGTGGCCGTGCTCCGGACCGCCGCGGTGTCGAACCCCTGCGAGCCGGGGCTCATCACGCTCGTCGGTGAGCTCTCCACCCGGAGCGAGGAGTTCCGCGGCTGGTGGGCCGCACACGACGTCCGGATGCAGCGGACCGGCAAGAAGCGCATCGACCACCCGATCGTGGGGGAACTCCGGCTGTCCTACGAGGCGCTCGACCTGGTCGCCGACCCCGGTCTGACGCTGTTCTCGTACTCGGCCGAACCAGGCAGCGACTCCGAGCGGTCGCTCGCACTGCTCGGCAGCTGGGCCGCGACGGAACGGGCCGAGCAGTACGCGGCCGTCCGCGAGTCGGAGTCCGAGTCCGAGTCCGTCGACTGACCCGCCCCGACGACGGACGGGTGCATCAGCGCCGTGGTCGGACCGTCAGGCCTGGGGCGGGACGTCGCCGTCGAACAGCTCCGGTGAGCGCATCCGCTCGATGCGCAGCTGACGCTCCGTCGCCGACAGCCGCAGCACGCGGATCGCGGCGAACACGAGCACGATGAGGGCGACGGCCAGCACGGCGAGCGCCAGCACGAACAGGGCGTACAGGACGACGACGAATCCGAGACCACTGTCTGCGAGCATCTGCCGAAGATAGCAGCGCGGGTTCGTAGGGTGGGGACGTGACCAGGACGACGGACGGCTCAGCAGGGGATGCGGACCGTCGGCAGCACCGCCGGCCCGAGCCCGCGTTCGCCCGTGCGGTCGCGAAGGCCCTCGGCGACGCCCGGACCGTGCTCGACGTCGGTGCCGGTGCCGCCGGGTCCTACGCGCCGACCGACCGCGACGTGACCGCGGTGCAGGCCGCCGAGGACCTTCCCTTCGCCGACGACGCCTTCGACGCCGCGGTGTCGACCTTCTCGCTGCATGGGTGGGCCGACCTCGAGCGCGGGCTCGCCGAGGTGCGTCGGGTGACCCGAGGGCCGATCGTGATCGTGACGTTCGACCCCGACCGCATCGAGCGCTCCTGGCTCGCCGAGTACGCCCCCGAGGTGCTGTCGGCCGAGGCCCGTCGCCACCCGGCACTGCCTCGGATCACCGACGCGCTCGGCGACGACACCGCGACGAGCACCCCGTTGCCGATCCCGTTCACGTGCGTCGACGGGTTCGCCGAGGCGTACTACGCCCGCCCGGAACGCCTGCTCGACCCAGCCGTGCGCCGCGCGGACCCGGCATGGGACCTGGTCGACGAGTTCACCGTCCGGCGGTCGGTGGCTGCGCTCCGGACCGCGCTGGAGTCGGGGGAGTGGGACCGACGGCACGGGTCGCTCCGGATCCGCCCGACGTACGAGGGCTCCGTCGTCTTGGTCACGGCGACGCCGAACTGACCGCGGACGATCAACGCGGCGGCACCGGCCCGGCCCGGGCTTGACACCCGGTCGTAGGCTGGTCGGGTGAGCTTCCAGGAGGTGGTCGGCGCCCGTATCGCCGGCATCAGGGCGTGAGGCCCCCGGTCGTGCCCTCGGGCGCGGCCGTCCTCGTCGAACCCTGACCTCCTCCGCCCGGTGCGGTGTGCGTCCGCACACCCCGGGCCTGCTCGAAAGCGATCACCCATGCTCCCCGTCACGGAGAAGACCCTCCGCACGTCCTTCGTCAACGCCTCCCGCAAGGAGACGACCGACATCACACTGCCCGCCGGCTTCGAGACGCTCGACTGGGACGCGCTCGACTACCTCGGCTGGCGCGACCCGAAGATCGGTCGGCGGGCGTACGCCGTCGTGCCGACCCTGGACGGCGAACTGATCGGCATCCTGTTCCGGCAGGCCGAGGCCTCGCCGCGCTCCCGCGCCCAGTGCTCGTGGTGCCAGGACGTCAAGCTGCCGAACGACGTCACGTTCTACAGCGCCAAGCGGTCCGGGCCGGCCGGTCGCAACGGCAACACCGTCGGCACCCTGGTGTGCCAGGACTTCCAGTGCTCGCGGAACGTCCGGAAGCTGCCGCCGCCCGCCTACGAGGGCTACGACGTCGAGGCAGCGCGGCTCCGGCGCATCGAGGACCTGCAGGTCCGGGCCGCGTCCTTCGCCGCCGAGGTCTGAGACGCCGGCGTCGTGGCGAGACGCCGCCGAGTCAGCGAGACGCCGCCGGATTCGGGGGCGTCACGCGCTGACGCCGGCGTCTCGCGTCCGCAAACGCGACTGACGACGGACGGGAGGCCCGGTGCCAGCTGGCACCGGGCCTCCCGTCCGTCAACCGGTCGCGTCTAGCGACCGATGGTCGACATGTCGGGGTAGCGGTCACCGGTCGGGACGGGCAGCGCCGACAGGCGCGACAGCTGGTCCGTCGTGAGGGTCAGGTCGGCTGCGCCGACGTTCTCCTCGAGGCGTGAGACCCGCTTCGTGCCGGGGATCGGGACGATGTCGTCGCCCTGGGCCAGCAGCCATGCGAGCGACACCTGCGCCGGAGTGGCGTCGGCCTCGATCGCGATGTCCTTGACGGCGTCGACGATGCGCATGTTCTGCGCGAACGCCTCCTGCTGGAAGCGCGGGTTCGCCAGGCGGAAGTCGTCGGAGTCCAGGTCGGACGGCTTCGTGATGGCACCCGTCAGGAACCCGCGGCCGAGCGGCGAGTACGGCACCAGGCCGATGCCGAGCTCGCGCAGGGTGTCGAGCACGTCGCCCTCGGGGTCCCGCGTCCACAGCGAGTACTCGCTCTGCAGTGCGGTGATCGGGTGGACGGCGTGGGCCTTGCGGATGGTCTCGGCTCCGGCTTCGGACAGCCCGATGTGCCGGATCTTGCCCTCCTGCACGAAGTCGGCGAGCTGGCCGATGACGTCCTCGATCGGGACGGCGGGGTCGACGCGGTGCTGGTAGTAGAGGTCGATGTGGTCCGTACCGAGGCGACGGAGGGAGCCTTCGAGCGCCTCGCGCACGGACTCCGGCTGACTGGAGAGACCGCGCTGCTGCGTCGGGGTCTCCTCACCGGCCTCGTGGCGGTACAGGCCGAACTTGGTCGCGATGACGACGTCGTCGCGACGGCCCTCGAGCGCGCGGCGCAGGAGTTCCTCGTTCGTGTAGGGGCCGTACGCCTCGGCGGTGTCGAACATGGTGACGCCGAGGTCGATCGCGCGGTGGATGGTGCGGATCGACTCGTCGTCGTCGGTGCCGGCGCCCGTGTAGAAGGCGCTCATGCCCATGGTTCCGAGGCCGATGGGTCCGACCTCGAGGTCTGCGAGCTTGCGTGTGTGCATGCTGCAGGTCTACTCCCGGTCCCCGGGACGGCGGGAGGCACTGGCTGTACCCGCCTCGTCATCGCTACGCTGCCAGGACGGGGCAGGGGCCCCGGGTTCGGGGGAGTGTCGTGGTCGTCATGTGGATCGTCATCGCCGTGGTCGTCGTCATCGGCGCCCTGCTGACCGTGCTCGAGGTGCAGAACCGTCGTCGTCGGCGGGTGCTCGAATCGATCGAAGACCTGTCGGATCCGCGTGACAGCGCACGCGCCGCGGCCGAAGCCGATGCGGCGCACTCCAGGACCGAGGGGCTCGCCAAGTCCGCGCATCCCGGCATCACCGGCGCCGGCGGCGGCATCCCCGGCTGAACCGGCCGAGCTGGACTGTCGGCCCCGCCGTTCGCGCCGCTTGTCGGGACCAGGCGTTCCGGTTCGCCGGTCGCCCGCGCGCTTGGTGAGGTTCCTCCAAGGTGCTGGCACGAGCACGCGGTCCACTGGTGTGATCGTCCCGTGAACCTGTACTTCCGACTGCTCCTGCTGCAGCTGCGCACCCGGTTGCGCGCTCGGGTCGGTGGACGCCGCCGGGCCTCGCTCTGGGACGAGGTGCGGACGCCGTTCCGGGTCGCTCCGACCGACCTCGACCCGTTGCGGCACGTCAACAACGGCAAGTACCTGTCGATGCTCGACCTGGGTCGGCTCGACCTGATGCTCCGCTCCGGGTACTGGGCGGTGCTGTCCGAACGTGGCTGGTACCCCGTCGTGTCGGCGCAGACGATCACGTACAAGCGGTCGCTGACGCTCGGGCAGCGGTTCGAGCTCCGCACCCACGTGCTCGGGGTCGACGACCGTGCCGTGTACCTGGAGCAGACGTTCGTGCGCGGCGGCGCCGTGATGGCTCGAGCCGTGGTGCAGGCCCGGTTCCTGCGGCGTGCCGGCGGGACCGTGCCGACCGCGGACCTGCTCGAGGCTGCGGGTGGCGCGGACCGCGACCTGACCCTGCCCGACTGGGTGCACGACTGGGCGAGCGCGACCCGGATCAGCAGCAGCGCGGCCTGAACGGCAGCACGACCGCTCCGAACGCCACGGTGCGCACGAACCCGTCCGTGGACTCTGCGAGCACGGCAAGCGGTCGGGGGACACCGACTCAGGGACCGGCAACGCATCGGGCGTAGACCGGGGACATGACCACAGGCACTGACACCACGAACCGTCCGGCCGCGTCCTCCGGCACCTTCCGCATCGGCGGCGACCTCGAGATCAACCGGCTCGGCTACGGCACCATGCAGCTCACCGGCCCCGGCGTCTGGGGACCGCCGAAGGACCACGACGAGGCGATCCGCGTCCTCAAGCGCGCCGTCGAGCTCGGCGTGAACTTCTTCGACACCGCCGACTCGTACGGCCCCTACGTCGCCGAGGAGCTCCTGAAGGAGGCCCTGCACCCCTACGGCGACGACGTCGTCATCGCGACGAAGGCCGGCCTGACCCGCACCGGCCCGAACGTCTGGCCGCCCGTCGGCCGCCCCGAGTACCTGCGGCAAGAGGCGGAGATGAGCCTCCGCCGCCTGGGCCTGGAGCGCATCGACCTGTTCCAGCTGCACCGCATCGACCCGAAGGTCCCGCTCGAGGACCAGGTCGGCGAGCTGAAGAAGCTGCAGGACGAGGGCAAGATCCGCCACATCGGCCTGTCCGAGGTCTCCGTCGACGAGGTCAAGGCCGCACAGCAGATCGCCACGATCGTCTCCGTGCAGAACCTCTACAACCTGCAGAAGCGTGACGCCGAGGAGCTGCTCGACTGGTCCGAGCAGCAGGGCATCGGCTTCATCCCGTGGTTCCCCCTGGCCACGGGTGGCCTGACCGGCGAGGACTCGCCGCTCACCGAGATCGCCGAGCGCAAGGGCGCCACCCCGGCGCAGCTGGCGCTCGCGTGGCTGCTCAAGCGCTCCCCGGTGATGCTGCCGATCCCCGGCACGTCGAGCGTCGCGCACCTCGAGGACAACCTGGCGGGTGCCACGGTCGAGCTGACCGACGACGAGTTCGAGGAGCTGGCGAAGCTGGGTCACTGACCCGTCGGACGCGACCGCGGGTCGCGAACGCGACCAGCCGACGGACGGGAGGCGCGGTGCCAGCTGGCACCGCGCCTCCCGTCCGTTTTTCGCCCTATCCAGATCCGCGCTTGCGCGCGCATACCGGGTATGTGCATACTCGGTATGGCCACGGTGGCCCGGGACAGGGGAAGTGTCATGAGCGTTCGGATGGGCGTACTCGCGCTGCTGGTGGGGGGACCCGGCTACGGGTACCAGCTCCGGGGGGAGTTCGAGCACCGCACCGGCGGGAGCTGGCCACTGAACATCGGCCAGGTCTACACGACCCTGGACCGCCTGGAACGCGACGGCCTGGTCGCCCGCGGCGACGCCGACGACGACGGCCACGTCGTCTACACGGCGACCGACGCGGGGCGGGCGGAGGTGGCCCGCTGGTTCAGCGAGCCCGTGCCGGCGAAGCGCGGCCGCGACGAGCTGGCGATCAAGTTCGCCCTCGCCGTGACCGTGCCCGGGGTCGACGTCGCCCGGCTGGTGCAGGTGCAGCGTGGTGCCGCGATCCGGAACCTGCAGGACCTGACGCGGCTGAAGCGGACCACCGACCCGTCGACGGACCTGGCGTGGTCGCTCGTGCTCGAGTCGATGGTGTTCCAGGCCGAGGCCGAGGTGCGCTGGCTCGACCACGTGGAGTCGAGCGTGGCGCGGTACCGGCCGGACGAGCACCCGGCAGCACCGGCCAGTGCCGACGCCTCCGCTTCCGCTGCCGCGCCCCGGAGCGCACGGTGACCGCCGCACCGCTCCTGCAGCTCGAGGCCGTGAGCGTGCACTACGGCTCCGGCGCCAAGGCCGTCACCGCCCTGGCCGGCATCGACCTGCGGGTCGAACGCGGCGAGATGGTGGCCGTGATGGGCACCTCGGGGTCGGGCAAGTCGACGCTGCTCGCCTGCGCCGGCACCCTGCTGCCGCCGACGAGCGGCGAGGTCCTGATCGACGGCGCGTTCGTCTCCGACCGTCCCGCCAGGGAACTCGCAGCGCTGCGGCGCCGGCTGATCGGGTTCGTGTTCCAGGACTTCAACCTGATCCCCTCGTTGACCGCGGTCGAGAACGTGGCGCTGCCGCTCGAACTGGACGGGTGGAAGGCCTCGCAGGCCCGCCGCGCCGCGGAACTCGCGCTGGACAACGTCGAGCTGTCGCACCGTGCCGACGCCTACCCGGACGACCTGTCCGGCGGGCAGCAGCAGCGCGTCGCGATCGCCCGCGGCGTGGTCGGTGAACGTCGACTCGTGCTCGCCGACGAACCGACCGGCGCCCTCGACTCGCAGACCGGCGAGGTCGTGCTCCGCATGCTCCGTCGACACGTCGACGCTGGAGCCGGCGCCCTCCTGGTGACCCACGACGCCCGGCACGCGGCTTGGGCGGACCGGATCGTGTTCCTGCGCGACGGACGTGTCGTCGACGAGACCGTGTACTCGGGCGTCGAGACCGCGCTGACGGACCGGACCGCGTCGTGAGCCGGGGCCGGCGTTCCGGGACCGCCCGGACGCCGTTCGCCCTCCGACCGGCGCTCCGTCTGGGGCGTCGGCTGGCGTTCGCGAAGGCAGGCCGCGCGGCACTGATCATCGCGCTCATCGGGATCCCCACCGCGGGGTTCGCGGCCGTCGCCGTCGTGGTGCAGTCGACGCAGGCCACCGCCACCGAGCGGCTCGACCACGACCTCGGGCACGCATCGGCGCAGATGCGGGTGTCCGGCCCGGACCTGCCCGGCATGGTGCAGGACCCGGTGCAGTGGGAGTTCACCGACTCGAAGCGGAACAGCCCGGTCACGAAGTCGGACCAGGACTCCCCGTTCGCGAACGTCCTGGCACACGTGCCCGACGGTGCGCTGTCGATCCCGGTCGGCAGCACGCCCGTCGTGCTCCAGGGGCCGAAGGGTCCGGTCGGGCTGACCGCCGTCGAGGGCAGCGTCTGGGACCCGTCGCTCGACGGTCACTGGCACGTGCTCGAGGGTTCCCGGCCGACCACACGCAGTGAGCTCATGGTCACGCCGGCCACGCTCGACCGCCTCGGGGCGCGGATCGGTGACACGGTGGACCTGACCGACCCCGTCACCAAGCGCTTCACGATCACCGGCACCATGACCGACCTGGGCACCGACCCGGGATCGCAGGGCATCTTCCTGCCCTGGGGCACGACGCTCTCGACGACCGACACCACCGACGACGTCGGGCTGACCGACGTCACCGTGTACCTGCCGTCGGACGCCCCGACCTGGTCGGAGATCCGGCAGCTCAACGCGCACGGCATCGTCGTGCAGTCGCGTCCGGTCGTGCTCGACCCGCCGGACGCCCGGCTCCCCGGCGGTCAGATGAGCTCGACGATCGGCTGGTACCTCGGCGCGATGGCACTGCTCGGCGTCTTCGCGATGTTCGAGGTCGCCCTGCTCGCCGGTGCCGCGTTCCTGGTCGGCACCCGGGCGGACACCCGCTCGTACGCCATCGTCACGAGCGTCGGCGGTGACAAACGGTTCGTCCGCACGATCGTCGCCGGGTCCGGCCTGGTGCTCGGGCTCGTCGGCGCGGTCCTCGGCGTGGCCGTGGGCACCGGGGTCGGCGTGCTCGCCTACCGACTCATCGACAACGGCAACGTGGTGTCGTTCCCCGGGTTGCACGTGCCGCCGCTCCTGCTGTTGTCCATCGCCGCCGCGGGGGTGCTCGCCGGGCTCGTCTCCGCGCTCGTCTCCGCACGGTCGGCCACCCGGATCAACGTGCTCGCAGCCCTGCGGGGTTCGCTCCGTCCGGTGCCCGTCAGCCGTCCGGCCCGCCGACGGCGGCGCATCTGGGGGCCGCTGCTCGTGGTCCTCGGGGCACTGACGACGATGGTCTGCGGCGTCGGGGTGCTCATGCTCAACGACCGTCCCGTGCAGGACGACCACTGGGCCTGGGTGGTCGGTGCCGGTGTCGCGCTCGGGCCGTGCCTGATGCAGCTCGGCATCGCCATCTGCTCACCGTGGCTGCTCGCCCTGGTCACCCGGCTCACCTCGCGGGCCGGTCTGTCGGCGCGACTGGCCGCCCGCGACGCCCGCCGCAACCCGGTCCGCACGGTGCCGGTGCTCGCCAGCGTGATGAGCGTCGTGTTCGTGGCCTCGGTCGTCATCACGTGGAGTGCGTCGAGCCACGCCCAGTACGTCCGCGGGTACGAGTACACGACGGCGGTCGGGGTGGCGACGTCCGAGGTGCTGACCGAGACGAAGGACGGCGGCAGTACCGGTCGCCACGACGCGGAGCTGACCGCCCACGCCGCGAAGGTGGTGTCCGGGGTCTTCGACCAGGACCGCATCCGGGTGCTCGGTGTCACGCAGGAGCAGCCGGGCGACACCCCCTCGACCGTCACGATCCCGCACCGCTGGAGCGCGTACGACTGCCCGGCGAACGACACGACGAGCTGCTCGTACTACCTGGACACGGCGAGCGCGTCGATGCCGCACATCTGGACGGGCACCGTCGACGACTACGCCGTGCTCACCGGACACCAGCCGTCCGCAGCCGTCCGGAGCGCACTCGAGGGCGGTCGGGCCGTGTCGCTCTGGCCCGAGTACGCCCACGACGGTGCGGTCCGCGTCGACACGTTCCACGACCGGACGTGGGACAGCGAGCCCATCACCGAGCGCACCCGACCGGCGGCCAGCGTCTCGATCCCCGCGGTGCTCGACGTGCAGACCCCGCGGATCCAGGTCGGCGTCTTCATGACGAAGGCCACTGCCGAGCGGTACGGCGTCCCCGTGGTCGACGGCATGCTCGTCACGACGTTGCCGCACGACCTCGACCCTGCCCAGGCGGACGAGCTGAGCTCGGCGTGGCAGAGCTTCGGCGGCGACGACCGTGCACGGTGGAGCGGCCCGACGTTCACGTACGAAGCCGGTCCCACCGACAACGAGGCGCTCATCCGGGCGATCGTCCTCGCACTCGCCGCGGCCGTGACCATCGGTGCGACGGCGGTGGCGATCGGACTCGCACGGTCCGACGGGCGTCGGGACGACGAGGTGCTCGACGCCATCGGTGCCGCTCCGCGTCTGCGCCGTGGGGTGTCGACCTGGCAGGCGGCGATCCTGGCCACGGTCGGCTCGGTGATCGGCACGCTGCTCGGCCTCCTGCCGATCCGCGCCCTGACCCTGCGGTTCACCGAGAGTCCGGTCGGGGTGAACCACATGCCGTTCGTGCCGGACTGGCCGGTGCTGGCGCTGCTCGCGATCGGCCTGCCCCTCGTGGTGACGGCCGGGGCGTGGCTGACGTCGCGGGGTCGGCGGCGGGTGGCGGTGCGACGGGCGCACTGACGCGCGTGCTGCGTGAGGCTTCGCTTGGTGAGCAGAAGATGTCGAGTCGGCTGCTCGGACTGGAGGCCCGTGGCGGCGTCGCCACGGGCCTCCAGTCCGTCAGGGAGTGAGCAGAAGACAACGGGTCGCGTCTCCGGACCCGTCGCGTTCTGCTCACTCGATGCCGCTCACGGGAGCTCGGGCAGCGCCTCCGCGTAGGCGCGGAAGTCGCCGCGTTCCGTGTGGATCGCCCACAGGCGGTCGGCGATGGACTCCCCGGAGTGCTCGGGCTGCCCGTCGTCGATGCCGAACGGGATGATGAGCTGCCCGACGTGGACGTCCTCGTCGCGGACGGCGTCGTGCAGGAGCTGCGCGTAGGCGCTCTCGGCCGCGAAGGCGACGGAGGTGCCGGTGACGCGGGCGCCCGGTCGGACCGCGCTGCCGCCGTTCACGAACAGGATCGTGCCGTGGCCGATCGCGCGCATGCCGGGCAGCACCTGGCGGACGGCGTTGACCGAGCCGTAGACCGAGAACTCGATCGGGCCGACCAGGTCGTCCGCCGTGGTCTCGAGCACCGGGCGCATGTACTCCTTGGCGGGGAGCGGGCTGTACTGCAGCACCTCGATGGGGCCGAGCTGCTCGGTGGCGCGCTCGAGTGCGGTGCGCAGGGAGTCCCCGTCACGGACGTTCGCGGCGAACCCGGCTGCGGTGTGGCCGCGCTCACGCAGCTCCGCGGCGAGGCCGTCCAGGCGGTCCTGGTTGCGGGAGATCAGGGCGACGGCGAAGCCCTCGCGGGCGAAGCGCTCGGCGACGGCGAGGCCGAGGCCCTTGCCGGCCCCGACGATGGCGATGGTGGTCATGCGGTGTACTCCTCGTCGCTCACGTGCTCGAGCCAGGTGGTGGTCGTCGCCGGGTCGTCGGCGGCATCGAGCATCGCGAGGTGTTCCATGTAGTCGGTGGGGGTCGCGCCGTGCCAGTGTTCCTCGCCGGCCGGCGTGGTGACGGTCTGTCCAGCCTGCACCTCGATGACGTGTCCGTCCCGGGTGCCCATCCGCGCCACGCCCTCGGTGACGCGCAGGGTCTGCCCCTTGGCGTGCGAGTGCCAGGCGGTGCGGGCACCGGGCAGGAACCGGACCTTGGCGACGGTCATCGTCTGACCGGGCTCCTTCGGCGAGGCGATGGCGTCGAGGTACACGTCGCCGGTGAACTGCTCGGGCGGGTTCTTGACGGTCGGCTGCTTCGGTTCGATCTGCATGCCGACGACGGTAGGCCGCCGTGCGCACCGTCGGGAGGTGCCGACAGACCCCCTCAGGGGTTTCCCGAACGCAGCGTGTGTGATCGACCAACGACCCCGGGAGGATCATCGTGGACACACCCGCCGGAACGCCCCGCAGCCGCCGCCTCTGGTCGGTGGCCGGCCTCGCCGCCGTCGCGGCGCTGGCCCTCACCGCCTGCACGAGCAGCGACGGAACGGAGCAGGACGGGTCCGATCGCGGCGGCTCGCCGTCGGCGCGCGCGACCGCACCCGCCGACCTGTCGGCCGGGCAGGTGGCGCTCGACGGTGACACCACCGACGTGGTCACCGGCCTGGAGGCCCCCTGGTCGGTGGTCCTGACCGGTGACGACGGCGACGCGCTGGTCAGCGAGCGCGACTCGGCCCGGGTGCTCGAGCTGCGGTCTGACGGCACCACCCGCCAGGTCGGCACCGTCGACGGTGTCAGCCACGGCGGCGAGGGAGGACTGCTCGGGCTCGCACTGCACGACGACGACGACCTGTTCGTGTACTCCACGGCCGACGACGGCAACCGGATCCAGCGGTACGAGCTGACCGGGGACACCGGGTCGTGGGGGCTCGGCGAGGCGACGACGATCATCGACGGTCTGCCGAAGAACTCGTTCCACGACGGCGGCCGGATCGCGTTCGGTCCGGACGACATGCTCTACGCGAGCGTCGGGGACGCCGGCGCGAGCACGGACGCGCAGGACGAGGACTCGCTCGCGGGCAAGATCCTGCGGCTCACGCCGGACGGCGACGTCCCCGCCGACAACCCGATCAACGGGTCACCGGTGTGGAGCCTCGGACACCGCAACGTGCAGGGCATGGGGTGGTCGTCGGACGGCACGATGTTCGCGTCGGAGTTCGGCGAGAACACGCACGACGAGCTCAACGTGATCGAACCGGGATCGAACTACGGCTGGCCCGAGGTCGAGGGCACCGGCGGCGAGGACCAGGGCTTCGTCGACCCCGTGCAGCAGTGGTCCACCGATGAGGCGTCCCCGAGCGGCCTCGCCGTCGTCGACGACACCGTGTTCGTCGCGAACCTGCGGGGCGAGGTGCTCCGGGCGGTCCCCGCCGACGAGCCCGGCACCGCGACCGAGTACTTCGCGGGTGACTTCGGCCGCATCCGGACGGTGCTCGAGGGCCCGTCGGACACGCTCTGGTTCGTCACGAACAACACCGACGGCCGCGGGACACCGTCGAGCGGGGACGACCGGATCGTCTCCGTCCCGTTCACGCGCACGTGAACGGGACGCTTGTGTCCCTTCGTTCGCTTCAGGTCGCCTGACGCGGTGGTGGCGACCACCGCACGTCCGAGCGCGGCCCGCACCGCGCCTCCAGGCCGCTCGTGGTCGCGTCAGACCGCCGGGCGCCACCTGACGGGTACCAGCAGCCCCTGCTTCCGCCACCCTGCCGGCCGTGCCGTGGACGCATGGACACCAGGAGCGAAGTGCGTGACTTCCTGCGCACACGCCGCGAGCGCGTCACGCCGCAGCAGGTCGGGCTGCCCGACTTCGGCGGGGTCCGCCGCGTCAAGGGACTGCGTCGTGAAGAGCTCGCACTAATCGCGGGGATGAGCGTCGACTACTACGTCCGCCTCGAGCGCGGGAACCTGACCGGTGTGTCCGAGGGCGTCCTCGAAGCGCTGTCCCGCGCACTCCGTCTCGACGACGCCGAGCACGCGCACCTGTTCGACCTGGCCCGCCTGCAGAACGCCTCGGGGGCCTCGCGCCGGACGACCCCGACGTCGAAGGTCCGGCCGAACGTGCAGCGGGTGCTCGACTCGATCAGCGCGCCCGCCTGGGTCCGCAACGGCCGCTTCGACTTCCTGGCCGGCAACACCCTCGCCCGAGCGGTGTACTCGCCGCTGTTCCTCTCGCCCTCCGGTACCCCGAACACCGCGCGCTTCGCGTTCCTCGACCCGCGGGGGCAGCAGTTCTGGCGCGACTGGGACTCGGTCGCCGGGGACGTGGTCGCCGCGCTGCGCGCCGAGGCGGCCCGCTCGCCGTACGACAAGGGGCTGACGGACCTGATCGGGGAGCTCTCCACCCGCAGCGACGAGTTCCGGCGACGCTGGGCCGCGCACGACGTGATGCGGCACCGGAGCGGCGTGAAACGCGTGCACCACCCGGACGTCGGCGACATCGACATGACCTACGAGACGATGGAGCTCGTCACCGACTCCGGACTGACCATGGTCGTGTACGGCACCGAGCCCGGGTCGTCCTCCGAGGAACGGCTGCAGCTGCTGGCGAACCTCGCTGCGACGAGCGCGACGGCCGTGTCGACGGACACCATCTCCGCTGGTGCTGCTGGCGCTGCCGCCGCTGCTGCCGGGGAGGACGCGTGAACGAGACCGAGTCCGTCGAGACCGTCGTCCCGGCTCCGACGACCGGGTTCCTCGGTCGACTGCGGTTCCGGTGGCGTGCCGAGCAGGAGATCCACGAACTCACCCGCGACCGCGAACTCGAGGAACGGGTCCGAGCCGAGGCAGCGGTGCGGCTCGCGCCCGGGCCGTGGCACCTGGGGGAGCTGTTCCGGCGGCGGTGACGGCTGAGGGGGGAAGACAGCACCTGTCACGGCCCCGCGGTCGGCCCTAGCGTCGAGGTCATGCCGTTCGTCGACACCGACCCCGAGTTCACCCGGAACCACGCCGACTTCGTGGACGAGACCCTGCGGAACGCCTCGCTCGGAGCACCCGGAGCATGAGCACGGAGCACTCGATGTCGACGGGCCGGACACTGCTGTTCGCCGTCGCCGGGGGAGCGGCGGTCGGCAACCTGTACTGGTCGCAGCCGCTGCTCGACGACATCGCATCGTCGCTCGGCACCTCGGCGTCGCTCGCCGGACTGCTCGTCACGCTGACCCAGGTCGGCTACGCCCTCGGCATCCTGCTCGTCGTGCCGCTCGGGGACGTCCTCGACCGCCGGCGCCTCATCCCCTGGGTGCTCGTCGCCTCCGCCGTCGCGCTGCTGCTCGCCGCGATCGCTCCGACCTTCGCGACGCTCCTGGTCGCCCTGGCGCTGGTCGGGCTGACCACGGTCGCCGGGCAGCTCCTCATCCCGCTGGCCGGGGACCTCGCCGACCCCGCGCAGCGCGGACGCGTGGTCGGCACGATCGCGTCCGGGGTGCTCACCGGCATCCTGGTGTCGCGGACGATCAGCGGCCTGGTCGCGGACGCGTTCGGGTGGCGTGCGATCTACGTGCTCGCCGCCGTCGTCGCGGTGGTCCTCGCCCTGCTGCTGCGGCGCGCCATCCCGGAGCTCGAAGCCCGCGGCGGGGTGCGGTACCCGCAGCTCATCCTGTCGGTGTTCCGTGCCATCGGGACCCACCGGACCGTGCAGGTCACGCTCGTGATCAGCTCGTCGGTCTTCGCCGTGTTCACGATGTTCTGGACCGCCCTGACGTTCCTGCTCAGCAGCGACCCCTACGACTTCTCCACCAGCAGCATCGGGCTGGTCGGCCTGGTGGGGCTCGCGGGTGCCGTGGCGGCGCAGCGGGTCGGGCGACTGCACGACCGGGGGCTGTCGGTACCCGTCACCGGGGGAGCGATCGTGCTCCTGCTCGTCTCCCTGGTCGTCGCCGGGATCGGTGCGCACTCGATCGTCGTGGTGCTGCTCGCCGTGCTGCTGCTCGACGTCGCCGTGCAGGCCGCGAACGTGCTCAACCAGACCCGGCTGTTCTCGGTCGACCCGGCCGCGCGGAGCCGGCTCAACACCGCCTTCGTCACCTCGAACTTCATCGGCGGGGCGATCGGCTCCGCGCTGGCGTCGGTGCTGTGGAACGCCGGAGGCTGGACGGCGGTCACGATCGGCGCTGCGGTGCTGACCGGGTTCGCCGCGACGGTCTGGGTCGCGCACCGGAACCGCGGGCTCGTGGTCGAGCCGGAGCGGGTGTGACCACGGTGCTCAGCGGACCAGGGGGTTCGCGACCTCGAGCTCCCCGTGGTCGACGAGCCAGCGCACGGCGTCGAGCACGGTCTCCTCGGCGGTGAACGCCGGGCCGTAGCCGAGCAGCCGGTTCGCCTTCTCGGTGCTGAAGACCTGGCTGCGGGACAGATGCTCCCAGCTGGCGTCAGCGTGCTCCGGAGCCGTGGTCTCGCGGAACCGGTCCCACGTGACGGAGTCGAGCCGGGCCTCCTGGCCGAACCAGGACGCTGCAAGGTGTGCGTACCCGCGCGCGGTGAGCGCCGTCGGGGCCGTGATGAAGAAGTCCTCGCCGGCCGCAGCGTCGCGGTGTTCGACCGCCAGCTGGAACGCCTGCGCGACGTCGTCGGCGTGCACGTGTGCCATCGTCTCGGCACCGAGCCCGGGGACCTCGAGTGGTTCGCCGGCGGACAGCTTCGTCAGCACCGACGTGTCGAGGTTGCCGAGCGGACCGATCGGCGTCCAGCCCGGCCCGCTGATGTGCCCGGGGTGCAGCGACGTCGTGACCAAACCGCCTGATGCAGTTTCTTCCTTGAGCATCCGGGCGATGGCGTCCTTCTGGACGCCGTAGTCGCCGAACGGCTGGGTCGCGTTCCGCTCGGTGATCGGCAGCACGTGCGAGACACCCGCGCGCCAGATCGAGCCGCAGTGCACCAGGTGCGTACCGGTGCCGCGGAGCGCGTCGACCATCGCTGCGGCCGAGGACTCGGTGAAGCAGACGAGGTCGACGACGGCGTCGGCACCGAGCGCGGCGATGCGGCTGCCGAAGGTGCCGTCGCGGTCCTCCTGCTCGCGGTCGGCGGTGATCCGCTCGACCTGCTGCCACTCCGGGGCGTCGGCGTACGGGTTGCTCGTGCCGCGGGTGATGGCGACGACCCGGTGACCCGAGCGGACGAGACGGGGGACGAGGAACGAGCCGATGTGGCCGGTGGCTCCGATGACGACGATGTGCATGGGGCCACCGTAGGCCGCGGCCTGTGGATCGTGAGCAGGAACGGTCGGGTGTGGCGGTCGGAAGGCCCGTGCCTACCGCTGTCGGGCGGACGGTCGGCCGTCGGTCGGCCGGTCACGACACGTCGCCAGGCGAACGCCGACCGGTCACGAACTGTCGACTGCCGACCCGCCGACCGACACTTCGCGACCACCCCACGGACCTGAGCGGCACGTCCTGACCGCTCGCACCTGCCCGCCGGGAGGCCCGTGGCGGTCTGGCACCGCGCCTCCCGTCCGTCGGCCTGTCGGTCGGGCCGTCGGTCGGCGGGTCACGACACGTCGCGAGGCGAACGCCGACCGGTCACGAACTGTCGGCCGCCGACCCGCCGACCGACAGATCGCAACCACCCCACGGACCTGAGCGGCACGTCCTGACCGCCGCTCCCGCCCCTCAGTCGGCGGTGATGACCTTCACCGAGCCCGCGACGACCGCGGCGTCCTCGGCGAGCGCGACGACCGGGTCGGGAAGTCCCGTGCTCCCGACGAGCTTGCGCGCGCCCCAGCCGACGAAGCTGCCGACGAGGGCGCCGACGCCACCGAGGATCGCGCCCTCGATGCGCAGGTCGCGCTTGCCGGTGGTGCCGAGGGCCGCACCGGCGAGGGCACCGGACGCGACGCGACCGAGCAGCGCAGAGGGGGCGATGCGATTCGGGGTCTTCGGCAGCTTGTCGCCGATGAGCTCACCGACCGCGGACGCCACGAGCAGCCCACGGCCGAGCGGGGTGCTGAAGACCTTCCACTGCTGCCACGACCCCTTCAACGAGGACCGGTCGTGGTTCAGTGCGAGGACGGCGAGCGGGGTGGCGCTCCGGCCGCCGCTCATGATGCCGAGGACCAGGGTGCGGACCAGGGTGTGCTGCTCGTGCTGCTTGCTCATCGTGACTCCTGTCGTGTTGCCCCCGACGGTACGCACGGTGCCCCCGGGTGTTCCGAGCATCGCAGGCGACGGGCGACGAGCGACGAGCGACGAGCGGACGTCCCGCGTTCCCCGGGTACGGAGCCGCCCCGAGTAGCGTCCGGGCCATGAGCAACGTCATCGTCTTCGGCGGCCACGGCAAGGTCGCACTCCTCGCCACCCGCATCCTGTCCGAGCGCGGGCACACCGTCACCTCCGTCATCCGGAACGCCGACCAGTCCGACGAGATCCGGGCGCACGGCGGCGAACCGCACGTCGCGGACATCCAGCAGCAGTCCCTGAACGACTTCGCCGAGCTCGTGCGCGGGCACGACGCGGTGGTGTGGTCGGCCGGTGCCGGTGGCGGTTCCGTCGACCGCACCTGGGCCATCGACCGCGACGCCGCGGTGCTCTCGATCCAGGGGGCGAAGCAGGCCGGGGTCGACCGCTACGTGATGGTGTCGTTCTCCGGCTCGCAGCTCGACCACGGGGTCCCGCAGGACCAGGACTTCTTCGCCTACGCGCAGTCCAAGATGATCGCCGACGCCGTGCTCCGCGACTCCGGGTTGCAGTGGACGATCGTCGCCCCGAGCACCCTGACCGATGACGAGCCGACCGGGTCCGTCGACTGGGACGGCACGTCGAGCCAGGTGCCGCGCGGTGACGTGGCGCACGTGGTCGCGGACGTGGTCGAGAACCCGGGCACGGCCGGCAACACCTTCCGGTTCAACGAGGGGTCGACCCCGGTGGCGGAGTTCCTGCGCGCCGACGCGGTCTGAGCAAGACCTCCAGCCCCACAGACAGACGAACGGGGTCGCGACGGTTCTCCGTCGCGACCCCGTCGTTGTCCCAGGAGCGCATCGAGCTCAGTAGAGCGTCGAGATGCCCGTCATGTCGCCGCGGCCGAGCGTGCGGCCGCCGAGCTCGCAGTAGCCGCCGGACGGCTCCATGACCTGACCGGTACCGGTGGCGACGTGGTCGAGCCCGTACAGGTGGCCCCACTCGTGCGTCGCGACGACCTGGGTGTCGAAGCGGGCGCCCGAGCAGGTGGCCGTCGAGCTCCACTTGAAGCCGGTGGCGTAGCGCTGGTCGGCCTCACGGGCGTTGCCGTTGCCGTCGAACCAGACGCACGTGACCCCGAGGGTGCCGGTGGGGAGCTTGCCCCAGCCCATCACGTTGTACCCGTTGTTGCGCGAGCAGCCGCCCTGGTCGGTGAGGTTCGGCTTCTGGGTCGCGAGGCGCAGGTAGTCGTTCTTCGCCGTCGACGTCACGGTGCGGTCGCAGGCCGAGATGGTGCCGTTCCACGCGTTCGCGCCCTTGCGCAGGGCGTCCTTGGCGTAGGTCGACTTCTGGCCGGTCTGGTTGTAGTACCACTTGACCGTGCTCGCCCAGCTGTAGCCGGACGCCTTCCACGCCGTGCTCGTGCACTTCGTGGTCGCAGCGGTCGTCGCGGCGGGCTCCTGCGCGGTCGCGGCCTGGCTCTGCGCACGTTCCTGCTGGACGGCGGGGGCCGAACCGGTCCAGGCCTCGTCGACGCGGACGGCGACACCGGCTGAGCCGTTGTTCGCGATGAGGACGTCGGCGAGCTCGGGCGCGCCCGGCGCCGAGGTGCTGCTCGCCATCACGCTCTCACCCGGTGCGGGGAGCGCGAAGGTGCGGCCGTCGGGCGTGACGACCGTGCCGGACGTCGCGGTGCAGCCGCTCTCGAGCGTCTGCACCGACAGGGTCCCCGGGGCGCAGCTCGCGCCGGTCCCCGGGGTCGCCGCCTGGGCGGGTGCTGCGGTGATGGTGAGCCCGGCGAGGATCGCGACGATCGCCCCGGTGCTGAGTGCGTTCCTGACAGGACGCATGGTTCCCTTCCAGCGGCGGGCGACGTGCCCCCCGTTCCTGATCCGGGTCCATGGTCGCTGATGACCCAGCGCCGGGTCCAGGACTGCGCTGCGGGGACATGCCCCCAGTCAGGGGCGACGCTCAGGCGAACTGCGCGTAGAAGCGCTCCGGTGCATCGGCGAGCGATGCCTTCACCATCCGGCTCCAGTCGTCGACGACGACCTCGGCCGCACCGCGCTCGACGCCGTCCAGCGCGGCCCGCGCCACGTCGGCCGGGTCGACCTTCGGCCCCTCGTAGCCGTCCATCATGTCGGTGTCCGCCGCCCCGAGGTGCAGCCCCTGCACGCTGATCCCCTTGCCTGCGAGCTCCAACCGGACGGCGTTCGTCAGGTTCCACTCGGCGGCCTTCGCCGCCGCGTACGCGCCGGATCCCGGGTAGACGAACCAGGACAGTGCGGACAGGACGTTCACGATGCCGCCGCCACCGTTCCGCTCGATCACCGGCGCGAACGCCCGGATCATCGCGAGGTTCCCCCAGTAGTGCGTGTCCATCTCGCGGCGCGCATCGGTGAGGTCGTCGGTGAGCAACGAGCCCGTCGTCGAGATGCCGGCGTTGTTCACAAGCAGGGTGACGTCGCCCGCGGCGGCGGCCGCCGCCTCGACCGATGCCTGGTCGGTGATGTCGAGCGGCAGCGCCACGACGCCCTCGATGTCCACGAGCTCGGGTCGACGTGCGGTCGCGTAGACCTTGGTGGCGCCGCGCTCCAGCAGCTGCAGCGCGAAGCGGCGTCCGATGCCCCGGTTCGAGCCCGTGACGAGTGCGACCGATCCAGCGATGTCCATGGTGTCTCCTCCTGCCGCGCGGGTGTCTCCCGCAGCGGCTCGGCTACGCTAAGACCTCACATTCATGTCAGGGGCAAGCCCGGATCGGAGTCCACATGCGCATCGGCGACCTCGCAGCCGCGACCGGCGTCAGCGTCCGCTCGCTGCGGTACTACGAGGAGCAGGGACTGCTCACCGCGTCGCGCACCGCGAGCGGGCAGCGGATCTACACCGACGCAGCCGTGGAGCGGGTCCAGCTCGTGCAGCAGCTGTTCGCCGCCGGGCTCGCGAGCCGCACGATCGTGCAGCTGCTGCCGTGCGTCGACCGCGGGGAGTCGACGCCAGAGTCGTTCGCGCTCCTCCTCGCGGAGCGGGACCGGATCACCGCGCAGCTGGCCGAGCTCGAGGCGGTCCGCGGGCGCCTCGAGCAGGTCATCGCGATCACCGAGCACCCCACCGCCGAGCACTGCCCGGCACTGCGTGACCGACCTGCGGAGCCGGTCGCGGCCTGAGACACCACCCCAGGACGGACGGGAGGCCCGTGGCGGGTCCGCCACGGGCCTCCCGTCCCGAGCGGGTCGCTGACGACGCCCGCACCACCAGCGCGTGGCGCGAGCGCAGCACGCCCGGTGTCGCCGGGGCACCCTCCTCGAGCTGGGCGACGAGCACCCCGACGGCCGTCGCCGCCGTGCGGTCGAAGTCGGCCGACACCGTGGTCAACGCCGGGGTGGAGTACGCCGACTCCTCGATGTCATCGAACCCGACGACCGCGACGTCGTCCGGCACCGTCCGGCCCGCCAGCTGCAGCGCGCTCATCGCCCCGAGCGCCAGCGCGTCGTTGCAGCAGACGATCCCGTCGACCGGCACGTCGGCTTCCAGGAGCTGTCGTGCAGCCGCCGCCCCCTCGGCCCGGTGCCACAGCGCGGTCGGCACGACGCGCTCGGGCGCGAACGGCACGCCGTGGTCGTCGAGCGCCTCGCGGTAGCCCCGCAACCGCTCCTGCGCCGTGCGCACCGGGCCCGCCGGATCGGAACCGATGAACGCGATCGAACGACGACCGGCGTCGAGCAGGTGGGTGGTCGCGTCGCGCAGGGCGTCGGCGTTCGACATGGCGATGAACGGCACAGGGGCGTCCGGGATCGGCTCACCGAGCACGACGAGGGGGAACTTCACCTCGAGCGCGGCGGCGTCGCTCGGTCGGACGGTCAACGGGCTGTAGATGATGCCGTCGATGGAGTGCTCGCGCATGCGGGTGATCGCGTCCGCCTCGCGCACGCCGCTCGCGGTCTGCTCGATCAGCACGGTGTAGCCCACGGCGCCGGCAGCGCGGATGACGGCATCGGCGAGTTCGGCGAAGTACGCCTGCCGCAGTTCCGGCACCGCGAGGCCGAGCACCTTGGAGCGTCCGGCGCGGAAGTTGCGGGCCGAGACGTTGAGCTCGTAGCCGAGCTCGTCGACGGCGGCCATCACGCGGTCACGGGTGCGGACGGAGACGTGTTCGTAGCCGGACAGCACGTTCGAGACGGTCTTCTTCGAGACACCTGCCACGGCGGCGACGTCGCTCATCGTGGGTGGAGAGCGGTGCCCCTGCGCCATCGGGCGCCCCCTCTCACGTGTGCGGACTGCGTTGGGCAGGACGCTACCGCACCAGCGCGGTGCGGACCGGACGACCCTCGTTGCCGCAGGGACACGGTGGCGATCACCATCACGGAGATGACCAGGAACTCCGACTGCCAGTTCTGCATCGACTCAAACCAGAACTGGCTCGTGCCCAGGTAGCCCCACGCCGAGACCACGCTGTCACCGTGTTCGAGCTGCTCCTCGTTGTAGGCCGCAGCGCCTCCGACCACGTGCCCGACGACACTGCCGAGGAACAGCACCGCGAACAGGATCAGCAGGGAGTTCTCGTACAGCACGAGCACGATCCCGCCCCGGCGCACCGGCCACGGCGCCTTCGGGTCGTCGGCGTGCTCCCGGGGGTCCTCGTCCTGCGGGCCCTGTTCGTCCAGGGGCTCGGACTCGCTCGACCCCTTCTGGAACAGGAACACCGTGAACACGATGTACGCGCCGATCTGCAGGAACTCGCTCTCCCAGTTCTCGAAGGTGGCCTCGGCGAAGTCGCCGCTGGTCAGGAAGCCCCAGAGCGACACGGCCGCCTCGCCGTGCTGCATCGCGTCCGCCGCGGGCACCCGCCACCCGGCGAACACCATGCCGACGAAGCACACGACGAAGACGGCGACGTTCGCGAGGAGCAGGCCGTGCCGTCGCACGCGCCGCCACCCACTCGATCCGTTGTGCAGGCCGAGGGTCACCGGGTCCTCCGTTCGTCGCGTCGACGCCATCCTCGTCCGGGCGCGACGAACGCCTTCGCAGGAGCACCCGACCGGTCGCGGTGGTTCCGTCAGCGACTCAGAGCGTGATGCCGGTGGCCTCGGCGAGCGCGTCGAGCAGGTCGGTGCGGAACCGCTGGTCGGCGACCGCCGGGTGCGGTGCTTGCTGCTCACCGTGGAACCAGTAACCACCCGTCACGGTTTGGTTCGGATCGGTCGCCAGGGTCTCCTGCGTGCGGTGTCCGAGCTCGAAGTCGTCCGGAGCACCGGCCCCGCCCATCTTGGTCGCCACCCACCCCGGGTCGACAGCGTTGCTCAGCACGCCCGGGCGCCGCAGTGGCAGCTCGACCGCGAGCGCCGTCACGAACAGCTTGGTGTCGGAGTACGAGTTCGTCTCCGAGGCCCCGGTCCAGTCGACGGTGTCCAGGCGCGGACGACCGCCCCGGTGCATCCCGCTGCTCAGGTACACGTGCCGCTCCGGCGAGCGCAGCAACGCGGTGAACAGGTAGGGCGCCACGACGTTGACGGGCACCAGGGAACGGCCGGAGATCACCCCGGCGTTGTGCACGACGGCGTCGAGCGCGGTGCCGGCGTCGAGTTCCCGGGCGGTGGCGATCACGGCGTCGCGGTCCGCCAGGTCGGCGACGACGAGTTCGGCGCCGCGCTCCACCAGGTCGGCGACCGCCTCGGCGCGGGCCGTGTTGCGCGCGTGGACGACGACGTCGTGCCCGCTGCGGAGCAGCGAGTCGGCGGTTCCCCGCCCGAGGCCGTCGGTGGATCCGGTGACGAGGATGCGTGCCATCCGCCCATCATGCGCCCGACCGCTGCGGCGGGTCCGGCAGGTGGACCGGGAACGGGCGGACGGGAGGCGCGGTGCGGGCCCGCCACGGGCCTCCTGTCTGGTTCACGGGCCGGCCACAGGGCCGCGGTACGGTCGCTGCATGAGCAGCTTCCTCGAGCCCGTCGACGCCGTCGGCGTCGGTGACGCGACGATCGTGCCGGACGCCACACGACCGGTCGCGGCGGTCGTCACGGGCGACGACGTGCGGTGGGTGACGTGGCCGGACGCGCGGTTGCCGGACGGTGCGGTCGACGACGTCGAGGTCCTCGCGACCGCGGCCGGCGCCTGGGTCGTCTACCTGTCACGCGAGGACGCGGGAGGCGACCTCGACACCGAGTCGCGGACGGCCGTGCACCTCACGCCGACCGGGGTGACGTGCACCGTCGACCTCGGTGATCGACGCGTGCTCGGGGCGGACGTCGACGGCCTGTGGATCGGCGACCCGCGTGACGCGTCGATGTGGGCAGGCGAGGACGAGGACGAGGATCCCGAGGACGACGCGTCCGCGGATGACCTCGACGAGGACTCGGCCGACCCGTTCGACGGCGTCGACCCGGAGACCCTGCCGTGGGCGCCGTCGGAGCCGTTCTGGCCGTCACCGGAAGAGTGGGCAGCGACGCTCGCTGCCGGCGAGGAGCAGGAGGACGACGACCCCGAGCTGCTGGACGACGACGAGGACGACGACGGCCCCCGTTCCTGGAGTGTCAGCGTCGGCGGCTTCGTCCCGACACCGGAACCACAGGCCGAACCGGGTCCACCCCTGCCGACCCCGCCGACCGAGCTCGTGCTCGTCCGGACCGACGGCAGCCGGACGGCAATCTTCGTCGACCACCTGGCTGAGGAGGTACGTCGCGACGGCACGGTGCTCACCGTCCGGTACATGCCCACCGGACCCCGGCGCACGCCCGATCGGACGAGCGGGTTGACCTACCACTACGACGCTCGGGAGGTCGACCTCGACGTCGCTGCCGGACTGCCCAGCGTCATCACCACCGATGACCTGCCGTCCCGCCCCGCGAGCGACGAGGACGAGACGTCGTGGGAGGACGAACAGGAGCGTCTGGAAGCAGCCCTCGCGCCGTGGACGGAGCGGTTCGACCTGACCGACGTCGAGGGCGCGCACTGGCCGCTGCACGACCTGGACGCTGCCGCACGGGAGCGCGCGGTCGCGGACCTCGTGGCCGTGTTCGAAGCCCTCGACCAGCCCGGCATCCTGTGGACCCGCGACCACCCCGAGCCCCGCCGGTCGGCGAGCGACTACCGGGCGGTCGACGCCACCATCGAGGGGGAGTGGCCGGCGACCGAGCTCGTGGTGTCGTTCGAGCACCGCGCCGTGCCGTACCTGCGGCTCCGCCGGCGCTACCGGGTGTTCGACGACGCCGGGCACGTGGAGGACTGGACGTACGTCACGGTGCACCTGGAGGAGGAGATCGCCACCGGGCACATCGCCGACCGGTCGGACGCGGTGGACGGGGTGCTCGACATCTGACGGGTGTCGTGCTGCCGGTCAGTGCACCGTCAGACCTCGGCGACGGCCCGCAGCTCGAGTGCCACGGCGTTCAGGTCCGCGATCAACCCGTCCGCCCGGTCGGCGTACTCCGGAGCAGGCGCCCCCGCATCACGCCCCTCGCTGCTCGGCCACGGTGCCCACACCGGGGCGGCGACCGTCAGCAGGTCGTCACGGGACCATCCGTGCTCGAGCAGCTCCCGCGCGTGGTCCACGCGAGCCCGCACCCGCGCGGCGGACGGATCGCCGTGACCGGTGAGGAACGCGACGAGGCGGTCGCCCCGGACGACGTAGCGCCGGAGCTGGTCACGTCGATCACGCTCGTCGTACCGGCCGCCGTGCAGCACGTGTCGGCGGAGCCATCCCATGTTCCGATGATCCCACCCCCCGATCAGCCCGCTGGTCCTGTACGTTTCCTGTGTCGACAATCCCTGACCAGAGAGGACGCGGCGCCATGAGTGACGGCACGCCCCAGTTCAACCAGCAGAACCCGAACCCCTACGCAGGCGGCGGACCACAGCCGTACGGTGCGCCCATGCAGCCGTCGTCCGACCGCTTCAACGTCATGGCGATCGTCGGGTTCGTCCTGGCCTTCGTGGTGAACATCGCCGGCCTGGTCGTGTCGATCATCGCCCTCTCGCAGATCAAGAAGACCGGGGAGCGCGGCCGCGGCCTGGCCCTCGCTGGCGTCATCATCAGCGCCCTGTCGGTCGTGTTCGGCATCCTGTGGATCATCCTCGTGATCACAGCCGTCGCGAACGCCCCGGCGGGCAGCACCACCGGCTACTGACGCGCACCAGCACCAGACCGGAGGCCCGTGGCAGCTCGCCACGGGCCTCCGGTGTGTCCGGGGTCGGTTCCGGAGACGCGGCCTCAGCCGATGACGCCGGTGTGCTCCAGCACGATGTTCAGGCCGATCAGGATCAGCACGACACCACCCGCGATCTCCGCCGGCTTGCCGAAGCGGGCACCGACACGGCGACCGACCAGGACCCCGACGAACGACAGCACCGCGGTGGTGATCCCGATGAGCAGCACCGCGCCGCCGATCGACACGGGCAGGAACGCCAGGGTGACCCCGACCGCCAGGGCGTCGATGCTGGTCGCGACCGCGAGCACGAGGAGCTCCCGGACCGGCAGCCGATCGGTGTCCTGCTCGGTGTCCTCGTGCTTCGAGAACGCCTCCCACAGCATCTTCCCGCCGATCAGCGCGAGCAGCCCGAACGCGACCCAGTGGTCGAAGGCCGCGATGTACTGCGCGAACGCGGACCCGAGCAGCCAGCCGATCAGGGGCATCACCGCCTGGAACACCCCGAACGTCAGCGCGATCCCGATCGCGTGCCGCACGTCGAAGCGCTTCATGTGCAGGCCCTTGCCGAGGGCGACGGCGAAGGCGTCTGCGGAGACGCCGAGCGCGATGAGGAAGAGGGCCCAGAACGACATGGGAACGGCGCCTTTCGAGAGGGTCGGACGGAGACGCCGACGTCTCAGGACCTGACGATCCTGGCACGGTCCGGGGCACGAAAAGGCCTGATCAGCGGGATTCGTCGCGCCGAATCTGGGGGTTGGTGGGCCCGGTCCGCCAACCCGGCCCACGTCGTCGACGTGACCAGTGGACGGACTGGAGGCCCGTGGCGGCGCCGCGATGCGCCTCCAGGCCGGCAGTCAGTGCGTCAGGAACCTGCGGCCGCGTGCGCGGCGATCTGGCTGGCCGTCAGTTCGGTGCCGTAGACGGCGGCGTACCGCATGGACCCGGTGAAGTACGGGTTGCTGGAAGCACCCGGCCAGCCGCTGACGACGTCGTAGCCGATGCGGAAGTACCCGGTGAAGTTCTCGGCGGTCGTGAAGGCCGCGTTCGACGCGACGAGTTTGCCGTCGACGGACAGGCGCATGCCGTTGGTGGGCGACATCGTCGTCACCACGTGGTGCCAGCTGCCGTCGGTGTACGACCTCGGCGACGTGAGCACCTGCGTGGCGCTGCCGGTGTAGGTACCGAAGGCGAGCTGCCCCGTGGTGGTCAGGTAGAGCTTCCGGTCGTGCTGGCTCGACGCGCCGGTCTGACTGCTCCCGAAGCCGATGAGCATGCCGCCCGCGACGGTCGTGCGGAACCAGACCTCCTCGCTGAAGGTCGTCGGGTTCGCGACCGAGCGGGGGGTCGAGACGTAGCTCGTGGAACCGTTCAGCGCGTAGGCGCTGCCGCTGTCACGTGGGCAGGCGTTCGGACTCGGCGTGGTCGCGGTCATGGTGCCCTGGTAGGTGCCGTTGGAGCCGCGACCCGACCAGTCGGTCGCGGTCCTCGACCCCGAGGCCTCGGTCAGGCGGTAGGCGAACAGCGCGTTCGCGGTGTCGGCGCCGACCGCACCCGTGCACGTGAAGTACGGCGCGGTCGCCGCGGTGTTCGTGCTGTTCGTCACACGTGCGCTGAAGGCCGAGCGGGTCGGCGCGAACTGGTTGAGCAGGACGACGACGGCCAGGGCGACCACGAGCAGGACGGCGACGACGCGGCCGTCGCGCAGGCGACCGAGGATCACGAGGGACGCACCGCCTCGACACGGCCGACCGCCAGGCAGGCAACGAGCGGCACCAGGCACACGGCGATCAGGGCGACCCAACCCAGGGGGTCGAGGTCGATGTTCGACATGAGCTGGTAGTTCCCGTGCTCCGTGAGCTCGTGGATGACGACGCGACCGACCTCGCCGTCGACCAGGTGGACGCTGTTGCCGCCGTGGGCGTCGATGCGGACCGGGAAGATCCCGGACGAGACCACGGTCGCCTCGACCCCGTTCGGGCTCGACGTGTTCGTGATCGTCGTCACGTTGACGAACGGCTTGAACACGAAGGCCGCGTACGCGGCCGTGAGGGCGCCACCGGTGATCCGCAGGCATGTGCGGGTCACCCGGTCGGTGAACGCGCTGGTCAGGGTCAGGATGATCAGCGTGCCGATGAGCAGGACCGAGGCGGCCCGGAACAGCCACCCGAGGTGCGGGACCAGGAGCGCCGGGGTGCCGATGACGTCCGCCTGGGTGAGCGTCCACGGGTCGATCGCGCCGTTGACGTCACCACGGGTGTGGAGCCCACCGTCCGCGTCGATCGACACGATGCGGTGCGTGTAGACGACGTCCGGGTTGGCGGAGGTCTCGAACGAGACGATCTCGCCGACCCGCAGGGTGGAGGCGTCCACCGGCAGGTCGAGCACGAGGGTGCCGACCGGGGCAGCCTCGCCCATCGAGGGGGTCTCGACGACGAACCAGCGGCCGCCGGCGGAGAGGAACAGGACGGCGGCGGTGAGCAGGAGTGCAGCGATCGCGGCGACCGACCACGCCAGGACGGTCTCGGAGCGGGTGACCGGACGGCCGCGCAGGACCGAGCGGTCGAGCATGCCGCTGAGCGGCATCGCTGCGGTCTGGCTCATGGGTGCTGCTCCGAGGGTTCAGGGAATGGCGACGCTCGACCGGAGGGGGGTCGGCCGAGCGTCGCCGGTCTGGGGAGTGGTGATGGGGACCGGATCGGGCCGGATCAGGCCGTGAACGTCCAGGTCATCGGGACCGAGGCGGCGAGGCCCTGGTAGGTGTTGCCGGCCGAGGAGTCCAGGGTCACCGCGAAGTTGAACGGGACACTCGCACCGGCGGCCGGGGCCTGCGGCATCGTGATGGCCGACGCGGCCGCACCCTTGAAGCTGGCGAGGGTGCCGCTGAACACGGTGGTCGAGCCAGAGGTGACGACGAGGTTCATCTTGGCGCACAGGTCGGTCGCGGTGCCGTTGGCCGAACCGTTCGCCGACTGGGTGCACGTGGCGCCCGGGTTCAGCGTGAAGGTGCTGGCGTTCGCGGTGCCGGTGTTCTTGATCGAGATCGCGGTGTTGACCGTGTTGCCCGGGGTCATCGTCGTGCTGCCGCCGAACTTGTTGATCGTCGAGCAGGTCGCCGAGTTCGTCGAGACCGAGCCGCCGTCGGTGCTGAGGCAGGTGACGGTCGCGCCGGCGTTCTGCTCCTGCATGATCAGCGTGCCGCTGGCGGCGGTGTTGCTGCTGTTCGTGATGCTCGCGGCGAACCCTGACAGGGTGCCGGTGAGCGAGAGGGAGAGCAGGACGGCGGCGAAGATACCCGCGAGGAGGGCCACGGGGGCGAAGCGGATCCGCTTCAGTGCGGAGGTGCGGAGGTTGGTGGACACGGGGTACCTCTTCGTTCGGTGATGCTCGGTGGTCGGGGGGGAGCAAGACATTCGGGCTGTTTTGCTTCAATGGTTAAGATAGTCAGTGATTGAGCATGTGTGCGAATCGTATACTTACCCCAGTGCGGGGGACGGCCCTTGTCCCCCCATCACCCGACCCGGAGGAAGACCGTCGTGACAGCAGCACGAAGCGGTGACAGCGCAGCCGAGCTCATGACCGCGTTCACCGCTGTGGTGCGCGCGAACGCGAGCCTGGTGAGTCAGCTGAGTGCTCGCGCGGGCGTGCACGAGAACGCGCTCCGGGCCATGGTGCTCATCAGCGACACCGGGTACTCCACGCCGACCGAGGTCGCCGGGTACCTGGGGCTGACCTCCGGTGCGGTGACGAACATGATCGACCGGATGAGCGCCGCCGGGCTCCTCGAGCGCGCACCGAACCCGGCCGATCGCCGAGGATCACTGCTGCGGCTGCTGCCCCCGGGCCATGTCGTCGTGTCGGACTACCAGGAGCGGTACGCGGCGATGCTCCGGGCCGTCGACGGGGCGCACAACGGGGACCTGCACGAGGTGCTCAACGACTTGGCGACGAGTCTGTACGAGCAGGCTGCCGCTGCGTCCTGAGCGCTCGTGGTGACCGCGCGTCTACCTGGTGAGGACCGCCCGTTCGTCGGTCGAGGTGAGGCCGGCACGGCGTTCCCGATCCGTCCCGCGGGCACGCTCGTCGTCGAACACCCGCACGACGGTGTCCCGGAGGGGTCTGGTCACCCCGCCGGCGTCGGTGAACGCCACTGCGGAGCGCTGCGCGAACCCCGCGTCCGACACCGGGATCCACAGGGGGAGTGATCGGGGGCCCGCCCAGTAGGCCACGTCGTGTGCAAGCAGGACGTCGTCGTCGACCGCGACGAGTTCGTCGTCGAACCCGGTGACCTCCGCCACGCACCGCAGGAAGTCGTGCAGCGGCACCGGTGCCCCGACAGCGTTGACCGTGCCGACGAACCCGTCGCGCCCGGCCCGGACGAGCCAGGAGGCGAGGTCCGCGACGTCGATCACCTGCACGAAGCGCTCCGCCGTCGTCGGCACCAGCACGGGCCCGCCGCGATCGAGGCGTGCCGGCCAGTAGCCGAACCGGTCGCTGGGGTCACCCGGGCCGACGATCAGCCCCGGGCGTGCGATGAGCAGCCGCGACCCGAGCCGGAGCCGCGTGGTGCGTTCGGCGAGGACCTTCGCGTCGGCGTAGGCGGACGGGTCCTTCGGCTCCACCAATCGGGCGGACTCATCGGCGCCCGGTTCGTCGTTCTGCGCGTAGACGGAGACCGTGGACACCAGCGTCCAGTGGGCGGCCCGGTCGGCGAGGGCGTCGAGCGCCGGTGCGACGAACTCGGGGGCGTGAGCGAGCTCGATGACCTCGTCCCAGGTGCCGGTGGCCGGTTCGTAGGCGCCGGGCAGGGACCGATCCGCCTGGACGAAGCGTGCACCCTCGGGAACGCTGCCGGTGGTGCCCCGGGCGAGGCACGTGACGTCGGCACCCTCGACCAACAGCTCGTCGACGATCGTCCGTCCGAGCCAGCCGGTTCCACCGAGCACCAGGACGCGTCGCGTGGGCTGCGGCATCAGACCGGCTCGAGTGCTCGTCGCTCGCCGGTGGGCAGCTCCACCCGGATGCGATCGCCCGGTCGGACCGTGCCACCGGTGAGCACGACGCTCATCACACCACCCTTGCGCTCGACGGTGCCGTCCTCGGCTCGTCCGAGCACCGCGCGGAGCAGCCCCGGTTCGAAGCCGTTGATCTGCTGGCAGGGGTTCCGCAGGCCGGTGACCCGGACCGAGGCGTCGCCGCCGAGGTGCAGCACCGTGCCCTCCGGCAGCCCGAGCAGGTCGATGCCGCTCGTCGTGACGTTCTCGCCCATCTGGCCCGGCTCGACGCTGAACCCGGCCTCGGCGACCTCGTCGAACAGCTCGGCGTGGAGCAGGTGGACCTGTCGCAGGTTCGGCTGCGACGGGTCACGCGCGACCCGGGAGCGGTGCTGCACGGTCGTGCCGGCGTGAGCATCCCCCTCGATGCCCCACCCGGCGACCAGGGTCACCGCGTCGACCAACGGTTTGCTGAACCGGTGCTCGCCGTCCTTGCTGACCGCGACCACGCGCGGCTGGTCCTCGTCGTCCCCGCTCATGGGGCCGATTCTGCACCCATCGTCCGCGCGGCGCGAGTGCGGCGCTGTTCAGCGGCGCTTGCGCAGGGCGTTCGTGGACCAGAGCGAGATCGCGATGAGCACGGGCTGGAACAGCAGGCGGACGAAGCGCTTGGTGTCGGTGTCCAGGCCGAACCCGTCGCGGTGGTGCATCCACTGCGCGATGTTGCCCGGGAAGACCGCCAGGAAGAACACCGCGACGACCCACCCCACGGTCACCTGTCGCCGCGCCAGGAGCATCAGCGCAGCGCCGAGCGAGATCTCCACTACGCCGGACGCGATCACCGTGACGTCCGTCGGCAACGGCACGAACTTCGGCACCTGCGCCTGGAACTCCTCGCGCGCCACGGTCAGGTGGCTGATGCCAGCCCACGTGAGCATCGCGCCGAACAGGATGCGGACGATGGTCCGGGGGAGCGTTGAGCGGACTGCGGGGGTGCGGGTTGCCATCGGAGTGGTGCCTTTCACGATCGGGGTGGGGTTCGGTGGAGTGGGAGGACGAGGTCAGCGGCTGCGGAGGACTCGGCGTCGGCGTGCGGCCTCGAACGTGATCGCGGCAGCGGCGGCACCGAGCGTGAGGATCCGGGCGACCGGACGGCCGCGGGTCGAGGTGAGGAGTCGAAGCCCACCGGCGAGCGTGAGTGCCGCGGCAGCGCCGGTCGTGGTCGTCACCGACTGGTCTTCGAGGTCGATTGCGAGCCGGGTCCCGCCCAGGGCGGTCGCCGCGATGGCGGAGCCGGTGCCGACCAGGTCGCGCCCGGGCGCACGGCGGACCGCTGCGGCAGCGACTCCGAGCCCGGACAGGACCTGCAGCGCCGGGATGCCGAGTGCGTGCGGGACGCCCGGCTCGAAGCCCCGGCGCTGCATCTGCTGAGCCCTGGCGCGCAGCGGGGTGCGGCGAACCGTGGCGATGCCGTGCCCGGCGAGCAGGACGCCGGTGACGAGATCGAGCGAGCTGGTCAGTTTCACGATGTGCTCCATTAGGTTGTGCACAACCTAACACGTCGAGGTGTCCAGCGGGCCAGAGGCGAGAGCCCTACCGTCGGCGACGACGCCGCAGGACGATCACGACGAAGACCACGAGCACCGCGACGACCACGGCCGATGCGAGCCACGCCGCCGACAGCAGGTCGGTGGATGCGCTCATCGTGTCGTTGCATTCCGGAACTGACTCGACACACGACGCTGTTGCTTCGACGAGACCCATGAGCGCAGTGAACCCGAGAAGCCGGGCGAGGACAAGACTGAGGTGGTGATCCCTCAGTTCCTGACCGCACCCGCGATCCTCGCAGTGGCTGCAGTCGCACTCGTCGGCTGTGCCCAGCACGATCCGGCCGACGACTTCCTGACGCTCTCTGCGGGGGAAGCCACCTTGTCGCCCTGCACCACCGCAGCGCCGGTCTCGGTCGAGCAGCTGGACACGACGCGCCTGCCGACTTGTGACCCGCTGGGTCAGGTGCTGGTCTTCCCCGACGGTGAGCAGCTGCAGCTTCCGGAGCAGCAAGGTGGCGGCGGCGCATCCTCGGGCTCGAGTTCCGACACCCGGTACGCGTGGCAGAGCGTCGGCAACTGGGGTCTCGTCGCAGCGCGCTCGTCCGCCGACTGCTCGGAGATCGACGAGTGGGGCAACCCCGAAGCGCTCCGGCGCGTGCACGAAGCCTTCGGGACCGATTGGGCGTGCCGCTGATCCGGAGCGGCATCCGATTCGGCCAGTCACCCGCGCTGACATCGGCTGGGCGGTGACCTCGACCGAACAGGGCCGCGGTCTCATGGGGGAGCCGTCCCCATCGCCACGCGCTCAACGTCGATCGGCAGCAGCTCCTCCGGCCTCGTCCACCCGGAACACGTCGCGACAGTCGCCTACCCTCGGTACATGGTGAGCGACGTCGCCGGCGGGCCCGGTTGGATCATCCGAGGTGCCGACCTCCGCCCCGCGATCACGGACCTGGACACCTTCAGGGCCGGGATCGCTGAAGACCCCCTTACGAAGCCGATCGAGCTCCTCTGGACCGGGGACACCGACGCTGCTCTCCGAGCCCTCGGCCTGCTCGAGCAGACTCCGAGAGTCCGGGCACTCGCGGCTGATTGCCGCCGCGACCGCGGCGAAACCGCTGTCGCTGTGCAGGAGTACGACCTCCTCGTCGCGGAATGTCTGGGAACGGCTCGGGAAGCGGTGATGCGGCAACACCGAGGAAAAGCGCTCCTCGCCAATGGAGAAGCAGAACGTGCAGTCGAGGACTTCGAGCGCGCCGTCGAACTCCGACGAACTGCAGACCCGGTGCTCCGGGCTTCAGCCGAGCAGGGACTGGCGGTGGCGCGCGCTCGCATGAACACCGGGTGAGCCTGCAGCACGCGTGAACAGCGAAGCCTTCGGCACTGGGGCACCGGTCCACACACGCAGGGACCCGTGTTGACCCGCTTCGCCTGACTTCAGTGCGAGAGCGCTCAGCATTCTTGTAGGCGCTGCTGGGTCTCATCATCGATCTGAATCGCTACTGCCCAGTTCGCCTGATCTACTCCGGACTCGACCGCGACGGTTCACACCCCAGATCAGCGCGCTGACGCCCGCACGACAGCTTCCGACACAACGATCCACTTGCGGTCAATGCACCGGAGTCCGCACGAGATCTGCCCCCTCCGTCAACCACACAGACAGCGTGCGATGCCCGCCTTCCCCGCCTTCGACATGCGGCGACCATCGCCGACGTGGCGGCGGTGTGGTGAGCGTTGACCACAGCGATGGGACATGCAGGGTTTCGGCGTTCTGATGGGGAAGACATGCCACCTGTTCGGCGGCCGAGGATGATTCGGACCGGCGTCGCTCGTCATGGGCGGCTCCGCCGCCGAGGAGTGGAGGGGTTCATCCTGCGTACGACCGCGGCAGTGGCGGCAGTGGCGTTGATGGGCACGGGGTCTGTGACTGCGATCGCCACGTGGCAGACGCTTCAGGGTGCGCGTCTCTCAGTGTCACTCGCGGCCCGGCACGACGGGCAGAAGGAGCCGACGCTGACCGCTCAATTCGGCGAAGTGAACATGTTGTTGGTCCAGCCGAACCAAGCGTCCGGGCCGAACTACGCCGCCGCCCGGGCGGCGTACCTGCAGTCGATCCCCGACGGGTGGATCAGTCTCGGCATCACCGTCGACGCTTGACGCCGGCGAGAGACAAGACGGCATGACAATTCAGCCCGCGATCCTCAGCGACGGTGTCATACGCGGACAGCCCACCACGAAATAAGCACCCCCGGGCAATGAAACCCGGGGGTGCTTTTCACGCGGCGTCAATCTCTACTTACGGGCCCCTTGCGCGACAGCCTGTAGGCCAACGCCACCCCGAGGATGAGCACGGCATAAACGGCAATCGACCACCCAGAATGGACGAACGAAAAACAGAGGACCGCGAGCAGGAACGCGACCCCGACTGCAACCCAGAACGGAATTGCTCTACGTGTCATGATGCAGATTGTATCAGAGGAACGAACCCAGGCACCCCGCGGCTCCGGCCGCGACGTACTTCCGGGCGATGCTGAGAGCAAGTCCCTCTCCGACGCCCTCTCCCACGAAAAGCCCCCCTACGGCGATGCCCGCCGCGGCGAGGCACTTCAGCTCGCTCTTCGTGATGTGCTTCCCCTGCATGGCGAGGAACTTGCAGGATTGGACGTCCTTGCTGTAATGACATTTGGCGTATGCCAGGTCAGACGCGCTATTCTGCGCGTTTGCCGCCGAAGGCACGGCGACGGCCCCTCCCAGCGCGATAAACACGGACGCGATCGCCACCGCTGCTTTCGCTTTGAGCTTCATGATTATTCCCCAATCAATCACTGAAATCACACCGTCGGCTTAGCCGATTGTGGTCTGTGCAGTTTTGCGCAGCCACATGGCAATCCACGTCATCCCGGAGTACGACTCCCGCTGCGAATACGTTCAGCACCCTTGTTGCTGCGCACGGGTGCGCCGGTCAGTCGTCGACACTCGCGCATACCCGAGAAGCGCCAAAATCGTGAACTTGACCCGCACCCACACCGACGCGCAGAGCTGGACACCCGCTCCGTCACGGTCACGGTCACGGTCACGGTCACGGTCACGGTCACGGTCACGGTCAGAGCATCGATGATGACCGCGGCCGCCGACACCGCAGGTGTCGGAGCGCGCTGCGAGGATGGATCGATGGCCACCGTCCGCGGCACAATCCGCTCCACAAACACCATCACCGCCGACGGCCACGCAGACGAACAGAGCACCGCGCAGGCCCGCGCCGTCGACGGCTGGAGCTCACCGGGTATGACGTCGTGTAGACGAACACGCTGAGCTCGGTCACGGGCAAGCTCGTGAAGAGCAGCTACGCGAAGTCGCACCCGAACACGACGCAGACCTCGTACAAGAAGAGCAGGTACCAAGTGCCGCACAGCGGTGGCTCGCTAGCGGGGGACCTAGTGCTGTGTCGGGCCGCTGGATGGCCGGCAACTACTGCTCTCGCGACTTGTCGGACACGAGTCCCGTTTGGAGGCCGCTGGCCCGCGAACACTACCTCACCCTGACCTGCCCGATGGCGGGATCCACCTCGATCGAACCGAAAGTCTGCGTCGAACACCAGTCTCAATAGCGGATGGTCTAGCGGACGTACCCGCGGCGAGAGCTAGTGGACGGGCGAGTGGTCTTGCGCCGGTCATCCGACAACAACGGTTTGCCTAGGCAACTCGCCTAGGGCCTGTGATTTCGGTGTGTCAACGTCGAAGTGCGCCGTCGCTGTCGCTCTGCTCGCGGCCGCGCCTAACCCATGCGCGCAGAAACGG
>NZ_LMOS01000007.1:0-221546 GCF_001424595.1 Curtobacterium sp. Leaf154
CTCGAGGCAGGCCTGCGGGTCGTGGAGACCCCGATCACGTTCACCGAGCGGGAGTTCGGTGTCTCGAAGATGAGCGGCAACATCGTCCGCGAGAGCCTCGCGCTCGTGACGAAGTGGGGCATCGACCGTCGCATCCGCGAGACCCGCTCCCTGGTCAAGGACCACCGCAAGCTGCCCTCCGTGCGGAAGAACACCCGCTCCTAGCCGGCGCCCTGCAGCAGGGCCAGCAGCTGGATGCTCGACCACTCGCCGACGTCAGAGTCGGGGCTCGAGTGCGCCTGCCCATACGCTGGCGGGTGTGCATGCTGACGTGAAGCGGGACACCCGCAGGAACGCCCGATGGGTCATCGCCGGCGGAGCCACCCTCTTCGGCACACTCATCACCCTGATCGCGATCACCCACCGAACCATCTGGCTCGACGAGACCGCGACCATCGCAGCCTCGACCCGGTCGTGGGACGCACTGCAGGACCTCATCGGCCGGATCGACCTGGTGCACGCGGCGTACTACGTCGGCATGCACCTCTGGTTCGACCTCGTCGGCTACAGCCCCTTCACGCTCCGCTTCCCGTCGGCCGTCGCGATCGGACTGGCAGGCGGGCTCGTCGTCCTGCTCGCTGAGCGGCTGTTCTCCCTTGCCACGGCGACGATCTCCGCGATCATCCTGCCCCTCCTGCCCGTCGTCGCCTCGGCCGGCACATCCGGACGTTCTCCGGCGTTCGAGCTCCTGCTAGCGGTACTCACAACGGTGCTGCTCGTCCACGCTTTGGACGCCACCGACAGCCGGAAACCGCCACTGCTGATCACCCTGTGGTGGCTGCTGTACGCGGTCTTCGCCTACGTGTCGGTGCTGGTGTTCCTGTGGGCGGCACTCATCGTCGCCGCGCACGCCCTGACGGTGTTCCTCCGCTTCCTCTTCGCACCGAAGCAGCGCTGGATTGGTCTCGCAGCCGCAGCGTGGACGATCGCCATCCTCGGCGTCGCCGTCGTGCCGTTCGTTCGCGCAACGATCCCGCAGTCCCGACAGATCGGATGGCTGCAGGCACCCACCTGGCACAGCGCCATCGAAAACGGATGGCGGCTGCAGTTCTTCGACTTCGCGCTCGTCACCACCACCAGATCCTTCGTGACCGCAGTCGCCGTCGTGTCGTGGTTGCTGGTCCTCGTCGGTGTCGCGTTCGCGCTCCGAAAGCGCAGGGAAGCGCTGGTGGTGATGCTGCCGTGGCTGATCGTGCCCACCGTGGCGCTGCTCGCCGCATCGCACTTCTACAAGCCCGTCTACAACGCCCGCTACGTGACGTACTCCGCACCGGCACTCGCGATCCTCATCGCCGCCGGCATCGTCGCCCTCCTCCCCTACGCGAAGGGCATCATCAGTGGCCTGCTCCTCATCGCGTTCCTCATCCCCGCCGGACAGGTGTGGTGGAGCATCCGGTACGCATCCCCGAAGTCCACCGATCTCGCCACCGCCGCACGGGAGCTCACCGAGGCACGCCAGGACGAGCGGGGCCCAGCCGGACTCATCCTCGGCAAGATGCACCGGCCAGCCGACCAACTGACCATCGCTTACCCGTCATCCGTCGAGGGGTTGAAGGACCTCTGGACGAAGACGAGCGCGGCGGACATGAACTACTTCTTCGCGCGCATGCACGGCGCCGTCAACGCAGCGAACGACACCAAGGGTCTCCGCACTGTCTGGTACATCGGCGACAACCCAGCCGAACTCGACCAGGTCGCGGCGGCCCTCCGCAATGCGGGGTTCAAGGAGCAGAAGAAGCTCAACTACGGCGGGGCCGGCGAACGCAACTTCATTACTGAGTTCACCCGCTGAGTACTCGAGCGAAGACGCCTTCATTCATGCAGCATCCCGTCGAGTCTGACGAGCGGAAGGGCTGCGGCACTCAGCAGTCACGCATTCGCGATGCTCCTCAGCCGGCTCGGCTTCGCTCAAAGTGAGGCAACCGTAGGGATTTAGACTCTCAGACCGCCGCAGGTCGCCCTCCTGTGCTTCCTCGCACCCCGCCTATCTGAACGTCCATTAAGCCCACAGCGGTACTAACCCCTCTGATCAGGTCTTTCTCTCAGCGCCCCCAAACGGGTGCCACCCTGTCGTACTCAGCTTCCTCCTAAGCTTCGGGGGTTGACAGCAGCTCGTGCTGTCTGATTCATCTAGGGGGTTCCGTGCGCTCGACGCTGCACGCTCCGCGTATGGGAAAGCGCAGCATCGCTGCCGCAATCCTCGGCGCGATTGCACTGGTTGGTTCGTTACTGGTCGCCACGCCGGCTCAGGCGTTGAATGATTCCGGGACTGGTGGAGTATTTGTCCCCGCGAGCGGCCGGATTCTCGACACGGCGAAGGGTACTGGCGGTTTCAGTACGCCGATGGAAGCGGGCAAGTACCGCACGATCAAGGTCGCTGGTCTCGCTGGTTTGCCGGAGGACGGCTCCGTTGGCGCCGTTTCCCTCAACGCAACCGTAGGCACCACCCCAGACAACGGCACGCTGTTCGGTCGCCCCAACGCCGACACGTCACGCACCACGATGTTGATCTACAACGACCACACCGGCGAGTACGTTTCGAACACGGCGACGGTCGCGGTTGGTGCAGACGGAACGATCCAGATCATGACCGAAACCACGGCTCGCGTGATCCTCGACGTGCAGGGGTATTACACAGCGAACATCGACGGCACCTCTGCTGGCGGCTTCATCCCCGTCGCAGGGAAGCGGGTTGTGGACACCCGCTCCGGGCTCGGCACCGCCAAGGCATCGATCGCGCCGGGTAAGAGCATCGACGTGCAGGTAGCGGGTACCAATAGCATTCCATCAGACGCATCAGGTGCCGTCGTGAACCTGATCGCTATCAACTCTACGAACTTGGACGGCAACCTCACGCCCTACGCTGCCGATTCACCGAGACCGCAGAACTCGCTGCACTACGCCCCTTCGGAGACCACCTCAGTCCAGGCGCAAGTTGCCCTCTCTCCGACCGGCAAGATGACGATTGCGAACTCATCGACCACGATCAACCTTGTCGTGGATCTGCAGGGCTACTTCACTGCCGCAGGTAAGTCCGGCGCGAGCTTCACGCCCGCCACCGGCCGCGCCTACAACTCACGCGCAACCGGAAATACCCCGCTAGCGAAGAACGAAACCCGTTCCATCCAGATTGCCGGCCAAGCTGGTGTTCCCGTGATGGGTTCGGGGATCACCGCCGTAGTGCTGACCCTCATCGTCTCGCACGGCGGCAGCGACGGCCGTGCCACCGTTTGGGCTGACGGCACAACCAAACCCGACACCACCGCGATCAACTTCCAGACAGACGATATTCGCACCAACACCATCACTGTCCCCCTCGGCGCCAACGGCAAAATCGACCTCAACAACGTAGCGGACGCGACGCACTACATCGTGGACGTTCAGGGTTGGTATGTGAACACGATGGCCCCGACAATCTCCTGCCCGACCGAATACAAAGCTGGCAGTTGGACGACGCATTCGGATGGCGCTGACATCGTCTGCAAAGTCACAGCGCACCCCTCAGCGGACTCAGACTCTTACCTGATCACGCTCTTGAACGACGACCCGATCGACACCCTGCCACTCACCAGCGACAACGGTGCGTCGGTCAATGTCACCATCCCTGGTACACCCGGCTGGCATCGCGTTACGGCAATCATCACCAACGCTATGGGCGACACCGAAGAGCAAGAGTTCGCATTCGGACTAAACGCAACAGCCCCAAGCGCAACCCTCACGGCGATCGAGAACGCCACTCCCGAGTCCCTCATGGATTTGTCATCTCTGAAAAAGACCACCAGCGGCGCAGTGGCAATCCAGACGACCGATGAGGTAGCCGTAACGGTTCCGAATAGCGCCACGGACGGAATCACCTTGGATCCCACCGCCTCCGATTCCGCAAGCACCGTCCTCTCAGCGGCCCTTCCTTTCGCCGCCGGAGCAACCGCTGCTGTGTCCGAAACAGACGGCGTCGTTTCCTACAACAATCAAAACGGCTCTAGCACCGTACCCATCGTGCACTCAGACGGCGCCGTTCAAGTCGCCACCGTGATCGAAACAGCTCAAGCCCCGACCCGCTTCGCGTATCCTCTGGGCCTGCCGGAAGGTAGCCAAATCGCGACGACCGAAGACGGGGCGCTGGTTATCACGGATAGCTCCGGCTTCTTTATCGGCTCCTTGAACGCGCCGTGGGCGAAGGATGCACGAGGCGCTGACGTTCCAACGCGCTACGAGGTCGATGGTGACACCGTTACGCAGGTGGTCGACACTAGCAATGTGGACAGCTTCCCCGTGGTTGCCGACCCTGATCTTTGGACCACTATCAAGAATGTAGCGGGTTGCGCTCTCGATATCGCGTCTTGGACCCTGCCGGCCGCGAAGGCAGTACAAAAGCTTGCGAAGGTTGAAAAGATTATCAAAAGCTCTAAGAAGGTCATCAAGGCCTACAACGAGCTTGGTGGCAAGCTTGATAAGGTCATGAAGTCACTGAAGAAGTATGTTGCCAACAAGTCCAGCCTGTCGAAGAAGAAGGTTGGCGCCTGGGGGACTATCATCTCACTGGTTGGTGCCGGGCTCTTTGAGTTGCTAGGTATCGGGAATTGTGTTGAATTGGTCAAATCGTTCGCGGTGAGGAAATGAACAGTATCGACAATGACAAGGGATCACCTAAACTGCTGCAGCAACTATCATTTCCGTCCGGTCGGCTTCTCTCGTTATACGTTGCGGCTATGGCGATAACTACCATAATCGGCCTCGTGCTGTGGGTATCGTTCGATGTGGGTGTTCCGATATCGAGATGGATCATTGGCGCACTGTCCGTGTTCGGCCTACTGTGGACCGTGAACATAATCAGAAATGATCGTTCGAACAACTCAGATGACGAATCGCGCTGATTCTGCATAACCTTACATTGGGCCCCATGCCGCATCAGCGGGATGGGGCCCAATTTTTCACGGATTATCGTTGCCGCCTGAGATACCACGGCAAAGGGTTGGGCACAGATACCCCGATCGCCACATTGCTTAGAGCGGGCGAGGGCTGGAGTGATGTAGTTCCGGAATAAGATGTTTTGAAGCCACCCAATCCGGTGCATTTTTCACAGCGCATTGTATTACTGCCGCTTTCGACGCTCAACCAAGCTCGTCATCGTCTTGGTCCAGGATAGGAACGAGCAGGTCGTCGATCGCCATGCCGAGCCGACGCGCCTCTGCGAGGGCTTCGGCGGAACGCACGAACGCGGCCTCGGCCTTCGCTTCGAGATCTCCGGCAGCTCGGTAGGTGTCGGTCGCGCTCAGGTCGTCGAACTGGGTCGGCTTCCTGGTGTGCGGGCCGACCTCCTCCGCGAACCCAGTCGTTAGACGTCGCGCCGGGATGATCGACGTGATCGAGCGTTTCGACAGCGGCACACCGGTCCGGACCCAGCCGTAAGTGTCCAACGGCACGAGCAGGTCGGTAGCTCGGCGCCACTGTTCAGTGACCGGCTGACCGCAGTCGTGCTTCGTGAGGTCTGCCTTCGTGGGATCCAGGAGCCCGCGAGTCTGAGCACGGTGGCCGAGGTAGGCGTTACCGGCCACGCGCAGCCAGCGCGTCACAGCGCAGGCAAGACACGTCACCGGGTCATCGTTGCTCGGGATGACGCGACCGCAGATCTTCACGATGCTGCCAAGCTCGATCGCCGCTGGTGAGAGTTGTCGCGCTTCCTGCCGGCTGAGCTGCAGGAAGCCGACGAGCACGATCAAGAAGGCGTCGCGTCGGCCGCGCAGCCCAACAGGGTGGCGATACTTCGGGATCTCACCCAGGGCCTGCTCGATGTCAGCAACCACCGCCGAACCCTTCCAGACGCGGGCGGGCGGGACCAGGATGATTGGGGACGGCTCCCCCGCGTCCAGGTGTTTGACGGTGATCGCGCGCCGTCGAAGGCGCTGCTTGGATTTCGAGCCAGGGAAGAGCGCAAGGAATCTTTCCACGGTCTCCGGGGACGCCGGCAGGGCTTCCCTCCCCGACGCCGCGCACCAGGCCTCGAAGCGTGCCCAGTGCCGCTCGAGCTGCGGCGTCACGGTCACAGCTTGATCCGGGTCGAGGCGTTGCGGACCAACGGGGTGTACTCGCGGTCGTAGATCCGCAACGTCGCCGCGGAGTTGTGGCCAGTCTGGTTCATGATCTCGACGTCGGTCGCGCCGGCGTTGCGTGCCTCGGTGATGAAGCCGGCGCGCATCGAGTGCCCGCTGAAGCCTTCGGCGTCGACGCCGGCCTTCCGTATCCGGGACTGGACGACCTTGCCGACCGCGGTTGGGGTGAGCCGGGCCTCGCGGAAGAAGCCCCACTTGCTCACCGCTGGGAAGAACGGGGCGGCGGGGTCGAGACGTTCCTCGTGCGACGGAAGACCCTCATCGCAGATGTGCACGTCGGTCGCGGCGTCCATGAGCGCAGCAAACATCCCCGCCTCGCCGCGCTGATGCTGCTCGACCTGCAGGCGATACAGCCGCACGAACGCGCAGGGCCCGCAGGTGAGCGGGTTCGATCCGAAGCGGATGATCTTCGGCGGCCCGTCGCCCTCCTGCTGCGTCTTCGACCGACGCATCCGGATGCGGACGCCCTCGTCGGGGACGAGGCGGTAGTCGCTGACGTCGGTCGCGACGAGCTCGCTCTCGCGGAACGCACCCACGAAGCCGAACAGGAGCAGGGCGTAGTCGCGGGTATTGATAGCGCCGCGCTCGAAGTTCGTCAGGTCGATCGCGCGCAGGGTGCGCTGCAGGAGCTTCAGCGTCAGCGGAGCAGCACGTTGGACGGGTGGTGGGTCATCGCGACGGATGCCCTGCATGGTGTCGCGGACGCGCGGGTGCTTCCCGGGCGGATCGAAGTGGCGGCGCTCGTGCTCCCAGTTGATCGCAGCGAGGTAGCGCGCGATCGTCGATGGCGCGTAGCGACGGACCCCTGGCGCCACCTCCGAGGCAGCCTTGGCCGCCAGGAAGTCAGCAACCTCCTTGGCCGTCCGCGGCGCCGTGCGCACGCGAGCGATGTCGGCGGGGTCGTGCACCTCGTCGTCCTCGAAGCCGGCGAGCCAGCGCGCGAACTGGCGAAGATCACTCTGGTAGGCGCGCACCGTGCTCTCGGACTTCGCCTCGAGGGCGAGCTGCTCAGCCGTCTTCGCTACGACCGGCGGCCGCGGCCCCCGTGCTGCAGCACGACGAATGGCCGCTGCGGTGCGACTGCGCTCGGCGGCCGCGCGCTGCTCCGCGGTCATCGCCTTGCCCGACACCGCCCGGAGTGGCCGGCGCGCCAGCCGGTCATCACCGAGGAGCTCGGGGACGAGATCGTTGGGTGCGTCGCTTGCGACGACGAGCTCCTCCCCCGGCTCGTCACTCACCGGTGCGCCTCGGCCATCGTGTGCACAGCTCTCCCCTCGGCGGGACGGCTCGGCGTCACCTCGCTGCCAATTCACGTGTCCAGAACGGGCCTGTGGCCCCGGCCGCCTCAGTTCCGATAATAGTCATTCTCGGAACGTGCCAGCGGGAGATGAAGTGACCAGACTCGAGGCCGGGAATCGATCCGTCCGCACCCCTCGGACCTGCTCGAACCGATGCCGGATTGTTACACTCCCATTCTTAGTCTGGTAAACGAGCAAACCCGACATCTTGACTCGTAATCGGCGCCTACAACCGGAGTCGCAGCTATGTAGCTTTGCGAGAATGAGCATTCCGAACAGCACCGAGGACGGCCCGCGCCCGCGGCAAAAGAACGCACTGACCACGACAGCGGTGGAGGAGCAACTGCTACTTGCCTTCCGGGCTCTGGGAGCTGAAGGCGACTACCTTGTTCGCGGCCTCACGACGCTGATCAAGAGCATGCCGCCCGTGCTTCCGCGAGCAGCCCAATCTGAACACAGCAGGAGTCTCGTCGAGGCTGGGGTGATGACAGCCGAAGACGTGGCTGCTGCCGAAGACGAGCTTGCGCAGGGTGCACTCCCGCTAGTCGAGTCGGGCGGTTGGCTCTCGAGCGCCTGGGAGACGGTATCGCTGGACTCAGCGTCCGCGTTTCTGCATCGGACGCCTCAAGACATCGTCAGTGCCGCGGAACGAGGCGAGCTCTTGATGGTCGAGATCGGCGGCGAAAGACGTATCCCGACTTGGCAGTTCACGACCAGGCCAGTCGGTCAGCTCCTGCCACACCTGGCCGAACTGGTGCCTGCGCTCCTCGAGCGGTGGCAGCCGCTTTCGATCGGCCGCTTCTTCACGACACGTCAGGAGGACCTGATCGATGCGGGCATGAAGACACCTGCGGCCTGGTTGGAGGACGGCGGCGACCCCTCCGAGGTGCTCGACCTCATCAGCGCAGGGCTGTACCGATGACCGCGAACGGCATCGCGGTACCGGCCGTACAAGTGGCCCACGTCTCAGTTTCGGCCCGCTCCTCCGCACGGACGGTGACGCCTCGTGAACGAGGCTGACGCTAGCTCCGACTGGAGCACCGAGGCAGACGCCTTACGTCAGATCCTGACCCGGGAGACCGCTCGCATCGTCGTGACACGACTGAGCGTGTCGCCGTGGTTCGCTAGCAGGCACTGGGAGGATCTCAGCCGCGAGGAACAAGACAACATCCTCGGGTGGGTTGAACTCGTCTCCATCGCGCAGATCGAGGCGTACGGATCTGCGCTGAAACTTGCAGGTCTAGATGTCGACGAGGACTGAGCGCCGCGCGGCATGGTGGCCAAGCCGACAAACTTCGCCTCCAGCGAGCTGGGCCTACGTAATTGAAGACCTACTTGCGCCCGACCGTTCGCGGGAGTGGGCACGGGCCGCAGCCCTCTTCATCGAGGTGCACACGAAGCAACGGGGTCACGGACCGACGTTCAACGAGCTGTTCATACATCTCTTACCGGAGACGAACGGAGTTCCGTCACGGCGCCCGGAAGGCGTGAACTCACGAGACCACTACCACGCCAGGAGCTACTTCCGGCTCTATGTCATGCGCGAATGGCGCAAGCACGACCTATTCGTTTGGAGAACAGGAGTGCATCGGAGCCTCAACGTTCCGGGGAAGTTTGCAAAGAGGCTACGTCAACTCGAGCGCGCGGACGCAGCGCGATCTTGAGCCGCGCACTCACGCGCGGCGCGACGCCGTCTAGGCGCGAGGAAGCCGGACGGCTGGACCGCGTCGCTTAGACGAGCCGCTGCGCAGTGGATGCACAATCGCGCACAAGCCCGTCGCGAGGTTGTGCACGTCGCCGGGCGGGAGTAAAGCTCGAAGAATCGCGCCGATTGGCGGCACTCGGCCGAAACCTCGTGCACGACTTCGCGACGAAACTCAAGCTCTCAGTAAGCGGCCGCGCGGCGGTTCCATCGGGCTGCCGAGCCATCGATGCACAATCGTGCACGTTCTTGTGCTTAAGAGTCCCGCGGCCAAAGATTGGGGCTCAGTCCGGTACCGGTACAACGGGTACGCCGTCAGCAGGCTCTCGCGCCTCGCACTGGGGCTCGCACCCGGGCACCCGATCTGACTGGATGGATGCCATGGGGACGAACGACGCCACTGGAGCCGGTGCATCCGCTCATCGCGAATACGACCGCCGGCGGGCGCGCGACGAGGCGAAGGTCCGCGAGACGTGGGGCGAGGGTCGCATCGGCAAGATCGCCGTCGCGCTCTCGAGCGAGCGGCAGAGCACCGTCGCATGGAAGTCCGGGGCAGCCGGCGAGGCTATCGTCGGCCAGGCGCTTGACGCCATCGCCTCCGAGGACATCGTCGTGCTGCACGACCGCCGCGTCCCCAGGACGCGAGCGAATATCGACCACATCGTGATCACCCGCGCCGGCGTCTGGGTCATCGACGCGAAGCGCTACCGCAACAAGCGGCCCCGGCTGCAGGTCGAGGGCGGGCTGTTCCGGCCACGCACCGAGAAGCTCATCGTCGGCGGCGACCGCACGAAGCTCGTCGACAGCGTCCTCCGCCAGGCGGCGCTCGTGCACGAGGTCGTCGACCCGGTCAGCGTGCACGGCGCGCTCTGCTTCGTCGACGCGGACTGGCCGCTCCTCGGCGGCTCGTTCACCACCCGTGGCATCGAGGTCTGCTGGCCGAAGAAGCTCGCGAAGCAGCTCGCCTCGCTCGACGGTCAGGTCGACGTCACCGCGACCGCGGCCACGATCGCAGCGCACTTCCCGCCCGCCTGATTCGACGCACCGCAAGCCGCGCCCTCCATGGCGACGTGGTCGCCACAATTGCCACTTTTCCGGAATAAGTGACATTATCGACATGACTATTGGCGGGAAGGACGCGCGATGACGAACTGGCCAACACACACGACGCGCGTCGTCCCGTGGACGAGCACGAGCCGCCGAGGCGCACGCGAGGACCGCATGCTCACCGAGGTGGCCGTGTCCATCCCTCCGATGATCGCCAGCGCCCACGTGCCCGTCATCGCCGACCGCGACCTCGCCCGGGCCCGCTACGAGGCCGCCGACCTCGAGCGCGTGGCAGACGGCGTGCTCAGCCCCCTCGCCGGCTTCCTCATCCGCATGGAGTCCGTCGCCTCCAGCCGCATCGAGCACGTCGAGGCATCTCCGGTCGCGTTCGCGCGCGCCATCGGCGGATTGAAGGAGAACGCCTCCGCCATGTCGATGGTCGCCGCAGGCGCCGCGATCACGAAGCTCATCGACGCCTCGAACACGACGATCACGCTCGACGAGATCCTCGCCGCGCACAAGGCGCTCATGCAGGACGACCCGGACGTCGCCGAGCGCCCCTACGCCGGCCGCATCCGCGATGTGCAGAACTGGATCGGCGGCTCCCAGCACTCGCCCCGTGGTGCGCTCTACGTCCCGCCTCCGCCGGAGGAAGTCCCGGCGCTCCTGGACGACCTGCTCGCGTTCACCAACCGCGACGACGTCGAGCCGGTCACCCAGGCCGCGATCGCGCACGCCCAGTTCGAGAGCATCCACCCGTTCACCGACGGCAACGGCCGCATCGGCAGGGCGCTCATCGGCGCGATCCTGCGTCGCCGGGGCGTCACGCCACACACGGTGCTGCCGGTCGCCAGCGCCCTCGCCGCGGACACGGGCCACTACTTCTCGCTCCTCGGCGCGTACCGCACGGGTGACGCGGAGCCGATCGTCACCGACCTGGCGCTCTGCGTCGAGACGGCGGCCCGTGAGGCCCGCGGCACGTCGCGCGCCTTCGCGCAGTACGAAGCCGCATGGCGCGAGCAGGCATCCCCGCGCGCTGGCAGCGCCGCCGACCGCATCCTGCCGGTCCTCCTGTCGCTGCCGGTGTTCACCATCGAGCAGCTCGTCGAAGCGCTCGGCGACGTCCCGGATCGGAGCGTCTACCGCGGCGTGCAGGCCCTCGAGGAGGCCGGCGTCGTCGAAGCCGTCACCGAGCGAGTCCGCGGCCGCGCGTACGCCGCGATGGACGTACTCGACGAGTTCGAGGACCTCGACACCCGCATCCGGGAGCGGATCACCAGGCTCCGCGGAGCGTGACGCTCGTCACGACGACCGCTGCACGTTCGCTCGCACGTCGTCGGCCTGTGCCTCGTCGAGTACCCAGAATCCGGTGTGCTCCGGGTAACGCTCCCGCAGGTAGGCCCGCACGGCACGCCCCGGACGAGACTCGTTCGTGTAGCCGAGCTCGGCTGCCAGCTCTCGCGGTGTGTACGTCGTCACGAGGCCGGCCGCTTCGAGTGGTTCCGCGCGGGGTTCCGAGGCTGGGTGAGCGACTTCGAGTTCGTCCGGCACACCTCACCGACGTCGGAGCCGCATGTCGGGCACGGGTGCGACAAGTCCTCGGTGGCCCTGAGGTCGCGCTCCAGGCCTGCGTAGAAGGCGTCGACCGGAACGCTCGACGAGTCGAGGATCGCCTGTTGGACCAGATCGCGGTGCTTCACGAGGGCGTCGTAGAACCGCTGGGGGTCACCCGCCACGCGAATCACGGCTGGGGCGACCTCCCAGAGAGCCTGTTGAAGGCTCGGGAATGGTCGCGGACCTCCGAAGTCACCATTGCCGACCCGCACACCGTCTCGACGGGCCTCGGCGATGTAGAGCATTTCGAGGTAGTGCAGCTCGAGCGACGACCCCGCCGTCGCGACGATGCGCTTCGTGAGTCCGCCGGTGCCATGCTCTGCGATCACCTGAGTCATGAACGCACCGCTACCGAAGTAGCCATCGACATGTGCCGGATCGAGACGAGTGCTCTGACCGACGTACGCCCACGACTGGTCAGCGGGCTCTGTTCGGAACACATACCCGACCGCGCCCTCCGGCAACTCTGTCTGCTCGCTCATCGTCGTTCCACCCACCAAGGCCATTGTCATCGTCCCATGAGCCGGTCGAGCCACCCGCGGCGTCGCAGAGGCGCGACGCCCGGTGCTGATGAATCCACCGGCTGCGGCGCCGGCACGCCGATCATGATGGTCAGCTCGCGCTCGGCCGGGTCCGGCATCGGCGTCATCGGCCAGTCCGACGGCTCGTAGTCGTCCGGCACGACGTACCCGCCGCAGTCGACGACCTCGCCAGCGGCGTTCACTGTGACGTGCTGCACGTACAGCGTCCCGTCGTCGAAGTCGTAGGAGCTGGGCCCGTCCGGGACGTAGGCCGTCTGTCCGCGAAGCCCCTTCGACCAGGAGAGTCTGCCGACGGTGCCTTCGTCCGACGTCGCCCACCAGTGGGTGCCTCGCCACTCGACGTGGAGCTCGTCGCCGACGCGGACGGATCCGATGTGCTCGGTGACCGTCGAGTGGTACGGGCTCGACAGCATCGGCGTGCCTCGGCCCGCGTAGACGCGCGACAGGAGCCCCGCGACACCGAAGCGGCGGTCGCCGTTCTTGTGCGTCGAGCCGAGCTGCGGATGCCCGTCCGCTGCTACTGGTGAAGTCATGGCCGGCATCCCTGGGTCGTCGTCATCGCCGGGACTCGCAGACCGCCGTGTCCGGGAACACACCGCAGGCGATCTCGAGGTCCTGATCGCCGGTTGCGCGAGTCATGCCGAGGAGGCTGGGGTGCTTCGCGAACGCCTTATTCCAGTCATCGGCGTCCCGGCACATGTCGAGGCTCCGCTCGACGTAGAGGTCCGCGTTGTAGTCCGCGTCCGAAGCTTGCCGCTCGGCTTGTTCCATCGCCATCGTGCAGCTAGCGGTCGGTCCGATGGCCGTGCCGATTTTCACCGCGCCGATGATGCCGCCGAGCACGGCGAGCGTCAGCACGGGCAGCAAGATTGCGCTCCCCCACGGCAGCAGCTGCTTCCGCTTCACGACCGGTCGGACTTCCGGCGCAGCCTCGCCGTCCTGGAGCCATCGCTGACCCGTCCAGTACCGGTAGGTGTCCAGGCGCCACGGGTGGAGATGCCACCCGATGCGCCGGCCCGACTGCCGAGGATCTGTCATGGCGCGATTCTCGCAGAGATCGACTGCCTCAGCGGCTGCCCGCATCCGCAGACAGACGCAGCATCAGGTCACTTCAAGGGGTGCGACTCACACCGACGGTAATGGCACTTAACGCAACTTTTCGGCGCAGGGGTCAGCCTCTCCACCCCCGTCCATCCCGGTGCATCGTGCAGCTTGGCACGACGCAATTCCGCTGACGACTTGGGGTTACAGCTCAGCCCTTCACTCGGAACGGACGATCGCCGTTGTCCTCCTCGGCAAGCTGGCGCCGGAGCGGCTCGAGTCTCAGTGCGATCGACTCCCAGAGCTGTGCCACGGTCCCATCAGGGAGGAGCGGGAGCGGACAGCGTCCCAGAACATGGACGGCGCGATCTGCGATGCCGAGGACGAACGCCGCGTGGTTCACGACTTCCTGACGCGGAAGCCGCAGCCGGCCATTTGCGAGGAGCGAGCCGAGCGCCGGCACCATGCCGTGGGCGAATGAGGAGAGCTGCGAGTACGGGGTCCATTCGTCCAGATCCACGTTGCCCCACGCGTCAGCCGCGGCTTCGCGCACCGCGGTGCCGAGCGCCCAGCTCGGGGCTGTTGCGTTGATCGCTCGCTTCTGCGCAGTCACGAGGGCGAGGAACTCGCGGCGGTCGAGCTCACCTTCGACACCGACGAATTCAGTCGCGAACGCTGACTTGTCCACGTCCGAGTGCAGGACCGAGAGCGCGCGCACACGCACCTCGTCCGGCGTCGCGCCGATCGTGACCCAGCGGATTCGTGCCAGCGACTCGACTGCACCTCGGGCGATGGTAGCCGACGACGGTCCGAGCTTCGGACTCAGGATGAGGGTGTTCATGCTTCGCGCATGGTCGCCGACCGCCAACAGGTTCATCGCGATCATCTGCGACAGCAGGAAGTCCGGATCAATTTGCCCTTCCCAGTCGAGACTCCTGGTGCGGATCTCGGGCGCGAGCGCATCGGCACCCTGCTCGATGCCCTTCCAGAGGCTGCGAGCAAGCGAGCGCACCTCGGCGTCAGAACGTGTGGTCGGGCTCATCACTTCAGCGTGGCCTTCTTCCGGTCCAAGCGCGACTGGACGAGCATCCAGAGGACGATGCCCTGCGATACGAGGGTGGGAAGGTCGAGGTCGATTTCGATGGCCGAAAGGGTGATCTTCACGGCTGCTCCTGGGTCGTCGGACGAGGGTGCGGGCGCACCCACACTCGGGAATATCGACCCCGCGAGCCGTGGCTCGGCCCTGGTCGGTCCGGTTGTGCGGGTGGTACGTCGTCTACTATCGGATTCCGTTCAGCGGACTGGATCTGCCCGCCGAGCACTTGCTTCCGTCCGACCGACACCTCCTCTGCGCGGGGAGTTGATCCGCTCTTCAATGCCGTTCGCGGGATCCCCGCGGATCGGAGGTATCTACTCATCGGCCGCGCCTGAGGCGGGCCCGGATCTGGCGCCCGGCAGGCGTCTTCTACGTCGACGAGGGCCGGGTCGTCCTTCGCGAAAAAGCAGCCTGATGTTGCGGATGGTCGCACCTGCTGCGGGAAGCTCCGTTACCGCTTGGTTACCGGCGTAGTCGCCGAGGCATTACGAAAGAGCCCCAGATGCCCGTCGCAACGGGGATCTGGGGCTCTTGATCGTGGCGGTACCGGTGGGATTTGAACCCACGGTGGAGTTGCCCCCACACATGTTTTCGAGACATGATCCTTCGGCCGCTCGGACACGGTACCGGGAAAGAGTTTACACGATCCGGGAGGCCCGTGATGACACCCCGGGTCGGATCGCCCTCCACAGGCGGTCACCTGCAGGGCTCTCCCCACACCCACAGGTCCTCCTCGTCTCCGGCAAGACCGGCGGGCGTACCGTCCACGGCATGAGATCCCGCACGCTCATCGCACTCCTCACCTCCGTCATCGGCAGCCTCGGCGTCGTCGGTGCCGCAGCCGTCGGTGCCCGCGCTGGCGTGAAGGGCCAACGGGCAGCGGCGCAACGGGTCGTCGACATGCTCCCGATCCACGCCGACTGGTGGCGGGAACGACAGCAGCACGAGGGGCAGCTGCTCTACGTGGCGATCGGTGATTCGGCGGCACAGGGCGTCGGCGCGACCGCCCCCGGCCGCGGCTACGTCGGGCTCCTGACCCGGCGCATCCGGCACCGCTCGCACATGTCCGTGCGGGTGGTGAACCTCAGCGTCTCCGGTTCGACCACGTGGGGCGCGAAGCGTGACCAGCTGCCGAAGCTCCGGCACTACGCGCCCGACATCTGCACGGTGTCGATCGGGGCGAACGACATCGCCGACTTCGACCCGGACAAGTTCGAGCGGAACATCCGGGCGATCTACGGGGCGGTCCCCTCGCACGCAGTGGTGGCCGAGTTGCCGTGCATGTTCGTGCCGGACCGGGAGCGCAAGGTGGCGGTGGCAAACGAGATCGTGCACCGGGTGGCCGACGAGTTCGGGCTGACGGTGGCGCCGCTGCACACCATCACGAAGCGCGTCGGTGTCCGCCGCACCTTCTTCAACAGCTACGGCGACCTCTTCCACCCGAACGACCGCGGCTACGAGGTCTGGGCGAGCGCGTTCGAGCCGGCGGTCGACGCCCGGGTCGACACCGTGGCGGCGATCCGGCACTACCTGTCCGTGCGCGAGGCTGAGAACCTCGGTCGTGAAGCCGGGGCGGTGGCGAACGCCCGCGCCGAGCAGGACACCGACGGCGCCGAGGCGCTCGACCACGCCTCACGGCAGGCTCCGGGACCGGTCGAGCGCCTGCGCCACCGGATGACGGGGTCGATCGCGGTCCCCGACGACGGCGACGAGTCGGGCGGACACGGCGGACCGGACGAGCCGGGCGACCGCGCAGGTGATGTCGGCCGTACGGCCTAGCCTCGACGACATGGCGCGCCCGCAGTCCCTCTACCGTTGCACCGAGTGCGGCTGGACCAGCATCAAGTGGGTCGGCCGGTGCGGTGAGTGCCAGACCTGGGGCACCGTCGAGGACAGCTCTGCGGCGTCGGCGAGCACACGGGGCACGTCCGCGGTCGCCGTCACCGGCGCCCGGGCCGCACGACCGATCACCGAAGCCCGCGGCACCTCGGTGCAGCGTTGGCAGACCGGCATCGGCGAGTTCGACCGCGTCCTCGGCGGCGGCGTGGTGCCGGGTGCGGCCGTCCTGCTGAGCGGCGAGCCGGGTGTCGGCAAGTCGACCCTGCTGCTCGAGGTCGCCTCGCGAGCCGCGGCCTCGGGCAAACGCGTCCTCTACGTCAGCGCCGAAGAGTCCGTCGACCAGGTCCGGCTCCGTGCCGAACGCACCGGGGCGATGCACGACGACCTGTACCTGGCGAGCGAAGTGGACCTCGGCGTCATCATCGGCCAGATCGACCAGGTGCAGCCCGACCTGCTCATCGCCGACTCCGTGCAGACCATCTCGTCCAGCTCGATCGACGGCATCGCGGGCGGCACGTCCCAGGTGCGCGAGGTCGCCTCGACCCTGATCCGCATCGCGAAGGACCGCGCCCTGCCCGTCCTCATCGTCGGCCACGTCACGAAGGACGGCACGATCGCCGGCCCGCGGCTGCTCGAGCACCTGGTCGACGTCGTCTGCCACTTCGAGGGCGACCGGCAGACCGCCCTGCGCTTCGTCCGGGCGCTCAAGAACCGCTTCGGCCCCACGGACGAGGTCGGGTGCTTCGACATGGGCGGCGACGGCATCCACGAGGTCCCCGACCCCAGCGGCCTGTTCATGTCGAAGAACACCACCCCGGTGTCCGGCACCTGCGTCACCGTCGCACTCGAAGGGCGTCGAGCACTGCCGGTCGAGGTGCAGGCCCTCATCGTCCCGAGTTCCGCGCCGCAGCCACGCCGGGTCGTGAACGGTGTCGATGCCTCGCGCGTGGCGATGCTGCTCGCGGTCCTCGAACGACGCGCCGGCCTGAAGCTGTCCGACGCCGATGTCTACGTGTCCACGGTGGGCGGCATGAAGCTCACGGAGCCCGGCGCCGACCTGGCGATCGCGCTGGCCCTCGCGAGCGCCGCACGAGACCGTCCGTACCCGCACACGCTCGCAGCCGTGGGCGAGATCAGCCTCGCCGGCGAGATCCGTCCGGCCACGGGCACGAAGCAGCGCGTGAACGAGGCCACCCGCCTCGGGTTCACCACGGTGCTCGGCTCGGACTCCGGGCACCTGCGCGAGGCCCTGCGGGTGGCCTTCTCGATGACGCAGTCCCCGCGCGAACGCGAGCTCGACCGCGCGTTCTGAGGCGCTACGCGCGCAAAGCGGCCAGCAGGTCCGCCGGTGCAGCCTGCATGGTGTGCGGGCCGGCGATGTCGAAGAACACGCCCTCGAGCATGTCGAGGTGGGCGGCCAGGAACTCCTCGAGCCGCGGTCCGTCGTAGACCATCACCTGCCGGATCTTCTCGTCCGGCACCATCGCCGTGTAGGCGTCCGCCGACGAGAACAGCAGCAGGATGCGCTTGTCCGACCCCTCACGGCCGAACACCCGCACCTGCATGTCCTTCTTGCCGGTGACGAGCCGGGGGACGATCACGATGTCGTGGCGGAGCGCGAACGCCACCGCGGCGACGTCCTGCTTCGCGAGGGCTTCCTCGAGCTGTTCGCTGCGGAAGCGCTGTTCCTTGTCTGCCATCAGCTCAATTCCACCAGATTTTCGACGTTCCGGGACGCACGGGTAGCCAGTCGGCCCAGAGCACGCTAGCCTGATGGAACCGCTTCGGCGGCGCTCAACGTCCGGGCGAGGTGGTTTGCCCCTCAACCCGGGCCCCAGGGTCACTGGCCGACAGGCCTGACCCCGAACCCGTCCCGCCGGCACCTGCCCGCGTGGCGCATTACCCCCGTCGACGTACGTCGGGGTCTCCGTCGGTGCATCTGCACCTTGGCGGAAGCAAGAAAGCTAAGGAAACGCCATCATGGCATCTACCGGTACCGTCAAGTGGTTCAACAACGAAAAGGGCTTCGGCTTCATCGCCCCGGACGACGGCAGCGCTGACGTCTTCGCGCACTTCTCTGCGATTGCTGGCAACGGCTACAAGTCGCTCGAGGAGAACCAGAAGGTGGAGTTCGACATCACCGAGGGCCGCAAGGGCCCGCAGGCGGAGAACATCACCGTCCTCGGCTGATCACATCAGCTTGAACAGGCCCCGTCGTCTTCGGACGACGGGGCCTGTTGCTGTTCCCGGCGCCCCTGATCGGCACAGCGCAGCCGGAAGGGAACGGATCGGAATCGCGAACCGCGAACCGCGAACCGCGAACCCGCCGCCTACTGCAGGATGAACTGCACCGAGGTCTTCGACTCGAGGTTCCCGACGGCGACCTGCAGGTGGTAGCTCGCTCCCCCGGCGGTGACGGCCGGCCGTGACGAGTCGCACGTCGACGTGGACGAGCGGGTGCGGTCCCACGCGATCGCGGGCGTCGTGAGCGTCTGACCGGACTTGATCGTGACGTCCTGGTTCGTGCCGCCGGTCTGGCAGTCCTTCGACGACCAGTACTGCTCCTGGCCCGAGCTGATCGTCAGCACCTGCTGCGCCGAACCGAGGTCCAGGTGGCAGGAGTTCGTGCCGGAGTTCTTGATCGACATCGCGATCTTCGGGTCCTCGGTGGGGCCGTACGCCGACTTGTCGAGCACCGGGGTCAGGACGATCTGGTCCTTCGTGCAGGTCGAGCCGTCGGCAGCAGCGGGCTTCGTCGCAGCAGCCGAGGCGGACGGCTTCGGCGCCGCAGCCCGCGAGGACCCAGAACCGGAACCGGAACCGGCAGACCCGGCAGACGACGCACCGGCACCAGACCCGGCGCCGGCAGAGGCCGACGCGCTCGGCGCCGCCGACGTGGCCCCGTTCCCCCGCCCGACGACGATGAGCACCACGACCAGGACGACGACCAGCAGCGCCCCGAGCACGAGCGCCCGGCGACGCCAGTAGACGACCGGCTTCTCGGGTCCGACGGGGTGACGCAACGACGACATGCGCAAAGGGTAGACAACGGCGCGGGCCACGCACGGCCACCCCGCCGGGCGGCACGGGAAAGCGTCAGAGGTTCTTCAGCATCCGGGTGTTGCCGAGGGTGTTCGGCTTGACCCGGGCGAGGTCGAGGAACTCCGCGACCCCTTCGTCCGACGAGCGGACCAGTTCGGCGTAGACCTCCGGCGGGACGACGCTCTCGCCGATCTCCAGGTACCCGTGCTTCGTGAAGAAGTCGACCTCGAAGGTCAGGCAGAAGATCCGGGCGACGCCGAGTTCGCGGGCGTCGTGTTCGAGCGCCTCGAGCATCCGGTGCCCGACGCGCTTGTGGATCCACTGCTCGTCGAGGGCCAGGGTGCGGACCTCGGCGATGTCGTCCCAGAAGACGGCGAGCGCGCCGCACCCGATGGGGGTGCCGTCGGGACCCTCGGCGATCCGGAACTGCTGGATCGAGCCGTACAGGGCGACGTTCTCCTTGCCGAGCAGGATGCGCCGGTCGACGTAGGGGGCGATGAGCCGCTGGATGTGCGGGACGTCCGAGGCGAGCGCCGGACGCACGAGGATCCCGTGGTCGTCGCGCTCGTGGAACGCGTGCTTCCCGTGCTCTGTCATCCGCCCCACACTACTGGTGTCGCAGGGGGACAGCGCTGCTGAGTGCCGCCCAGGTCGATCGGCCTACCGTCCGGTACATGCCTCAGATCATCGAAACCGTCGACGTCAACGTCCCCGTCCGCCCGGCCTACGACCAGTGGACCCGCTTCGAGGAGTTCCCGCACTTCCTCGACGAGGTCGAGAAGATCGTCCAGGTGGACGACAAGACCACCGACTGGACCGTGAAGGTCGCCGGCCAGGAGCGCGAGTTCCGTGCCGTGATCACCGAGCAGCACCCCGACGAGCGTGTCGCGTGGACCGTGAAGGACGGCGAGACCGACCACGCCGGTGTCGTCACCTTCCACAAGCTCTCGGACGACGAGACGCGCGTCACCGTGCAGATCGACTGGGAGCCGTCCGGCTTCCTCGAGAAGCTCGGCTCCGCCGTGGGCGTCGGCGGCCACGCCGTCAAGAAGGACCTGCAGAACTACAAGGAGCGCGTCGAGAACGCGCCGATCCAGCCGGGCTGGCGCGGCGACGTGCAGGCGTAGTCCGCACCACACGACGAACGGGAGGCGCGGTGCCAGCTGGCACCGCGCCTCCCGTTCGTCGTCCCCCGTTCGGCATCCCCCCATCGAAATGCCGACCTGACGAGCGAGCGCGAGCCTGGCAGAGTGGTGACACCGGCTGACGCGCTGGATCAGTTTTATCATGTCTGAGACAGATGTGAGAGTGGGGACACGTGATCGAGTACAACGACGACGACGCACACCGTCGGGAACTGTCGCGCAAACTGCAGCTCCTGATGGACGTCGTCGAGGCCAACTCGGGTCAGCGACCCCCGTACAAGGAGATCGCCGCCGAGATCGAGGCGCAGGGTGCGTCGATGAGCCGACCGCGCTGGGGCTACATGCTCGGCGGCAACGGTCCGGCCGTCCGTGACCAGCGACTCCTGGCGGCCCTGGCGGCCTACTTCGGCGTCCCGGCGGAGTACCTGACCGACGCCGCCGGCAACACGGACGTGCCCGAGCGGGTGCAGGCGCAGCTCGAACTCGTGCTCGAACTGCGCAAGCGCGAGGTCGTGGCGTTCGCCACCCGGCGTCTGGGCGAGTTCGCCTCGGCGGACGAGATCCGCGACTTCACCGACCACCTGCGTCGGCTCGACGAGTCGGGCGGCACCCCGTGAGCGGGTACCGCGACCGGTTCGGCGCCCTGCGCCGGCAGACCGAGGCCCGTCGTCGCGTGCAGCGTCTCGGGCTCCCCCGCCGGCTGACCCTGCCGGAACTGACCGCGCGGGCCGAGGCGGCGCTCGGCAAGCCGATCCACGTGCGCACCACCGAGCTGCCGGGCGACCTGTCCGCGCGGCTCATCCAGCGCACCGACCACGCCCTGCTCGAGACGCGCCCCGGGCTGTCCGAGCGCTCCCGGGTCGCCTCCGTGCTGCACGAGCTCGCCCACGTGTTCATGGACGACACCGGCTGCGACCACCAGGCGTACACGGGGCTGCTCACCGGCCGGACGGCGTTCACCCGTTCGCTGGACACCCCGCACGAGCAGGCCGTCGAACTCGTCGCCGACCAGCTCGCGCTGCGGATCGGGCTGCTCGACCCCGAGGGTCACCCCGGGATCTTCCGGTGATGCGATGACACTGCACGTCTGGGGATCGATCCCGGTCTGGCTCATCCTGGCGGTCCTGGTCGTCCGGCTGTTCCTCGTGCGCACCCAGTCGGCCAGCGTCACCTGGCTGATGGTCTGCTGCAGCTGTGTCGCGGTGGGGCTCACGATCAACCAGCCCGACGTCACCACGTTCCTCGCCGGCGTGACGGACGTGCCGAACATCGCCGACCTGATCGGCCGCTGCCTGATGGTGTGCGGCATGTTCGCCCTCGCGCAGTCGGTCGAGGCAGCGGCGCGCTCCGCCAAGCTCCTGCGCGCCAGCCGCATCATCGGCTGCGTGCTCGTGCTCGTCGCCCTCGTCGTGCTGTTCAGTCGCATCGACGCACCGACCCCGACGGCACAGTTCATGGTGGTCTACGGCGACCAGCTGCCGACCGCGCTGTACTCGGCCGTCGAGATGACCTACATCGCCATCGTCATCGCCCGGTCCGCCGTCGCCGTGCTGCGCGGGTTCCGGAGCGGGGACGGACTCGGCCGCCTGTACTGGCTCTTCGTCGTCGGGGCAGCCGGTCTGGTGCTCCTCGCCGGCATCGCGATCGCCCTGGACGCCGTGCACGTCGCCGGTGCCGACGGCGCGGTCGGGGTGCTGTCGAAGCTCTACACGCCGGTGTTCCTCGGCTCGATGGTCCTGCTCGCCATCGGTGCGGCCGGCGGTGTGCTGCCCGACGCCGCTCGGGAGTTCCGCGACTGGCGGGCCGCCCGACGCCGGTTCCGCGCCCTCGAGCCGGAACTCCGTCGGCTCGAGACGGCTTCGGGCAACACCGGGCTCTACTTCACGATCGTGTGGCAGCGTCGCCAGTGGCGGAGCCGGCAGCACCGGCTCTCCGTCGAGATCGAAGACCGCGCGCGCGAGGCCGGGCAGGCAGTGCCGGCCGCTGCGACGCTCACCACGGCACGACTCAGGGAGATCACATGACCGGCGCACGCATCACGGCACTCGGCACCGCAGCGGGGGCGGTCGGCACGCTCGGCCTCAGCACCTTCGTCGCACGGCGGCTGCTGTTCCCCACGCCCTACACGGCGACCGCCACGGTCCGCAGTGCCACGGACACCGAGGTCGAGCTCACCGCCACCCGCGACACCCGCCTGCCGGGCACCTACGACCTGCAGCGGGACGGTACCCGGGTGCAGGTCGGCGCGATCACCACCGCGAGCACCCAGAACGGGGCCAGCGGCGACGGCGACACCGTCCGACGCAGTGCGACCGGCCCCGTGCCGACCGGCGAGTGGGCCTGGGACGCCATGCGGTACGACGGGCCGGACGACGTGCCCGGCTCCGAGCCCGAGGCCGCCACAACGCACGTGGTCCACGTGCACGGACAGTCCCTCGGCCCGCGCCAGGTGCTGCGGGGCGTCGGGGTCTGGCGTTCGCTCGGTGCGTCGTCCCAGGTCATCGACACCACCGACCTGCCGCTCCGCTCCCTCGATGCCGGGGCCGCCGACCGCATCGTCACCGCAGTCCGCGCCGCGCGTGCGCGCGGTGCCCGACGCGTCGTCCTGCAGGGCTGGTCCGCCGGAGCCCTCGCCTGCTCCGTCGCCGCCGGCCGGGTGGACGTCGACGGGATCGTCGCCGTCTCCCCGCTGCTCGACGTCGCCTCGGCACTCCGCGGCGCCGTCCGTGGTGCACGCCTGCCCGCCTTCGTCGGGACCGTCGCCGGCCGCATCGCGACCACGAACGTGCTGTCCCGTCTCGCCGGGGCCTCGATGCCCGTCACGACGACGACCTGGCAGGACTCCGCGACGCCGACGCTGCTGATCCACTCCGAGGCGGACGCCCTGGTCGCCGCCGACGACGTCGCCACGGTGGCTGCACGGTCGGGTGCCACCACCCTCGCCTTCCGCACGGCTCCGCACACGCTGGAGTGGAACGAGGACCCGGAGCGCTGGGAGCGCGCCGTCCGCGACTTCGCCGCACAGCTGCCCGACGCCGCCTGACGCGGCGGACGCCCGCCCGCACGCACGGCCGACCGCAGGCACCACCGACCGGAGGCACCACCCCTGAAACGTGCAACGGCCCCGGTCTGCGAACAGACCGGGGCCGGCTGCGTCTCGACCCGTTGGGGGGAACCGGTCGAGCGCGACGCGCGAGGAGTTGGGGGGAACGTCTCGCGCGTTGCCACAACAGTACCCCCGGACGGGGGCCGATGGGCGCACGACGCGCAGATCGGCGGGTGGAGATCTGGACGCGACCCGAGAACGGACAGGAGGCCCGGTGCCAGCTGGCACCGAGCCTCCTGTTCGTGGAGTGTCAGGTCCTAGGACTCGATCTCGCCCTGGGGCGTGTCGGTCGCGGCCTCGACCGCGGCTGCACCGGCGAGGACCTCTTCGCGGCCCGGCTGACGCCCGGTCTCGAAGTGGAACGCACCGTCGACGAAGTCGACCTTCACGTGGTCACCGGCGTTGAGCTCACCCTGCAGGATGTGCTCGGACAGCTGGTCCTCGACCTCGTGCTGCATCGCGCGACGCAGGGGCCGAGCACCGAGGGACGGGTCGAACCCGACCTTGATGAGCTGCTCCTTGGCCGGCAGCGTGAGCTCGACGGTCATGTCGCGGTCGAGCAGGCGGTCGGCCAGACGCTTCACGAACAGGTCCACGATCTGCAGCAGCTCGGGCTGCGACAGCTGCGGGAACACGATCGTGTCGTCGACACGGTTCAGGAACTCGGGCTTGAAGTGCTTCTTGAGCTCCTCGTTGACCTTGCCGCGCATGCGGTCGTAGCCGACGGCCGAGTCGCCCTCGACCTGGAAGCCCACCGGGCCACCGGCGATGCCCTGCGAACCGAGGTTCGTGGTCATGATGATGACGGTGTTCTTGAAGTCGACGACGCGGCCCTGACCGTCGGTGAGACGGCCTTCCTCGAGCACCTGCAGCAGCGAGTTGAAGATGTCCGGGTGGGCCTTCTCGATCTCGTCGAACAGGACCACGGAGAACGGCTTGCGGCGCACCTTCTCGGTGAGCTGGCCGCCCTCTTCGAACCCGACGAACCCGGGAGGGGCACCGAACAGGCGGGACACGGTGTGCTTCTCACCGAACTCCGACATGTCGAGGGAGATCAGCGCACCCTCGTCGTCGAACAGGAACTCGGCGAGTGCCTTGGCGAGCTCGGTCTTCCCGACGCCCGTGGGGCCGGCGAAGATGAACGAGCCGGAGGGACGGTTCGGGTCCTTCAGGCCGGCGCGGGTGCGGCGGATGGTCTTGGACAGGGCCGAGATGGCCTCTTCCTGACCGATGACGCGCTCGTGCAGTGCCTTCTCCATGAAGACGAGACGCGACGTCTCCTCTTCGGTGAGCTTGAACACCGGGATGCCCGTGGCCTGCGCCAGGACCTCGGCGATGATGCCCTCGTCGACGGTGCCGGACGCGGCGACGTCACCGGCACGCCACTGCTTCTCGAGGCGGAGACGCTCGCCGAGGAGCTTCTTCTCCTCGTCGCGCAGGCTCGCGGCCTTCTCGAAGTCCTGCTCCTCGATGGCGGCTTCCTTCGACCCGCGGACCGTCGAGATCTTCTCGTCGAACTCGCGGAGCTCCGGCGGCGCCGACAGGATCGACAGGCGCAGGCGGGCGCCGGCCTCGTCGATCAGGTCGATGGCCTTGTCGGGCAGGAAGCGGTCCTGCACGTAGCGGTCCGCCAGGTTCGCCGCGGCGACGATCGCACCGTCGGTGATGGACACCTTGTGGAACGCCTCGTACTTGTCGCGCAGACCCTTGAGGATGTTGATCGCGTGGGGCAGCGACGGCTCGTTGACCTGCACCGGCTGGAAGCGACGCTCGAGTGCGGCGTCCTTCTCGAAGTGCTTGCGGTACTCGTCGAGCGTGGTGGCACCGATGGTCTGGAGCTCACCGCGGGCGAGGAGCGGCTTGAGGATCGACGCGGCGTCGATCGCGCCCTCGGCTGCACCGGCACCGACGAGCGTGTGGATCTCGTCGATGAAGACGATGATGTCGCCGCGGGTGCGGATCTCCTTCGTGACCTTCTTCAGGCGCTCCTCGAAGTCACCGCGGTAGCGGGACCCGGCGATGAGTGATCCGAGGTCGAGCGAGTAGAGCTGCTTGTCCTTCAGCGTCTCGGGCACGTCGCCCTTGACGATCGCCTGGGCGAGGCCCTCGACGACGGCGGTCTTGCCGACGCCGGGCTCACCGATCAGGACGGGGTTGTTCTTGGAGCGGCGGGAGAGGATCTGCATGACCCGCTCCATCTCCTTCTCGCGCCCGATGACGGGGTCGAGCTTGCCGTCGCGCGCGGCCTGGGTGAGGTTGCGACCGAACTGGTCGAGGACCTGCGAACCCTGCTGCGCGTTCTGCTGCTGCTCGCCGCCGACGGCGACCGCTTCCTTGCCCTGGTAGCCGGACAGGAGCTGGATGACCTGCTGGCGCACCCGGTTCAGGTCGGCGCCGAGCTTCACGAGGACCTGGGCTGCGACACCCTCGCCCTCGCGGATCAGGCCGAGCAGGATGTGCTCCGTGCCGATGTAGTTGTGGCCGAGCTGCAGCGCCTCGCGCAGGGACAGCTCGAGCACCTTCTTGGCGCGCGGCGTGAACGGGATGTGCCCGGTCGGCTGCTGCTGGCCCTGCCCGATGATGTCCTGGACCTGCTCGCGCACGGCGTCGAGCGAGATGCCCAGCGACTCCAGCGCCTTGGCGGCGACGCCCTCGCCCTCGTGGATGAGGCCGAGGAGGATGTGCTCGGTGCCGATGTAGTTGTGGTTGAGCATCTTCGCTTCTTCTTGAGCGAGGACGACAACACGACGGGCCCGGTCGGTGAATCTCTCGAACATGTGCTCTCCCTTGGCCCCTGATGAGCGGAGCCGACGCTGTGCCGGTCTCGTGTGAGTCCGGCCAAGTACTTCGAGAGTAACCAGCGCTCCCCCCGCGGGCTGCCCCTGTTCGCCGTGGGCGTGACCGACGTGCGTCTTGTGCGCAGTGAGCGAACGACGAGACGGACCGGGCCCCGCCGCCGGTACCGGACCGACGCGCCAGCGGCGGGTCCGCCGTACACACGGGAGGCCCGTGGCGATCCCGCCACGGGCCTCCCGTGTGCGCTGTGGTCGCGCTGGGTCAGGCGCGACGCACCGCGCGACGCAGGTCGCGTCGGAAGCGACGCGGGTCGACGCCGAGGGCGTCGAGGACGTCGTGCGCCGATCCGGCGAGCGGGTCGTCGACGGCGTCGAGCACGGCGAGCACGACGTGCGGCGGCCGGATGCGTTCCGATCGACCGGCGATCGTCGCGGCTCGGGCGAGCACGCGCATCGCAGCGGGCGTGCAGGCGACCCGGTCGTGCTCGCCGGGGCAGGTGGTGTGCGCCCCGACGAACGCGCGGATGCTCGCCCGGACGGCGTCGGGCGAGACCCGGTGGGCGTCGAGGACCGGCCGGAAGCGGGGCATGCCGGCACACAGGGTGACGGCCGCGAGGAGCAGGTGCTCGGCGTCGACGAACCCGAAGCCGGACTCGTGGGACTCGAGGTCGGCGAGCAGCACGATCTCGCGGCCGTGCCGGACGGAAGGGAGAGCGACGGAGAGCTGAGCGGTCTGCATGTATTCAGAATATCGCATACCTGTTCGATCGACCAGCCCGTATCGGAGGTCCGCTCGGTACGATCCGCTCATGGAGCAGCCCGTCGTCGGCCTCGTCGTCCACCCGACCAAGAACGTGCAGGAGTCCGTCACGACCCTGCAGCGCTGGAACGCGTCCGGCCAGGGCGAACTGCTCGCCCGCCGCGCGGACGCCCAGCGCATCGGTGGCGGGGTCGAGGTGGTCGACGACGACGACTTCACCGACCGCGTCGACCTGGTCGTGGCGCTCGGCGGCGACGGCACCATGCTCGGCGCGATGCGGCTCGTGGCGAGCCGCCCCGTGCCCGTCCTCGGCGTGAACTACGGCAACGTCGGGTTCCTGGTCGAGATCGAACCGCCCGAACTCGAGAGCGCGCTCGACCGGTTGTCCGCCGGCGAGTACCAGCTCGAGCCGCACCACGCGCTCGAGGCCCGGCTGTCCTGGGGCGGCGCCCGCACCGACTACCTGGCGTTCAACGACCTGACCATCGTGCGGCGGCCCGGCTCCGGGCAGGTCTCGGCCGACCTGAGCGTCGGCGGCCTCGGGTACGGGTACTACCGCGCCGACGCCATCGTGGCCGCCACTCCGGCGGGCTCCACCGCGTACAACTACGCCGCCGGCGGCCCGGTGCTCTCCCCCGCACTCTCCGGCTCCGTGGTGACCCCGGTCGCGCCGATGGCGGGGATCGACCGCTCCGTGGTGCTCTCCGCGCGCGAGCGCTACCGGTTCGACATCGCCGAGGGCACCAGGAGCGCAGCGCTCGAGGTCGACGGGCTCGTGGTCGGCGAGGTCGCGACCGGGGCGCAGATCGACATGCGGCTCCGCAAGGACGCCGGCAGCGTGGTGCGCCTCGACGCCGAGCGGCACGGGCGCACCGGCCGCGTGAAGCTCAGCCTGCTCGACCTGCCGGTGCGGCCCGACCAGCTGGTCGAGCTCATCCCGAGCGACCTGCGGCAGAAGCTCCGGCGCGAGATCGACGACTGACACCGCGGGCGGTTGCCCCGGGAACGTGAATGGCCCGCTCGAGCAGTGCTCGAGCGGGCCGTCCCATCACCCCACCGGATCGACTTCCCACAGAACGACCCGGTTTCCCCGCGCCGACACGGGTGAGCGTGCCGGCCGAAGTCCACTGACCTAGTCGGTCAGGTACAGCTGCATGTCCTGCGAGACCGCCTTGGCAAACAGGCGGAGCTTGGCGCGCGACTCCACCCGGCTGACCGCCTGGCGGGTCGTGTGCACGATCTTCGAGATCTCGTCGAGCGTCATCGGCTTGTCGTCGTCCAGGCCGTAGCGCATGCGGATGACGTTGGCCTCGTCGCTCGGCAGCTCGGAGACGATGGAGCGGATGTCGCGGTGCAACAGCGTCGTCTCGGTGAGCTCGTTCGGGCTGGCGGCGTCCTCGTCCTCGATGAAGTCACCGAGTTCGCTGTCGTCCGAGTCGCCGACGACCGTGTGGATCGAGACCGGCTCGTGCGAGCGGCCCTTGAGGTCGACGAGTTCCTCGACGCTCATGCTCAGCTCGGCCGCGACCTCTTCCGGCATCGGCGCGCGGCCGAGGTCGACGGTCAGGTCACGCTCGGTGCGCGAGATCTTGTTGATGAGCTCGACGGTGTGCACCGGGATGCGGATCGTGCGCGCCTTGTCGGCGAGACCACGCGAGATCGCCTGGCGGATCCACCAGGTGGCGTAGGTCGAGAACTTGTAGCCCTGCGTGAAGTCGAACTTCTCGACCGCGCGGACCAGGCCGAGGTTGCCTTCCTGGATGACGTCCATGAAGGGCAGGCCGCGCTGCGAGTACCGCTTGGCGATGCTCACGACGAGACGGAGGTTCGAGGTGATCATGCGCTCCTTGGCGCGCTCACCGTCGCGGACGAGCCAGCGGAGTTCACGCTGCAGGGTCTTCGCCAGACCCTTCTCGGTGGCGAGCTTCTCTTCGGCGAAGAGCCCGACCTCGATGCGGCGGGCGATCTGCGCTTCTTCCTCGGCGGTGAGGAGCGAGAGACGGCCGATGTGACGGAGGTAGTCGCCGACCTGGTCGACCGAGGCACCGCGGACACCGGCGAGCTGCTCGTCGGCCTCGACCTCGGTGTCGAGGGAGGTGGTGGCGGACTCGGCGGTCGCGGTCTTCGATGCCGATGCCTTCTTGGTGGCGGTGCGGCGGGTGGTGCTGGGTGCAGCCGTTGCGATCGTCATGGTGTTTCTCCCTGCGTTCGACGGTGATGGCTTCGTGGGGTGGTACCGGGGGGTGCTGATGAGTAAAGCGGCCCGGAGGTGTACCCCACAAATCGTTCGGAGCGATTCTCAGGGATCTCCGTGCTTCACCCTCGGCAGCATCCCCAGCGGGGTACAGCACACCGCCAGTCTGGTCCCCCATCAGGCCCCGGATCAAGCCGGAACTGCCGTGTTTCCGGCGTTGCAGACGTGTTTCACCAGCATTTCCAACCGTGTACCCCGAGGGACTGCGTACTCCGGACATGCAAAAGGGGTACGTGCGACCCGATCAGTGTGATCTGGTCGTCGTACCCCGAACAAGGGATGGGTGGGGGTCACCAGGAGGGTTCGAGCCACCCGTCCCGGCGCTTGGACACCTCGAGGTCGGCGTCTCGGTCGAACTCGTCGTACTCGCTCTCGATGTCCCCGACGAGGCTGCGGCCCGTGAAGGGATGTGCGGTGGTTGCCATGCGGACGATGCTCACCCCGGCACGCGTCGGCGAGGTGAACGGTGTGTGACGGTCGGTCGGCGCTCAGACGTCGAGGTCGTCGACGTCGCCCTCGTCGTCGAGGGCTCCACCGTCGGCGACGCCGGTGGCTCCGCCGGGTCCGTCCGTGCCGTTCGGCGCGCCGGACGTGCCCGACACCCGGTGGCCGAAGGCGTCCTCCACGTCGAGGTCGTCGAGGTCGTCGACGGGATCGGGGGAGGTCGGCACGCGCGACAGGATCACACCGCGCGGTGAACACGGGGTGAAGTGGATCGTGCGCGGGCGGCTACTCGCCGGGCGTCGGAGCCGGCGCGGGACGACCGTGCTCGCGCTCGAAGCGGGCGCGCTCTTCGGCCTCGACCTTGGCGTACGCGGCACGCTCGGTCCGGTCGGCACGCATGATCGCGCGCATCACGAACCAGAAGATCAGGCCGACGACGATGGTCGGCGTCAGGGCGAAGACGATCCCGCTTACGACTCCATCAGGCACCCGAGCATCGTACCCCGGTGGACTCGGAGTTATTTGACCAGCGGGAACAGGATCGTCTCGCGGATGCCGAGGCCCGTGATGGCCATCAGCAGGCGGTCGATCCCCATGCCCATGCCGCCCGACGGGGGCATCGCGTGCTCGAGCGCCCGCAGGAAGTCCTCGTCCACACGCATCGCCTCGAGGTCGCCGCCGGCCGCGAGCTTCGCCTGCTCGACGAAGCGCTCCCGCTGCACGACCGGGTCGACGAGCTCGGAGTACGCCGTGCCGAGCTCGAAGCCACGGACGTACAGGTCCCACTTCTCGACGACGCCCGGACGGGTGCGGTGCTGCCGGGTGAGCGGCGAGGTGTCGACCGGGAAGTTCATCACGAAGGTCGGACGGTCGAGCGAGTCGATGACGAAGTGCTCCCAGAGCTCCTCGACGTACTTGCCGTGCGTGGCGTGGGCGACCTCGACGCCCTCGGCCTCGGCGAGCGCCTGCAGCTCGGACAGCGGGGTCTTCGGGCTGATCTCGCGCCCGGCGGCCTCGGACAGCGAGCCGTACATGTCGATGCGGGGCCACTCGCCACCCAGGTCGTAGGTGCTGCCGTCGGGCAGGGTGACCTCGAGCGCACCACCGGTGACGGCGCGGGTCGCGTTCTGCACGAGCTCCTGGGTCAGGTCGGCCATCTGCTCGTAGTTGCCGTACGCCTGGTACGCCTCGACCATCGCGAACTCGGGCGAGTGCGACGAGTCGGCACCCTCGTTCCGGAAGTTGCGGTTGATCTCGAACACCCGGTCGATGCCACCGACGACGGCCCGCTTCAGGAACAGCTCGGGGGCGATGCGCAGGAACAGCTCGGTGTCGAAGGCGTTCGAGTGCGTCACGAACGGTCGGGCCGAGGCGCCGCCGTGCTGGGTCTGCAGCATCGGGGTCTCGACCTCGAGGTACTCGTGGGCGGTGAAGGTCTGGCGGAGCGACGCCATCACGGCAGCTCGGGCACGCACGGTGGCGCGGGCTTCGTCGCGGACGATGAGGTCGAGGTAGCGCTGGCGGACCCGCGTCTCCTCGTTGAGCTCGTTGTGCAGGTTCGGCAGCGGCAGGATCGCCTTCGCCGCGATCGCCCAGTCGTCGACCATGATCGACAGCTCGCCGCGGCGCGAGGAGATCACGCGGCCGTGCACGAACACGTGGTCACCGAGGTCGACGAACTCCTTCCAGCGGGCGAGGGAGTCGTCCCCCACCTCGGCCAGGGAGACCATCGCCTGGATGCGTGCGCCGTCGCCGGACTGCAGCGACGCGAAGCAGAGCTTGCCGGTGTTGCGCGAGAACACGACACGGCCGGCGATGCCGACGACGTCCTGGGTCTCCTCGCCGGTCTCCAGGTGCGCGTACTGCTCGCGCACGGCCGGGATCGTCGTGGTGAGGGGGAGCTCGGCGGGGTACGCCTCGACGCCCGACTCCAGCAGCTTCGCCCGCTTGTCGAGCCGGACCTGTCGCTGCTCGCTGGTCTCCTGCTCGGCCAGTGCGGCGGCGTCGGTGATCGCGGTGTCGGGGGTGACGGTCTCGTCGGTCATGCGGGTGCGGCTCCGATGGTCGTGGGGGTCGGGGGAAATGCTACCCGCGCCACGCTCCCGCCCCGGAACCGTGCCCGCCGGACCAGGAGCCGAGGCCGCGGTCACAACACCCCGCACGCGTCACGCCCGCCGGTCACGATCTGTCGGCCGGAGCGCGCGCAGCCGACAGGTCGTGACCACTCGGGGGAACTGAGCGGGGAGTCGTGACCGACCGCCGACCGACCGCGACCGACCGCGACCCCGACCCCGACCCCGACCTAGAGCGTCGACTGCCCGTCGGCCGCGGTCAGCGCGTTGTCGACGGCGGAGCGGACGAGCGCCCCGAGGACGCGACCCGGGTGTTCGACGCCGATGCCGGACAGGGTGCCTGCGGACTGGTCGACGATCGCCGTCGAGAAGCTCACGGCCGCCCGCACCGCATCGGCGTACGCGGGCCGGTCGCCCTCCGCCACGACGAACGGCTCGGCGCCCATCTCGACCACCAGTGCCTGCGCGATGGGGAGCACGGGTGCCGGGGCGGTCACCGCGCAGTACGCGTCACGGAGCCGTGACAGGTCGACGCTGGTGCCCGTGAACGCCATCGCGGGGTGGATCGCGAGCGGGATCGCGCCGGCCGCCATCGCCGGGGCGAGGATGCCGACGCCGTGGTCCGGGCTGGTGTGCACGACGAGCTGCCCGGGCTGCCAGATGCCGGCGTCGGCCAACCCCTGCACGAGCGAGGCGAGCTGGTCGTCCGGCACCGCGAGCAGGACGAGTTCGCTGCGCTCGACCAGGTCGGGCGTCGCGAGCACCGGGGCGCCGGGCAGCATCGCCTCGGCACGGTCGCGGCCCTCTTCCGACACGGCGGTCACGCCGACGACGGCGTGCTCCGCGTTCGCCAGGGCTGCTCCGAGGACGGGTCCGACCCGTCCGGCGCCGACGATGCCGACCCCGAGACGCCCGGCCCTCATCGTGCGGCTCCGGTGGGCGGGACGTCGCCCCACCCCGGGCCGGGAGGCGCGGCGTCCTGCCGGTGGGCCACGGCGGGCCCGGCAGGGGCTCCGGACCCGGGCCACGGTGCGTCCGCAGCGTGTGTGGCGGACGCGGGGCGGGCCTCCCGTTCGCGCCAGCGGTGGGTCGTGTCGACGGCGGCGGCATCGACGGCGCGCTGGGTGGTCTCGGACCAGAAGCGCTGCGCGTCACACGCGTCGAGCGCGCCGATGCGTGCCGAGACCGGACCGGCGACGGTGTGGACGTGGACGGTCGCGACCCGCAGGGCACGCTCGAGCGGTCCCTGCTCGACCTTGACGCTCTGCACGCGGGGCAGCGGCACGATGACGAGCGACCGCCAGACGGCGCCGAGCCGCAGCAGCACCGCGCCCTGCACGAACCGGTAGCCGTTGCGCCGGAACGCGAACGGGCGGAGCCACGCGCCTCGCCGTGGGGAGTGCACGAAGCCGCCGCGGTCACCCGAGGTGGTGAGGCTGTCGTCGACGACGTCCACGGCTTCGGCCGCGCCCTCACGCAGGGCTTCCGGCGAGGCCTCGGGGCCGGCGACGACGGTGCCGACGAGCCCCGGCAGGATGATGTCGAGGACCTCGCGGACGTCCGCCGTCGTGCCCACGGGCAGCACGATCGAGGACACCTGCTGGTTGCTGGACGCCCCGTTGCCGGCGCTCGTCGCACGGTTGATGCGGATGTCCCACCAGCCGAACGGGCGCCACAGCAGCGGCTGCGCGACGCTCACGGCGTGGATGCGCCCGGGCGGCAGCGTCTCGTTCGACGTCGAGACCAGCCCGAAGCCGATCCGGATGCCGTCACGCGTCTCGGCGATCGTGTACTGCAACGAGCGGGAGAACTTGCGGACGTAGTAGCCGCCGGCACCGAGGACGGCGGGGAACAGCCCGAACAGCACCGCGAACTCGCCGGTGAGGGCGACGCTGACGATCATGCCGGCGATGACGAGCAGCAGGAACAGCGTCGTGCCGGACAGCAGCATCGACACGATCAGCCGCCCCGGGCGCACCTTGACGATGCGGGTGGCGTGCACGGCCACCGGGTCGAGCTCGGGCGAGAACATCTCGTCGACGCGGTCCTGCAGTGCGCCGTGCGACTGCCGCGACGGACCACCGTGGCCGTCGTCGTCCTTGGCGCCGGACGCCAGCACCAGGATCCGCTGCCGCAGGTCGTCGGCGGCGCGGACCCCGAGGTAGGCGAGCTGCACGTTGGCGTCGTTGCCGGCCTGCGCGATCTCGAGCTTGGCGGTACCGAACACCCGGGGCACGAGCGGCCGCTGGATGTTGATGCCCTGGATCCGGTCGAGCCGGGCCTTGCGGTGGTTCCGGAACAGCACGCCGGAGCGCACCTCGACGATCTCGCCGGTGACGCGGAACTCGTGCATGCGCCAGGACAGGTAGAACAGCCCGATCAGCACCAGGAGCAGCACCACGATGCCGAGCAGGACCCAGCCGACGACGCCGTGCTCGTACACGTACCGGACCGGGTCACCGTCCTCCCGCTGGTCGCCGGGGATGAAGAACTCGACGAGCTGGTCCCGCAGGCTGTTCAGCACGTAGCCGAGGACGACGATGAGGAAGATCCCGCCCTTGAGCAGCGGGGTGAGCGGGTGCAGGCGGTGCCACTCGCCGTCGGTCAGGGGTGCCGCGGCGGCCGCGTTGCCCCCGGTGGGCGGCGCGGGCGGAGCGGGCGGCGGGGTGCCGGGTCGGAAGGTCACGAACGGCCCCTACAGTCCGGCGCGACGGGACTCGGCGAGCTCGACGAGGCGGTCGCGCAGCTCGTCGGCGTCCGCTGCCGGCACACCGGGGATCCGCACGTTGGTCGCGGCGGCGGCGGTGACGAACTTCAGCTCGCTCATGCCGAGCGCCCGGTCGAGCGGGCCCCGGGCGACGTCGACGAGCTGCATCCGGCCGTAGGGCACGGCCGTGAAGCGCTGCCACATCAGCCCGCGGCGCACGACCAGGTCGTCGTCGCGGAGCGCGTAGCCGATGGCCCGGACCCGTCGGGGCGTGAGCGCGGCGGTGATCGCCGTGGTGACCGCGACCGCGATGCCGACGGAGAGCCAGACGGTGCCGGCCCCGGAACCGAAGCCGTCGTTGACGACCCCGATGAGCACGAAGCCCGCGGTGAGCACGACACCGATCACGAGCGTGGCGATGAGTTCGGTCCACACGAGCTTCGTGGACACCCGGTGCCAGGAGATCCCACCGAGGCCGAGGCCCGGCTCGTCGAGTCGTTCACGCGGCATCGCGGCCTCCTGGGGTTGCTCGGTCAGTTCACCGTCGTCGAGCCGTTGCGGGGATCGTCACGGTCGTCGTCGTCACCCGGGGGTGCGACGCACATCCGTTCCGCGACCAGTGCGCAGACCGTCAGGACGATCCCGCCCCCGACGGCGATCACGTTCGGCAGGGTCGAGCCTAGCGAAGGCGTCGCGGAACGGGTCAGCAGGTACAGCACCAGGCCCAGGGCGAACCCACCGAGCAGCGTGCCGCAGATGCTGGACGCCTTCGCGAGCACGACGACGCGGGTCGCGTAGAGCGGGTCGACGGGCCGCTGCCGCCCGGCGCCCTCGCGTGCGTGGCGGCGCACCGGTCTGGCCATCAGCACGACGGCGACGCCGATGAACGCGAGCGTGATGCCGAGCGGGAGCGAGAACAGGAACGTCGGCAGCTGGCGCGACGCCAGGACGGCGTCGAGGGCGAACCCGGCGGCCACCGTCACGACGGCGATGCTGAGCAGCGTGGAGGCGCGGGTGGGCTTCATGCGCTGGTCGCGCTCCCCGCCGGTCTGGAGGCCCGTGCCGGCTCCGCGAACAGGCGCGGCTCGTCGACGCGCTCGGTGTCGTCCCCCACGGCGGCGAGCAGGTCGGCCACCGGTCCGGCGCCGGGCAGGACGGCATCGGGGTCGGCGTCGAGCCAGGGGGCGAGCACGAACGCGCGCTCCGCTGCCCGGGGGTGCGGCACGACCAGGGTGTCCGTGGCGATCCGCAGGTCGTCCACCGCGACGACGTCGAGGTCGAGGGTGCGGTCGCCCCACCGGACCTCGCGCGTGCGGCCGTGGGCGTCCTCGATGCCGTGCAGGGCGTCGAGGAAGGGCTGCGGCTCGAGGTCGGTGTCGACGACCACGACGGCGTTCCGGTACCGGGGCTTCGAGGTGTCGAGCCCGTCCAGGGTCACGGCGACCGACTCGACCTCGCGGCTCGAGGCCACCGGCACCACCCCGGGCAGGGCGGCGATCGCGGTGGCCGCCGCGCGGAGGGTGCTCCCCCGGTCACCGAGGTTCGCACCGAGGGCGACGACGACCCGGTGGGTCATTCTTCTTCCTCGTCCGGCACCGTGGCGCCGCGGCTGCGGTGGATGGTGATCGAGACGTCGGTGAACGGCACGGTGATCGGCGCCTGCGGCTTGTGCACCGTGACCTCGGTCGCCAGCGCGGCACGGTGGGTGAGCACGGCCGCGGCGATGCGCTCGGCCAGCGTCTCGATCAGGTCGACGGGGTCGCGTTCGATCTCGGCGACGACCTGCTCGGCGAGCACGCCGTAGTGCACGGTGGCGTCGAGGTCGTCGCTGCCCGAGGCCGCACGGGCGTCGAGCTCCACGGCGACGTCGACGACGAAGTCCTGGCCGTCCTCGCGCTCGTGGTCGAAGACGCCGTGGTGTCCGCGGGCGCGGACCCCGGTGAGTCGGATGGTGTCGTTCACGATCGAGCTGCCCTCCAGGCGTCCCAGACGTCGAGCACGGCACGGGTCGGTGCCGGGTCGTGCACGCGCACACCCCACGCGCCGCGTTCGGCGGCGAGCAGGCTGATGGCGGCGGTGGCGAGGTCGCGCTCCCTGGGAGGAGCGCCCTCGGGGCTCCCGACACCGTCGAGGAACCGCTTGCGTGAGGCGGCGACGAGCACCGGCAGGCCGATGGAGGCGAAGCGCTCGTAGCCGGCCAGGATCTCCCAGTTCTGCACGCCGTGCTTGGCGAAGCCGAGGCCCGGGTCGATGACGACCTGCTCCTGCCGGACGCCGAGCACGATGAGCTCGGCGACGCGGAGCTCGACCTCGCGACGGACTTCTTCGACGGCGTGGGTGTACTCGGCGTTGCGGTACATCCGGTCGCTGTGACCCCGCCAGTGCATGACGACGAAGCCGACGCCCGTGGACGCCACGACGCGGGCCATGTCCGGGTCGGCGAGGCCACCGGAGACGTCGTTGACGATGGCGGCACCGAGGTCGACGGCACGCTCGGCCGTCGCGGCGTTCATCGTGTCGACACTGACCGGGATGCCCTCGGCGACGAGCTGCTGCACGACCGGCAGCACGCGTTCCTGCTCGACGGGCACGGGCACGCGCTCGGACCCGGGCCGGGTGGACTCGCCACCGACGTCGATGACGTCGGCACCGGCGGCGACGAGGTCACGTGCGTGCTGCACAGCCGCGTCGTAGGCCTGGTGCAGACCGCCGTCGCTGAACGAGTCGGGGGTGACATTGAGGATGCCGAGCACCCGGGTGCGCTCCTCGGCCGGACCACCGCGGTCACGGCGACGGCCGGTCACGACCTCGGGCACCGGCTGGGGTGCACGGAGGTCGATCGCGACCGTCGCCGGTTCGGCGGCGGCGGCGCGGGCACGACTCACCTCGGCGAGTCGACGCTCTCGTCGCGTCGGCAGCTCGGACATGCGGGCCTACGCGGGGGCGATACCCGGGTTGCCGAACGGGCGACGACGGGTCTTCGAGGTCGACTCGGAGTCCGTCGGGTCCGCTGCGGTCGCGGCGGCCTTGCCGGGCACGTCGATCGCGGGCAGGTTGCTGACCGGGCGCTTGTCGCTCGAGAGCCACTGCGGGCGCTCGGGCAGCTTGCGGACGTCCTTGAAGATCTCCACGAGCTCCGGGGCGTCGAGCGTCTCCTTCTCGAGGAGCTCACCGGCCAGGCGGTCGAGGATGTCGCGGTTGTCGTTGAGCACCTGGTAGGCCTCGTCGTGCGCGGCCTCGAGCAGGGCGCGGGTCTCGGCGTCGACCGTCTGGGCGATGTTCTCCGAGTAGTCCCGACCGGTGCCACCGCTCATGTCACGGCCGACGAACGGCTCGCTGGACCCGGAACCGAGCTTCACGGACCCGACGGCCTGGCTCATGCCGTACTCCGTCACCATCTTGCGTGCGGTGCCGGTGGCCTTCTCGATGTCGTTCGAGGCGCCCGTGGTCGGGTCGTGGAACACGATCTCCTCGGCGACGCGACCACCCATGGCGTAGGTGAGCTGGTCGAGGAGCTCGTTGCGGGTGACCGAGTACTTGTCCTCGAGCGGGAGCACCATCGTGTAGCCGAGGGCACGGCCGCGGGGCAGGATCGTGATCTTCGTGACCGGGTCGGTGTGCCGCATCGCCGCTGCCGCCAGGGCGTGGCCGCCCTCGTGGTACGCGGTGATCAGGCGTTCCTGGTCGGACATGATCCGGGTGCGGCGCTGCGGGCCGGCCATCACGCGGTCGACGGCCTCGTCGAGGGCACGGTTGTCGATGAGCTGCGCGTTCGAGCGGGCGGTCAGCAGGGCCGCCTCGTTCAGGACGTTCGCCAGGTCGGCGCCGGTGAAGCCCGGCGTCTTGCGGGCGAGCAGCTCGAGGTCGACGCTCGCGGCGAGCGGCTTGCCCTTCGCGTGCACCTCGAGGATCTGCTTGCGGCCGGCGAGGCCCGGGGCGTCGACGCCGATCTGACGGTCGAAGCGGCCGGGGCGCAGGAGCGCGGGGTCGAGCACGTCGGGACGGTTCGTCGCGGCGATGAGGATGACGTTCGTCTTGCCGTCGAAGCCGTCCATCTCGACCAGGAGCTGGTTCAGCGTCTGCTCGCGCTCGTCGTTGCCACCGCCGATGCCGGCACCACGGTGACGACCCACGGCGTCGATCTCGTCGATGAAGACGATGGCCGGCGAGTTCGCCTTGGCCTGTTCGAAGAGGTCACGGACGCGGCTCGCACCGACACCGACGAACATCTCGACGAAGTCCGAACCGGAGATCGAGTAGAACGGCACACCGGCTTCACCCGCGACGGCGCGGGCGAGCAGGGTCTTGCCGGTTCCGGGAGGGCCGTAGAGCAGCACGCCCTTGGGGATCTTCGCCCCGACGGCCTGGAACTTCGCGGGCTCCTTGAGGAACTCCTTGATCTCGTGGAGTTCCTCGATCGCCTCGTCGGCACCCGCGACGTCGGCGAACGACACCTGCGGGTTCTCCTTGTTGTTGATCTTGGCCTTCGACTTGCCGAACTGCATCACCTTCGAGCCGCCGCCCTGGGCGCTCGAGAGCAGGAACCAGAACAGGGCACCGATGATCAGGAACGGCAGCAGGATGCCGAGCAGCGACAGGAACCAGTTGCCCTGCTGCACGGTGTCGTTGTAGCCCTTGGGCAGGTTGGAGTCGTTCACCGCCTGGATGACCTCTTCGCCGCGGGGCGTGGAGTAGTAGAACTGCTCCTGCTTGTCGCCGTCCTTGAGGACGAGGTCGACCCGCTGCTCCGTGGAGTTGACGGTCACGGACGAGACCTTGTCGTCGGCGAGCTGCTCGAGACCCTTCTGGGTGTTGATCTCTTGCGTGCTGCCCTGGCTGATGACGCTCCAGCCGATGAAGATGCCCGCCAGCGCGATCAGCACGTAGAGGTACGGGCCGCGGAAGATGCGCTTGAAGTTCATGTGATCCGGGCGCGAGTGCCCGACACCTTTCTCTGCCGAAGTTGCGTGCAGGTCAGCATACGGCCGCGATTCTGTGGCGAGAATGGGTGTCCTCTGCGGGCGAACTCACCCCCGGGCCAGAGTCGGCCGAGTGCGACCCGAGCGCAGCGGGTCGCTCGTCGGTCAGGAGTAGACGTGCGGGGCGAGGACGCCGACGCCGCGCAGGTTGCGGTAGCGCTCGTCGTAGTCCAGGCCGTACCCGACAACGAACGCGTCGGGGATGTCGAAGCCCACGTACTTCACGTCGACCTCGACCTTGGCTGCCTCGGGCTTGCGCAGCAGGGCGACGATCTCGACGCTCGCGGCACCACGCGACTGCAGGTTCTGCTTGAGCCACGACAGGGTCAGGCCGGAGTCGATGATGTCCTCGACGATCAGGACGTCGCGCCCGTGCAGGTCGGTGTCGAGGTCCTTGAGGATCCGCACCACGCCGGACGACTTCGTGCCGGAGCCGTACGACGACACCGCCATCCAGTCCATCCGCGCCTGCATCTTGAGGTGGCGCGAGAAGTCCGCCATCACCATGACGGCACCCTTGAGCACCCCGACGAGCAGCGGGTCGCGGCCCGCGTAGTCGGCGTCGACGACCGCCGCGAGCTCGGCGAGCTTCTCGTCGATCTGCTCGGGGGTGAAGAGCACTTCGGACAGGTCTGCCTGGACGTCGGAGAGTTCCACCACGCCAGCCTAACCGGCGCTGAACTCGATGCGGTCGCCGGTCCGCGTGGCACGGACGCCCGGCAGGTCGATCGGGCCCTGTCCACTCCAGTCCGTGACGAGCCGGCAGACCTCGAGCGTCTGCACACGGGACAGCGTCACCCCGAACTCACTTTCCACCGCCAGGCGCACGAGTCGCTGCCGGAGTGCCGGCGGGTTCGCCCCGAGCGCCCGCACCGACAGCGAGATGCCCGCCTCGGAGTGCTCGGCGATGTCCTCCGCGATCTCCTCGGCGAAGTGGTCGAGTGCCGCGGAGTCCTCGCGCAGCTGGTCGGCCGTCCGGGCCAGGGCCTCGGGGACCCCGGCGCCGAGCTCCCGTTCGAGCACCGGCAGCAGGGTGTTCCGCACCCGCACCCGTGCGTACGCGGGGTCGTCGTTCTGCGGGTCGTGCCAGGGCGCCAGGCCCGCTGCGGCGCACGCCTGCCGGGTCGCGTGCCGCCGGACGGTCAGCAGCGGACGGCCGTAGGCCGGACCGGCGTCACGCCGGGCGAGCGGCTGCATGCCGGACAGGCTGTCCGGTCCGCTGCCGCGCAGCAGGCCGAGCAACACCGTCTCGGCCTGGTCGTCCAGGGTGTGCCCCAGCAGCACCAGGGGTGACCCGGTGGCGGCCGCGACCTCGGCGATCGACGCGTGGCGGGCCTCCCGGGCGGCGCCTTCCGGGCCACCGTCGGAGCCGACCGCGACCCTGCGGACCGTCACCGGGTCGAGTCCCAGCTCGGATGCCTGCCGGGAGGCACGGCTCGCGACCGCCTCGGAGCCCGCCTGGAGCGCGTGGTCGACGACCACTGCCCCGGCCCGGAGACCCTGCTTGCCCGCCTCGAACGCGGTGGCCGCGGCGAGGGCGAGGGAGTCCGGTCCGCCGCTCAGTGCGACGAGGACCAGGTCGCCTTCGGCGACCACGCCGCCGTCGACGGCTGCGGCGAGCAGGTCGCGGACGGCCAGACGGGTCTCGGCGACGGCGGGGTCGAGCCGGGGACGCGGAGAGTTCACCCGGTAACGTTAGCCGCGCTTTCGCAACACACGACAGTCCCCGAAGCAGACACAGGAGCGCAACATGGCCGCGTACGACGTCGTCGTCGAGATCCCCAAGGGCAGCCGCAACAAGTACGAGGTGGACCACGAGACCGGTCGCGTCTACCTCGACCGCGTGCTGTTCACCTCGTTCGTCTACCCCACCGACTACGGGTTCTTCGAGAAGACCCTGGCCGACGACGGTGACCCCGTGGACGCCCTGCTGCTGCTCGAGTTCCCGACGTTCCCCGGCGTGGGCGTCAAGGTCCGCCCCGTCGGCGTCTTCAAGATGAGCGACGAGGCCGGCATCGACGAGAAGGTCCTCGTCGTCCCCGCCAAGGACCCCCGCTGGGCGCACATCCAGGACATCGCGGACGTGCCGGAGCAGACGAAGGCCGAGATCGCGCACTTCTTCGAGCACTACAAGGACCTCGAGCCGAACAAGTGGGTCAAGGCCGAGGGCTGGGGCGACGTCGCCGAGGCCGAGCGCATCGTGCAGGCCGGTCAGGCCGCGTACGTGCCCGGTTCGCACTGACGATCCCCTGACGACGAACGGCGCCCGCTCTCCATCCGGAGGGCGGGCGCCGTTCTGTGCTGGTGCCTGCTCCCGCAGCCGCTCTGGGAGGGAACGGGCACACCGGGAGCTGGCTACAGGGAGCCGCTCGGGCGGGCGACGTACGGCATGAGCTGGTTCGGCAGCCAGATCGCTCGCTCGACGACGCCGACGCCGGGCCGTGCAGCCTCGACCATGGTGCCGTAGCTCGTCACGATCGAGTCGTGGTACGCCCCCGACGACGTGCCGTTCGACGAGTAGAACAGGATGTCGCCGGGCTGGCGCTGGGACAGCGGGACGAGGCGACCGATCGACTTGAAGTAGTTGTACTGCCAGACGACGTTGTGCCCACCGGTCGCGATGCCCTGCGAGCTGTAGGCCATCATCACCAGGCCGGAGCAGTCCCAGGTGTTCGGGCCGGCGCCGTTCAGCACGTACGGCTTGCCGAGCTGTCCGCGGGCGAACGCGATCGCACCGGCGGCCTTCGAGGGGCTGCTGGGCGCGGGCGCCGGGGCTGGGGCTGGAGCAGGAGCGGGAGCCGGGGCCGGTGCAGGAGCCGGGGCGGGGTTGCTCGGCCGCGTCGGCGTGCTGGGCTTGCTCGGGGTGCCGGGGTTCGACGGGGTGCTGGGCTGGGCCGGAGTGGAGGTGCCGCCGGTGGTGCCGGAGTTGCTGCCGCCGCCGGTGCTGCCGGTGCCGCCGGTGGTGCCGGAGTTGCTGCCGCCGCCGGTGCTGCCGGTGCCGCCGGAGGAGCTGCCGGTGGTGCCGCCACCGGAGTTGCGCGTCTGCTTCGCGATGGCCGCCGCGGCTGCCTTCGCCTGCTGGGCGCTCCAGTACGCGGTCTCCGTCGCGACGCTCGTGCCCTTCAGGTACGCGAGCTGGCGCAGGACCTCGCCCTGCTGCTCCTGCTGCTTCTGCACCCGTTCCTGGGCGCCGGCAGCGGCGGCGTTGGCCGTCGCGAAGGTGGTCTTCGTCGCCTTCGTCGCCTTGCTCAGGGCTTTCTCGGCGGCGGACTGCTGGGCTGCCAGGGACTCCACGGTCTTCAGGTCGGCGCGGGCCTCGGCCAGGACCGTCGCGGAGCGCTCGGACAGGTGCGACATCGTGCCGACCCGGTAGAGCAGGTCCTTGGAGTCCGACGAGTCCATGAGCATCGTCGTCGACAGGTCGCCGCCACCGGTGCGGGACAGCTCGACCACGAGCCCGGCCACCTGGCCGGCGGAGTCGTCCGCCCGGGCCTTCGCGCGCTTCGACTGCGCGGACAGGTCGGCGAGGTCGTCCTTCGCCTCCTGCTGCTGCGACGCGGCAAGGGCGTACGCCTGCCCGGCCTGCTGCTCGGCGACGCCGGCCTGGTCGGCGGCATCCTGCAGCGTGCTGAGCCGGTCGCTCAGCTCGTCGACCGTCTGCTGGGCGTCGGCCGCGTCGGACTTGGCGGCCTTGACGTCGTCCCAGGAGGGGCCCGAGGGCGCGGCCTGGGCCGGTCCGGCGATGACGACCGACAGGCCGATGCCGAGCACGGCGATGGTCGCGATCCCGCAGGAGAACGAGCGAGCGGAGGTGGTCATGACGTGGGACGACTCGTTCCGGTGGCGCTGATGCTCATACCGAGATCCCCCGCGCTGCCATGAAGGGGACCGGGTCGACGGCAGCGCCGTTGATCCGGGTCTCGAAGTGGAGGTGGCACCCGGTCGACCAACCGGTCGAACCGATCTTGGCGATCTGCTGCCCCGCGGTGACGTGCTGGCCGGCGGTGACCATGATCCCGCCGTCGACGACGTGGCCGTACGCGGTCGAGATGCCGCCGCCGTTGTCGAGGATGACCTCGTTGCCGTACCCGCCACCGTTGCCGGCGAAGGTGACGGTGCCGTCGTGTGCCGCGTAGATCGGGGCGTAGCAGGCCGGGGCCAGGTCGACACCCGCGTGCAGGGCGCTGATGTGCGTGTACGGGTCGACGCGGTAGCCGTACGGGCTCGTCTGGAACCCTCCGGCGGGGCGGACCCACCCGGCGGGGTTGGCGCTGCCGCCGCCGGTGCCGCCCTGGCTGGTCGCCGCGGCCTTGGCTGCTGCCTTCGCGGCGGCTGCGGCGAGGCGGGCCTGGCGGGCCTTCTCGGCGGCGACGCCCTTGCGGTAGTCGGCCTCGACGCCGCGCTGCTTCGAGGTGAGCGCGGTCAGCTGCGCCTCGAGCCGGGATTCGTTGTCGTTCTGGGCGTCGACCGCGGTCTGTGCGGCGTCGGCTGCGCCCTGGGCCTGCTGCATCTTCGACTGCGCGGCGTCGGCGAGGTCCCCGAGGGCCTGCTTGGCACGATCGGCCTTGTCAGCGAGCCCCTGGGCCACGCCACGGTCCTGCGAGGCCTGTGCGTAGATGCCCTCGGACTGCTCGCTGAGCTTCGACATGGCGCCGAGCTCGTACAGCAGGTCGCCCGAGTCGGACGGGTGCGTGAGGATGTCCGTCGTCACGTCGTCGCCGCTGGTGCGCCCGAGCTGGGCGGCGAGCTGGCCGGCCTGCGCCTCGGACTGCGCGGCGGTCTGCTTCGCATCGTCGGCCTGCGACTGGAACTTCTTCTGCTTGAGCGTCGCCTCGTCGTACTTGTTCTGCGCTGCCTGGTACGCCTCACCGGCGGCCTGCGCGGCCTTCTGCTTGGCGGCGGCCTCGCTCTTCAGTGACGAGATGAGCGACTTGATCTCACTGACCTTCGCCTGCTGGGCGCTGGTCGACGACTTCGCCTGCTGCACCTCGTCCCAGCTGGGGTAGCTCGCAGCGCTGGCGGACGACGTCGGGGCGAGGGCCGCGAGCGTGCCGGCCGTGAGCGCGACGGCGACCGCGGCGGCGATCAGGCGGCTGCGGGTGCTGAGGGAGAGCGGAGTGGAGGTCGACATGTATCTCGATTTCGTAACAGCGCGGCAAGGCTCACGCACGTAACACTGTTAACAGTTGCAACAGTAACAACACGGGTCGCAGGCTCGACAGCCCCTCGGACGAGGGGTGCGGCCGCCGACGATGCTCGCACCGACAGCATCGGAGACCCGTGCGCTGACGGCACGACACGCCGGGGATGCACGGTTGGCGGGGTCGGATTTGTGAAACCCGGGGGGCATCCGTATGCTTGTCCATCGGTAGCGCGATGCACTGCTTGCGGCCCTATCGTTTAGTGGCCTAGGACACCGCCCTTTCACGGCGGCAGCACGGGTTCGAATCCCGTTGGGGTCACTCCTTGAGTGAGCGAGCAAGTAGTACTGAACAACACCACAGCAAGACACAACACAACATGGCCCTGTAGCGCAGCTGGTTAGCGTGCCGCCCTGTCACGGCGGAGGTCGCGGGTTCAAGTCCCGTCAGGGTCGCCACGGCTGGATAGCTCAGTTGGTAGAGCGTTCGACTGAAAATCGAAAGGTCCACGGATCGATGCCGTGTCCAGCCACCGGTGAAGGCCCCCTGCTTCGGCAGGGGGCCTTTTCCGTTGTCCGGCCAGTGTGACCTGCTCGCAAAACACCGGTGTTCGCGCATCGAGCCGCGGCCTGCGCGTGTTCAACGGGCGAACACCGGTGTTTCGCGGAGGGCCTACGCCTCGCGGGTCTTCGGGCTGCTGTCGTTCGTCTTCGCCGGGTCGCGCTCGACCACGGCGCCCAGGGCATCGTCGATCCGCGACATGAGCTCCGCCGGGATCGTGACGCCGGCAGCGCCCGCGTTGTCGTGGACCTGCTCCGGGCGCGATGCCCCGATGATCGCCGAGGCGACGTTCTCGTTCTGCAGGACCCAGGCGACCGCGAGCTGCGCCATCGACAGGTCGAGCTCCTTCGCGATCGGCTCGAGCTCCTGCACCGAGGACAGCACCTCGTCGCGCATGAAGCGCTTGATCATGTCCGCGCCGCCCTTGTCATCGGTTGCACGGGAACCCTCGGGCAGCGGCTGACCCGGCTTGTACTTGCCGGTGAGCACACCCTGGGCGATCGGGGACCAGACGATCTGCGAGATGCCGAGCTCCTTCGAGGTGGGGACGACCTCGTCCTCGATGACCCGCCACAGTGCCGAGTACTGCGGCTGGTTCGAGATGAGCTGGAAGCCGAGGTCCTTCGCGAGCGCAGCACCGGCCCGCAGCTGGTCCGCGGTCCACTCGCTGACGCCGACGTACAGGACCTTGCCCTGGCGCACGATGTCGGCGAAGGCCTGCATCGTCTCTTCGAGCGGGGTCTCGTGGTCGTAACGGTGCGCCTGGTACAGGTCGACGTAGTCCGTCTGCAACCGCTGCAGCGAACCGTCGATCGACTCGAGGATGTGCTTGCGGGACAGCCCGGTGTCGTTGTGGCCCTTCGGACCGGTCGGACCGAACACCTTCGTGGCGATCTCGAGGGACTGGCGCCGCTCCCCCTTGAGCGCTTCACCGAGGACCGTCTCCGCGCCGGTGTTGGCGTAGACGTCGGCGGTGTCGAACGTCGAGATGCCGACCTCGAGGGCCGCCTTGACGCAGGCGATCGCCGCGTCGTTCTCGACCTGGGATGCGTGGGTGAGCCAGTTGCCGTAGGTGATCTCGGAGACCTTGAGGCCCGAGTTGCCGAGGTAGCGGTACTCCATGTGCGTGTCACTCCTGTCGTGGGGCGCGTCGGTGCGACCCGAACCGTGACGGTAGTCGGCTCGGACGGTGCAGGATCACATGGGACGACGGCGCGACGCTGCGCCGCATCGAAGCGAGGGAGCATCCATGACCGGAGCGAGCGTGTTGTTCATCGGCGGGAGCGGCGTCATCAGCGCCGCCTGCGTCCGGGAAGCCGTCGAGCAGGGGTTCGACGTGACCGTGCTCAACCGGGGAACCACCGGGGGCAGGCCGATCCCGGAGGGTGTGACGCGCCTCCAGGCCGACGTGTCGGACCGCAGCGCCCTGGCGGACGCACTCGGCGACCAGCGGTTCGACGTGGTCGTGAACTGGATCGCCTTCACGCCCGACCAGGTGCAGGCCGACGTGGACTTCTTCGCCGGGCGGACGCGGCAGTACGTGTTCATCAGCTCTGCCTCGGCGTACCAGACGCCGGCGACGCACCTGCCGATCACGGAGTCGACGCCGCTGAAGAACCCGTACTGGCAGTACTCGCGCGACAAGATCGCGTGCGAGGAACTGCTGATGCAGGCGTACCGGGAGCAGGACTTCCCGGTGACGATCGTGCGGCCGTCGCACACCTACGACGAGACGAAGCTGCCGCTGACGGGCGGCTGGACCGCTGTCGCTCGGATGCGTGCCGGCAAGCCGGTCGTCATCACCGGCGACGGCACGTCGCTGTGGACGCTGACCCACAGCCGCGACTTCGCGGTCGGGTTCACGGGGCTGCTCGACCGGGCCGAGGCGATCGGTGAGCCCTTCACGATCACGAGCGACGAGGCCCCGACGTGGAACGCCATCGCGCACGAGATCGCGGCTGCGGCCGGGGTCGAGGACCTGCGGATCGTGCACGTGCCGGCGGACGCGATCAACGCGGTGGACCCCGAGTGGGGCGCGGCGCTGCTCGGCGACAAGGCGAACTCGTCGGTGTTCGACAACAGCAAGATCCGGTCGCTCGTGCCGTGGTACCGGCCGCGCACGACCTACCGGCAGGGTGTGCGCGAGGTCCTCGCCTGGTACGAGGCACACCCCGAGGAGCAGGTGATCGACGAGCGGCTCGATGCCCTGATGGACGAGCTGGCGGCGCGCTGGGCCGTGTGAGCCGCGCTCGGTGACGCGCGCCGGCGCACGCAAGACACCGGTGTTCGCGCTCCGCACCGCGGGATGCGGGGGTTCAACGCGCGAACACCGGTGTTTTGCGGATCAGGTCAGGCGCGCGCGGCGAGCACCTCGGCCAGGGTTCCGATCGCGAAGCGCACCTCGTCGTCGGTGACGACCAGGGGCGGTGCGAAGCGGATCGTCGACCCGTGGGTGTCCTTCACCAGGAGCCCGCGGTCGGCGAGGTCCTTCGAGATCGCCTTGCCCGTGCCGAGCGCGGGGTCGATGTCGATCCCGGCCCAGAGTCCGGCGACCCGGTGCGAGACGACACCCTTGCCGAGCAGGTCGTCGAGCAGGCCGCGCAACAGCGGTTCGCCGTCGAGGGCCCGCTGCTGGAACGTGCCCTCGCCGAGCATCGCCACGACCTCGGCGCCGACGGCCGCCGCGAGTGGGTTGCCGCCGAAGGTCGATCCGTGCTCCCCGGGACGCAGGACGCCCAGGACATCGCGCGAACCCACCACCGCGGACACCGGCACGATGCCGCCGCCCAGGGCCTTGCCGAGTGTGATCAGGTCGGGACGCACCCCGACGCGCTGCACCGCGAGCGTGTGCCCCGTGCGACCGAGGCCGGACTGGATCTCGTCGGCGATGAACAGCGCACCGAACTCGTCGCAGACCGCGCGGACGTCAGGAAGGTACGACTCCGGCGGGATGACCACGCCGCCCTCACCCTGGATCGGCTCGAGCAGCACGGCGACGACGGTCTCGTCCATCGCCTCGCGCAGCGCCGCAGCGTCGCCGTACGGCACCGTGCGGAAGCCGGGCGTGAACGGCCCGAAGTCGTCGTGGGCCGAGGGGTCGTCGGAGAACGAGATGATCGTCGTGGTGCGCCCGTGGAAGTTGCCGGACGCGACGATGATCGTCGCCCGCTCGGCCGGCACGCCCTTGACGCGGTAGCCCCAGGCGCGGGACACCTTGATCGCGGACTCGACGGCCTCGGCACCGGTGTTCATCGGCAGGACCATCTCGGTCTCCGTCAACGCCGCCAGTGCTGCCGCGAACGGCCCGAGCTGGTCGTTCACGAACGCGCGGCTGGTCAGCGTCACGCGGTCGAGCTGCGCCCGCGCGGCGTCGAGCAGTCGCGGGTTGCCGTGGCCAAAGTTCACCGCCGAGTACGCGGCCAGGCCGTCCAGGTACCGCTTGCCGTCGACGTCGGTGACGGTCGCTCCCTGACCCGACGCGATGACGACGGGCAGTGGACTGTAGTTGTGCGCGAGGGCGCGGTCCTCGACGGCGAGCGCCGCCGCGGTGTTGACCCCGAGCGACGCTGCCGCAGACATCAGCTGACCCCGAGCGAACGCGCGACCGAGGTGCCGGTGCCGACCGGGTGCAGATCGAGGGTGCAGCACTTCACGCCACCACCGCCGAGCAGCAGCTCGGACAGGTCGACGCCGATCGGGTTGTAGCCCTTCTCGCGCAGCTGCTCGGCGAACCGAACGGCCCGGGCGGCGATCACGACGTTGTACCCGTCGGAGTACGAGTTCAGGCCGAGGATCGCGGCGTCTTCTTCGGTGGCGATGATCGCGTCCGGGAAGCGCTCGCGCAGGATCGCCAGCGACGGCTCGTCGAAGGCGCTCTCCAGGTAGGCGATGTTGCTCGTCCCGTCGACGGCGGGCTCGGGGTCGAGCACGGCGATGGCGGTGTCGAGGTGGTAGAAGCTCGGGTTGATGAGCTTCAGCGTGACGACCTCGCGGCCGTAGATCGTCGCGAGCTCGTCGTGCGAGGTGCTGTCCGACCGGAAACCGGTGCCGGCGAAGATGGTGTCACCGATGAGCAGGAAGTCGCCCTCGCCCTCGTTGGTCTGCTCAGGCTCGGCGACGGTCAGGCCGGCCTGGCGGAACCAGTCCATGTACGCGGGGCCCTCGGGCTGGCGCTCGGGGTACTGGAACTTCGCGCCGTACGCGATGCCGTCGAGGACGAACCCGCCGTTGGCCGCGTAGACCATGTCCGGCAGGCCGTCGATCGGGTCGATGTACGAGATGTCGAAGCCGAGCTGCTCGTAGACGGCGACGAGCGACTCCCACTGCTCGACGGCCTTCGACGTGTCGGTCGGCTCCTCCGGGTGCATCCACGGGTTGATCCGGTAGCTCACGGTGTAGAAGTCCGGCTTGCACATCAGGATCGTGCGCTTCGTGGCGACACGGGCCGGGGTGGCGACGGACTCGGGGGCGGGTGCGGTGTTCGACATCAGTCCTCCTGGAAGGGACCGGGGCCCGAGCCTGCCAGGAACCGAAACGGAACGAGGAGAAGAGCTCCGGTGAGATGCAGGCTCACTCACCGCAGCGGACCAGGTCGACGCCGGGTCGATCCTTCCACAGACTCACCGCAGCGGAACAGTGACACTCAAGCATCGACGCCACTCCGATCCTGACACACACCGTCCAGCAAGTGCAGTACGGAGGCCCCGACGGCGTGACACCCGTTCGGGTGACGCACGTTTCGTGCGCGAGACCCACCGGCCTCGCAACAAGTCCGCGTACGATAGGGGACAAATGGACACGCTCGACCACCGCATCCTGGATCAGCTCCGGGACAACGCCCGCGCCGGCTACGGCGACATCGGGTCGGTGGTCGGACTCTCGGCCTCGGCCGTCAAGCGCCGCGTCGACCGGCTGGTCGGTGACGGTGTCATCCAGGGGTTCACGATCAAGGTCGACCCCGCCGTCGAGGACCGCGGCACCGAGGCCTGGGTCGAGCTCTACTGCCGCGGCACCGTGTCGCCCGACGAGCTGCGTGCCCTGCTCGACACCGTCCCCGAGGTCATCGACGCCGGCACGGTCACCGGCAGCGCCGACGCCGTCGTGCACATGCGTTCGAAGGACCTGTCCGCGCTCGAAGAGGCGCTCGACAAGGTCCGCCTCGCTCCCCAGGTCGACCACACCCGCTCCGCGATCGTGCTCTCCAAGCTCGTCAGTCGAGAGACCGCGTAACGTCCCACGCATGGGACGGAAGACGGCCGGGAGGCGCGGATCACCGCCCACGGGATCGCGTCCGGCCCGGCAGCTGGTCACCGCTGCGGGCCTCGCCTACGTCGCGAACTGCCTGTGGGGCACCGCGGTCGCCGTGCGGCTGATCCGCACGAAGAAGCTCCGCGTCGTGCACCACGGGCTGTTCGTCGTGACCGCGACCCTGACCGGTGTCGCCGCGACGACCCCCGTGTGGACGCGCGACCGGACCGCCCTGTTCCTGCTGCCAGCACTCGTGCCGCTGGCGGTCGCTCCACGCACGAACCCGCGCGCCGGAGCACACTGGAGGGTCGCGGTCGCCGCAGCACCGTCCTACCTGGGGGCCGTGCTCGCCCGCAGGCGATCAGAGAGGTGAGCAGTGGAGCTGTTCGAGGCCATCCGACGACGACGCACGACGAACGGGCCGTTCCTGCCCGATCCGGTGTCGGAGGAGCACCAGCGGCTGCTCATGGAGCTCGCCGGACGGGCGCCGTCGCAGCTCAACAGCCAGCCGTGGCGCTTCGTGCTGGTCGAGGAGCGCGAGACGATCGACCGCGTCGCCGAGATCAGCGGCAGCTCGATGACCCGCACCATGGCCGCGGGCACGTTCTTCGACCGGTACAAGCCGTACTTCCGGTTCTCGAAGGCCGAGATGGACGAGCGGCGCGACGGGATGCTGTTCGACAAGCTCCCCGGGCCGCTGCGGCCGTTCACGAAGCAGGTGTTCACGAAGCGCGGGCAACTGCTCATGAACACGCTCCGGGTGCCGCAGACCCTGGGTGAGGAGAACCGGAAGCTCGTCGCCGGGTCGCCGCTGCTGCTCGGCGTGATGCTCGACCGCCACGAGTACCGGAAGGAGGAGCTGTCCGGCTTCTACTCGGTGTTCAGCATGGGCGCGGCGATGGAGAACATCTGGCTCGCGACGACCGAGCTCGGCCTGGGGATCCAGTTCGTGTCCTTCCCGATGGAGACCCCCGGCGCGTGGGAGGAGATCGAGGGACTGCTCCGCGTGCCCGAGTCGCTCGAGCTGATGGCCGTCTACCGGATCGGGTACCTGCCCCCGGAACGACGACGGCCGGCCATCGACTGGACGTCGAGCGAGCGGAAGCGTCCCTCGCAGTACGTGTTCCGCGGCACCTGCGACACCCCGCAGCGCGGTTGGGACGACGCACCCGTCGCAGCCCACATCGAACCGGAGGCGACCACATCGTGACCGACACCCGACCCACCCAGAGCGCCCCGGGCCTCCAGCCCGTCGCCCCCGGCCTGCCGGGCCGTCCCTGGATCTCGCAGGACTGGCTCGACGTCGTCTTCGTGCACTGGCGCGTCGACGTGTCGGCGGTGGCGCCGCTGCTACCGGCCGGCACACGGCCCGACACGATGGCGCTCGACGGCACCGACGACGGCGTGACCACCTGGGTGGGCCTCATCGCGTTCCGGTTCGAGGACACCCGGTTCCCGCCGTTCTCGACCGGGAGCATCGGCGACTTCGTCGAGCTGAACGTCCGCGTCTACACGGTCGACGAGCAGGGACAGCGCGGGGTGGTGTTCCTGTCGCTCGACGCCGGCAAGCTCCTGCCGACCATCGGGGCGCGAGTCGCGACGGGCCTGCCGTACCGGTGGGCGGTCGCCGAGTCGCGCAGCGGTGACGGCCGCGTCGGGTACGCGATGCGTCGGCACGGCACCCACCTGCGGTCGATGCTCGACATCCGGGTGGGCGAGGCACTCGACGAGCCAGGGGCCCTCGAGACGTTCCTGACGGCGCGGTGGGGCATGCACGTGCACCGGGCCAGACGGACGCGCTTCTGGCCGAACGAGCACGAGCCGTGGCCGTTGCACCGGGCCTCGGTGGTGTCGCTGCGGGACGACCTGGTCGGGGCGGCCGGGCTGCCCTTCGGGCTGACCGAGCTCGAGCCGGACTCGGTGCTCTACTCGCCGGGGGTCACGACGCGGTTCGGTCGGGGGCGCTGAGCGGATCGGTGCCCGGCTCCGGTCCCGGTCGCTGACCCTCGACGGCCTCCGCCCCGTCGAGGTCGGGCTCGGCCGTCCTCGACGCGGCTCGCCAGTTCAGCACCGCGACGACGACGGCGACAGGGATGACCAGGACGCTCCACCCGATCCACAGCGATGCGTGCGCTTCGTCGACGACCGGGACCGTCAACGCCACGACCGCGAACACGGCCGCCACCACCGCGACGGCCGCCGACGCCACCGCACGACCGCGCCGCTCGAACCGCGTCGGGTCGTCGCGTCGCATCGTGTACAGGCCCGTCGCGACGACCAGGTACCCGATCAGGAGCGTCCGTGCTCCCGCCGCGAAGGCGAACACCGACAACGCGACGCCGACCACGTTCCACACGAGGACCTGTGTGCGATGCAAGTGCCAAGCCTCCGCCCGACTCGGGTACCAGTACGCACGCCGCCCGGCGACCGCGAGCACGAACGCACCGACCAGCACCACGGCGCCGACCGGGATCACGACGGGCAGGGCGGGACGCTGCAACCAGATGCCGGTCGCCACGATCGCCATCACCCCGACTGCCAGAGCCGTCGGCGGACCCCACCACTGCTCGGGGACGATCGGCGTCCGGCGGATCCAGCGCGGCTGCGGCTCCGCGTCCGGCTCCGGTTCCACGGGGTCGTCTCGCGTGTCCACACCACCATCATGCTCGGCCACCGTCCGGAGGCACGGGTCGTCGGGGGACAGCGGCTGAGTGGTGCATGGGCGACCGCAGGTACAAGGGAGCCATGACTCGAGTGGCAGTGGTGACCGGTGGATCCGCAGGACTGGGACGGGCGACCGTGCGGGAGCTCGCCGCACGGGGGTGGGACGTGGCCGTCCTGGCCCGCGGGCAGGAGGGCGTCGACGCCGCCGTCGCCGAGGTCGTGGCCGCCGGGCGCCGCGGCCTGGCCCTGGTCGCCGACGTCTCCGACCGCGACGCCGTCGAGGCCGCGGCCGACCGGGTCGAGCAGGAGCTCGGGCCGATCGACCTGTGGGTGAACGGCGTGATGGTCGGGGTGTTCGGGAAGTTCCTCGACACCGCCCCGGAGGACTTCGAGCGGGCGCTGCACGTGACCTACCTCGGCTTCGTGAACGGCACCCGGTCTGCACTGTCGCGGATGGTCCCCCGCGGTCGTGGGCACGTGATCCAGGTCGGTTCGGCGCTCGGGTTCCGCGGGATCCCCCTGCAGGCCGCGTACTGCGGAGCGAAGCACGCGATCGTCGGGTTCACCGAGTCCGTCGTCTCCGAGCTGCGCGAGCAGGGCAGCAAGGTCAAGGTGTCCCGCGTGGACATGCCCGCGCTCAACACCATCCAGTTCCAGTGGGTGAAGTCGAAGCTGCCGCACCACCCGCAGCCGGTCGCCCCGATCTACCAGCCCGAGGTCGGTGCCCGGGCCATCGCCGCGGTGGCCGAGCGGCCGCGCAGCCGCACCTGGGTGGGCGAGTCCACGGTCTACACGATCCTCGGCAACCGGATCAGCGGACGCTTCGCCGACTGGTACGCCGCCAAGACCCTGGTCGACGGGCAGCAGGCTCCGGACAAGGACGGCCTCGAGATGCGGGACAACCTGTACGAGCCGGTGCCGGGCGACCACGGTGCACACGGGGTCTTCGACGAGTCCGCGCACGCCTGGTCGCCGCAGACCTGGTGGGTGGAGCACCGCCGGGTCGGCAACGGGATCATCGGAGCGGTGCTCGGTGCCGCCGGGGCCGTCGCCCTCGTCGCAGGACGCCGACGATGAGCCGCCGGTCGTCGACCGTGTCCGGAGCAGCCGTCGTCGAGCTGGCCCGAGCTGGGCTCGGCCTGTGGCACCTGAGCCGTGCGGCCCGAGGGTCGGACCAGGCGGCGCTGCACGGTGTGCTCGGGGTCCGGCAGCTCGGACAGGCTGTGCTCGTCGCGCGGGCGGGTTCCGGCAACGCGCACACCCTGAGCGCCGTCGTGGACACCCTGCACGGCGTGACGATGGTGCCGCTGGCCGTCGCCGATCCCCGTCGCCGCCGGTTCGCGCTCGACCAGCTCTGGATCGCCGCCGCCCTGGCGATCGCCGAGGCAGCGGTCGTCGGTCGCGGAGGACGGCGCTGAGTGCTGTCGGGGGTGCTCGGTAGCGTCCCTGGCATGAGCACGATCTACTCCGTCGCGTCCTCGCTGGACGGCTTCGTCGCTGCGCCCGACGACGACCTCGACTGGCTGCTGCGGTTCGGCTTCGAGCCGTTCCAGGAGCACCACGACCGGTTCTACGCGGGCGTCGGCGCGATCGCGATGGGGTCGACGACGTACGAGTGGTTGCTCGAGCACGACGACACGTGGGCGTACCCGGACCTGGCGACGTGGGTGTTCACCACGCGAGACCTTCCGGTGCCCGACGGCGCCGACGTGCGCTTCGTCTCGGGCGAGGTCGGCGACCACCAGGCCGACCTCGAGCGCGTGGCCGCCGGCCGTGACGTCTGGGTCGTCGGCGGCGGACTGCTCGCGGCGCAGTACCAGCAGGCGGGCATCCTCGACGAGCTGCGGGTCACCGTGATGCCGATCGCACTCGGTGCCGGAGCCCCACTGCTGCCGGTCTCCGCACCGACGCCGGTGTACGAACTCGTCGGCACCACGCAGTTCGACGGCGGGGCGGTCGAGCTCCACTACCGTTCCGCAGCAACCGCGGCGTAGCGTCCGGAGCATGAGCGACAACGAGCAGACCGAGCCCGTCATGGACGGTGCCACCGATGCCACGAACCACGAGAAGCTGCAGGGTCTGATCGAGCAGGTCGACCACGACCACGCCGGTGAAGGCGCCGGCGCGATGGCAGACCACCTGCGGGACCGCATGGCCGAGACCGGCGTCGAGGACGAAGAAGCGGGTGACGCCGAGGACTGATCCCCGGGGCACTTCGTGAGCAGAAGAGGTCGGGTCCCGTCTGGGGATCCGACCTCTTCTGCTCACGAAGTGGAACGTACGAAGCGCAACGCGCGCGAAGCGGAAGTGCCTACACGCGCAGCTCGGAGAAATCGCTGTCGACGTCGCCGAACCGGTGCGCGGTGATCGACACCGACTGCTCGCGCAGGTACGGCAGCATCTCGATCACGCCGGCCTCGACCACGGGGGCGTCGTGGATCGCGACGTCGATGCTCGCGCCCAGTGCTTCTTCGAGAGCCTGGGAGTCGCCGCCGAGCAGCCGGATGCGGGCCCCGGGACCGCCGAACGCCGTGTGTGCCGGGCGGTCCTGCCCCTGTGACAGCACGGCCTCGAGCGCGTCGACGGGCTCGTCGTCCTGACCGCTGGACCAGTCCGCCTGGAACACCGCCCCCGACGACGCGCGGGCGTGGAACTCCTGGTCGGACTCCACCAGGTGGTCGACGACGTCGAGCGGCGACCGGTTCCCCGCCAGCAGCTGGGTGAGGGGGCCGGGCAGCGGCCGAGCCGTGCTCAGCAGGACGTGCGCCCGTGCCGAGGTCGCGGCGACGAGCGTCCGGACGAGGTCCACGGTCGAGGCGTCCTCGGCCTGGCGCACGATGACGGACTGGGGACGGTGACGCAGCACGTTCCGCTGCACCACGAGTCCCGCCAGGTCCTGCGAGCGGAACAGGGTCTCGCGTGCACGGACGTCGCTCAGGGCACCGGCGCGCACACGGTCGAACTCCTCGAACGACAGCCCGCTGCGTGCGGCCTCGATCACCGCGGTCACGCGCGGGGGCAGGCCGTGCAGCTGGATGCTCCGGTGCACCGTGCGGGGCGTGGGCAGCCACCGGCCGAGCGTCGCGACGTACATCGGACCGCCGGCCTTGGTGCCGGTACCGACCGACGAACCCTTCCAGCCGCCGAACGGCTGGCGCCCGACGACGGCACCGGTGGTGCCGCGGTTGACGGAGAGGTTGCCGGCGCGGACACGGGCGAGCCACTCGGACACCTCGTCGACGTCGAGCGAGTGGATGCCCGCCGTCAGCCCGAAGTCGGTGCCGTTCTGGATCGCGATGGCCTGCTCGAGGGTCTCGGCCCGCATGATGCCGAGCACCGGGCCCGAGTACACGGTCTGGTGGAAGTCGCTGCCGGGGCGGACACCGTCGCGGATGCCCGGCGACCAGAGCCGACCGGAGTCGTCGACCGCCTCGGGCTGCACGAGCCAGGACTCCCCCGGGCCGAGCTCGGTCAGACCCTGACGGAGGGCGCCCTGCGGCTCCGTGATGAGCGGGCCGACCTGCGCCGTGGGGTCGTCGGGCCACGCCACCCGGAGCGTGCGGGTGGCGTCGACGAGCTGCCGCTGGAAGCGCTCGCTCTCGCCCACCGACCCGACCAGGATCACCAGCGACGCCGCCGAGCACTGCTGTCCGGCGTGCCCGAAGGCGGACCGCACGATGTCCTGCACCGCCAGGTCCAGGTCGGCGCTCGGCGTGACGACGATGGCGTTCTTGCCGCTCGTCTCGGCGTTGAGCGGCAGCCCGGCGCGCCACCAGCGGAACGAGCGGGCGGTGTCGGACGAGCCGGTCAGGATGATGCGGTCGACCGTGGGGTGGCCGACGAGGTCGCGGCCGAGTTCGTCCTCGGCCAGGTCGACGAGCTGCAGCAGCGAGTGCGGCACCCCGGCGTCCCAGAGCACGTCGGCGAGCACGGCCCCCGAGCGCTTCGCTTCGGGTGCGGACTTGAACACGACACCGCTGCCCGCGGCGAGCGCAGCCAGCACGCCCCCGGCGGGGACCGCGACGGGGGAGCTCCACGGTGACACGACGACGGTCAACCGTGGCGGCACGTACTGCGCGCCCTCGACGTCCCCGAGGCGCCGAGCGCGCTCGGCGTAGTAGTGGGCGGCGTCGACGGCGTCGGTCACCTCGGTGTCGGCCTCGGTGAAGGTCTTGCCGGTCTCGGCGGCCATCACCTCGATCAGGTCGGCGCGGCGGGTCTCGAGTTCGTGTCCGATGAGGTCGAGGAGCTCGGCGCGGTCGGACGGGTCCTGTCGGCCCCAGTTCACGCCGGCCTGGGCGGTCCGGGCCATGATCCGCTCGAGCTTGGAGCGGTCGGCGACCTTCGCCCCACGGATCGTCTGCGCACCGAGCTGCGAGCGCGGCACCCGGCGCAGGACGTCGAGTGCCCAGGCCCGGTTCGCGGCGACGGACGGGTCGGTGTCGGGGGCGTTCCGGAACGCGTCCCGCAGGACCGGTTCACCGAGCGCGCGGTGGCGGTCCTGGGTGCGGTGGCTGGCGGGGACGGGTTCGTCGAGTGCGGCGACGGATGCCAGGAACCGGCTGTGCTCCCGCTCGAACACGCTGGCGTCGTGGTCGATGTCGGACGCGGCGGCGAGGAAGTTCTCGGGGCTGGCGCTCTCCTGCAGGCGGCGCGCCAGGTACGCGATGGCGGAGTCGAACTCGTCGGGCTGGACGACGGGCGTGTAGAGCAGGATCTGCCCGACGTCGGCGCGGACGGCCTGTGCGTGGGTGGACGCCATGCCGAGCAGCATCTCGACGTCGACGGCGTCGGTCACCCCGCGCCGCTGGGCGAGCACCCACGCGGTGGCGAGGTCGAACAGGTTGTGCCCGGCGACCCCGATCCGCACGGCGTCGGTGCGTTCCGGCGTCAGCGCGGCGTCGAGCATCCGGAGGTAGGCGGTGTCGGTCTCGCGCTTGCTGCCCCAGGTGGCGAGGGGCCACCCGTGCACGATCGCGTCGACGTGTTCCATCGCGAGGTTCGCGCCCTTGACGAGCCGCACCGTGATCGGGGCTCCGCCGCGCGACCGGCGTTCCTGCGCCCACTCGGTCAGCGCGTCGAGCGCTCCGGCGGCGTCGGGCAGGTAGGCCTGCAGCACGATGCCGGCCTGCAGGTCGGCGAACTCGTCACGGTCGAGCAGCGTCCGGAACACGGCGAGGGTGACGTCGAGGTCGCGGTACTCCTCGATGTCGAGGTTGATGAACTTGGCGGGGCGTCCGGCGGCCGTCGGCGCCGCGGCCAGGCGGTACAGCGGGACGAGCCGGTCGACGACGCGCTCGACGGTCTGGTCGAAGGCCCACGGCGAGGTCTGCGGCACGACGGCGCTCACCTTGATCGACACGTGGTCGACGTCGTCGCGGGCGAGCAGGTCCATCGTGCCCTGCAGGCGTCGGTCGCTCTCGGCGCTGCCGAGGACGGCTTCGCCGAGCAGGTTCACGTTGAGGCGGGTGCCCGGTCCGCGGAGCTTGGCGAGCGCGGGACCGAGCTTGCTCGTGCTCGCGTCGATCACCAGGTGCCCGGTCATCCGGCGCAGGATCCGGCGCGCGGTGGGGATCACGGCCCACGGCGCCATGGTGGCGAACCCGCCACCCAGCGTCACCGCACCGCGCAGGTACCAGGCGAGGAAGTCGGGGACGTCACGGCTCAGCTGCTCGAGGTTGCGCGCGGCGACCCGGGGGTCTTCGGGGCGGACGACCTTGTCGACGAAACCACGGGTGAAGTCGAGGCCCTGCTCGTCGCGCAGGACCTGGGCCAGACGGGCCGCACCCGGGTCGGGCTTCACCCCGGCGGACGCCGCCAGCCACCGGCGCACGAGCGCGACGGCGTCATCGGTCGTGTCCTGGAGGCGAGCACTCGGCATCCCCCGATCGTATGCCGCACGTCCGACGCGACCTCGGAGCACGCCGTACGTCGGCCAGGAGTCATCCGAGCGGATGAAAGCACCCGTGGCGCGGTCCGATGCCCCGCCCGGTGGATACGCTGGTCGGCATGTCGACGGAGGGCAACGGTGGCCACGACTGGGTCACCTGGGACGCGTACCACGACGCCTGGCGACAGCTCGACCGGGCGCTCGACCGGGCCGTCCAGGCGGGAGCCGGCATCTCGGTCCCCGAGTTCGAGATCCTGATCGGCCTGCACCGCGACCCCGACCACCGTCTGCGCGTCCGGGACATCGCCACGGGGATCGGCTGGGAGAAGTCGCGCGTCAGCCACCAGGTCACGCGGATGGTGGCCCGCGGCCTGGTCGAGCGCGCCGACTGCCCGAGCGACGCGCGCGGCAGCTGGGTGGTCATGACCGCGGACGGTCGGCGAGCGGTGCTCGCCGGCATCCGCGCGCACACCGGTGCGCTGGAGGACCTGTTCTGGAGGCCCGTGGGGACCGACGCCGAGACGCTGCGGTCCGTCAGCGCGCGCGTCCAGGACGCCGTCGGCCCCGACGACGCTGCGGACGAGGCCGACGCCGGCTAGAGCGTGACGACGGCGAGCGCGCCGCGCTCACCGCGCAGCCGCACCTGGACGCTCCTGATGTCGTCGCGCGGGATGTCCGTCGAGGCCGACAGCCCGCGCGCATCCGCACCGGCAGCCGTCCACGAGCCGACGGTCTGCGTCGTGCCGTCGTTCCGGACGACGACGAGGTCGTAGAGGATCGACCCGTCGGGGGACCACGCCTTGCCGCCGTACGAGCACCCCCAGTCGAAGCGGGTGCCCCACTGCTCGCCGCTGACGGCCAGCTTGACGTCGAGGCCCTGCACGCCGCTCATGTCGTACCGGTCGGCTGTGGCCGCAGCGGTCGGCGCGGAGCCGGCCTGCACCGTGGTGCGCTCCCCCGCTGCCCCGACCGCGAGCCCGCCCAGGACGGCGGCGACCACCGCGAGCCCGGCGGTGGCGGCGACCCAGACCCGGCGACGGCGGCGACGGTGTCGGACGCGGTGCGCGACGGAGGCGAGGTCGCTCTCGGAACGGGTGTCGGGCCTCCCGTCCGGTTCCGCGATCTCGATCGCCTGGTCGGCCGGCAGCTTGCCGAGCAGACCCGGCAGACCGACCAGCTCGGCGACGGCGGCCGCACAGCGGTCGCAGTTCTCGATGTGTCGTTCGTACTCCAGGCGCTCGCTCGCCGGGAGCGACCCGAGGACGTACGCCGCATCCCACTCTGCGTACTTGTCGTCGCTCATCGGGTCACTCCTCGTTCCTGCAGTGCGAGCCGGAGGGCTCGCAGCCCGTAGTGCAGCCGCGACTTGGCGGTGCCCTCCGGGATGTCGTGTCGTCGTGCGATCTCCGGCACCGTGTGCCCGAGCCAGTACGCGTCGACCACCACGCGGCGGTGGTCCGGGGTCAACGACGCGAGTGCGTCGGCGACCACGATCCGGTCCAGCACGGCGTCCGTGCTGTCCGACTCGATCCGTTCCACCTGGTGTTCGGTGCCGTGCTCGCGCCGGTTGTGTGCGGAGCGCGCCTCGTCCACGACCAGGTTGCGCGCCACCGTGAACAACCACGCCCGTGCGCTGTCGGGTGCCCGTTCGAGCACGGCCGGGCGCTGCCAGGCGCGGACCATCGCCTCCTGCACGACGTCCTCGACCGTCGAGCCGTCCCGCGTGAGGTGCCGGACGTACCGCGTGAGCGCGTCACCGTGCTCGCGGTACAGCGTCGCGAGCAACTCGTCCGCGGAACGGCTCGTCACGGTCACTTCCCGAGGTCGAGGGAGAACTCGACGGAGCCCTTCCCGTCCACGGTGACGAAGCCGAGCGAGGGGGCCTTCACGCCGTAGTCGGCGAAGGTGATCGGCACGGTGCCGGCGACCTGGACGGTGCCGCCCTTGCCGACCGCGACCTGCGCGTCGGCCGTGACCGGCTTCTCGACGCCGTGCAGCTCCATCGTGCCGGTCAGGGTGACGTCCTGCGTGGAGCCGTCGAGCGCCTTCGTGACGTCGACGGGCTTGGTGAGCTCGAACGTCGCCGTCGGGTACTTGTCGGTCTGCAGTGCGGTGGAGCGGAAGTACTCGTCGCGTGCGGCTTCGGGGGTGCTGATCTTGCCGACCTGCACGGTGACGGACGCCTTGGTGAGCGAGCCGCCGTCGACGACGGCGGTGCCCTTGACGTCCTTCGTGCGACCGACCACGTTCACATCATTCCCCTGCAGGACCTCGTGCACCCGGTACCCGGCGTACGAGCTGCTCTTGCTGGTCCAGGTGCCGTCGGCGTCCTTCGCGTCGAGGGTGCCGGACGAGGACGCCGACAGCGAGGGTGCTGCCGCGGCCTGGCCGTTGACGGTGTTCGCGTAGATGACCGGGCCGGCGATGACGGCTGCTGCCGCCACGACGACGACGCCGGCGGAGATCCCGATGATGACCTTGGTGCGTTTGCGGAGTGCCATACCCAGACAACGAGGGAGCGGAGCGGATCGTTCAAACGGGTTTTCAGTCCGAGGTCCGGGCGGGGTCCTGGTCGGCTCGGTCCTGGTCGATCTCGGCTGCGCCGTCGTCGGTCGCGGGGGTCTCGCCGCGCATGCGCACGAGGCTCGCCAGCGTGGACACGGCCATCGCGGCGACGATCACGAGCAGGGACACCCACGTGTTGATCTCCGGTGCCCACTCGATGTGGTGGCCGCCGTTCAGGAACGGCAGCTCGTTGTCGTGCAGCGCGTGCAGGACGAGCTTCACACCGATGAAGGCCAGGATCACGGCGATGCCGTACTTCAGGTAGACCAGGCGCTCGAGCAGGCCGCCGAGCAGGAAGTAGAGCTGGCGCAGGCCCATCAGGGCGAAGACGTTCGCGGTGAACACGATGAAAGGACTCTCGGTGATGCCGAAGATCGCCGGGATCGAGTCGAGCGCGAACAGCAGGTCGGTGGTGCCGATCGCGATGAGCACGACGAGCAGCGGCGTGAAGTGCCGGACGCCGTCGTGGTGGGTGCGGAACTTCATGCCGTCGAACGTGTCGGTGAGGCGGACCCGGCGGCGCAGCAGCCGGACGATGAAGCTGTCCTTCTGGTCGTCCTCGTCCTCGCCGCGGAGCTGCTGGATCGCCGTCCAGATCAGCCAGGCACCGAAGATGTAGAAGATCCACGAGAAGTTCTCGATGAGCTGCGCGCCGACCAGGATGAAGATCCCGCGGAGCACGAGCGCGATGATGATGCCGAGCAGCAGCACCTCTTGCTGGATCTTCTTCGGCACCGAGAAGCGCGCCATGATGATGACGAACACGAACAGGTTGTCGATGCTCAGGCTGTACTCGGTCAGCCAGCCCGCCAGGAACTGCCCGGCCGAGTCGCCGCCGGCGAAGACCAGCATCAGCACCGCGAAGACCAGCGCCAGCCCGACGTAGACGCCCACCCAGATGCCGGATTCGCGCAGCGTCGGCACGTGCGGACGACGCGCGACGATGAGCAGGTCGGCGAGCAGGATCGCGACCAGGGCGATCATCGAGCCGACTTCGAACACGACGGGGAGCTCGGGCATGCGGAGCCTTCCTTGCTGGTGGTGGGGCGGGCCGCTTCGTGAGTGGCCCGGACCAGTCTCCGGCATGATCCGGGCGGTGGCGAACCCCGGGGCTGCGTGCGGCGGACAGTGCTGTTCACCTCGCGGGGGTCCGCAGCTGTTCACCTCGCAGGGTCCGCACGGACCGGGAGCAGCCCTAGCCTGGGCACGTGGGGACTCCGCGAGCGATCGGCTTCGACCTGGACGGCACGCTGTTCGACCACCACGGGTCGGCTCGGGCAGGCGTGACCCGGTTCCTGCAGGGCTTCGGCGTCGAGGCCACGGAGGCGGTCCTCCGCGACTGGTTCACGGCCGAGGACGAGCAGTTCGAGCGTTGGCGGTCCGGGGCGATCAGCTTCCAGGAACAGCGACGCGCACGGCTCCGCACGGTCCTGCCGCCGCTGGGTGTCGTGGTCCCCGAGGACGACGCCGGCCTGGACGCGGTGTTCGACGACTACTCGGGTGCGTACCGGGAGGCGTGGCGGCTCTTCCCCGAGAGCCTGCCGCTGCTGCACGAGCTGCGCGAGCACGGACACCGCCTCGGGCTCCTGACGAACGGCACGGAGACCCAGCAACGCGACAAGCTCGCACGGACCGGCCTGGCCGACGCGTTCGACGTCGTCTGCACCTCGGAACGCATCGGGTTCCAGAAGCCGGACGTCCGCGCGTTCGGAACCCTGGCGCGGGAGCTCGGCGTGAACCCGGCGGACTGTCTCTTCGTGGGCGACGACCCCGAGCGCGACGTGGTCGGTGCCAGGGCGGCCGGGATGCGGGCGGTGCTGGTCGACCACGGGCAGCCGGAGCGCCCCGGCATCCGGGAGCTCGTGCTGTCAGCGCTCTGACGTCACCGCGTCCGCGACGGCGCGGGCGACCTCGCTGGCCGGGGTGTCGGTCGCGTCGATGACCTCGGCCTCGACGTGCAGCCAGCCGCGCGCCGCATCTGCGTAGGCGTCGACGTACGCGAACCGGAACGTCGACGGGCCCACGATCGGGTCGTGCTGGATCCGGTCGCGGAGCGTCGGCTCGTCGACGTGCAGCACGAAGTGCCGGACCGGGATGCCGTGGGCGGCGAGTCCCGCGGCGATCTCGCGCCAGTAGGCCTCGACCAGGACCGTCATCGGCATGATGAGCGGTCCGCCCACGTAGTCGTGCACCCGGCGGGCGGTCTCGACCACGAGCGGCCGCCACGGGTCCCAGTGCTGGAAGTTGTCACTGGCCGGCAGCCCCGGCGTGACGTCCATCAGCACCTCGCCGACCTTCTCGGCATCGAGGACCCGCGAGCCGGGCAGCAGCGGCTGGAGCAGTCGGCTCGTCGTCGTCTTGCCCGCCCCGTGTGTTCCGTTCAACCAGACGATCACACCAGGACCCTAGCCGCCGACCACCCCGTGGGGCGGTCGGCGGCCGGTTGTCGATCGACGAACGATCAGCGACCGCTGAGGTCGTACGGGCTCATCGTCGAGTCGACCGTCGTCATGTACCCACCCCCGGCGAGAGCCGTGGGCAGCGTGATGGTGCGGAGCACGGACGGCGTCGCGCCGGCGGTGTCGATCTGGGTGATCTTCCCCTCGTCGCCCCGCGTCACGAACACACTGCGGCCGTCGTCGGTCGCCGCGGTGAACCGCACCGACGCCCCGGTGGCCGGCTGTCCGGCGACGGGCCCCTTGCGCAGCGGCGTGAGCGCGACCGAGGTCGTCCGGCCGGAGTAGACGCCGTCGGCCTGCTTGCGCACCAGGACGAGCGAGTCGCCGGTGCCCGACGTCAGCGCGACGGCGGCGAACCGCGCGGTCACGGCGACCCGGGTGAAGGAACCGGTGCCGAGGTCGACGCTGCTGATCCTGCTCGACGACGTCGACGAGGTGGTCAGGTAGGCGGGGACGGCGTTCCACGGGGTCCCCGCGGCCGTGGTGCCGGCCTGGGTGCCGACCACGGTCGTGCCGTCCGGTGCCATGCGGGGCCGGTAGCTCTGCACGCTCGGCTTCGGGTAGGCGACGGACCGGGAGCCCGTGAAGCCGGTCCGTGTCACCCGGACGGTCTGCACGCCGGCGGCCAGGTCGGAGCCGATCACCGTCCCGGTGGCGTTGACGATCGGGCCGTGCGGGTAGGCGCCGAGGGGCGTGGTCGCGACGGGGCGCGGGTGGGTCGCACCCTGCATGATCGCGGACACGGAGTAGGCGTCGAGTCGTCCGCCCGCGGTGACTACCAGGCGCAGGGGGCTGCCGACCAGGAACGTCTCGACCTCTTCGGTGCCGCGCTTGCCCGTCGTGGCGAGCTGCACGGCCGAGGTGTCGATCCGAGCAGTGTGCTCCGTCTTCCGCCGCAGGTCGATCACCGTGACCCGCTGGCGCTCGGAGCCGTCGAAGTCGGACCCGACCGCCAGGTGACGCCGCGCCGTGTCGGTGGACAGCCAGCCGGCGCGCTCCCACCGGCCGTCGCCGTTCGGGATCGCGTAGTGCTGCGCGATGCGGGCCGTACCGCGGGGGCCGATGGCCAGGACGTCGAGCTGCGGCTTCGACTCGTCCATGAACGCGATCTGCCCGTGGCCGAGCTGCACCGAGCCCGCGTGGGTGCCGAACTCGATCCCGCTCAGGGTGGCGGTCCGCCTGCCGGTCACGGCGTCGTTGACGTACACGCGCTTCGCGGTCGGGTCGGCCGTGACGAGCCAGCTGTGGTGGGCGGTCCGGGTCACGGTGGGTGCAGCCGAGGCGGGGACGGCGATCGCGGTGGCGACGAGTGGGACGAGCCCCGCGATGACGAGTGCCGGGAGGAGACGTGGAGGTCGAGCGGACATGGAGCTCCTGAGTGCAGTGCGGATGAGGGTCATCTAGACGATAACCGTTCTCATCTAGGCGAGACGCTCCAGAACTGTACGAAGACGCTCAGCATCCCGACGAAGGGGATGGCACCCACGGCCACCGACAGGGCAGCGAAGCAGATCGCCGGCGTCCTGGCTTCGAGTCCGCGGAGCCGCACCGCAGCGACGAGCGCGCCGACCGCGAACGGGAACGTCCCGAGCACGGCGTACAGCGGCCACGACAACGGCGCCCACGACGCAGCGCTCTCCCCCACGGCTCCGACGGAGACGATCGAGCCGGCGACGACGAGCGCGATCTCGACGAACGGGGGCACGGCGATCGCCACGTCACGCACCACCCGTCGCCGCTGCCGCCCCATGCGCTGACCCTAGTGATCCGTGATGTGCGCGCCTCCCCGCCTTCCACCAACCGGCCGTGCCAGTGTCGAGCCGTGCAGAACTCCACGACAGTCGTCATCGCCGGATGCGGCGACCTCGGGACCGAAGCCGGCCTGCGCTTCGCCGACCAGGGCCACCGCGTGATCGGACTCCGCCGCCGCGCCGAGCTGATCCCCGCTCCTATCACCGGCCGGAGCGTCGACCTGCGCCACGAGGTCCCCGCGATCCCGGCCGACACGAGCGTCGTCGTCGTGGCCTTCGCCGCCGGCAGCCGCGACGTCGACGAGTACCGCGCCACCTACGTCGACGGTCTGCGCAACGTGCTCGACGGCATCGACGCCTCGGACGCCGACCCCCGGGTGCTCGTCGTGTCCTCGACCGCGGTCTACGACGTCGCCGACGGCAGCGAGGTCACCGAGGAGACCCCGGCGCGTGGTGCGACCCCGACCGCCGAGGTCCTGGTCGAGGCCGAGGTCCTGCTGCGCGAACGGGCTCCCGGCGCCGTGCTGGTCCGGCTGTCGGGCGTCTACGGCCCCGGCCGCGAGCGACTCATCGACCAGGTCCGGTCCGGGTCCGCGCGACTGGCGCCGGGCACCTCACCGCACACGAACCGCATCCACCGCGACGACGCTGCCGCCGCACTCGTGCACCTGGCGGCGCTGCCCGACCCGGCACCGCTCTACCTGGGTACCGACGACGAGCCGAGCCGACTGGACGACGTGCTGCGGTTCCTGGCCGACGAGCTCCACGTCGCCGAGCCGTCCACCGGCGAGGGCGACGCACGGCAGGCCGGCGGCGACAAGCGCCTGTCCAACACGCTGCTCCGGTCGACGGGGTGGACACCGCAGTACCCGACGTTCCGCGAGGGCTACCGCGCCGTCCTGGCCGGCGAGGGCACCCGCCACCCCTGACACCCTGCGAGACACCGGTGTTCACGCTCCGAACACGCGCGTGCCGGTGTGCGACGCGCGAACACCGGTGTTCTGCGGACGACCGCTCAGTGGCCGCGGTGGTCCTGGATCGTGATCCGCGGCCCGAACGACGGCTTCCGGAACCCCGAGCCGGCGATCAGGCGCACGATGCGCTCCCGGTGCCCGCGCCAGGGCTCGAGCAGCTCGAGCATCCCGTCGTCGTCGACCGGCGAACCGGTCAGCGCCCACCCGACGAGCGCCGGCACGTGGAAGTCCCCCACGCTCGGTGCGTCCGGGTCGCCGTGGGATCGCTGCGCGGTCTCGGCGGCGGTCCACCGGCCGACCCCGGGGATGGACTGCAGCTTCGTGGACACGGCCTCGCCGCCGCGGCCGTGCGCCAGGGTCCGCTCGAGTGCCGGCGCGAGCTGCACGGCGCGCATCACGGTCGCCGAGCGCCCCGGTTCGATGCCGGCCCGGTGCCACTCCCAGCTCGGGATCCGAGCCCACGTCCGGGCGTCGGGCGGCACCATCATGCCCGCGGGTGCCGGGCCGGGCGCCGGGGTGCCGTGCCGACGGAGCAGGTACCGCCACGCGCCCCACGCCTGACGCGAGGTCACCTTCTGCTCCATGATCGCCGGCACGAGCATCGCGACGACGGTGTTCGTGCGGAGCAGCCGGAGCCCGGGCTGCCGGTGTCGTGCCGCGGCCAGGAACTCGTTGCCGGAGACGTCGAACGACGACCAGTCGTCGCCGCGACCGAGCAGCTCAGGAGCGTGGGAAACGGCCCAGGGCGCTCCGCTCCCCCACGCCGAGACCGCGATGGTGTCGCCGGCCCGCCGGATCGCGACGGAAGCGGGGCCGGAGGGCGTCTGCAGCGCGAGCCACACGACACCGCCGGCCACCTGGAAGGCCGGGTCGCCGGAGCCGCGCTGCAGGGGCCGCAGGGTCGACGCGACGTCCACCGCGCCTCCAGGCCGGTACACCGTGTCGACGCGCGACGCGTCACCGGACGCACCAGCGTCGTCGACGGCAGCGGCGGCGGAAGCGAGCAGGGACACACGGGGATGGTAATGCTGAACCACCGTCAGTCATGATGGGCAGTGATCCCCACCACCCGACGACGGAGTTCACCATGCGCATCGGCATCCTCACCTCCGGAGGCGACTGCCCCGGCCTGAACGCGGTCATCCGCGCGATCGTCCTCAAGGGCATCGCCATCTACGGCCACGACTTCATCGGCTTCCGCGACGGGTGGCGCGGCGTGGTCGACGGCGACATCGTCCCGCTCGGCCGCAAGGACATCCAGGGCATCGCGAAGCAGGGCGGCACCATCCTCGGCACCAGCCGCACGAACCCGTTCGAGGGCCCCAACGGCGGGGTCGAGAACATCGAGCGGATGCTCGAGAAGCACGGCATCGACGCCATCGTCGCGATCGGCGGCGAGGGCACCCTCGCCGCCGCGAAGCGCCTCACCGACGCCGGGCTGAAGATCGTGGGCGTGCCGAAGACCGTCGACAACGACCTGGGTGCGACCGACTACACGTTCGGCTTCGACACCGCCGTCGCCATCGCGACCGAGGCCATGGACCGCCTGCGCACCACGGGCGAGTCGCACTCGCGCTGCATGGTCGCCGAGGTGATGGGCCGGCACGTGGGCTGGATCGCGCTGCACTCCGGCATGGCCGCGGGCGCGCACGCGATCCTCATCCCCGAGCAGAAGACGAGCATGGAACAGATCGCGAAGTGGGTGCGGGCCGCCTACGACCGCGGTCGTGCCCCGCTCGTGGTGGTGGCCGAGGGCTTCGTCCCCGACCACGAGGACACCGCGCACACCGAGCGTGGCCTCGACGCCTTCGGGCGCCCGCGGCTCGGTGGCATCGGCGAGCGCCTCGCGCCGCTCATCGAGGAGATGACGGGCATCGAGACGCGGGCCACGACCCTGGGGCACATCCAGCGCGGCGGCACGCCGACGGCGTACGACCGGGTGCTGTCGACCAGGCTCGGCCTGGCGGCGATCGACTCCGTGGTCGAGGAGCGCTGGGGCCGGATGGTGGCGCTCCGGGGCACCGAGATCGAGCACGTCTCGTTCGAGGAGGCGCTCGGCGAGCTCAAGACGGTGCCGCAGGCGCGCTTCGACGAGGCCGCCATCATGTTCGGCTGAGTGGGCTGGGCTGGGCTGGGCTGGGCTGGGCTGGGCTGGGCTGGGGCTGGGGTTGGGGCTGGGGGCTGTTTCGGGCGCACCTGGTCGAATCGGGCGTACCCCGTCGGTTGTTCCGCCCCGGTACGCCCGATCCCACCAGCCATCGCGCACGTTCTGGGAAAGAGCGGGCAGACCGCCGGGCGCGACCGGCTCGGCGATGACGCGCCAGCGGCATGCCGGGCGCGCCGACCGAGCCTGCGAGGGAGGGGGGTAGCGTCCGGCGCATGACCCGCGCCGTCCTCGTGTCCAGTGCAACCCCGCCCACCGTCACCGACGTCGACCTGCCGGATCCGGCCGAGGGCGAGGTCCTGGTCGACGTCACGTACTCGAGCGTCAACTACAAGGACGGGCTGGCCCTGGCGCGGAACCCCGGTGTCGCTCGGCTCGACCCGCTCGTTCCGGGGATCGACGTCGTGGGCACGGTGTCCGGGCTCGGTCCCGGCGTGCACGAGGTGGCGATCGGCGACCGGGTGGTGCTGAACGGTGCCGGCCTGGGTGAGAGCAGGCACGGGGGCTGGGCGGCGCAGGCGGTCGTGCCGTCCGGATCGCTCGTCGTGCTGCCCGAGACGATCGACGACTCGTTCGCGGCGGCCATCGGCACGGCGGGGTTCACCGCGATGCTCAGCGTGCTGGCGCTCGAGCGCTTCGTCGCGCCGGACGACGGGCCGGTGCTCGTGACCGGCGCGTCCGGCGGGGTCGGCACCGTGGCGATCGCCCTGCTCGCGGCCCGCGGGTACCGGGTGACGGCGTCGACGGGTCGCTCGGCCAACACGGACTCGCTCCGCCGGCTCGGTGCCATCGAGGTCATCGACCGCGGCACACTGTCCGAGCCGGGCAAGCCGATGCAGCGTGCCACGTGGGCCGGAGCGGTGGACAGCGTCGGCGGGGCCACCCTGGCGAACGTGCTGGCCTCGACCCGGTGGGGTGGCGCGGTGACGGCCTGCGGGCTGGCGCAGGACTCCGCGCTGCCGACGACCGTGCTGCCGTTCATCCTGCGGTCGGTCTCGTTGCTCGGCATCAACTCCGTCGACGCCCCACCGGAGCTCCGCCGTCGAGCGTGGGACCGGCTGGCGACCGACCTCGACGCGGCGCTGCTGGCCGACGTCACCCGCACCGTCACGCTCGAGCAGGCGATCACGGTCGGCGCCGAGGTGGTCGCAGGGCGGGTGCACGGTCGCACCGTGGTCGCCGTTGCGGGCTGAATCCCGGCGTTTTTTAGCAAACGTTTGCATATTGGCACGCTAGGATTTCGAGTGTCGATTTCGTCCTCGAGGAGATGACATGCCGGTCCCCAAGTCCACCGTGGAGAGCTCTCCCCGGAAGCTCCTGCGCGACGTCGTCTACGACAAGATGCTCGCGGCGCTCCGTGACGGCACGCTGCAGCACGGCGAGCGCCTGAACGACGACGAGCTGGTCCAGTGGCTGGGTGTGAGTCGCACCCCGATCCGTGAGGCGATCGCGAAGCTCGTCGACATCGGCCTGGTCGAGATGGAGGCGAACCGGTACACCCGCGTCGCCACGCCCACCTTCGACGACTGGGTCACCGCGACCCGCGCGACCGCAGGGTTCTTCGAGCTCAGCCTGCGCTGGGGCGTCCCCGAGTACAGCGACGAGGACGTCGAAGCCCTCACCGCGTTGCTCGACAAGGCCGACCGCATGCGCAAGGTGCGGGACTACGGCTTCAGCGGCGCCCTCACCGAGATCATCGAGTTCGCCGTCGAGCACTCCGGCAACCCCCTGGTGCAGAACGCGGCCGTGGGTGCCATGGAGCGGGTCCGCTTCACGCTCAACCCGACGCCGCCGTTCGAGCAGTACGGGTCCGAGGCGTTCTTCTCGATCCTGCGCGAGGCCCTCACCGAGCGCGACGGTGAAGGGGCCGCCGAGGCCGGTCGAGCCCTCACCCGCAACTTCGAACAGCACATCGAGGCGGTCCGCGCCGACCGCGGCTGACCCGTGGTCGTCGGCGAGTGGGGTGACGCCGACCCCTGGGCGGCGGCGAACGACGACGCCTACGCGTCCCTGCTCGCCCACGTCCGCACCGGCCCGCGTGGACCGGTGCCCGTCGACCTCGACGCACTGGGGTGGGAGTGGGGCACGCCTCGCGGCCGGGTCCGTGCAGCGGCGGCTCGCCTCGAGGACCTCGGCATCCTGTCCCGGCGCCCGGACGGCTCGTGGTGGTACGACGAACTGTCCGACGCCGACCTCTCGGACACGCTCGACTTCTGGGTCGCGCTGGTCGGCCCGGCCCTCCGCGCGACCATCCCGGCGCTCACCCCTGAGCTCCGCGCCGAACTCGACCGCCGGGTCGCGCGGGCTCGCACCACTGCGGCACTCCGGTTGCCGGAGTACCCGACGGCGTTCTCCGCCGCCTGCCAGTTCTGGTTCGAGCACTCCCCGAACACCCTGGTGCGCAGCCTGGGCCTGCGTGCGTTCGAGCGGATGCGGTGGGCCCGGGTCCCGACGCAGCTCTGGTCGGTCCACGAGGTGCACACCTGGTTCGCCACCACGTCCCGCGCGGTGGAGTCCGGTGACCCGGCCGTGGCGACGGCGGCGGCCCAGGTCATGGACGGGCTGTTCGAGGTCCACCGGCGGAACGTCGGGATCCCGCGGACGCACCGCCCGGCGGACGACACCACCGAAGACCGCGTCGGTCCGGTCGGCCGTACCCTGCTGCGAGACGTCCGCTCCGGCGCGTTGGCGGTGGGGTCCACGCATCGGCTCGAGGACCTCGTGACACGGACCGGTGCCACACCCGAGCAGGTGCACGGAGCACTGCGCTGGCTGCACGACCTGGGGCTCGTCGAGGACGACGGCGGCCGGTACCGCGTCGGGCAACCGTCGCTCGCAACCTGGCGCGACACGATGGAGCTGCTCACCGGCGTCTTCACCCACGGCGCCGTCCACGTCCTGCCCGGCCTGCGGGGCCCCGCGCTCGAGGAGTTCCGCGCGCTCGTCGCACGGGCACGCGCGGACGGCCAGGTGCGCGATCACCGGTACACGGAGAGTTCGTTCGCGGTCACACGCTTCCTGTCCGAACAGTCCGGCAACCGCTGGGTGCGTGAGGCCCTGCGCCTCGCGATGGCCCGGCTCGCCTACGCGTTGCCCGAGGCACCCGCGTTCCGGCAGTGGGACGCGGAAGCGCTCTGGCTCACGCTCGACGCGGCCGCCGGCAGCGGCGACGTCGAGACCGCCCGAGCCGCTGCCCGCCGGTTCGTCGACGTCGCACGAGCCCACGTGGACGACGTCACGGCGCGGTGGGGCACGATGGGGTCATGACCGACGAGCGCGACGACGTCCTGATCCACGCCACCGGGGTCCGCGTCACGCGCTCCGGCCGCGACCTGCTGCACGACATCGACCTGACCGTCCGCCGCGGCGAGCACTGGGCGCTGCTCGGACCGAACGGTGCCGGCAAATCCACCCTGCTCGCCGTCCTCGGCGCGACCGGACACCCCACCGCGGGCACGGTCGAGGTCCTCGGTCGCCGACTCGGACGCGTCGACGTCCGCGAACTCCGTCAGCACATCGGCCACGTCGACCCCCGACACCGCATGCTGTCGCCGCTCACCGTCCTCGAGACGGTGCTGACCGGCCTGACCGGCACGACGGACCTCATGATGCGGTGGGAACCCTCGGCCGAACAGGTCGCCCTGGCCGAGCAGCACGTCGCCGACGTGGGGCTCACGGCCCGGCGGGACGCCCGGTGGCCGGTGCTGTCGCAGGGCGAGCGGGGCCGCGCCCTCATCGCCCGGGCCCTGATGTCCGAGCCCCAGCTGCTCCTGCTCGACGAGCCCGCGACCGGGCTGGACGTCGCCGCCCGCGAGCACCTGCTCGAGACCGTCGACGCCCTGCGGCACCGGCACCCGGGCCTCGGCAGCGTCATGGTGACCCACCACCTGGAGGACCTGCCGGCCTCGACGTCGCACGCGATGCTCCTGCGCGACGGCGCCGCGGTGGCCCAGGGCACCTCGGACCAGGTCATCACGTCGTCGGCGGTGTCGCACGCGTTCGACTTCCCGCTCGCGATCCTGCGGGCCGAGGGGCGCTGGGCCGCACGCCGATCCGCCTGACGCGTGCTTGAATGGGCGTTCCGTGTCCGCGGCCCGTGTCGGGGAGGGACCCGGCACCGCACCACGGTGTCACGCCGCTGACCGTCACCAGGGGGAACCATGACGAACACGCCGCCGCCCTTCCCGGGGTCCGAGCCGCAGCCGAACGACGGCCAGCCGAACACCGGCCAGCCGAACGGCCAGCAGTACCCGCAGCAGCCCGCCGGGCCGCCCCAGCCCGACGGCCAGCCGTCCGCGCAGCAGCCGCCGCAGTACCAGCAGCAACCCCCCGTCGGCCAGCAGTACCAGCAGCCGTACGCCCAGCAGCCGTACGCCCAGGCAGCCCCGGCCGGCACCGCACCGTACGCTCCCCCGCCCAAGTCCTCGTCCCGCGGCAAGCGCGTCCTGATCTCGGTGCTCGGCGTCGTCGTCGCCGTCGTGGTGGCGTTCCTCGTCCGCCAGGGCCTGAACGCGGCCTTCAGCGACTCCACCGAGGAGAAGGTCTCGAAGGCGGTCGAGCAGATCCGCGAGCAGAGCGACCTGCCGAAGCAGGTCGACTCCGTCACGACGTGGACCGGGATCGAGGCCGAGGGCGCCGCGATCCACTACGACTACACGGTGTCGGCGAACGTCGACCCGGCCTCGATCACCGAAGGTGCCATCCGCGACGCCGTCGGGCCGAACCTCTGCTCGAACAGCGAGACGAAGAAGCTCCTCGACGAGGACGTCGACATGCGGTACACCTACAAGTTCGAGGGCTCGTCGAAGACCGTCGACACGACCTTCACCAAGGCCGACTGCTCCTGAGTCCCGCGGCCCGTCACGCGGTCGCGGCGGCAACAGCCCCCGCGCCCGTCACGCGGTCGCGGCGGCAACAGCCCCCGCGCCCGTCACGCGGTCGCGGCGGCAGCAGCCCTCGCGGCCGCGGGCAGGGCGTCCAGGATCCGTCCGACGGCGCGGTCGTCGTGGGCGGCGGTGACGAACCACGCCTCGAACACGCTCGGCGGCAGGGTCACCCCGGCGTCGAGCATCGCGTGGAAGAACGGCGCGTAGCGGAACACGTCCTGTGCCCGCACGTCGTCGTAGTTGCGGGGTGCCTGCTCGGTGAACGCGAACGAGAACAGGTTGCCGGCGTGCTGCACGGTGTGGGCGACGCCCGCGGCCGACAGTGCCTCGCTCGTGGCGGTCGCGATGGTCGACGCCGTGCGGTCGAGGTGCTCGTACACCTCGGCCGTCGCGGCGCGGAGCGTGGCGGTACCGGCAGCGACCGCGAGCGGGTTGCCGGAGAGCGTGCCCGCCTGGTACACCGGCCCGAGCGGGGCGAGGAAGTCCATGACCTCGCGCCGACCACCGAGGGCGGCGAGGGGCATGCCACCACCGATGACCTTGCCGAACGTGATGAGGTCGGGCTTCCACCCGGCGCCGTCCGGCACGACCTTGGACGCCTCGAGGCCCCACCAGCCTGCAGCTCCGACCCGGAACCCGGTCAGGACCTCGTCGACGATGAGCAGCGCCCCGTGCGCCTGCGTGATCTGCGCCAGTGCCCGGTTGAAGCCGCGCTCGGGAGCCAGCACGCCCATGTTCGCGGCGGCCGACTCGACGATCACGGCGGCGATCCGCTCGGAGTGCTCGTCGAAGGCCCGGCGGACGGCGTCGAGGTCGTTGTACGGCAGCACGAGGGTCTGCGCGGCGGTCTCGGCGGTGATGCCCGCACTGCCCGGCATGGCCAGGGTCGCGACACCCGAACCGGCCTCGGCCAGCAGGGAGTCCGAGTGGCCGTGGTAGTGCCCGGCGAACTTCACGAGCAGGTCGCGGCCGGTGTACCCGCGGGCCAGTCGGATCGCGGTCATCGTGGCCTCGGTGCCGGTCGACACCATGCGGAGCTTCTCGATGGGGCCGTCGCCGTCCACCGACACCCGCTGCTTCACGAGTTCGGCCAGCTCGGTCTCGCCCGGGGTCGACGCCCCGAACGACAGTCCGCGCGCGGCGGCCTGCTGCACGGCCTCGACCGTGCCGGGGTGGGCGTGCCCGAGGATCGCTGGCCCCCACGACGCGACGAGGTCGACGTACTCGCGACCCTCGGCGTCGGTGACGTAGGCGCCCTTCGCGGACACCAGGAAGCGCGGGGTGCCGCCGACCGACCCGTAGGCGCGGACCGGGGAGTTCACGCCACCGGGGATCGCGTTCTTGGCGCGGCCGAAGAGCTGGTCGTTCGTGGTCATTCGGGGGCCTTCCCGGTCGAGGCGATGCCGGCGACGTCGGCGGTGCTGCCCGAGGTGCGGAGGCCCGCTTCCTCGTTGAGCTTCCGCGCGATGTCGACGGCGAAGTAGGTCAGGATCGCGTCGGCACCGGCGCGCTTGATGCCGACGAGCGACTCCATCGCGGCTGCGTCGCGGTCGATCCAGCCGTTCTGCGCTGCTGCGGTGATCATCGCGTACTCGCCCGAGATCTGGTACGCCCAGACCGGGACCGGCGAGGTCGCCGCGGTCTCGGCGAGCACGTCGAGGTAGCTCATCGCGGGCTTCACCATCACGATGTCGGCACCCTCGTCGACGTCGAGTGCGACCTCGCGCTGGCCCTGACGACCGTTCGCGGCGTCGATCTGGTAGGTCCGACGGTCACCGACGAGCGACGACGACACCGCCTCACGGAAGGGACCGTAGAACGCCGAGGCGTACTTCGCGGCGTAGGCGAGCAGCGCGGTGCCGCTGTGCCCGGCACCGTCGAGGGCGTCACGTGCGGCGGCGATCTGGCCGTCCATCATGCCGCTCATGCAGACGAGCTCGGCACCGGCCTCGGCCTGCGCGACCGCCATGTCGCGGTAGCGCAGCAACGTGGCGTCGTTGTCGACGGAGCCGTCGGCGGCCAGCACGCCGCAGTGCCCGTGGTCGGTGAACTCGTCGAGGCACAGGTCGGACTGCACCACGAGGGCGTCCCCCACCTCTTGCCGAGCCACGCGGATCGCCACGTTGAGGATGCCGTCCGGATCGGTCGCACCGGAGCCGTCGGCGTCCTTCGTGGTCGGCACGGCGAACAGGTTCACGCCACCCACACCGACGGACGCGGCGTCGACCAGCGCACGGCGGAACGAGTCGAGGGAGTGCTGCTGCACACCCGGCATGCTCGAGATGTCCACGGCGTCGGTCGCGCCTTCGCGGATGAACATCGGCAGCACGAGCTCGGCGGGGTGGAGCCGGGTCTCGGCCACGAGTCGTCGCATCGCAGGGGTGGCGCGGAGCCGACGGGGGCGGACCTGGGGGAAGCGTCCAGTCACGGGTGACCTTCCTGGTGGGGGGTGGTGGGGTTCAGTGCCGCGACGACGGCGTCGAGCAGGGCTTCTGCGGACCGGTCGTGTGCGACGGCGTGCACGGGCAGGCCGGCGGCACGTGCGTCGGTTGCGGTCCCGGGGCCGATGCAGGCCACGGTGGTGCGGGGGTCGAGCGGGGTCATCCGGCGGGCGATCTCGCGGGCGACGCTGCCGCTCGTCACGAGCACCGCAGCGGGCGCCGTGTCGAAGGTGATCGGCTCGTCGCCGGTCCCCACGGTACGGTACGCGACCACGTCGTCCACGTCGATGCCGCGGGCACGCAGGCCGTCGACGAGCGTGGGTGCCGCGATCTCGGAGCGGGGGAACAGCACGGTGCCGTCGGTGTCCGGCAGCTCCTGCACCAGTCCGGCGGCGGACGTCTCGGTCGGCACCAGGTCGACGACCCAGCCCGCAGCGCGCGCGGCACGGGCGGTCGGCTCGCCGACCGCGGCGACGCGCACCCCGGCCGGGAGGCCCGCCACGCGTCCCGCCAGGACCGTCACGGCCGTCGCACTGGTCACCACGACCCATGCGTAACCAGCCACGTTGGTTCCGTCACCGACAGAACCGGGTGATCCGGGCCTCCCGGCCGCACCGGAGGCGACCAGTCGCCGGACCGCAGCGTCGAGCGCGGAGGGGTCCGACGGCGGAGCGTCCGTGATGAGGGGGACGACGACGGGGGCGAGCCCACGGGCCCGGGCGGCCGCGGCGACCCGGTCCCCCCACGCACCGCCACGCGGGACGAGGACGACCGGAGGTCGCGCCTCGTCCGTCGCGGTGGTGGAGGGTTCCGTGGTGACCGCCTACTCGGCCGGCGTCGCCAGGCCGGGGCCCGCGGTGTACGGCCCGTCCGTGGTGTCCTCGGCGACGGTCGTCGCCAGGTCGGCGAGCTCCGCAGCACCGTTCTCGAGCAGCTCGGTCGCCACGCGGCCACCGACCGCGAGCGCCTCGTCGAGACGGTCCTGCGCCGAACCGTCGAGCACGGCCGCGTGCGATGCGGTGCGGTACTCGGTGCCGTCGGGGCGGTAGACGGTCGCGGACACGAGCAGGAGCTCGGCGTCCACGACGGCCGTCGCACCGATCGGAGCGGAGCAGCCGGCCTCGAGCTTGGCGAGCACCTCGCGCTCGGCCGTCACCGTGAGGCGGGTCGGGGCGTGCTCGATCTTGCGGAGTGCCGCGAGCAGCCCCCGGTCGGTCTCGTCCGTGCGGATCTCGACCGCGAGCGCACCCTGCCCGGGAGCACTCGGCCAGAAGCCGAGGTCGAGCAGCTCGGTGGCGGCCGACAGGCGGTCGATGCGCCCCAGGCCGGCGGCGGCGAGCACCACGGCGTCCAGGTCGTCGTCCACCCGACCGAGGCGGGTGTCGATGTTGCCGCGGATGTCGACGACGTCCAGGTCGGGCCGTGCGGCACGGAGCTGCGCGGCACGGCGCGGCGAACCGGTACCGACCTTCGCGCGGTCCGGCAGCGTGTCGACGGTCGCACCGTTCCGGGCGACGAGGACGTCGCGGGCGTCCGCACGCTTCGGGACGGCACCGATCGTCAGACCCGGGTACGGGGCGGTCGGCAGGTCCTTCAGCGAGTGCACGAGCACGTCGACCTCGCCGGCGACCAGGGCTTCACGCAGGGCACTGGCGAAGACACCGGTGCCACCGAGCGAGGCCAGGGACGCACGGTTCGTGTCGCCCTCGCTCGTGACGGTGACGAGTTCGACGGGTCGACCGGCCGCCTTCGCAAGGCGGTCGGCGACGTCCTGCGACTGCGCGACCGCGAGCCGGCTGGCACGGGTGCCCAGCCGGATCGGGGCCGGGCGATCGGGGGACGTCGTGTTGGGGTCGTTCACGGGTGCGTCGGTCACGGGGCGACGCCGGCGGCGGCGGGCTTGAACCCCGCTCGCACGTTCTCGCAGCAGCCCGGACGGCACACGTCGTACCAGGGACCGATGTCGGTCATGTGCGGACGCTCGGCCTTCGGCGTGCCGTTGACCCGCTCGAGCACCAGGTCGACGAGACCGGACACGTAGGCCGGGTCGATGCCGGGGGTCTGCGTGCGGAGCGACCAGAAGCCGAGCTCACCGGCGGTCTCGGTGGCTTCCTCGTCGAGGTCCCACATGACCTCCATGTGGTCGCTGACGAAGCCGAGCGGGACGATCAGCACGGCACGCGTCGGGCCGCCCTTGAGGTCCTCGTTCATGTAGTCGTTGATGTCCGGCTCGAGCCACGGCTGCGTCGGGGGGCCGGAACGCGACTGGTAGACGAGCTTCCAGGCGGGCTTCGACGTGCCCTGCAGGTGGGCGTGCTCGGGCTGCTCGAGGAGCTCGGCCCAGGCCTGGTCGAGCACGACCTCGCCCACGGCGAGGTGCTGTGCCTCGTACGCGCCGTGCTCGTCGAACCCGCGGTAGTCGGGGCCGGAGCGGGCGGCGTCGGTCGAGGGGATCGAGTGCGTCGAGAAGAGCACCTGCAGCTCGGTCGCGACGTCCAGGCCATCGTTCTCGGCGATCGCGCGGGCCATGCCGTCGCGGACGCCGTCGATGAACGGGCGGACGAAGCCCGGGTGGTCGAAGAACTGGCGGACCTTGTCGATCTGGATCGTGTCGATCAGACCGGTCTCGTTGAGCACGCGGGCGTAGTCCTCGCGGTACTGCCGGCAGCTCGAGAACGACGAGTACGCGCTCGTGGCGATGGCGACGAGCTTGGTGTAGCCCTTGTCCGCTGCCTCGGTGAAGGCCTCTTCGAGGTAGGGCGCCCAGTTGCGGTTGCCCCAGAGCACCGGCATGTCGATGCCGCGCGACGCCAGCTCGGCCTCGAGCGCGGCCTTGAGCGCACGGTTCTGCGCGTTGATCGGGCTCACACCGCCGAAGTGGCGGTAGTGGTGCGCGACCTCCTCCAGCCGCTCGTCCGGGATCCCGCGGCCGCGGGTGACGTTGCGCAGGAAGGGGATGACGTCGTCCTGGCCCTCGGGACCACCGAAGCCCGCGAGCAGGATCGCGTCGTACGCGGTCGGGGTCTCGACGTGCTCGGGTCCGGACGCTGCCGCTGGGGTCGCGGCGAGGACCTGGCCGTTCGTGATCATGCTGGTGTCGGTCATGACAGCACCTCCGGGAGTTCGGCGGTCGTCACGCGACGACCCGTGAAGAAGGGGACCTCTTCGCGCACGTGCATGCGCGCCTCGGTGTAACGGAGATCGCGCATCAGGTCGACGAGGTCGACCAGGTCCGGGCTCTCGAGCGGCAGGATCCACTCGTAGTCGCTCAGGGCGAAGGTCGCGATGGTGTTCGTGAGCACGCGGCGGTACTTCGCGCCGGCGATGCCGTGGTCGCGGAGCATCTTCGAGCGCTCGTCCTCGGGCAGCAGGTACCACTCGTAGGAGCGGACGAACGGGTACACCGTGATCCACGCCTCGGGGTCCTTGCCGCGCAGGAACGCGGGGGTGTGCCGCTTGTTGAACTCGGCTTCGCGGTGCATGGCCATCACGTGCCACACCGGCTCGGCGTCCTGGAACAGTCCGGTGCGGCGGATCTCGCGCAGCACGGCCTGGATCGCCTGTGCGTCGTCGCCGTGCAGCCAGACCATGACGTCGGCGTCGGCGCGGAAGGCCGAGACGTCGTAGAAGCCACGGATCGTGACCCCGCGCTCGGCGGCGCTGGCGATCACGGCGTCGAGTTCGGCCACGGCGTCGTCGCCGACGCGGTGGATCGGACCGAGGGGCCGGCGGAACACTGCCCACAGAGCGTACGCCGTCAGCAGGTTCGGGTCGATCCCGGAGTCCGGGTGACCGGTCTCGGCGGGTTCGGCGTGGGGGTGGTCGTTCGCGGGCACGGGCGCGTCGGAGCTCATGGATCCATTGTCCTATCGGTTGCCAGGGTGGTGGCCGCCCCGCCTCCGGTGGACCGCGCTCGGGCGGTCTACCGCCGTCGGAGCACCATCACGACGATACCCCCGACCACTGCCACGCCGGCTGCGAGACCGGCCAGGTAGGGGACGGGCTGCTCGTCGAGGCCGCGCTTGAACCTCGACGCGGCGATCCCGATCTGCTTCGGGACGTTGAGCTTGTCCTCGATCGCGTCGAGGGTGTCGAACAACTGGGCGCGGGTCGCGGCGACGCGGGCAGCGAGATCGTCGTGCGGGTCGGTCACGGTTCCTCCGTCGGTGGTGCGGCTGTCGGGGCTGTCGACGCTCAGGAGCGGCTGTCGACGTCCGGCTTGCGGCTGCCGTACTGCGTCGGCGGGGTCGGCTTCTTGCCGAGGCCCTTGACCGCGTTGATGTCGTTCTTGACGCTGTCGATCGTGCGCTTGGGCGTGAGGGGCAGGCCCTTCTTCAGGCGCTTCCAGCCGACCAGGCCGAGGATCGCGGCGATGACGAGCATCACCACGGCCACCACCAGTGCGGCCAGCCACGCCGGCATCACGGTCGCCAGGCCCATCACGGCTGCGGTCAGCAGGACGCCGATCGCGTAGAGCACCACGACGAGCGCACCGACCAGCAGCCCGGCTGCCAGACCGAAGATCTTCGCCTTCGCGAGCATCTCGGCCTTGAGCAGGTCGATCTCGCCCTTGACCAGGCCCTTGACGAGCTTCGGGACGTCACCGACCAGGCCGAACAGCGAACGCGACTTGCGATCGCGGGTGTCCGTCATGAGGTGGTGGTGTCCTTCTTCTGGCCGACCTTGCGGACGGCCTTCTTGGTGGTCTCACCGATGAACTCGGCGACGTCCGGGGTCTTGTCGGCGATGAAGTCTTCAGCGACGTGCACGCCCTTCTGGACGCCGTTGCTGTTCCAGACCTTGCCGCTGACGGTCTTGATCTGCTCGTACCGCGCCCGTCCGGCTCGCGATCCCAGGACGTACCCGAGTGCGGCGCCGGCGACGAACAGGAGCTTTCCGCGCATGTGCGATTCCTCCGTGCATTGGTTGTGCGGTGGTCATGCACCGAACGGAATACGTCCGGCGGTCTCACCAACAGTAGCCCTCAGGGGCTGCGCGGTCCGCTCAGGAACGAAGGAGCTCGTCGGCTGCCTTCCGGGCCGCGCCGATGATGCCCGCCAGGCCGCGTCCGGTCGAGACCTCGCCGATGCCGACGACACCCTCGGCCAGCCCGGCTGCGGTCAGGTCCGGCCCGTACCAGCCGACGCGTGCGGCCCCGCTGACGCGGTCCGCCGTGATCGGCACGCCGAGCAGCGTGGAGGCGTCCTGCAGGGCACGGCTGCCGACGGGGTCGGCCGGGTCGACCGGGAGGCTCGTGGCCACGCCCGCCGTGTCCGTCGCGCTGGTCGCGTAGCTGAGTCGCAGGACGTGGCGTCCGTCCGCCACGTCGGCCAGCCACGGCCACTTCACGGTGGCGTGCGTCAGGGCCTTCGCCGAGACGGCCTGCGCGTCCGGGTGCACGAGCATGCCGGTGCCACGCGGGGCGGCGTCGAGCTCCGGCTGGTCGACGACGAGCGTGACGAGCTGAATGCCCGTCCGGTCGGGTGCAGCCGTGCGCTCCGGGTCGGCGACGGAGGACAGGGTGTGCTGGGCCGGCAGCCGTTCGGTGGTGCCGTCGGCGCGGACGGTCTCCACCGCGTGCGCCTCGATCCGGGTCGCCCGGGTGTGCAGTCGGACGTCGACGCCGTAGGTGGCCATGTCGGCGACGAGTTCGTCCACGAGCCGCACCGTGCCACCGCGGATCCCCTGCACCGGGGTGCCGGCGGCCGCCCGTGCCCGCAGCGACAGGACCGCCCGGGCCAGGGAGCCCTCGCGCAGCAGTGCGGCGCGCAGGCCCGGAGCAACCCGGTCGGGGTCGAGCTGGTCGGGGTGGGTGGAGTGCACGCCTCCGGCGATCGGCACCACCAGGTCGTCGAGCACCCGCTCCCCCATGCGCCGCCGGACGAGTTCGCCGAGCGAGGAGGCCTTGGCGCCCACCGGAGCCGGCAGCAGCGAGTCCATCTGGGCTCGCAGACCGCCCTGCTGTCCGACCACGGCCAGCACGTCGGCCGCCATCGGGGTGCTCGGGATGCCGAGGAGCCCGGTCGCGGGGATCGGCGAGGTCCGGCCGTCGCGGGTCATCAGCCACGCGCCGCGGGGGTCGGGGGCGACGACGTCGTTGCCCAGCCCCAGCTCGGTCGCCAGGCGGCCGACGGCGTCCGTGCGGGTGGCGAACGAGTCCGCCGCCATGTCCAGGTCGATCCCGCCGACGGTGTGCCGACGGATCATGCCCCCGAGCTCGCCCGAGGACTCGACGAGCACCACGTGGGCGCCGCCCTTGGCCAGGTCACGCGCGGTGACGAGCCCGGCGATCCCGCCGCCGACCACGACGACGTCGGTCATGCGCCGGCTCCGTCCCCGAGGGAGTGGACGAGCTCGACCACGCGGGTCAGGACGTCCGGGTCGGTCTCCGGCGGGACCCCGTGGCCCAGGTTCACGACGTGGGCCCGTGCGGCACTGCCCCGACGGACGACGTCGCGGACGTGCGCTTCGAGGACGTCCCACGGCGCCGAGAGCATCGCCGGGTCGATGTTGCCCTGCACGCTGACGCCGGTGCCGACGCGCTGGACCGCCTGGTCGAGGGGCAGGCGCCAGTCGACCCCGATCGCGTCGACGCCGACGGTGTCCGTGCCGAAGGTCGTCATGTCGGCCAGGACCTCGCCGCTGCCGACCCCGAAGTGGATGCGCGGGACCCCGAGCTCGGCGACGTACGACATGGCCCGGGCGGAGTGCGGCGCGACGGACCGGATGTAGTCGGCGCGGGAGAGCGACCCGACCCACGAGTCGAACAGCTGCGCGGCCGAGGCCCCGGCGAGCACCTGGGCCCGCAGGAACATCCCGGACACCTCGGCGGCCCAGGCGAGCAGCCGCGACCAGGTCTCGGGGTCGGCGTGCATGAGCGTGCGGGCGCGGATGTGGTCCTTCGACGGGCCGCCCTCGACCAGGTAGGCGGCCAGGGTGAACGGTGCCCCCGCGAAGCCGATCAGCGGGGTGTCGCCGAGCTGCTCGACCGTTCGGCGGACGGCCTGCTCGATGGGGGCGAGGGCCGCGGGGTCGAGCTGCTCGAGCGCGTCGACGTCCACGGGGGTGCGGATCGGCGACGAGAGCACCGGACCACGACCGGGGACGATCTCGACGTCCACGCCGGCGAGCTTGATCGGCACGACGATGTCGCTGAAGAAGATGCCCGCGTCGACCCCGTGCCGGCGCACCGGCTGCAGGGTGATCTCCGACGCCATCTCCGGGTCGAGGCACGCATCGAGCATGGCTGTGCCGATCCGAAGCTCGCGGTACTCCGGCAGGGACCGTCCGGCCTGCCGCATGAACCACACCGGGAGCGTCTCCGGACGGTCACCCCGCAGGGCCCGTACCAGGCGGGAACCACTCGTCCGCCCTGATGCCAGGGGGTGGGAGTCGGGGAGGGATGTGCTCGTCGCTTCGGTCACCGGATGATTCTCCCATCGAGCGCGTTACCATTGACTACGTGCTCATCTGTCTCACGGCGTCGCATCGCAACGCCAGCTTCGATCTCCTGGAGCGACTGAGCATCGGTGCACCCGCGGCAGCCAGCCGACTCGTCACGGATGCCGGCGTCCTCGACGGTGCAGTGGTCCTCGCGACCTGCAACCGCTTCGAGGCGTACCTGGACATCGCGGGCGACGAGAGCGACTCCGCCGTCTCCGCCACCGTGCAGGCCGTGGCCGCCGCGAGCGACCTCGACGCGACCGAGGTCCTGGACTCCGTCAACGTGCTCGGCGGCAAGGACGTCGTGCAGCACCTGTTCGCCGTGTCGAGCGGTCTCGAGTCCGTCGTCGTCGGCGAGACCGAGATCTCCGGCCAGGTCCGTCGCTCGCTCGAGGACGCCCGGTCGAACGGCACCACCACCTCGGATCTCGAGCGCCTGTTCCAAGAGGCCGCGCACACCTCGCGCGGCGTCAAGACCCGCACCCGCATCGGCGCCGCCGGCCGGTCGCTCGTGCGCCTCGGCCTCGAACTCGCCTCGTCGCGCGTCACCGACTGGGCCCGCACCCGCGTGCTGCTCGTCGGCACCGGCAGCTACGCGGCGACCACCATCGCCGCCCTGCGCGACCGCGGTGCCACGAACATCCAGGTCTTCTCGCCCTCGGGTCGCGCGTCCTGGTTCGCCGCCAAGCACGACCTCGTCGCCACCCGTGACCTGCGCCAGGCTATCGGGGCGAGCGACGTCCTGATCACCTGCACCTCGAGCGAGGTCCCGGTCGTCGCACCGGCCGACCTCGACGACGGGGTCCGCCGCATCGTCATCGACCTCGGGCTCCCCCGCAACGTCGACCCCGCGGCCGCCGGCGTCGACGGCGTCGAGCTGCTCGACCTCGAGACGATCAGCATCCACGCCCCGATCTCCGAGCTGAACGCCGAGTCCGAGGCCCGCGCGATGGTCGACGACGCCGTGTCCCGGTTCCGCGCGCAGGCGATGGAGCAGTCGACGACCCCGGCGCTCGTGGCGTTCCGCAAGCACGTGTTCGACATCCTCGACGACGAGATCGAGCGGGCCAAGCGCCGCGCGGACGCCGACGGCGAGTCCGTCGAGCACACCGAGCGGGCGCTCCGGCACCTGGTCGGCGTCCTGCTGCACCGTCCGTCGGTCCGCGCCCGTGAGCTCGGTCGGGCCGGTCGCGGCGAGGAGTTCGTCGGGGCGATCGACTCCCTGTACGGCGTCCGCCCCGACGCCGAACCGGAGCTGCCGTCGCCCGTCGTCCCGCTGGCCGACCGCACGGCCCTGGACCCGACCACCCCGGGTCGCGACGACCAGGCGGACGCGAGCTGAGCCTCCAGACAGGCGCCCAACCACCCACACTGCGCGTGAGTGCGCTGCTGCTGGTGCGTGACCGACGTGTCCTGATGGTGCGCGCCCGGGCGCGCGACGTGCTCTACCTGCCCGGCGGCAAGGCGGAGCCGCACGAGACCGACGTCGAGGCCGCCGTGCGCGAGGCGCACGAGGAGACCGGTCTGCGGCTGACCGCCGCCGACGTCGAACCGTTCGGCGTCGTGCTCGAGCCCGCCCACGGGCAGGCGCCGGGGACGATGGTCGCGATGACGCTGTTCCTGGTCCGGCCGGGAGGCCCGCTGGACTCCGCCACGCCCGTCGCCTCGGCCGAGGTGGACGAGGTCGAGTGGGTCACCTCCGCCGACGCGGGTCGCTGCCCGCCTGCGGGCGTGGAGACGCTCCGCCGCCTGGTGGCGGCGGAGCTGATCGACTGACCGTCAGGCCTTGTCGGTGTCGGTGTACTCCCCGACCTCGCCGTTCTGTGCCGGCTCGGCCTCGCCGGGGATGTCCGAGTCGACGTACTCGCCATCGGGCCCGGCGCCGTTCGGACGCGCCTCGCCGGGGATGTCGCTCGAGACGAACTCGCCGACGGGCTCCGTCGACTCGACGTGCTCCTCGCCCGGGATCTCGCTGTCGGTGAAGGCTCCGGCGCGGGGCTCGACCCCGTCCGCGCGACCCTCGTCGCCTCGTGCCTGTTCGTGCTTGCCCGTCATGTCCGACCTCCGCTGCTCGGGTTGCTTGCCTCGGAGTGTGCTCGGGGTCCCTGGACGCCGACCGAACCGGATGCGGCGTTCGGTGGTTGCCTGTGCAGCATGCAACGCAGCAGCCGATCCAAGTTCCTGCTCGTCGTGACCGGGCTCGTCGCCGTCGGGACACTGGCGGGGTGTGCCTCGGACGGGCAGCCCGCCGCCACCGAGACGGTCACCGCGCCCGCGCCGTCGCCGTCCGCGTCCGCGCCGGCGTCCGCACCGCAGTCGTCGGACGAGTCCGCCTCGACGGCACCGTCCACCGGTTCCGGGTCGTCCGCCGGTTCCGGTTCTGCTTCCGGTGACCGGTGCGCGGTGTCGTCGCTGGCAGGACGCATCGAGGCCGGCAGCGGTGGTGCCGCCGGCAGCGTCATCGTGCACCTGGTGCTCGAGAACACCGGGTCGACGACCTGCACCGTGCAGGGGTGGCCGGGCGTCTCGTTCGTCGGGGGTGGCACCGGCAAGCAGATCGGTGCGGCCGCGACGCAGGAGAAGAACGCGCCGCACCCGACCGTGACCCTCGCACCCGGCAAGACCGCCGTCGCACCGCTCAAGATCGTCCGGGCCGAGAACTACCCGTCGGGTGACTGCTCGGCGAAGACCCCGGACGGCTTCCGTGTGTACCCGCCCGGGTCGAAGCAGTCCCTGTTCGTGAAGGACACGGACTACAAGGCGTGCGCGTCCGCCGACGCCTCGCTGCTGTCCGTGCAGGCGTTCGTGCCGGAGGGGCAGGCGACGTCGTAGCGGTCGGACGTTCGACGACAGCTGTCGCACGATCCGCTGGCACCGATCCCGGGAGTGGACAGGTCTGTTGCTCACGACGGAACTGACCTATGGTCGTCGTGGGATGGGGGTTCTCTCAGGTTGCCGCAGGTCGGCAGGACCGGAGAGTGCGCTCGTGCCGTGACCACCGCATCGATGCTCTTGGGGGAAACATGACGGATCACAGTTCGAAGAGCGGCCGGGGGATCTCGAGGCGAGGTCTGCTGCAGGGCGCCGCCGTCACGATCGGCGGATCAGCCCTGGCCGGCGCTGCGGCGTCACCGGCGACCGCGGCAGCCACCAAGCCGTTCATCCCGTCGGGACTGACCTACTCCGCGAGCGACCCGCTCGCCGGGTTCTTCCGCAAGGTCGCCGCCGGCACCGCGACCATCGTCACGGCGGGCGACTCGATCACGGAGGCGTTCGGCGCAGCCTCGCCGCAGAAGGGGTACCCGGCGCGGGTGCGGGCACGACTCCGCAACGGTGCTGGGCAGGCACCCGGCGGGTTCGACTACGTCCCCGCCCGCTCGCAGTACGCCACGGTCGACAAGCCGCCGACCACGGTGACCTACGTCTCGTACACCGGGGCGAACGGTGCCGCGATCGACCTCCGCTCCGCCACGTACGCAGGCGCCCGGAGCACGAAGTCCGGACTCGGCCGACGAGCCGTCGCGCTGACCGGCACCGGCACCGGCGTCCGGTCGGCGACGTTCACGCAGCGCTGCACGTCGTTCGTGCTGTCGTGGCGGGCGACGAGCACGCGTGACGCCGTCTCCGTCGCCATCGACGGCACCAAGGTCACCCTGCCCGCGGTCTCCACCGGTGAACAGACCTGGACCAGCCCGAAGTCGGCCTCCGCGGTCCGCACCGTCACGGTGACGTGGCAGAGCGGCGAGCCGTTCCTCGAGGGCTGGCAGCTCTTCGACGGCGACGAGGGCGGTGGGTTCCACGTCCTCGAGGCATCGCAGTCGACCTCGCGCACCGAGGGGTTCTCCCTCGCGTCGTCGGCCGCCAACGGCAACGACACCTGGGCGGATGCGCTCCGTCGGTTCTCGCCCGACCTGATCACGTCGATGTGGGGAACGAACGACTACGGCGTGGTCACCCCCGCGGTGCTGACGCAGCAGACGGTCAACTACCTGGACCTGGTGCACGACCGGAGCCCGGACTCGGCGTTGCTCGTGATCATGCCGTACCAGCTGGGCAAGGCGTCGGCCGCCGAGTGGGCGAAGTACCGCGCCGCACAGCAGCAGGCGGTGACCACGTTCCGGTCCGCGAACCCGGGTGTCGCGATCGGGTTCTTCGACCTCGGTGCCTACGTGCCGCCGTACTTCGGGCAGACCGGCACGACGGGCAACACCTACATGTACGACGGGATCCACCCGAACGACACCGGCTACGACGTCATCGCGGCGATCCTCTACGCCTACCTGACGTCGACACCGGCCTGAGCTGGGGCCCCGTCCGCGTGGTGATCGCGGGCGGGGCGCAGTCCGTGACGAGCGGGAGCCCCGGACCGTGGGCACCGCGAACCGCAGGTACGGACAGTCCAAGGAGCGCCGTCGTGGGGATTCGGGTCGACACGACGGCGCTCACACCACACGTCATCGTGTGCCAGGCGACGCTCGCCCCCGCGCGTCGCCAGCAGCGATGCTCGTCCGGATCCGACCGGGCGTCAAGGAATAGATGAGCACGACTCGCCGGTCGCACCCGTCCCCGTGAGCTCGGGCACGATGGGCTCCGTGCGCACGACGATCAGCGACGAACGCCCGGGGACCGACGAACTGGTGGCGCTGTACGACGCCGTCGGGTGGACCGCGTACACGCAGGACCCCGCAGCCCTCACCGCGGCGATCGTCGGCTCGCACACCGTGCTGACCGCCCGCGACGACGATGGACACCTGCTCGGCCTGCTCCGCACGGTCTCCGACGGCGTGACGATCGTGTACGTGCAGGACGTCCTCGTCGTGCCGTCCGCGCACCGGTCGGGCGTCGGCGGTGCACTCCTCGACGCGGTCCTGCAGCGGTACGCCGACGTTCGCCAGACGGTCCTGCTCACCGACACCGAGGCGGGGCAGCGGGCGTTCTACGAGTCGCGTGGCTTCGTCGAGGCCCACGACGTCGAACCCCAGCCGCTGCGCTCCTTCGTGCTCCTGCGCTGAGCGGGGATGGGTCCCGCGACCGATTCCGTGCGGCACCACGGCGTTCCTAGACTCGGACGCATGGGGGCTCGCGCACGGACACGTTCAGCAGGAGCGCTCGCGACCGCGCTCATCGTCGTGCTCACACTCGCCGCGTGCACGTGGTCACCGCCACCGCCGACCGGATCGGAATCGGCACTCGCGAAGCTCATCACCCGGGTCGAGCGGTTGCCCGGCGTCGACACGGCCGAGGGCGAGGTCCGTCAGGTCGACGCGAAGGACGACCCGCACAACTGGATCACGTCGCTCGAGGTGCGGGCCGACTCGAGCGACCTCGCCGTCGCCGAACGGATCCGGCACACGGCGGCGCGGGGTGTCAGCGGCACGACGCTGTCGGTGACCCTGGACGTGCCTCGCAGCCGCGCGTCGGCACCGGTCGTCCTCGATCCGATGGACCGCGACGTCGTCGACCTGGCCGGACGGCTGCGTGCGGAGCCCTTCGTGCGCAGGCTCTGGGTGACCCCGTCAGGTTCCACGATCTGGCTCGTGCCGGGCGTCAGCTTCACCGACGCCGTCACGCAGGCCCGTCCGATCGTCGGCGACCACCCGGCCTCGCTGGACCGGGGTGACGTTTCGGTGGGGATCACGGCGACGCACCCCGGACGAGCACTCCTGCGCACGATCGACGGGTTTGACGGCGACGGTGACCACCACGTCGAGCGCCTGTCCTACTCACCGGGCACGACCTACGCCGACGCTGCGCAGGCCACCACCGACGCCGCCGCCGCCGAGTCCGCCACAGCCGGGGAGGCCGAACGCCCCTCCCTGTCGGTCTCGGGCGGAGGACTCGGCGCCGTCGCCGACGTCCTCGTCCGGACGAAGGACGAAGCCGCCGATGCACACCGCGCTCCGCGCACCGCGTTCTCCGTCGGCCTCGACGGGACGAGCGGCTGGCTCGGACTCCCCCTCGACGCCAAGAAGCCGCAGGACGCCACTGCCCCGGGCACCCCGACGTCGGGCCCGTCGCCGACCCCCTGGGTGGCCGCCGACGTCAGCGACCGGGCCGCGACGCTCCGGGCGTTCCTCGAGCGCTCCGCCGACGCTGCCGGGGTCCCGGCGACCGTGACCACGGGCACCGAACAGTGCGCGCCACCCGGATCGAGCTGGTCGCCCGACGCGACCGGCACCCGCGCGACGGCGTTCAGCATCGTGCCCGTGTTCCAGATCGTCGACGACGCGCAGGCGCCGTTCGACGCCGTGACCGCGCTGTGGACTTCCGAGGGCTTCGAGGTCAGCGGCCGGGCGATGGGCCGGGACTACTGGTCGTCGTCAACGGATGCGGATCCTGCCACGGCGAGCATCCGGGGCACGGTCGACGGCCTGAGTCTGCGCGCGGAGTCGGTCTGCGTCCCGCGGCCCTGACCCGGCGACACCGCACCCGCCACCGTCCGTAGCGTCCGCGCTCCCCGAGTCTCGGCCCCGCGGACACTGTCGCCGTTGCTGCGCCCGCGATCTGTCCGCCGGACCGAGACTCGGCACGAGTAGCGGCAGCGGCAGCGCGGCAACAGCAGCGGCAGCGGCAAGCGAGCTCAGCGACGAGCCGGGGCGTGCACCGCCTCGAGCACCTCGGTGCCCATGGTCCGCAGCGCCTCGACCACGGCCAACCGCCGCTGCAACGAAGCGTCGTCGAACGTCACCGTCACGGCGTAGCTGACCGACGACCCGGGCCCCCGCAGGATCCCCGCCTCGGCCCGCACGCCGGTGCTCGACCCGGTGACCGCGACGACCTGCAACCCGTGGTCGAGTGCCCGGTGCGCCAGGGGGTCGAGGCCGAAGGAACCGGCGACCAGGTTCAGGTCGCTCGCCAGGGACAGCCAGCCGAGCACCCGGTTCGACACCGCCTCGTCGACGACCTCGCCGAGCGCCAGGCCGCGCATCACCCACGACAGCTCCCCGGTCGGTGCGACGGACGCGTCGGGAGCGTCGTCCGGCCCACGGCGGTCCCGCACGCGGTCGATCAACGCCGTGCGCTCGATGCCCAGGGACTCCGCGCGCTCCCGGACGGCGTCGATGCCCACCGTCGTCAGCAGCGCGTTCATCGCCCAGGCATCGGCGGTGGCCCCGACCAGGGTCGCCAGGTCGGGCACCTGCATGGTCGGCTCCTGCAGGAACTGCCACAGGCCGGCGCCGGTCGCGGTGTCGCGGGCCATCCGCTGCAGCCGGTCACCGTGCAGGCGGCCGTCCTCGAGCTGGGCGGCGACCTCGATGAGCAGCAGGACGCGGCCCAGGCTCGCGACCGGCTGCACCAGGGTGTCGTCGATCCCGAGCAGTGCCTTGCCGCTCGACGTGTCGATCACCGAGGCACTCACCCCGGCGCCCTCAAGCGCGAGCGCACCGAGGGCCTCGGTGGTGGCGGTGAAGCGGTCGTCGGCCCGGCCGCTGTGCCGCCCACGACCGCGGCCGCCACCCGCTGGGCGGTCGTCCGGTCGCCGGCGGCGCGACGACCGGGCCGCGTCCGACTCCGTCATCACCAGATGGCGACGCGCTCGGCGGGGTCGAGGTACATCGCGTCCTGCTCGGTCACGCCGAAGGTGTCGTACCAGACGTCGATGTTGCGGACCACCTGATTGCAGCGGAACTCGTTCGGCGAGTGCGGGTCGATCGACAGCAGACGCGCAGCCTCTTCCGGTCGGATCGCCATCCGCCAGGCCTGTGCCCAGCTCAGGAAGAAGCGCTCGGCGCCGGTCAGTCCGTCGACGACCGGGGGCTCCTGACCGTCGAGCGACAGCAGGTACGCCTTCCACGCGATCGACAGGCCACCGAGGTCACCGATGTTCTCGCCGATCGTCAGGGCACCGTTCACGTGGCTGTCGGGCACCTCGGTCGGCACCAGGGCGTCGTACTGCGCGATGAGGGCCTTCGTGCGCTCCTCGAACGCCGCGCGGTCCGCTTCGGTCCACCAGTTCTCGAGCTTGCCGTCGCCGTCGTACTGCGAGCCCTGGTCGTCGAAGCCGTGACCGATCTCGTGCCCGATGACGGCACCGATCGCGCCGTAGTTCGCGGCGGCGTCGCGGTCCGCGTCGAAGAACGGGAACTGCAGGATCGCGGCCGGGAAGACGATCTCGTTGAAGCCGGGGTTGTAGTACGCGTTGATCGTCTGCGGGGTCATGAACCACTCGTCGCGGTCGATCGGCTTGCCGATCTTGCCGAGCTCGCGGTCGACCTGGAACGAGGCGACGGCGCGGACGTTCGCGACCAGGTCGTCGGACAGGACGGGCAGCGCCGAGTAGTCGCGCCACTTCACCGGGTAGCCGATCTTCGGCGTGAACTTGTCGAGCTTGTCGAGCGCACGGGCACGGGTCTCGTCGGTCATCCAGTCGAGCGCCGTGATGCTCTGCCGGTACGCCTCGACCAGGTTGGCGACGAGGTCGTCCATCTTGGCCTTCGAGGTCTCGTCGAAGTGCTCCTGCACGTAGATGCGGCCGACGGCCTCGCCCATCGCACCCTCGACCAGCGAGACGCCGCGCTTCCAGCGCTCGCGCTGCTTGGGCGCACCGGTGAGTGCGGTGCCGTAGAACGAGAAGTTCGTGGCCGAGAACGCGCTCGTCAGGTACGCGGCGGAACCACGGATGACCTGCCAGCGCAGCCAGTCCTTCCAGACCTCGAGCGGCTGGTCGTTCAGCAGGTCGGCCAGGCCGGTGATGAACGAGGGCTCGCGGACCACGACGGTCTCGAAGGCTCCGGCGGGGGCGTCGATGGCCTGCCACCAGGTCTGCAGGTCGACGCCCTTCGCGAGCGCGGCGACCTCGGCCCACGGCAGCTTGTTGTAGGTCTTCTGGCTGTCACGGGTGGTGACGTTGTCCCAGTGCTTCGACGCCAGCGCCGTCTCGAGTGCGACGACGTGCTCGGTGCGGGCGCCGCCGTCGTCGAACCCGGCGAGCGGGAACATCGCCGCGACGAACTCGCGGTACTTCTCGCGGATGTCGGCGAACCGCTCTTCGCGGTAGTACGACTCGTCGGGCAGGCCGAGGCCGGACTGCTCCAGGAACACGACGTAGGACTCGGGGTCGCCCGGGTCGTTGTCGACGAAGAGCTGCAGGAAGCTCGGCAGGCCGAGGCGCTCGAAGCGGCCGACGGCGGCGATGACCTCGGGCACGGAGTCGATGGCGGTGATCTCGGCGAGCAGGTGCTCGATCGGCGCGGTGCCGAGCTCCTCGAGGCGCGCTTCGTCGGTGAACGAGGTGAAGAGGTCACCGACCTTGCGTTCCTCGGTGCCGGGGGCGGCCTGCTGCGAGCGCTCGATGATGTCGCGCACGGCGATCTCGGCGGCTTCGGCGAGCACCGTGAAGGAGCCGTACCGGGCCTTGTCGTCCGGGATCGGCGTCGCCTCGATCCAAGTCCCGTTCACGTGGCGGTACAGGTCGTCCTGGGGGCGCACCGCGGGGTCGAGTTCGTCAGTGTGGATGCCGGAGGCACGTGCGACGTCGGTCATGCGGTCCACGATAGCCACCGACCCCATGGGGCAGGTCGATCCGGGTCGTCACCGGCACACGGCTGCCGGTACGGTCATCGCATGGGACTTCCGTGGAAGCTGCACGGCGACGGCAAGACCGTCTCCGCGACGACGATCGTGGCACCCGACGAACGGCTCACCTGGCCCCGGACGATCGGCCTCGGTGTGCAGCACGTCGTCGCGATGTTCGGCGCCACGTTCCTGGTGCCCCTGATCACCGGCTTCCCGCCGTCGACGACGCTGCTGTTCAGCGGCATCGGCACGATCCTGTTCCTGCTCATCACGGGCAACCGCCTGCCGAGCTACCTCGGCTCGTCGTTCGCGTTCATCGCCCCGATCGGTGCGGCGACCAAGATCGGCGGCATCCCGCTCGCCCTGTCCGGCATCATCGTCGTCGGTGCGCTGCTCGCGATCGTCGGGCTCGTCGTGCACCTGGCCGGTGCCGGGTGGATCGACCGACTGATGCCCCCGGTGGTCTCCGGCGCGATCGTCGCCCTGATCGGCTTCAACCTGGCACCGTCGGCCCGGGACAACTTCACGGAAGCCCCGGTCATCGCGGTCATCACCCTCGCGACGATCATCCTGGTCACCGTCCTGTTCCGGGGCCTGATCGGCCGCCTGTCGATCGTGATCGGCGTGCTCGTCGGGTACGTCGCGGCGCTCATCGGCGGTCAGGTCGACTTCTCGAAGGTCGGCCACAAGCCGTGGATCGGTCTGCCGGACTTCACCGCTCCCGCGTTCGACCCGTCGCAGCTGCCGATCTACCTGGCGTTCGTTCCGGTCGTGCTGGCGCTGGTCGCCGAGAACGTCGGCCACGTCAAGGGCGTCGGGCAGTTGACCGGCCGTGACCTCACGCCGCTCACCGGTCGCGCGCTCTTCGCCGACGGCATCTCGACCGTCCTGGCCGGCGTCGGTGGCGGCTCCGCCACCACCACCTACGGCGAGAACATCGGCGTCATGGCCGCCACCCGCGTCTTCTCGACCGCCGCCTACTGGGTCGCCGCGATCGCGGCCGTCCTGCTCGGCCTGTCGCCGAGGATCGGCGCCGTCATCTCGTCGGTGCCCGCCGGCGTGCTCGGCGGCGCCACCACCGCGCTCTACGGCCTGATCGGCATCATCGGCATCCGGATCTGGGTCGAGAACCGCGTCGACTTCTCGAAGCCGAAGAACCAGCTGACCGCCGGAATCGCTCTGATCATCGGAATCGCGAACTTCACGTTCACCTTCGGCCAGGCCAGCTTCGGCGGCATCATCGTCGGCACGATCGCCGCGATCGTCGTCTACCACCTGATGGACGTCATCGGCCGGGCCCGCGGCACCGACGAGCCCTCGACCGAGGCCGCCGACCCCGCGCACGCCGCAACCGGCGCCGTCCCCGCGGAACCGCGCGCCGACTGACGCGAGTGGTCGGCCGGCCGTCGCCACGCGCCTGACGACGTGGGACCACCGGACGGGAGGCCCGTGGCGGACACGGCCACGGGCCTCCAGTCCGTCACGTGGTGCGTTGCGGACCGGAACGCCCCCCAGTCGGTCGCTCCGGTCCGCAACGCGCTCCTCGCCCGGTTCAGCGGGGCGCGCTGGGCGACGGGGTCGCGGTCTGCACCGACTCCTGCTCGTCGATGTACCGCTGATCGAGCGGGACCTCATCGGCGACCCCCGGGGTCCACTGCCCGACCACGGTCGTGCCGTCGGACTCGTACACGTCGCCGCCGTCCGGCTCGCTCCACAGGACCCAGCCCTCGCGGCCGTTGTCCGCCCTCCCGGGGACCAGATCCGGGTGACCCGACGCGTTCGGGACCCCGTAGGTCTGGCCCTTGTCGTTGACCGCCCAGTCCGACGTGACCGCGGTGGCGTACTGCAGCGTCGCCGTCCACCGCGTCCCCGCCGACGCTTCGATGCTGAACGTCGTGGTCCCTCGCTCCGGGAGCCGGCCGTCGACGACGCGCATCGTCCCTTCGTCCCGACAACTCAGGCCCGATGCGCCCCTTCCGACGGTGGGGACCCGGACCATGCCGACGTCGTTGCGGCACGTGATGTCGACGATCACGGCACCCGCGGTGTCGGGAGCCTGCCCGATGTCGATCAGTGCGGGGCCGGTGTGCGTCGCAGTGGTCGTGCGCCCGACTGCTGCCGTCGTCGTGGTGCCCGGGAGCCCGGCGACGACCAGGGCGGCGGCGCTGGTCGTCACCGCGATCGCTGCGACGGAGACGATCGAGACGCCGATGCGTGCACGTCGTTGCTGGCGCTGCAGGGCGCTGGGTCGTGTCCCGATGGCGGCCAGCTCCGAGCGGACCGCCGCAGCAGCGTCGGGGTTCATGTCGATGCTCATCAGTAGGTGCCTTCCGGTGCGTTGCGGACACTGGGACGGAGGTCGTGCAGGTCGCGTTGCAGGCGCTGCCGCATCCGGTGCAACCGCACGCGTGCCGCCGGCGGTTTGAGACCGACCGCCTGCGCGGCCTGCCAGACCGGCATCTCCTCGACCCCGGTGAGCACCAGCAGCGCGGCGTCCTGCGGCGCGAGTCCCCGGATCGTCGTCCTGAGGCGTTCGCGGGCCTCGAGGTCTTCGGCGTCCGTGGCTGGAGCGTGGGGATCGTCCCGAGGGAGTGCGTCGAGGAGCTTCCGGTACCGCGCCGCTGCGCGTCGGTGGTTCTGGGTCAGGTTGACCGTCGTGACCAGCAACCACGGAGCGACGGAACCCGCCACCAGAGTGACGCTCTTGCGCTTGCGCCAGAGCTCGTAGAACGCCGCCGCCGTGATGTCCTCGGCGTCGTGCGAGTTCTCCGTCAGGCTCAACGCCCGTCGGTAGATGCGCGGTCGGTGCCGGTCGAACAGCGCGGCGAACGCAGCCCCGTCATCACGGACCGCTCGCGTCCACAGCGGGCCGTCGTCCTGTTCGTCCTTCACACTCTGGAGTGTCCGGTCATGGCTCCAGCGTTACAGACGCCAGCGGATCAGCTCGTCGCGCAACGAGGTCGTGCGGGGCGCAAGCCCGAGGACGTGGGACCACCGGACTGGAGGCCCGTGGCGGACACGGCCACGGGCCTCCAGTCCGTCCCGGGGTCACGCCCACCCCGCCTGGTGACCACGACGGGTCGGCATCGCCGACAGAATGGGTCGGTGCACCGACCGACGCGACCCGCTGTGACCGCTGAGCGGCGCGCGGTCGACCGCGACATCGTGCGGCTGGCGGTGCCGGCGCTCGGAGCGCTCGTGGTCGAGCCGCTGTTCCTGCTGACCGACACCGCGCTCGTCGGGCACCTCGGGGCGACGCCGCTGGCGGCCGTCGGGCTCGCGAGTGCCGTGCTGTCGACGGTGACCGGGCTGCTGGTGTTCCTGGCGTACTCGACGACCCCGGCCGTGGCGCGGGCGCTCGGTGGTGGCGACCGTCGCGGAGCCGTGCATGCAGGCATCGACGGCATGTGGCTCGCGCTCGTGCTGGGGGTGGTGCTGGCGCTGGTCGGGTGGCCGCTCGCCGGGCCGCTCGTCGACCTGTTCGGCACCTCGGCCGAGGTGTCGGCCGCCGCGACCGCTTACCTGACCATCTCCCTGATCGGGCTGCCCGGCATCCTGGTCGTGACTGCCTCGACCGGACTGCTGCGTGGGCTGCAGGACACGAAGACCCCGCTCGTCGTCGCGACCATCGGGTTCGTCGCGAACGGGCTGCTCAACGCCGTCCTGATCTACGGCGCCGGCTGGGGCGTCGAGGGATCCGCCGCCGGCACCGTCATCGTGCAGTGGGCGATGGCCGTCGTCTACGTGCGCATCGCGGTGCGGGCCGCTCGATCGTCGGGGGCACCGCTGCGACCCGGTGCCTCGGGCGTCGCCCGGGCCCTGCGGTCGGGGGCATGGCTGTTCCTGCGGACCGCGTCGCTGCGGATCGCGATGCTCGCGACCGTCGGCGCCGCTGCCGGGCTGGGGACCACCGGGCTGGCGACGACGCAGGTCGGGCTGACCGTCTTCTCGACGCTGGCGTTCGCGCTCGACGCCCTGGCGATCGCCGGGCAGGCGCTCGTCGGGCACGGACTCGGCGGACGTGACCCGGAGCGGGTGCGACTGGTGACGCGACGGCTCGTGCTGCTCGGGATCGCCGGCGGTGTGCTGCTCGGGGTGCTGACCCTGGCCGTGAGCGGTGTCCTCGGGCCGGTGTTCTCGGACTCGCGGGCGGTGCGGGACGCCCTGCCCGTCGTGCTGGTGCTCATCGCCGTCGGGATGCCCGTCGCCGGGTACGTCTTCGTGCTCGACGGGGTGCTGATCGGTGCCGGGGACGCGCGGTACCTGGCCATCGCCGGAGGCGTGAACCTCGTCGTGTACCTGCCGCTGCTCTGGTGGGCCGGCGGCACGCTCGCGGGGCTGTGGGCGGCCTTCGCCCTCGGGTACATCGGGGTCCGGGCGGTGACGCTCGGGGGGCGGGCGCACCGGCGCGGCTGGGTGGAACAGGCGTTGGCGCGGTGAGCGGGTCTTCTCCGGCTGGGCCCGCTTCGACCGCCGGGCCTGATTCTCCTGCGGCTCCGTCGTCTTCGGTGGCTTCGTCCGCCGTGCTCGCCACGGTCGGTATCGGGGTGCAGGGCATCGCGAAGCTGCTCGTGACCGTCGTCGTCGGGCGGGTGTTCGGCACCGAGACCCTCGGGCAGACCACGGCGCTGCTGTCGCTCTCGGTGTTCGTCGCGCTGCTCTGGCCGAACGCCGCCGGCAACACCGCGTCGCGGTTCCTGGCGATCGCGCTGCGAGGTCAGCGGTCCGATGCCGCGGTGAACCGGCTGCTCGGGGTGTCGATGCTGGTGTCGAGCGTGGTGCTCGCCGCGGTCACCGTGCCGGTCGCGCTGGCCTGGGGCAACGGCTCCGGCATGGTGCTCGGCGGTGCCGCGGTCGTCGTCGGCTACGGCCTCTACTGCTACGCCCGCGGCGCGCAGCTCGGCTACGACCGGGCGCCGCGGGTCGCCCTCTGGGACTCCGTGACGAGCGTCCTGGCGCTCGGGCTGCTCGTCGTGGCCTGTGTCGCGCGGCTCGAGCCCTTCGTGCTGCTGCCCTTGGCCATCGGGTACACGGTGTTCGCGATCGCGTGCTGGCCGCGGGGCAACGGCTTCGCGCCTGCTCCACACGAACCCGCCGCCGGGGTGCTCGGGTTCGCGGCGTGGAACGTGCTGGCGGTGGTGACCTCGAACGGGTTGCTGCAGTTGACGATGATCTCGGCGCAGGTGACGTCGTCGGCGCACGACGCCGGTGTCTACGCCGCCGCCTTCACCCTGGCGACGCCGGCGTCGATGCTCGGGCAGGCGTTGGGGCAGGTGCTCGTGCCGGCGTTCGCACACCGGACCGATGGTGGATCGCTGCGCTCCCGTGGAGCCCTGCTGCTCGTCGTCGGGTTCGCTGCGGCATCCGCCGTCGTCTTCGGCCTGATCGCTCTGCTCGCCGGGTGGTTCCTGCCGATCGTCTACCCCGCCGAGGGCGCCGCTGCTGTCGCCGACCTGCGGTACCTGATGGTCGCCGTGTGGGTGTTCACCGTCGGGCTCGTGCCGGCGGCGCTGTTGCTCGCCGCTGGACGCTCACGGCAGGTCGCCCTGGCTTCGGTCGCGGGGTTCGTCGTCGGGGCTGGACTCATGGCAGTACTCGGACCCATCGCAGGTGTCGCTGGTGGGACCACGGGGTTCTTGGTGGGGAGCGCGGTCAACCTGGTCGCGGTGGTGGTGCTCGGGGTGCGCACCAGCGCCGTGCCTCGACGATCCGTCGGGAATGTCGCATGAAGCTCGCACGGAACCACTCACGGACCCCGCTGCTCACGAGCATCGGGATCGTCGCCGCGGTCGCGTTGGCCGGCTGCTCCGGACACAACGTCCCGACCGATGTCGGAGGCGAACCCTCCGACGCCTCGGAGACCGCCGCGAGACAAGCGGCGGTCGAGGGTCTCGAGGAGCACGACGAACACCGCTTCGTGTCGGCGGTGGGACAGGATCAGCGTTCCGGCGCGGTCAGGGCGTGGTAGGTCTGCGAGCCGCTCCTGACACCGGGTGCGAAGGTCACCTCCAACGACGCGGTGGTGACGACAATCGTCGGCGTCTTCGTGCACCCTGCCGACAAGCGGGCGAAGGACTGCTGGGTCACGCTGACGTGGACAGAAGGTCAGGGGTGGAGCATGACGGCTGAACTGTCCGCCGCCGACGACTAGGCCGCACACGCTTCGTGCGCGGGAGCCCGTGGCCGTGGCCGTGGTTCGGCGAGCTCCCTCGACCCCGCCGGTCAGGGGGTCGATGCTGCGCCGCTACGGGACCAGTTCGAGCACGCCGTCACGCTCCCGGATCGAACCGTGCTCGGGGATCCACACCTGGAGCTCGTCGACGGTGAAGTGCTCGAGCTCGTCGTGGTGGGTGCGGAGGAACGACGCCACCCCCGGCTGCATCGGGAACCGCCCATCCATGCCCTGGACGACTGCGGTGACGTCGTCGGCGTCCCGCTCCCAGGTCCCACGGGGCGGTGGGAAGTACGGCTTCCACGCGACGATGTTGTACCCGCCGAACAGGACGGTCCCGTGGTCGACACCGCGGGCGCGCAGCTCCGCGTCGAGCCGCGCGATCCCGGCGACACGAGCCTGCGCCACGGCGGCGCCGAGCCGGACGACGGGGGCGACGGCGAGTGCGAGCACCAGGCCCACGGCGGCCACACGGAACAGCGCCTGCCGCCGGCCGGGATGCCTCGCCGGCCAGCCCGCACGCCCGAAGCCGATCCCGGCGAGGGCGATGAGGAGCGGCATCCACGCGTAGTAGTAGTGCCCGAGCGCGACGTGGGACGACGTCAGGAACACGACCTGGGCGCCCAGGCCGATGGCCAGGTACGCCACCAGGCGGTCCGGACGGAACACGAACGCTGCGACCAGCCCGATGACCAGGACGAGGACCAGCCACCGACTCGTGCCCTGTGCGAAGTACACGAAGTTCGCCCACCACGGGGCCGACTGGAACTCGTGTCCGAGCAGCCTGATCGTGTGTCCCGTCGCGCTGTGCTCCGACTGGAACTGGAGCATGTGCACGAAGCCGCGACCGAACCCCACCGGCGCGTACAGCAGGACGAACGCGACGATGAACGTGCCGGCAGCGATCAGCCCACCGGTCAACAGGTCCGACCACCGGCGGAACAGCATCGGCAACGCGATGATCGCGAGCACGATCACGGCCGGCGTCACCTTCGAGGTCACCGCGAGTGCGAGCAGCAACCCGGACGCGGCAGCCCAGAGCCAGCGCCGGCGGTCGACGCCGTTCACCCACCGCCACGCCGCGTACATCGCCGCCACCGCGAAGAACATCATGACCGGCTCGAGCAGGGCCGTGCGGTCCATCCTCGTCGCCACACCCGAGGCCGGATCCGCCCAGGCGATGCCGTTGGCCCGCGGGGTCAGCCACCAGAGTGCAGCCGTGATCAGTGCCGCCCAGAACCCGACGGACCGCCGGAACCACAGGAAGAAGACCAGTCCGATGCCGAACGAAGCGGTCGCTGCGACGTAGCGCGGGCCGAGCGGTCCAGGCCCGCCGAGGGCGAGCTCGGCGAGCCCGAAGAGGTACTTCGCGGTCGGCGGGTGCTCGAGGTTCCGGATGAAGACGCCGTGGACGTACTCCCACCCGGAGACGACGTACACGTCCTCGTCGACGTCCACACGCTGCCGACCGACGTGCCAGTACGCGAACACCAACGCCACACCGACCACGATCACGAACGTGACGACGCGCAGGAGCTGTTGGCGATCGAGCGATCGTCGAGTGCGATGAGGAGCCGTCACGACCGTCTAGTCTTCCACGCACGCCGACCGCAGCAGCCACGCCACCCGACGGACGGACCCGTTTGCCGACCGGCACGACTGCTCGAGCGGCCGGATCAGCAGAGCCGTCCGCGACGCGTACGACGCCCCACACCGACGCCACCCCCGACACGATTCAGCCGGCCATTCCTTCGGGTGACCGGCCGTTCTCGTTGATGCCGACGAAGCGATTTTCTGTGGAAGCAGCAAGGTTCGCGGTGCGCCGGGAGAACCGGCTACTCTCCAGCCGAGACGACAGTTCACACCGAGGGGCGGTGTGGCTCGTCCGTGAAGTGGGGAAAAGTGAATACTCCGTTCGTGCTGCCGAGATCGAGAACTCTCTGGCGGTCGCTCGTCCTGATCGTCATGGTCGTCGCGCTTGCACTCGCCTCGATCGTGGCGATGTCGCCACCTCGAGCCGAGGCAGCTGGCGCTTGTGGGACGGCTTGCGACGACATCTCTGCCGACCCGGCAACGCTCGCGAAGCAGCTCGGGGGCTTCGTCACAGCGGGTACCTTCACCGCGACCGCGAACGGCGCCGGCGACACCAACGATCTGTACCGAAACGAGATCCTCCCGATCGCGAACGGGAACCCGACGCCGGGCTGCCAGCTCGACACTCGGGTCCTCCAGACACTCGTCATCGTGACCAAGAAGTTCGGATCGTTGCGGGTCAATGACCTGAACCGTCGTTGCCCGACGATGACGCACCCCGTCTCTTGCGCGAGCAACGAGAGCTCCCTGCACTGCATCGACCCGAGTGTCGCGATCGACTTCGGTTCCGTCGGCGGGTCCACTGTTCAGGGTCCTGACGCACGCACGCACGAGTTGCTGGACTTCCTCGACACCTTCGTTCCGAAGGGGACGCAGGCCGGGCAGTCACAGTGCAGGCCCACCTGGTCCTTCACGAACATCACCCGCCAGTTCGTGGACACCTGCAACCACCAGCACGTCGACTTCAGCAACGTGACCAGCCCGCTGTCGATCTCACCGTCGTCGTACTCCAACGGCACCGCCGTGGCGGTGCGTGCGAACACCGGCACACTGTGGACGTGGACCGGCAGCGCCGGCACCCCGGGCTTCGCCGCGAACTCGGGCCGACAGATCCAGGACGGCACCTCCCCCGCACTTGCACGGGACGGCTCGAACGCCGCAGCCGCCTACGTCGACCCCAGCGGGACGCTCTGGACCTGGAAGGGCAAGGCCGGCACGACCGGCACCGCCGCTTCGGCCGGGGTCGGCGTCAAGCCAGGCACCAGCCCGGACATCGTCTCGCTCGGCGATGGAAACTTCGCCGTCGCGTTCCAAGCGAACACCGGGGATCTCTGGACCTGGAAGGGCACCGCTGGCTCAACGGGCTACGCGCAGTCCACCGGACAGGGCATGAAGGACGGCACCAATCCGTCCATCACCACCGTCGGCAGCGGCGTGTCCGTCGCCTACCAGGCCGAAAGCGGAGGCCTCTGGACCTGGTACGGCACGGCCGCGACCACCGGCACCGCCAAGAGCGCAGGCCTCGGGATGAAGGACGGGACAAGCCCGGCGATCACACGGGTCAACGGGTCCACCGTCGCCGTGTCCGCGCAAGCGAACACCGGCAAGCTCTGGGTCTGGAGCGGCACACCGCGGACGACCGGGCTCGCCGTGCAGACCGCTGTCGGCATGAAGGCGGGCACCAGCCCGTCGATCACGCTCGTGGGGTCGGAACTCGCCGTGGCAGCGCAAGCGAACACCGGAGACCTCTGGACCTGGCACGGAGCTCCGGGCGCTGCTGGGTTTGCACACTCGGCGGACGTCGGTATGAAGACCGACACCAGCCCGTCAGCAGTGACCGAGGGCGACCACCTCGCCGTCGCAGTCCAGGCGAACACTGGCTCGCTCTGGACGTGGACCGGCGACGCCGGCACGGACGGCTTCGCTTCCGCCGGCAACGTCGGTATGCGGAACGACCCCGGGATCGGCTAGACCCGAAACACCGGACCGAAGAAACGCCCTGTCTCCACGCACTCGGAGACAGGGCGTTTCCCGTCCAACCGCGCCCCCTCTCGACCTGGTCGGTGAGATCCGCCGCGATCAGGCCGTCCGCGACTTCCAGGCCTGCGGCACCGCCATCGAAGCGTGACTCCGCCGCGCTTCGGACGCTGGCCTGAGCGGCCCCCAAGACGAGCCGGGCGCCGGGTCCATGCAGGTCCCGTCCGCCGTCGGACCGGAGGGGTGGCTCGTCGGTCAGGACGTCGGCGCGACTCCGAAGGCCGAAGGGCTCCTGCCGATGGCGTGCAGCAGCCCGCGGACCTCCCATGTGCCGGACCCGACCTCGATCGCGTGTTCGGCCGGCGTGTCGATGCGGCCAGCGATTGTCCGGTTGTTCGTCCGCGTCACTCCTTCCCAGAGGACGGGTTTCCCGCAGTCCTCCGTGGTGATGACGACCCGCGCATCCTGTCCACCGATGCCACGGTTCGACGATCCGCGGGTGATGCCCTCGGCCGACGTGACGTGGCAGCGGAGCGTGGCCCGGTGGCCGAGGTCGTACGAGCGCAGCGCGGCTGGAGCGATCAGCCCGGCCACGACGATGACGGTGATCACGCCGATCCCGACGACGAAACGGACCACGGCACGAGCCCGTGCGCGAGCCGCGGCCGTCGTCGGTGCGTTCAGCCCGCGATCAGCTCGATGGCCGGCCATGATCATCCTCTCGCCGGGAGGCCCGTCCATGTTGCCGGACCGCTGGCGTCAGAAGCTGTCCCTCTGAGACGTCCGCTCTTGTCACACCGCCTTCGACTCCGAGCACGAGCGACCTATCTCGGCCCGTCATCCCCAAAGCGCGATGGCGTCAGCGCGCATCCAACAGCGTGATCGTCCACAACACTCCGGGCTTTCCCGGAGCGTCCATCTGCCACCGCGAACAACGAACGCAGCACCGAGCCGATATGACGATCTTATGTCCACTGCTCGATTTGGAGGCGACGAGAGCACTCTGAGCTCGCTCGTTAACTCTCGATACTTTCTTGCGAAAGGAGTTAGTTCACTCCGGGACCGCGGGACCGGTCCTCGGAAACAACCACAACGACGCTTCTCGTTGCCCACAAAGATCTCCCAAGCCGAATGGCCGTCACCACTGAGGAAGACGCTACAAGCCAGGCCAAGAGTGAAGCAGTTACGTATCCGGAGTTTACAACTAAGGCCACGATTGCCGTTGCGGTCGCGAACGCATGACTTCGGATACCAGCAAGATAGACCCGAAAGAGGTTCGGCAACTGGCCCGACTCCCGTAGTATTTCCATACTTGGAGACTGAGAGTATCCGAGCACAATGGTTAGCGCCGCTAGAACAAAGCCAAGCAGTGATCCCTGCAAGCCTACTAAGGCACCGTAGACCGACGACGAGTCGGTGCTCAGTGCGTCTCCAATAACGCTTCGTATTCCAGGTGGTAGCACAAACACTCCGAGCGCGGCAACCGCCAGCGGAAACACGTCTAGCACCCAGCAGTCAATCCGCGAGGGCTCAGCTGTTTTCGCTGGATTTTTCACTGTCATGTTTAACGCCAATCCCCGCAGCGGCTTCAATCTGGGATTCGAGCTCGTCGTAGGCCTCGTCAATAGCGTCGAATGCGGAGCCCGGATCAATAGCTCGACTCCTGTCCCCGAGAGTCAGAATTTGCTTCTTGGCCACCAGCTGATCCTGAAGAAGGTCGAGGAGCTCGCTTCGGTCTTCGACCTGATTAAACCCTTTGACCTTGAAGGTTGAGACGTTTTCGTTGAGATCTTTTCGCTTCGCCAGGCGCTTGACGCCTTTCAACATTTTTGCACCAAGCGCGGTTCGCTTGTAAGGCTCTGGACGTAGAGTCAGGCCAATAACTTCGGCTTTCGATGCTGCTTCGATCGCACGGAAAGCTTTACCTAGCCCCTTATTTGCTTCTTCGACAGAAGCTACATAGGAGGGGCGTATGTAAAGATCAAGGACACGAATCTCCGAATGATTCTTCAACTGTGCAGCAGCATCCTGGCGAAGTAGGGCTTCTAGCTCAAAACCATTCTTGCTGGCGATGGCATGCTCCAGGTACATTGGCAATCGCGATGGCCGCGGGCCATAAAAGTTAAACTCGACACCCAAGATATTGTTGGGCAGCACTTTCATGTGCACTGGTTCATGCAGCCCCGCTCCCGCGCCGAGGTTGAGGTCACTAAGTGTGCCGTTCAACTCACTCTGCGGCAAGCTGCTCCGGCGTATGGTAGCAAGGCTGAAGCGGTCGTACGCGGTCACAGATGGCACCCACAGCCCGATGGCGTCCCCGGAAGGTTGAGTCCAGTATCGCCGCGAGGTCGGACCGAACGGCAACTTTGATACTTCTTCTACGGCCGCCGCCAGGTCGATCTTCACTGGCTTACCTGAAGCATCCGCTCCAGCATCCATCCTAAAAAAGTGGATGGATCTGGTGACACTGCGCTTCTTCCCCCGAGGATTCGTCATAGGCGAGATCATGCCACCTGCCGCCGACGAAGACGACCGACACTCCTCCGCGCCACATTCGACTGTCGTACTGGGGTCTACCTCAACGCCACGGCGTCGGAAGCACCGACGCGTGTTGTTCTGGGCTACGTCACATCGCTTCCCGCACAGAAGCGTGCAAGGGTGCAGACCCGCTGCCACACGCAGCCGGGGCGGTGCCTGCGTTAGTCGGTACCCGAAGCGGGCGGCGGCCCCGTCGTGTCCCCCACCCGCAACTCCGAGGTGAACGATGCCGGTTGGGGTTCCGCACCCTCGAGCATCGCCAGGGCTGCACGGGCGGCGGCCTGGCCCTTCTGCACGAAGGGCTGCACCAGGGTGGTCAGGTGCCGGATCGGGGTGCGGTGGAGCAGGCTGTCGTCCACCGTGATGCCGTCGAACCCGACGACGCTGACGTCCTCGGGGACACGGAGTCCGGCGTCGAGTGCGGCCGAGATCACCCCGACGGCGATCAGGTCACTCTGGGCGATGACGGCGGTGGGGCGGGGGCCGTCGGCTGCGAAGAGCTCGGTGCCGGCGAGACGCCCCTCTTCCACCGAGCTGCCGGCGGTCTCGATCGCGACGGCGTCCGAGTAGACCTGGCGCACACCACGCAGTCGTTCGAGCGTCGTGAACGCGATGCCCGAAGTGAACCGGGCGTCGTCGATCGGCCCCCGCCGACGTGCGGCATCGAGCGGCAGCGTCACGACGGTCACGTCCTGGTGGCCGAGCCCCTGCAGGTACTCCGCAGCACGGCGTGAGGCCTCCCGGTTGTCGAGCTGGACGGGGACAGCGCCCTCGATCTCGGCCGCCTCGATCGCGACGACCGGGATCTGCCGACGTCGCAGTACGGCGACGGCCGGGTCGATCCGGACGTTGCACCCGACGAGCACGACGGCGTCCATCGGGGCATCCACCAGCGGGCCGGCGCCCTGCTCGTCGTCGAGCGGACTCCGGACGAGCAGCAGGGACACACCCGCGGCACCGGCGACCTCGGCGATGCCGTCGAGCGTCAGGACGTTGACCGGGTCACGGAAGGCATCGCTCAGGCGCTCGTCCATCACGACACCGATGACGCCGGAACGACCGCGGCGCAGCGAACGGGCGCGGGGGTCGGGGCCGCCGTAACCGAGGTCGGCGGCAGCGGCGAGCACACGGGCCTTGGCGTCCTCGGACACCGGGCCGAGACCGCTGAACGCGAGCGAGGCCGTCGACGGCGCGACACCGGCGGCACGGGCGACCGCGGCGAGCGTCGGGCGCGACGAACGCGTGACGCCGCCGCGGGAAGGCGACGCGCCGGGTCCTGTTGCCGGTTCGTCCATCGCCCGTTAGCGTAGCCGGAACGAGCAGTCGAATCGATTCGACAACCGCAACACCAGCACCAGAACGCGCAGCACCGAGCGCGCCGCAGCACGATGGGAACCACCATGACGACGCCGTCCACCCGCACCGTCCCGACCACCAAGGCCTGGATCATCGCGGTGTTCGTGGTGTTCACCCTGTCCGGGCTCGACATCGCGACGTGGTTGGGGCGGATCCCGAGCGTCCGCGACTCCCTGGGGGCGAGCACGTTCGAGATGGGCCTGCTCGTGCTCGGCATGGCGGTCGGCTCCATCGGCGGTCTGACGTTCGCCGGACACATCGTCGCGAAGCTCGGTGCGAGGCGGGGCGTGCAGGTGGCTGCAGCCTGCCTGGCGCTCGGGATGATCTTCGCCGGGGTCGCGGTCACGCTCGGGTGGGGCTTCGCCGCCATCTGGATCGCGCTCATCGCGTTCGGCTTCGGCAACGGCCTGTGCGACGTGTCGATGAACGTCTCCGGCGCCGCCGCCGAGAAGGCCGGCGGACGCACGATCATGCCGCTGTTCCACGCCGCGTTCAGCCTCGGCACGCTCGCCGGCGCAGGCCTCGGCGCCCTGGCCGAGAAGCTCGAGATCCCGGTCTCGTGGCACTTCATCGTGCTCGTCGTCATCACGAGCGCCGCCATGCTCGTCGCCGTCGCGAAGTTCCAGGACGAGCACCTCGTCGAGCAGCCGGTTTCGACTGACACCAGCCCAGTCGCGACCCCGCTCACCCGCTGGCAGGTCTGGGCACAGCCCTCGACGCTGCTCATCGGCGTGATCGTGCTCGGCATGGCGCTGGCCGAGGGGTCCGCGAACGACTGGCTGCCCCTCGCGATGATCGACGGCCACGGGCTCGACAACGCCGGCGGTGCTGCCGTGCTGACGGTGTTCCTCGCCGCGATGACCGCCGGCCGCGTCGCCGGCAGCCCACTGATCGACAAGTTCGGCCGCGTGCCGGTCCTGCGCATCAGCGCCGCCGTCGCGGTGGTCGGCCTCGGCATGCTCATCTTCATCGACAACGTGCCACTCGCGATCGTGGGCGTCGTGCTCTGGGGCCTCGGTGCCAGCCTCGGCTTCCCGATGGGCATGTCCGCCGCGGCCGACGACCCCCGCACCGCGGCCGCCAAGGTCAGCGCCGTCGCGACGATCGGCTACGTGGCGTTCCTGGCCGGGCCGCCGCTGATCGGGTTCCTCGGTGAGGAGATCGGCCTGCTCGGGGCGCTGCTGATCGTCTTCGTGTTCATCATCGCGGCCGGCCTGGCCTCGGGTGCGGCGCGCGAGACCGGTGCCGCCGCCCGGCCCGCCCGCGGGACCGACAAGACGAGCGGGACCACGAAGCGCGAGACCGAGAAGTCCAGCAACAGGAACTGAATCAGCCGCCGTCCCCGGCCCGCGCCCGCGTCGCCAGGTGCAGGGCGAGGCGGGTCTCGGGGTCGGACAGGTCCACCGCGAGCAACCGCTCCACCCGCGCGATGCGGTCGGACACGGTGTTCCGGTGCACGCCGAGCACCGCGGCGGTCTCGGCGATCGACGACTCCGCGTCCAGGTAGGCGGCGAGCGTCGTCAGGAGCGCCCCGCCACCGCGTTCGAGCGGTGCGAGCAACTGCCGCGACGCCGGCAGGAACGTGTCCGTCTGCGTCCACGCGAGCAGCAGCTGCGCGAGCCCGAGCCGGTCGACGTGCACGAAGTGCCCGGACTCCGGACGGCTGGCAGCCAGGCGGGCGGCGTCGCCGGCCTCGCCGAGTGTCCGGACCAGCCCGGCAGGGCCCGCCTGCAGACTGCCGACACCCACGTTGGTCTCCACGGTGGTGCGGAGCGTGTTCTGCGCGCGCCGCAGCCGACCCGCGATGTCGGCCACTGCCTCCCGGCCGGGTTCGTCGGGTTCCGACAGCCACAGCACCCAGCCGTCCGCCTGTTCGACGACGACCGCGTCGACTCCCTCGGCGCGCACCGCGGCGTCGACCTGCTGGCGGAGCGCGACCAGGTCGACGCCCTGCCGCGCGACCACGCGCGCACCGACGTGCCAGGCGTCCAGCCGCCACCCGGCGGCGATGGTCCGCTGCACGAGCTGCGGGGCGGGCGCCCCGTCGGCAGCACGGAGTTCGTCGAGCATCGCCATCCGGTAGCGGGCGTCGCGCTCGTCGTCGAGCCGGGTGAGCAGCAGCCGATGCCCGACGGCGACGGCGGCGACCTGCAGGGCGCTCGCGACCACCTGCTGTTCGGCGGCGATCGGGACGGACAGACCGACGGCCAGCCAGGCGCGCGGTCCGATGCCGGTGCCGACCGGGATCGCGACGAGCGTCTCGTCGACACCCTCGGCGATCAGCACGTCGCTCGTGCCGGCGCGGCGGACGAGCACGGCGCGGGCTGTGTCGTCGACGGCGGCTCCGCGGAGTGCCAGGCCCGACGCGTCGAGGAACCGCACCGGGTGGCCGAGCGACCGGTCGAGCCGGGCGAACAGGTCGTCGAGTTCGGGGCCGGCGTCGAGCGCGACGCGGGAGGCGTCGAGGGCCGCCCGGGCCGCCGGGCCCATCCCGGTGCCGATTAGTTCGTGCAGGCGGACCGAGGTCGCCCACGGGTCCGGGGTGGCGAGCACGGCGACGCCGAGCCGGTCGGCGAGCGTCGTGGTGCCGGGGCCGAGTTCCAGCGATCCGTCGACGACGAGCAGGGTGGTGCCGGCCGCGGAGGCCCGGCGCAGCAGCACGTCGAAGCGTGCGTCCGCACGGTCGACGGGGGTGAGCAGCACGACGACGTCGTCGCCCTGGGCGAGCGACCGGCCGACCTGGTCGGGGGTCCCCACGACACCGCGGACGCTCCGGACCGCCGTGCTGCCGGGGCCGACGAGCAGGCGGGTGCCTGCTGGCAGGAGCGGCAGCAGGTCGCCGACGGCGTTCACGCGAGCACCTGGCGCACGGCCTCGGGCACGACGTCGGCGTCGATGCCGAACGCCCGCGGTCCCATGTGCGCGGTGCGGTCGGGGTCCGCCCACCACCACGGCGCCGACGGCAGCACGAGCACCGCGAGCTCGTTGCCGACCCGCGTGCGGTCGGTCGCCACCGGCGCGAGCGAGCGCGCGTCGACGACGGTGATGACGCTCGGCGTGCTGGCGACGGGCAGGCCGTCGACCAGGCAGTGCACGTACTCGCTGCCCGCCTCGACCCGGGCGACCGCACCGGTGCCGGCGTCGCGGATGGCCAGGCTGCTGCGCACGAACGCGAGCGCGTCCCCCTCGCGCTGCACGTCGATGACCCGGCCCTGCGCGACGACCCGGCCGCCGATGAGCGCGGCGAGTTCCGCCGCGTCGCGTGCGCCGCCCGCGGCGCGTCCGATCCGGAGGGCGCGCTGCACGCTGCCGACGACGGCCCGCTCGCGCAACAACGCCACGGGGACCGGGCCGATCGCGAAGGCCGCCCAGCCGCCGCTGTGCGAGACGGCCTCGCGCCAGACGGTCTCGACGTCGTGGGGCTGCCGGGCGTCGACGACGATCCGCAGACCGCTCGTGGTGGCTGCCGCGGCCGTGACCGTCGTGGTCGGGCCGACGAAGACCGACAGCTGGTCGATGCGCGGGACCGCGCGGCCGACCAGGTCCGCGTCGACGAGCGGCAGTCCGGCGGCGTGGGCGGTGAGGGCCGCGGCCGGTCCGGTCACGCCGCCGATCTGCGCGGCGACGACGGCGTCGGCACGGACGCCCGTCCAGCGTTCGACCGCCGCGAGCGCGGCCGGCAGCTCCTCGCCGCTCGGCATCTTCTCCTCGAGCACGTTGGTCGACCCGATGATCCCCACGGCCACCACCGAGCCGAGCGCGGGGTCGTCGAGGTCGACGACCGGCACGCTGCGGTCGCCGAGCGCGAATCGGAGCGCGCTGACCATGTGGTCGACACGGCCGCCACCGCCGCACCCGAGCAGGGCGGTGCCGCGTCCGAAGACGGTCGCGTCGTCGGCCTGGAGGCCCGCCACACCGCCGCCCCGCCGCTCACCCTGGTCCATGGGTCCATTCTGCTGCCGTGGTCGCGTCCCGGGGCCGGGCCCCGGGGTCGGCGCGGGACCGTTCGTCAGCCGACCGCCGGGGCGGCCGGGCGGACGTGCTCGTGCAGGTCCTCGACCGGGACGAACGGTTCGTCGAGCCCGAAGCACGACGGCCCGAACACGGCGAGCGCCTCCGGGGTCCGCATCAGGTCGGGCGTCGAGATGCCGATCACCCGGACGCGCTGCCCGAACCGCAGGCGCTCGGTGGTGATCGGCTCGGCGGTCTCGGCGTCGAGGACGCAGATCAGGTCGGGCACGACGGCGACGAGCTGCCCGTCCCGCCGGGCGACCAGGTTCTCGTTCTGGAACCGGAGTTCGAGCTCGGAGCCGTCGGTCCCCTGCACGGTGGCGCGACCGCGGGCGAACCCGTCGACCGTGCGGCGCTCGACGTCGACGACCTTGCCGTCGAACAGCTCGCGCAGGTGCGTGTAGATCGTCGCGCCGAGGGCCTCGGCGAGCGCGTCGATGGGGTCGCGGTGGGCTTCACGGGCGACCCGGATGGCCCGACCGACGGCGAGTGCCAGGGAGAGCGTGCGCGGGACGGCGGTCTCCCGCACCTGGCGGCCGGACATGGCGTACTCGGCGATGTAGGCGACGCCGCCGAGCCGGATGGTGACCCCGCGGGCGAGCCACTCCATCTTCTTGTTGTCCGTGCCGGTCTCGATGATGACGCCGTGACCGTTCTCGTCGCTGATCGCCAGCGGACTGCCGGGGACCCCGTAGACCGAGAACGTCTCCATCTGCAGCTCGGGGAACGCGCGGCCCATGCCGTCCGCGTCGACGACGGGCAGGCCGCCGGTGGCGCCGACGAGCAGCGGGATCATCGAGTTGATGCCGCCGCACTCGATGGGCATCGTCGCGGTCGCCGTCCGGCCCAGGTGGGCTTCGAGCCGACGGAGCGCCCCGAGGGGTTCCGGTCCGGCGGGGATGCGTTCGAGCACGACGGTCGGTGCGCCCATCTGCGCGGTGGGGATGACGAGGGCGTCGTCGGGGACCTCGGACGGGTCGAGGATCGTCACGGGGCCGTGCTGTTCGATCGCGGCACGGACCAGGAGCATCCCGATGGTGGGGTCGCCTCCGCCGCCGGTGCCGAGCAGCGCGGCGCCGCGGGCCAGGTCGGGCAGGTCGTCGACGTCGAGGATCCAGCTCATCGGTGCGCTCCCGTGTTCGTCTCGCCCGCGCTCGTGGTGCCGTCGTGGCGGACCGCGGGGGTGTCGTAGCCGAAGTACCGCGGGCCGGCCAGGCGCAGACCGTCCGGGGAGTGCCAGCGTTCGTCGGCCGGTGCCGTGACGATCCGGATGCGGGCGCCGAAGCGCAGGGCCTCGGTGGTGATCGGTTCGCCGGTCTCGGCGTCCAACGTGATGATGAGGTCGGGAGCCGTGGTGCGGACCTGGCCGGCCACCTCGACCAGCAGGTGCTCGTTCTGGAACCGGAGCACCGCCTCCAGGCCGGTGTCGCTGCCGGAACCAGCGATGCGGGCCGTGCCACGGGCGAACCCGGTGACGGTCTTGCGCTCGATGTCGGCGACCTTGCCCTCGAACACGACCGTGCCGCCGAGCACCTCGGTCACCGCCGTGACGGGGTCGGCGTTCTCGCTGCGGGCGCGGACCAGCGTCTCGCCCAGCCGGACGCTCAGCGACAGGCTGCCGCGGACGAACGACTCCTTCACCTGCGCGCCGGACATGGCGTACTGCGCCGTGATCGCGGAGCAGCCCATCTCGACCGTCGCCGTGCGGGCGAGCCGTTCCGCCCACCGGTTGTCCACCGTGTCGAAGACGACCGTGTTGCCCTTCTCGTCCGCCAGGGCCATCGGTGTCGCGCTGACCCCGGACAGGGTCGGCAGCACCATCTGCACCTCGGGGAACGCACGGCCCATGCCGTCGCCGTCGACCAGGGGCAGGCCGAGCTCGGCCGCGGCGACGATCGGCGTCGTCGAGTTCACGCCGCCGACCTCGATGCAGGCCAGGTGGGTCGGGGTCACGTTGAGGAACGCCGACAGGCTGCGGATGGCCTCGGCGAACTGGCCGGCGGACGGCAGCTTCTCGACCATCACCGTGGGAGCGCCGATCATCGCGACCGAGAGCACCACGGCATCGTCGGGTAGGTCCTCGACCTGGACGATCTCGACCGGGCCGTGGGCGCGGACGGCGGCCTCGGCGAGCAGGCGGCCGATGTAGGGGTCACCACCGCCGCCGGTGCCGAGGATCGCGGCGCCGCGGGCGAGGGCCGAGCAGTCCGCCCCGATGGAGGTGATGGGGACCTCAGCGGACTGCTCGGCGGTCTGGGAGTTGGAGGTGGTCCTGGGCGGGGTCGCGGTCTCGGTGGCGCTCATCGGACCAGCGCCCCGAGTGCCAGGTCGCCGACGGCCTTCGCGCGGATCCGCGTCGCGTTGCCCGGCAGGTACGGGATCGGGACCTCGTCGAAGTCGACGATGTCCACCGAGCCGGGGTCGGCGCCGGCCGCGATGGCACGGTCGACGGCCTCTTGCCGGGCCTCGTCGACCACGGCGGACCGGCGGCCGTCACTGATCGCGTAGACCTTGTCGACCTCGCCGCTGACCTGCGCGATCGCCGCACCGATGGCGTTGGCGACCGAGTAGTGCTCCGGGCGGTGCACGGTCCCGAGTCCGGGCAGGGTGTCCGGCAGCAGTACCGAACCGCCACCGACCGCCACGACGGGCAGCGGGTCGGACGAGGTGCGCATCCGCTCCACGATGTCGGCGACGCGCTCCGCGATGACGTCGAGCGCGCGGGCGGCGACCTCGGCCGGCACCCCGGCGACGAGCGACGGGTCCCCGATCGCGCCACGACCACCGCGGACGGCCACGTCGGTCGCGGTCAGGGTGGTGCCGCCGAAGACCAGGCCCTCCTCGGTCAGGCGGTACCCGACGGAGTCCGGCCCGACGACGCTGCCGTCCTCGCGGATGCGGGAGCCGCCGCCGATGCCGACGGACAGGACGTCCGGCATCCGGAAGTTCGTGCGGATGCCGGCGACGGCGACCTCGCCGGTGGCCTCGCGCGGGAAGCCCGCGGTCAGGACGCCGACGTCGCTCGTCGTGCCGCCGACGTCGACGACCGCGCATGTGTCGAAGCCGGACAGCACCGCGGCGCCGCGCATCGAGTTGGTTGGGCCCGAGGCGAACGTCGCGACCGGGTAGCGACGGGCGTACTCGACGTCCATCAGCGTGCCGTCGTTCTGGCTCAGGAAGAGCGGTGCGTCGATGCCGCTGCCCGTGACCGACCCGGACAGCCCGTCGACGATCCGGTCGGCGAGCTCGCGGAGCGCCGCGTTGATGATCGTCGCGTTCTCGCGCTCGAGCAGGCCGATGCGACCGATCTCGGACGACAGCGAGAACGCCACGTCCGGCCCGAGCTCGGCGGCCATGATCTCCTGCGCGCGCTGCTCGAACTCGTCGTTGATCGGCGAGAACACCGACGAGATCGCGACGGACCGGATGCCCGCGGCGGCGATGGCACCGGCGTGCCGCTTGAGCTCCTCGGGGTCGAGCTCCGAGATGACCCGGCCGTCGAACTCGTGGCCGCCGTGGGCCAGGAACGGCTGCGCGTGCACGGCCGACACCAGGTGCCCGGGCCAGTCCGTGAACGGGGGCAGCGACGCCGTCGCCGGCAGGCCCAGGCGGACCGCGGCGGTCGGGGCGAGGCCGCGTGCCTCGACCAGGGCGTTGATGAAGTGGGTGGTGCCGATCATCACGCCGTCGATGTCCGTGGGGCCGAAGGCGTGCTGTTCGCGCAGGCCCTCGAGCGCGGCGACGATGCCCGAGGTGACGTCGGGGGTGGTGGACCGCTTGACCGCCGCACGGACGGTGCTGCCGTCCATCAGGACGGCGTCCGTGTTGGTGCCGCCGACGTCGATGCCGATGCGCATGGGAGTTCCCTTCGGTGGTGCGGGTGCGGGGTCTTCGTGGGGGTGGAGCCGGTGTGGGGGGGGTGGTGGGGACCGGCCGCGCCGTCGCGCGGATCAGGGGTGCGGCGACGCGACCGGCCGTTCTGGGACCGCCCGGGTCAGGCGGCGGGGGCGGCCGGTGCGGCGGGCGCAGCCTCGGTCCGACTCACACCGACGCCGCGGATCAGCCCGGCCTTGCCGGCGACCACGTAGAGCACGAAGGCGATGACCACGGAGTTGATCGACGGGATGCCGACGGCGACGAAGTACCCGATGAGCGAGGCGACCGCCCAGATGACCAGGGTGGCCGGCACCCAGGTGGGCGAGGTCGCCGGGATGTTCTCGGCGTCGCTCAACTCGCGGCGCCAGCGCTTCACGACGAAGTACTCCGCCACCATGATCCCGGCGATCGGCGGGAAGACGACCCCGAGCACGGACAGGAACGGTGTCAGGGCCCCGAGGAACCCGACCGCGGCGAGCACCGAGCCGACGACGCCCATCACGAGCGTCACGAGCCCGCGGTTCACCTGCTTGCCGAACACCGCGTCGATGAAGTTCGTGACACCGAGGCTCGAGCTGTAGATGTTCCAGTCGTTGATCTTGAACGTGCCGAGCAGGATCACGAGGATGCCGACCCAGCCGACGCTCGACGTGATCACACGGGTGATGTCCGCGGAGCCGACGGCGTGGGCGAGCAGGACACCGGCCAGGCCGATGACGTACTCGCCGAGCGTCACACCGAGCAGCGTCTGCTTCACGACGTCGCCGACCGAGCGGTTGAAGCGGGTCATGTCCGGCGTGATCACCGCACCGACGATGAACCCGCCGGCCACCAGGGTGGTGCCGGCCACGAAGCTCAGCTCCGGACCGGCCGGGGCACGCGCGGCGAGCTCGGCAATCGAGTGCCGGCTCAGCTCGACGATGACCGCCCAGCCGACGAGCACCAGGAACAGCGGCACGGTCACGTTCGCCAGCCACTGCATCGAGTGGAACCCGCGCAGCACGATGGCGGTGACGAGCAGCCCGAACACGAGCGACCACGCCCAGGCGGGCAGGATCGGCAGGATCGAGACGAGCCCGGCAGCCGAGACGCCCGACTGGATGCCGAACCAGCCGATCAGGCTCAGCCCGATCGCCAGTCCGACCAGCGCCGAGCCGGCCTTGCCGAACCCGGTCCAGCGGGCGATGACCGAGGTGTTCAGGCCCTCCTTCACGCCGATGACGCCGACGAGCACCGAGACGATCTCCAGGATCACGGCGCCCAGGGTGATCGCCCAGAAGGCGTCCCAGAAGCTCATGCCGAAGCCGAGCGTCGCACCGAGCAGGAACTGCGACAGGGCCGAGATCTGGCCGAAGCGCTGCACGGCGACCTGGAACCAGCCGTAGCGCGCGGACATCGGGACTCGGCTGAGCGAGTAGTCGTCGACGGCGACCGACTCGGAACGGGGGGTTCGTGGTGCTGACACTGCGGTCTCGCTGGCCATCGTGGCTCCTCGGGGAGGGGTGTCGGCGTGGGCCGATCGGGGTGTCAGCCACGGTAGGACGGCATCGGATTGCGGTACATGTGCAGAACGTCGTTACCGGCATGTGAATCCGTGCGTGCAGCACAGCCAGCGCGCCCGGTCCGGGCGACGACATCGCGCCGGTTAGGCTTCCGGGGTGCGTCTCGTCATCGCCCGGTGCTCCGTCGACTACGCGGGCCGGCTCTCAGCCCACCTGCCGCTCGCGACCCGCCTGCTCATGCTCAAGGCGGACGGCTCCCTGCTCGTGCACTCCGACGGCGGCAGCTACAAGCCGCTGAACTGGATGAGCCCGCCCTGCTCGATCGAGATCACCGAGCCGGACGAGGAGCAGTCGGTCGCCGGCATCACCCAGGTGTGGACGGTGACGCAGAAGAAGACGCAGGACAAGCTCATCGTCTCCCTGTACGAGGTGGTGTCCGACGAGACCCACGACCTTGGCGTCGACCCGGGCCTGGTGAAGGACGGGGTCGAGGCGCACCTGCAGCAGCTCCTGGCCGAGCAGATCGAGCTCCTCGGGGACGGCCACACCCTGGTCCGCCGCGAGTACATGACGGCGATCGGGCCGGTCGACATCCTGGCCCGCGACGACGCAGGGGCGAGCGTCGCGGTCGAGATGAAGCGCAACGCCAACATCGACGCGGTCGAGCAGCTCACCCGGTACCTCGAGCTCATGAACCGCGACCCGCACCTGCGTCCGGTGCAGGGCGTGCTGGCAGCGCAGACGGTGGCACCGCAGGCACGCACCCTCGCCGAGGACCGCGGCATCCGCGTCCTCGTGCTCGACTACGACGCGATGCGCGGCATCGAGGGCGGCCACACCCGCCTGTTCTGAGCCGCGTCGGCCCGTCCGGCCTGGAGGCACGGCGCACCCCCGCCCCGCCGCCGACGGAACCCGGATGGTCGCCGCCACCGCCCGGCTAGGGTGGGCAGGACATGACCAGCCCGTTCTCCGCCATCCTGTTCGACCTCGACGGCACCATCAGCGACTCCGCGCCGGGCATCCTCGAGAGCCTGACGCACACCTTCCGCACCGTCGGCGTCCCGGTGCCGGACCGCGACACCCTGATGTCGTTCGTGGGCCCGCCGATCATGGACACGTTCCGGATCGCGATGGGCATGGACGACGAACTGGCCGACCGCACGCTGGCCGTCTACCGCGAGCACTACTTCTCGCACGGGGCGCTCGACTCGGCGATGTTCCCGGACATCGACGTCGTCCTGCGCACCCTGCACCAGGCGGGGCTGCCGATCTCGACGGCGACGAGCAAGCCGGAGACCCCGGCGACCTACATCCTCGAGCACTACGGGCTCACCGGGGACATCGACATCATCACGGGCGCGAGCGACGACGAGGTCCGGTCGAGCAAGGCCGACGTCGTCGAAGAAGCACTGCGCCGACTCGAGGCCCACGGCTTCGACACCAGCCGCCCGGTGCTGATCGGCGACCGGAAGCACGACGTCGAGGGCGCGACCGTGCACGGCGTCCCGGTCGTCTTCGCCGAGTGGGGCTACGGCTCCCCCGACGAGGCCGAGGGCACCATCGCCACGGCTGCGACCCCGCTCGACCTGCTGCCGATCCTGCTGCCGTCCGCGACGCCGTCCGCATGAACGACGTCGCACGACGGGGCCTGCGCGGCGCCGCCTGGCTGCTGCCCGCTGCCATCGTCCTCATCGCCCTGAACTTCCGCGGCCCGATCGTCGCCACGGCCCCGGTCATCGGTGACGTCCGAGCCGACCTCGGCCTGACCGCGACGATCGCCGGGCTGCTGACGACGATCCCGGTGCTCTGCTTCGCCCTCGCGACGCCGTTCGCCAGCTGGGTCATCGCGAAGGCCGACCCCGAGCGCGCGGTGTCCCTGTCGCTCGTCATCGTGCTCGCCGGCACCGTCGTGCGCTCGATGCCCTCGTCGGCGGCGCTGCTGATCGGCACCGCGGTCATCGGCATCGGCATCACGATCGGCAACGTGGTGATCCCGGTGGTCATCCGGCGGGACACCTCGCCGGAGCGCGTCGGCCTGGTCACCGGCGTCTACACGTCGGCGCTCAACGTCGGGTCGATGATCACGTCGCTCGGCACCGCTCCCCTGGCGGCCCTGTGGGGCTGGCCGGTCGCCATCGCGATCTGGGCGGTCTTCGCGCTCATCGCCGCCGCTGCCTGGACCTACGCGGTCGGTGCACGGGCCGCCTGGCGACGCCCGGGGCCGTCCGACCACGACGGACCACTGCCGATCACCGGTCCGATCGACCAGGTGCTCGACACCGGGGCGATCCGCACCGCGCGCGCCGCCGAGGCCGCACGGGTCGCCGCCGCCGAACCGATCCGGCCGGCACGACGGCTCATCACCTGGGGCCTGACGCTGGCGTTCGGCGGCCAGGCGTTCTCGTACTACGCCCTCACCGCGTGGATCCCGACCCTGCTGCACGACGAGATCGGCTTCTCGAAGGCGTCGTCGGGCGCGAGCTCGTCGGTGTTCCAGATCCTGGCCGTCGTCGGGGCGCTCGGCGTCCCGCTGCTCGCGACCCGGTGGCGTCCGGCGGCGATCATCGCCCTGGTCGGCACCCTGTGGCTGGCGATGCCGCTCGGGCTGCTGTTCGCCCCGCAGCTCTGGTTGCTGTGGTCCGTGCTCGGCGGCGCGGCCCAGGGCGGTGGCATCACCGTGATCTTCATCGTGATCGTGCGGATCGTCTCGAGCGATGCCGACGCCCGCCGGATGTCCGCGTTCGTGCAGGGCGGCGGGTACCTGCTCGGTTCCGCGGGGCCGCTGCTCGCCGGGGCGCTGCACGGTGCGACGGGTACCTGGACCGCACCGCTCCTCGTCGTGCTCGTCGCGGTGCTGACCCTGGGTGTCGTCGGAACGTTCGCCGCGCGACGGGTCTCCTGAGCGTGGAACCGCCCGCCGTCCCGCCCGCCCGCCGCCCGGCGTCCTGACCCCGAACCCGAGCGCCGGCTGAGACCCCGCTCCGGCTCGACCCCCGAGGCGCTGACCGACGGGGGCCGCACCCGCACGACCCCTCAGCGCGCGGACCGGCTTCGCGGCCAGCTGGCGGCACGGTCCCGGCCCATCGTCATCCCGAACGGCCAAGGTCCGGAGAGTGGACATCCGACGACCCGCCCGGTGGCGGGACCAGCCGCTCGCGGCACGGCTCACCCTGCTCGTGATCGCGGGCGGCATGACCGTGCTGCTCGCCTGGAACCTGGGCCGTGGTGGGGACTTCGGCTTCTACCAGGCGTCGGCGCGGTCGATGTCCGAGTCGTGGCCGGCGTTCTTCTCCGGCGCGTTCGACCCCTCGGCGACGGTGACGCTCGACAAGCTCAGCGGCTTCGCCGTGCCGCAGGCGCTGAGCCTCCGGTTGTTCGGGCACTCCACCGCAGCGCTCGCGTTCCCGCAGGTCATCGAGGGGCTCGTCACGCTGTGGGCCTGCTCCCTGGTCGGACTCCGCTGGGCCGGTGTCGGCACGGGCCTCGTCGCCGCCGCGGCAGCCGGGTCGACGCCGATCTTCGTGTCGATGTTCGCGCACCCGATGGAGGACGGCATGGTCACCGCCGCGCTGGCGGTTGCCCTGCTGTGCTGGCAGCACGCGGCACTGACCGGGCGGTGGTGGCCGCTCGTCACCGCGGGCCTGGCGGTCGGCGTCGGGTTCCAGGCGAAGATGGTGCAGGCCTGGTTCGTCCTGCCGGCGCTGCTGCTCGGCACGCTGCTGGCCTCGGCCCGGCACGACGGCCGTCCCTTCCGCTTCGGCACCCGGGTCATCCGCGCCGGAGTGCTCGGGGTCGTCGCGGTCCTGGCATCGGTGTCGTGGGTGACCGCGCTGGCGCTCACGCCGTCGGGTTCGCGGCCGTGGGCGGACGGCTCGACGACCGACAGTCCGCTCGCCATGGTGTTCGGGTACAACGGCATCGACCGGTTCCTGCCCGGCGCGGTGCCCGGGTCCGTCCGGTCGTTCACGGTGCCGTTCGGCCCGCACACCTGGCGCGGTGGTGCGGCCGGGTTCGGCAAGCTGCTCGAACCGCACCTGGCGTCGCAGGTGGCCTGGCTCCTGCCCGCGGCGGTGTTCGGCGTGGTGGTCGCGGCCGTGGTGCTGGTCCGACGGCGAGCGCGGAGGATCACGCCGGCGTCGACACGCACAGCCCACGACACCGCCGGCACCCCCTTCGGGCACGCGTTCGACACCCGTGCCGGAGCCGCCACCCTGGCCGTCCTGGTCGTCTGGCTCGGTACCGCGGCGCTCGTGCTGTCGGTGGCCGCGGTGCCGCACACCGCCTACGTCGCGGCGATCGGCGTCCAGCTCGCCCTGCTCGCGGCCCTCGGGTGGCGCGGTGCGGTCGGCCTGGTCCGGGCGCAGTCCCGGGCACTCCGGGCGCTCCCCGCCGTCCTCGCCGTGGCGCAGCTCGGCTGGGTGGTGTTCCTCGCCCAGGGCACCGCGATGCCACGCGTGCTCGCCGGGCCCGCGATCACCGTCGCGACGGTTGCCGTCGTCGCCAGCGTGGCGGCGCTGTGCTGGCGACCCCGCTGGGAGGCGACCCGCGGGCCGGGCTGGCACCGGGCCTCCCGGACGACCATCGCGCTCGCAGCCGGGCTCGCGCTGGTCGCCGGACCGGCCGCGTTCTCACTGCAGGCGCTCGACGCCACGCGCGACGGCAGCGGCGTCGACGCATCCGTCGGGCCGTGGCCCGCGCGCTGGCCGATCCCGGCCGGCACCCCGGACGTGTTCCACGTGTCGAGCCCGGACCCGTGGGGCGGATCGACCCCGTACCCGCGTGCCCTCAGTCGGCTCGTCGCGACCGCGCGACGCCTGGAGGGGTACCGGCACGACGAACCGCTGTTCCTGACGGACACGTGGCACATCTCCGCGCCCGTGATCGACGCGACCGGGCTGCCGGTGCTGACGGACGGCGGGTTCTCGGGCACCGTGCCCGTCTTCACGACGCACCAGATCCGTCGCAGGATCGCCGACGGCCTGCGGGTGCTCGTCGTCGAGGCCCACGCGCCCCGCACCGACCCGGTCCTGCGTGCCGCGCTGGCCGGCGGCTGCCGAGCACTGTCCCACGGCACCCGGCACGCACGCCTGCCGATGCAGCCGCGCCGGGCGAACGGCATCACCTGGACCGTGTGGCACTGCGGGCTGCCCGGCCCGTCGGTCGGACCCGGAGTGCACCACGGACACCGCAGCCACCGCGGCCACCACGCGTCAGCGGGCGGCGAGCACCTCGCGCAGGGACATCGGCGTGCGTCCCGTGATGCGTTCGACGTCGCCGGACACGTGGGCGAGCGCCCCCTCGGCGATGGCCGTGTAGGTGCTCACCCAGGCGTCGGCCTGCCACGGCTCCGGGTTCCACTGCGCACGTGATGCGTACGCCTCGTCGAGGGTCTCGGGGTGGTAGCTGACCGTGCGGCCGCGGACTTCGGACACGATCGCGGCCGCCTGGGCCAGGGTGATCGCCTCGGGGCCGGTCAACTCGTACGTCTGGTCGCGGTGCGCGTCCGGGTCGTGCAGCACCGCGGTCGCGACGCGGGCCACGTCGGCCCGGGCGACCGCCGCCATGGCGCCGTCGCCGGCCGGGCCGCGGATCACGCCGTCCTCGCCGACCAGGTCCTCGACGAAGTCCAGGTAGAAGCTGTCCCGCAGGAACGTGAACGCCATCCCGCTCTCGCGGATCGCCTGCTCCGTCGCCCAGTGGTCGCGTCCGAGCGTGAAGGTCGCGTCGGGAGCCGCGCCGAGGAACGACGTGTAGACGACGTGCCGCACGCCGGCGTCGGCCGCCGCGGTGACGAACGCCCGGTGCTGGTCGAGGCGGTCCTGGGCCTCGGCGGCGGACACCATGAGCAGCACGTCGACGCCCTGGAGCGCCGTCCGGCTCGCGTCGACGTCGGCGAAGGTCGCGACCGCGACCTCGGTGCCGGGCAGCTCCGGCGCACGCGCGGCGTCGCGCACGAGCATCCGGAACGGCACGCCGTCCGCGGCGAGCGCCGCGCTCACGGCGCCCCCGATGTTGCCGGTGGCTCCGGTGATGGCGATGGTCATGGTCGCTCCTCGTGTCGGTGTCGCGTGGTGGTGGTCCGGGTCACGTGGTGGTCGGGGTGGCCTGGTGGTCGTCGACGGTCACGTCGGTCGGCGGTCACGTCCACACCGTCCTGGAGGCCCGGATCACCGTGGGCGCGACCCTCACGGCGTTCACGCCGTCCACCTCCACCGCCCACGCGCGGGCGGCGTCGTGGTCGCGGCCGTGCCGCATGTGCCGGCCGACCAGGCGGTCGAGCCGCACCCCGTCGTCGACGGCGCAGAACCAGGTCTCGGTGAAGAGCGCGGGCAGCGCCGACCACGGAGCGGTGTCGTCGAGCAGGTAGTTGCCCTCGGACACCACGAGCCGGGTGGCGCGGGGTACCGCGATGCTGCCCGCGACGGGTTCGTCCACGCGGCGGTCGAAGTCCGGTGCCCACACCACGTCTTCGTCGGCGGCGACGAGCCGGCGGACGAGTGCGACGTAGCCGTCGGCGTCGAAGGTGTCCGCCGCGCCCTTGCGGTCGTGCCGGCCGAGGGCGTCGAGCGCCGCGTTCGACAGGTGGAAGCCGTCCATCGGGACCTGCACCGCCGTGCCCGCACCCAGGCGTTCGTCGACGGCGGTGACGATGCGGCGGGCGAGCGTGGACTTGCCGGCACCCGGTGCGCCGGCGATGCCGAGCACGGTGCGGTCGCTGCCCGCGGCCAGCTCGACCGCGCGCTCGACGGCTTGGTCGACGGTCGTGCCGGAGTCGCTCACGGCTTCATCCTCGCAGAGCGCACCGACGCCGGACCGCGGTGGTTCACTTGCCGCATGGTCGATGCGACGACGGCGTTCAGCGGGTACTCGGTGCGCGACGTGCCCGAGGCGAAGGCGTTCTACGAGGACGTCCTGGGGATCGAGGTCACCGAGGACCACGGCATGCTCTTCCTGCAGCTCGGCGGTGGCCACCAGGTGCTCGTCTACCCGAAGGGTTCGGGTCACGAACCGGCGGCCTTCACGGTGCTCAACTTCCCGGTGCCGGACATCGACGCCGCGGTCGACGAGCTCACCGCGAAGGGCGTCGTGTTCCTGCAGTACGAGGGGATGACCGACGACCGGGGTGTGAACCGGCAGGGCGGGCCGCTCATCGCCTGGTTCACCGACCCGTCGGGCAACGTCCTCAGCGTCATCGAAGGGTGAACATGTTGTATTCCGAAAGCTCGCGTCGGCACTGCTGATCGTCCTACTGTCCTCTCACCGACGAGAGGACGGCCATGACGAAGGTGCTGGGACGGCAGTGGACCCGCGAGGAACTCCTGGCGGAGCGGGCGCGGGTCCGCGCGGAGTGGAACCTCGACGATCGGGAGTTCGCCCCGACCGAGCAGTGGCGGGACCTGTTCACGGACGAGTACCTCACGCAGAACTGGCTCGACAGCATCTCCGCCCTGCTGGGTGAGCGATGAACGAGCAGGCCGCGTCGGCGGCGCGGCACCAGGCGACGATCGCGCAAGCGCTCCTGGACGGAGCCCTGCCCGAGCACGGTGCGTCGATCGACTACGCCCTCGACGAGCGCAGCGGAACCTTCATCATGCAGTCAGTCGCCGCGACCGGAAGGGGTACCCCGGTCCGTTTGACCGTGGGCGATGTGCACACCGCGGACCTGGCCCCGTGGATGCGGTTCCGATGGGTCGATCACCTCGATGCTCTCGTGGTCAGCGAGAGCAGGTACGCCGTTCTGCTCGCGGACGAACGGCAACCACTCGTCCGCTTCGAGTTCCAGGAGGCGTTGACGGCCACGCCCCAGTCGCACTGGCACTTGCACGCCGAGCGCGGAGCGTTCAGTTCTCTGCTCGCCCGAGCGCGCGATCACGGCTCGGGCCGACGGGATGCGGCACGGTTGTCCTCGTTGCACTTCCCGCTCGGCGGCCCGCACTTCCGGCCGAGCCTCGCCGACGTGGTCGAGTTCGTCATCGTCGAGTGCGGCGTGGACGCTCTGCCGACGTGGCGGGACGCGGTGCAGGGGTTCCGCAGTCGTTGGCGCCGCGCAGAAGCCGAGGCAACCGCTCGGCAGTTCCCGGCAGAGACCGCGCAGTCGCTCCGCAACCTCGGGTGGGGTGTCCAGCCCCCTGAACCCACCGCGGTCCCACCGCAGTTCGCGGTGCTGCGCGTGGGATGACGCCAGCCGTCAGCGGGACAGGGCACCCGCCCAGCCGAGGGCGATCGGCACGAGCAGGCCGTGGCGGTGGTGCGGGAGCTCGGCGACGGGGATCCACCGCGACTCGTCGGTCGAGCCGTCGAGCTCGTGACGCAGGGCTCCTCCGGTGATCGTCGCCCGGAACACCACCTGCACGGCCTTCATCGGACGGCCGTTGGCGTGGATGCGGCGCTCTGCGGGGACGATGTGGTGCCGGACCCCGAGCAGGGCACCGGCCTGGGCCTCGTACCCTGTCTCCTCGCGGATCTCGCGCACGACGGCCTGCTCGACGGTCTCGTCGAACTCGACCCCGCCGCCCGGCAGCGTCCACGTGCCCGCGTCGGGCTGGCGCAGCTTCGCCAGGAGCACGCGGTCACCGTCCGTGATCACGCCGTAGGCGGCGAGCCGGGTGTCGTAGTCCGTGTACTCCATGGGCCGACCATGCCAGGTGGGTGCACCGACGTCTGCCAGCCGCGCCGGGCCTCCAGGCCGTGGACCGGGGTGGGGCGGACGCTCCACCAGCCCGCCGACCGGTCACGACCCCCCGCGGTCCGCACGCCGGGCGGTCACAGACCGTCGGCCCCGCCGCCCGCAGACGACGGAACGTGACCACGCGACGCACCCCGTGCGGTGTGTCGCGACCACCCCGCGGGCCGGGAGGCGCGAGTCGCCGCCGCCACGGGCCGTGCCCGCGGGTCAGCCGCGGTCGAAGGTCAGGGTCTCGTCGTCGGGCGCACGGACCTCGCCGGTGCGGGCGAAGTCGGCCCAGATCGCCCGGAAGGCCCGGCCGCGGCGCTCGACCTCGGGCCAGTCGCGCTCGGGGACGAAGCGGGTGCCGGCCCAGGCCTCGCGCCCGCCGAGCAGCAGCGGCAGGTCGCTCATGTGCACGGCTCCGGTCGGGGCGCTCGTCACCCCGCGGTGCAGTCGGTACGAGGTCGCGCGGCCACCCGCACGTCGGTGCCGCTCGGTGAACCGTCGGGCATCGCGCCCGTAGATGACGTCGGACAGCGGGCGCACGACCCACCACCGCAGGGCCGACCGCAGCACGCGCGAGCGGGTCACCCGGCGCAGCCCGGGCACGAGCGGCACGTACATGCCGGCCTCGTCCGAGCCGGACCCGATCAGCACGTCGACGTCGGGTGCGACGCGGCTCCACGCGGCGTCCAGGTCGCGCTCGGCGGGCAGCGGGGCGAACCCGTACTGGGTGCCGAAGGGCATGCCGGCGGCCAGACCGTAGGGTGCTGCGGCCCGGGTGCCGAGCGCCTGGCGGTCGAGCAGGTCGTCGAGCGGGGTGTCGGCGTGCACGCTGCCCACCGCCCGGATCATCGCGCGGTTCATCCGCGCACGACGACGGGACAGCCCGAGCGGAGCGCTCTGGATGATCGCTCGGCGGAACAGCCCCTCGGCGCCGGCACTGATCATCAGGTGCGCGGCCGCGTCCCCGCCGGCCGACTGCCCGAAGACGGTGACCAGGTCGGGGTCGCCGCCGAACGAAGCGATGTTCGCGCGCACCCAGCGGAGCGACTCGACCAGGTCGAGGAGCCCGAGGTTCGCCGGGATCGTGTCACCGTCGCCGAGGAACCCGAGGACGCCGAGCCGGAACGTGACCGACACCACGATCACGCGCTGCTCGGTCACCAGGTCGCGGGCGTCGTAGATCGGCAGGTCGCCGCCGCCGATGACGTACGAGCCGCCGTGGATCCAGACCATCACCGGCAGCTGCTCGCCCGGACGGACGTCGGCGGGCAGCGTGATGGAGAGCCGTTGGCAGTGCTCGTCGACCTCGATGCCCTGGATCGGGTTGAGCAGCAGGTCGACGAACTCCTCGTGCGGCTGCGGCGCGACCGGCGACGGGGTGGACGCGTGCAGCTCGCCCTCGAACGGTGGCATCGGCTGCGGCGGGGCGAACCGTTCGGCCTGCGCGTACGGGATCCCGAGCACCCGCACCACGTCCCCGTCGACCGTCCCGATGATGCGGCCGGCGGGGGTGTCGAACGGGGCTGGGGCGGGGGCGAGCATGGGGATCACGCTATCGGGGGCCGCTGACGCAACCAGGCAGACGGACGGGAGGCCCGTGGCGGCGTCGCCACGGGCCTCCAGTCCGTCTTCTGGTCGCGTTGCGACGGGCGCTACCGCACCCGCTTGATGGGGATCACGACGAGTGCGCCGATGAGGGCGATCGCACCGGCGGCCCAGCACATGAGCTCGTAGTTGTCGGCCGCTCCGTCGGACCCGACCTTCAGGAAGAACAGGGCGATCGCCGGAGCGAGCGACTGCGGCAACGCGTTCGCGATGTTGATGACACCGAGGTCCTTGCCGGGCCGGTCGGCGTTCGGCAGCACGTCGACGACGAGCGCCGTGTCGATGGCCGAGTAGATGCCGTAGGCGAAGCCCATGATGATCTCGGCGACGTAGAAGCCGGTGACCGTGTCGGCGTGTGCGAGCGCGACGAGCCCCACCGCGAACATGGCCGTCGACCCACCGACGAACACCTTGCGCCGACCGAGCTTGTCCGAGGCCCAGCCGGACAGCGCCGCGCTGATCAGCAGCGCGATCGTGTAGAGCAGGACACCGAAGGCGACGGCGGCCGTGGCGTCCTTCGGCTTCTCGATGCCGATGTGCTCCTGCATGTAGAGCAGGCGGTACGTCGTGAACATGAACGTCGCCAGGATGATGAGGAAGCGCGACCACCAGGCGAACGCGAAGTCCGGGTTCTTGACCGGGTTCGTCCAGAACGACGCGACGAGGTTCAGGAACGTGAACTTCTTGAGCGTGTAGGTCGGCAGGTCGTCGCGGGCCACCACGGCGTACACGGCCACCAGGATGATCGCCAGGATGCCCGGCGCGATGAACAGCACGGGCAGGTTCGCCACGAAGAAGACCGACAGGTACGTGCCGGCGAGCACGGCGATGTTCTGCGCCAGCGCGATGATGCTCGAGGACCGGCCACGCTGCAGCTGCGGCACGTTGTCGGCGAAGCTCGCGAGCAGGGTGGCGAGGGTGGCGTTCGCGGCGAGCTGGGCGAGCAGCCAGGCCAGCGTCAGGTTGAGGACGTCCGGCGAGTAGGCGATCCAGGCGAGGGCGATCGCGAAGACGACGACACCGCTGAGCAGCCAGGGGCGACGACGGCCCCAGCGCGTGCGGGTGCGGTCGGACAGGGCGCCCGCCAGGGGGTTCATGATGAGCGCACCGAACGCGCCGATCGGCAGCACCGACCCGATGACGTTCGCGGCGTCGTCGCCGACCAGGGCCTGCGCCTTGAGCTGCATGCTCACGTAGACGGGGGCCATGAGCGCGACGAAGAGGCCGAACTGCCCGAGGAACAGGGCGATCTGGTAGCCGATGCCCACCTTCACCGTGCTGACGGGCTGGGTGATGCCCTCTTCCGGGTTGAGCAGTGCCGGGCTGCCGGGTTCGGGTGTGCTCATGACGCCTCCTTGAGTCGATGAAAACCTTGCCTGACAAGGTTTTTCCGACGCGAGCATACATCGACAGGTGTCGTCTGCAACACCGGGCCCCTCACGGGCCGTGACGCGCGGGCCGTCCGGGCCGCGTCACACGGGGCAGCAAAAACTACACACCGGGTGGTTTTTGGGGTAGCGTCGTCATCGATCTCGCCGCGGAGCATCGCTCCTCGACGGGCCGCGACACCCAGACAGGATCGAAGGAGCCTCTGCAATGCCCACCACTTCTGTGCAGCTGTACTCGCTGCGCGACGCCATCGCCGAAGACCTCGACAAGGCCATCGCCCGTGTCGCCGAGATCGGCTACGAGAACGTCGAGCCCTACGCGTTCGTCGAGCGCGCCACCGACCTCGAGCGTGCGTTCGCGGCCACCGGCCTCAAGGCTCCGTCCGGCCACGTCGCCGTGATCGACGCCGAGGACACCGCGCCGATCTGGGACGCCGCCGAGCGCCTCGGCATCCACACCGTCATCGACCCCTTCATCCCGACCGACCGCTGGCAGACCGCCGACGACGTCGCGAAGATCGCCGAGCGCGTCAACGAGCTGACCGCCGAGGCCGCCGGCCGTGGCCTGCAGTTCGGCTACCACAACCACCAGTGGGAGTTCACGAACAAGGTCGACGGCCGCACCGTCTACGACCTGTTCGTGTCGCAGTTGTCGCCGGAGACCGTCCTCGAGGTCGACACCTTCTGGGCGACCGTCGGTGGCGCCGACGCCCCCACCGTGCTCACGGGCCTGGGCGACCGCGTCGTCGCGATCCACGTCAAGGACGGCAAGGTCGACGGTGACATCCGCACCGCGCTGCCCTCGTCCGAGAGCGCCCTGATCGTGCCCGAGGCACTGCAGCGCGCCTTCGAGAACCAGACCCCCGCCGGCCAGGGCGACGTCGACGTGGCCSCCATCCTCGCCGCCGCACCCGAGGCCATCCGCGTGGTCGAGTTCGACGCGTACAAGGGCGACGTCTTCGAGGGCATCACCGAGTCCCTCACCTGGCTCAAGGACAACGACAAGTGAGCCGCGTCGGGATCGGCATCATCGGTGCCGGCAACATCTCCACCCAGTACCTCGAGAACCTGACGAAGTTCGCCGACGTCGAGGTCCGCTTCGTCGCCGACGTGCTGCTCGACCGCGCTGCTGCCCAGGCGGCGGAGTACGGCGTTGCCGCGTCCGGCACGGTCGAGGAACTCCTCGCCCGCGAGGACATCTCGATCGTGATCAACCTGACGATCCCAGCCGCACACGCCGAGGTCGACCAGCAGATCATCGACGCCGGCAAGCACGTCTGGAGCGAGAAGCCGATCGCCACCGACCACGCGTCGGCCGCGGCGGTGCTCGAGTCGGCGAAGGCCAAGGGCCTGCGCGTCGCGACCGCTCCGGACACCGTGCTCGGCGCGGGCATCCAGACGGCGCTCCGTGCCATCGCCCGCGGCGACATCGGTGAGCCGCTCTCCGCGACCACGCTGTTCCACGTCCCCGGACCCGAGGCGTGGCACCCGAACCCGGACTTCCTGTTCGCCACCGGTGCCGGTCCCCTGTTCGACATGGGCCCGTACTACGTGACGACCCTGGTGCACGCGTTCGGCACCGCCTCGCGCGTGCAGGCCGTCTCGTCGAAGTCGCTCGACCGTCGCACGATCGCGTCCGGCCCCCGCGCCGGCGAGACGTTCCCGGTCGAGGTCCCGACGCACCACGCGGCCCTGATCGAGTTCGCCGGCGGGCAGTCCGCCCAGTCGACGTTCTCGTTCCAGCACGCCCTGCCCCGCATGGGCTTCGTCGAGATCAACGGCACGCTCGGCACGATCTCGCTGCCCGACCCGAACACGTTCGAGGGCTCGTCGCAGCTCTGGCGCTACGGGCAGGACGAGCCCGAGACGCTCGAGGCGGTCGGCTCCACCTGGGGCCGTGGCACCGGTGTCGTCGAACTCGCCCGCGCCATCGCCGAGGACCGCCCCGAGCGTGCCTCCGGCGCCGTCGCGCTGCACGTGCTCGACGTCCTGCTCGGCATCCGTGACGCGGCCGAGTCGGGTTCCGCCGTCGACATCACGTCGACCGTGGACGCGATCCCGCCGCTGCCCGAGGACTTCGACCCCGCGGCAGCCGTGCTGACCGCGGGCGCGAACGCCTAGGAGCGCCGCGCGCACCACGAGCACCACTTCGTGAGCAGGAATGGTCGGGTCCCCACCGGGAACCCGACCATTTCTGCTCACCAAGCGAAGCCGCGCGAGCGCCCCGCCCGCGCGAGCGAGCCCGCGCGAGCGCCGCGCCGCGCGTCAGACCAGCGCGGTGAAGGACGCGTCGCGCACGAGCAGCGTCGCCGCGTCGCCCACCACGGCCTGGTCGGGGTCGCTCGACAGCCCGAGCGACCAGTTGCCGCCGCCCGGACGCTCCGGCAGCGTGAACTCCACCGTGGTGCCCGACGCGTTCAGCAGCACGGCCACGGTGTCGTCCCCCTGGTGCAGCACGAGCGTCACGGCCCGGTTGCCCCCGTCCGCCCAGTCGCCGTCCTCGAACCCGGCGGCGTCGGCGCGGAGCACGGCCACCGTCGACTCCGAGTCACCGGGCGCGGTGCGGAACCACTCCGGACGCAGCGCCCGGTGCTGCCGACGGAACGCGATCGCCGCCGTGGTGAAGGCGAGCAGGTCCTGGTCGGCGGCGGCCCAGTCGAACCACGAGATCTCGTCGTCCTGGCAGTACGCGTTGTTGTTGCCGCCCTGCGACCGGGCGAGCTCGTCGCCACCCAGGATCATCGGGACGCCGGCGGAGAGCAGCAGGGTGCCGAGGAAGTTGCGGCGCTGCCGGTCGCGGTAGTCGTTCACCGCGCCGTCGTCGGTCGGGCCCTCGATGCCGCCGTTGAACGAGGTGTTGTCGCTCTCGCCGTCGTTGTTGTCCTCGCCGTTGGCCTCGTTGTGCTTGTCGGCGTACATCGTCAGGTCGGCCAGGGTGAAACCGTCGTGGGCGGTCACGAAGTCGACCGAGCAGAGCGGTGAGCGGCGCGACCCCTCGTAGACGTCCGGGCTGCCCAGGACCCGCTGGACGGCGTCGCCGAGCGCACCCTCGTCACCACGCCAGAAGGCGCGCAGGTCGTCGCGGTACTTGCCGTTCCACTCGGACCAGTCGGCCGGGAACCCGCCCACCTGGTAGCCGGCGGTGTCCCACGGCTCGGCGATCATCTTGACCTCGCGCAGCACGGGGTCCTGATGGATGATGTCGAGGAACGCGGAGTGCTTCTCGGCCTCGCCGTCCTGGCGGGTCAGGGTCGTGGCCAGGTCGAACCGGAAGCCGTCGACGTGCATCTCCTCGACCCAGTAGCGGAGCGAGTCCATGATCAGGCCGAGCGCTGCCGGGTGTCCGACGTTCAGGCTGTTGCCGGTGCCGGTGGTGTCGAAGTAGTTCGCCTCGTCACCCTCGACCAGCCGGTAGTACGACTGGTTGTCGATCCCCTTGAACGACAGCGTCGGGCCCATGTGGTTGCCCTCGGCGGTGTGGTTGTAGACGACGTCCATGATGACCTCGAGTCCCGCGGCGTGCAGGGCCTTGACCATCGACTTGAACTCGGCGACCTGCTGTCCGGCGGTGCCCGAGGACGAGTACTCGTCGTGCGGCGCGAAGAAGCCGATGCTGTTGTAGCCCCAGTAGTTGCGGAGCCCCTTGTCGAGCAACGTCGAGTCCTGCACGAACTGGTGCGTCGGCAGCAGCTCGACCGCGGTGACGCCGAGGTCGGTCAGGTGCTTGATCGCCGCCGGGTGGGCCATGCCGGCGTAGGTGCCGCGGATCTCCTCGGGGACGTCCGGGTGCTGCTTCGTGAAGCCCTTGACGTGCACCTCGTACACGACGGTGTCGGCGAGCGGGGTCCGCAGCAGGCTGTCGCCGTCCCAGTCGAAGGACCGGTCGGCGACGATCGACTTGGGCATCGCGCCGGCCGAGTCGGTGTCGTCGAGCTGCTCGGGGTCGTCCATGTCGTGGCCGAACAGGGCCTGGCCCCACTCGTAGGTGCCGTCGACAGCGGTGGCGTAGGGGTCGAGCAGGAGCTTCGCGCCGTTGTGGCGGAGGCCGTTCGCCGGGTCCCACGCGCCGTGCACGCGGAAGCCGTAGCGGGTGCCGACGGCCACGCCGGGCACGACGTCGTGGAAGGTGTAGCCGGTGCGGTTGCGGAGCTCGGTGCGGTGCTCGGTGCCGTCGTCGTCGAAGGTGCAGAACTCGACGCGCTCGGCGGTGCTCGAGAACAGGGCGACGTTGGCGCCCCCGTCGACGAGCGTGACGCCGAGCGGGGTGCGCGTGGAAGTGGTCATGCTGCCCTTCTACCGGCCGGTCGCTGTGCCACCGGCAGTCTGGCCGTACCCCTGGCCGCTCAGCGCACCGGCGGGACCAGCTGCTCCAGCAACCGCAGCACCCGTTCACCGTCGACGGCGTCGGGGTCGAGCAGCCACTGCACCTGCAGCCCGTCGGACGCCGCGATGCTCAGGCTCGCCAGGTCGACCGGGTCCAGGTCGGTGCGGATCCGTCCGCTCGCCTGGTCCGCCTCGATGAGCACGGCGAGTTCGGCGCGCAGCCGGGCGAAGCGTTCGCGCATGAAGTCGCGCGTGGCCGGGTGGCCTTCCTGCACGGCGTCGGCGGCGAGGGTCGTGTACAGCTGCACCAGCCCCGGGACGGCACGGTTGCGCGACGCGCTCTCGCGCATGTCGCCGATCGCCGACTTCATCCGGTCGGGTGCGCCCTGCTCGCGGACCTCGTGCTCCCGGTAGACGGCGAGCAGCAGTTCGTCGCGGCTCGGGAAGTAGTGGCGGAGTGCCGCGTGCGTGATCCCGAGGGCCTCGGCCACGGAACGGAGTGACGATGCGTCGACCCCCTGTTCCGCGACCATGCGGATCATCTCGTCGAGGATCTGGGTGCGCCGCTCGGCGCCCTTGCGGTACCCGCCGCGGCGCGGCTGGGCCGCGTCGGCGTCGTCCGCGGGGTGGGTCATGCACCCAACTTACCGTTGGAAGGTTTTTACGCCACCGTCGGACGGGAGGCCCGTGGCGGGCGCACCACGGGCCTCCCGTCCGCATCGCGGTCGCGCCGCACCCGTCGGGTCGCGTCAGCCGGGCGCGCTCGCGTCAGTCCTGGTCGTCGACCGTGTACTCGTCGACCGGCGCGGGCGAGCCCGCGGCGAGCGCGTCGACGATCTTCGTGAGCGAGTCGGCGAGGACGGCGTTGTCCGCGTCGGGCAGCTGCTCGAGCACCTGGACGACGGCCTCGTGGAACCGTGCGTACGAGGCGTCGATCTTCTCGGTGGCCTGGTCCGTGGGGGCGAGCACCTGCGCACGGCGGTCCGTGGGGTGCGCCGCGCGGGACAGCAGCCCCTTCTGCACGAGCCCGTCGACGATCTTGGTGACCGACGCGTTCGAGACGGCGAGCATGACGGCCAGGTCCTTCGGGCCCGTCGTGCGGCCGTCCCGGTGCGCCTGCAGCAGGTACCGGACGGCGAGGAACTCGTTCTTCGTCAGGCCGCTGTCGATGCGGGCGGACTCGATCTGCTGGTCCTCGGCGTGCTGCAGGCGGAGCAGCGCGTCGACGGCGGTCTTCGCGGCCCGCGACTCGGGTTCGCGGGTGTAGAGGTGGACGTGCTCTCGACGGACGACGGTCAACGGCATGGGGTCATGCGCTCCTTGCTATACGGCAGGCGTGGTGAAGAAGTCCGCGTAGGACGGCTCGGAGCGACCGGCGAGCAGCGAGGGGTCCTGGATGCGACGCGCGACGTACGCGTCGATGACCGCCGGGTCGGTGAGGCCGACGCGCGTGTGGCTGCTGCCGATCGTCGCGACCCGAGGCATCCCGGAGTACGTGCTGTGCATGTCCTGTCCCGCCCTTCTTGCTTGCCGTGTGTCCCGTTCGGACGGCTGAACTCTTTCACACAGTGAACGGTCAGTTCAACGAACCATTCGCGCTGTGTACGTTTTGCGCGCTGCGTGGTTCTCGACGTCCTCTGAGCGTTCTTTTGGCACTCGCCAGGGTCGAGTGCTAAAACGGTGGCAGTTGAGTCGAGGGGACTCAACGAGAACCACGAAGGAGTTGATTTCGATGACGATGAACTTCGACCCGTTCCGCGAGCTCGACCGACTCGCGGGTTCGCTCCTCGGCACCGCGACCGGCCCGCGCTCGATGCCGATGGACCTGTACCGCACCGGGGACCACTACGTCCTCGACGTCGACCTGCCCGGCATCGACCCGGGCTCCGTCGACATCGACGTGGACGGTTCCGTCCTGACCATCCGCGCCGAGCGCACCCTGGGCGCGCCCGAGGGCTCGCAGTGGCTCACCCGTGAGCGCCAGCCCGGCACGTACGTCCGGCAGCTGACGCTCGGCGACGGCCTCGACGCCGAGCGCATCACCGCCGGGTACGACAACGGCGTGCTCAGCGTCACGATCCCGGTCAAGGAGTCCGCGAAGCCGCGCAAGATCGCCGTCACCGTCGGCGGCGGGTCCGAGCAGCTCGCGGTCGGTTCCGGTGCCGCCGGTTCCGGCACCGCCGCCGAGTGAGGAGCTGAGCGATGACGTCCGTCCTGCTGCACGCGGTGGTCGCGGTCCTCGTCGTCACCGCGGCGCTCGCACTGACGAGCCTGGACCGGCGCACCGCCGTGCTCCTCGGGGCCACCGGCAGCCTGACCGGCACGTTCCTGGCCTGGGTCGCCGCGCCCCGGCTGTTCGAGCAGTCGCTCCTGGCGCCCTGGGTCGCGTCGGTGCTCGGCACAGCCCTGCTGATCGCGGGGTGGAGTGCCGTCCGCGCCTACTCGGGCATCTTCGAGGCGCCGCGTGGCGAAGAACCCGAGACGGGGGCGCTGATGACCGTGGGCGGGTCCGCCCCGTCGGTGCGGTGACCCGCTGACGGACAGGAGGCCCGGTGCACGTCGTGCGCCGGGCCTCCCGTCGTTCCGTGGGTTGCGGGACTACTCCTTGTGCAGCGTGTCCTGCACCAGGCCGGCCGTCTTCTCGACGACGTTCGGCAGCTCGGTGGTGCCGTACAGCCGGACGTCGGGGGTGGGTGGGCGGGGGCATCGGGACCGAGGTCGTGGGGCCGTCGTGGTACGAGTACTCGCCCTTGCCGTCGAACGAGGGGCCGCTCGCCCACGGGCCGTTCTTCGCCTCGGCACCGTCGGAGAAGTTGAGGTACTGGTAGTTGACCTCCTGGTTCTCCTTCGACTGCGGGAAGTTGCTCGGCACGGGGAAGCCCTCGACGCCCTGCTCGCGCAGCTCAGCGGCGGCGGTCGCCCACATGTTCTGGTGCATCGTGTCGCGGGCGATGAGGAAGGACAGCAGGTCCCGCACGCCGTGGTCGTCGGTCATGTGGTAGAGCCGGGCGGCCTGCACACGGCCCTGCATCTCGGCGTTCTCGTTCGCCGTGAAGTCGGCGAGCAGGTTGCCGCTGGCGGTGATGAACGAGCCCTGCCAGGGGTTGCCGTTGCTGTCCACTGGACGGGCGCCCGCACCGGCGACGATGGCGTGCTGGACGTCCGTGCCACCGACGATCGCGGCGACCGTGGGGTCGTCCTGCACCGCGTCCTCGGTGATGCCGAGCGGGGACTTCTCGAGCAGCTGCGCGATCATCGTCGCGAGCATCTCGACGTGGCCCATCTCCTCGGCGCCGATGCCGAACACCATGTCGCGGTACTTGCCGGGGATGTGCATGTTCCACGCCTGGAACTGGTACTGCATGGCGACGGAGATCTCCCCGTACTGGCCACCGAGCACCTCCTGCAGCTTGCGGGCGTAGATCGCGTCGGGCTTGTCGGGCGTTGCCGTGAACTGCAGTTCCTGCTTGTGGAAGTACACGTGGCTCTCCTTCACTCCAGCGGGTGCCCGTCGATCGAGCGGGTCCGTGTGCGATGGTCGGCGCGACCGCCTCAGCGCCGCCTCAAGGAAAGCCAGATCGCGCAGACGGGCGTCAGCGTCCTCTCCCGCGTCGACGCAAGGCGACGACCCCGGCCCACACCGTGCAGCCGGTGAACCCGAGAACGAGCACGGACACGACGGGGATCGCGAACCCATCTCCGATCGACTGCTGTCCGCGGAGCCAAACGACGACGAGGAGCAGTACCAAACACCCTGCGGCGATGATCGTCGCGACATTTCCAGCTGCTCGTGAGCCCACGTCCACCTCGTTCCGTTGCGATACCCACCGCCATGCACACCTGACGGCTTGCTTGTGATTCCTCAAGAGTAAGTTCGTTGGACGAAGATCTGACCACCGGAGCTCCTGCCCCCATCGGGTGGGGGCTCCGGTGCGCGACGGGCGGGCAGACCGCACCGTCCCGGCATAGCGTGGCCGCGTGGACCTCGAACTCAAGAACCGTGTCGCACTCGTCGTCGGAGGCAAGGGGTACATCGGTACCGCCGTCGCCGACCGCCTCCGCACCGAGGGGGCGACCGTCGTCGTCGCTTCCCGCAGCGCCGAGGACTCCGACGGCAGCGTGCCGATCGACACCGCCTCGCAGGAGTCGGTGGACGTTGGCATCGCCGCCGTCCTCGAGCGGCACGGGCGCATCGACGTGCTGGTCGTGACCGCTGCCCCGAGCGCGAGCACCCTCGACCCGGCCCGGAAGTCCGACCCGGAGCAGGTCCTCGACGCGATCGACGGCAAGGCGCTCGGGTTCCTCCGCGTCGCGAACGCCGTGCTCCCCGCCCAGCGCGAGGCCGGGTTCGGTCGCGTGGTCGTGGTGAGCGGGCAGAACGCCTACTTCTCCGGCAACATCACGGCGTCGCTCCGGAACACTGCGGTGAGCGTCATCGCGAAGAACCTGGCCGACGACGTGGCGGGCACCGGGGTCACGGTGAACGTCGTCAACCCCGGGACCGTGACGGACACCCCGTCCGCCGAGGTCCGCCCAGGTGGGCCCGGCGACTCGACACCGCAGCAGATCGCCGACCTCGTCGCGTTCCTGTCGTCGCCGCTGAACGCGGTGTCCGGCGAGTCCGTCTCGATCGCGCACCGGCAGCTGGGATCCGTCGTCGTCTGATCCCCGAGTACCGGGTGATCGCCCCTCGCTTCACCCGCAGGGACGAAGCGCTTCGCCCCTGCGCCCGATGCCCCGGCGACTCCGCGCCACGAGTCTGGTGACATGGAGTCCTCGACGAAGCACACGATCGCCACGCTGCTGCTCTGCGCCGCGATCGTCACCACGACCGTCATCGCCCTCGCCGCCATGACCGCGGGCGCGTGACGTCGGTCCGCGCTGCACGGCGTGGGCGGCATGCGATGATCGAGCCGTGACCGAACGGGGCAGGTTCCTCCGGCCGCTCGCCACCCGGTCGATCGCCGTCGACGTGGCCTGGGCGGCCCTGGCGGCGTTCGTCTTCCTGCTGCCCATCGACCTCGAGCTCGAGCACGCGAGCCTCGCCGCGGTGCTGTCGGCCTCGGTGGCGATCGCCCTGCGCCGCATCTCCCCGTCCGCTGCGATGGCGATGGTCGTCGTCCTCGGGGTGATCCAGGTCGGCGGCGGCGAGCGCCCGTCGCTTGTGGACCTCGCGATGTTCGTCGTGATCGGGACCGCCGCGGTCGTCGGCACCCGCACCGAGGTCGTCGTCTCCGGTGTGCTCGCGGTCGTCGCCGGCGCTGGGGCGACGGTCTACCTGGCGTCGACCGGCTTCCGGTTCCTCGTGCTCATCAACGGTCCCCGCGACCAGGCGTTCCTGGCGATGGCCGCCCCGGTGACCGCGCTGCTCGGTGTCTGGGCGGGCGGGGTCGCCGTCCGCGCCTTCCGCTCCCGCGACCGCGAGTCGGAGCGCCGTGCCGACGCCGAGGCCGCAGCCTCACGTGCCGAGGCCGTCGCCACCGAGGCCGAGGCCACCGCCACCCGCGCGATCGACGTCGCCGAGTCCGAACGCATCCGCGCGGACATCGCCCGCGACGTGCACGACGTCGTCGGCCACTCGCTCGCGGTCATCATCGCGCAGGCCGACTCGGTGCCGTTCCTGGCCGACGAGGCGCGCATCCGAGCGGTCAGTGCCACCATCGCGAGCACCGCCCGGAGCTCCCTGGTCGAGGTCCGACAGGTCCTCGGGCACATCGACGGCTCCGCTGAGGCGACCGGTCCGGGCTCGCTCGAGGAGATCGTGCAGGGCATCCGCGACGCCGGGGTCGACGTCGACCGCACGGTGCGCGGGGTCCCGCTGGCCCTGCGCCCGGACACCGGCACCGCTGCCCGCCGCGTGCTGCAGGAGATGCTCACGAACGCCCTGCGCCACGGCGCCCCCGGCAACCCGGTCGTCGTGCGGGAGACCTGGCGGAACGCCGACCTGGTGCTCGAGGTCGAGAACGTCGCCGGTGACGGCACCACCGCCGGCTCGGGCCGCGGGATCGACGGCATGGACTCGCGCCTCGGCGCCCTCGGTGGGTCGTTCGACGCCGCCGTGCTGGACGACGTGTTCACGGCACGCGCCCGCATCCCGTTCGACGTCCAAGGGGGACCCGTCCGATGACCGAACCGATCAGGATCCTGCTCACCGATGACCAGGCGCTGTTCCGCGCCGGGCTCCGGGTGGTGCTCGATGCCCAGGACGACATGCGTGTGGTCGGTGAGGCCTCCGACGGGGCCGAAGCGCTCGCGCTCATCCCCGAGGTGCGGCCCGACGTGGTGCTGCTCGACATGCGGATGGCCGGGATGGACGGCGTGGAGACCGTCCGGCAGCTCTACTCCGGCGCCGTCCCGGGTCCGCTGCCGCGCGTCGTCGTGCTCACCACCTTCGGGCTCGACCCGGCGGCGGCGACCGCGATCCGGCTCGGCGCCAGCGGGTTCCTACTCAAGGACACCACGCCGCCGTTCCTGTTCGCCGCTGTGCGGGCCGTGCACGAGGGCAGCTCGGTCATCGCACCGAACGACCTCGCGCAGCTGTTCGGCACCGACGTCGCTCGGGCCCCCGCACCCCAGCCGCCGGAGTTCGCGACTCTGACCGAGCGGGAGCGCGTCGTGTTCGGGTGGGCGTCCCGCGGCCTGTCGAACGCCGAGATCGCCACGAAGGAGTACGTCACCGAGTCGACGGTGAAGACCCAGATCTCGAGCATCCTGGGCAAGTTGTCACTGCGCGACCGGGTGCAGCTCGTCGTCTACGCACACGACCACGGGCTGGCGGGCACCCGCGAGGACTAGTCCGCGGCGACCTCGTCGAGGATCGCCTCGACCGCTGCCGGGTCGTGGGCGAAGCGTCCGAGGAACAGCCCGCCGATCCGGCCCTGCCCCCGCGTGAGCAGGCCGGGTCCGGCGCTGCCCCCGTAGAGCACGGTGCTGCCGTGCAGCTCCGGCCGGGTGGCGAGGTGCTGCTCGATCCCGGCGAGCACCGCCACGATGTGGTCGTCCGGTGCGGGTACCGGGGCGCCGATCGCCCACACCGGTTCGTAGGCGACGGTCAGGGGTCCGGCGCGCCCGTCCGCGACGGCGGTCGACACGGCCCGGTCGAGCTGCGCGGTCACCGCCGCCACGGCCTCGGTCGGATCGGAGGCCCGGTCCGGCTCCCCGACGCAGACCAGCGGACGCAGGTGGTTCCGGAACGCCGCGTGCACCTTCCCCGCGATCGTCGCGTCGTCCTCGTGGAACAGGGAACGCCGTTCGGCGTGCCCGATCTCGACCAGGTCGACACCGATCTCCCGCAGTTCGGCGCCGGAGACCTCGCCGGTGAACGCGCCCGCGTCGGCCCACGACAGGTCCTGCGCGGCGAGCTGCACACCGGTGCCGGTGAGCAGCTCACGCACCGGGACGAGGGCCGGGAACGTCGGCGCCACGAAGAGCGACGCCGCACCCGAGCGCACCGCGGGGTGTCGCCGGGCGATGTCGGCGACCTCGGCCGCCCACGACAGCGTCCGGGCGTGCGAGAAGTACGTCTTCAGCGACACCCCGACGGTGATCACGGGGCGACCGTCTCCACGACGAGGGCGAAGGACAGCGCACCGGGGTCCGCGGTGCCGACGGCCTGGTCGGCGTGCGTCCGCGCCCGGCCCATCCTCGGCACCAGGGACTCGGTGGCGTCCGCTGCCTGACGGGCGGCACGGGCCGCGTCACCCCAGGCCTCGGCGAGCGCCGCCCCGGCGTCGAGCCGGGTGCGGAGCACCTCGTCGAACGGCACCAGCGCGTCCACCATCGTCTTGTCACCGACGGTGGCGCCGAACGCGAGCACGGCCTCGGTGGCCGCGCGGACCCCCTGCGCGACGGTGGCACCCGACGGACGCGAGTCGTCCCCGACCACGCGACCCAGTGCCTCCAGGGCGGCACCCCAGATCGCACCGGACGTGCCGCCGGCCTTGTCGGACCAGGCGTCCGCGGCGACCAGCAGGACGGTGCCGGCACCGGCACCGCGGCTGACCGCGTCGGCGGCCGCGACGTCGGCGGCGTGCGATCCGCGCTGCATCCCGATGCCGTGGTCGCCGTCACCGGCCACGGCGTCGATGCGCCCGAGTTCGTCGGCGTGCTCGTCGAGGACGGCGCGGACCGCGGCGAACCCGGCGGCGACCTGCTCGGCGACCGCACGGGACTCGTCGGTCGCCTGGCCGATGCCGACGCCCTCGGCGTCCGCCGCCACGGTGGACGGGTCGACGCGCTGTTCGGCGACGGCACCGCCCTTGCGGTAGGCGGGGGTGTCCGCGGGTGCTGCCCAGAGTTCCTCGAGCTCGTCGTCGAGCCAGAACAGCGTCAGGGAGACTCCGGCCATGTCGAAGCTCGTGACGAGTTCGCCGACCTCGGGCTCCACGATGACGACCCCGGCGTCCGCCAGGCGCCGCTGCACCGAGCGGTAGACGACGAAGAGCTCCTCGTACTTGACCGAGCCCAGACCGTTCAGGATCGGGACCACCCGCTGGCCCTCGAGTGCCACGCCGTCGGGCAGTTCGTCGAGCAGCCGGCACACCAGCAGCTCGGCCAGCCCGTCCGCGGTGGGCACGTCCGTCTCGTCGATGCCACGCTCGCCGTGGATGCCCATGCCGACCGCCATCCGGCCCTCGGGGACCGTGAACAGGGGTTCTTCGGCACCCGGCAGCGAGCACCCGGAGAACGCGACGCCGAAGCTGCGCGTCCGGTCGTTCGCCCGCTCGGCGACGGCGGTGACCGTGTCGAGGTCGTCCCCGCGCTCGGCGGCGGCGCCGGCGACCTTGAAGACGCAGAGGTCGCCCGCGATGCCGCGGCGCTTCGCGCGGTCGTCGGCCGGGGCGCTCGTCACGTCGTCGGTGACGCGGACCGTCCGGACCGGGATGCCGTCGGCCTCGAGCGTGCGGGCAGCGGCGTCGAAGTTCAGGACGTCTCCGGCGTAGTTGCCGTAGCTGAGCAGCACCCCACCCCCGTGTTCCGCGGCCTTCGCGACGCCGGTGACCTGCTGGGCGCTGGGGCTGGCGAACAGGTTGCCCATCGCGGCACCCGCGGCCAAGCCGTGTCCGACCAGTCCGCCGAACGCGGGGTAGTGCCCCGAGCCGCCGCCGATCACGACGGCGACCGTGCCGTCGGGGCTCGTGGTGGCGCGGGCGACGCCGCCGTGCACCTTCCGCACCCACCGTTCGTTCGCGGCGACGAAGCCGTCGGTCGCCTCGTCGGCGAAGTCCGCCGGGTCGTTGAACAGTCGGGTCATCGCTTGCTGCCCTTCGGGTCGGTGGTGCGGACGTGCGAGGTGTCGAGCAGCTCGTCGGCCTTGGCCCCGCGGAAGAACTTGGTGCAGAAGATCATCACCGCGGCGACGAACGCCAGGACACCGAGCGAGACGATGCCGAACGCACCGCTGTCGGTGGGCACCACCTCGTTGATCGCGGTGCGCATGATCGGGGCGACGAACCCGCCGAGGTTGCCGAGCGAGTTGATCAGGCCGATGCCCGCGGCGGCTGCGGCACCGGTCAGGAACGCCGTCGGGTACGCCCAGGTGATCGGGCCGACGGACAGGAAGCTCGCGACGGCCAGCGTGATGAACAGGATGCCGAGCACCGGCTGCCCGTTCGCCCCCGCCCACGCCGAGCCGAGGATCGACAGGCCGGTCGTGACGTAGAACAGGGTGCCCCAGCGCCGGCGTCGGCCGACGGAGTCCGCCCGCGACCCGATCAGGTAGCAGGCGACGAGCCCGACGAGCCACGGGATCGCGGTCACGAGCCCGACCTGCCAGCCGACGTCCTGCCCGAGCAGCGAGGACACCTGCTGCGGCAGGTAGAACGTCGTGCCGTACACGGCGACCTGCAGGCAGAAGTAGATGATCGTGAAGTACCAGACGCGCCCGCTCGCCATCGCGCGCCAGATGCCCTTCGGGCCGTCCTCGGTGCGAGCGGTGTCCTCGCGCTCCATGGCCGCGGTGAGCGACGCCTTCTCGCCCGGTTCGAGCCACTTCGCCTGCTGTGGACTGTTCGTCAGGAACACCAGGGCCGCGACACCGGCCAGCACCGCGAGGATGCCCTCGCCGGCGAACATGACCTGCCAGCCGTGGAACGGGGTGACCTGGTCGCCGACGCTGATCAGGCCACCGGACAACGGGGCGCCGATCATCTGCGAGAACGGCTGCGCCAGGTAGAAGATCGCGAACATGCGCACGCGCACCTTGTTCGGGAACCACTCGGACAGGTACATGATCACGCCCGGGAACAACCCGGCCTCGGTCACACCCAGGATGAACCGCAGGATGATGAACATCGTGTCGTTCGTCGTGAAGGCGAACAGTGCGGCGACGATGCCCCACGTGACGGCGATCCGGGCGAGCCAGAAGCGCGCACCGAACCGCTTGAGCAACAGGTTCGACGGGATCTCGAAGATCGCGTAGCCGATGAAGAAGATGCCGGCGCCCAGGGCGAAGGCGGCGTCGGAGATACCGCGGTCGACGCGCAGGGCCTCTTCGGCGAAGCCGACGTTCGTGCGGTCGAGGAACGCGACGAAGTACAGGATGACGAGCATCGGCATGAGGTGCTTCGTCGCCTTGCCGATGGCGGACTTCAGGCCGGGGTCGTTCGTCGACCCGAGCGCGGGGGCAGGGGGTAGTGACACGGGATCGCTCCTTTGCGAGCACGGTGCGGTCGTTCTGGCGTCCGGCGGTCGGGCCTGTCGGCTGGTCGGCCTGTCGGCCTGTCGGCCTGTCGGCCTGTCGGACGGGAGGCACGGATCGCGTCGCCCGGTCGGCGCGCGTTCCGTGGGCGGCTGGCCCTAGTGCATGTACAGGCCGCCGTCGACGTTGAGCGTCTGGCCCGTGACGAACCCGGCGTCCTCGCTGATCAGGTACGCGATGGCGGCAGCGATGTCCCGCGGGGTGCCGATGCGCGGAAGCACGCCGTCGGCGGCCATCTCGGCCTTCCGCTCCTCGGACAGGGTGCCGCCCATGATGTCGGTGTCGATCGGACCGGGGGCGATCGCGTTGACCGTGACGCCGCGTGGGCCGAGCTCGCGTGCCAGACCACGGGTGAGGCCGATCACGCCGGCCTTCGCCACCGTGTACGGGGTCTTGCTGAAGGTGCCGCCGCCGCGCTGGGCGGAGACCGACGACAGGTTCACGATGCGCCCGTAGCCGGACCGCACCATCGACTCCGCCGCCCGCAGGCTGGCGAAGTGCACGCCGTCGAGGTTGATCGACAGCACACGGTGCCACTCCCCCTCGGGCAGGTCGAGGTAGGCGTGCGCGGACGAGACCCCGGCCAGGTTCACGAGCGCGGTGATCGGCCGGAGTTCGGCCTCGATCGTGTCGAAGGCCGCACGGACGGCGGACTCGTCGGCGACGTTCGCACCGACACCGACGGCCCGCACGCCGTGCTGTTCGCGGATCTCGGCGGCGACCTGCTCGCTCGCCGTCTGGTCGAGGTCGACGATCCCGACGTCCCATCCGGCCTCGGCCAGGTGGTGGGCGGTGGCGCGGCCGATGCCCCGCGGTGAGGCGGCCCCGGTGAGGACGACGGTGCGGGTCTGTTCGGTCTGGGGGTTCTGCGTGCTCATGGTTCGTGCTCCGGGCTCAGTGGATCGGTGCCGGGCCGAGCTCGTCGAGGAGCTTCTGCATCGCGACGTACGCCTTGTTCCGGTAGGCGACGAGCTCGGGCGTGCGGTCGGCCGGCACCTCGAGGTACCCGGCGCCCGACTTCGTGCCGAGCTCACCGGCGTCGACGTGCTGCTGCAGCGACGGCGGAGTGGCGAAGCGCTCGGGCCAGCGGGTCTGCAGCGACTCGAAGCAGAAGGCGTAGACGTCGAGCCCGGCCATGTCGGCGATCGCGAACGGGCCGAAGAACGGCAGGCGGAACCCGAACGTGGTCCGCACGATGGTGTCGATGTCGTCGGGGCTCGCGATGCCCTCGTCGGCGATCTTCGTGGCCTCCTCGAACAGCGCGTACTGCAGGCGGTTCAGGACGAACCCGGTCGAGTCCTTCACCCGTGCCGACTGCTTGCCGGTCGCGGCGACGACGGTCTCGCCGACCTCGATCGCGTGCTCGTTGGTGGTCGGGTGCGGGATGAGCTCGACGCCGGGGATGAACGGAGCCGGGTTCGAGAAGTGCACCCCGAGGAACCGCTCCGGGCCCACGACCGCCTCGGCCAGCGACTCGATCAGGATCGTCGAGGTGTTCGAGCCGATCACTGCGTCGGGGCGGGCGGCCTCGCTGATGCGGCGGAGCGTCGCGTGCTTGATCTCGAGCTTCTCGGGCACGGCCTCCTCGATGAAGTCGGCGTCGGCGACGGCGGCCTCGATCGACTCGGCGGCGCTCAGGTGTGCGCGGACCCGTTCGACGGCGTCCTCGGGGAACAGCCCGTCGGCGACGAACTGTGCGGTCTCGCCGAGCAGCCGCTCCAGGTTCTGCTGGGCGATCTCGGCCGAGACGTCGGCGATCCGGACGGTGTGGCCGGCGAGGGCGAGGACCTGGGCGATCCCGCCGCCCATGTAGCCGGACCCGACGACGGCGATGTCGAGGGTGCTCATCGGATTGCTCCTTCGGTGCTGGTTGCTGCAGTCGGGGTCGCCGTCGCGTCGAGCTTCGTCGTCGCGAGGACGGATCGGATGTACTGCTGGTTGGTGGCGCAGACGCCGAGGCTGTCCCCGCCGTACTGCTCGGTCATGACGATCCCGCGGAACCCGTCGGCGACGGCGTCGCGCAGGACCTGGCGGTAGTTGATGAGGCCCGTCTCCATGGTGCTCGGCGCACTCGTCGCCCAGCTGCCGTCGCCGGCCTCGTCACGCGTGTAGTTCTTCACGTGCAGGTAGTTCGTGTACGGCATGGTCTTCGAGAAGAGCTCCCGCCAGTCCTCGACCGGACGGTGCAGGCGGATCAGGTTCGCGACGTCCGCGTTCAGCCCGACGTTGTCGAGCCCGATCTCCTCGACCAGGCGGACCGCGCTGTCGGCAGTGCCGAGGTACGTGTCCTCGTACAGCTCGAGCGCCATCGGCAGCCCGACGCTCGCAGCGTGCTCGCCGAGCTCCCGCAGTCGCTTGACCGCAGCGTTCCAGACCTCGGGGTCGTCGGGGTCCTTCGGGCCCGTCGCCGTCCAGAACCAGAGCGCCCGCTTCTGGGCGTCGGTGAACGGCTGGTGCAGGCCCGTCGAGAACACCTGCATGCCCCACTCGGCCGCCGCGTCGATGGTGCGGTGGGCGTACGCGAGGTTCTCGTCCTCGTGCCCGGGCTGGATGACGCTCTTGCGCTGCAGGTGCACCGACGGGATCCCGATGCCGTGCGACTTCGCGACGGCGAACAGCTCGTCGCGGCGCGAGGCTTCGAGGTCTGCGGGACGGATGTGGCTGTCAGCGAGTTCGGCGAGCGAGAAGCCGACGGCCTCGATCTGCCCGAACACCTCGTCCCACACCTCGGCGGGGGCGTCGTGGAAGGCCGTCCCGTCGCGGGTGACCTGCGCGAACCCGTGCAGGCACGCGGCGATCGGCCAGGTCTCCGACGTCCAGGTGGTGGGGTCCCAATCCTGGTCGACCCAGTCCTGTGGAGTGGTCACGGAATGCTCCTTTGCATGTCGTGGTGGTTCAGCGATGAACCTCTTTCCTATAGGAAAGATACTCGCACGACGCCGGAACGCAACCCCTCCGCCTCAGCTCGTGTGGGACGCGTCCGCGCGCGAACGCAACCGGACGGCGTCGATGTGGAGCCGCATCGCGGCGACGGCCGACGTCGGGTCCGCAGCGAGCGCCTCCAGGATGGCCCGGTGTTCCTGGACCGCACGATCCGTGTCGTCCCCGCCACCCTCGACGATCTGCCGCATGCGGTGCACGCGCGTCGTGATGATCTCGGACATCTCCTCGAGGAACGGGTTCCGTGTCGCGTCGAAGATCAGCTGGTGGAACTGCCAGTCGCTGCGGAAGAAGCGGGCCATCAGCTCTTCCGGCGCGTGCGCAGCACCGACGGAGGCGACCTCGGCGGCCACCGCAGCCTGCTCGTCGAGCGCTGCTGCCAGTCGCTCGCGCAGGCCGCCGACGTCGCCGCGGGCCGCGAGCTCGACCGCGCCGCTCTCGACGATCAGCCGGGCGTCGAACAGTGCCTCGAGCTGGTCACCGGCCAGGGGCGGGGAGACCCGGTAGCCCTTGTTCGCTTCACGGGTGACGAGGCCGGTGCGTTCGAGTTGCACCAGGGCTTCGCGGACCGGGGTCGGCGAGACCCCCAGCGAGCGAGCGAGGCCGTCGATCGACAGCCGCATGCCCGGTTCGACGTCGTGGCCCATCAGGACCTCGAGCACCCGGTCGTAGACGCGGTCACGCAGGCCGAGCTGCGTGATGCGCTCCGTCCCGAAGCCGGGCATGGTCGTGGACATGGGTCGATTCTAGAGAATCCATGAAACGAGGATCTTGTGCGACCGGCTCCTTCCGGCTGCGCCATGACGGCCGTCACCTGCTTCGACGTCGCCCCGCCCTCGCGCTCATGTCGCCGATGGGCTTGCTCGATTGCCGCTCCCCGCGCGCCGATATGGCGCTCTTATGTCAACTCACCTCGGCGCAGTACTAGGAGCGGTGTTGCAACCGATGGCTCACGAAGCGCTCTAAGTAAGGCAACATACTGAATCCCGGCTCCCATGTACTGTGCGTACTGTGCGGTGTTCATCGGTGGCGCCCACGATGTCAGGCCAGCGAAGGTAACCCGATCAGATAACCGTCATCCGGGTAATTACACCGCGCGTGGCCCTTCTAGATCGTCAAAAGCCAGCACGGTTTCGTGACCGTTCTTGGTGGCGACGGCCGTGGAGCGCCGGCTTGTGACGACGACTTCTTCCACCACCCAGCCTGTAGTGGAGAGGGCGAACAGGTGGAGATGCTCTCGGATCCAATCTGCCCGCCGGTGACTTTTCGGGACCGCTTCGTTGCGAAGCTTCTTCATCTCGCGGTTCATCTCAACCGGTGTGCGAGCCGTCTCGAAGTCCTTGGCTTCGACAACGATTATCCTCTGTTGCGCTTCGTCGACGACGAGGACGTCGATGTCTCCGAGGTTCGAGCCGTCGGATGCGCGCAACTGCTTGTTCGCCCAGCTCGTTACGCGCTCATGGACGCTGGAGTACCCGAGATCGCGGTACCTCGCGGCCACACGACGCTCGAATTGATCGTTGCTTGCCTGGCGAACCGAGCCCAGCACGGCTGTCATCTCACTTGACCGCCCCTTGAGCCGCCCGGTGCGGTATAGCGTCACAAGGTCACCAACCGAGCTCAATAGCCTGGTCGGCGACCACAGCAGCAAAGCGCCCGGACCAACGACGACTGGCTGGCGGAGGTAAGAACGAGACCGCCCATATCGCCAGGGGCGAGTTTCGGGGCCCAGCGTGAACTCGAGCAATGGTTTCAGGCTAAACAAGTCGAGGAGCGTTGCAGCGCGTTCGTCACGCCAGCCGGTCCGCGCGACTATCGCTGCAATGGCTTCGTCACGAACCGCAGTGACTACTGCCCGACCCTCTTCCTCATGCGCTATGTCCTCATATAGTGCGATTAGCCCGATCTGCATCTCGTGCACCGTGAAACCGAATTCGGCAGTGAAAGCCCGGTCCTCCTTAACGGTGAACTTCCAATCGCTGACGTCCTCGTCCCGATCTGGTTCTCCTCTCAGCTGCCGAGCGATCAGAACCTCGCTGTGTTCGACGAGCCCCGTCGCCCACCGGTCGTCCCGGGACAATCCGAGACGACCAGATTCAAGCCGACTGACCCGCACGTCCGATAATTCAAAAAAACTTGCATCCGAGTGCATGCCTTTCGACACAAGCTCTACCGCCAACGCACACAGGCGGTCGTACTGATCGTCATTTGGAATAGCGCTTCCACCAGACCCGATCGCCGACACGAACTCGACAAGGAATCGGACCCCAAGGGAGGCTTCTGCCCGCTTGTTCGCCTCCAGTCGGAGTTTTTCGGGCGGATAGTGCTCGGACCCGTAACACGCGATTCGAGTCGAGCGGCGCATCCGCTCGACCCTGGTCGACACCTCCAGTCCGGCAGCATGTCCAATCAGCCGCTTAAGTAGAACGCTCACGTCGTACCGTCCGACTAGCTCGGTCAGTCGGTGGTAAAGAACGGCGACTGCCTCGTTCAGAACCTCGGTGGTCCGTCCGGCGTCGATGTCCCCTACAGGATAGCTGTCGGTCTCGAACAGCTGTTCTCCAAGTTCGTCCAGCACCTCTGAAATGAGTGAGTCGGGAACGGTACGCCCCAGGGCGGCGATGCGAAGGTCGTGGAGCTCGGGGATGGGATTCGTGCCAACGAGGAACATTCGCTTGTCGCCAAGAGGCGCGATTTCGTCGACAATTCGGGCAAGCTCGAGCTCCTCGCCGATGACTGGCTGAATGATCTCGGACACCATCACCGCCACGAGAGCGCGATCGAACTCGTTGAGGCTGGGCGGCTCGGCAAGAGCGACTGCGAGCCGTACGCGGAGGTGGAACTGATTCTCGCTGACCTGCTCCACTTCAAAGGGGTCTCCGAAGTTGCCCGTATCGACGGTGAGCAGCACGCGCAGCTCCCGAGCGTGGATCCGCTGGCCCAGCGCTTCGACAAGCTGCCACATCCAGTACGCCACTCCCTCGAGCAGTTCGCCGACCGGCACATCGTTGCCGACCGTTCGCGCCCTGATCCAAACGAACAACCCCTCGATCTCGATCGAGAGCGCAGGCACGCGTTCGAAAAGGAAGTAGATCGGTGCGTAATCAGTTCCAGAGAGGCTCACCGATCGGATCGAGCCGCTTTGCATCGGGACGAGGTGTTCATCGAGCTTCACGCGCTCGGCGATCCGGTAATTCAACGCATGCTGGCCGTCGATCATCAGCATCGACGGGAGCGCCTCGTCGGAAAGGTAAAAGCTATCGTGGTGGTCGTCGTACACGCCGTACACACCAAGGAGGCTTTCGGCGAAGATCCGCGTGCTCGCTTCCAACTTCTTGGCGGCGCGAGCGAATCGAACGAGCTCCCACGGATGGTCGTTCCACTTCAGCCTGAAAAGTGTGACTAAGTCTGCCGCTTCCAATGCAAGCCAGTGAACGCCGTCCGCGCCAGAGGTAAACATCGCCTGACCGCGAGTGGTCGACGCCATGCAATAGATGACGACGGGCGGCGCCTCGGGATCAGCCAGCGCCAGTGCCGAGACCCGGGAACCGGGATCGGCTGTAATCCACATTCCGAACGGCTCGTCGGGTTCGAAGTCTTCGAGCGGATCAACGGCGACAACGATGTGGATCGCTTGTCCTTGCAGGTCGCCAGAGATGACGCTCACGCCGAGGTTCGGGTGCGACGCAGGGCTGGTGAATGCGATCGGACTCGCCATGACTAGATCGTGTACGTACGCGGTCACATACTTCTCGTGCGCCGAGGCGAGTTCAGCTGTGCAGCCCATCTCAACGGCCATGGTCTGCAACTGCACCGCGAGAGCACCAGCAAGCTCTCCGGGGCACAGCACGATGAGGTCTGAACCCGTGACCAGCAAGGGCTTGATTGCGACTACCTCGGAAACATGACTCGGATAGACGTCTGACTGCTTGCCCGGGCGTGAAGCGAGCGGGAGCAACGTGGTGAGCACCTCGTCGCCGAGTTGGGACAGTGGAAACTGGACCGCTCTCTCAAGAGCCCGTAGCCGCGCCGCACCAGGAACTGAGGCGCGCCCACGGATGGTGGCCACCGGCGGACGGGTACGGGCGACCCCTGCACGAGCGCAAACCGCTTCAGATAGATGAGCGACGGCGAAAATTAGGTCTGCGGCAGGCTCGAGGAAGCCGACTGGAAGGTCCTTGCCCGCGACCGTCAGTATCGCCTGAGCGAGGAACTCCATCTTCATCGATGCCGAGGTTCCGGACCCCGCGATAAACCGGAAGGGGCGTCCTTGCAGATTAGCCTCGCTACAAAACAAGTCGGTGATCTCGAACTCGCCGGTTCCCTCGGGGTCCTGCAACGCCGTCTGCTTCAATAGCGTCCGCAAATTCGACGCGCTCACGGTCGCGCCCTTTGCGCGCTCGGGAAGCCCGACTGCAATAGAAGCGAGTACGTGGAGTTTCAATGCGGACCCCTGATTCTCGGGCAGGAGTTGGAGCGCTCCGACTGCTGAAGCGAGCCCGGGACCATCGAGATCAGTCCATGGCGAATTCAGATCGGTCACGCCCCATTTGAATCCGCTGTCCATGACGATCACTTTACGTGCTGCCAACGACGCCCATCACTACGTCTGGGCTGCTGCTCTGGGCTATGCCCCATCGCCACACCTCGTGGGAAGCAGAGTCTCGTGGCTCTGGAGTGCCGAATCGGTCCTCTGCGACAGATACGCGCGAGGGTCTAGACCTGGTGCGCCAGATGCGGAGATCACTGTTCACAGTCGGGTGCACGGGGATCCGACTTCGAGGAGCTAGCTGTCGATATCGGGTGCTCTCTCCTGCTTCGGCTCGTTAGCTGCTTGCTCGAGGTCGGTGTCGAGCGCTCGGGCGTCGTCCCAGACTGCTGCGAGTCGAGCTAGGGCTGCGTCGACCGCCGCATCCGTCGCGCCGAACTCGGAGTACGTCTCCTGCAACGACAGTGCGTCGAACCGTGACGGCTGCCTCGCGCTCGCACCGAGCACCTCTGCGATCGGACCGGCCACGGCTGCTGCTCGTCTCGTGGGGATGATGCTCGTCATCGACCTTCCGGACAAGGTGACCCCGGTACGGGCCCAGCCGTGGACGTCTAACGGCAACAGCAGTTGCTCTGCCCTGCGCCACTGCCCGGGGAGTGACTGTTCGCAGTCATGCTGGTCGATGTTGCCCTTGGTGGGGTCGAGCATGCCGATGACGTCGCCTCTGAATCCGGTCCAGGCCGGGCCCACGATCCGCAGCCACCGGGGCACCGCGCAGGCCGCACACGCTGCCGGGTCGTCGGTGGAGGGGATGACCGTGTCGCGGATCCGCACGATGCTCGTCACTGCGACATCGTCCGCCGTGACAGCTTGCGCCTGCTGGCGGGTCAGGCGCAGCACGCCGAGGAGGACGATGAGGAACGCGTCGCGCCGGCCGCGGAGTCCAACCGGGTACCGGTACTTCGGGATCGCCGCCAGCACCTCTCCGACCGCGGCACGGTCGGGAGCTTCTGGTCGCGGCCACACCCGCGCCGGCACCGTGGGCATCGGATCTGCCAGGCCTGCGGCGAGGTGGTGTGCGCGGATCGCACGGCGGCGGAGCCGCTGCGTCGACGCAGCTCCAGGGAACCGGGTCAGGAACTGCTCGACCGTGGACGGCGCCGCGGGCAACGGCTCGTGCCCGGTGGCGCTGCACCACGCTATGAACCTGCCCCAATGCGCGTCGAGCAGGATCTCTGTGTCGGGCTGAGGTTTGGGTGAGGTTTGCGGGGTCATAGCCGCATCCGGGTGACGGCGTTGCGGACCAGGGGCGCGTATTCGCGGTCGTAGATCTGCAGCGTGGCGGCGTTGGTGTGGTGGGTCTGGTTCACGATCTCTACATCCGTCGCACCGGCGTTGCGGGCCTCGGTGACGAACCCGGCACGAAGGGAGTGCCCAGACCAGCCCTCCTCCCCGAGCCCGGCCGCGTGCGCGCGGCGAGCGACGGCTTCCCAACGGTGGTGGGGCTGATGCCGGTGTTCCGGAACAGGCCCCACTTCGACACGGCGCGGAAGAACGGCATCGCCGGCGGCAGCCGATCCGGGCCGAAACCGTCCGCGCAGACGTGCACGGCAAGGGTGGCGCCGGTGAGCGCCGCGAACAGGCCGGCTTCGCCTCGTGCGTCCTGCGCGGCCATGAGCCGTGAGAGCCGCACGAACGAGCACGGGGCGCAGGTGACCGGGTTCGCGCCCTGCTGCAGCACCTTGATGCGGCCGACACCGTCCTGGTCCGTCTTCGACCGCCGCACTCGCGCGTAGACACCCTCCCCGTCAACGAGGCGGAGATCTCCGACCGTCAGGGCGGTGAGTTCGGACTCGCGGAACGCGCCGACGAACCCGAACAGCAGCAGCGCCTGATCGCGTGTGCCGAGTGCGCCGCTCTGGAGGTCGGCGATATCGATCTGCAGCAGAGTCGTCTGCAGCGCCTTCAACGTCATCGGCTTCGCCCGCCGCACCGGCACGGACCGGGTGCGTCGGATGCCCTTGAGGACGTCGCGGACGATCGGGGTGGTGCCGGGTGGTGTGTGGCCGCGGCGGGCGTGTTCCCAGTCGATCGCGGCGACGTAACGACTGATCGTGCCGGGTGCGTACCGCTGGGCCCCGTCGGGAAGGACGCCCCAGAGGCATCACGCGTACGGAAGACCACGCTCGCCCGAGATCCCTCCGGTGCCGGGCTGCATCCCGTTCCGCTCGAGCGCATGTAGCGAAACTCGCCTCCCCCGCCCGGCACGCGACGCTGATTGCGGCACTGCCATCTGCAACACAAACAGCGAGCCCTCGCCCGTCACGGGGACGTCGGACGAGCGACGTCTCAGAAACGGTCGTTTGTGACAGCCTCATCGCCAATCCAGTTGAGCGCACGGCTCGGTTTGTCGGTCGCGCCTGGAGGTGGCCACTCACCGCGGGTTCTCACCGGATGCTCGAGCAGGTACCTGGTTGTCGGCGCCCATCGGTGCCGTCCCCGCAACGAGAGGGGCGACATGACCGACAGCGACATGGTGTTCGGGCTTGCGTGCGAGGGCTGCGGCTTCGATCAATCCGTGATCTGGTTCGAACCGATCGACGATGATCCCGCCGGCGGCACATCGTGTTCGGAGTGCGGCACCGTGTACGGGCCTGACGGCACCCGTGGCCGCGCACGCTCGGAGGCGCGGCGCGCAGCGGGCGTTGAGCCGCCTCGCTCCTTCTCTGGGATCCAGAGCTACCAGCCGGCCCGACGACTAGTCCCGGCCTGACCGATCTGTAACCCCGACACGCCCTGTGTCATATGTGGGTGTCGGAGTGCGGGGTTACCTTGTCCGTGACGAGGGAGGTGACATGAGTAGCAACAGGAACGTGGTGCCCAACGCGAACGGCGGTTGGGACGTGCGAGGCGGCGGAAGCCGAGCCTCCGCACACACCGACACCCAGGCTGAGGCGATCGACCGCGCGCGGACGATCATCAGCAACCAGGGTGGTGGTGAACTCTCCATCCACAACCGGGAGGGCCAGGTGCGCGCGAAGGACACGATCGCGCCGGGCAACGACCCGGAGAACGTGAAGGGCTGACCCGAGCATCCTTTCGCGTAGGGGCCCGGTCATCGTTGGTGGCCGGGCCTCACCCATGCCGTGCCGTTTGCTTCCAGTGCTCACTGTCACATACGTGCAAAAGTTGAAACAGTTGGGCGGTACGCTGATCGCATCAGCGGGGCAGACGTGTCGCTGGCGTCGCACATCTAGCCCAACCTCGAGTCGCGTTCTGACGCGGGCGTCCCCACCGTCGCGAGACCGCGGATCAAACGCTAACTTCACCCGGTCCGTGTGCTCGCAGAGTGTTCAGCGGCACGGTATGCTGACTCACACGTCATTAGTGCGCGCAAAAAGCCAGTCCATCGGACTGGCTTTCTTCATGTCTGGCCGTAGGCTGGACCTGCTCGCGATGACTCTGCCCTCATCGCAGCTCAACCAGGCCGGTCCCCCACCAGGACCGGCCTTTTTCATGCCCTGACGCCGGATCACACAGCAGCGCTCCTGCTCCGCACATAGGGGTATCGCACGCCCGCCGGGCGTCCGCGCCGGCTTCCGGCGCTCTAGACCCCCGTCCACCACTGGGCGGGCTGGCCGCAAGGCCAACACCGAAGGAGGCATCATGCCCATCACCTCAGCAACTCAGGTGGACATGCTGACGGCCTCCGGCGTCTCCCCCCTCGTCAGCTTCGCCGCTGCCGTCATCCTCGGCCTCGTCGCCAGCAAGCCCTTCTGGGGCTTCCTGGGACACGTCGTCGACGTCATCGACGAGCACCTGCTGGCCAGGAACCCCGAGCGAGCACGGCGCGTAGCGAAGCTGCGCCGCGCCCGCCTCGGGAAGAAGTAGACGCCGGTTTAAAGCGCCGCCCCTCATTCGGTAAGGAGAGCTCTGCCTTCTGTCGTCTCGTATGGGGTACCAATTACCGGACACCCAGGGGCATCTGGCGTCGAGGTGCGTGCTGTTCGCCCAACAGAAGTAGCCCCTGACCTCGTTGCCGCGGCAACTTCAGTCAGGGGCTAGTCCTGTACGACAGAGCCAGGGGACACGACGTCGGTCCCGGCTGCTTCTCGGTCGCTTTGGGTCCTGTTTCCCTACGCGTTCCGGCTGCCGTGGTACGAGCCTAGCAGAAGCCGTCGGCTTGCGCAACACTACCCCTCGCTAGCATAGCAGGGTCGGCCGAAAATCACCAGAAATAATTGCTTGTGTACCGCCATACCCATGGTTTGCGTGATGCCTCGGTGGTCGCTCGCGTGGTGTAGTATGGGATCACTCCATCGTAATCTCCTGAAAGGTGCCCCTTCGTGGAATCAGTCGACGTCTCTCGGGACCGCGCGGCCCAGCTCGCTGGTCGTGTGGGACGCAAGAGCGTGGCTGTTCGGTCGTCCTTCATCGTGTCGATGGACCCGGAGACGCCGCCACCGATGACGCTGATGATGCGTGGCGGTCGGGGCGGTGAAGTGAAGTTGAAGCTGATGCTCTCGATGCTGTGGATCGCAGTCAAGGAGCCGTACGACGTCACGCAGTCGGCTCGGGTGTGGGCCGAACTCATTGGGCTTGACGAGCCCGAGACGCGGGGCGCAGCGCGCGTTAACGCCGCGGTGCGACGTCTTGTCGAAGGTGACTTTCTGGAGGTCGAGAAGCGGCCGGGGCAGTCCTCGCGCTTGATCCTTCGGGAGGAGACCGGCCGTGGCGCGCCGTACACGCATCCTGGGAGCCACTGGGAGAAGCACGAGGGTATGCCGCTGCCGAAAAACGCCCCTCGATACACGCAGCTCCCAACTGGGGTCTGGACGGAGGGGTGGATCGCGACGCTCGACGCACCGGCGATCGCGATGCTGCTTGTCTTGCTCGAACAGACTCGAGGTAAGAACTACGACGGCCTGTGGTTCTCCCCATCCGTCGCCGCCAAGCGGTACGGCCTGAGCGAGGCCACCCGCCGCAAGGGCATCGACGAGCTGAACAGGTTCGGCATCATCGCCGTCGACCGTGTTGCGGTTGGCCGTGGAACGCTGTCAGAAATCCGTCGACGTAACACCTACTCGATCGACCTCGCGCGGCTTAGCGAGCGACCAGAGGAAAAGGCAAAGCGACTGTTCATCTCCCAACCAGACTCGCGCCCACGCAAGCCCGATGCTTTCGACATCATTACGAAGCTCAACGAAGCACAGAAGGCGTCAGCCGCGGCCACGGACGCCACGGTCTAGGCCCTCGGGCCAAATTCCGAGCGCGACCATGGCGCGCCGTTTCGTTCGCGCCCTTCTGCGCCGGCCTACGGTCGCCGCATGTCTACCCCCACAGAGCACTGCACGCGTTGCGGTTCGGTCCCGCTGGACCGGACCGTCCGAGTGGCGACATACGGTGACCACGGCTCTATTGAGCGTCTTGCCTACGCGTGATCCAACCCGCATTGCGAGCACGCTGATGAGCGTGCCAACGGCATGGGGTGGGCGCAGTAGCGTCCGCTCCTGGGTGTCTCGATAGCCGATCGGCTACCGGTCGCGCTGCTTGTCGCTTCGTCGTCGCCACTCCCCGCCGGCGTAGGCGAGCGTGTACAGCCCGACGATGGTGAGGGGCGAGATAGCCAGGAAGACCAACATCGAGTCGACGAGGAACAACAGCAGCGCGGCGACGCCGAGAAGAACGACCCCGACGAGCACGAGCGTCCAAAGCGGTAGACGTCGGCCCAGCCACTCGCGATTCGTCATGATGGTGAAGCTACCCGTGGCACAACTCGACCGACGTCCCGATGGGCGATCGGCTACCGGTCGTGAGTCACTCCAGGAGCGATTGCACCGCGTTCCAGAGGTCCATCTGCTTCCCGCTGGAGAAGAGCGCTCCAGCCTTCTTGAATCGGTAGGTCGTAGCGCCCGACATGCCCGCCCCGAGTAGACGCACATGACCCACCAGGCGGCCATCCTCTGCGCTGGACACATCCCAGTCCGACGGTGAGCCAACAGGAGGGCCCTGACACACGACGAGGTACCTGTGGCCAGCGTCCGTCTCAACCTCGAACTGTTGCACATGGTCCAGGTCCGCATCGCGGCCCTGCTGCTCGCCATGGACGGTCACCAGCCGGATGTTCGCCTGCATACCGGAAGGATCCCACCAATCCCCATGCGCGCCCGGTCAACGATCGGTCAGCGGGCGCGGGTGAACTGCTGCGCGCTCCGCCGGAGCTCCGAACGCAAGGCGGTCGTCGAGACGCGACCGAGACTCGCCATCCGGCGGAGTCACCCGTCGAGCATGAACGCCCAGCCGATAACGAGGAACCCCGCGATGATCAGAGTCGCGAGTCCCGTCCAGAACCAGGGCGCCCCCGGTCGCCTGGTCATTTGACCTCGTCCGAACCCGTACTCGCGGACCGTCACCACAACCGAACGGAAGAGCAGTCCCGCTCCGATGAGTCCGACGAGCACAAAGGCAGACCAGATCCACCAGGAGAACGTCATGAGTCGAGCATGCCCCACTCGTGACCGCTCCGCGTTGTGACCGGTGACCGATCGTCTATCGGACGCACGGCTCTGCCGCCCCTCCGCGGATAGAGGGTGCGCGGGTCCCCCGATGGCCTGTGGGAGCGCGACCGGCGTATCAGTCTGTGGTTCGGTTCGCGAGCCCCGTACAACAGAGAGGTGGGCACAGTGCCTACCTCGCAGAGAGGCAGCAACCCATGGAGAAGAAGAAGGTCTACATGTTCAGCGTGGAGACGACGGGGACGCCGCGCCCGCCGCGCTGGCCGGCAGCATCGAGCCAGCTCGTCGCGGTCGCCGGCATCGTGACGACGCTGGCTGGTATCGCCGTCACCGCGGCCGTGCCGCTGTTCATGCACTGACCCGCGGCGCACTCGGCTGTGCGGCCTGTGGAGAGGCGTGCTCTCCGCAGGCCGCACAGCCGAGTGCACACCATGTGGCAGCGTGCGACCCTCAGGGCATGACCGATTACATCTGGAACGAACCCTCGATCGAGTTTCCCGACTGGCAGGGCAAACTGCAGCTCGATCAGCGCAAGACCGGGCCGCTGCTGAACGATCTGATCGGGCTCGACTTCGATCGCTGGCTCATCGTCGGACTGCATGTCACCGGCGGGGAACGGAAGCCGAAGCTGCACGTCCTCGCGGTCGACAAGGAGATCTTGCCGCCTCCTGCCGAGGCTCCCGTACTTCAGCGACTGGCGGCAGCTCACGGGGGTGAAGTACCGGTGACCGACTTCGAGATTCACGACGCAGACCCGTATGCGGTCCTGCAAGCGATGACTCACTGGCTGGACCTCCGGATTCGGCATCGCAGCATCGTCGACGTGCCGATTCGAGTCACCTCCTTGGGCGACGTACCCGAGCAAGGGTAGGGACGGCATGGGAATCTTGGACTCCGTGGCCAAGGCGCTCGGCAGTCTCCGCCCCTACAGCGACGACGAACTGGAACAGAGGCGCGAGGCGATACGGCTGCGCAATATCGCAGGCAATGACCGATACGACGAGCTGCGGCGTTACGACGCAGAGATGACGCGACCGTCGAACGAGGCGTACGACCGAGAGCACCCCGACCCGCCGACGACGCGACACCGCGAGCACGGCTGGTACCTGCCGAACGACGACTGACTCGCAGCCGCTGTTGAACGATCGTCCCCCGGATCGCGGGTTCAACCGCGGCCGAGTGATCGGTTGTCGGAGGAATCGAGGAGGATCGCTACACGGGTGAAACGCTCCGCGCGCGACTGCACCGTTCGATCGGGGGAGCAGCCGCGACGGCTGGCGCCCTCGCGTAGATCTGACCGTGGCGCTCGGCACGGGCGCGTCGGATCGCGGACTGTTGCCGGCGCCATCGTGTTCCTAGGGCTACGGTCGCGCGCAGGGGTCGCACCAGCTCCTGTGCGGACCGGAGTCGAGACGAAGCTCCTCCGGTCCGTTCCACACCCCAGTGGGGTCGCGCAGACCGTGCGGTGAACGACCGGCTACCGGACAGCCCAAGCCTTGATCGCTTCGGCGATGGTCGCACCGTCCTCACCCGGCGACCGCTGGACCAGTAGTGGAGGTCTCAACCGATGGAGCGGTCGCTCGCACCAACTACTGCGAATCGTCCGGTGTTAATTTGAGCACAACCAAGATGGGCGGCAAAACGGCTACTACGAAAGCGCCAAGAATGATCAGCGCAAACACTATGTCAACCTGTTGCAGTCCGACAATTAGTCCAATAACGAGGACACCCACAAGAGCAGGCGAAATCGCGACAATGCGATCGCGTTTCGGGTTGGATTGTTTTTTACTCACTATAACCTCCAGCAAGGGACGCGCCGAGCACGAAACCGGCACCGAATATTGCACCCAACGCAGTGCCGATTGCAGCCCCCGGTCCTGCACCTGGCCCACACCCAATTGCGATGGTGGCGATGCAACCGACCGCAGCCCCGATCCCCGTTCCGACGCCTGTTGCAAGAAGGAAGTCCGCTCCCGCCAGCCTCCAATTATAGAGGCCAGTCGGATCACTGCCGTTGATCGGATCGGCACCCGCAAAGGCGTAGCGGTTGGCGTTCGTTGAGCTGAGGGGTGCATCGAGGGTGTCGCGTTCGATCCATGCCCCAGTGATGCTGGACTGCCAACGGTAGCCGAACTTGGTGAGCCCGGTGTCGGTGTTGCTCGAGCGGAGCCCGACCTTGAACCCGTAGGGGTTCTGCTGCCACTGCGCACTGTCGCCGCCAACGGTCACGGTTTCAACGCCGTAGGGGTCGTAGGAGACGGTGTACGCGGTCTTCCCGGTGTCGGCGATCGCGGCGGCCGGGCTGCCGCTGCCGTCGATGACCCACATGCTCGTGGTGCCGTCGGTGGTCTGCAGGTCCAGCGGCTGCCCGTTCCCCGGGTCGCTGATGACCGACGCAGTCCCGGTGCCCGCGATGGTGCGGCTGGTGATCACGGGGACACCGTTGGAGTCGGACGTGCCATACGTGTAGTCGTACTCGGTTCCCCCGTCGGTGGCCTGCGAGAGCAGCTTGTTCATGTTGCCGCCGGCGTACTCGTAACGGGTGGTGACGCCGTCCTTCGTGGAGGACGTCATCTGCTGCGCCCCGTTGTAGGTGAACGTCTGCCCGGGCGCCTTCACCAAGTTGCCGACACCGTCGTACGCGTAGCCGTCAGAGGTGATCTGCCCGACGGTGTTGTAGGTCAGCGTCTGCGAGCTGGTGACGTCGCCGCCGCGCTTGGCGGTGAGCCGGTTCCCGGCCGCGTCGTAGGTGTACGCCCACGTGATGTTCGTCGCACCGCCGGCCTGCGCGGCCTTGGTGAGGCGACTGTTCGAGTCGTACGTGTACGTGGTGGTCTGCTGGGTGATGTTGTCCTTGACCCACTGGATCTTGTCCGTGGCGTTCGCACTGTTCGTCGCCGAGCAGTCGCCCCCGGCGTCGATCCCGGTGATGTAGCAGTACGTCAGGCTCACGACGGGCTTGGACGGGTCGTCGGCGTTCACGGCGCGAACACCGGTGACGTGGTCGGACACGCCGTAGGTGATCGTCTGGTGCGCCTGCCACGACGTCGGGTCCTTGGTCGGATCCGTGTTCTCGACAGCGCCGAGCCAGGCGTCGGTGCGGCGGCCGTGGTCGTCGTTCTTGTAGACCTGCTTCGCCGTACCGCCGTTCGCGGTCGGGTAGGTGGTGCGGGTCAGGACATTGGCGACGTCGTAGTCGTGCGTGACGGTGCCGTGGGCGTCGGTGACCTTGGCCGTGTTGCCGGCGAGGTCGTAGCCGTAGGACACGGTGCCACCGCCGGCGGTGTTCACGGTCGAGGTGAGCCGGTTCCGCTGGTCGTAGGTGTTGGTGATGGTGCCGGTCGCGGATTGCTCGGTGAGCTGATTGCCGTTCCCGTCGTAGGTGTTCGTCACCGTTGCGGTGCCGTCATCGAACGAAGTCGTCAGCAGCCGGTCGTCGTTGTCGTACGAGTACGTCGTGACGCCGCCGTCACCGTCGGTGTGGTTCTTCACACGGCCGAAGTCGTCGTAGGAGTACTTCTGTTCCCCGACCGTGTTGGCCGGCGCCGTGATGGCGAGCAGCTGGTCGTGGGTGTCGTACGAATACGTCGTCTTCCGATCACCGTCGCCGGGAGCCGTCGCGGACTTCACCGCACCCCACGCATACGGGTCGGTGCCCTTCTTGTTGTACTCGAGCTCTGCCTTCGCCGCCTCCGGACCGGAGCCGCCCGTGGCGGTCGACGTTCGGTTGCCGGGGCCGTCGTAGCCGTAGTTGGTCTCATTACCCGAGCTGTCGGTGACCTTTGACGGCAGGTAGGCAGCCGATCCGGAACCGTACGTCGCCGAGTTCTTCGTGCCCGCGCCGGACTCCGACTGCGTCAGCGACTGCTCGTTGTTCGCCCCGTAGGTGTTCTTCGACGTCGATGCGCTTGCGCCCGCGCCGACACTCGAGTTCTCGACGCCGTTGTTCGTGGACTTGTAGGAGCGGGACTGTTCCCGCTTCGCGGCGTCGACGACGTTCGTGACGAGATCGTTCCCGTCGAGGGTGTAGTTGGTGTACTTCGTGTCCGCCACAGCGACCGACTGATCGGACCGCGGGTCAGCAACCAGCGTGGTGGTGTCGTCCTTGAACGAGAATCGCGTCACAGCGGTCCCCGGCGAGCCGGCAGTGGTGTTGCGCTGTTCGACCTTCGTGACCCGGTCGGACGAGTCGTACGTGAACGCCGTCACGCCACCCTCGGGCGCCGTGATCGAGGTCAGGTTTCCGCTGGTGTACGCGAACGTGGTCTTCTTGCCGAGCGCGTCCGTGTACGTGGTGATGTCGCCGGTGCTGTTCTTCGTCCACGACACGCTCCGCGAGCTCGAGCCACTGGTCTGCGAGAACGTCTGCACACCGTTGGCGTACGACGAGTTCGCCGTCCGGGCCCCGGTGACACCCGCGGTCGAGACGAGGGACTTCAGGGTGAAGCCCGGCTCGTCGGAGTTGAAGCTGATCTGGTTCTTGTTCCGGTCCACGATCGAGGTGGGCTGACCCGCGAGGTTGAAGTGCGTCGTCGAGTTCGACGTCCACCCCTTCAACGTGTACTCGTGCGTCGTGCTGTTGTCGACGCGGGTCAGGGTCTGCTGCAGACCAGCCGGGCTGGTGAAAGCGCCCTGCGCCCCGGACGGACGGAACTGCCACGTCGTCCCGACGGCGTCCGTGTAGATGACACCGTCGGCGTTCGCGGTGAGGTCCCCAGCGCCGGCGAGGGCGTACTGCCACCGGTTCGCGTCCATCGTGTTGGTGTCACCGACGGTGGTGCTGCGCGAGTTGTACGCGGCGCCGATCGTGGTGTTCTCGGTCACTCCCGGCAGGCTCATCGCAGTCGTGCTGACCAGAAGGTTGCCGGTGCCGACGTCGACGGACGCGTTGGTCTGGTCCGTGATCGGGAACGGGAGTGTCGTCGCCGAGGTTCGTTTGCCGGTCCGGTTCGTCTCACCCGGGCCGCCGGGCAGCGAGTTGTACGCACCCTGCAGGTCCACGAGGTAGTCCATCGCCCCCTTGCCCATGTTCTTGATGCGGATCTTCCCGTTCGCCCCCACCGGAGCGACCACGGTGTTCGACACCTTCGAGGTCTTGTCACTGCTGATCGCCGACGAGGTCGGCTCAGCCGCACCATCGGCCCACATCTTCGCGTACGAGTCCGCACCGCTGTCGTTGACCGCAGTGAACGTCACCGCGGCAGCCGACAAGCCGCCCTCAACGGTCGGGGCGCCCTGGACGCCACCGACCTGCACCGTGAACGAGGCACCCGAAGCGATGCTCGCGGTCTTGCGGGTGTCGATGAGGCGACCGTTCAACGGGGTGAAACCACCGCCCGGGTTCGACTTGAGGAAGTAGCCCTGGATGTCGACGACGAGGTCGATCTTCCCGCCCTCCGCGGCGGTGTCGATGCTGAACTTCCCGTCGGCGTTCAACGCGACCTGCGCGTTCATCGCCGTCTCGAGGTCCTCATTCGAGTTGTAGTTGAGGACGCCGGTGCTCCGGGTCTCACCGGTGGGCGTCGGACGGACGTAGCCGGCCTTGCCCGATCGGTTGATGACGATGATGTTCACCGCGACCGCCGCGGCACCCTCGGGGATGCCGTTCGAGCCCGTCGCCTGGATCGTGCGCTGCGAACCCGCGGGGATCTGCCCCTGCGCGCCACCGATCCCGCCACGAGAGTCGAGCACGCGCGACGGGGACATCGCCACGAACCCACCGGCCGAGACACCGTTCTTCGTCGACGTGTAGTAGCCGGTGATGTCGATGATGACCTTCGACTGCGCCGTCTCGGTCCGCACCTGGATCGTGCCGTCGTCCGCGACCGCGAGCAGCCCGGTGTTCGACCGGTTCCCACCGACACCGGAGTTGTAGATCATCAGCAGCGTCGTCGTGTCGGCATCGTCGGCACGCATCTGCAGCTGCCCCGACCCCTTCGGGTCAGCGACCGTGACCATCATCGTCACGGCGCCGATCCCCGACGACGGGAGCCCGGCGGCTCCGGCGATCTTCACCGTGCGGAACGTCCCTGCCGACGTCGCACCTTCCAGCACGCGGGCGTTCGAAGGCATCGGCACGTACTGCCCGCCCGTCCCGGTCACCACAGCCTGTGCCGATGTCGGCTGCGACACCACCACCAACAACGAACCCAGCAGGGCGACCAACGCCACCACCGCCAGCATCACTCCACGAACACGACCGGACCACGACGCAGCGAACACGCTCAAGAAACCCCTCTTGCGGCTGCTGCAGCTCACCAGTCCCTGCGACGGTGCTGTGCAGCCACACAGCACGTTACGGAGCTTCGCTCACGCATGCTCCCCCACATCGGGGGGTCGATAGTTGCATGATGGAACCGATAAGACCGGCCCAGAAACACCGGGGTTCCGCGCCCCCACGGCGCCGGACTCGGAACGGTGATCTTCACGGGTACTGCAACGATCCGCGCGATCCGGACACCGGACGCGGGCTGCAGCCTCCCGAGCTGTCGGAGCAGGACGGTAACGTGCCGCCATGCACTGGGGGGACACCGGACTCGATGACGACCAGATCGCGTTCGTGCAGGAGACGCTCCACGATGCCGTCGTCGTGGCCGATGACTCGTGGGGGCTCCTCGACACCAGGGTCCTGCACATCCGCGCTGGCGACGACGGCTTCACCGTGAAGGCCTCCGGCCCGACCAACACGCACTTCCCCCGCGAGCTCGAAGCGCACCGCACCGCCACCGCCGCGCTCCGAGCGAGCGGGGACACCGGTGCCCTCGTCGCGGCGAACGAGGAGCACCGCGTCCTCGTGCTCGAACGCGTCCCCGGGCACCTCGCCCTCGGGACCCCGGACGAGCACGATCCAGACGTCCACCGTCAGGCCGGATCACTGCTCCGACGACTGCACGACCAGGACACCCGCCAGGACCCGACGTTCCTGCAGCATGAGCAGGCGAAGGCACTGGCCGCCCTCGACGCACCGCACCGGATCCCCGACGACGTGGTCGCCCGCGCACGAGCGGCACTGCGCGCGCTCCCGAACGACACCTCGACGCAGTCCCTCGTCCCGACCCACGGCGACTTCCACCCGCGCAACTGGATCGTCGACGGCGGCCGACTGCGCGTCATCGACTTCGGCCGGTTCGGCTGGCGCCCCGCGTCCTTCGACCTCACCCGCCTCGCGGTGCTGCACTGGCAGCACGATCCCAGGCTCGAAGCGGCGTTCTTCGACGGGTACGGCGACGATCCGCGCACTCCGGACGCGTGGCGCTGGCTCCAACTCCGCGAAGCAGTGGGGACGGCGACCTGGGCCTACGCGGTCGGCGACGAGGGCTTCGAAGCCCAGGGCCACGACATGCTCCAGGGCGCCCTCGCCGCGTTCTGACCCGTCAGACCGGAACGCAGCTCACGGCACCCGCACGAACCGCGGCGCCCCACGGTCCCGCAGTCGGAAGCCGAGGTGCTGGTAGAGCCCGATCGCACCGGTGTTCCCGGCGGCCGCGTGCATCAGCGGGGTCTCGCCCCGCTCGCGGATCCCGTGCGCGACGGCGAGCACGAGCCGCCGCCCGAACCCCTGCCCCCGGTACGCCTCGTCCGTGCACACCGCGCTGATCTCGGTCCACCCCGGCGGGTGCAGGCGCTCCCCCGCCATCGCGACGAGCCGTCCGTCCCGCCGGATGCCCAGGTAGGTGCCGAGCTCGATCGTCCGCGGCAGGAACGGCCCGGGCTTCGTCCGCTCGACCAGGGCGGTCATCTCCGGCACGTCGTCGGGCGTCAGCACGACGGCCTCGAGGTCCGGTGCACCCTCGATCGCCTCACCGGTCAGCTGCACGCCGCCGGCACCCTCGACGAGCTCCCACCCCTCGGGCAGGACGGCAGCCGCACCGACGCCGAGCATCCCGCCCGACCCGAGCAGCGCCCGGACGTCCTCCCAGTCCTGCGCGGTCGGCTGTGCGGGGATCCCCGTCCACACCGACACATCGGTCTGGTAGCGGACGACGTCGCCGCGCCGCTCGGCGAACCGCGCGTGGTGGCTGTTCAGCGCGGCCATGGCGGGCGCGTCGAGCACCCGCGTCGGGGTGCCGTCGTCGGCGATCGTCAGGTCGAGGGTCCGGAGCGCCTCGCCCCGGGAGTCTCCGCCGCGGAACCCGAGGTCCTCGATCCGCCGACGATCGCCGTCCGCCCACCCGGCGGTGTCCGCGACCACGCCCGAGGCGTACTGGTTCGTGGCACGGTGGACGACCTGCTCGACGTCCGCTGCCGAGGCCACGAGGACCTCTCCGGGTCGCGTCAGGTCAGTGGTCGTCATCCCACCATTGTCCGCCCGCGGCGAGCGCCGCCGGCGCATCGTTGCACCCGGTGACGGCACGGTGCGAAGTTGACCACCCGGTGCGAGGAAACAAGCTCGCACCGAGCGTGCAACCTCGCACCACGAAGAACCCGCGCGCGCACCAGACCAGCACCGAGCACCCCGCCCCGCCAGGCCTCACCCCAGCCGCGCCGCCACGAACTCCACCATCCGCCTCACGAGCAGCGCCTGCGACGCCGCCCGCCGGTACTCGTGCCCCTCACCCTCGAGCTCCAGGTACTCCACGTCGTGCGCCCGCTCCCGCAGCGCCGCGACCACCTGGTGCGCCTCACCGATCGGCACGTTCGTGTCGAGCTCCCCGTGCACGACGAGCAACGGCGCCGTGACGTCGTCGATCGCCCGCATCGGCGACAGGGCCGCGAGCAGGGCTTCGTCCTCGACGGGGTGGCCGTACTTCGTGGCGGCAGCGGCCGCGATCCACGGTTCGGTGTCCCGGTAGAAGGTCGCGAAGTCGCTCATCCCGCACACCGCGACCCCGGCCGCGAACACGTCGGGCGTGAACGCCAGGGACGCCAAGGTCGCGTACCCGCCGTACGAGCGCCCCTCGACGGCGACCCGGGAGCGATCGGCGTACCCGTTGGTCACCAGGAACCGCGCGCAGTCGACGACGTCGGCGAGCGCGTTCCACCGCAGCGCCAGGTCGTCGGCGTGCACGAACTCGTGACCGTACCCGGAGGACCCGCGGATGTTCGGCGCGAACACGGTCACCCCGGCGGCGGCGAGCGCCTGGTGCTGCGGCGAGAACGTGGGGCGTTCCTGCGACTCCGGTCCGCCGTGCAGGTGGACGAGCGCTGCGCGCGGGCCGGGAGGCACGGCAGCAGCAGCACGAGCGCCGACGGCCGACGACGTGGCCGGCTCCACGGCCCGGTACAGCCAGCCGGTCAGGTCCAGTCCGTCACGGGCGGCGAACCGCTCGAGCGTCGGCTCGACCAGCTGCACGTCCGGCAGCGCGGGGACGTCGGTGACCCGGCTCCAGGTCAGCGCGTTCGTGTCGAGCCGCCAGAGTTCGCGCGGTCGGGTCGGCCCCTCGATCGCGAGCAGCACGCTCCGGCCGTCGCGGCTGAGCACCGGGTCGGTGACGACGTACCCGGGCAGGTCCGGCACGGGGGTGCGCGAGGCGTCGTGCGTGTTGATGAGGTCGAGTTCACTGCGACCGTCGACGTTCCAGACGAGCAGCAGGGTGCGGCCGGCGTCGTCGGCGTCCAGGTACTCGAGCTCGGCGTCGTCGCGCTCGACGATCCGCCGGGGTGTGCCGCGCCAGCCGTGCGGCCCGACCGGCTGCGCGACGAGTCCGCGGCGGGGCAGTCCGGCCTCGGTGGCGACGTAGGCGACGAGCGGGCTCGTCTCGCTCGCGGGCGAGGGCCGCAGGAACGCGATCTCGGCGGACCCGTCGGGGTCGTCGGCGAACAGGGCGTGGCTCTCGTCGGTCAGCCGGTCGACGACGACCACGAACTCCTGGCCGCGCTGCCCGTCGCTCAGCACGACGAGCCGTTCCTCCACTGACAGGTCGAGGATGTGGATGAGCTCCCCCACGGCCAGGTCGTCGCGGTCCCCGGTGACCGGGTCGACCAGGTACGCACGGGCCGGCTGCTCGGGCTCGGTCGAGGGCAGCGTGATGACGACCCGGTGCCCGCTGCGGCTCCACGGCCCGAGTTCGGCGTGCTGGTACCGCGAGCCGGCGATCTGCGCGGCGTCGGTGCCGTCCGGCCGCACCACCCAGACCTGCTGCTTCACGCCGCCGTCGGTCGCGATGGCGACGGCGAGCCACTCCCCGTCGGACGACCAGGACACCCGGATCACCGGGTCGTCCGAGAGCGCGATCCGCACCGGTTCCGGCAGCTCGCGGTCGACGACGACGTCCTGCACGAAGACCTCGGGGGTGCCGTGCCGGTCGCTCACGAACGCCACCCGCCGGGCGTTCCGGGTCATGGTCGGTCCCCACGACCCCCAGGCGGCGGTGAGCTGTGCACCCAGGTCGGCCGCGGCCGTGGTGGTGACCGACGGCTCGACGGTGGCCGACGACGCGACGCCCTGCGCGCCTCCAGTCCGGACGGCACCCACGGTCACCGCACCCCCTGCTGCTGCAGCCACATCTCGATCAGGCCGAGCTGCCAGAGCGCGTTCGCGCCGATCGCGGTCCTGGTGCTGTTCGGGTCCTGCAGCATCCGCTCGACGGTGGCGGGGTCGAAGAGCCCGCGCTCCCGCGCCTCGGGTGCGTGCAGCGCGTCGCGGACGCGCTCCAGGTACGGGCCCTCGAGCTGCCGGATGGCGGGGACCGGGAACGAGCCCTTGCTGCGGTCGATGACGGCGTCGGGCACGATCCCGCGCGAGGCGCGCTTCATCACGCCCTTGCCGCCGTCGGTGAGCTTCATCGACGGCGGGATCACGGCGGCGAGCTCGACGAACTCGTGGTCCAGGAACGGCACGCGGGCCTCGAGCCCCCACGCCATCGTCATGTTGTCGACCCGCTTCACCGGGTCGTCGACGAGCATGATCGTCGTGTCGCTGCGGAGCGCGGCATCCACGCTCGTCTCCGCGCCCGGCCGTGCGAACTGGCGGTCCACGAACGCCGACGGGGTGTCGTCGTCGCTCTTCCACCGCTCCCCGAGCAGGCCCTGCAGCGCCGGCCACCGGCGGTCCATGAACACGGAGCGGTAGGCCTCGGCGGCGTGGTCGCGCGGCACGTCGGCGAGCGGCGGGTACCAGTCGTAGCCGGCGAGCACCTCGTCGGCGCCCTGGCCGGACTGCACCACCTTGACGTGCTGCGAGACCTCCTGCGACAGCAGGTAGAAGGCGACGCAGTCGTGGCTGACCATGGGCTCGCTCATGGCGGCGACCGCACCGTCGATGCCGTCGAGCAGCCGCGACGAGGGGATGTGGATGCGGTGGTGGTCGGTGCCGAAGTGCCGGGCGACCTGGTCGGAGTACTCGAACTCGTCGCCGGATTCACCACCGGCCGCCTCGAACCCGATGCTGAACGTGGCGAGGTCCTGCTGCCCGGCCTCGGCGAGCAGCCCCACGACGAGCGAGGAGTCGATCCCGCCGGAGAGCAGCACCCCGACGGGGACATCAGCCACCATCCGGCGCTCCACGGCGGTGCGGAGCGAGCCGATGAACGCCTGCTCCCAGTCGCGCTCGGACCAGTCGGCCCTGGCGGGGTCGCGCTCGAAGCGGGGCTCCCAGTAGACGGTGTCGTGCGCGGTGCCGTCGGGCTCGATCACCCGGACGGTCGCGGGCGGGAGCTTGCCGACGCCGGACAGGATCGTGCGGGGCGCAGGGACGATGGAGTGGAAGCTCATGTACGAGGCGAAGGCGACGGGGTCGATGGACGTGTCGACGTCCGACCCGCCGTCCGTTCCGCCGTCTCCAGCCAGGATCGCGGGCAGGGAGCTCGCGAACCGGAGCCCGCCCGGGACGGGCGCGACGTAGAGCGGCTTGATCCCGAGCCGGTCCCGCGCCAGCACCAGCCGGCCGCTGGCGTGCTCCCAGATGGCGATGGCGAACATCCCGATCAGGTGGTCGACGAACGCGGTGCCCCACTCGGCGTACGCCAGGGCGATGACCTCGGTGTCCGACGTCGACGCGAACCGGTGCCCCTTGCCGTGCAGCTCGTCGCGGAGCTGCCGGTAGTTGTAGACCATCCCGTTGTAGGCGATCGTCAGCCCCGCCTCGACCAGCACCATCGGCTGCGCGCCCGCGGTGGACAGGTCGACGATGGACAGCCGTCGGTGCCCGAGCGCGACCGGGCCGCGAGCCCACAGGCCGTCACCGTCCGGGCCGCGGTGCGTCATGCAGCCGGTCATCCGGGCGACCGCGCCGACGTCCGGCGCTCGGCCGTCGAACCGGATCTCACCCGCGAGTCCACACATCAGCGCTCTCCCTCGGTGTCCGCCACAGCGGAGTCCGTGTCCGCCGGGGCGTTCCCGACGATCCACGTGTCCTTCGCGCCGCCGCCCTGCGACGAGTTGACGACCATGCTGCCCTCGGGTGCGACGCGGGTCAGGGCCACGTCGGCCAGGTGCACGTCGTCCGGTCCGGTCCCCGTCGCGTACACGAAGGCCCGCAGGTCCACGTGCCGCGGGTCGAGCCCGGCCGGTCCGATCGTCGGGTGCGAGGAAAGCTGCACCACCTCCTGCCCCACCCACCCGGCGGGGTCCGCGGCGATCTCGCGCCGTCGTTCGGCGACCTCGGGGGCGCTCGCGCTCGGTCCGATCAGGACCCCGCGGCCACCCTCGCCGTCGACCGGCTTCGTGACGAGTTCGCCGACGCGGTCCAGGACCGACAGCCGTTCGACCTCGATGCTCGTGCGGTACGTCGGCACGGACGCCAGCAGGGGTTTCTCGTCCAGGTAGTACCAGATCAGGTCCGGCACGGTGACGTACATCGCCTTGTCGTCGACCAGCGCGTTGCCCGGCGCGTTCGCCAGGTAGACGCGTCCTGCCTCCGCCGCGTCGAGGATCCGCGCACCGAGGTCGGGAGCGTGCTCTGCCGTCAGCGCGCTGACGTCGCGGTCGATCCGCAGGTACAGCCCGTCGAGCACGTCACCCGTCGTCGCGTCGACCACGCGTCCGTCACGGACGTCCAGGTCCGACCCGGACACCAGGCGCAGCCCGGCCCCGTCGGCCAGCCTGCGGTGCTCGAACCACGCGCCGGCGGCGGGGCCGTCACTGACCAGCGCGATCACCGGGTCGGTCGCGCCCGTCACCGCGGTGGTGTTCGCGCAGAGGGTCCGGCGCAACCGGTCGGTCACGCCGTGCGGATCGCGCAGGTTCGCCGGCCGCGGGGCGTCCGGCACGACGTCGTCCATCAGCTCGCGCAGGGCGATGCCGTACGCGACGCCCGAGGGCGAGCGGACGTTGTCCTCGAGCACCCGCCAGCCGCCGAACTCGTTGCGCACCAGGTCGAACCCGAGCACCGGCGCACGGACCGCGGTCGCCGGCAGCCGCGTGGCGTCCGGGTCCCAGCCCTTCGCACCGACGAAGTGGTCCGCGTCCAGCACGCCGTCGGCCACGATCCGCCGATCGCCGTACGCGTCGCGCAGGAACAGTTCGATCGCGCGGGACCGCTGCCCCAGGCCACGCTCGAGCTGCGACCACTCGTAGGCGCTGATCGTCCGGGGCACCAGGTCACAGCCGAACGCCTGCGCCCCGCCGTCGACCACGAAGCCGACCTGGTGCTCGCGGGTCCAGGCGTCGCGGGCGGTGCAACGGTCGATCGCGGTCTCGGCGTCCCAGCCGTCGAAGAAGGCAGCCAGGTCTCGGAACGCCGGTCGGGGTCGCGCCCCGGGGCCGACCGCCTCGTCGCCGGCACGGACGCGGTACCCGGGGAGCGGGACCACCGGGTCCTCGTCGCGTCCGGACGGCAGCCCCGCGGTGTCCTCCACCACCAGGGCGACGACGTCGTCGATCTCCCCGCGCTCGGCGTACGCGGTGCGCTGCCGATCGGTGGAGTTGCCGCGGGCCAGGGTGGCGTCGAGCAGCTCCGTCACCGTGCCCCAGTCGCCGAGCTCCTCGAGCTCCGGGCGCAGGCGGGACACGAGCTGGCGCACCGCGACCTCGGCGGGCAGGCGTTCGGGGTGCTGCCCGAGGCCGACCAGCTCGCCGCTCAGCCCGGAGCGGGCGGCCTGCCACATCGCCGCACGGTGCAGCGGTTCGCTGCGCGGGTGCCACTCGGCGCCGGACACGACCGACTTCTCGGCCTTGCGCACGGCGGCGCGGAAGAGTCCGGCGATGAGCACGGCGTCGTCCACCACCGGGGTCGCGTCGCAGACCCGCAGCTCGAGCGTCGGCGCGTGTGACGACGGCCGGACGTCGAAGTAGGCCATCTTCTTGTCGGCGATCACGCCCGAGGCGATCAGGTCGTCGAGCACCCGGTCGTACTCGGCGGCGTCCTCCACCGGGCCGAAGCTGCCGGCCGACGGCCACCGCTGCCAGATGATGCTCCGGAACGAGGCGTACCCGGTGTCCTGCCCGTTCCAGAACGGACTCGACGCACTCAGGGCCAGCAGCACCGGGAGCACCGGTGCCACCCGCTGGGCGATCAGCACCGCCAGGTCGCGGTCGCTCACCCCGACGTGCACCTGCAGGCCGCAGATGAGCTGCTCGTCGACGAGCATCCGGTACTGCTCCTGCATCCGGCCGTACCGCCCGCCGGCGCTCAGCTCGAAGTCGGCGTACTCCGACCTCGGCGCGGTGCCGACGGCGGCGATCGTGACCCCGGCCGGGGCGATCGCGGCACTGAGCTCGCTGCGCAGGTCGACGATCACCCGCCGCAGGTCGTCGAGGGTCCGCACCACCGGGGTGTTCGTCTCGATCGTCGTGCGCTGCAGCTCCGCGCCGAAACGGTCGGTGGGCAGCTTGGGCAGAAGGCGGGGGGCCTTCGCGGAAAGTCGGCCGGACTCGAGGTCGATGAGGTGCAGCTCTTCCTCGGCGCCGAGCGTCAGCTCTGCACTCATGGCTGGAACCTACGCGAGACGCCCGTGCCGTGTCTGCCGCGGCACTCCCCCGACTCACACTCGTAACACGCCCGCGGGGTGCGGTCACGGCACCGTGCGACACTCACTCCGTGACCCAGACCAGGACCGGCCCCCGACACGAACACCGGGCACCGGTCGCCGCGGCGGTGCTGGTCAACCTGGCGCTCAGCCTGTTCCTGCCCGACGAGGTGCTGTTCTTCCCGTCGTGGGTCGTGCCGGTGCTCGGCGTCCTGCTGCTCACCCCGCTGATCGTCTTCAACCCGCGGCGCCTGACCCGCGAGACCACCTGGTCCCGGTGGGTGTCCTTCGCGCTGGCGGGACTGCTGACCGTCGCGAGCCAGCTCACGGTGATCCGGACGATCACCGAGTTGCTGGGCGGCCACGCGGACGGAGCGGCCGTGCTGCTCACCGCTCTGCAGGTGTGGGTGAGCACGATCATCGTGTTCGGGCTCGTCTACTGGGAGCTCGACCGCGGGGGTCCGGTGGCCCGGCGACGCCCCGAACTGTGGTCGAGCGCCGAAGCGGACTTCCAGTTCCCGCAGGAAACCGACCCGAAGACCGCCGACTGGCGCCCGGTCTACCTCGACTACCTCTACGTCGCGATGACGAACATGATGGCCTTCAGCCCCACAGACACGATGCCGATGACCGTCCGGGCGAAGATGATCATGGCCTACCAGGCGCTCAGCGGGTTCATCCTGCTGGCGCTGGTCATCTCGCGCGCGGTCAACATCATCAGCTGACACCGCGCTCCGGACCGGCGGAACCACGGACGGGAGGCACGGTGCCAGCTGGCACCGTGCCTCCCGTCCGTCGTCCGGTCGCCGCTACTGCGGGTCGTCGGGCTCGCCGCCCGAGTCGACGTCGCTGTCCTGCTGCGGGTCCTTCGTCGCGTCACCCGTCGACGACCCGTCCGGCAGGTCCTCGGTGTACTGCTGCTGGGTCTCGGTGGGATCGCTCGATCCGTCCGGTGTCGTCGAATCAGTCATGGCCCGGACGGTACGCGGACCGGCACCACGACCGTTCAGCGAGCGGACCCGCGCCGGAGCGCCACCCACTGCAGCAGCATGATCGTCTTGCCGTCGGCGATCCGGCCGTCCGCGACCATCGCGAGTGCCGCATCGAGCGGGAGCTCGAGCACCTCGATGTCCTCACCCTCGTCCTCCACACCGCCGCCGGCCTCGACCCGGTCCGCGGGCGTGTACGCGCCCACGTAGAAGTGGACCCGCTCGGTGACCGAACCGGGGCTCATGAACACGGCACCCAGGTGCTCGAGCGCGCCGAGCCGGATGCCGAGCTCCTCGGCGGCCTCGCGCCGGACGGCGGTCTCCGGGTCGTCCTCGTCGAGCAGACCCGCCGCGGCCTCGATCAGCATCCCGTCCGGGTGTCCGTTCACGTACGCCGGCCACCGGAACTGCCGCGTGAGCAGCACCGTGCCGCGCTCGGCGTCGTACGGCAGCACCGTCGCACCGTTGCCGCGGTCGTAGGTCTCGCGCTGCTGCCGGTCCCACCGACCGTCACGGCGCCGGACGTCCAGGGTCGTGCGGCGGAGCACGTGCCATCCGTTCGACACCACCTCGACGTCCCGCACGACGACGTCGGGGTTGCGGTCGAGGTCGCGGCCGACGGCGTCGAGCCCAGTCCGGCCACGATCGTCGGGGACGTCCACTCCGGGACGCTGGACGGTGGTGCGTTCGTCGGTCACACGATCACCGTAGCGAGGCACCCCGGCAGGACTCCGCCCCCTCGGTACGCTCGACGTGCCGCACCAGGGAGCGGCAGAGGACGGTGCAGCATGACCAGGACGTTCATCCTCCGACGACCGGACCGACCGCAGGTGGTCACCGTGTCATTCGTGCTGTGGCTGGTGTGGGTGGTCGCCTGCATCGCTGCCACGGTGCTGCAGTTCTGGAGGCCGGACGCGGCGGTCGACCCGGCTCCGGTCATCGCCGGGATCGTCGCCCTGGTGCTCTGGGCTCTGGTGACGTGGGCGGTGTTCCGGACGGCAGCGGGATCCCGGGTCGCACGCATCGTGCTCGTCGTCGTCGCGGGCTTCCGCGCGGTCCTGAGCATCACCGGCGGCCAGCTCGACGTCCTGACGATCGCACTGTCGGTCGTCGCCGCGGTCCTGCTCTTCCTGCCCACCGCGCGCCCGTACTTCGCCGCACGAGCGGCGTGGAGGACCGGCCACGGGTTCGACGGGACCGGCGTGTCGGGGCCGAGCCGTGCCTCCGCGCCGGATCCTGACCGCACGACGGAGGCGGACCGGTCCTGACGCCGGCGGCTGGACGGACGGCCCGGGGAAGCCCCTGGAGACCAGGCCCCGGAAACAGGAAAGGCCCCGGATTCCTCCGGGGCCTTTCCTGTTCTTCGCCTGGTGCGCGAGGGGGGACTTGAACCCCCACGCCGTTTCCAGCACACGGACCTGAACCGTGCGCGTCTACCAATTCCGCCACTCGCGCCAGCCCCGAAACACTACCACGCACAGACGGGTGTCAACGCCAACCACTACCATGCAGTGGTTGACGACCGACGACACGGGAGACGCATGGGCCTGCTGGACAACTTCGAGCGAGGGTTGGAACGCGCCGTCAACGGCGCGTTCGCCAAGACCTTCCGCTCCGGGGTGCAGCCCGTCGAGATCTCGAGCGCCCTGCGGCGCGAGCTCGACACCAAGGCCGCGGTGGTCTCCCGCGAGCGCATCCTCGTGCCGAACGAGTTCACCGTTCGCCTGGCGCCGCCGGACTGCACACGCATGAACGACGTCGGTCGTCCGCTCATCGACGAACTGACCCAGATGGTGCACCAACACGCCGTGGCGCAGAACTACTCGTTCTCCGGCCCGGTCACCATCCGGCTCCAGCAGGACGGCACGCTCTCGACGGGCATCCTGCAGGTCGACTCCACCACCGTGCAGCGCGACGTGGCCTGGATCCCGGTGCTCGACATCGGCTCCCAGCGGCACCGCCTGCACCGCGGGCGCACGGTGATCGGGCGCGGCAGCGACGCGGACATCACCATCGCCGACACCGGGACGAGCCGGAAGCACGTCGAGGTCCTGTGGGACGGCAAGCACGCGCAGGCCACCGATCTCGGCTCCACGAACGGCTCGAAGCTGAACGGTCAGCACTTCCAGCAGGCGATCGTTGAGCCGGACTCCACCATCGAGATCGGTCGGACCCGTATGGTGTTCCGGGTGATCCCGGAGAACGACGGAGGTGCTCGATGACCACAGGCCTGACCCTGCTCGTCCTGCGCTTCGTGTTCCTCGCGGTGCTCTGGCTGTTCGTCTTCGTGATCGTGTTCGCCCTGCGCAGCGATCTGTTCGGCCAGCGCGTCCGCACGATCCCGACCGATCCCAAGTCGGCCCCGTCCGGACCGAGCACCCCCACCGTCCCGGCAGCGGCGGTCCCCGGCCCCGCGTCCAGCGGCGCGTTCACGGACGTCATCGGACAGCCCGGTGGTGGGCAGCGTCCCGCCTCGTCGGCCGCGTCCCGCCTGGTCATCACCGAGGGTGCGCGCGAGGGCATGGAGATGCCGCTCGGTGGCGGCCCCATCACGATCGGGCGCTCGAGCGAGTCGAACGTCGTGATCCGCGACGACTACACCTCGACCAACCACGCCCGCCTCGACCTGCGCGCCGACGGCTGGCTCCTCACCGACCTCGAGTCCACGAACGGCACCTTCGTCAACGGTCAGAAGGTGAGCGCTCCCGTCCTCGTGGCAGAGGGCACGCCGATCACGATCGGGACGACGACGTTCGAGCTGCGGCGGTAACCCGGCATGACCGCTCGCACGCTGAGCGCCGCTGTGTCCCACGTGGGGCGCATCCGCGCGAACAACCAGGACTCCGGCTACGCCGGGGCGCACCTGTTCGCGGTGGCGGACGGCATGGGCGGCCACGCCGGCGGTGACGTCGCCTCGGCGATCGCGATCCGCCGCATCCGCGAGGTCGACCGCGAGTTCCCCTCGGCGCACGACGCCGAGTTCGCACTGCAGTCGGCACTCATCGCCGCGAACCAGCTGATCACCGAGACCGTGTTCGAGCACCAGGAGCTCACCGGCATGGGCACCACGGTGTCCGCGATGATCCGCGTCGGCGAGCAGATCGCGATCGCGCACATCGGCGACTCCCGCATCTACCGCCACCGCGACGGCGAGCTGCAGCAGATCACGTCGGACCACACGTTCGTCCAGCGACTGGTCGACAGCGGCCGGATCACGCCGGAGGAAGCCGCGGTCCACCCGCGCCGCTCCGTGCTGATGCGCGTACTGGGCGACGTCGACGCAGCACCCGAGGTCGACACCGCGATCATGGACATCCAGCCGGGCGACCGCTGGCTGCTCTGCTCCGACGGGCTGTCGTCGTACCTGGCCGAAGAGCGGATCCGGCACGCCCTGGCGTCGAACATGGACGCCAACCAGGTCACGCAGCGCCTGGTGAAGGAGACGCTCGACCACGGCGCCCCCGACAACGTCACCGTCGTGGTGATGGACGTCACGGACACCGAGCCCGAGGACGACGACGACGCGGCCACCACCGTCGGGTCCGCCGCGGCACCCCTCACCTTCGAGGCGTCGACCGGCCGCAAGCCGATCCGCCTCCCCACGATCCTGCTGCACCCGCTCAAGGTCACCACCGCGCCCGAGGACTCGCACTTCGAGCCCGAGTCCGACCAGTTCTTCGCCGAGCTGATCGCCGAGGACCGCCGACGCCGCATCCGTCGTCGGGTGTCCTGGACCGTCGCGCTCGTGGTCGCCGTCGCCGTGCTCGTCGGCGCCGTGTTCGTCGGTTGGCGGATCACCCAGGACCACTACTACGTCGGCACCGACCGGGGCACCGTCGCGATCTACAAGGGCGTGCAGCAGTCGATCGGGCCGTTGGCGCTGTCGGACGTGTACGAGGACAGCGACATCACGGTCTCGTCGCTGCCGGACTACACCCGCGAGAACGTCCGCTCGACGATCAACGCGCAGTCGCTCTCCGACGCCCGCGACATCGTCGAGCGCCTGCGCAAGGCCGCCGCGACCGGTGAGGACCAGGCCGGCACCGGCGGGGACGGCAACGCGAGTCCGTCGCCGTCGCCCTCACCGACGCGATCGTCCTCGCCGTCGCCGAACCCGACGCGGAGCTCGCGATGAGCACCGCCACGGCCGCCCAGTCCTTCACGCAGGCGATCACGATCAAGCTCCGGGAGCCCGCCCGTGCGCGGAACCTCGAGCTCTTCCTGCTCGTCATCGCCTGCGGCATCTGCGCGGGCGCGATGGTGCTCGTGCAGCTCGGCACCAAGGGCCGGCTGTTCGACCAGTCGGTGCTCTGGGTGGGTGGCGGCATCCTCGGCCTCGCGCTCGTCATGCACGTGGTGTTGCGCGTCGTCGCGAAGAACGCCGACCCGTTCATCCTGCCGATCGCGCTCGTCCTGAACGGCATCGGCATCGCCGAGATCTACCGCATCGACGTCCACAACGGCCTGTCCGGCTGGGACGCCATCGGCGTGAAGCAGATCGTCTGGACGATGCTCGCGATGGTCCTGGCGATCATCACGCTCGTCGCCGTCCGGAACCACCGGTTCCTGCAGCGGTACCGCTACATCTTCATGGCGCTGACGATCGTCCTGCTGCTCCTGCCCATGCTGCCCGGCATCGGCACGAACATCGGCGGCGCGCGGGTCTGGATCAAGATCGGCCCGTTCTCGTTCCAGCCCGGTGAGCTCGCGAAGATCACCATGGCGCTGTTCTTCGCCGGGTACCTCGTCACCGCCCGTGACTCGCTGTCGATCGTCGGCAAGAAGTTCCTCGGCATGACGTTCCCGCGTGCCCGCGACCTCGGCCCCATCCTGGTGATGTGGGGCGCCGCGATGGCCGTGCTCGTGTTCCAGCGCGACCTCGGCACCGCCCTGCTCTACTTCGGCCTGTTTCTCGTGATGATCTACGTCGCCACGGCACGGGTCAGCTGGGTCGCGATCGGTCTCACGCTGTTCATCGGTGGCGCCCTCGTCGCACAGAGTCTCCTCGAGTACGTCCGTGGCCGCTTCGAACAGTGGCTCGACCCGTTCAACCAAGAGGTCTTCAGCCGCGACACCCAGGCGAGCTACCAGCTCGTGCAGGGCCTGTTCGGCTTCGCGAACGGCGGGATCACCGGCACCGGCCTCGGCCAGGGCCGGCCGTACATCACCCCGGTCGCCAACGCCGACTACATCGTCGCGTCACTCGGCGAAGAGCTCGGCCTGATCGGTGTCTTCGCGATCCTCGCGCTCTTCATCGTGTTCGCGTCCCGTGGCATCCGCGTCGGGTTCATGGCGCAGGACGACTTCGGCAAGCTGCTCGGTGTGGGCTTCGGCTTCATCATCGCCCTGCAGGTGTTCGTCGTCGTCGGCGGCATCACCCGGATCATCCCCGTCACCGGTCTGACCACCCCGTTCATGGCCGCGGGTGGTTCCTCGCTCATCGCCAACTGGATCATCGCCGCGATGCTGCTGCGCCTGACCGACGCGATCCCCGCCGAACAGCGTGTCCAGCAGGGCGCGATCCCCGCCGCGAGCGGGCGGTCCGCGCGCGCGACCAGGAAGGAGCGTCGTCGATGAACCGACAGCTCCGCGGTGTCTCGACCGTCATCGTGCTCATGTTCGTCGCACTCTTCGTGTCGACGACCTCGATCCAGTTCTTCTCGGCAGACTCGTTGCGCGCCGACTCCCGGAACTCCCGAACCATCTTGGACAGTTACTCGACCAAGCGCGGCGCGATCCTCGTGGACGGCAGCCCGATCGCCGAGTCGACCCCGGTGAACGACCAGTACGAGTACCAGCGCAAGTACACGAACGGCGACCTGTACTCCGCGGTCACCGGCTACTTCACGATCGGCCAGGGCAACACCGGCATCGAGAGCGCGGAGAACACCGTGCTGTCCGGCAACTCGGACGCCTCGTTCTTCCAGAACCTCAACTCGATCCTCACCGGCCAGGACGTCCAGGGCGACAACGTCAACCTGACCATCGACCCGGACGTGCAGCAGGCCGCGTACGACGCCCTCGGCACGAACAGCGGTGCGGTCGTCGCGATCCAGCCCAAGACCGGCAAGATCCTGGCGATGGTGTCGAAGCCGAGCTACGACCCGAACTCGCTCACCTCGCACGACACGGCCGAGGTCAAGCGGCAGTACGACGCGCTGCTCGGTGCCGACACCGCCCCGTTGCAGAACCGTGCCATCGGCGGCGACCTGTACACGCCCGGATCGGTGTTCAAGCTCGTCGTCGCCTCGGCGGCGCTCGAGGGCGGCAAGTACAACCTCGACTCCACGTTCCCGAACCCGTCGCGGCTGCAGCTGCCGGGGACGAGCTCGTACATCAACAACGCCGAGGGCGGCACCTGCGGCGGCGGCGACAAGGTCAAGCTGCGCACCGCGATCCAGTACTCGTGCAACATCCCCTTCGCCGAACTCGGTCAGAAGCTCGGGTACGACGCGATCAAGGACATGGCCGACAAGTACGGCTTCGGCGACGCCATCGAGATCCCGATGGCCGCGACCGCCAGCCAGTACCCCGACGTCGACTCGACGGCCCAGCTCATGCTGAGCGCCTTCGGCCAGGCGAGCGTCCGGGTCTCCCCGCTGCAGATGGCGATGGTGTCGGCCGGCATCGCGAACGGCGGCAAGGTCATGCAGCCCTCACTCGTCGACTCGATCACCACGAGTGACCTGAAGACCGTCGAGTCCTTCTCTCCGAGGCAGTACAGTGATCCGCTGTCGTCCTCCGAGTCCGCTGACCTCACCGAGGCCATGCAGAGCGTCGTGAACGCAGGGACCGGTACCAATGCCAAGATCGACGGTGTCGACGTCGCCGGCAAGACCGGCACGGCTGAAGGCGGCACCGGCGATCCGTACACGCTCTGGTTCACGGGGTTCGCCCCCGCGAAGGACCCGGAGGTCGCTGTGGCGGTGGTCGTCGGGAACGGCGGCGGGCTCGGGCAGTCCGGAGTCGGCAACACGGTCGCGGCCCCGGTCGCGAAGAAAGTCATGGAGGCGGTGCTGAACAAATGAGACCCACCAGCGGACTCACCTTCGGTGGGCGGTACCAGCTCTCCTCCCGGGTCGCCATCGGCGGCATGGGCGAGGTGTGGCAGGCGACCGACCTCGTCATCGGCCGAACCGTCGCACTCAAGATCCTCAAGGACGAGTACCTCGGTGACCCCGGCTTCCTCGAGCGCTTCCGCGCCGAGGCCCGGCACGCTGCCCTCGTCAACCACGAGGGCATCGCCAACGTCTTCGACTACGGCGAGGAGGACGGCAGCGCCTACCTCGTGATGGAGCTCGTCCCCGGCGAGGCCCTGTCGACCATGATCGAACGCGAGCACACGCTCCCGGTCGACAAGGTGCTCGACATCGTCGCGCAGACCGCGAACGCCCTGCAGGCCGCACACGCGGTCGGCCTGGTGCACCGCGACATCAAGCCGGGCAACCTGCTCATCACGCCCGACGGTCGCGTCAAGATCACCGACTTCGGCATCGCCCGCATCGCCGACCAGGTCCCGCTCACCGCGACCGGTCAGGTGATGGGCACGGTGCAGTACCTGTCGCCCGAGCAGGCCAGCGGCCACCCCGCCTCGCCGTCGACCGACATCTACTCGCTCGGCATCGTCGCGTACGAGGCCCTGGCGGGTCGTCGTCCGTTCACCGGTGAGTCGCAGGTCGCGATTGCGATGGCGCACATCAACGAGCAGCCGCCGCCGCTGCCCGGGGACATCCCCGAGCCGGTCTCGGCCCTGGTCATCTCGTGCATCGCGAAGAAGCCCGCCGACCGTCCCGCGACGGCAGCGAACCTGGCCCGCGCCGCCCAGGCGCTCCGCCGGGGTGACGTCGCCGCCGCCACCGTGGCCGTCCCCGCCATCGCGGGGAACGGCACCGTCGCGTTCAACCCGCCCCAGGGCCAGGGGAACGACGCCGCGACCGCACTCATCGGCACCCAGGCAGGATCGATGGCCGGCGGACCCGGGGCCCCCCGCTCGCCCGTCAGCGACGAGCCCGAGGAACCGAAGAAGAAGCGTGCCTGGATCTGGTGGGTCGTCGGCATCGTCGTCGTGCTCGCCATCGCCGCCGGCACGGCGTACGCCCTGAACGCGAACAACGCCCCGGAGCCCGAGCCCACGAAGTCCTCGAGCACGCCGAAGCCGTCCCGCACGCCCAGCGAGACGCCGTCCCCCGAGCCGACCGAGACCCGCGTCACGGTGTCGGCAGCCGACTACCAGGGGCAGAACGCCGAGGACGTCGCGAACCAGCTGCGTGCCCGGGGTCTGCAGGCCGAGGTCGTCGACGGATCGAACGCGACGACGTCCGACCAGGTCGGCACCGTCGAGTCGCTCAGCCCCGAGGGCAGCCTGGCACCGAACACGCTCGTCACGATCAAGTCCTACGGCGACGTGCTGACCGCACCGGCGCCCGAGCGTGCCACCGGTGGGACCGTCAGTGAGTCCGGTCGCGTGACCTTCAGCTGGCCGGCGTACACGAGCTGCCCCGCCGGGTACTCGGACGTCAGCTACACGTACACGATCGACAACGGCACCGTGACGTCGAACGGCAGCAGCTCCGGCTCCACCTCGGGCACCGCGGTGACCGTCGCCGGTGCCCAGTACGGCAAGGTCGCCCTGTCGTACAAGGTCACCTGCAAGTCGCCGCAGTCCGATGCCTCGGTCGTCTCGGCGTCCTCGCCGGGCGCCCAGGTCGAGTGGACCGAGCCCACGGACCAGGAGACGACGGACCCGGGTGACGGAACGGACCCCGGCGACGGGACCAACCCGAGCCAGCCCGGCCCGCAGGACGGCCAGTGAACGACCCCCGGACGGGGGCTGTCGACACCGTTCGGTAACGGTTCGGTCGACCCCTCTCCGGCCAGCGTCTCACCAGGTCGTGCTGCCGTACACTAGCCGGACGAACAGACGGAGGAGTACGTGCCAGAAGGTGTGACCGCGGGGATCACGCTCCTCGCCAATCGCTACGAGATCGGTGACGTCATCGGTCGGGGCGGCATGGCGACCGTGCACCTCGGCAACGACACCCGCCTCGGCCGCAAGGTCGCGGTGAAGCTCCTCAAGCCGAGCCTCGCCAACGACCCGGCCTTCCGCACGCGCTTCCGGCAGGAAGCCCAGGCTGCTGCGCGCATGGCACACCCGACCGTCGTGCGCGTGTACGACGCCGGCGAAGAGACGGTGTCCGAGCCCTCGGGTGCCGAGGTGCAGGTGCCCTTCATCGTGATGGAGTACGTCGAGGGCCGACCGCTCTCCGACATCATCGCCGAAGGTGCCGTCGCCCCGGACGAAGCCGTCCGCATCACCGAGGGCATCCTCACCGCGCTCGAGTACTCGCACCGCGCCGGCGTCGTCCACCGTGACATCAAGCCCGCCAACGTCATGGTCACGCACAGCGGCCAGGTGAAGGTCATGGACTTCGGCATCGCCCGGGCGATCACCGACACCTCGGCCACGGTGGCCCAGACCACCTCGATCCTCGGCACGGCCTCGTACTTCTCACCGGAGCAGGCCCGCGGCGAGACCGTCGACGCCCGCACCGACCTGTACTCCACCGGCGTCGTGCTCTTCGAGCTCCTCACCGGTCGCGCGCCGTTCCTCGGGGACACCCCGGTGGCGGTCGCGTACCAGCACGTCAGCGAGCAGCCGGTCGCACCGTCGACGATCTCGCCCGAGGTGTCCCCGGCCCTCGACGCCGTGACGCTCCACGCCCTGGTCAAGGACCGCACGCGCCGGTTCCAGAACGCGGCCGAGTTCCGCGCGGACCTGCAGCAGGCCGCGGCCGGCCGGGTCCCCACCTCCACCAAGAAGCAGCAGCAGAACGCCCAGAACGATGCGTCGACCGTGCTGTTCGGCGTCGATCCCCGCACGACGACCAACGCCGCCTCGGCGTTCCGCGAGCTCGACGACGACACCGCCGAGCACCGCCCGCAGCGCACGCAGAACCGTCCGCCGGTCGCGTGGATCTGGGTGGGCATCCTGCTCACCGTCGCGGTCATCGTGGCCGTGGTGTTCTTCGTCGCGAACCTGCAGCCCGGCAAGCCCCCGGTGTCGTCCTCGGTCAGCGTGCCGAACGTCGCAGGGTCGACGTACAGCTCCGCGGCCAGCGCCATCGAGAAGAAGTCCCTCAAGCCGGTCAAGGTCGAGGAGAACTCCGACAGCGTCGACAAGGGCCTGGTCATCCGGACCGACCCGGGTTCGGGCGTGAACGTCGGACGCAACCAGAACGTCAACGTCGTGGTCTCCATCGGACCGGAGCGCGTCCCCGTGCCCGAGCTGAACGGGCAGTCGCAAGCCGCAGCGCAACAGGCGCTCGACAACGCCGGCTTCCGCTTGGGCGCGATCTCGAGCGACTACTCCACCGACGTCCCCGAGGGCACGGTCCTGAGCTCCGACCCCGAGTCGGGTTCCCTGCACACCAAGGGCATCGTGATCAACCTGACGGTCTCCAACGGCAAGGTGCAGCTGCCCGACGTGACGCAGCAGCAGTACTCGGCGGCGAAGGGCACCGTGGAGCAGCTCGGACTCACCGTGAACCCGGCGCCGTCCTACTCGTGCACCGGCGGCGTGGTCACGCAGCAGGACACCCCCGCTGGCGACGTCGCGCAGGGCAGTGCCGTCACGCTCACCTACTGCGCACGAGCTGCGGCGCCGCCGAAGGCACCGTCGTCGAACAACAACAACGACAGCGGCGGCAACGGTGGTGACGGTGGGAACACCGACCGCGGTGGCGACGACGGTGGCGACGGCCGCTGAGCCGACCACGGGGCCGGGCGGCGAACCCGACCATCTCGTGACGGGGCCGTCCTGACGGACGGGTGACGGGCCTCCAGTCCGCGGACCGGCGTTGCGGTCGCGTGCGCCGCGCCCGTTCGTCACGGCTCCTTCGTCACGGCTCCTTCGTCACGGCGTGTTCGTCACGGCGTGTTCGTCACAGCCTGGAGGCACAGCGCACGCCCGCCCCAGAACGCGCGGCACGCAGGCGGCCCGGTCCAGTGCCAGGCACACGCCGGCGTGTCGGCGTGACGCCCCGCAACGCACGAGACGCCGCCGATTCCGGCGGCGTCTCGACAAGACGACGGCGTCTGCCGCCGTGGAGGCTCGTCAGGCGCGGTGCGTCGCGATGAGCGGCCCGAGGCCGGCGGCACGCTCGGCCGCCCCGGACAGCCCGGTGGTCTCGAGCCAGTTGCCGACCATGCGGTAGCCGCCCTCGGTCAGGACCGACTCCGGGTGGAACTGCACACCGAACACGGGGTGCTCGCGGTGCTGCACCCCCATGATGACCCCGCCGCCGGTGCGCGCCGTCACGGTGAGCTCGTCGGGGACCGTGCCGTCGACGATCGCGAGCGAGTGGTAGCGCGTGGCCGTGAACGGGTGTGGAACGCCGTCGAACAGCGGACTGCCGTCGTGGTCGACCTGGGAGGTCTTGCCGTGCATGAGCTCCTCGGCGTGGGTGACCGTGGCACCGAGGGCCTCGGCGATGGCCTGGTGCCCGAGGCAGACGCCGAGGAGCGGGACCTCGGCGGCGATGGCGGCGTGCACGGTGGGGATCGAGACGCCCGCGGCCGCCGGTGTCCCCGGACCCGGGGAGAGCAGCACGCCGTCGTACTCCGCGATGCGGTCGGCGATCTCGGACTCGGGGAAGGCGTCGTTGCGGACGACGTCGGTCTCGGCGCCGAGCTGCTGCACGTAGCCGTTGAGCGTGTAGACGAAGCTGTCGTAGTTGTCGACGACGAGGATCCTGGTCATGGCGGTCCACCGTACTCGTGGGCGATGTGTGCGGCGGTCCGCGGGCCGATCCACACACGTGGTCACGGTAGGATACCGGCCATGGCCAAGGACAAGGACCGCACCAAGCCCGCCCGGAGGACCCGAGCCGACTCGGTCGACACCGCTGGGGACGCCCCCAACCCGGTGTGGTTCAAGCCGGTCATGTTCGGCTTCATGCTCGTCGGCCTGGTGTGGGTGATCGTCTTCTACATCTCGAACGCCACCCTGCCGGTCCCGAGCCTCGGCTCGTGGAACATCCTGATCGGCTTCGGCATCATGTTCGTCGGCTTCCTCATGACCACCCGGTGGCGCTGACCTCCAGGTCGCTGCCCCCGACGCCCGTCGCACCGCAAGGTGCGGCGGGCGTCGTCGTTCTCCACAAGCAGGACCGACACCGAACCGCACATCCTCGACGATCCTGCTGTTCTCCACACTTCTCCCCACTCTCCACACGATCATCCACAGCACCGCCCCGGAGTTATCCACAGCTGAGTCCACAGTGGGGATAATCACACTGGTGTAACTCACCACCTTCTCCACACCTGTGGATAACTCTCGGTGGCGCTGTGGACAGCTGTGGACGAGCAGGGCACGGACAGCACCGGGAACGACGAACGCCCCGTCGCAGTGCGACGGGGCGTTCGAGGAGCGCGTTGTGGCGGTGTCAGCCGATCGTGACCGCGTACCCGACAGCCGTGAGCGCGATGCCGAGCACCGCCGCGCCGATGATCAGGGCGATCTGCAGCGGTCGCTTCCGGACGTTGCGCGTCTGCGCGAAGACGAAGCCCATCAGGAACCCGCCGATGATCCCGCCGACGTGCGCCTGCCACGAGATGTTGACTCCGGGCAGGAACCCGATGACCAGGTTCAGTCCCATGAGCACGAGGAGTTGCACGGCGTTGTTCCCCAGGCTGCGCTGCAGCACGAAGAACGCGGCGAACAGCCCGAAGATCGCACCCGAAGCACCCAGCACGGTCGTCCCCGGCGCCAGGAAGGTGACGAGCATGGACCCGAAGATCCCGGTGATGAAGTACAGCGCCACGAACCGCCAGGTACCGAGCATGTTCTCGAGCATGCGACCGAAGATCCAGAGCGCCCACATGTTGAACAGGATGTGGAAGATGCCCGAGTGCACGAACAGCGAGGTCACCACACGCCAGGGCTGCGTCGGCAGCAGCAGCGAGTTGTAGGCGAGCAAGCTCGTGAAGAACCGTCCGCTGACCTGGTCGAGCAACCAGATCGCCACCGTGATCGCCACGATGACGGTCGTGCCCTTCTGGTCGAGCATCGCGAACCGACGCCGAGCGACCGTGAACCCGCTGGGGGCTCCGGACGCTCGGCGGTTCGCTGCGAACTGTGCGCGCTGTTCACGCACGCACTCCGGGCAGTGCACCCCGACCGCCGCCGGCGTCTGGCACTCCGGGCAGATCGTCCGCCCACAGCGCTGGCAGAGCACGAAGCTCTGCCGGTCCGGATGCCGGTAGCAGGTGTTGTTCGGGTTGTACGCCTGGTCGGTCACGTGCGGGTCAGACGCCTTCGACGTCGATGCTCTGGATGACGACGTCCTCGACGGGCTTGTCGCGGCCGTCGGTCGGCACGGCCTCGATCGCGTCGACGACCGCGCGGGACTCGTCGTCGGCGACCTCACCGAAGATGGTGTGCTTGCCCTGCAGCCACGGCGTCGCCACCGTGGTGATGAAGAACTGCGAGCCGTTGGTGCCGCGGCCGCCCTGGATGCCGGCGTTCGCCATGGCGAAGATGTAGGGGTTCTGGAACGTGAGCTCCGGGGAGATCTCGTCGTCGAAGCGGTAACCCGGGCCGCCGATGCCCTGGCCGAGCGGGTCGCCGCCCTGGATCATGAAGTCCTTGATGATGCGGTGGAAGATCACGCCGTCGTAGAGCTTGTCGGTCGAGACCTTGCCCGTGCCGGGGTGGGTCCACTCCTGCTGGCCCGTTGCGAGGTCGACGAAGTTCTTGACGGTCTTCGGTGCGTGGTTGCCGAACAGGTTGACGCGGATGTCGCCCTTGTTGGTGTGGATCGTTGCGACAGCGGTGTGCAGAGACATGTTCCGATTCTCGCATGTACTCCTGACCGTGGACGGATCCCACAGCTACGGCTCCGTGACCTGTCAGGCAGTGTGGTGGCAGGATGGGGTCACGCCGATCCGATGGAGGTACCAGATGACGACGATCGAGATCCCGCGAAAGCGTCGGAAGCAGATCAAGAAGCTCAAGGGCCAGACCGCCTCGCTCCTCGGCGAGCAGCGCAAGGTCCTCGAGCACGCGAACGCGATCCTGGCTGAGGCCCGGACCAACGCCGCGGACGCAGCTCGCAAGGACATCGCACCCCGCGTGCAGAACGCGATCGACAACGGGATCCGTCCCGCGTTCGCGACCGGCGTGCACGCTGCCACCTCGGCAGCGCAGAGCGCTTCGCACAAGTTCCAGTCCGAGGTGGTCCCCGGACTCGTCTCGACCGCTGGTTCGGTGCTGAGCGTGACCGATCTCGCGAAGGACCCCCGGGTCAAGAAGATCGTGAAGAACGCCCAGAAGAAGGGCAAGAAGGCCAAGAAGGCCGCTGCGAAGTACGTCCCGTCGCAGCAGAAGAAGGGCCTCGGCTTCGGCGGAGTCGCACTCATCATCGTCGGCGTCGTCGCCGTCGCCGGTGCTGCGTACGCCGCGTACCAGACGCTCCGTGCCGACGACGACCTCTGGGTCGCCGACGACGCTGACACGGCGGAGAAGCCCGCCGCCTGACCTCCCGGTTCGTACGAAGGGCCCCGGCACCAGCCGGGGCCCTTCGTCGTTCCCGGGCCTGGCGACCACGCACCCGCGCACGGTGACGCGCCCTGAACGCGCCCGCCCACCCGCCTGGAGGCCCGCACCGGCCTGGCACCGCGCCTCCCGTCCGGCGGGCCGTCACGCAACACGCCCCGGGGCAGCCACCGACAGGTCGCATCCTGTCGTCCGGAGGACGCGCAGACGACAGTTCCAGCCACCTCGGCAAACCGCACGCGGCATGTCGTGACCACTCGACAAGAAGCAACCTGCAGGGAGAGTGGCAAACCCAACCATCGCGGAGCGGCGCGTCGCCGAAGGCGTGCAAACAAGCACGACGACCGAAGACGGCGGAGCGAGGAACGAGCGAAGCAGGACTCGTGCAGAGGGAGTGGAGCCTGGGAGAATCGAACTCCCGACATCCTGCTTGCAAAGCAGGCGCTCTACCAACTGAGCTAAGGCCCCGAGTGCCACCGAGGTGATCGGCGACAGGATCGGATTGTCGTGCTGTTCCGGAGAACTGGTGGGGCTACAAGGACTTGAACCTTGGACCTCTTCGTTATCAGCGAAGCGCTCTAACCGCCTGAGCTATAGCCCCTCAGACCGGATGAAAGCCTACCGTACCGATCCCAGAGAACGAAATCGAGCGGTCGGCCTCATCCGGCCGGGTGTGTCAGTTGTTCGTGAAGCCCACGAGCAGCCCGCCCGTGATCCGCACACTGAGGTTGTAGAGCACGCTCACGATGGCGCCGAGCACGGTGCCGACGACCACGTTGAGGATGCCCACGACGATGGAGAACCCGAGGACCTGGCCCAGCGAGAACTGGTCCATGATCGAGTAACTGTTCTGACCGGTGACGTCCTTCAGCAGGGCGTCGATCTGGGTGAACACACCCGTCTGGTTCAGGATGACCCACACCAGTGCCGTGGCGACCACGATCACGATGCTGCCGGCCAGGGCGATGAGGAAGCTCAGCTTCACCATCGACCAGAAGTCGACGTAGACCAGTCGCAACCGCACCTGGCGGGTGCCGACGGGTCGCTTCGCCTTCTTCTGGAGCTTCTCGGCGACACTACTCATTGCTTGACTGGTCCTCTCCGGCCTCGTCTGCGACGGGCTCGGTGTCGATGGGATCAGTGGAATCCGGGGCCGCTTCGGCAGGGCTGACCGTCTCCACCGGGCCCGCGGGCTCGATCTCGGCGTCGTCCTGGTCGTCCAGGTTCCGCTCGGTGTTCCGGGCCACCGCGATGATCCGGTCGTTCTCCGCGAACCTCGCGAAGACGACGCCCATCGTGTCACGGCCCTTGGCAGGGACCTCGGCCACGGCAGACCTTACCACCTTGCCCGATTGCAGCACGACGAGCACTTCGTCGTCCTCGCCGACGATGAGAGCGCCCACAAGATCGCCTCGGTCGAGCGCCAACTTGGCCACCTTGATGCCCAGACCGCCACGGCCCTGCACGCGGTACTGGTCGACTGCGGTGCGCTTGGCGTAGCCACCCTCGGTCATCACCCAGACGAACCCGTCGTCGGAGACGACCCGAGCCGCGAGCAGCGAGTCACCGTCGCGGAAGGACATGCCCTTCACACCCGAGGTCGATCGACCCATCGGACGCAGGGTGTCGTTCGTCGCCGTGAAGCGGAGCGACATGCCCTGGCGGGACACCAGCAGCAGGTCGTCGTGCTCGTCGACGAGCAGCGCCTGGCGGAGCTTGTCGCCGTCGCGCAGGTTGATCGCGATGATGCCGCCGGTGCGGTTCGTGTCGTACTCGGTCAGCGCGGTCTTCTTCACCAGGCCGTGCTCGGTCGCGAGGACGAGGTACTGGGCGACCTCGTAGTCGCGGATGTCGAGCACCTGCTGGATCTGCTCGTCGGGCTGCATCGCCAGCAGGTTCGCGACGTGCTGGCCCTTCGCGTCACGGCCGGCCTCCTGCAGCTCGTACGCCTTGGCGCGGTAGACCCGTCCCTGGTCGGTGAGGAACAGGAGCCAGTGGTGCGTCGTCGTGACGAAGAAGTGCTCGACGATGTCGTCGGCGCGGAGCTGGGCCCCACGGACACCTCGGCCACCGCGGTGCTGCGAGCGGTACTGGTCGCTCCGCGTGCGCTTGACGTACCCGCCGCGGGTGATGGTGACGACCATCTCCTCTTCGGGGATCAGGTCTTCCATCGACATGTCGCCGTCGTAGCCGAACATGATCTCGGTGCGGCGGTCGTCGCCGAAGCGGTCGACGATCTCGCTGAGCTCGTCGCGGATGATCGAGCGCTGACGGCTCTCCGACGCCAGGATGTCCTGGAAGTCGGCGATCTTGCGCTCGAGTTCTTCGGCCTCGTCGTGGATCTTCTGGCGCTCCAGGGCCGCGAGGCGACGGAGCTGCAGCTCGAGGATCGCGCGCGCCTGGATCTCGTCGACGGACAGCAGGTCCATCAGGCCGGTGCGGGCCTCTTCGACGTCGGGCGAACGACGGATGAGCGCGATGACCTCGTCGAGGGCGTCGAGCGCAGCCAGGTACCCGCGCAGGATGTGGGCGCGCTTCTCGGCCTCACGCAGCCGGTACTGCGTGCGGCGCACGATGACGTCGACCTGGTGGGCGACCCACGCCGAGATGAAGCCGTCGAGCGGCAGGGTGCGGGGCACGCCGTCGACGATCGCGAGCATGTTCGCGCCGAAGTTCTCCTGCAGCTGGGTGTGCTTGTACAGGTTGTTCAGCACGACCTTGGCGACGGCGTCGCGCTTCAGCACGATGACCAGGCGCTGCCCGGTCCGACCGGAGGTCTCGTCGCGGATGTCGGCGACACCGGCGAGCTTGCCGTCCTTGACGAGCTCGGCGATCTTGATCGCCAGGTTGTCGGGGTTGACCTGGTACGGCAGCTCGGTGACGACGAGGCAGGTGCGACCCTGGATCTCCTCCACCGAGACCACGGCACGCATCGTGATCGAGCCACGGCCGGTGCGGTAGGCGTCCTGGATGCCCTTGGTGCCGAGCACCTGTGCACCGGTCGGGAAGTCCGGGCCCTTGATGCGCTGCATGAGCGCGGCGAGCAGCTCTTCACGGGTGGCGTCGGGGTTGTCGAGCGCCCACTTGGCCCCCTCGGCGACCTCACGCAGGTTGTGCGGCGGGATGTTCGTGGCCATGCCGACCGCGATGCCGACCGAGCCGTTGACGAGCAGGTTCGGGAACCGGGCGGGCAGGATCGCCGGCTCCTGGGTGCGGCCGTCGTAGTTGTCCTGGAAGTCGACGGTGTCCTCGTCGATGTCGCGGACCATCTCGAGCGCGAGCGGCGCCATCTTCGTCTCGGTGTACCGCGGGGCGGCGGCGCCGTCGTTGCCCGGCGAACCGAAGTTGCCCTGGCCGAGCGCGAGCGGGTACCGGAGCGACCACGGCTGCACCAGGCGGACGAGGGCGTCGTAGATCGCCGAGTCACCGTGCGGGTGGAACTGGCCCATGACGTCACCGACGACACGGGAGCACTTCGAGAACGCACGGTCCGGGCGGTACCCGCCGTCGAACATCGCGTAGATCACACGGCGGTGCACCGGCTTGAGGCCGTCGCGGACCTCCGGCAGGGCACGACCGACGATGACCGACATCGCGTAGTCGAGGTACGAGCGCTGCATCTCGAGCTGCAGGTCGACCTGCGAGATGCGGTCACCGGAGACGACGATGTCCCCGCTGTCGCCGTGGACGATCTCGGGCTGCTCGTCGGCGCCGTTCTCGTTGTCGTCAGCCATGTGGCTTCGTTCCCTTTCTGGACAGCCTGGAGGCTGTGGTTCCGTTGGTCGCGCCGGGCGCGACCACAGGTGGTCAGGACTGGTCGACGCGGCTCACACCGCGCCTCCTGGCCGTTAGATGTCGAGGAAGCGGACGTCCTTGGCGTTCTGCTGGATGAACTGGCGACGTGCGTCGACGTCCTCACCCATCAGCGTCGAGAAGGTGCTGTCGACCGCGGCTGCGTCCTCCAGCGTGACCTGCAGGAGCGTGCGGGTGTCCGGGTTCATCGTGGTGTCCCAGAGCTCCTTGTAGTCCATCTCGCCGAGGCCCTTGTAGCGCTGGATCCCGTTGTCCTTCGGGATGCGCTTGCCGGCGGCGAGGCCGGCCTGCATCAGGGCGTCGCGCTCCCGGTCGCTGAACACGTACTCGTGCGCCGAGTTCGACCACTTCAGGCGGTACAGCGGCGGCTGCGCGAGGTACACGTACCCACGCTCGATGAGCGGACGCATGTAGCGGAACAGCAGCGTGAGCAGCAGCGTCGTGATGTGCTGGCCGTCGACGTCGGCATCGGCCATCAGCACGATCTTGTGGTACCGGGCCTTGTCCGGGTCGAAGTCCTCACCGATGCCGGCGCCGAACGCCGTGATCATCGACTGGATCTCCTGGTTGGCGAGGGCACGGTCGAGCCTGGCCTTCTCGACGTTCAGGATCTTGCCGCGCAGCGGCAGGATCGCCTGGGTCATCGGGTTGCGGCCCTGCACGGCGGAACCACCGGCCGAGTCGCCCTCGACCATGAAGATCTCCGACAGGGTCGGGTCCTTCGACTGGCAGTCCTTGAGCTTGCCGGGCATGCCGCCCGACTCGAGCAGCCCCTTGCGACGGGTGGTCTCGCGCGCCTTGCGGGCCGCGAGCCGAGCCTGCGACGCCTGGATCGCCTTGCGGACGACGTCGCGTGCCTGCGTCGGGTTGCTCTCGAACCAGTGGGTCAGCTCGGTGCCGACGACGCGCTGCACGAACGACTTCGCCTCGGTGTTGCCGAGCTTGGTCTTCGTCTGCCCCTCGAACTGCGGCTCGCCGAGCTTCACGGAGATGACGGCGGTGAGCCCTTCGCGGATGTCGTCACCCGTCAGGTTGTCGTCCTTCTCCTTGATGATCTTCGCCTCACGCGCGTAGCGGTTGACGAGGGTCGTGAGCGCGGCGCGGAAGCCCTCTTCGTGGGTCCCGCCTTCGTGCGTGTTGATCGTGTTCGCGAAGGTGTGGACGCTCTCCTGGTACGAGGTGTTCCACTGCATCGCGACCTCGAGCGCGATCTTGCGGTCCGGGTCCTCGGACTCGAAGCCGATGACGTCGGGGTGGACGAGGTCGGCCTTCTTCTGCGCGTTGATGAACTCGACGTAGTCGGCGAGCCCACGCTCGTACATGAAGGTGTCGTTGCGAGCTTCTTCCCCTTCTTCGGGGGCGCGCTCGTCGCGCAGGTTGATCCGCAGACCCTTGTTCAGGAAGGCCATCTGCTGGAAGCGCGTGCGCAGGGTCTCGTAGTCGAAGACGACGGACTCGAAGATCTCGGCGTTCGGCCAGAACGTGATCGTCGTCCCGGTCTCGTCGGCCGGTTCGTCCTTCGAGACGGGGGCCACTGGGACACCGTCGGTGTAGCTCTGACGCCAGACGTGGCCCTGCCGACGGACCTCGACGTCGAGCTCGGAGCTCAGCGCGTTCACGACGGACGAACCGACGCCGTGCAGACCACCGGAGACGGCGTAGCCGCCACCGCCGAACTTGCCGCCGGCGTGCAGGACGGTGAGGACGACCTGCAGGGTGGAGACCCCCTCGGCCGCGTGGACGTCGACCGGGATGCCACGGCCGTTGTCGACCACCCGGACGCCACCGTCTTCACGGATGCTCACGTCGATGGTGTCGCAGTACCCGGCGAGGGCTTCGTCGACCGAGTTGTCGACGATCTCCTGGACCAGGTGGTGCAGACCGCGGGGACCGGTCGAACCGATGTACATACCGGGACGCTTGCGGACCGCCTCGAGCCCCTCGAGCACCTGAATCTGGTCTGCGCCGTAGGACGGTTCGCTCTGCGGGGTCTCCGCTTCGAGCGGGTTCTGCGGGTCGTCTTCAGATTCTGATGCCATGTCGAGCGTGCTCCTGCCTGCGCGCGGAACGCCCGCGCACTGCACCTCCCAGTCTACCGCAGAGCCCCCTCTTTCGAGGGCTCATCTGCCCCACAGACGGGCTTTTCTGGCACTCCAGGATGATTTCGTCGCCTCAACCGTAGGTGTCGCGAGGACCGCGCCCCTGGACCGTCCTGGGGCCGCGTTTCCAGGTGGGGGCGTCCGGGCCGGAAACCCTGATCGACTCGACCCCTGCTTCCGGGTGCCGTTCCGCGATGGTGGTCGTGACCGTCGCGCGCATCAGTCGGAGCTGGGTCGCCCAGGCCGTCGAGTCGCACCGGATGACGAGTGCGCCGTCGTCGATGGTCACCGGGCGGGAGTGCTTCGCCAGCTCCTCGCCGACGACGCTCGGCCAGTCCACGAAGAGCTCGGAGCGGGCGAGTGGTTCGGTCCACCCGAGCTCGTGGGCGAGCGACCCGACGATGTCGGCGAGGCCCTTCGGCTCACGGCCGCGCCCGTACGGCACGGTGTCGGCGTCGAACTCGCGAGCGCGTCGGCGGCGGGCATCGGTGCCGCGCTTGGACGGGTCGCCGAACACGGCGCGCAGGTGCCGGTACACCTGCGAGGGTTCGGTGGGCTTGCGGGGCTTCGGCATCAGGCGTCGGCTCCGGCGGGGGTGGGGTCGTCGTCGGTCTTGCTGTCGGCGCCCGCCGTGGTGTCGGCGTCCGCCGGCTCCGTCGCGCCCGTCCGGTCCGTCGCCGGACTGGAGGCGCGGGTCGCGTCCGCCTCGTCGGTCACGATCGTGCCCGCTTCGATCCGCACCGTGTGCGCCGCCAGCTTCGGGGGCACGTCACCGAACACCGCTGCCGTGATGAGCACCTGCTCGTAGTCGGCGACCGCGTTCGCCAGCCGTTCCCGTCGCGATTCGTCGAGCTCGGCGAACACGTCGTCGAGGATGATGATCGGGTCGCCCAGGTTCGACTCCGCGCGCAGGATGGACGCGCTCGCGAGCTGTATCGCCAGCGCGAAGGACCAGGATTCGCCGTGACTCGCGTAGCCGCGGGCCGGTAACCCGTTCAGTTGGAACAGCACGTCGTCCCGGTGCGGTCCGACGAGGGTGAGTCCGCGGTCGAGTTCGTCCCGCCGACGTCGTTCGAGCGCTGCCGCGAACGCCTCGGCCGCCGACGCCACGGTGACCGGTTCGTCAGGTGTCCCGAGCACGGGGTCGGTGGCCGCCGCGGACTCCGGGTCGCCACCGCGGATCGACAGGACCCCCGTGATCGAGGCGTCGTGGTGCTCGCCGGCGACGGTGGCGTAGGCCTCGGCCACGAAGGGGGCGAGGCGTCGGGTCAGGTGGTCGCGGGCCGCGACGATCTCGGCACCGAGCCCCACGAGGCGGTCGTCCCAGACGTCGAGCGTCGACAGGGCGTTGGCCTTCGCACCCGTGGCGCGGGCCGACTTCAGCAGCGTGTTCCGCTGCCGGAGCGTGCGGTCGTAGTCGGCGAGCACACCCTGCATCCGCGGCGCGATCTGACCGAGCAGCTCGTCGAGCATCCGGCGTCGCCCGGCCGGCTCGCCCCGCACCAGGGCGAGGTCCTCCGGTGCGAAGAGCACCGACGTGCAGTAGCGCGGCAGCTCCCGCGGCTTGATCGCCGAACGGTTCACCTGCGCACGGTTCGCACCGGTGCGGTTGATCTGCACCTCGGCGAGGATGCTGCGGTCTTCGTGCGCGAGTCGAGCCCGGACGATCGCGGCGTCACAACCCTGGCGGACGAGCGCTGCGTCGGTGGGGACGCGGTGCGAGCCGAGGGTGGAGAGGTACCCGATCGCCTCGACCAGGTTGGTCTTGCCCTGTCCGTTGCGTCCGACGAACACGTTCGGCCCGCGTGCGAGGGCGACGTCCGCCTCCCGGTAGTTCCGGAAGTCGGTCAGTTGGAGATGGTCGACGTGCACGCGGGCCGAGGCCGGGTTCCCCCGGGAAGTCCTAGGACTTCTTGACGGCGTGACCGCCGAACTGGTTGCGGAGCGCCGCGACGGCCTTCATCGTCGGCGAGGCACTGCCCTGGCGCGAGACGAAGCGCGCGAAGATCGACGCCGAGAGCGCCGGCATCGGCACGGCGAGCTCGATGCCCTCTTCCAGCGTCCAGCGACCCTCGCCCGAGTCCTCGACGTAGCCCTCGAGCTCGTCGAGCTTCGGGTCTTCGTTCAGGGCGAGGACCATGAGGTCGAGCAGCCAGGAACGGACGACCGTTCCGCGCTGCCACCCGGCGAACACGGCGGGGACGTCGGTGATCAGGTCCTTGGCTTCGAGGAGCTCGTAGCCCTCGCCGTACGCCTGCATGATCGCGTACTCGATGCCGTTATGGACCATCTTCGCGTAGTGGCCGGCGCCGATCGGGCCGGCGTGCGAGAAGCCTTCTTCGCGGGGGCCCTCGGGGCGCAGGGCGTCGAAGACCGGCATCGCGAACTCGACGTCCGCAGCGTCACCGCCGACCATCAGGCCGTAGCCGTTGTCCTTGCCCCAGACACCACCGGAGACGCCGGCGTCCATGTAGCGGATGCCGCGCGCACCGAGCTGCTCGGCGTGCTTGGTGTCGTCCAGCCACTTCGAGTTGCCACCGTCGATGACCAGGTCGCCCTCGCCGAGGACACCGGCCAGGTCAGTGATCACGTCGTCGGTGATCTTGCCGTGCGGGACCATGACCCACACGAGGCGCTTGCCCTCCGGGAGGGCAGCGGCGAGGGCGCCGAGGTCAGCGACGTCGGAGACGGCGGGGTTGGCGTCGTACCCGGTGACCTCGATCCCTGCGTTGCGGAGACGGGCACGCATGTTGTTGCCCATGCGACCGAGGCCGACAAGACCGATGTGCATGATTTCCTCTTCTGTTCGTCGTCGCGCTGATGCTGCCGGTGGTGTGCGCCAGCGCAGGTTGCCTGTTGCGCCTATCGCAGCAGCAGGTTGGGCTGCAGCAGGTACCGGTATCCATCGGTCGCTGCGGCCTCTTGCGAAGTCTGGCCGGTGATCAGCACCGGGCCCGGCTTGTTGGGGTTCTCCGTCTTGGTGAAGGAGATGCGGACGAACTCGGAGTGCACCGCGTTCAGCCCGTCCAGGAGGAAGGCGGGCTTCAACGAGACCACCGTTTCCTCGCCGGTCAACAACGCACTGATCGACTCTGACGCCTGCGCTTGTTCGGATCCGATCGCCTCGAGCGTGAGCCCGTCGACCGTGAAGGAGAACCGGAGCGCGGCTTCGCGCTCCAGGACGAGGGAGACCCGTCGGACCGCTTCGACCAGCTCAGCGGTGTTGATCACCGCGTGGTCGTTGACGGTCTCGGGGAAGAGCCGGCGGACCGGCGGGTAGTTGCCCTTGATGAGCAGCGACGTCACGGTCTTGTCGTCGGCGTGGAAGGCGATGAGCTCGCGGTCCGAGTTGCCGCTGATCGACACCGACACCGTCGACGCCGAACCGAACGTGCGGCCGACCTCCTGCAGGGTGCGGGCCGGGACCAGTGCGTGCAGGGGGTCCGAGCCGACTCGGCCGGAGTCCCACGCGATCGTGCGGACGGCGACACGGTAGCGGTCGGTCGCGATGAGGGACAGGTCGTTGTCGCCGACCTCGAGCTGCACGCCCGTGATCACCGGGGTGACGTCGTCACGGCTGGCGGCGACGGCGACCTGGGACACGGCTTCGGAGAACGCGTCGCCCGGGATGACACCCGTCTGCGGACCGATCTCCGGCAGCGTCGGGTACTCCTCGACCGGCATGGACAGCAGCGTGAAGTGTGCCGAACCGCAGGTGACCGAGATCTTCGCGTCCTCGGTGGTGAAGGACACCGGGGCGTTCGGCAGCCGGCTCGCGATGTCGTTCAGCAGCCGGCCGGAGACCAGGACGGTGCCCGGTTCGTCGATCTGCGCCGAGATCGACGTCTGCGCCGAGACCTCGTAGTCGAACGACGAGAGCGTCAGGCGATCGCCATCGGCGTGGATCAGGACGCCCGACAGGATCGGCAGGGTCGTGCGCTGCGGGAGGAGCTTCACTGCGAAGGAGACGGCTTCGGAGAAGACGTCCCGGTTGACCTCGAACTTCACAGCTGGAACCCCTGTCGATCGGCTTGGACTGTCCGGCCGCCCCATTCTGGCACAGGCGGAGGAGCGCCGGATTTCTTGTCATCCCGCCGTCCACAAGGTTGTCCCGCGGAGATTGATCGTTAACCAGGAGTAATGGTGTTAACGCCTGTGCACACTGTGGATAACCCTGTGCATCCCGGTCCGGAGTAGGGAACTACACGCTTGTGACTTGTGAGCGGTGTGTGAGCGTTAACGGGATGAATGAATCTCATCTATCCACTTCCATCCCCAGTCTCCACAGGCGACCCCTCACCTGTGTACAACCGGGCGGCGTGTCCTCCACAGTTATCCACAGGCTATCCACACTGTGAGAACTCCGGCCCATGGAACCGTCTCAGATGGTGGATGGGTCCGGGAACCCGCCGATCTCAGCGGTAGCGGCGGTCCTGTTTGATGCGGCTGGTGAGCTCGGTGACCTGGTTGTAGATCGACCGACGCTCCTTCATCAGCTCGGTGATCTTCTTGTTCGCGTACATGACCGTGGTGTGGTCGCGGTTGCCGAACAGTTGCCCGATCTTGGGCAGGGACAGGCTCGTCAGCTCACGGCACAGGTACATCGCGATCTGTCGTGCCGTGGCGATCGCCTGGGAGCGGGACGAGCCGTAGAGGTCGTCGACGGAGAGCTTGAAGTACTCCGCGGTGTGGTTGATGATGTCCGTCGGCGCGACGACGTTGTCCTCGTCGAGGGTGATCAGGTCCTTGAGCACCGTCTGCACCAGCGCCATGTCGACGGCCGTCCGGTTCAGGCTCGCGAACGCGGTGACCCGGATCAGGGTGCCCTCGAGCTCGCGGATGTTGCTCGACACCTTCGACGCCATGAACTCGAGGATGTCGTCGGGCACCTGCAGATGGTCGGACTGCGCCTTCTTGCGGAGGATCGCGATGCGCGTCTCGAGCTCGGGCGCCTGGACGTCGGTGATCAGACCCCACTCGAAGCGCGACCGCATCCGGTCCTCGAACCCGGTCAGGTGCTTCGGCGCCACGTCCGACGTGATGACGACCTGCTTGTTGTGGTCGTGCAGCGTGTTGAAGGTGTGGAAGAAGGCCTCCTGGGTGGAGTCCTTCCCCTGCAGGAACTGGATGTCGTCGATCAGCAGGATGTCGATGTCGCGGTAGCGCTGCTGGAACTGGTTCGACCGGTTGTTCGCGATCGAGTTGATGAAGTCGTTGGTGAACTCCTCGCTCGACACGTAGCGGACGCGGATCCCCGGGTAGAGGCTCTCGGCGTAGTGCCCGATGGCGTGGAGCAGGTGGGTCTTGCCCAGTCCGGAGTCCCCGTAGATGAAGAGGGGGTTGTAGGCCTTGGCCGGTGCCTCGGCGACGGCGACGGCTGCGGCGTGGGCGAACCGGTTCGACGAGCCGATGACGAAGTTGTCGAAGTTGTACTTCGGGTTGAGCCGCGACTCCGGGCGCCCGCTGGTGCCGGGAGAGTCGATCTGGCTCGGGACGAACGGCGCCTCGATGTACTGACGCGGCGCGGCACTCTGCTCGACGGCTTCCTGCACGGGTTCGGCGTACTCCGGCACGTTGGGGTCCACCCGCGGCTCCGACGCCATGTCCGGGTTGACCGTGATCGCGAAGTTCGCGACCGAGTCGTCGCCGATGCGTGCGACGGCCTCGGTGATCGGGATGCGGATTCGCTGCTCGAGCATGCCGCGGGTCAGGTCGTTCGGGACCTCGAGGTACAGGGTGCCGGCGAGCACGCCCTTCGGCTCGACCAGGTTCAGGAACCCGTGGAGCTGCGGCGTGATGCGGGGGTCCTCGGCGAGGATTCGGAGTACGGATGACCAGAGGTCCTCGACGGGGTCGGCCGGCATCGTCATGTCGCGCTCGTCTCCAGGGGTCGTGTCGTGCGTTCGCTGCCGGACGAGAGTGCGTCCCGCGGGGTCGGACATGCCGTGGCGTCCTCGGCGACCGCACTCGGGACAGGGTCGTCTCCGGCGGATCGTCGGTGGCTCCGGAAAGTTCTCCGAAGCCTCGTTGCCACGGAGGTTCCCACAGGGTTGTCCACAGTGTTGTCCACGACCGCTCCGAGTCGTCCGACAGGAGTACTTCCCTGTCGTACCGGGCCTTCGAGGCGATCGATCACACCACTGTAAAGGACCGGACCGAGTCCCACCGAACGGAAGTTGTCCCCAATGTGGAGAATGGGCTCGAGCGACACCAGCCACGGGTGTGACGGCACCACCTGTCCGCGCGGGGTTTGACCTGCCCGCCGCTGTCACGTACCGTTAACCAGTTGACTGCGGCCCTTTGGTCGCGCCCATCTGCGTCGTCCGCACCCGGACGACTACACATACGTGACGGCTCGCCGCGAGCAGCCGTGTGGAGAACATCATGAGCAAGCGCACCTTCCAGCCGAACAACCGTCGCCGCGCCAAGAAGCACGGCTTCCGCCTCCGCATGCGGACGCGTGCCGGCCGCGCCATCCTGTCGGCGCGTCGCGCCAAGGGCCGCACCGAGCTCTCGGCCTGATCAGGCTCATCCGCCTGATCCGGTCCTCGGTCTGACCCCGGCGTCGCAGTGTTGGCCAGCGCCAACCGCATCGTGCGCGGGGACGACTACCGGAACGTCGTGCGTCGTGGTCGCAAGAGCGCCACGGCGCACGTCGTCGTGTCCGTGGTCCGCCAACCGGCCGACCGCGACGGACCGACACGCTTCGGCTTCATCGTCGCGAAGACGGTGGGCAACGCCGTGACCCGGAACCTGATCAGGCGGCGGCTCAAGGCGATCGCGCACGACCTGCTCGTCGAGTGCCCAGAAGGGTTCGACGTGGTGGTCCGTGTACTGCCAGCCGCATCGCAGGCCGGATGGCCTACCCTGCTCGAAGACGTCACGCGCTCCTTCGCGCGCGGGGTGGAGAAGGCAGCATGAACCGCACTCTGTGGACCCGGCTGGCCTGGGTCATCGCGTTGCTCCCACGCAACGCGTGCGTCGTCGTGCTCCGGGCCTACCGTGCGGTGATCTCCCCGCTGTACGGCAACGTCTGCCGCTACCACCCGTCGTGCTCCCGGTACGCCCTCGACGCGATCCAGCAGTACGGCGTCGTGCGCGGATCCGCCATGGGCGCCTGGCGCATCGCCCGCTGCAACCCCTGGGCTGCCGGCGGCATCGACGACGTCAAGGAACGTCGTCACCCGTTCGTCGTCAACCGGTTCGGGTTCGTCCTCGCGCCGATCCCGCAGCAGCCGCACCCCGCGGTCGGAACGGCCCGGCCGGTCCTGCTCCCCCAGCGCACTCGAAAGGCGTAGCCGTCCCCATGGACATCATCGGAACGATCCTCTGGCCGCTCAAATGGGTGGTCTCGGCCATCCTCGTCGGCTTCCACTGGATCTTCGAGAGCATCGGGATGGACCCGAGCGCGGGCATCACGTGGGTGCTCTCGATCATCTTCCTGACGTTCGTCGTCCGCGCCGCGTTGATCCCGATCTTCGTCCGGCAGATCAAGTCGCAGCGTCGCATGCTCGAGGTCGCGCCGCAGCTGAAGAAGATCCAGGACAAGTACAAGGGCAAGAAGGACCAGTTCTCGCGCGAGGCCATGAGCCGCGAGACGATGGCGCTCTACAAGGAGACCGGGACCAACCCGCTCAGCTCCTGCCTGCCGCTGCTCCTGCAGATGCCGATCTTCTTCTCGCTGTACTCCGTGCTGCACGAAGCGCAGATCAACAAGACCGGCATCGGCCTGCTGACGAACGACCTCGCGGCCTCGTTCGGCAACGCGGCGCTGTTCGGCGCTCCGCTGCACGAGACGTTCACGAACGCCTCCGGCTGGGAGGTCCGCGCGATCGCCGGCTTCATGATCGTCGTCATGACCGCGTCGCAGTTCATCACGCAGCTGCAGCTCGTCGCCAAGAACATGTCGCCGGAGACCAAGGAGTCTCCGATGTACCGCCAGCAGAAGATGATGCTGTACATCCTCCCGCTGGTCTTCGTGATCTCGGGCCTCAGCTTCCCCCTCGGCGTCATGTTCTACTGGCTCGCCTCGAACCTCTGGACGATGGCGCAGCAGTACTTCGTCATCCGCAGCATGCCGACCCCGGGTTCCGAAGCTGCTCTGGCTCGTGAAGCCCGCCTGGCCAAGAAGGCCCAGCGTCGCGGGACCGCCACTCCGGTCCTCGCCGAGGCCGGCGCCGGCGTCGGCGCGACGGAGATCGAGCCCGTGCGCGTCACCACCCAGCGTCAGCAGCCGGTCGGCAAGCAGCGCCAGAAGAAGAACGGGAAGAAGTAAGTGACCGAGCAGGACACCGCGGCCGCCGTCGATACGACGGACACCGAGACCGAAGACGTCCGCGACGAAGCGGACATCGCAGCGGACTACATCGAGGAACTCCTCGACATCTGTGATCTCGATGGCGACATCGAGATCGAGGAACGCGGCGGTCGCGTGTACCTGTCGGTCACCGACGACGGAGAGGCACTTCGTGTCCTCTCGAAGCCCGACACGGTGACCGCACTGCAGGAACTCACTCGCATCGCGGTGCAGGCGGAGACCGGCGAGTTCAGCCGACTCATCCTCGACGTCGGCGGCTCGCGCGACGCCCGTGCCGAGGAACTCCAGCGTCTCGTCGACACCGCGGTCGAGCGGATCGAAGCCGGTTCGTCGACGGCAGCACTCCCCCCGATGTCGTCGTACGAGCGCAAGCTCGTCCACGACCTGGTCGCTGAGAAGGGCTTCCACTCGGAGTCCGAGGGTGAGGGTCGGGACCGCCACACGGTCGTCACCCGATGACGGACGAGCCAGTGGCACCCACGGCCGCACCGGTGCTCGAAACCGAGCCTGCTGCCGCCGTGACGCTGTTCGGCGACCAGATCGAGGTGGCGCGGTCGTTCACGGACGAGCTGGCGCGACGAGGTGAGGAGCTGGGCCTGATCGGCCCGCTCGAGCTCCCCCGGCTGTGGACTCGACACATCCTCAATTCTGCGTTGCTGGCGCCCCTCCTGGAGGCGCGTGGCCGGGTTGCGGACGTCGGTTCCGGCGCAGGACTGCCGGGCCTCGTGCTCGCCATCGCCCGCCCCGACGTCGAGTTCGTGCTCATCGAGCCGATGGAGCGCCGGACGGATTGGCTCCGCGGTGAGGCCGACCGCCTCGGCCTGCAGAACGTGACGGTGCTCCGTGGCCGTGCAGAGGACGTCGCTGACGAAGTGGTCGTTGACCAGGTCACCGCTCGGGCCGTCAGCGCGCTCTCGAAGCTGATCCCCCTGACCGTGCCCTTGGTTCGGTCCGGTGGCCAGCTCATCCTGATGAAGGGTGCGCGTGTCGACGAGGAGATCGAGAAGGCCCGCAAGGTGATCCTCCGGAAGCGCCTCTCCGACGTCGAGGTGCTCGAGCTCGGAGACGGTGTGGTCGACGAGACCACTCGCGTCTTCCGGGCTACAGTTGACTGACGCTGCGGCTCGGGCCGGGTCATCCGGCCGCCAGTGGCTCCGCGTTCCACGTGAAACATCGAACCGGGGAAGAGGCACTCGTTGAGTTCATCGACCGACTACGACGCGTCGACACCGCTCGCTCGCGAGATCGCCGACCTCAACCGTCGCCGCCGCGCGATTGCGACGCAGCAGTTCCCGCTGCCTGCTGAGACGCGGATCATCACGGTCTCGAACCAGAAGGGTGGCGTCGGCAAGACGACATCGACGGTCAACCTCGCAGCGGGACTCGCCCACGGTGGCGCTCGAGTGCTCGTGATCGACCTCGACCCGCAGGGCAATGCGTCGACCGCACTCGGCGTCGATCACCAGGCCGAGGTCGCGAGCATCTACGACGTCATCGTCGATGAGGCACCGATGGCCGACACTGTCCAGGCCTCCCCCGAGTCGGACACGCTCTGGTGTGTGCCGGCAACGATCCACCTCGCCGGTGCAGAGATCGAGCTCGTCTCCCTCGTTGCACGTGAGCAGCGCCTGCGGACCGCGCTCGACATGTACCTGCAATCGCTCGACGAGCCGTACCACTACGTCTTCATCGACTGCCCGCCGTCGCTCGGTCTGCTGACGATCAACGCGTTCGTCGCGGCACAAGAGGTCCTGATCCCGATCCAGTGCGAGTACTACGCGCTCGAAGGGCTGAGCCAGCTCCTGCGGAACATCGAGCTGATCGAGCGCCACCTCAATCCGAACCTCCGGGTGTCCACGATCCTCCTCACGATGTACGACAGCCGCACGAACTTGGCGAACCAGGTGGCGAACGACGTCCGGGAGCACTTCGGTGACCAGGTACTCAAGGCGATGATCCCCCGCTCCGTCCGAGTGAGCGAGGCACCCAGCTACGGGCAGAGCGTCGTCGCGTACGACGTGAACTCCACCGGGTCGCTGTCCTACCTGGAAGCGGCCGCCGAGATCGCAGCACGAGGAGCAAAGCACTGATGGCACCGAAGCGAACCGGGCTCGGCCGAGGCATCGGCGCCCTGATCCCCACAGCGACGGACCAGCAGGACCGTCCCGTGGATGTGTTCTTCCCGACCGGCGGCTCCCCCGCCTCCGCGCCGACGGCGGACGATCTCGTGGCAGTGCCGGGCGCCCGTCTGGCGAACCTCAACCCGCTCGACGTGATCCCCAACGCGCAGCAGCCGCGGAAGGAGTTCCGCGAAGAGGAGCTCCAGGAGCTCGTTCACTCCATCCGCGAGATCGGCGTGCTACAGCCCATCGTCGTGCGTCCCATCGCCGGCGCGACGGGGACGGACCCGCAGTACGAGCTCATCATGGGTGAGCGTCGTCTGCGGGCCACCAAAGAACTCGGGCTGAGCACGATCCCTGCGATCGTGAAGGACACCCCTGACGACGCGATGCTCCGGGATGCATTGCTCGAGAACCTCCACCGGGCACAGCTCAACCCCCTCGAAGAAGCGTCTGCCTACCAGCAGCTCCTCGCGGACTTCGGCATCACGCAGGAGCAGCTCGGTCAGCGCATCGGACGGTCTCGACCGCAGATCACCAACACCATTCGGCTCCTGCGCCTCCCCTCCCCCGTCCAGCGCCGAGTCGCCGCAGGTGTCCTCTCTGCCGGGCACGCCCGTGCCATCCTCGCTGCGCCGGACGCAGAGGCGATGGAGTACCTGGCAGAGAAGATCGTCAACGAAGACCTCTCGGTCCGGGCGGCTGAGGCGATCGCGCAGCAACTCGCCTCGAAGACCCCGCAGACGAAGCCGAAGTCCGAGCCGTCGAAACGTCAGGCGCACTTCGACGACCTCGCAGAGCGGCTCGGTGACCGGTTGAACACCCGGGTGAAGATCGCGGTCGGCGCCCGGAAGAGCTCGGTCACCATCGACTTCGCGAACGGTGACGATCTCAACCGGATCCTCGCCGAGCTCGGCGTGCGGGACCTCGAGAGCTGAAGCAGGCCTCACGCGGCGCTGTGGGGCGCTGTGAGCCTCTGGGACGCCCGAGCCGGGGTTCCACGGACGCGCGACTCCTGCGGCACGCTCTGGCGGCAACGCAGCGCTCCGCACGATGCTGCGCCGTTGGCGGACGCGATCGGCCTCAGCTGAGATGGTGGTGTGGTGACCACCAGCGGCTCGCCCTTCACGCCAGCGATCCGGGGAACGTTCTTCCGCGCCGTGGATCCGAGGTTCCGAGAGTTCGCGATCGCGGGATCGCGCTCCGTGGGCCGGTATTCCAGGGCCGATGAGCCGACGTTGTACCTCAGTGCGTCGGTCGAAGGAGTCGAAGCTGCGATGGTCGCGCACAGGGACGTCCGTGCGGAGACGTTGGAGATCGTCGCGATCGATGTCGACGCTGCACGAATCGTCGACCTGCGTGATCCAGGCACGCTCGATTCGATCGGCATCGACCTGCAGGACGCTGTTGCTCCATGGCAGGACATCGCCGCCGCCGGTGGGACGCCCGGGTCGTGGCAGGTGCGCGATCGCTTGCTCGAGATCGGCGCCGACGGACTCATCGATCCGTCTCGGACGAGCCCCGGCCTGTGGCACTTGGTGCTGTTCCGGTGGAACGAGGACGACGCGCCAACCGTTGTGATCCGTCGATGAGATCGGCCGGACGAGCAGTGCGACGTTCCACGTGGAACATCGAAGCCCGTCAATCACGCCAGCGTGGTCCCGAGCGCGCGGTGTTCCACGTGGAACATCGCGCGACACTGATCAGGCGCGGTGGTCCCGGATGGCCTGCTCGGCGAGCTCGGCGTAGGTCCAACCGAGGTCGAAGCCCGACGCCGAGAGCGCTTGCGGCAGCAAAGACGTCTCCGTGAGCCCGGGGAGTACGTTGGCCTCGAGGAACCACGGTGTTCCGGCGCCGTCGATGATCAGGTCAACGCGCGACAGGTGACGGAGTCCCAAGGCCGTGTGCGCGGCGACTGCTGCCGCTTCCGCTGCTGCTGCGAACTCCTCTGACAGCCGCGCCGGCGTGTAGAAGGTCGTCTCCCCCGCGTTGTAGCGAGCCTCGAAGCCGTAGATACCGTTGCGGGGCACGATCTCGACGGCGGAGAGGGCGACCGGGCCGTCGCCGGTGTCGATGATCCCCACGGCCACCTCGGTCCCGCGGATGAGCTGCTCGACCACGACGTCGTCGCAGTACGTGTAGGCAGTGACCATGGCGCGTGGCAGGTCGTTGACGTCGTCGACGAGGGTCACGCCCTGGGCGCTCCCGCCACGTGCGGGCTTCACGGCGAGTGGCACCGGGTGCTCGGTGGCGATCGACTCGAGGACGCCGACAGCGCCGAGCTCACGGAAGACGTCGTGGGACAGCGTCACCGAACGAGGGGTCCGGACGCCGGCGCGGGCGACCAGTGCGGACGCCGTGGGCTTGTCCCATGCCAGCCGAGCCGAGGTCGAACGCGAGCCGACGAACGGGATGTCCACGGCCTCCAGGATGCCCCGCAGGGCCCCGTCTTCACCGGAGGCGCCGTGCAGTGCCGGCCACACGACGTCCGGGCGGGACTCCGCGAGGGCGGGCAACAGGAGCGCGTCGGCGTCGCGGAGATCGACCTGCCAGCCGTAGCCGGTCAGTGAGTCGGCGACCCGCCGACCGGATCGCAGGGAGACGTCCCGCTCGTGCGAGATGCCTCCGGCGACGACGACGACGTGACGACGGGTGAGCTCGGCCATGCGGGGTCCTCCGGTGTGGAACTGCGGTGCTGTGCGATCAGCGTCGCGCAAAAGTGCTGATCAGGAGATGTTCGGCGGCGGCGCGCTGACGGATGACGTCGCTCGGACCACCGTGTTGGGGCGCGTGGTCGGCCCGAAGGTCTCGATGAGTTCGAGCTCGTCGTTGACGACGTTCGCCAACCGCTTGACGCCGACGCGGATCTGCTCCGGCGTCGGGTAGCAGAACGACAGGCGGATGTGTCCACCGCCACGTCCGTCGGCGTAGAACGCCGTCCCCGGTGTGTAGGCGACGAGCTCCTTGACGGCACGCGGCAGCATGCTCTTGGAGTCGAGCGACTCCGGCAGCGTCAGCCAGACGAAGAAACCACCGTTCGGCTTGGTCCAGGACAGGTCGGGCAGGAACTCCCCCAGCGCGGACAGCATGGCGTCACGTCGCTCGGCGTAGATGCCCCGGAAGGTGTCGACCTGACCCTTCCAGTCCGCGGCGTCGAGGTAGGCGTTCACGACGTACTGGCCGAAGGAGTTGGGCGCGAGGACGGCCGACTCGTTGGCGAGCACGAGCTTCTCGCGGATCGCGTGCGGCGCGAGTGCCCAGCCGACGCGGAACCCGGGCGCGAGCGTCTTGGAGAAGGAGCCGAGGTACACGACGCCCTCTTCGTCGATCGAGCGGATGGCCTGGGGTGCCGGCTCGTCGAACCAGAGGAGTCCGTAGGGGTTGTCCTCGAGCACGAGGATGTTGTTCGACCGGCAGATGTCGAGCACCTCGATGCGTCGCTCTCGGCTCATCGTGACGCCGGCCGGGTTGTGGAAGTTCGGGATCGTGTAGAGGAACTTGATGCGCTTGCCCTGGGTGCGGAGGTTCGCGATCGCCTCACGCAGCGCCTCGGGGACCAACCCGAGCGCGTCGGTCGTCACGTGCACCGTCTCGGCCTGGTACGACCGGAAGACACCGATCGCACCGACGTAGGACGGCGACTCGGCGAGCACGACGTCGCCCGGATCGATGAACAGCCGCGTGACGAGGTCGAGCGCGTGCTGTGAGCCCGTGGTGACCACGACGTCCTCGGCGCTGGCACGGATGCCCTCGAGGCTCATGACGTCCACGATGTGCTCGCGGAGGGAACGCAGGCCCTGTCCCCCGCCGTACTGGAGCGCCATGGCGGCGTGCTCGTTCATGACACGGTCCAGAGAGCCCGTGACGAGCTCCCTGGGGAGCGCGGAGACGAACGGCATGCCGCCGGCCAGCGAGACGACTTCGGGGCGCGAGGCGACGGCGAACAGGGCTCGGACCTCGGAGGCGCTCAGCCCGGCGGTGCGCTGGGCGTAGGAGTCGTACCAGGGGTCGAGGCTGTTGCCGTTCGTCATCGAGTGCTCCGTTCAGTGGGACATTCCCGCCACACTACGACATCGGCCCGGGGAACCCGGGTTCCGCGACGGGGCCGATCGGCATCCGGTGGCTCCGGACGAGAACGGCCCCGCTCTCCGGGGAGAGCGGGGCCGTTCGTGCGGGGCGACCTACGCGAGGAACTCGGCGAGGTCGGCCTCGAGCGCGGGCTTCGGCTTGGCGCCGATGACGGTCTTGACGACCTCGCCACCCTTGAAGACCTTCATCGCCGGGATCGACGTGATCTGGTAGTTCATGGCCGACTGGGGGTTGTCGTCCACGTTGAGCTTCACGATCTCGATCTTGCCGGCGTGCTCTTCGGCGATCTGGTCGAGGATCGGCGAGACGGCGCGACACGGGCCACACCACTCGGCCCAGAAGTCGACGAGGATCGTCTTGTCGGACTTGAGGACCTCGTCCGAGAAGGTGGCGTCGGTGACAGCCTTGGCGTTGGACATGTGTGCTCCTTCGAGAAGTCGTTCAGGGGGTACAACGGCGATGCCGTCGTGGTATTCCGAGACTGCTCAGGCCCGGGAGGCGATGACGTCGACCATGGCGGGTTCGGTCGGACCGACACCCTCGGCCTCGTTCGTCAGTTCGTCGTCGAGCTCGGCGAGGTACTTCTCGGCGTCGAGCGCGGCGACCGTACCCGAACCGGCGGCCGTGATGGCCTGGCGGTAGGTCGGGTCGATGACGTCACCGGCGGCGAAGACACCCGGCAGGTTGGTCTTCGACGAGCGGCCCTGGACAGCGATCGTGCCCTCGGGCGCGATGTCGATCTGGCCGTGGATCAGGTGCGTGCGCGGGTCGTTGCCGATCGCGATGAACAGGCCGTCCAGTGCGAGCTCGGACTCCTCACCCGTCACGGTGTCCGTGAGGGTGACGCCCTCGACCGCGGAGTCACCCGTGATGCCGGTGACCGCCTTGTTCCACGCGAACTCGATCTTCGGGTCGTTCATCGCGCGGTCCTGCATGATCTTCGACGCACGCAGCGAGTCCTTGCGGTGGATGACCGTCACCTTGTCGGCGAAGCGGGTGAGGAACGTCGCCTCTTCCATCGCGGAGTCGCCACCGCCGACGACAGCGATGTTCTTCTGGCGGAAGAAGAAGCCGTCGCAGGTCGCGCACCACGAGACACCGTGGCCGGACAGGCGCTCTTCGTCGGGGAGACCGAGGTGGCGGTACGCCGAGCCGGTGGCGTAGATGACCGCGAGGGCCTCGTACGTCTCGCCCGAGCCGACGGTGACCTTCTTGACCTTGCCGGTCAGGTCGACGGAGACGGCGTCGTCGTACAGGACCTCGGCACCGAACTTCTCGGCCTGCTCCTGCATCTTGATCATGAGGTCGGGGCCCTGGATCCCCTCGGGGAAGCCGGGGAAGTTCTCGACCTCGGTCGTCTTGGTGAGTTCACCGCCCGTCTCGACACTGGAGGCGACGATGAGCGGCTTGAGCTCTGCGCGCGCTGCGTAGATGCCGGCGGTGAACCCGGCCGGACCGGAACCGATGATGATGAGCTGGCGCATGCCTGATTGCCCTTCCGTTGCGTCTGACCGGGTCAACCCATCGTACCGGCGTGGCATTCCGCACGGCCCGTGAGCGTGCGGTGACCGGCTGGGATCAGCGGCCGAGCTTGCTGCGGAGCATCCGGACGGCGTTGCCGATCTCGCCGTTCTTCGCGACGACCAGGGCTCCGAAGTACACGGCGACCATCGCGGCGCCGGTGAGGACGATCGTGATGAGGGCCCCGGTGCGGTCGGACATCGCGAACCCGGACTCCGAGAAGGCACCGAAGAAGTTCACGACGAGGAGCCCGACGACGCCGGAGATCAGCGCCGCGATGACGAACTGGACGTGCGACCGGGTGATCACCGGCCCCTCGATGTGCCCCAGCCGCTTGCGGACGACCACGAGCGCGACGATCGTCTGCGCCGATCCGGCGATCGTGGTGCAGGCGGCGACACCGATGCCGATGACCGAGGTCGGGAACGTCGAGACCGCCAGGGCCCCGATGACGAAGAGCACCGACTGGATGCACTGCATGAGGAACGGGGTGCGGTGGTCGTGCATCGCCCAGAAGACGCGCTGGATGACGAACAGCATGCTGAACAGGACGAGACCCGGCATGTAGGCGACGAGCACGGCACCGACCTGCAGGGCGCTCTCGAACGTGCCCTCGTACAGGCGGCCGAACGGGACCGCGACGACGATCAGTGCCACCGAGGCGAAGACGGTGAACAGCCCGACGATGCGCAGGGACAGCGACAGGTTGCGGCGGACCGCGTCGAGGTCACCGCGCTCGGCGTCGTGGCTCATCCGGGTGAAGTACGCCGTCGCGATGGACACCGTGATGATCGAGTGCGGGAGCATGAAGATCAGCCAGGCGTTTCCGAGCACGGCGTTGCCCGGACCGTCGTCCCGTCCGAGCCACGCGACCTGCGACTGCACGATGCCGGCGATCTGGGTGACGAGGATCATCGCGAAGAGCCAGCCGGCAGCGGTCCCCGTGGACTTGAGGCCCACGCCGCGCCACCGGAAGTCGGGGCGGAACGACAGGCCGGCGCGCTTCCAGAAGAACGGCAGGAACGCTGCCTGGGCGAAGACACCGAGCGATGCGCTGCCGGCCAGGAGTGCGATCTTCGCCGGCGTCCACTGGTCGAGCTGGCTGCCGCTGGTGCCGTACAGGGCGATGAACACGACGAGGCCGCCGATGGCGATGACGTTGTTGAGCAGCGGCGCCCACGTGAACGGCCCGAAGACCTGCTTCGCGTTGAGGACCTCGCCGAGCAGCGAGTACATCGCGTAGAAGAGGATCTGCGGCAGGCACCAGAACGCGAAGGCGACGGCGAGGTCGGTCGCCTCGGGCCCGGAGCCGACCGATGAGCTCGTGTAGAACCGGACCAGCAACGGTGCGAACACCGTCGCCACGATCGCGATGACGACGAACACGGATCCACCGAGCGTCACGATCTTGTTGACGTACGCCTGGCCGCCGTCCGTGCCGGTCTTCATCGCGCGGACGATCTGCGGGATGAGCACGGCGGACAGCAGACCGCCGGCGATGAGCGCGTAGATGTTGTTCGGCAGCTGGTTCGCGACCGCGAAGGCGTTGGCCGAGGGGCTCGCGTTCTGCCCGATCGCGTACGCGAGCACGAACGTCTTCGCGAAGCCGAGGATCCGGCTCACCATCGTGCCCGCTGCGAGCATCGCGCTCGCCCGGCCGAGACTGCGCTCGGCGACCGGCTCGGCGTCGACGTCGGGCTGGGGCTGGCTGGCGCTGATGGTCGGCTCCTCGGCGTCGCGGTCGTCCGCGACGGTGGTGCGTGCGCCGTCGGACGGGAGGCGCGGCTCGGCCCCGGCGCGCGCGATGGCGTCCTGCAGGGGGCCGTGGTCCACCGCCGCGGCCGGCGCCGTGGTCGACGTGGCGGCCGGCGTTCCTGCGGCCGCAGCGGCCGTGGACGCGGCCACGCTGGGTGCGGTTGCTGCTCCGGAGGGGTGATCCGTGCCTCCGGGCCGGGTCGTCGTCGCCTGCGCGCCCCCGACCGTCGGCTGGACCGCCAGGGGGCGGTTCGGGTCGTCGTCGTCCTCGTCGTCGAGTTCGCCGTTGCGGCGCCGGATGCGCTTGCGGATGCTGCGGAAGATGCCGAAGCCGAAGATGCCGATCAGGGCGATCGCAGCGACCGCGGTGATGACGGTCTCCCACTGCGCCTGCACGTTGAGCTCGACCGTGGCGGGCTGGGCGACGGCGACACCGGTCGGACTCGAGAGCGACATCGTCAGCTCGACCGTGCCGTTCGCGACCGACTGCACCGGGACGGTGGCACGGGTGGAGGAGTCCGGCTGGATCTCGACGACGATGTCGTTCCGGACGACCCGGAGCGCCGAGTTGGACGGCTGCACGGACAGGTGCACCGTGACCGGGTAGTCGGAGCTGTTCCGGATGGACACCGGCAGCGACGACCGGTCGCCGAGCAGGGTGAGACTGCTCGAGTCGACGATGCCGACCTCGGTCGTGCTCTTCGCCCACGCGGCCGCTCGGGCCTCCACCGCGGCTGCGAGACCCTGGTCGTCATCGCGCCAGGCGTTCGAGGCGAGGGCGAGCAGGCGGAGCCGTGCCGGGGCCGTCAGCTGGTTCGGGTCGCCGAGGATCGTCGCGAACGCGGTGAGGCCCTGCTCCCCCCGCACGAGCTTCTGGAGCTGGTCGATGCGGGAATCGCCGGTGGACGCGCTGGCGAGCGTCAGCGACCCGGGTGTGGCGTCCGAGGCGGTGGAGAGGTCGGCGGGAGCGACCCACGGGGTGCCCTCGAGCGCGTCCAGCGCCTGGCTGAGCCGCGTGGAGTCGGACGGCCACTCGCGACCCAGGGTGAGCAGGATCGGGCCCGTCGCCGAGCCTTCACGGGCCGAGGTGGCCAGGGTCGCGGTGAGCTCGGACATCGTCGACGACCAGCTCTGGCGGTCGGGGGCGGTCGCTGCGCGGCGGAGCATCGACGACATCGACTGGTCGGAGACGAGCACGTGGTCGCCGCCGATCTTCTCGGACGCGGCGATCGTGGTGTCCGCGCCGGCCGAGGTGTTGCCGCTCGAGACGATGGTGGTCTTGGTACCGGCTCGCCGGAGTGCGGGGAGGTCGTCGGAGGACACCGTGCCGTCGGTCGGCCAGGCGATCGGGTCCATCGAGTAGGGGAAGTCGAGCAGGGACTCCGTGGTGGGCAGGGTCTCCTGCGCCTGGTCGGTACCCGGGTCGGTCGTGGCGTCGTCCGGGGCCTGGGCGGGCGCCGGTGACGAGGTCTGCCCCGGGGTGGCGCTCGGCGTCGGCGCCGGGGTCTCGGCGCCGGGGAAGTTCTCGGCCTTGACGGACTCGTCGAGGGAGATCGGCGACAGGATGCCGTCGGACCCGGCCTGCCGGAGCCCGGTCACGTCCGCGTCGGCGTAGGGCAACGCGAAGGTCTCGTTGCGCATGGCCTGCAGGCGTTGGAGCCAGCTGACCGCGCTCGAGGGGGCGTTCTCGCCGAGGATCCGGATCGAGGCGATGATCCGGGGGTCGACGGCCACGGCGACGTTGTGGTCTTCGGCCGCGTCGAGCTGCTGCGTGAGGGTGCCGTCCACCGAGGTCGCGGCGGCCAGCACGGCAGCGCTGAGGATGCCGTCGGTGGACTTCGGCACCGTGACGGGCATCGCGACGGACACGCTGACCGGAGCCTGCTCGAAGTCCGGGTACCAGGTGATCGCGGACCGGTCGACGGCGAAGGCGTCACCCGCCGTGTACTCCGCCGCGATGCGCCGGGCACCGAACGACGAGTACCCGCCGAGTGCCACGTTGCCGGAGACGATGTCGACCGAGTCGATCGTGACCGAACGGTGCGCCGGGACCGCCGGGATGTCCACAGAGTCCATCGGGGCGCCGAGGTAACCGGTTGTGGTGGTGTCGTTGAGCCAGCTCGCCAGGACGTCCCGGGTGCTCACCGAGCGGAAGATGTCGAACTCCGCGGTGCCCGCCGGCAGGGCTGCGTCGGTGTCGTTCGTGACGGTGACCGACAGGGTGAGGTCCTGGTCGCGCTGGACGATCCCCCGGTTCGCGGGGGCGATCGAGATGGTCGCCTTCCCCGCGTCGGCGGCGGCCGGGTCGGCGACGTGGCTCTTCGGTGCGGAGACCGTGGCGGCCGAGGCGTGGTCGGTGGTGACGGGCGCGACGACCAGGCCGAGCGCGACGAGGGTCGACGCGGCTGCGGCGAGCGTGGTGCGGAGCATCTGCATACGGGGAGCGGGCCACGGGGTCGGTTCGGGCCGAGCACGAGTGTATGAGGCGCGACCATGAACAGGACCCGTGCGCGCGCGGCTTGTGGAGAACTCGGGGCCTCGATCTGGGAGGATGAGCACCGTCATGCAGTCCGTTGCCCAGGCCGTCGAACGACTCGACGCACTCGCCACCACCGAGCCCGTCGACCTCCTCGCTCGGGCCTTCGCCGACGCCGGACACGAACTCGCCCTGGTCGGCGGGCCCGTCCGTGACGCGTTCCTCGGCCGTCCGGTGACCGACCTCGACTTCACGACCGACGCCCGGCCCGACGACATCCTGCGGATCGTCGAACCCATCGCGAGCGCCACGTGGGACGTCGGCCGCCAGTTCGGCACCATCGCCGCACGGGTCGCCGGCGAGCAGGTCGAGATCACCACGTACCGCAGCGACGTCTACGACGGCGAGACCCGCAAGCCCGAGGTCGCGTTCGGCGACACCATCGAGGACGACCTGCTCCGTCGCGACTTCACGGTGAACGCCATGGCGCTGCGGCTGCCGGCCCGCGAACTCGTCGACGTGCACGGCGGTGTCGAGGACCTGCTCGCCGCCCGGCTCCGGACGCCGCAGACCGCGGTCGTCTCGTTCCGCGACGACCCCCTGCGGATGATGCGCGCGGCCCGGTTCACGTCCCAGCTCGGGTTCACCGTCGACGACGACGTGCGCGCCGCGATGCAGGAGCTCGTCGCGTCGATCGACATCGTGTCCGCCGAGCGCGTGCGCGACGAGCTCGTCAAGCTCCTCAACACCAGCGACCCCGTCCCCGGCATCCGGCTGCTCGTCGACACCGGCCTCGCCGAGCGGTTCCTGCCGGAGCTGCCCGAGATGCGGCTCGAGGTCGACGAGCACCACCACCACAAGGACGTCTACGAGCACTCGCTCACCGTGCTCGAGCAGGCCATCGGGTACGAGGCCGAGCGGCACGCCGGCGATCCCCCGGACACCGTGCTCCGGCTCGCGGCGCTGCTGCACGACATCGGCAAGCCCGCGACGCGCAAGCTCGAGCCCGGCGGCGCCGTGAGCTTCCACCACCACGACCTGGTCGGCTCGAAGATGGCGAAGAAGCGACTCCGTGCGCTCCGCTTCGACAACGACACCATCGCCGCGGTGTCCCGGCTGATCGAGCTGCACCTGCGCTTCTTCGGGTACACCGAGGGCGCCTGGACCGACTCGGCCGTCCGCCGCTACGTCCGCGACGCCGGGGACCAGCTCGAGCGACTGCACGAGCTCACCCGCTCGGACGTGACCACCCGCAACCGCCGCAAGGCCGACCGGCTGGCGTTCGCGTACGACGACCTGGAGGAACGCATCCGGGTGCTGTCGGAACAAGAGGAACTCGAGTCGATCCGTCCGGACCTGACCGGTGACGACATCATGCGCATCCTCGACATCCCGCCGGGGCGTGCCGTGGGCGAGGCCTACCGGTTCCTGCTCGAGGCCCGGATGGACGAAGGACCCCTCGGCGAGGAGACCGCCGAGGAGCGCCTGCGCGCGTGGTGGGCCGCCCGGGGCGAGACCGGCGGCACCGGCGCCACCGGCGCCTGAGACGCGACCGCCTGACGGGCGGAACCGTTCTCCACAGGCCGGTGGCGCGCCTCCAGGCAGTCCGGTAGGCTACGCAGGTTGCCCCTCGCGCACCTGCGTGGTCTGGGGCACATGCATCAACCCTCCTGCCCCGGGAACCGCCCGGGGCCGCTGAGACCAGAGGAGGTGGGTTCCGCATGCACCAGTACGAACTGATGGCGATCCTCGACCCCGAGATCGATGAGCGCACCGTCGCTCCCAGCCTGGACAAGTTCCTGGCCGTGATCCGCAACGCGGGTGGCACCGTCGACAACGTGGACGTCTGGGGCCGTCGCCGGCTCGCGTACGAGATCGCGAAGAAGTCCGAGGGCATCTACGCCGTCGTCGACTTCACGTCGTCGCCCGAGGCCGCCAAGGAGCTCGACCGTCAGCTCGGTCTCTCCGAGGCCGTGCTCCGCACGAAGGTCCTCCGCGCTGAAGAGGGCATCGCGCAGGTCGCCGCCCAGAAGCAGCGTGACGAGGCACGGGCGGCCCGCAAGGCCGCCAACGCCTCCCAGGCCGCAACCGCGACCGCGAGCGCCGAGTAACCCGTGGCCGGCGAAACCGTCATCACGGTGGTGGGCAACCTCACCGCGGACCCCGAGCTGCGCTACACGCAGAACGGGCTCGCCGTGGCGAACTTCACCATCGCGTCGACCCCTCGCACGTTCGACCGTCAGGCGAACGAGTGGAAGGACGGCGACGCGCTGTTCCTCCGTGCGAGTGTGTGGCGCGAGTTCGCCGAGCACGTGGCGGGGTCGCTGACCAAGGGCTCGCGCGTCATCGCGCAGGGTCGTCTGCGTCAGCGTTCCTACCAGGACCGTGAGGGCCAGCAGCGCACGAGCATCGAGCTCGAGGTCGACGAGATCGGCCCGTCGCTCCGCTACGCGACCGCACAGATCACCCGCGCAGCGGGTGGCAGTGGCGGCGGTCGTGGCCAGGTCGGCGGCGGCGGCAACGCCCCCGCGGGCAACGGCGGCGGCAACTGGAACAACAACGGTGGCGCTCAGTCGGACGCGCCCTGGTCTCCCCAGGGCGGCCAGCAGGGTGGCGGCAACGCACAGTCGAACGACGTGTGGAGCACCCCCGGCGGCAACTTCGACGACGAGACCCCGTTCTGATCGGAGCACGCAGCGCCGCCTGACAGCGGCAACTGCGAGTTCCGGACTGACCCTCCCGGTTCCGACGGACACACAACTTTTCTTCTAAGGACAAATCACTATGGCTGGAAAGAGCACCGGCGACCGCCGGAAGCCTCGCGGCAAGGGCGGCAAGAACGCTGCTCCCGCGAAGTCGATCAAGGTCGGCGTCATCGACTACAAGGACGTTGCGACCCTTCGCAAGTTCATCTCGGAGCGTGGAAAGATCCGCGCCCGTCGCATCACCGGCGTCTCCGTCCAGGAGCAGCGCCTCATCGCCCGTGCCGTGAAGAACGCCCGTGAGATGGCGCTCCTCCCCTACGCCGGCTCCGGCCGCTGATCGGAGGTCGACACATGTCGAAGCTCATCCTCACCCACGAGGTCTCCGGCCTCGGTTCCGCTGGTGACGTCGTCGACGTCAAGAACGGCTACGCCCGCAACTACCTCATCCCCCAGGGCTTCGCTGTCGCGTGGTCCAAGGGCGGCGAGAAGCAGGTCGAGTCGATCCGTGCCGCGCGTACCGCGCGCGAGCTCGCCACCATCGAAGAGGCACAGGACCTCAAGATGAAGCTCGAGAACGCGACCATCACCCTGTCGGTCAAGGCCGGCAAGGACGGTCGTCTGTTCGGTTCCGTCCGTCCGGGCGACGTCGCTGACGCCGTCCAGGCGCAGGGCGTCGGCTCGCTCGACAAGCGCAAGGTCGAGGTCCCCGCGACCATCAAGACCGTCGGTGACCACGAGGCCACGGTGCGCCTGCGCGAGGACATCACTGCCGTGATCTCGCTCCAGGTCGTCGCTGCCAAGTAGCACTGACGTTCCGCTCCACGACGGGCGGGTCTCCTCCGGGAGGCCCGCCCGTCGTTGCGTTCCAGGGGCGGTCGCGCGGCTTGTCGTACGGCTGTCGCCGAGACGGTCACCGGCCTGGAGGCGCGGGTCGACTCGGCTGGCAGGTTACGTTGCATGCGGGGTCAGGCTGGCTGGGAGCGGGCCGAGAACTCTTCCCACAGGAGGGGTGCTTGTCAAGTCGTTTTACACAGTGGAAACGTGTCAAATCGGAACCTTCAAGGGGTAGTTGAACCCCACTTTTCCACACACCGTGTGCAACACAAAAGCCCAGGTCAAGCGGTCGAAAGTGTGTTCGTACGGGCCTTTTTCCACAGGCTCCTCCACAGTTGTCCACACAGCAGTCCGGCGTGTTCCGCAGCCTCTCCACAGAGTTATCCACAGGGCCGTTTGTTGGGGATAACTCTCGGGCCGTACCTTGGGCCAGCGACTCGGGGATGTCGGTCGCCGGGGGTAGAAACAGGGGTGCGGGTTCCGGCCGGTGGGTGCTGTCCCGCCGGTTCCGGTCCGTGTCGTCAACAGAGGAGAGCGTGTGTCGATCGCACATCTTGAGCCCGCACCGCAGGACTACGCGGAGCGCGGCATGGAACGCACCCCGCCGCACGACATGCTCGCGGAGCAGTCGACCATCGGCGGCATGCTCCTGTCGAAGGACGCCGTCGCCGACGTCATCGAGACCGCACGCGGCGTGGACTTCTACGTCCCCAAGCACGAGGTCATCTTCGACGCGATCCTGTCGCTCTACTCGCACGGTGAACCCACCGACGTCATCGCCGTCACCGACGAGCTGACCAAGACCGGCCTGCTGTCCCGCGCCGGCGGCGCCGAGTACCTGCACAGCGTCACGAGCATGGTGCCGACCGCCGCGAACGCCGGCTACTACGCCGGCATCGTCGCCGAGAAGGCCGTGCTCCGTCGGCTGGTCGACGCCGGCACCCGCATCGTCCAGATGGGCTACGCGTCGGAAGGTGAGGTCACCGACCTCGTCAACAGCGCCCAGGCCGAGGTCTACAACGTCGCCGGTGGTGTGCAGACCGAGGACTACGTCCCGCTGACCGACGCCATCTCCGCCGCCCTCGACGAGATCGAGGCCGCCAAGGGCCGCGACGGCCAGATGACCGGCGTGCCGACCGGGTTCGCGCAGCTCGACGGCCTGACCAACGGCTTCCACCCCGGACAGCTCATCATCGTCGCCGCCCGCCCTGCGCTGGGCAAGTCGACGCTCGCCCTCGACCTGTGCCGCGCCGCCGCGATCAAGCACGACCAGACCGCCGCGTTCTTCTCGCTCGAGATGGGCCGCGCCGAGATCGCCATGCGTCTGCTCTCCGCCGAGACCAGCGTGCCGCTGCAGAACATGCGCAAGGGCACCGTGGACTCCCGCGACTGGACCACCATCGCGCAGACCCGCGGTCGCATCAACGACGCCCCGTTCTTCATCGACGACTCCCCCAACATGACGCTCGTCGAGATCCGCGCCAAGTGCCGTCGACTCAAGCAGCAGCACAACCTGAAGCTCGTGGTCATCGACTACCTGCAGCTGATGACCTCGGGCAAGAAGGTCGAGAGCCGCCAGCAAGAGGTCTCCGAGTTCTCGCGTGCCCTGAAGCTGATGGCCAAGGAGCTCCAGGTGCCCGTCATCGCCCTGTCGCAGCTGAACCGTGGGCCCGAGCAGCGTGCCGACAAGAAGCCCGCGATCTCCGACCTGCGTGAGTCCGGCTCCATCGAGCAGGACGCCGACATGGTCATCCTGCTGCACCGTGAGTCGGCGTACGAGAAGGACAACCCACGTCAGGGTGAGGCGGACCTGATCGTGGCGAAGCACCGTAACGGGCCGACGGACACCATCACCGTGGCGTTCCACGGGATGTTCTCGCGGTTCGTCGACATGCCGCAGTAGGAGCCTGTCGCCGCGCACACAACTTGTCTCCTTCGCGTACAACTTGTCGCCGGAGCGCGTTCCTCGGTGCTGCCTCAGTCAGGGTCGTCAGGAGCAGCGTGCCGTGCGCGCTAGGTTGTTGTCGCGTGGACATGGGGTTCTGCGGGGTCGTGCTCGAGCGGGACGCGCAGCGATCTGGCCTCCGCGCTGGCGTCACCCGACTGGAAGTGCCGCGCCCTTCCGCGGGCGCGTGAACGGTGTTGCGTTTAGCGCCCCTTCACCGGGCATTTTCGCGGGACAGTCATGCGGGAATCCCCAGGTCAGACAAGACACGGGGAAGTTGTCGTGGTTGTCGCCGCCAGCGGTGTGCCGGTGGACGACCGGCTATCGGGACTGATCCTGGTGTCCAGAAGCCGGTTGCCGAGGGGACAGCCATACCCTGCTCACATGGCCAATCGTCCGAATGCACAAGTGCTACGAGCGATGCATCTGGCAAGCGAGATATCGACGGCCACCGAACAACTCGCCCTTGGGCTTAATCAAGCAGCAAGCCCCTCATGGCAAGCGCGCCAACCCGGTGCTGTCTTCACTCAGCTCTCGCAGGGCGTCGAGCGCGTTCTGAAGGTGACTTACCTGCTCGGCGAGGAGAGCTCTGGGCGTCAAGTTGACCCGAAGTTTGGAGCCGGGCCCGGAGGGCACGCGATCAGCGAACTGGACGGTCGGGTCTTCGCTTCTCTTGCTGCTGCGTCCAAGTCCGCCGTTCCGTACTTACGAGAGCTCGTCGCGGAAACGTTGGACGACTCTTACTGGCGTGATGTGCTCGCTGCGTTGGACGCCTGGGCCGCGACTTCAGGCCGCTACCGGGACTTGGACGCGCTGCGCGGAAAGACTGCCCAAGTAGATCCGGCATGGGTGCCTTGGGAAGAGGCGGAACGCCGAGCCATAACCGAAGGCGGCGGCTGGACAACGCTGTCGGAGGAGACGCTGAAGGCGAGTCGACTCCGCGTCGTGCAGAGTGTCATGCGCTGGTGGCACACCCTCTATCGGTGTTGGCAGCACGGTCTCGTAGGAGCGGATGGGAGAACCTTTGCTAGCGAACTGAGTCCGCAGAATCTCCACCTCGATACGACAGTCGCCGGGCTGGTCGCCGGCCGTTAGGCCCTCGCTGTTTAATCCGTCTGTTGGGCGACCGGTCTCCGGGACGCTGCTCATCGCTACCGTGGCTGCATGGCCCAGCTGTTCCTGATCCGCACCACCACCGAGGATGACTGGGAGCGGGTTCGCGAGCTTCGCATCGAGAATGCGACCGACAATCCGATCTCATACGGGGCCAGCCTGGAGTACACGCTCCACATGACGGAGAGCGACTGGCGGCTGCGCGCGAAGCGCGGGGACGGCCCCGACTCGACAAGCGTGGCCGCGATCGAGCGCACATCAGGACGCTGGGTGGGAATGATGAGCGCCAAGCACGGTGATGTCGACGGGATGGCCCCGGTACTCACCGGGGTGTACGTCAGCCCCGACTTCCGAGGCCGTCGTCATGGCATCGCAGACGCGCTCCTGAAAAACGTCGTTGACTGGGCTGCCAGACGCGGCCCAACTCTGCGGCTGTACGTCTACGAGCACGCGGTACCAGCGATGCGCTTCTACTCGCGGCAAGGCTTCCATCCCACCGGCCGATACCGTCCCCTACAGCTCCTCGGCGACCGCCGTCCCGGCAATCAGACGATGCGGCTGCTTGAAATGAGTCGCGCACTGCAGCCCTGACGACGATCGGCGCCCTCAAAGTCGATTGATTACCGGGCAGGGCAACGCGCGTCCGGTCGCGTTCGTTGAGCCACCGGCTCACGGGCACGTTCTGCCGCCCGCCCGCCGGACACACCGCTACTTGTCGTAGACCGGTACGGAAGGAAGACCTCGGTCAGCTCGGGCACGATCAACGATGGACTGGATGACTGCCTTCTTGGCTGCGTTATACGAAGCTCCGGGCTGCTGAGCTCCCTCTACGGCAGCAACTTTCGCCGCCTCGTAACGCCTCATGTCCTTGGGGTGGCTGAGGAGCCAATCCCGCAAGATGCGCTGGTTGTTGTGCTCCCAGTCGTCTGCCGTGAAGAAGTGTGCGATACGAAGTCGTCGCCCGTCGCGCTCGAAGACCATCACGGGATGGGAACGCACGCTGCTTCCAAGTTCCCATCCGCCAGCTTCCAAGCGCTGGCGGTGGGCGTCGAAATCTGCGCCGTCGCAGACCCGGACTGCGAGATCGATGATTGGCTTCGCGGCCAGACCAGGAACTGACGTCGAGCCGATGTGCTCGACGAGCCAAACGCTGTTCCCCAGCTTCTGGATCTCCTCAGCGGCAGCTTCGAACTGGTCGGGCCAGGACGGATCGTACGGAACGAGCACAGTTCGCACTCTAGATCCCGCTGCTGTCGAGCCGCTGCCCGGCCGCCGATCGGCAAGCGAGACGAACGACGGTGGTTGGCGATCGCACCAGCGAGAGGAGCTAGTGGCCGATACGCTCCGACCATGAGCCTCATGACTTCCTGGGCTGTGT
>NZ_LMOS01000008.1:0-276100 GCF_001424595.1 Curtobacterium sp. Leaf154
GCGGGGGTCGCGGCCTGGGCGGAGGAGATGCCGAACGCGGCACCGCCCAGCACGAGGGCGCCGGTGGTGGCGAGGGTGATGGAGGTCTTGAGGCTCTTACGCATCGTGATCAGTCCTTTGCTGTTGTCGCGCTCGGCGCGGCTGCTGTGTGCGCGCCGAACACACCCTGGTGCAGGGTGGAGAACCAGCGGTGTGCGGCTGGTGAGCGCTCCGGGTGGTTCCCGGTCGTTGCAGGTGATTCGGCACCCTCTGNGTGCGCGCCGAACACACCCTGGTGCAGGGTGGAGAACCAGCGGTGTGCGGCTGGTGAGCGCTCCGGGTGGTTCCCGGTCGTTGCAGGTGATTCGGCACCCTCTGGCGAAGGGTTTGGACGGATCTGACGTCGTTACCGCTCTGTGACCTTTCGGCTGCTGCAGGTCAGGACGCCTTACCGGACGGGAGGCGCGGTGCCAGGCCGCCACGGGCCTCCCGTCCGTCGCGCAGTCGCGTCAGTGCTGCCCGCCGCGCAGGCGGCCGATGCCGAGCACGATGCCGACGACGACCATGCCGAGCACGAGGCCGGCCACGGCCGACACGGCCGTGTCGGCGATCCAGACGACGACGGGGCCGGCGGCATCGAGCGCGTGCTCGATCCCGTGCAGCAGGTCGTACGGTCCGTGCCAGATCGTCTCGGCCAGGTTCGCGATGACCAGGTGTCCGCCGACCCAGAGCATCGCGACGGTGCCGATGACGCTGATGACCCGGAAGACCATCGGCATCGCGCGGACGATCCTGGCACCGATCCGGCGGGTGCGGCGGACCGAGTTCTTCATCATCTGCAGGCCGATGTCGTCGACCTTGACGAGCAGCGCCACGGCGCCGTAGACGACCGCCGTCATGACCAGGCCGATCACGATCAGGGCGCCGAGCGTCGGCCAGAGCCCGAGGTCGGGGTCGAGGCCTGCCAGCGCGATGAGCATGATCTCGGTGCTCAGGATGAGGTCGGTGCGGATGGCGCCGAAGACGAGCTTCGGTTCGGTGACGGCCTCGTCGGACCCGCCCTCGTGGTGGACACCGAACCACTCGGTCACCTTCTCGGCACCTTCGAAGCACAGGTAGGTGCCGCCGAGCAGCAGCAGCCAGGGCAGCACCCCGGGGGCGAACGCCGTCAGCAGCAGGGCCAGCGGGATGATGATGACGAACTTGTTGAACAGGCTGCCGAGGGCGATGCGCCCGACGACCGGCAGTTCGCGGGCGGGCTCCAGGCCCTGCACGTACTGGGGTGTGACGGCGGCGTCGTCGATGACGACCCCCGCGGTCTTCGCGCTGGCCTTGAGGGCTGCGGAGAGGATGTCGTCCACCACGGCGAGCAATCCGACTGACAATGCGTTCTCCACTCGTCTGACCTGTGACCGTGCACAGCGTAGTGGCCGCGGAGCATCCTGAACGCCAGCCGCGGGGCGTCCGTAGGCTCGCGACATGGCTGACTTCACCGCATCCCAGGCCGCCGTCGTCCGGATCGAGCGTTCCGAGCAGGGGCGCTGGGACCTCTCCGTGATCAGCGACGCCGGTGTCGCGATGGGCCACGGCGTCTACTTGTTCGACGCAGCGCACGACGACGCCGAGGACGAGCGGGCCGCGGCACTCGACTTCGTGCGCGAGTACGGCTTCCGGTTCGAGCCGGACGCCGTGCAGGCCGACGGCCCCGACGCCTTCTGGGCGCCGCTGCTGCCGTCCGACCAGCAGTAGGCGCTGCTGCGCGCGGGAGTCAGCGCGGGACTCAGCGCGCCGAGTCCTCGAACCCGATCAGCCAGGCGACCCCGAAGGCGTCACGGACGGTGCCGTCCCAGTCGCCCCACGGTCGCTGCTGCAGTGGGTCGACGACCGTGCCGCCCTCGGCGAGCTGGTCGAACCACCGGCGCAGGACGTCCGGTTCCGCGGCGCCGAGCAGTGAGAAGAGCAGCCCCGTCGCCGAGAACGGGGTGTCGCCCTCGCCCTCGCTCGCGTCCGCGGCGAACAGCTGCAGCTCGCCGGTGAGCTGGCCGTGCGCGACGGCGTCGGCCGGGCCGTCCGTGCGGGAGAAGTCCGCGTAGGTCGCGATCTGCACCTGGCCACCGAACACCCGCTGCCAGTGCTCGAGGGCCTGCCTGGCGGTGCCGGCGAACTGGAAGTACGGCGCGGGTCCGGTCGTGTGCATGCCCGGCAAGGTACTCCGGAGTGCGGACTGGGGAAACCCTAGGGCTCGTCAGTCGAGCAGTGCGAGTGCGCGACGGCTGGGACACGCCGTCGTCACGCCGAGACGCCTCCGGAAACGGGGGCGTCTCGACGACTTCCCGGCGTCGGGCGGACACGACGGCGTGTTCGCACCCGGCCACGGTGCGGACGGGAGGCCCGTGGGGACGCCGCCACGGGCCTCCCGTCCGGCACCGGGGCACGCGCACGGCGCGACGTTCCTTCCCATTGCGCCTGCGCTGGAAAGCGGAAACGGGCGTACCTGGCGGGAAGTTCCTGCTAGGTACGCCCGATTCGACCAGGTACGCCCGATTCGACCAGGTACGCCCGATTCGACCAGGTACGCCCTGCGCCCCCGGCTCAGGACGCGAGCGCGGCCATCTCGCGCACGACCGCACGGAGCCGGTCGGCGAGCTCGTCGTTGCTCCGCACGGTCTCGCGGTGCGCGACCTCGCTGAGCGCCGACATCACCAGGGTCACGGCGGTGCGGGCGGTCTGCGCATCCGTGCGAGTGCCGACGACGCTGAGCAGGGACTGGCGCGACTCGGCCATCCACTGCATCACCATCGACGACATCTCCGGCCGGAGCACGAGCAGCTCCTTCATGCGCCTGCGGTCCTGCGAGAGCGGCACGGTCGCCGCGACCAGGGTGCACAGGTCGGCGACCAGGGCCCCGTCGGCCTCGGCGAACCAGGCCGCTGCGCGCTCCGGCACCTCGACCGAGTCGAGCCCGAGTGCCGCGTGCGCCTTCGACGAGAAGTAGTTGAAGAAGGTGCGGGGCGAGACGTCGGCGTCGGCGCAGATCTGCTCGACCGTCACGCCGTCGAGCCCGTGCGCGGACACGAGCGTGAGTGCCGCGTCGTGCAGCGCCTGCCGGGTCTGCTGCTTCTTCCGTTCACGCAGCGTGCACGGCTCCGTTGCCGCAGCCGCTGCCGGGGTGGTGATCACGTGGACTCCTGGTAGATCGATGTGGGTGGGAGGGGCGCCCGCCCGGAAAGGGGGCACGGGCGGACGCCCCGGTCGGTCACCGACGGGTCGTCGGTGTGGACCCGGTCATCGGGCCCGTGAACGAGCCGGCCTCGGCTGCGGCGGCGCCCGCCTCGGCCTCGAGCTGCGCCTCGGCGGACATGTCGGCCTGCTCCTGCAGCGCGGACCGCTGGCGCAGCGGCGGCACCCGGAAGAACCAGGTCAGCACGAACGCGAGCAGGATGACGCCGAGACCGACCCAGTAGATCGTCACGGACGAGGCGTTGAAGCCCGCCATGAACGGCCGGGTCAGGCGGCTGTCGGCACCGGTCAGGAACGAGGTGTCGTTCGTGCTGGTGGCGCTGTCGCTCGTGGTGTTGCCGTCGTCGATCTTCTTCGCGAGCTCGGGGGTGAGCTCGTCGACCCAGTAGGAGCGCTGCGCAGCGTTCGACCAGTCGACGGACACGGTGCCGTCCTGCACGCTGGCGTGCGCCTGGTCGGCGACCTGCTCGAGTGCGGACTGCTCGGCGGCCGGCGTGGCCGCGGCGACCTGCTGGTCGATCACGGTCTGCGCTGCCGCTGCGGGCACGGCACCCGCGGCGACCTGCTGCTGCACGGCCGCGGTGACCTGCTCGGTGACCGCGGCGTCGGCGGCCTGCTTCGCCTTGGCCGAGGCGGCGTCGAGCTGTGACTGCACGGTCTTCGTCAGCGGGGTGACGACGGGCGTCCAGATCTGGTCCATGGCGCCCTGGTTCGCCTTCGCGCTGGCGACGGTCGGGTTGAGCGCGGCGTCGAGTGCCGGACCGAGGTCCTTCTGGTTCGCGGTCGCGGTCAGGATGTTCGCCGGCATCACCGAGAACAGGATGGACAGCAGCACGGCGGTGCCGAGCGTGCCACCGATCTGGCGGAAGAACGTGGCGGACGACGTGGCGACGCCCATGTCACGGGCCTCCACCGAGCCCTGCGACGCCAGGGTCAGCGACTGCATGACCGAGCCGAGGCCGAGACCGATGAGGAACATGCCGATCATCAGGAACCAGAGCGGCTTGTCGATCGACATGAAGGTCAGGACGACGTAGCCGGCGGAGACGAGCGCGGTGCCGATGACCGGGAAGATCCGGTAACGGCCGACGCGGGCGACGATCTGCCCCGAGGTGATCGAGGCGATCATGAGACCGCCGACCAGGGGCAGCGTGGCGAAGCCGGACTCGGTCGGGGTGAGCCCGGTGACGATCTGCAGGTAGAGCGGGATCGTGAGCATCGCGCCGAACATCGCGAAGCCGACCAGGAACCCGATGACGGTCGCCATCGAGAACGTGCCCGAGCGGAACAGCTTGAGCGGGATGATCGCCGCGTCGCCCATCTTCGACTCGATGAGCAGCAGACCGATCAGCCCGACGACACCGACGACGTAGCAGGCGACGGCGGCGGGGGAGCCCCAGCCCCAGATGCGGCCCTGTTCGGCGACGAGCAGGAGCGGCACGAGGGTGACGATGACGGCGGTCGCGCCCCACCAGTCGACCTTCGGCTTCGCGTCGCCGGCGCCGTGCACCTTCGGCAGGTGCAGGAACACGATGACCATGAGCAGCGCCGCGACACCGATCGGCACGTTGATCAGCAGGACCCAGCGCCAGCCGGTGATCCACAGGATCTCGGAGGAACCGGCGAGCAGGCCGCCGATGAGCGGGCCGATGACGGACGAGATGCCGAAGACGGCGAGGAAGTACCCCTGGTACTTGGCGCGCTCACGCGGGGCGAGGATGTCGCCCATGATCGCCAGCGGCAGCGACATCAGCGCACCGGCACCGATGCCCTGCACCGCGCGGAAGGCGGCGAGCATGAGCATCGAGGTGGACATCGACGACAGGACGGCGCCGAGGATGAAGACGACGATGCCGAAGATGTAGAGGGGACGGCGGCCGAAGATGTCGGAGAGCTTGCCGTAGATCGGCGTCGCGATCGTCGAGGTGATGAGGTACGCGGTGGTCACCCAGGCCTGCTGGTCGAGCCCGTGCAGGTCGTCGCCGATCGTGCGGATCGCCGTGCCGAACACCGTCTGGCCGAGCGAGGACAGGAACATGCCCGCCATCAGGCCGTAGATCACCAGGAGGATCTGACGGTGGGTCATCAGCGGCTGCTGGCCGGCGCTTCCGGAGGCCGCGGGGGCCTCGGCGGTGTGCCGACCGTGCTGCACCGAGACGGGTGCGGTGGCGGTCATCGAACTCCTTTTTCTGGCTGTGAAACTTTGCAGACCGCGCAACGATACATCTGTTGCTTCCGGCAAGCAACTAAATGTGCCCGCTACGCTGGGCGCGTGACCGACGACCGGCGTGCCGCAGAGCGACTCCTGCGATCCCAGCTCGACCGGCTGTGGGTCCGGCAGACCCTGCGCTCCTCGCTCATCGAGTCGCGCGGCGGGCTCGACCCGACCGCCCGCGTGATCCTGCGTGCCGTGGCCGGCCACGGCCCCGTCCGGGCGACCGCGATCGCCGACGCGACGGGGTTGTCCCGCCCGGTGATCAGCCGGCGGGTGGCCTCACTGATCGAGGCCGAGCACCTGATCGGGTCGCCCGATCCCGCGGACGGCCGCGCCACGCTCGTCACGCTCGCCCCCGCCGGCCGGCGGCTGCTCGACGAGCTGGACGCCGCCGGCGCCGAGGTCTTCGACGACCTGACGGGGGAGTTCGCCTCGGACGAGCTGCGCGCGCTCGCCGAGATGCTGACGCGGCTGAACGACCGTGCCGACACGGTCCTGGGGATCGGCACCACGCGCTCCTGACGTGACCGAGGGGACGGACAGGAGGCCCGTGGCGGCGCCGCCACGGGCCTCCCGTCCCTGCGGAGCGCGCATTCGAGATACCGTTGGTGGTATGAGCACGGACACCACCCCCACCACTGAGACCCTCGACGACGGGCCCGTGGTGACGTTCGCCGATCTCGGCCTGAGCGACGCTGTGCTCAAGGCCGTCAAGGACATCGGCTACGAGACCCCTTCCGCCATCCAGGAAGCCACCATCCCCACCCTCCTCGCCGGGCGCGACGTCGTCGGCCTGGCGCAGACCGGAACCGGCAAGACCGCGGCGTTCGCGCTGCCGATCCTGTCCCGCATGGAGTCCGGCAGCAAGAAGCCCCAGGCGCTCGTGCTGTCCCCGACGCGTGAGCTCGCCCTGCAGGTGTGCGAAGCGTTCGAGCAGTTCGCGTCCCACATGAAGAACGTCCACGTCCTGCCCGTCTACGGCGGCCAGGCCTACGGCGTGCAGCTCTCCGCCCTGCGCCGTGGCGTCGACGTCATCGTCGGCACCCCCGGCCGCATCATGGACCACCTGGCGAAGGGCACGCTCGACCTGTCCGAGCTGAAGTACCTGGTCCTCGACGAGGCCGACGAGATGCTCAAGATGGGCTTCGCCGAGGACGTCGAGACGATCCTCGCCGACACCCCGGACGACAAGCAGGTCGCCCTCTTCTCGGCGACGATGCCCGCGCAGATCCGCCGCATCTCGCAGCAGTACCTGACCGACCCGGCCGAGATCACCGTCAAGACCAAGACGAAGACCGCCGCGAACATCACGCAGCGCTACCTGATGGTCTCGTACCCGCAGAAGGTCGATGCGCTCACCCGCATCCTCGAGGTCGAGGACTTCGAGGGCATGATCATCTTCGTCCGCACCAAGAGCGAGACCGAGACCCTGGCCGAGAAGCTCCGCGCCCGCGGGTACGCCGCCGCCGCGATCAGCGGTGACGTCGCCCAGGCCCAGCGTGAGCGCACGGTCAACCAGCTGAAGTCGGGCAAGCTCGACATCCTGGTCGCCACCGACGTCGCCGCCCGTGGTCTCGACGTCGACCGCATCACGCACGTCGTGAACTTCGACATCCCCGTCGACATCGAGTCCTACGTGCACCGTATCGGTCGTACCGGTCGTGCCGGCCGCTCGGGTGACTCGATCAGCTTCGTCACCCCGCGTGAGCGTCGCCTGCTCGCCGCGATCGAGCGCCACACCAAGCAGCCGCTCACGCAGATGCAGCTGCCGACCATCGACGACGTCAACGAGACGCGCCTGACCCGCTTCGACGACGCCATCACCGCGGCGCTCGAGGACCAGGGCCGGATCGCCGCGTTCCGCGACGTCATCGCGCACTACGTCGAGCACCACGACGTCCCTTCGGACGACGTCGCTGCCGCCCTGGCGGTCGTGGCGCAGGGTGACTCGCCGCTGCTGCTCACCGCAGCCGACGACGCGCTCCGCTCGCAGATGGAGCGTGACGCCCGCCGCAGCGAGCGCGACGACCGTGGTGCCCGCGACGACCGCGGCGGCCGCAACGACCGTGGTGCCCGCGACGACCGTGGCGGCGACCGCGACCGTGGCGACCGCGCCCCGCGTCGTTCGCAGCCGATGTCCCCGTACCGCATCGAGGTCGGCCGTCGTCACCGCGTCGAGCCGCGCCAGATCGTCGGTGCGCTGGCCAACGAAGGTGGCCTGCGCCGCGACGACTTCGGTGCGATCCAGATCCGTCCGGACTTCTCGATCGTCGAGCTGCCGGCCGACATGGACCCCGGTGTGCTCGACCGCCTGACCGACACCCGGATCAGCGGCAAGCTCATCGAGATCCGTGCGGATCGCCGTGGTGGCGGACGCCGTGACGACCGCGACGAGCGTCCGGAGCGCAAGCCGCGCTACTGAGACGCGCCGCGTCCGAGACGCGACCCCTGTGGACGGGAGGCACGGTGCCAGCTGGCACCGTGCCTCCCGTCCGTCGTCGGTGCGCGTTCCGGGCCCGCGAGACGCCGTCGTGTCGCTTCCACGCCGCCGAGTCGGCGAGACGCCGCCGGATTCCGCGGCGTCTCGGGAACGCGACGGCGTGTGCGGGGGTACCAGGCGGCATCTTGCGGTGCGGGGAACCGCACATCCCGCCCGCAACCGTTCCCCTGCGGTCGGCACGGTGCTGTGATACCCGGAGCCGTGACGCAGGGAGCCGCGGAGAAGGCAGGGGAACATCGTGTACCGAGCACTCATCACCGCGGTCGCCGCCGCGGCGCTCGTCTTCGGAGGTGTGGCGCCTGCGACGGCGCACACCTCCTGGTCGTCGGTGCCGGGAGCGCCGACCGCCGTCCGCGTCACCGGCGACGCGGACAGCGCCACGCTGACGTGGCGTGGCCCGAAGCACGGCGCGAAGGTGACGGGCTGGAAGGTCGCGGTCGCCGCCGTCGCGAACCGGCACGACCGTCAGGCCGACCGACTCCACCCGCGTGCCCGCTCCGACCGCTTCGACGCGCTCTCGCCCGCGACCACGTACCGGTTCTCGCTCCGTGCCCTCGGACACCGGGGGACCGGCCGCACGATCACGCTGCGCTGGACGGCACCACCCGCACCCGAGCCGGAGACGACGCAGTCGCTGTTCGGGCTCGACGGCAACGGTGACGTCGTGCGGTTCGCGGACTCCGGCAGCGGTGCGAAGACCGTCGTCGCGAGGGACGTCGAGGGCTTCGCCGCGAATGCCGACGGTGACGTGTTCACCCCGACGGCGGACGGCACTTCGATCCTGCTGCACCCGGCCGACGGCGGCGGGATCTCGATCATCGCGTCCGGCCTGCACCTGACCCCGGACCTGCGCTCCGATGCCGAGGGCAACCTGTACTGGGTGGACTCGGTGACCGGTGCGGTGCAGCAGTTGCCGGTCGGCACCTCGACCCAGAAGACCGTGCTCGACCTGGGTGGCAAAGCCGTCGGGAGCGATCAGCGTTTCTGGACGGTCACCCCGGACGGCAAGGTCGTCGTGCTCGGCGGAACGGTCAGCCAGCCGTACGTCAAGGGCACCGGCATCGCACCCCGCACGTTCACCGGGCCGAGCGGCATGATCGTCGGCTACCCCGCCGGTGTGCTCGCGGACTCGCAGGGCAACGTCTACGTCGACATCCGATCGACCGGTGCCGCCGGGTCGTGGATCTGGTACCAGCTCAAGCCCGGGGCGACCGAACTGACGAAGATCGAACCGCGGTACGCGTTCGACTACGCCGCCGCGAACGCCGATGGCTTCTCGCTCCTGCAGTCGGCGCAGTTCTGCCCCGCCCCGTCGGAGTACCGGCCGGGCGGGTGCACGATCGACCGCGGCATCCCGGACAAGCTCGTGGTGGGCAGCGGCGGGACGTCGACCGTGCCGGTGACCGGGCTGACCGCCGGGTCGCGTGGCGAGCACCTGGGTGCCGCCTCCGCCGACGGGGACGTGTTCGTCTCGATCGAGAGCGGCCCCTCGGTCGGGCTGTGGAAGGTCCCCGCCGCGGGTGGAGCTGCGCAGCAGCTCGACGTGGCGCAGTACTCGAGGCTGCTGGTGATCTGACCGGCGGTGCGAGGCGGAAGGGGGTGGGACGCAATGGAGCGTCCTACCCCCTTCCGTGTGTGGCTCGCGGTCAGGCCACGCCGGCGGCCGTGCGGCGGCACACCTCGTCCCACGGGGTCGGCTCGATGCCGAAGCGGGTGCGGCTTTCGGCGTCGTCCACCACGTACGGCGCGGTCCACTGGTAGGTCAGGTCGGCCAGCTCGCGCAGCATCGGCGACACGAGCCCGCCGACGCGGAACAGGGCCGCGGGCATCCGGCGTACCGGCACCGCGGGCTTCCCCGTCGCCGCGAGGACGTCGGTGAGGGCCTGGCGCTGCGTTCGCGCGGGGTTGCTCGGCACCATCCACGTGCGGCCGTGGGCGCTCTCGTCCTCGGCGGCGGCCACGAGGGTCCGGGCGACGTCGAGCACGTCGGTGAAGGTGTGCGGCAGGTCTGTGCGGCCGACCATCCACACCGCCCGGCCCCGCAGTGCCGCCGGCAGCACGCGCGTGACGTGCCCGTTCGCGCCGATCCCGGGCCCCAGGTAGTCCGAGGCGCGGACCTCGACGGCGCGGATCCGGCCCGCGTCGTGCGCGGCGAGGGCGTCGGCCCACATCCGCGCCCGGAGCACGCCCTTGCGGTCCGTGGCCGCGTCGGGCAGTCCGGCGCGCATGTGTCCGTCGACCGGGCCGTACGGGTACAGGTTCCCGGTGATGGCGTACGTCGCACCGGTCCGTTCGGCCGCGGTGAGCAGCGCTGCGGCGAGCGGGGGCCAGGTGCGTTCCCACTGCGTGTAGTCGCCGGGGTTCGCGCAGTTGTACAGGACGGCCGCTCCCTCGGCGGCGCGGGTGAGCGCGTCGGCGTCGGAGGCGTCGAGCGCGAGGTGCTCGACCCCGGCGACGCCGGTGCTGCGCCCGGAGCGGGAGACGACGGTGACGCGGTCGCCCCGGGCGTTCACGAGTCCGGTGACGTGGCGGCCGACCGGGCCGGCGCCGATCACGATGTGGTGGGACATGGTCTCCTGCTTCCTGGTCGGTGCGAGAGCAGTGCTCTCGGAAGCGAGCATGACCGCTCCTGCGCGGAAAAGCAAGAGCACTGCTCTCCTTTGTGTGCGCTGCTCTCTCGTGCCAGGATCGACGGATGGCACCCACCGCCCGAGCGCTCGCACGGCAGACGGTCACCGCCGACATCCTGGCCGCGGCACGCACCCGTCTGACCGACGAGGGTCCTGCGGCCCTGAGCCTGCGTGCCGTCGCCCGTGACGTCGGGATGGTCTCGTCGGCCGTGTACCGGTACTTCCCGAGCCGCGACGACCTGCTGACCGCCCTGCTCATCACCGACTACGACGAGCTCGGTGCCGCGGTCGAGGCCGCCGGTGCGGCAGCCGGACCCGATGCCGGGGCGCGCTGGGTCGCGATGTGCCGGGCGATCCGTGACTGGTCGATCGCGCACCCGGGGGACTTCGCGTTGCTCTTCGGCTCGCCGGTACCGGGCTACGCCGCGCCGCGCGAGACGGTCGCACCCGCGACACGGACGACGCTCGCCCTGGTGCGCGTGGTCGCGGACGCCGTCGGCTCCGGTGCGCCCGGTGCGTCGGGCGCGTCGGGTGCGTCGGGCGGATCGGGTACGTCGGGCTCGCCCGTCACGTCGACGCCGGGGACGGCCGGGAGGCCCGGATCACCCACCGCGCCCACGGCGGCTCCCGGGGTGGCCGGTCCCGCCGTCGCGGACGGGGTCGCCACCCTGCGCTCGTTCGGCATCTCCCTGCCCGACGAGGTCCTGGTCCGGACGCTGATGGCCTGGACGACGGTGTTCGGGACGATCTCGTTCGAGCTCTTCGGGCACTTCGTGGGGTCCGTGTCCGACGGTGCGGCGTACTTCGACCAGGTCATCGCACGCCTGGCCGACGACCTGGGGTTCACCGCCGTCTTCTGAGACGCCGTGTCCCCAGATCGGGTGAGCAACCTGACAGACTCCCCACCCGTGCGGTAGACAGGTCGTCACGCCCAGGTCGTGCCCGACGACCGAAGCGGACGACCGGCACGGTGGCCCCCGGGTCAGCTGCCGGACGGAACCACTCTCGGGCGTGCGCTGCGGCCGGGGCCCGCGGATCAGGAGGCATGCTTGCGACGCAGCACGTGCGACGGCACCACGGTCGGGGCGACCCGGTGACCGCGCTCGACGTCAGCCGACAGGACCGCCGCCGACTCACCACCGGAACGGCCCGCCGGCGCCTGGTCACCGTGCGGACCGTGGCGCTCCTGGCGTCCCTCGCCGGGGTGAACTACATCGTGTGGCGCTGGGCGGCCTCGGTGAACTGGCACTCGTGGTGGATCGCGGTGCCGCTGATCCTCGCCGAGACCTACAGCGTCATCGACTCGCTGCTCTTCGCGCTCGGGGCCTGGCGGCTCCGGGAGCGCGGCGAACCGCCGGCGAAGCCGTCCACCGACGTCACCGTCGACGTCTTCATCACGACCTACAACGAGCCGGTCGACCTGGTGGAGCGCACCGCCCGCGCGGCGAAGGCGATCACGCACCCGCACACCACCTGGATCCTCGACGACGGCAACCGCCCCGAGATGCGCGCGGCGGCCGAAGCGCTCGGCATCGGCGTCATCACGCGCGGCGCCGACTGGGTGGACCGGCCACGGCACGCGAAGGCCGGCAACCTCAACAACGCCCTGCTCGCGACCCAGGGCGAGTTCCTGCTCATCCTCGACGCCGACCAGGTGCCGGACCCGGCGATCCTCGACCGCACCCTCGGCTACTTCAAGGACCCGCAGATGGCGCTCGTGCAGACGCCGCAGTGGTTCGAGAACGTCCCCGCTGCCGACCCCCTCGGCAGCCAGGCGCCGCTCTTCTACGGCCCGATCCAGCAGTCGAAGGACGGCTGGAACGCCGCGTTCTTCTGCGGGTCGAACGCGATCCTGCGGCGTGAGGCACTCATGCAGCTCGGCATCTCGCGCTACGTGGCTGAGGTCGAGGCGTCCGTGCAGCGCACCCTCGCCACCTCGCGCAAGCTTCTCGCCCGTTCCCGCGAGACCGAGACCGACCCGCGCGTGCTCGATGCCCTCGACGACGCCGAGGGCGTGGTCGACCGCGCACGCGAGCAGGTCCGGTCCGGCGAACCCCTGGGCGACGTGACCTACGCGTTCCAGCGGGGGATCGACGCCATCGCGTTCCGGTTCGCCGCCGCCGACCTCGAATCGGTGCGGAACGACCTGCAGGAGCTCGCGGCGATGTCCACCGACGCGAACACCTTCGCCGGACTCGACGACGCCGCCCTCGACGTGCTCGGGCGGCGCGAGGCCTCGCCGGTCGCCGCCATCGAGTCGATCGCCGTGCTCGCCCGTGCCCTCGACGTCAACCGTGACGACGAGGCCCAGCCGATCATGCCGCTGGCGACGATCTCGGTGACCGAGGACATGGCCACCGCGATGCGCCTGCACGGCCTCGGCTGGAAGTCGGCGTACCACGACGAGATCCTGGCGACGGGCCTGGCCCCCGAGGACCTGCCGACGATGCTCGTGCAGCGACTCCGCTGGGCGCAGGGCACCATGCAGGTGTTCTTCCGCGAGAACCCCCTGGTGCAGAAGGGGCTGTCGTGGGGGCAGCGGCTCATGTACTTCTCGACGATGTGGAGCTACCTGTCGGGGTTCGCCGCGATCGTCTACATCGCGGCGCCGGTGCTCTGCCTGTCGTTCGGGGTCGTGCCCGTGCAGGCCTACAGCGTCGACTTCTTCGCCCGGCTCATCCCGTTCCTGGTGTGCAACCAGCTGCTGTTCTGGGTGGTCGCCGCCGGCAGACCGACCTGGCGCGGGCAGCAGTACTCGCTCGCCCTGTTCCCGATCTGGATCGAGTCGGTGGCCAGCGCGTTCCAGAACGTCTTCCGGGGCAAGCCGCTCGGGTTCCGCGTCACCCCGAAGGTGCGCGACGAGACCGAGCAGAAGCCGCGGTGGGACCTGGTCAAGCCGCAGCTCTGGGCGATGGGTGCCCTGGTCGCCGCCCTGGTGATGATCGTCATCCGGTACCTGACCGGTCAGGCCGAGGGGATCGCGCCGCTCGTCAACACCGCGTGGGTCGTCTTCGACCTGTTCATCTTCAGCATCGTGATCCGCGCTGTCCGGTACCGCGGCCCGGCCACCCCCGCACAGTCCGAACACGAGTCGAGCACCGCCGGAGGGCCCCTGTGAGCACCGAGACCACGTTCGAGGTCGCCGCGACGCCCGACTCCCTCAACGAGGTGCAGGACCGCTTCGCCGCGTGGTGGGACGGGCTCGGCATCGACGACGTGCGACTCCGCTTCGCACTCGAGACCGCCCTGGCCGAGGTCGCCGCGAACATCGTCGAGCACACCGTCCGCGCCGACCGGGGGACCGGGCGCCGGTACTCCGTGCGCCTCCAGGCCACCGACCAGGCCCTGACGGCGGTGCTGACCGACAACGGGATGCCCGTCGACATCGACCTGAGCGCCGTCACCATGGCCGACGTCGAGCAGGAGAGCGGGCGTGGGCTGGCGCTCGCGATCGCCGCGCTCGACCGGCTCGAGCACCGGCACGAGTCCGGCCACAACGTCTGGATCCTCGCGTGCGACCGGTGAAGCAGCAGGTGGCCCGCGCCCTCGCCCTCCTCGTCACGATCGCCACGCTCCTGCTCGGTGGTGCGCTGCCCGCGTCCGCGGCGTCTGCGTCGTCCGCGGCACCCGTGCAGCGTGCCGCCGCCGTCGAGCCGGCGGGGGGCTCGACGTGGTTCGGCCCCGACCTCGACTGGGCGAGTGACTCACCCGAGGGCTACGAGGGACGGCTCGGCGCGACGCCGTCGATGTACGGCGTCTCCGTCGACTACCCGCTCGACGGCCCGGCCAAGCAGGAACTCCTCCGGTCGGCGCGCGCGGCGGCGACCCAGGGTGCGGTGCTCGTCGTGAGCCTCGAACCCGACCGCAGGCTGCGGTCGCTCGACGCCGGGGACGCACGCGCCGTCAACTCCGTGTTCGAGGACCTGCACGACCAGTACGACACCCAGGTGCTCGTCCGGTTCGCGCCGCAGATGAACGGCTCGTGGGTCCGCTGGGGCCAGCAGCCGACGGAGTTCGTCCGGGCGTTCCGTGCGCTCAGTACGACCGTGCACGCGGGTACGTCGGACGCGCTCATGGTCTGGTCGCCGGGGTACGGTGCCGGCTACCCGTTCGGCGAGTCCGCCGGGCGGCTGCGGAACCTGTCCCCGGTCGACGTCGCGAAGGCGGACACGAACGGCGACGGACAGCTCACCGGTGCCGACGACCCGTACGGGCCGTACTGGCCGGGGGCCGAGGCCGTCGACTGGGTCGGGCTCTCGATGTTCTCGTACGGCAAGGGCGACCCGACCGAGGCCGCAGGTCGCGCCGTGCCGCTCACCCGCAGCGGCGAGGTCGAGTCGCGGTTCGACGAGGACTGGGGCTACGACCAGCCGCAGTCGGGCACGTTCTACGACCGGTTCGCGGTGGCCGACGACCGTCCGATGCTGCTCGACACCGGTGCCCTGTACAACCGCGAGCTGCAGGGCGACACCGAGCTCCAGGTCAAGCGGAGCTGGTGGCGGCAGGTGCTCGCCGCCGTGCAGGAGCGTCCGCTGATCCGGGGCATGACCGTGCTCGAGGCGGAGCGACGCGAGCCCGAGGCCGGCAACCGCGTGGCCGACTGGCGGCTCACTGCGGACCCGGACGTCGCGGAGGCCTTCCGCGCCGACCTCGAGCGGTCCGGCGACTTCGCCTTCGGCCCGGTCACCGATCGTGTGACCGTGCAGCAGGGCAACGCCGCGATCTCCCAGGAGTACGAGACCGGCGGCGACCAGATGGCGTGGATCGTCTGGCTGGCCGCCGGCCTGGCGGTCGTGTTCCTGCTGAGCGGGGTGTTCGGCCGGCTCCTGCCGAGCTGGCGCTACCCCGACGACGGCAAGCCCGGCCGTGACCTGCGGCTCGACCTGTTCCGCGGGTTCATCATCCTCGCCGTGGTGATCACCCACATCGAGATCGGCGGGCCGTACTCGTACCTGACGCTGCACGCCGTCGGGGCGATCACCGGCGCCGAGATGTTCGTGTTCCTGTCCGGCATGGTGCTCGGCATGACGTACCCGTTCGCCGTGAAGAAGTTCGGCGAGTGGGCTGCGGCGATCGGGGCGTGGAAGCGCGCACGCAAGCAGTACGTCGTCACGCTCGTGGTGATCGCCGTCGTGTTCGTGCTGAGCTTCGTGCCGTTCCTGAACACCGACGCCATCACGACCTTCACCGACCGGGGCACCGGCCTCGGTGGGGTCGACGCCGAGGGACGCGTCTACGACCTGTACCCGAACGTCATGCAGCTGCTCGCGTACCCGCCGCCCTGGTACGCGATCCGGCAGTTCCTGCTGCTCGAGATGGGGCCGTGGCCGTTCAACATCATGGGGCTGTTCGTGGTGCTGAGCCTGTTCATCCCGGCGTTCATCTGGGTGATCCGCCGCGGGTTCTGGTGGGCGCTCCTCACCGCCAGCTGGGCGCTCTACGTGTTCCAGGCGCTCAACCCGGACTTCCGCCCGCTGAACTCGCAGTTCGAGGCGGTGTTCCCCCTGTTCACCTGGCAGGTCGTGTTCACCCACGGGCTCGTGCTCGGGTACTACCGGCGGCAGATCGTCGGCGCGCTCACCGGGCGTCTCGGCAAGGTCCTGGTCGGCATCGCGGTCGGCGGGTACGCGGCGTTCCTGGTCTACGTCTGGGCCGGTGACCACTTCGGGTTCACCCCGGTGCCGTTCCCGGCCGAGATGTACCAGTCGCTGTACAACACGGCGTACCAGCGGGTGGACCTGCAGTGGGGCCGCCTGGCGGACATCGCGTTCTTCGCGGTCGTGTCCTACGCGATCCTCACGGTGTTCTGGAAGCCCATCGCCGCCGCCATCGGCTGGCTCTGGATCCCGCTCGGGCAGGCGAGCCTGTACGTGTTCGTCTGGCAGGTGTTCTTCGCCCTGGCGATCGCGTCGATCCCCGGTGTGCCGTGGGGCGACTTCTGGATCGGGTTCGTGGTGCACACGGCGCTGATCCTGCTGGCCTGGTACATGGTCCGCAAGAAGTTCCTGTTCTCCGTCATCCCGCGCTGATCGCGCGCTCCGACGGACGGGAGGCCCGTGGCGGTGTCGCCACGGGCCTCCCGTCCGTCCTGTGGTCGCGTCTCAGGACGCGGGCAGGCGCGCACGGAGCGCGCCACGGACCGACTCCCACGCCGCCAGGCGGTCGCGGACCGCGTCGTCCTGCTCGGTGTCCAGGGCGTCCCGGTGTGCCTGCTCGAGCACCTCGTCGATGACGACCCGGCGCCCGCTGCGCGCCGACGTGATCGCGGCGTCGACCATCGTGAGGCTCATGACGTTGCCGTGCACCTCGCCGTCCGGCACCTCGCCGGAGCGGACGGCCCGGACGAAGGACGCCAGCGACCCGGCGATCTCGTGTCCCACCGACGGTGCCGTGACCGGGGACCCCGGTGTGCCGTCGAGGTCGCTCGACGGGTCGTGGTCGCCGTCCCAGAGTGCCGTGCCGGCGGCTCCGGAGGCGCGCCAGTCGCCGTTCCACGAGGTCTCCGCACCCGGCGCACACCAGGAGCCGTCGTAGACGTAGCGGACGTCGTCCTCGAACGTGAAGACGGCGGCGGCGGCCGCGTCGCCCCGGTACCAGGACCACGACGGGTTCCACGACTCGCAGTACACCGACACCGGATCGCGCTCGAGCACGTACCGCGCCGAGTCGAAGGCGTGGATGGCCATGTCGAGCAGCAGGACGTCGTCCATCTCCTCGCGGAAGCCACCGAAGTGCGGTGCCTTCGCGAACCGGGTGCTCAGCCCGCCCACGACACCGAGGTCGCGGACGTGCTGCCGGAACGCGACGAGCTGGTCGTTGTAGCGGCGGGACTGCGACACCATGAACAGCTTGCCGGTGGCCTCGGCGGCTGCCGCGAGCGACAGCGCCTCGGCGACGGTCTGCGCGGCGGGCTTCTCGCCGAGCACGGGGAGCCCGGCCCGGAGCGCCTGCATGGTGACCGGGTGGTGCGCGACCGGCACGGTGATGTCGAGCACGGCCTCGGCCCCGGTCTCGGCGGCCAGCGTGGTCAGGTCCGTGCCGACCAGGATCGACGGGTCGCCGGCGTGTGCGGCGCCGGCACGCGCGGCGTCGAGGTCGAGGTCGACGATGCCGACCAGCTCGACCTCGGGGTCGGCGGCGACGGTGGCGAGCCAGGCCCGCCCCATCCCGCCGGCGCCGACCTGCAGGACGCGCAAGGGGCTCACGCCTGCGCCCCGTCGCGCTCGGCAGCGGGCGCACTGGCTGCCGGCTCGGTGACCGCGGGCTCGGCGGCCGCCGGGGCGGCCGTCTCCGGCTCGGCGTCGTCGAACGGGCCGCGGTAGTGCTGCCCGTCGAAGTACTCGCCCAGGTCGTAGCGGCGGAGCGTCGGCATCTCGCGCTCGCGCTCCGGCCGTGCCCACTCGGCGCCGTTCGCGATCACCCGGCGGACGTCCGGGTGGTGGTAGACGGGGAAGTCCTGGTCACCGGGGGAGAAGTAGAAGATCTTCCCCAGGCCGCGGCGGTACGTCATGCCGCTCCGGAACACCTCGCCGCCCGTGAAGCCCGAGATGAACACGAGCTCGTCGGGCGTCGGGACGTCGAAGTACTCGCCGTACATCTCCTGCTCGGGGATGACGATCGGGTTCGGCACCCCGCGGGTGATCGGGTGCTGGGGGTTGACGGTCCAGACGAGCTCCTGGTCGTGCTCGCTGCGCCACCGCAGGGTGCAGGTGGTGCCCATGAGCTTGCCGAAGATCTTCGACCAGTGGCCGGAGTGCAGCACGAGCAGCCCCATGCCGGAGAGCACGTGCCGGTGCACCCGGTCGACCACGGCGTCGTCGACGTCCTGGTGTGCGGCGTGCCCCCACCAGGTGAGCACGTCGGTGTCCGCCAGGACCTCGTCGGTGAGTCCGTGCTCCGGTTCCTGCATGGTGGCGGTCCGGACGACGGCCTCGGGCAGGTGCTCGCGGATGCCGTCCGCGATCGCGCCGTGCATGCCGTCGGGGTACCGCTCGGCGACGTGCTGCTCGACCTGCTCGTGGACGTTCTCGCCCCAGACGGTGATGCGGAGCGGGGTGGTGGTCATGGTGTGTGCCTTTCTGGCTGGGATGCGTGGCGGCTTCGGTCCGGTGCCGTCACTTGACGGCACCGCCGAGGGCACCGGCGGAGATGTACTTCTGCGCGAAGATCAGCAGGACGGCGGCGGGCAGGGACGCCAGCACCGAGGTCGCCATGACGGGACCCCAGTCGGTGACGTTCGAGCCGATGTAGTTGTAGATGCCGAGCGTGATCGGTCGGACCGCGGTCGTCGACGTCAGGGTCAGTGCGATGAGGAAGTCGCCCCACGCGCCGAGGAAGGTGAAGAGCGCCGCGGTGACGATGGCGTTCCGGCTGATCGGCACGACGATCGACACGAACGCCCGGAAGTCGCTGGCGCCGTCGACGAGTGCCGCCTCGACCAGGCTCGGTGGGATCGACTCCATGAACGCCCGCATGAGCAGGATCGCGAAGGGCACCTGGACCGCGCTGTCGGCCAGGATCAGGCCGACGTAGCTGTTGAGCAGCCCGATGTTGTTGAACAGCGTGTACAGCGCGTTCGCGATGACGATCGCCGGGATCATCTGCGTGATCAGCAGCACGAGCAGGAACACCCGGCCGCCGCGCATCCGGAACCGTGCGAGCCCGTACGCGGCCGGTGTCGCGATGGCCAGCGTCAGCAGGACGGTCCCGAGCCCGATGATCATGCTCGACACGAAGTTCTGCCCCTGCTGGGCGAACGCGGCCTGGTACCCGGCGAAGGTGGGGGAGAACGGGAACCACGTCGCCGTGGCGGCCCCGGACGTCGCCTGCAGGCTGGTGTTCACCATCCAGTAGACGGGGAACACCATGATCGCGAGGAACACGCAGCCGAGGATCGTGAACGGGATGCCCTTGGCCGAACCTCGTGGCCGGGGAGCACGGGCGCTCTTGGTCGTGATCGCGCGGGTGGCGGTGACGGTCTGGTTCGCGAGTCCGACGCTCATTCGTCGACCGCCTTCCGTGAGATCGCGATGTAGACCATCGCGAAGACGAACGAGACGACGATCAGCACGTTGCTGACCGCGGCTCCGATGCCGAACTGGAAGTTGATGAACGACTGGTGGTAGGCGTTCGTGGCCAGGGTCTGGGTCGAGTTCGCCGGGCCGCCGCCGGTCAGGCCGAGGATGATGTCCACGACCTTCAACGTGTAGACGACCCCGAGCACGATCACGACGCTGACCACCGACCGGATGCTGGGCCACGTGATGTACCAGAACGCCTTGAACCCGGTGGCGCCGTCGAGCGAGCCGGCCTCGTAGAGCTCCGGGGGCACGGACTGCAGACCGCTGTACAGGATCGTCGTGTTGAACGGGATGCCGAGCCAGACGTTGACGCCGATCACGGCGATGAGCGCCAGGCTCGGGCTGACCAGCCACGGCACGGGGGCGATGCCCACCACTCCGAGGAGCTGGTTGAGCGCGCCGCTGTCCTGGTCGAGCAGCCACTTCCACACCGCGCTCGACGCGATGAGCGGCAGGAGCCACGGCAGGAGCAGGAGCCCCCGCAGGAAGCCCGACAGCGGGAAGTGTCGGCGGAAGAACAGCGCCAGGCTCAGCCCGATGACGAACTGCAGGATGATCGAGCCCGCCGTGAACAATGCGGTGTTCACGAGGCTCGTCGTGAAGACCGAGCTCTGGAACACCGAGATGTAGTTGGCGAGTCCCACCCAGGGGGCCTCGCCGGTGAAGAAGGTCGCCGTCGTGTAGTCCTGGAAGGACATGACGACGTTCTTCACCACCGGGTAGCCGAAGAAGACGGCCACGAAGACCGCCGCTGGCACCACGAAGAGCCATCGGGTCACGCCGGATCGGAACCGGGCTCGTCGTTGCCCGGGTCGTGGTGTCGTCACGGGCGGGATCGTCCGTGGTCGTGTCTGTGTCGAGGCGCTCACGCCGGGGTCCTTTCCTCGTCGCCGGAGGGAGCCGACCGGTCGGCCGGCTCCCCGTGGACTACTGCTCTTGGGACTGCGCCTGCTTGAGCGCTGCCTCGGGGCTGGCCTTGCCGGTGAGGGCCAGCTGGACGGCGGTGTAGATCTTCGTGGCGGCCTTGGGCCAGTCGGGTCCGAGCTCACCGGTGCGGGCGCGAGCGGTCTGCACCGTGGTCACGAAGGACGCGACCTGCGGGTGGTCCTTCGCCCACGCGGCGCCGGCCTCGAGGTTCGTCGGCACGTTGCCGCTCACCTCGGACAGGGCCTTCTGCATCTTCTGGGTGTGCAGGCAGCCGACGAACTTGCCGGCGAGCTGCATCTTGTCCTTGTCGCCGGTCTGCGGGACGGTGAAGGCCTCGCCGCCGAGCGGTGCCACCGTGGCCTCGCCGGTGCGTGTCGGGATCGGCACGCTGTCGAACTCGAGGCTCTTCTTCTCGTTGAGCGCCGGGAGCTGCCAGGGGCCGTTGATCATCATCGCGGCCTTGCCTGCCAGGAACTGGTTGTTGACGTCTGCCTGGGCCCAGTTGATCGAGCTCTTGGACATCGAGCCGTCGTCCTGCAGGTCCTCGACGAGCTGCAGGGCCTGGGTGGCGTCCGCGGTGGCGATGTTCTTCTCGTCACCACCGTTCGACCAGAAGAAGGGCAGGAACTGCCAGGTGCCCTCGTACGTGTTGATGTTGCTCATCGCGAAGCCGTAGGTCGAACCCTTGGTGAGCTGCTTCGCGGCGGCCTTGAGCTCGTCCCACGTCTTGGGCGGCTGGACACCGGCGTCCGAAAGCAGCTTCTTGTTGTAGTAGAGCGCGATGGAGTTCGTGTTCGACTGCAGGCCGTAGAGCTTGCCCTTGTAGGTGCTCGCCGCCTTCACGCCGGGGACGTCGCCGTCGGCGTCGAGCCCGTAGGCCGACAGGTCGGAGAGGGCACCCGACGAGGCGATCTGCTGCACGTCGGGGTTGTCGAGCATGAGGACGTCGGGCAACGTCTTCGACGACGCCTGCTGCAGCACCTTCGAGATCAGGCCGGCGCCGGCGACGTGGTTGATCGTGACCGTCGCGCCGACCTCCTTCGCGCACTGCTTGTAGACCGGGTTGTAGTTCGCGTCGTAGTAGTCCTCGATCGTCAGGGCCTTGCTGCCGCCCGACGAGGCCGATCCGGAGCCGGAGCATCCGGACAGGACCAGGGGGACCGTGGCGAGCACGGCGACGGCGCCGACGAGGGCGCGGGTCCGGCGCGACTGGGAGGGGAATCTTTGCTTCATTGCAGAGCTCTTCTCTTGACGGATGCTGGGACAGGCACGCATCGACGAGGCCGCTGACGTCATCGTCGCTGTGCTCCTGGGGCGAGAAGCTAACAGATAAGCGCTTCACCTGTAAAGCGCTTTTCTGACACGGCGAGCGCTAGGATCAGCGGCATGGCCACGATGCAGCAGGTCGCCGATCGGGCGGGGGTCTCGATCGCCACCGTGTCCTTCGTGGTGAACGGGACGAAGTACGTGACCCCCGGAACCACGGCGCGGGTGCGGACCGCGATGCGCGAGCTGAAGTTCCGTGGCAACGTCGTCGCCCGTGCGCTCGCGAGCCGACGCACCCGGATCATCGCGCTGCTGTTCCCGACCACCGGCAACCGCTTCAGCCCGACCACCTCGCAGTTCTTCATGAGCGCGGCGGAGCGTGCGTCCGAGCGGGGGTACCACCTCGTGCTCTGGCCCGTGGACCCCGCCGGCGACGACCTGGACGACCTCGTGTCGGGCGGACTCGTGGACGGCGTCATCCTGATGGAGGTGCGGATGGACGACCCCCGCGTCGCCGTCCTCACCGACCTCGACGTGCCGTTCACCCTGATCGGCCGGACCCGCGACAGCAGCGGGCTGCCCTTCGTCGACATCGACTTCGAGACGACGATCGAGGACAGCCTCGACCACCTCCAGGCCCTCGGGCACCGGCGGTTCGGGCTCGTCCTCGAGGACCTCGAGGGCACCCCGATGGCCGGCTACGCACCGCACCTGCGCGTCGAGTCGACGTTCCGGCAGGCGATGATCGAGCGCGGACTGACCGGGACGATCGTCACGGCGGGGCCCGGCAGTGACGGCGGCCGGCAGGCCACGAGTGACCTGCTCGCGGCGGACCCCGACGTCACCGCTGTGCTCGTGATGAAGGACGACTCGTCCGCCGGCGTCCTGGTCGGGCTGTACACCGCCGGGCGGCGGGTCCCCGAGGACGTCTCGGTGCTCAGCATCGCGTCGTCCGAGGCGAACGCGGACCAGCACTACCCGCGGCTGTCGACGATGGTCGCCCCCGGCCCGGAGCTCGGCGTGCGGGCCGCCGACGCCCTCATCGAGCAGCTCGACGGCACCTCGGAGGACCTGCCGCACTTCCTGCTGCCGTGCACGCTGCGGATCGCCGAGTCCACGGCCCCCGCCCCGGCCTGACCGCCCGCCGGTCCATCCGCGAAAGCGACAGATCTCCGCGAACGGTTCGCGGCACACTGTCGCTCTCGCAGCACTGAGGGGGCACCTGCGCGCTTCCTGTCGCTTTCGCGACCACCCGCCGGACTGGAGGCTCGGGTCGTCCCCGCCACGGGCCTCCAGGCCGCCGCCCCGCGGCCCCACGTGGCCACTCGCGAACGCGACAGCGACAGCGACAGCGACAGGCGCCGCGCCTCCCTGCGGACAGCCCAGGCTCCGCCTGGTTGTGTGGATGCACAGGTTCGCAGCACCACACGTCGAGGAGGACGGATGGCCATCGACCGGAGGACGTTCATGCTCGGGGGAGCGGGGGTGCTGCTGCTCGCCGGCTGCTCCACCCGACCCGAGCGCACGCGGGTCGAGGACTGGCCCACCGAACCGCCCGAGGGCGAGGCGACGATCAGCTGGTGGGCCGGCCAGGTCGCCTCGAAGGACGGGGGTGACCTGCGTCGTCGGCTCATCGCGGAGTTCCAGAAGGAGCACCCGAACATCCGGGTCCGGATCGTCAGTGCCCCGAGCGACACCGACACGAACCGCACCAGCCTGACGACCCAGATCGCGGCGGGCAGCAGCACGCCGGACGTCTACCTGGGTGACGTCGCGTGGCCCGGGCAGTTCGCGAAGAACAAGCTCGCGACCCCGGTGAACCAGCTCGTCGGTGAGGACTTCTTCGACCAGTTCCCCGAGGGGCTCCGGCTCGCGGCGAGCGTCGACGGCACGTACTACATGTTCCCGCTGTACATCGACGAGTCGTTCTTCCTGTACCGGAAGGACCTGCTCGCGAAGCACTCCCTGCAGGTGCCGGCGTCGTGGGAGGAAGTGCGCGAGACCGCCGCGAAGCTCGTCGACACCGGTGACGTCAGCTACGGGTTCGCGTTCCAGGGCGACGTGTACGAGGGGCTGACCTGCAACGTCACCGAGTTCGTCGCGGACGCTGGCGGGTCGTTGCTCAACGACGACCTGACCAAGCCCGAGACGACGAGCTCCGAGACGAAGCGCGCCTTCGAGTTCATGCGCTCACTGATCACCGAGGGGGCGTCGCCGCGGGCCACCCTGACGTACCAGGAGCAGGACACCAACGACGCGTTCTCCGGCGGCCGTGCGGCGTTCCTCCGCAACTGGTCGTACGCGTGGGGGATCGCGAACGGTCCGGACAGCCGGGTCGCCGGCAAGGTGGGTCTGGCCGCCCGGCCGACGTTCGACGGCATGGACGAGCACCACTCGACGATCGGCGGGTGGGGGAACTACATCAACCCGCACACGCAGGAGCCCGCGGCGGCACTGACGTTCGCGCGCTGGATGTCGAGCGAGACCGCGCAGCAGTTCCTGACCCGCGAGGGCGGCGTCCTGCCGGCGCGGAGCGCCTCACTCGTCAGCGAGGACGCGAAGCGCCAGGAGCGTCCCACCTACGACACGGCGGCGGGCATCACGCTCGTGCCCCGCCCGACCTCGACCGCCTACTACCCGAAGGTGTCGCAGGGCATCTACCAGAACGGCAACAGCATCCTCGGTGGGCAGGCGTCCGTCGACGGCGGCACCAGCGCGATGGCCTCCGCCATCTCGCTGGCACTGCAGGGAGCAGCGCTGTGAGCGCCGGCACCGCGACACGGCCGGCACGGCCTGGAGGCACGGGGCGCGTCGATCCGCCGCCCCGGCCGACGGGGCGGTCGCGTCTCGACCGCATCCGCTCGCGGGGTGCGTGGGGCTTCGCGGCCCCGGCGCTCCTGGTGGTCGCCGCGGTCACGATCTTCCCGGTCGTGTACTCGGTCGTCCTGAGCTTCGCGGACGTCGAGGTCGGCTACGAGGGCTTCACCATCCAGTCGTTCGGGTTCGACAACTACGCGGCCCTGCTGCAGAGTGCCGACTGGTACCGGGCGCTCGGGTTCACGGTGCTCTACACGGTGGTGACGGTCTCGGTCGAGCTCGTGCTCGGCATGCTCGTCGCGCTGGTGCTCGAGCGGCTCGGGGCCACCCGCGGCTGGATGCTCGCGCTCATGCTCATCCCGTGGTCGCTCGTCACCATCGTCAACGCGCAGCTGTGGAAGTACATCTACGACAGCACCTACGGCGTCGCGACGTGGTTCTTCGGTCTGTTCGGGGACGCTCCGGTGATCCTCGGTGAACCGGTGCCCGCGATCACCGGGCTGATGGTCGCGGACATCTGGAAGACGACGCCGTTCGTCGCGATCATCCTGCTCGCTGGGTTGGTGCAGATCTCCGAGGACCACTACGAGGCCGCCGAGCTCGACGGCGCGAGCACCTGGCAGACGTTCTGGCGCGTGGTGCTGCCGCAGCTCACCCCGACCCTGACGATCGCGGTGCTGTTCCGCATCCTGCAGGCGTTCGGCGTCTTCGACCTGCCGTTCGTGCTGACGAACGGCGGACCGGGCACCGCCACCCAGTCGCTCGCGATCATGGGCTACAAGGTGCTCTTCCAGGACATCAACATCGGTCCGGGCGCCGCGATCGCGACCTCGACCGCGATCATCGTCGCGGCCGGGTGTCTGCTGTTCCTCCGGGCGTTCCGGAACCAGGCGAAGGGAGGGGACGACTGATGCCCCGTCAACGTGTGCGCAAGGGCTGGCGGAAGTGGGTCAACACCGTGAACGTCAGCGGTGTCGTCATCGCGGTGCTCACGGCGCTGCCGCTGTACTGGCTCGTCACGACGTCGCTCAAGCCGGCGTCCGAGATCGGGCAGTCGCCGCCCACCGTGTGGCCGCAGTCGTTCACCTTCGACAACTTCGTGGTGGCCTTCCGTGACAACGCGCTCGGCCAGTACATGGTGAACAGCGTCATCGTGTCGGTGTCGACCACGGTGATCGTGCTCGCGCTGGCGTTCCTGGCCGGGTACGCGCTGGCCGGCCGGTTCATCCGGGGCCGAACGGCGATCATGACCTCGTTGCTCATGCTGTCGGTGTTCCCGGCGATCGCGGTGCTGACGCCGCTGTACCTGCTCGAGCGCAACCTCGGGCTGCTCAACTCGTACCCGGGCCTGATCGTGCCGTACGTCGCGTTCAACCTGCCGTTCGCCATCTGGATCATGCGGAACTACCTGCAGGGGATCCCGTCGACGATCGAGGAGGCCTCCGAGATCGACGGGGCCGGGGCGTGGCGCACCGTGCTGAGCGTGATCCTGCCGATGGCCAAGCCGGGCCTGTTCACGGTCGGCGTCTTCACCTTCACGGCATCGTGGAGCGAGTTCCTGATGGCGCTGACCTTCAACAGCGAGAACTCGTTCCGGACGATCCCGGTCGGCATCGCGCTCTTCGGGACGCAGTTCACGGTGCCGTTCGCGCAGATCTTCGCCGCGAGCGTGGCCGCCACGGTGCCGATCGTGATCCTGGTGCTCGTGTTCCGCCGCTCGATCGTGTCCGGTCTGACCTCCGGCGCCGTCAAGGGGTGACGGGTGTCCGGCATGCGTAGATAGGTAGAGAACTTACCTAGCTGCGCATGCTGGACATTCGTCCGAGCGTCGCGCTGACCGCCCGTACCCTGCCGTCAGGGGCTCGGTGCGCCGAGATCGACGGCTGCGACGATGCGGTCGATGATCCGCACGAACCTGGCCCGCTCCCGTTCCGAGAAGGAGGCCATCAGGTCGTGCAGGTGCTTGTTCGTGCCGTCCATCGCGCGCGTGTAGTCGCGGCGGGCGGCATCGGTCAGCTCGATGTACCGGCTCCGGCCGTCGTCGGGGTTCGGGACGCGACTGAGGTGTCCGCTGTGCTCGAGTCGGTCCACCATGCCGGTGACCGCCGGGCCGGTGAGTCCCAGGTGCTTCGACAGGTCCTTCACGCGCACGGTCCGGCCCGCTGCTTCGGCGCGGGACACGAACTGCAGCAGCGTCAGGTCGCCGCCGGAGACGCCGAGTTCGTCGCGCAGCCGCCCGCGGAGTTCGGAGACCGCGGCCTCGAGCCGGGTCAGCGCTGCGTCGAGGTCGACATCGCTCACGACAGCGCCCCCTCTGCACGGGTCTCGTCCGGGTCACGATACGCCGCAGTCACCACCCCAGCGTATCCACATAGCGCGGTTCGTGGAACGGTCCGGGTGGCGGCGTCGGGAGCAGGGCGCCGTGGGTGACCCCGTCCCGGACCCGCAGGGTGCCGACCGGGCCGGCGAACCGGTGCGGTTCGAGGTCGCCGGCGGGGACCCCTACGCCGCCGAGCGCGACCTCGCCGCCGTCCACGGTGCCGATCGGTGGTCCGTCCGGCGCATCGACGACGACTTCTCGTACCGGTACACGGCCGTCGGCGACTCCGAGGTGAGCATCCGGCGTTCGCGGCTCCGCGGTGCCGTGCGTGGCTCGGTGCCCGTCGGGGCGGACTACGTCGTGACGTGGATCACGAGCGGCACCGCGTCGCTCGACTCCGGGCGTGCGCGGATGCAGCTGCGCCGCGACGTCCCCGTGCTCCTGCCGCCCGAGGACGACTTCGTGTTCACGGCCGAGGACCACGACCAGCGGCTCGTGCACTTCGGGCGTGACTACGTGCACCGCGTCGCGTACGAGCACCTGGAGGTCGAGACGGCGCCGCTGCGGTTCGACCCGACCCGGGTACCGGAGCCCGACACCGCGGAGCGCTGGCAGGAGGCGCTCGTGGCGTTGTCGCGTGCCCTGCGAGCCGAGGGGCCCGACTCCGACGCGTGGCACGAGGCCAAGCGGTCGGCCGCCACGGCGTTCCTGGACACGTTCCCGCCGCAGGCCGACGACCTGCCCGCGGTGCTCGGTCTCCCCCGGAACGCCCGGCTGCGGGCCGCGGTGGAGTACATCCACGCCCATGCCGCCGAGCCGGTCACCGTCCAGGAGCTGTCCGAGGTCGCCGGCCTGAGCGTGCGGTCGGTGCAGGAGTCGTTCCGCCGGGTCTTCGACGTGTCGCCGCTGACCTACCTGCGCGAGGTCCGGCTCGACCGGGTCCGCGGCGAACTGCTCGAGCTCGACCCGCAGGCCGGGGTCGTCGGTGACGTCGCGCGGCGGTGGGGGTTCGCCCACCTCGGCCGGTTCTCGGCGGCCTACGCGGCCCGGTTCGGCGAGTACCCGAAGCAGTCCCTGCGCCGCTGACGACGACGGGTGCTCAGCGGCCGGCCGTGGGTCGCGGCGCCGGGCCGGTGCTCGCCCGCACCCGCAGGGTCGTGGGGAGCCGGACGTGGTCCGTGGTCGGCTCGCCACGGAGCATGGTCAGGAGCATCTGCACGGCGTGCGACCCGAGCTCGTCGAGCGGCTGCGACACCGTGGTGAGCGGCGGGGTCGTGGTGGAGGCCTGCGGCACGTCGTCGAAGCCCACGACGGACAGGTCCTGGGGAACGCGGAGCCCGACCTCGGCCGCGGCGCGGAGCACACCGATCGCCGACGAGTCGTTCGCCGCGAACACCGCGGTGGGGCGGTCGTCGAGGGCCAGGAGTTCCCGGGTGACGGCCGCGGACTGGTCCTCCTGGTAGCCGCCGTCGCGCAGCAGGCACTCGTCGACGGTGATGCCGGCGGCGGTCAGGGCGGAACGGTAGCCGGCGGCCCGGAGCTGGGCGGACGCCAGGTCGGCGCGACCCTGCAGGTGCGCGATGCGGGTGTGCCCGAGCGCGAGCAGGTGCTCGACGGCCTGGACGGCTCCGGCTTCGTTGTCGGCGTCGACGGTGGCGTGGCCCTCGGGCCCGGTGTGCGGGTCGATCGCCACGACGGGGATCGAGGAGCTCGACAGGGCCGTGGTCGGGGTGACCACGATCGCGCCGTCGATCAGGGTGCCGGACAGTCGGGACAACGACCGGCGTTCCCAGCCGGGTCGGTCGGCGCCGGTCATCAGGCCGGCATAGGCGAGCAGTTCGTAGCCGGTGCCGGTTGCCGCCCGCGAGATGCCTCGGAGCAGCTCGGTCGAGAACGGCTCGAACTCGGGCACCAGGATGCCGACGACCCCGGTCCGCGAACTGCGCAGGCTCCGGGCGACCAGTGAGGTCTCGTACCCCAGGTCCTCGACCACCTGCTGCACGCGGAGCATGGTGGCGGCGGCGACACCGTCGCGCTGGTTGATCACCTTGGAGACCGTCGGGATCGAGACCCCGGCCGCTCGTGCCACGTCGCCGATCGTCACCCGGCCGGCACCGGGACGCGCGCCGAGTGCCGAGTCCATGTGCACACCGTACCGCTGCGACACCCTGCGATCGGTTGAGAAAACGTTATCGATATCGATTGACACCGCCCCCGAGCAGCAGGCATGCTCTCCGCAGCGGCAGTCGATGTCGCTCCATGTCAACGACGACACTTCAGGAGTTCCACGATGACGAGGAAGATCCGTGCCGCGGCAGCCATCGCGCTGATCGGGGCGACCGCACTGGTGGCCAGCGGGTGCTCGGCGGGCAGCGATGCCTCCGAGGACGGCGGGAAGGTCACGATGACCTTCTGGCACAACTCGACGACCGGACCGGGCAAGGCCTACTGGGCCTCGACGGTCAAGGCGTTCGAGGAGAAGTACCCGAACGTCACCATCAAGACCCAGGCGATCCAGAACGAGGACCTGGACGGCAAGCTCCAGACCGCTCTCAACTCCGGCGACGCCCCCGACGTGTTCCTGCAGCGTGGCGGCGGCAAGATGGACGCCATGATCGCCGCCGGGCAGCTCATGGACATCTCCGACTCCATCAGCGCCGACGCGAAGAAGTCCATCAGCGCGGGCACGTTCGCCGGCTACGAGAAGGACGGCAAGACCTACGCCATGCCCGGCGCGGTGCTCCCCGAGGGCATCTGGTACTCGAAGGACCTGTTCAAGGAAGCCGGCATCGAGGGCACGCCCACGACCATGGACGAGCTGAACGACGCGATCACGAAGCTCAAGGCCAAGGACATCGACCCGGTCGCCGTCGGCGCGAAGGACGCCTGGCCGGCCGCCCACTGGTACTACAACTTCGCACTCCGCGAGTGCAGCCAGAAGACGCTCGAGGACGCGGCGAAGTCCCTGAAGTTCGACAACGCCTGCTGGACGAAGGCCGGCGAGCAGCTCGAGGACTTCAACGCCACCAAGCCCTTCAACAACGGCTTCCTGACCACCGCGGCACAGCAGGGTGCCGGCAGCTCCGCCGGTCTCCTCGCCAACCACAAGGCGGCCATGGAGCTCATGGGTGCGTGGGACCCGGGCGTGATCGCATCGCTGACGCCGGACGCCAAGCCGCTGCCCGACCTCGGCTGGTTCCCGTTCCCCGCGACCGACGGTGGCAAGGGTGACCCGAAGTCGATGATGGGTGGTGTCGACGGCAACTCCTGCTCCGCACAGGCCCCGAAGAAGGCGTGCACCGACTTCCTGAACTTCATCGTGCAGAAGGACAACCAGGAGGCGTACTACAAGGCCTTCAACGCCATCCCGGTGAACAAGGACGCCCAGTCGGTCGTCGACTCGGACTACCTGAAGTCGGCCCTGGCCGCCTACCAGGACGCCCCGTTCGTCTCGCAGTACCTGGACACCCTGTACGGCCAGAACGTCGGCAACGCGCTGAACACCAGCGTCGTCGACCTGCTGGCCGGCAAGGGTGACGCGAAGGACATCGTCGAGACCACCAACCAGGCTGCGGCCAAGGGCTGAGCATGGCCCTCGACACCTCGCTCGGTACGACTCCGGCCACCGGGTCGGACACGGCCGCGGGGACGTCCCCGGCGGGGAGCGGTTCGCCGCTCCCCGCCGGTCGGCGGACCACGCGCCGCATCGCGGACTGGCGGAAGCGCGTCGAGATCGCGGTCCTCGCCGGACCCGCGGTCATCGTCTTCGTCACGTTCGTGATCCTGCCCGTGGGCCTCGCCGCCTACTACGGGTTCTTCAAGTGGCAGGGCTACGGCCCGCCCACCGACTTCGTCGGGCTGCAGAACTACCTGATCATCTTCCAGGACAAGGCGTTCCACGCGGTCCTGATGCACAACGGCTTCATCGTCGTGCTCTCGCTGGTGCTGCAGGGGCCGATCGCGATCGTGCTCGCCCTGCTGCTCAACCAGAAGATGCACGGCCGCGGGCTCGTCCGCGTGCTCGTCTTCGTGCCGTACGTCATCTCCGAGGTGATCGTCGGCACCGGGTGGAGCCTCATGCTCCAGTCGAACGGCGCCGTGAACGACCTGTTCCAGAGCATCGGCCTGGGCGGACTCCGTGCGGACTGGCTGTCGAACCCCGACATCGCCATCTGGACGCTGCTCGTGATCATCTCGTGGAAGTACATCGGCTTCGCGGTGATCCTGTTCCTCGCCGGCCTGCAGAGCATCCCCGAGGAACTGTTCGAGGCCGCCGCCATCGACGGTGCCGGCTACTGGCAGATCCAGCGGCGCATCACCCTGCCGCTCCTCGGACCGACCATCCGCATCTGGGCGTTCCTGTCGATCATCGGCTCGCTGCAGCTGTTCGACCTCGTCTACATCATCTGGGGCCAGTACATCGCCTCGACCGCGGGTACCTCGACGATGGCGACGTACATGGTCGCCAACGGCCGGACCTCGGGCAACTTCGGCTTCGGCAGCGCCGTCGCGGTCGTGATGTTCGTGATCTCGCTCGTGGTCGCCCTGATCTACCAGCGCTTCGTGCTCCGCCGTGACACCGCGGGTGCACTCACCGAGAGGAAGAACTGATGGCCACCACGAGCATCGTCGCCCCCGGGCGCCGGGCCGTGCGGGAGCGCCGGTCCAGTGCCGCGATCGGACGCGCCAACCCGCTGACCTACGTCGTCGCGATCCTGTTCGTCGCCGCCAACCTGGCACCCGTGCTCTACATCGTGCTGGGCGGCTTCCGGACCAACTCACAGATCACCACGAGCCCCGCCGGGCTGCCGGCACCGTTCGAGTTCGGCAACTACGGCTCCGTGCTGTCGAGCGGCATCTTCTGGCAGCAGCTCGGCAACTCGACGATCAGCGCCGTCACGACCACCCTCGGGGTCGTCGTGCTCGGGCTGATGGTGAGCTTCGTGCTCGCCCGCTACCGGTTCGCCGGCCGCGGGGCGCTGTACGCCCTGTTCGCCGCGGGCCTGATGTTCCCGATCACCGTCGCGATCACCCCGCTGTACCTGCTCGTCAAGGACCTCGGTCTGACGAACAGCCTGGCCGGCGTGATCCTGCCGCAGATCGCGTTCGCGCTGCCGACCACCGTGATCATCCTGGTGCCGTTCCTGCGCGCCATCCCCGATGAGCTCGAGGAGGCCGCGTCGATCGACGGGGCGAGCCGTCTCGGGTTCTTCTTCCGGATGGTCGTGCCGCTGTCGCTGCCCGGCGTCGTCACGGTCGGCATCCTGGCGTTCATCGCCAGCTGGAACAGCTACATCCTGCCGCTGTTCATCCTGAACAACGAGGCCGCCTACACGCTGCCGCTCGGGGTCCAGTCGTTCTCGTCGCAGTACTCCGTCGACACCGCCAAGGTGCTCGCGTTCACCTCGATGTCGATGATCCCGGCGCTCGTGTTCTTCACGATCTTCCAGCGCCGCATCGTCGGCGGCCTGACCGGGGCGGTGAAGGGGTGACCGCGACCGACGCGACGCGGACCGCCGGACGCGACCCGCGCCTCCAGGCCGACAGCGCGACGGACGCGACCGCGACGGACGCGACCACGACCCCCGCCGGCCCCCGCGCCGACGCCCTGCTCGCCGAGATGACCCTCGACGAGAAGGTCGCCCAGCTCGTCGGCTACTGGCTCGACCAGAACGGCGTCGTCGCCCCCATGCAGGGCGAGATGGCGGCCGTGCAGCAGGGCGGCACCCTGGCGGACATCACCCGCGACGGCATCGGGCAGTTCACCCGCGTCTACGGCACCCGCCCCGTCGAACCCGACGAGCGTGCCGCCTGGCTCTGGGCGGAACAGCGCCGCCTGCAGTGCGAGACCCGGCTCGGGATCCCGGCGCTCGTCCACGAGGAGTGCCTGACCGGCCTCGCCGCGTGGAAGGCCGCGACGTTCCCGACGCCGCTGGCGTGGGGCGCGTCGTTCGACCCGGAGCTCGTCGAGCAGGTCGGCGCCGCGATCGGTGCGTCGATGCGGCAGCTCGGCGTCCACCAGGGCCTCGCGCCGGTCCTCGACGTCATCCGCGACCCGCGTTGGGGGCGGGTCGACGAGTGCATCGCCGAGGACCCCTACCTGGTCGGCACGGTCGGTACCGCGTACGTGCGCGGGTTGCAGTCGGCGGGGGTCGACGCAACCCTGAAGCACTTCCTCGGGTACTCGGCGTCGCAGGCGGGGCGGAACCACGCCCCCGTGCACGCCGGGGCCCGTGAGGTCGCGGACGTGTACCTGCCGCCGTTCGAGATGGCGCTACGCGACGGGGGCGCCCGGAGCGTCATGAACTCGTACGCCGAGATCGACGGCGTGCCCGTCGCAGCGAACGGCGAGCTGCTGACCGGCCTGCTCCGCGACCGGCTCGGTTTCGACGGCACGGTCGTCGCGGACTACTTCTCGGTGGCGTTCCTCGAGGTCATGCACGGCATCGCCGCCGACCGTGGCGAGGCCGCGGCGCTGGCGCTCGAGGCCGGCATCGACGTCGAGCTCCCGACCGGTGACGCGTACCTCGCACCGCTCGTCGAGCGGGTCCGCAGCGGGCAGGTGGACGAGGCTCTCGTCGACCGTGCCGTGCTCCGGGTGCTCCGGCAGAAGGAGCGGCTCGGCCTGCTCGAACCGGACGCCTTCGCCGAGGACGCCCCCACCGGGATCGACCTCGACACCCCGCTGCACCAGGCGCTCGCGAAGCGGCTGGCAGCCGAGTCGCTCGTGCTGCTGTCGAACGAGGGCGGCAGCGTCAGCGTCGACAGCGGCACCGCCGACGGCACCACCCCCGTCCTCCCGTTCGCACCGGGGGCCTCGGTCGCCGTCATCGGCCCGAACGCCGACCGCGCCGAGGCGCTGCAGGGCTGCTACTCGTTCGCCAACCACGTGCTCGCCTCGCACCCCGACCTGCCGCTCGGCTTCGCGATCCCGACCGTCCGCGAAGCCGTCGCCCAGGCGCTCGGTCCGGCAGCGGTCCGCTTCGCCACGGGCTGCGCCGTGACGGGGAACGACCGGGCCGGCTTCGCCGAAGCCGTTGCGGTCGCATCCGCCTCGGACGTCGCGGTGGTCGTCGTCGGCGACCAGGCGGGCCTGTTCGGCCGGGGCACGGTCGGCGAGGGCAACGACACCGAGTCGCTCGACCTGCCCGGCGTGCAGCGCGAGCTGGTCGAGGCCGTCGTCGCGACCGGCACCCCCACCGTGATGGTGCTGCTCACCGGCCGGCCGTACGCGATCGGCTGGGCGCTCGACGGCGACCAGCCGCGCCCGTCCGCGGTCGTGCAGGCGTTCTTCCCGGGCGAGGGCGGCGGGCTGGCGATCGCCGACCTGCTGACCGGCGTGGCCTCGCCCTCGGGCCGGCTGCCGCTGTCCCTGCCCCGGTCCGCCGGCGCGCAGCCGTTCACGTACCTGCACCCGCGGCTCGGCGGTCCGTCCGACGTCACCGCCGCGGACTCGACGCCGGTGCGACCGTTCGGTTTCGGCCTCGGCTACACCGACTTCGCGTACGACGAGCTCGTCGTCGACCCGGACGTCCGGTCCGACGGCGTCTTCACCGTGTCGGTGACGGTCCGGAACACCGGGGTGCGCGACGGCGAGGACGTCGTGCAGCTCTACGGGCACGACGTGCACGGCAGCGTCACCCGGCCCGAGGTGCAGCTCCTCGGCTACGCGCGCGTCGCGGTCGCAGCGGGGGAGTCCGTGCGGGTCCGCTTCCGCGTCCCGGTGCAGCGCTTCGCGTTCACCGACCGTCGGATGCGCAGGGTGGTCGAGCCCGGCGACGTGCAGGTCTGGGTGGCGTCGCACGCGGCGGCGTCGCGGCCGTCAGGCTCGGTGGCAGCGGGTGGGATCGTCGCCTCGGGCGACGGTCCGGTCCGACACCCCGTCCCCGGCACCGCCACCCAGCGCGCCACCGTCGCGGTCACGGGCGCGGTGCACGAGGTCACCCCGGGCGACCCCCGCCTGGTGGCGTGGTCGCTCGTCTGACCCGGTGACGGACCACGTGCCCTGGGCGTGACCGGGTGACGGACAGGAGGCGCGGTGCGGGCTCGCACCGCGCCTCCTGTCCGTCAGCGGGTCCTGATCACCCGACCGGCTCGAGCCGGTCGGACAGGTCCAGTGACCAGACGGCGACGCCCGTCAGGCCGAGCCGCTCCGCCAGCGCGACCCGCGCACGCAGTGAGCGTGCGTCGGACCACCAGAGCACCTCGCCGCTCGGCAGGGTCGCGGTCCACTCGCCGACCGTCGCGTCCCAGCGGGCGGTCGCGCCCGCCTTCCGGACCCGGAGCCGGGCCTGGGCGTCGGAGAGCTGACCGGCCGGACGCTTCCCCTTCCAGTGGTAGCCGTACCCGGCGACACCGAGCACGATCTGGTCGGCGGGAGCGAGGCTCACGAGTGCACGGGCGGCCTTCGACGACCACGCGAGCGAACCGACCGGACCGGGTGCGTCCGGCTCCCAGGGGCCGTGCTGGTCGTAGGCCATGAGCGTCAGGTGGTCGAGCGGGGCACGGAGGGCGCGCACGTCGTAGCCGAGGCGGGCGTACCCGGCCGCGGTGGTCGACGCGGACAGGGCGATGTCGAGCCGGACGTCGTCGCCGACGGCGGCCCGGAGCTCGCGGGCGAAGGCCGTGAGACCGGGCTTCTCGGCCGGGGTCAGCGCCTCGAGGTCGATCATGACCGAGTCCCAGCCGCCCGTGGCCACGTCGGCGGCGAGTGATCGGACGACCCGGGCGCGGTTCGCGGGCGAGGTGAGCAGCCTGCGGGCGATCGGCTCGCTGAAGTCCCCGTCGGCCTCGGAGTAGTTGCTGACGAGCAGCTGCGCGGTGAGCCCGTTGGCGTGTGCCCGGTTGCGCTGGGCCTTGGCGGCGCGCGACGGTGCGGTGACCTTCGACCCCGTGCGGTTCAGCAGCAACCCGTCGACGCCGACCACGTCCATCGCGGCGGCGTTCGCGTCCACCAGGGCGGTGTCGGCGTTCTCGGGCTGGAAGCCGGTCACGTCGAACCCATCAGCGTGGGCGGCGGTCGGGGCCGTGCAGCCGGCGAGTGCGAGTCCGGTGGTGAGCGCGGCGGCGAGCAGTGCGGAGCGGCGTCGACGCGGGGTGCCGGTCATGCGGTGGGTCCGTCCGGTCGTCCGGGGTGGCCGGGTGCCGACCACGGCGGGAGCTCGGCCGACGGGTACCCGCCGTGCTGGTCGGGCGCCCGCAGCATCGGGTTGACGGCACGCAGCCGGATGCCGGAGGTGTCACCGGCGACCCCGCGGACGGCGCTCGCCAGCAGGAACGCGACGACGTCAGCGGTGCTGCCGTCCGGGTCGTAGCCGTGCCAGGGGTGGTCGTCGCCCTGGGCGCGGCGCAGGGCGCTGGCGAACGTCGCGTCGGCGTCCTCGATCTCCACCTCGCAGTCGAGCACGATGCGGAAGCGCGAGCCCTCGCCCGGGGGGACACCGAGGTCCGTCGTGGCGCGGGGGTCCGGGTCCGCCGGGTCGAACGACCGGAGCGCCGCCGACGGTGCGGTGCCGAACGCGGCGCGGTACTCGGCCGCCATCCGCCCGGCGTTGCTGAAGTGCCAGTGCTTCGCGACGTCCGCGATGGTGCGACGGTCCGCCGGTGTCATGGAGAGCAGGTCGCGGCGGACGCCCTCGAGCCGGACCCCGCGCAGGTACGACGCTGGCGAGGTCTGCAGCTCCCGCCGGAACGCGCTCTGCAGGCCTCGGGTCGACAGGTTCGCGGCGGCGGCGATGTCCGGTACCGAGATCGCTTCGCGGGCGTGTGCGTGCACGAACCGCAGCGCCTCGTGCACGGTGCGGGACAGCCGTGCTCCGCCGTGCTCGGGACCACTCGCCGTGGTCGGTGCCTGGTCCATAGGTGGGAGCGTACGAGGCGCTCGTGTGGATCGGCCTCCGACGCCACGACGCCGTCGGTATCCGAGGTGCGCGGATGTGACCCGCACCCGTTCGGGGGGCATTGTGGACGCCGCGGGAGACGTTCACCGTCCAAGAGGTACTCAAACTGTCCTCCTCCGAACAGGGTCGGAGGCTCGGGGACTGATCGGAGGATCCGATGAGTGGTTACGAGCGTGCACCGAGGGTCGCCCCGGTCCACATCACCTCCTACCGGGCGCGGGCACGGGCTGCCAGACGCGGCTGGATCGTGCAGTCCGAGGACGACGTCGACCGCGAGCGCTTCACCTTCGGGGACCTCCGCGCGCAGCGTGGACCGAACCCTCGAGCAGCGACCGCTGACGCGCGACGTCCGTCAGCGCAGGCGGTCCGCCAGGAACGCCGCCTGACGCTCCCAATGCCGGAAGCCGCCGCCCTCGTGCCCGTTGTACGGGTACACGGCGATCTCGCGGTCGGTGGAGCCCAGGGCGTTGAACGCGGCGAAGGTCGTGCGCGGCGGGACGACGTCGTCCATCAGCGCGACCGAGAACAGCGCCGGTGCGGTGATGCCGGCGGCGTGGTTCACCCCGTCGAAGTACGCGGCGGTCTCCCACACGCCCTCGGCTGCGTCGCGGTGCACGGCGAGGTACTGCGCGAGCTCCAGGTACGGACCGCCCACCGCGACGTCGGTGCCGTTCCGCCAGTCGGCCAGGAACGCCACGTCGGGCAGCACCGCGGTGATCGGTCCGACGTGTGCCTCGACCAGGGCCGCTGCGGCGATGGCGATCCCGCCGCCCTGGCTCCCGCCGGTCAGCGCGATGCGATCGGGGTCGACGCCGGGCAGCGTGCGGACGGCGTCGACCAGGCGGACCGCGTCGGTGTACACGCGGCGGTAGTAGTGGTCGGCAGGGGAGCCGATGCCGTTCGTCATCCACCCGCTGGCGTGCGGTGCGGAGCCGTGCGGGTCCGGGGTGTCGCCGCCGGCCCACCCGGAGCCCTGGCCGCGGGTGTCCATCACCACGTGCACGTACCCGGCGAGGGCCCAGTGCACGCGCTCACCCGGGCGACCGCGGCCACCGCCGTAGCCGAGGAACTCGACGACGACCGGCAGTGCGCCCGGGTCGTCGGTCGCGGGACGGTTGACCCACGCCCGCACCGGGTCACCGGCGAACCCGGGGAACGTCAGGTCTTCGACGACGAGACCGGTCACCGGGGTCTCGGCGGGCACGAGGGCCGGCTCGACCCCCTCGCCCGCGGTCCGGGCGAGGGCGATCGTGTCCGCCCAGAAGGCGTCGAAATCATCTGGGCGCCGGACGTCGGAGCGGTGGGCGCGGAGCGCGTCGAGGGGCAGGTCGGTCAGTGGCATGGTGTGTCCTCCGGGACGATCGTGCCCCCGGCACCGTCGAGGACGGCGCCGGGGGCACGGAGTGTCGGTTCAGCGCGCCGCCGCGCGGTACTGCTCGAGCACCTCCGGGTGCGGGTCGGACGGCACGGTGGTCGTCGCGGTGTCCCACGTCGGCAGGGCTCCGGTGAGCGCCCACGCGGCCTGCTTCGCAGCCCCCGCGGCGACGTACTCGCCGGGCTCCGGCACCAGGACGTCACGGCCGAACACCTGCGCGGCGACGGCGCGGACCGCCGGGTTCCGCGCAGCGCCGCCGATGAGCAGCAGCCGCTCGACGGTCACGCCGGTGTCCTGCACCGCGGCCAGTCCGTCGGCGAGGGCGCAGAGCATCCCCTCGACGGCCGCCCGGGCCAGGTGCGCCCGGTCGGTGGTCGCCGGCGTCATGCCGAGCAGCGAGGCGGTCGCGTCCGGCCGGTTCGGCGTGCGCTCGCCGACGAAGTACGGCACCAGGACGAGGCCGTCGGCCCCGGCCGGCGCCTGCAGCGCCAGCTCGCCGAGCGCGTCGTGGTCGACGCCGAGCAGGCCGCCGATCACCTCGAGCACGCGGGCCGCGTTGAGCGTCGTGACGATCGGGAGGCGCGACCCGGTCCCGTCGGCGAAGCCCGCCACGGTCCCGCTCGGGTCACGCACCTCGGCGTCGCTGACCCCGAAGACCGTGCCGCTCGTGCCGAGGGACACCGCGACGTCGCCCGGGCCGAGACCCAGGCCGAGCGCTGCCCCGGCGTTGTCACCGAGTCCGGCGCCGACGACGAGGCCGGAGGGCGCGACCGCGCCGCCGGGCAGCTCGACGTCGGTGGACAGGGTGCCCATCGCCTCGTCGGGAGCGACCACGCGGGGCACGACCACGGCGTCGTCGTCACCCATCGACGCCGACCGCATCGGCCGCCCGAGCGCGAGCTCGAACAGCTCCGGGTCGTACTCGCGGCGCACCGGGTCCCAGTACGCCGTGCCGCTGGCGTCGGACGCGTCCGTCGCCAGGGCCTCCAGGTCGGGGCCGAGCGGACTCTCGTCCGCCGGACCGTACCCGCGGAGCCGCCACGACAGCCAGTCGTGGGGGAGCGCCACGGCCGCGACGCGGGCCGCGTTCTCGGGCTCGGCGTCGCGGAGCCACCGCAGCTTGGTCCCGGTGAACGACGCGACCGGCACCAGCCCCGTCCGGGCGACCCACGCCTCCTGGCCGAGCTCGTCGACCATCTGCGCGGCCGCGTCCGCACTGCGGACGTCGTTCCAGAGCAGGGCGTCGCGGACCAAGCGGCCGTCGGCGTCGAGCGCGACCATGCCGTGCTGCTGCCCGGCGACGGCGACGGCACCGACGTCGTCGAGGCCACCGGCGTCCGCGACGGCGGCACCGAGGGCGTCCCACCAGTGGCGGGGGTCGACGGAGGTGCCGTCCGGGTGGGACGCGCGGCCCTCGCGGACGACCGCACCGGTCGCGGCGTCACGGATGGTGACCTTGCAGGACTGGGTCGAGGAGTCGACCCCCGCGACCAGGTCAGCCACGAGCGCCCATCAGGTGCTCCATCGCGAGCTGCTGCAGGCGGACGAAGCCGAAGCCCTTGCCGCCGAAGTAGGCGTCGGTGTCGAAGTCCTCGTATGCGGAGCGGTCGGCGAGGAACGTGTCGTACGACTCGCCGTCGTTCAGCGTCGGCGTCGACAGCTCGCCGACCTTCGACGCCTCGAGTGCCGCCTGCACCTCGGGGTCGGCGCGGAACGCCTGCGCACGCTCCTTGAGGAGCAGGTACATGCGCATGTTGGCCGACGCGGAGTCCCAGACACCGCTGATGTCCTCGGTGCGGCTCGGCTTGTAGTCGAAGTGGCGCGGGCCGTCGTACGCCGGGCCGCCCTGCGGGGCACCGTGCTCGAGCAGGTCGACGAGCGAGAACGCGTTCTGCAGGTCGCCGTGGCCGAACACCAGGTCCTGGTCGTACTTGATGCCGCGCTGACCGTTGAGGTCGATGTGGAAGAGCTTGCCCTGGTAGAGCGCCTGGGCGATGCCGGCGGTGAAGTTCAGGCCCGCCATCTGCTCGTGGCCGACCTCGGGGTTGATGCCGAACAGCTCCGGGCGCTCGAGCGTCTCGGTGAAGGCGATCGCGTGGCCGAGGGTCGGCAGGAGGATGTCGCCGCGGGGCTCGTTCGGCTTCGGCTCGATGGCGAACCGGATGCCGTAGCCCTTGTCGGTGACGTACTGGGCGAGCAGGTTGACGGCCTCGCGGTACCGCTCGAGCGCGGCCTGCACGTCCTTGGCGCTGTCGTACTCGGAGCCTTCGCGGCCACCCCACATCACGAACGTCGAGGCGCCGAGCTCGGCGGCGAGGTCGATGTTGCGGAGCACCTTGCGGAGCGCGAAGCGGCGGACCTGCCGGTCGTTCGAGGTGAAGCCGCCGTCCTTGAAGACCGGGGCGGAGAACAGGTTCGTCGTGACCATCGGCACGACGATCCCCGTCGACTCGAGGGCGCCCTTGAGGCGGTCGATCTGGGTCTGGCGCTCGGCGTCGGTGGAACCGAACGCGAACAGGTCGTCGTCGTGGAAGGTCAGGCCGTAGGCCCCGAGCTCGTCGAGCTTCTCGACCGCCTCGACCACGTCGAGCGCGGGGCGGGTCGGCCCGCCGAAGGGGTCCGAGCCGTTGTAGCCGATGGTCCAGAGACCGAAGGAGAACTTGTCTGCACGGGTGGGCGTCGTTGCCATGGTGGTCACCGTTCGTCGTCGAAACAAAATGTTGCCGCGCCCAACATAAGCGGTAGTGTTGGCTGTGGCAAGCACGTGATCGCAAAGGAGCGAGCGGATGGCACAGGAACGACTGCGGGTCGCGATGGTGGGGCACGGCTTCATGGGAGCCGCACACTCACAGGCATGGCGGACCGCTCCCCGGTTCTTCGACCTCGGGGCCGACCCGGAGATGGCGGTGATCGTCGGGCGTGATCCCGAACGCACCGAGGCAGCCCGGCAGCGGTACGGCTGGCAGGCGGCGTCCACCGACTGGCGTGCCGTCGTCGCCGATCCGGACATCGACGTGGTCGACGTGGTGTCCCCGGGGTCCTCGCACGTCGAGATCGCGATCGCCGCGCTCCAGGCCGGCAAGCACGTCCTGTGCGAGAAGCCGCTCGCCAACACCGTTGCCGAGGCCGAGGCGATGACCGCCGCTGCCGCTGCAGCCCGGGCGCACGGGGTCCGCGCCATGGTCGGGTTCAGCTACCGCCGCGTGCCTGCGATCGCGTTCGCCCGGCAGCTGGTGCAGGACGGCCGGATCGGCACCGTGCGCCAGGTCCGCGCGCTCTACCTGCAGGACTGGTTGTCGGACGAGGACGGCCCGATGACCTGGCGGCTCGACAAGTCGCTCGCGGGCTCCGGTGCGCTCGGCGACATCGGCGCGCACGCCATCGACCTGGTCGAGCACGTCACCGGTTCGTCGCTCGCCACCGTGTCGGGCACGCTCGAGACCTTCGTGACCGAGCGTCCGTTGATGGCCGAGGGGGTCGGGCTCTCCGGCACCGCGTCGAGCGAACGCGGGCAGGTCACCGTCGACGACGCCGCGTTCTTCACCGCACGGCTCAGCGGCGGCGCGGCCGACCGTGCGATCGGCACCTTCGAGGCGACGCGCTACGCGACCGGGCGGAAGAACGGCCTGACGCTCGAGATCAGCGGTTCCGACGGCGCGATCCAGTTCGACCTCGAGGCGATGAACGAGCTGCGGTTGTACGAGTCGAACGCCCCTGCGGGGGAGCAGGGCTTCCGGCGCATCCTGGTCACCGAGCCCGAGCACCCCTACATGGCCGCGTGGTGGCCGACCGGACACCTCATCGGGTACGAGCACACGTTCAGCCACCAGGTGAAGGACTTCATCGACGCCGTCGCCACCGGCACCGACCCGTCACCGTCGTTCGCCGACGGCCTGCACGTGCAGCGGGTCCTCGATGCCGTCGAACGCAGCGCCGCCGCCGGCAGCACCTGGACGGCGACCTCGTGAGCGCCGCCGAGCAGACCCGCCGGGCGCTCGTCGTCCGCGGCGGGTGGGACGGCCACCAGCCCGTCGAGACCACCGACCTGTTCATCCCGTTCCTGCAGGAGAACGGGTTCGAGGTCCGGGTGTCGGACTCGACGGCCGTCTACGCCGACGCCGCCGTCATGGACGAGGTCGACCTGATCGTGCAGGTCGTCACGATGTCGACCATCGCCGACGACGAGTTCGCCGGGCTGCAGCGCGCGGTCCTGGGCGGCGCCGGACTGGCCGGCTGGCACGGCGGCATCGCAGACGCGTTCCGGAACACCGCCGACTACCTGCACATGGTCGGCGGCCAGTTCGCCCACCACGCCGGCAAGCACCCCGACGAGCGCGTCGGGGAACAGTCGGACAACTACATCCCGTACACGGTGCACATCACCGACCTCGGGCACGAGCACCCGATCACGCAGGGCATCGAGGACTTCGACCTCGTCACCGAGCAGTACTGGGTGCTGTCCGACGAGTACAACGACGTCCTCGCGACCACCACTCAGGACGCGCGCGACTTCGACGCCTGGAACCGACCGGTCACCGCACCGGCGATCTGGACACGGCAGTGGGGCGAGGGCCGCGTGTTCGTCTCCGCACCAGGGCACCGCCTCGAGGTCGTCGAGTCGCAGCCACTCCGCACCATCATCGAACGGGGACTCCTGTGGGCAGCACGGTGAACGAGGGGGTGCTCCGGGTCGGCGTGGTCGGCGTCGGGGTCATCAGCCAGCAGTACTTCGAGCACTTCCCGGCCCTGCCCGGACTCGAACTCGCCGCGGTCGCCGACCTCGACGTCGCCCGTGCCCAGCAGGTCGGTGCGGCACAGGGCGTGCGCGGCACCACCGTGGACGACCTGCTCGCCGCCGACGACGTCGACGTGGTGCTCAACCTGACGATCCCGGCCGCACACGCCGACATCGCCACCCGGGCACTCGCCGCCGGCAAGCACGTCTACGGCGAGAAGCCGCTCGCGATGTCCACCGCCGAGGCCGCACCGGTGCTTGAGGCCGCCCGCACCGCCGGCCTGCGCGTCGGCAGCGCCCCGGACACCGTCCTCGGCACCGGCATCCAGACCGCGCGCGCCGCGCTCGACGACGGCGCGATCGGCACCCCCGTCGGCGCAGCCGTCGCCTGGAGCGCCCCCGGGCACGAACGCTGGCACCCGGCGCCGGCCTTCTACTACCAGCCCGGCGGCGGACCGCTGCTCGACATGGGGCCGTACTACCTGACCAGCCTCGTCACGTTCTTCGGGCCCGTCGTCCGGGTCAGCGGCAGCGCGACCCGCTCCACCCGCGAGCGCACCGTCGCCACGGGGCCGAACGCCGGCACCCCGATCCCGGTCGACATCGACACGCACGTCGTCGCGATCCTCGAGCACGAGGGTGGCGTGGTCTCCACCGTGACCGTCTCGTTCGAGGTCTGGGCCACCCGCGCCCCGCTGTTCGAGGTGCACGGCACCGCGGGCACCCTGGGCGTCCCCGACCCGAACCGGTTCTCGGACACCGTGTCGATCGCCACCGCCGACGACCGCTCGTGGCGGGACCTGCCGGTCGCCGCCGGGTACGCCGACGCCGGTCGCGGCTACGGCCTCGCCGACATGGCCCACGCGATCGCGACGGACCGGCCGCACCGGGCCTCCGGCGACCTCGCGTTCCACGTGCTCGAGGTCATGGAGGCGGTCTCCGCCGCCGCCCGAGACCACTCGGTCGTCGATGTGCACTCGCGCATCGAGCGACCCGCCACCGTCCCGGCCGGGTCCGCGCCCGGATCCTGGTGACGGAACCCGACCACCGCGAAGAAGGACGACGACGATGACGACGACGGACGCGAGCGACACGACGGACACGACCCGGGCCTCCCGGCCGGTCACCCTGTTCACCGGACAGTGGGCCGACCTGCCCTTCGAAGAGGTGGCCCGACTCGCCGGCGAGTGGGGCTACGACGGGCTGGAGATCGCCTGCTGGGGTGACCACCTGGACGTCCGGCGCGCCGCGACGGACCCGGAGTACGTCGCCGGGCGCAAGGCGATCCTGGAACGCAACGGGCTGCAGGTCTGGACGATCGCCAACCACCTGGTCGGCCAGGCCGTGTGCGACGACCCGATCGACCAGCGGCATGAGGACATCGTGCCGCCGCACGTGTGGGGCGACGGCGATCCCGAGGGCGTGCGGCAGCGTGCGGCCGAGGAACTGCAGTGGACCGCCCGTGCCGCCGCCGCGCTCGGGGTGGACACCGTCACCGGGTTCTCCGGCTCGTCGATCTGGAAGACCGTCGCCGGGTTCCCGCCCGTGCCGCCGGCGATGATCGACGCCGGGTACCAGGACTTCCACGACCGCTGGTCACCGATCCTCGACGTCTTCGAGGAGGTCGGGGTCCGGTTCGCGCTCGAGGTGCACCCGTCCGAGATCGCCTACGACTACTGGACCGCGAAGCGCACGCTCGAGGTGTTCCAGGACCGCCCGGCGTTCGGGTTCAACTTCGACCCGTCCCACTTCGTCTGGCAGGACCTGGACCCCGCCGCGTTCCTGCTCGACTTCGCCGACCGGGTGTACCACGTGCACTGCAAGGAGTCGGTGAAGCAGCTCGACGGTCGCAACGGCCGGCTCGGGTCGCACCTGCCGTGGGGCGACCCCCGGCGCGGGTGGGACTTCGTCACCGCCGGCCACGGGGACGTGCCGTGGGAGCGGGTGTTCCGCGTGCTGAACCACATCGGGTACGCCGGCCCGACCAGCGTCGAGTGGGAGGACGCCGGCATGGACCGCCTCGTCGGCGGGCCCGAGGCGCTGGCGTTCGTGCGGCGGCTCGGCACCATCGCGCCGCCGGACGCATCGTTCGACGCTGCGTTCTCGCAGTCGCGCTGACCGGGCCGCCTGCGTTCGAACGCCCCACCGCTTCCGGGCGTACCTGCTGAATCCGGGCGTACCTGGTCGTTCGTTTCGACCAGGTACGCCCGATCCCGCTCTCCATCGCCGGCGTTCTGGGAAGGACCGAGCACGCGAAGATGGGCAAGCAAGCAAGCAAGCAAGCAAGCAAGCAAGCAAGGACCGACCGAGAGGACCCGATGGCACGCACAGCTGCAGCACCCGGTGTCGCGCAGACCCCGGCGCTGCGCAACGCCGCACGTGTCCTCCGCCTGGCGCACGAGGACGGTCCGATCACCCGCGCCGAGCTCACCCGCCGCACCGGACTCAACCGCTCAACCACGCTCACGCTCGTCGGCGAACTGGTCGAACTCGGGCTGGTGCACGAGGACGTGCCCGGGACCGGCAGCACGAGTGCTGGCGTCGGCCGCCCGAGCCCGGTGGTCCGTGCCTCGGCGGAGGTGGTCGCGGTCGCCGTCACGGTCGAGGTGGACGCCGTGACCGTCGCACTCGTCGGACTCGACGGCAGCGTGCGCACCCGCGCGGTGGCGGCGAGCGAGAGCGCCCCGACCGCTGCCGAGGCGGTCGAGACCATCGCCGGACTCCTGGACGAGTTGATCGCCGGGGAAGGCCCGCCCACGCGGATCGCCGGAATCGGTGTCGCGGTCCCCGGGACCGTGCGGGTCGAGGACGGCGTGGTCCGCTACGCGCCGCACCTCGGCTGGCACGACGAACCGATCGCCCGTCCCCTCGCCGAGCGCACCGGTCTGCCGGTCCGGGCCGCGAACGACGCGAACTCCGGCGCCTGGGCGGAGCGGCTGTACGGCAGTGGCCGCGGAGTCGACGACCTGATCTACCTCAACGGTGGCGCGAGCGGTATCGGCGGCGGCGTCATCAGTGCCGCTCGGCCCCTCAGCGGTGCGGACGGTTACGCCGGCGAGCTCGGTCACACCTTCGTCGCAGCGAACGGTGTCCGTTGTCACTGCGGTGCTGTCGGGTGTCTCGAGACCGAGGCGTCGCGTGATGCCCTGGTCGCTGCCGCCGGCGTCGCCTCGGACGACCCGTCAGCGCTCGCCGCGGCGCTCGCGCAGCGCCGTCCCGAGGTCGAGCGGGTGGTCGACCTCCAGGTCACGGCCCTCGCGACCGCACTCCGCAATGCCATCCACACCGTCAACCCCGAGGTGGTCGTCCTCGGTGGGTTCCTCGGAGTGCTCCTCGGCCACGTCGGGAACCGCATCGAGGCCGAGGTCCGGGCCCAGTCGATGGCTGCCGTGACCGAGCGGCTGCGCATCGCACCGGCGGCGCTCGGTGCCGATGTCCTGCTCCGAGGCGCTGCTGAACTCGGGTTCCGTGATCTGCTGCGCGACCCGACGGCAGCGCGGCTCAGACCGGCCACCGCGGCGACCGCGGCGACCACGGCGACCACGGCCACCACGCCCGCGGCATCCGCCGCCGCCCCCTCCACCACCCTCACGTCCGGCCGCGACGACGCGGCCGAGGAAGCGAGAACCGCATGACCTCCACCCAGCGCACCAGTGTCCTGCTCGGCACCCAGGACCTCACCGTCGAGGACCGCCCCGTCCCCGCCGTCGACGCCGGCGACGTGCTCGTCCGGGTCGCCGCCGTGGGCGTCTGCGGCTCCGACGTGCACTACTACCGCCACGGCCGCATCGGCGACTTCGTCGTCGAGGAACCCCTCGTCCTCGGCCACGAACTCTCCGGCACGATCGAGGCGGTCGGCGAGGGCGTCGACCCGTCCCGCGTGGGGGAGCGCGTGGCCATCGAGCCGCAGCGCCCCTGCCACCGCTGCGCGCAGTGCCTGGCCGGTCGCTACAACCTCTGCCCGCACATGCGCTTCTACGCGACGCCGCCGGTCGACGGCGCCTTCACCGAGTTGGTCACGATCGAGTCCGAGTTCGCGCACGTCCTGCCCGACTCCGTCTCGTTCGAGGCAGGTGCGCTCCTCGAGCCCCTGTCGGTCGGCATCGCCGCCGTCCGCAAGGCCGGCATCGTGCCCGGTTCGTCGGTGCTGATCGCCGGTGCCGGTCCGATCGGCATCATCTGCGCGCAGGTCGCGAAGGCATTCGGTGCATCGCGCATCGTCGTCAGCGACCTGGTCCCGGAGCGCCGTGCGCGGGCCCTGGAGTTCGGCGCCACCGAGGTCGTCGACCCCACCGCCGTGTCCGTCGCGTCCGACATCGTCCCCGTCGACGCGTTCATCGACGCCAGCGGTGCGCCCCGTGCGGTCTCGGACGGCATCAAGGCGGTCGGTCCGGCGGGTGCCGCGGTGCTGGTCGGGCTCGGCAACTCCGAGATGACCCTGCCGGTCGAGCACATCCAGAACCTCGAGGTCACGGTCACCGGGATCTTCCGGTACACGAACACGTGGCCGGTGGCGATCCAGCTGGTCGCGTCCGGGCAGGTCGACCTCGACTCGCTCGTCACCGGCCGGTTCGGGCTCGACGACGTCCGCGAGGCTCTCGAGAGCGACACCGACCCGGAGTCGCTCAAGTCCGTCGTCTACCCCGGCGGCGTCCCGGCCTGAGCCGGCACGGTGCGGGCTTCGCTGGCCCGGGCCGCGTTGCGTGCCCGGTGCGGTGTTGCCGCGGGGCACGGTGCGTGGAAGTGCGCACCGGGTGACGACGTGGGCACGGTGCGGGCGGGAGGCGCGGCGCCGGGCTGCCCCGTGCCTCCCGTCCGGCACGGTGCAGGGTCTGTCGGACGGTGCGGTCTCGGCCGCTTGGTGCGGCGTTGCAGCCGGGCACGGTACGTGGAAGCTCGCACCGGGTGACGACGTGCGCACGGTGCGGACGGGAGGCGCAGGGCCGGGCTGCGACGTGCCTCCCGTCCGGCACGGTGCGGGCTTCGCCGGCCCGGGCATCGTTGGCCGCCCGGTGCGGCATTGCGGCCGGGCACGGTGCGTGGAAGCTCGCACCGGGTGACGGCGCGCGCACGGTGCGGACGGGAGGTGCGGGGCCGGGCCGCCCCGCGCCTCCCGTCCGGCACGGTGCCGGCTTCGCCGACCCGGGCCGCGTTGCGTGCCCGGTGCGGCATTGCGGCCGGGCACGGTGCGTGGAAGCTCGCACCGGGTGACGACGTGCGCACGGTGCGGACGGGAGGCGCAGGGCCGGGCCACGACGTGCCTCCCGTCCGGCACGGTGCACGGTCTGTCGGACGGTGCGGTCTCGGCCGCTTGGTTCGGCGTTGCAGCCGGGCACGGTACGTGGAAGCTCGCACCGGGTGACGACGTGCGCACGGTGCGGACGGGAGGCGCGGGGCCGGGCCGCGACGTGCCTCCCGTCCGGCACGGTGCAGGCTTCGCTGGCTCGGGCCGCGTTGCGTGCCCGGTGCGGTGTTGCGGCGGGGCACGGTGCGTGGAAGTGCGCACCGGGTGACGACGCGCGCACGGTGCGGACGGGAGGCGCGGCGCCAGGCCGCCCCGCGCCTCCCGTCCGGCACGGTGCAGGCTTCGCCGGCCCGGGCCACGTTGCGTGCCCGGTGCGGCATTGCGGCCGGGCACGGTACGTGGAAGCTCGCACCGGGTGACGGCGCGCGCACGGTGCGGACGGGCGGCGCGGGGCCGGGCCACGACGTGCCTCCCGTCCCGCACGTGACCCGGAACGGGGCCACCGCCGCGTCACCGGGACGCGCTACGGTTCGCGCATGACCGCTTCACCGGCCGCCGTCGTGCCGCAGCGCACCGACCGGCGCGCGCTCGTCTCCTGGGCGCTCTGGGACTGGGGGTCGGCCGCGTTCAACGCGGTCGTCACCACCTTCGTGTTCAGCACGTACCTGGCGAGCCGGGCGTTCGTGGACCCGGCGCTCGTCGGCGACACGTCGGCGGCGGGCAAGGCGATCGTGGAGCGGGAGCTCGCGCACAACGCCGCCGTCGTGTCGACCGCACTGACCATCGCGGGGATCGTCGTCGCGCTCGTGGCGCCGGCCATGGGGCGGCTCGCGGACTCGTCCGGACACCGCCGTCGCTCCGTCCTCATCGCCACGATCGGTGTCGCGCTGTCGATCGGCGGCATGGTCTTCGTCGCGCCGAGCCAGCCGTACCTGTTCCTCGGCGCAGCCCTGCTCGGCATCGGCACCGTGGCCTACGAGATCGCGACCGTCGGGTACAACGCCATGCTCGGGCAGGTCGCCTCCGGGGAACGCACCGGCCGGGTGTCCGCCATCGGGTGGGCGGCTGGGTACTTCGGCGGGATCGTGCTGCTCGTGCTGCTGCTCGTGCTCTGCATCCAGGACTTCCGGGGCGACGGGGTCGTCGGCGGGCTCCTGCAGCTGCCGGCGACCGTCGCCACCGGGCAGTGGGACGTCCGCGTCGCGATCGGCATCGCCGCCGTCTGGCTGGCCGTCAGCTCGATCCCGCTGTTCCTCACCGTGCCCGAGGCAGTGCCGGACCGCACCCGCGGCGGTGGCGTGTTCGGCGCCTACGCGGACCTCGGTCGCGACATCGCACGGCTCTGGCGCGAGCGGCGCAACGTCCTGGCGTTCCTGCTCGCCAGCGCGGTGTTCCGCGACGGCGTCGGTGCCGTCTTCACGTTCGGCGGGATCGTCGCCGCCCAGGTGTTCGGGTTCACGCCGTCCCAGGTCATCCTGTTCGCCATCGCCGCGAACGTCGTGGCCGGCATCGCGACGTTCGTCTCCGGACGCCTCGACGACCGGTTCGGGTCGCGTGCGCTCATCATGGTCTCGCTCGTCGGACTCGCCGTCTGCGGGGTCGGGGTCTTCGCCGCCGGCAACGAGACGCAGTGGTTCTGGGTGCTCGGGCTGACCCTCGCGGTGTTCGTCGGCCCGGTGCAGTCGTCGTCGCGTGCCCACCTGGCGCGGTTGACGACCCCCGGCCGCGAAGGCGAGCTCTTCGGCCTCTACGCCACTACCGGTCGCGCCGCGTCGTTCCTCGCGCCGGCGCTGTTCGGCGTCGCGGTGACCGTCGGTGGGTCCACCCGGTTCGGGATCCTCGGCGTGGTCGTCGTGCTCATCGCCGGGCTGGTGCTTATGGCCTTCGTCAAGCGGGAGCCGCAGGTGGTGCAGGGCTGACAGCCGGCCTGGGCCTCGTCCGCGGCGTGCGGGGCTGAGGCACGGCGTGCCGTCGGCCCGGGCCTGGAGGCACGGTGCCGGTCCGTCCACAGGCTGCGGTTGTGCGCACGGTTGGGCACAGGACCGTGCTCGCGTCGGACGCCACGGGCTTGGGTGCGCCAGGATGGGTCCATGACCGACCAGCGCATCGCCGTCGTCGTCCTCGCCGCCGGGCAGGGCACGCGCATGAAGTCGTCCACGCCCAAGGTGCTGCACCGGCTCGCCGGGCTGCCGCTCATCGGGCACGTGCTGCGCACGGCGTCGTCGCTCAGCCCCGAGCACGTCGCCGTGGTCGTGCGGCACGAGCGTGATCGTGTCGCGGCCGAGGTCGTCGAGCGCGCCCCTGACGCGATCATCGTCGACCAGGACGCCATCCCCGGCACCGGCCGTGCGGTCGAGGTGGCGGTCGACGCCCTGCCCGCCGACTTCGACGGTGCCGTCGTCGTGCTCTCCGGCGACGTGCCGCTGCTCGACGCGGCGTCGCTCCGCCTGCTCGTCGACGCCCACGTCGGTGCCGCCAACGGGGCGACCTTCGTCAGCGCGATCGCCCCCGACCCGACGGGCCTCGGACGGATCGTGCGTGATGGCGCTGGCGCCTTCGTCAGCGTCGTCGAGCACAAGGACGCGACGGCCGAGCAGCTGGCCATCACCGAGGCGAACGCGGGCATCTACGCGTTCGACGTCGCGCGGTTGCGGGCGGTCCTGCCGTCGCTCACCACGGCGAACGCGCAGGGCGAGAAGTACATCACCGACGCCCCCGCGCTGATCAGTGAGCGCGGCGGGCGCATCGACGTCGTCACCCTGACCGACCCGTGGCTCGTCGCCGGCATCAACGACCGTGCGCAGCTCTCCGACGCTGCGCGCGAGCTCAACGCCCGCATCGTCCGCGGCCACCAGCTCGCCGGTGTCACCGTGCAGGACCCGGCGACCACCTGGATCGACCTCGACGTCACCATCGAGCCCGACGCCGAAGTCCTGCCCGGCACCCAGCTCATCGGTGCCACCGCGATCGCCGCCGGTGCCGTCGTCGGTCCGGACACCACGCTGCGCGACACCGAGGTCGGTGCCCGCGCCACGGTCAACCGCGTCGACGCCACCCTCGCGGTGATCGGGGACGGCGCCTCGGTCGGCCCGTTCGCCTACCTGCGGCCCGGCACGATCCTCGGCGACGACGGCAAGATCGGCACCTTCGTCGAGACGAAGAACGCCCGGATCGGTCGCGGCAGCAAGGTCCCGCACCTGTCCTACATCGGCGACGCCGAGGTGGGCGAGGACTCGAACATCGGCGCGAACACCATCACCGCGAACTACGACGGCGTGCACAAGCACCGAACCGAGGTCGGCTCGAACGTCCGTACAGGCTCGCACAACGTGTTCGTCGCCCCCGTTAGGATTGGTGACGGTGCGTACACCGGCGCCGGGACCACCGTCCGCAAGGACGTTCCGGCAGGATCGCTCGCGATCAGCTACGCCCCACAGCGCAACACCGACGGATGGGTCGAGGAACACCGACCCGGCACACCGGCGGCCGAGGCTGCTCGGCTCGCGAACGGCGAATAGATCCTGGCGACCACCCGTCGCCGACATCGACCCCTCGTGGGTCAGGGAGTGAGCACCGCACTTGTCCGGAATCAAGACAACCGGCCAGAAACGACTCGTCCTCGTCTCGGGGCGAGCACACCCGGCGCTCTCTGCCGAGATCGCGGAGGAGCTCGGGGTCGACCTCGTGCCGACCGATGCACGGACGTTCGCGAACGGTGAGCTCTACGCCCGCTTCGACGAGTCGGTCCGTGGCTGCGACGCCTTCGTCATCCAGTCGCACACCGCGCCGATCAACGAGTGGCTCATGGAGCAGCTCATCATGGTCGATGCCCTGAAGCGTGCCTCGGCGAAGCGCATCACCGTCGTGGCGCCGTTCTACCCCTACGCCCGCCAGGACAAGAAGGGCCGCGGCCGCGAGCCGATCTCGGCTCGCCTCGTCGCCGACCTGTTCAAGGCTGCCGGCGCGCACCGCATCATGAGCGTCGACCTGCACGCTGCGCAGATCCAGGGCTTCTTCGACGGCCCCGTCGACCACCTGTTCGCGATGCCGGTGCTGCTCGAGCGCTTCCGCCAGATCCTCGACCCGAAGACGCTCACCGTCGTGTCGCCGGACATGGGCCGCGTCCGTGTCGCCGACATCTGGTCCGAGAAGCTCGGCGCGCCGCTCGCCATCATCCACAAGCGTCGCGACCCGCTCGTGCCGAACCAGGTCTCGGTGCACGAGATCGTCGGTGACGTCAGCGGTCGCGTCTGCCTGCTCGTCGACGACCTGATCGACACCGGCCGCACGATCGCGAAGGCTGCCGAGGCGCTCAAGGACGCCGGCGCCACGGGTGTCGTCGTCGCCGCGACCCACGCCGTGTTCTCCGACCCCGCCACCGAGCTGCTGCAGAGCGAGTTCATCGACCGCGTGGTCGTGACGGACACCCTGCCCCTGCCGATGGACAAGCGCTGGGACCGCCTCGAGGTGCTGCCGATCGCGCCGCTCATCGCCCGTGCCATCCACGAGGTCTTCGACGACGGTTCCGTGACGTCGATGTTCGACGGCGCAGCGTAGCGAGCCGTCGACCCATGGGCACAGCGCACGGCGCAGGACCATCTCCGCGACGTGACGTGTCCCGTTGCCCGTGGTGACCCATCCCGCGCGTGACGCCCTCGCGGCCCGGCTCCGGGCCGCGGGGAGCGTCTTCGCCGAGGACGAAGCCGACCTGCTGCTCGAGGCCGGTGACGGTGAGCCGGTGCGACTCCGCGCCCTGGTGCAGCGTCGGCTGGCCGGTGAGCCGCTCGAGTACGTGCTCGGCTGGGCCGCCTTCGACGGGCACCGCATCCGGGTGACCCCCGGGGTCTTCGTGCCGCGATCCCGCACCACCGTCGTCGTCGAGCAGGCTGCGCGTCGGCTGCAGCGCTACGACCGCGTGGTCGACCTGTGCTGCGGCGCGGGTGCGATCTCGGTCGCCCTGTTCGGTCGAGTCGGCGCGCTCGACCTCGTCGCCACCGACATCGACCCGGACGCCGTCGACGTCGCGGCCGAGAACATCGGCGACCGCGGCATCGTCGTCGCAGGCGATCTGTTCGCGCCGTTGCCCGAGCGGTTCCGCGGGGCCGTGGCGGTCATCGCGGTGAACGCCCCGTACGTGCCGACGGCGTCGATCGCGTTGATGCCGACCGAGGCCCGGGAACACGAGCACCGCATCGCCCTCGACGGTGGTGCGGACGGTCTCGACCTGCACCGTCGGATCGCCGCGAGCGCGGGGGAGTGGCTCCGGCCCGGTGGCGCGGTCGTCATCGAGGTGTCCGAAGCCCAGGCCGAGGCGTCCGCCGCTGCGTTCGCGGCCGCCGGCTTCACCACCGCCGTCGAGCGGGACGCCGAGGTCGACGGCACCTGCATCGTCGCGACCCTGCCCGCCTGACCGCACCCTGCCCGCCGGTGCCCGGTGCCCGGTGCCCGGTGCCCGGTGCCCGGTGCTCGGTGCCCGGCGCCCGGCCCCTGCCGCCGAGTGGTCACGACATGCTGCTCAGGTTCGCCGGGGCGGCACGAAGTGTCGCCTGCGCGTCCGCGAACCGACGCTTCCTGCACCCCCAGCGCGACGCATGTGGCGTGTCACGCGACCGGGGTGAGGGGCGGGGCGGGCCGGCACCGGTCCTCCAGGCCGTCGGGCGACCGGAGCACGCCTGCGACCAGTGGTCACGACATGCCGCTCAGGTTCGCCGGGGCGGCGCGAAGTGTCGCCTGCGCGCCCGCGAACCGGCGTTTCCTGCACCCTCGGCGGACCTCAGCGGGCGTGTCCCGCGACCCCGCGACCCTGCGACTCCGCTGCCGGAGCGTCAGCGCGCGTCGACCGTCACCGTGTGCCAGCCCGTCGCCCCGTTCGGCGCCGGCGGCCGGTCCACGCTCGTCTGCACCTCGCCGTCCGCACTGGTCGCGCGCACCTCGATGCGGTGCGAGCCGGAGGTCGGCGTCCACAGCACCACCCACTGCCGCCAGGTGTCCGCGGAGACCGAATCGGCGAGCTCGGCGCGCTGCCAGTCGCCGCCTCCGACGCGGACCTCGACGGCCTTCACGCCCTTGTGCGGCTGCCACGCGACCCCGGCGATCGCCACCGGCTTGCCCGCGGTCACGGTCGACCCGTTCCGCGGGGTGTCGATGCGGGACTCGAGCTTGACCGGGCCACGCTCCGACCAGCCGCGCGGGGTCCAGTAGCCCTGCGCGTCGGCGAAGCGGGTGACCTCGAGCTCGGTGACCCACTTCGTCGCCGAGACGTACCCGAACAGCCCCGGCACGACCATCCGCACGGGGAACCCGTGCTCGGTCGGCAGGGGTTCGCCGTTCATCCCGACCGCGAGGAGCGCCGCGGTGCCGTCGTCCTGCAGCACGTCGAGCGGGGTGCCGGCGGAGAACCCGTCGATGCTCCGTGAGAGCACCATGTCGGCGTCGCCCGTCGGACGCGCCCGGGCGAGGAGTTCGCGGATCGGGTAGCCCAGCCAGCGGGCCGTCCCGATGAGGTCACCGCCGACCTCGTTCGACACGCAGCTCAGCGTGGCGACGTGCTCCTCGAGCGGCAGGGCGAGCAGCTCGTCCCACGTCAGCGTGATCTCGTTCTCCACCGCTCCGTGGATCCGGAGCGACCAGTCGGCGGGGTCGACCATGGGCACGCGCAGGGCCGTGTCGATCCGGTAGAAGTCAGCGTTCGGCGTGATGTACGGGGTGATGCCGTCGACGTCGAGCGACGCACCGGCGGGGACCGCCGGTGCCGCGGTCGCCGCCGCGGGCAGCCGGATGGCCCGCCGGGCAGCAGCGGCCGCCTGCATCGCGGACGACCCGAGCCGGGAGGCGGTGCCCACCACGACCGCGAGGCTCGCCGTCGCGACGCCCCAGATCAAGAACGTCCGGCGCTCCGCCGAGGCGGGTCGCGGGGACGCTGACGGCACGGCAGCCGCTGCTTCCCACCGTCGCAGCCGCTGGAGCAGCAGGCGCAGGACGACCACGGCCGCGGCGATCCCGAGGACCGTCGGGGCGCCGTCCAGGCTCCCGCTGCCCGAGCGGGTGCTGACGGCCAACAGCGCCAGCACACCACCGGCGGCGAACACGAGCGCACCGAAGGGCGGGCGTGCGCGCTCGAGGACTCCGGCACCGGCACTGATCGCGATGACGATCACCGTCATGAGCACGAACAGGGCGACCTTGTCCCCCGTGCCGAACACGGCGACCATGAAGTCCTTCGCACCCGGGGGAGCGAGGTCGATGACCGCTGAACCGACGGCGACCAGGGGGCTGCCCGCCCCGCCGAGCAGCAGTGCGCCGAACTCGGCGACACCGAGGAACGCGGCGGCGGCCACGACGCCGACGATCGCGGCGATCAGCGTCCAACGTCGGGTCAACGGTGCATCGGGCCCGCGCGTCCCGGAGGACGGATCCGCCGTCGGTCGGCCGATCGGTTCGTCCGTCGTCTCGGTGGTCACCGCCCGAGCGTAGGTCGTCAGGCCGCTCGTGGGCTGTGTGCGGGCTTCCCCGCGCGTTCACCGGGTCCGGCCAGCAGGTGGCGCGCGCCTCGTGGGAGGATCGGACCGTGCTGCAGCGTCCGGATGGTGTCCCGCGGTCCGGTCGTGCCCGCGGCGCCGGGCGGACACCGATGTCGCCGGCACGTCGACTCGCCACCCTGCGCTGGGTCATCGTCGCCGTCTGGCTGGCACTCCTGATCACCCGGATCGTCGTCGTCTCGACGGCACCCAGCGTGGACCTGTCCTGGTACGGCATCGTCGAGTTCGGTGCGATCGGACTCGGTGTCGTGGTCATCGTGATCGCGGTGGTGCGGACCGCGACGGCACGGCGGCGGCAGGCGGACGAGGCGCTCGCGCTCGCCATCCGTCGGATCGACCCGACGGTGTGGCTGGTGCCGGCGGCGCCGACGCCCGAACTCCGCGGCGTCATCGACGAAGTCCGTCCGGACACCCACCTCGGTTCGCGCGTGACGTGGGCCTTCGGCGCCACCGAGGCCTCCCTGTGGGAACTCGACGAACGGCGGGCGACCCGGCTGCTCGTGATCCGGTGGAGTCGGGTCGTGCACGTCGGGCTCGAGGACGTGCCGGAACGGACAGACGGCTCGGGTGCCTCGCGCCGCTCGGGTGGCTCGGGTCGCGCTGGCGGCTCGGACGGTGCTCGCCGAGCCTGTGCGGTGGCGATCCACCACGTGCGGCCGGACGACACCCCGGCCGTCGCGACCTTCTTCGTCCGGACTGCACCGGGTTCGCGGCGGCTGCTCGGGCGTGGTCCGCGGCTGGACCGGCTCGTCGCCGACCTGGCACGGGAGCGCATCGTCGCCTGATGCGACGAAGGGCCCCGCGTTCGGCGAGGCCCTCCGTGCTGCGCACGCACCGACGTCGGTCGGCGGCGGGCGCGGTTCGTCAGTGCGTCGACGGCTCCTGCTCGACCTCGCGGCGGTCGTCGTCGGACCACAGCGTGTGGAAGGTGCCGTCCTTGTCGATGCGCTGGTAGGTGTGCGCTCCGAAGAAGTCGCGCTGGCCCTGGATCAGCGCTGCGGGCAGCCGGTCGGACGCGAGCGAGTCGAAGTACGACAGCGCGGACGAGAAGCCCGGCGCGGGGACACCGGATGCGGCGGCGATCCCGACGATGCGCCGCCAGGCTGCTTCGCCCTCGGCGACGGCGTTCGCGAAGTACGGGTCGACCAGCAGCGACTCGAGCTTCGGGTTCTCGTCGTACGCCTCGACGATGCGGTTCAGGAACTGCGCCCGGATGATGCAACCGCCTCGCCAGATCTTCGCGACGTTGCCGAGGTCGATGTCCCAGCCGTACTCCTTCGCCCCGGCGATGATGAGGTCGAACCCCTGCGCGTACGCGACGACCTTCGAGGCGTAGAGCGCCGCACGGACGTCGTCGGCGAAGGTGTCCGGCACCTCGGCGATCTGCGGACGGTTCTTGACCGACTGCTGCACGGCGGCACGCTGCGTCGGCTTGGACGACACCGCACGGGCGAACACGGCTTCGCCGATGCCCGACACCGGGATGCCCAGACCCACCGCGTTCTGCACGGTCCAGACGCCGGTGCCCTTCGAGCCGGCCGCGTCACGGATGACGTCGACGAGCGGCTTGCCGGTGTCGGCGTCGCGCTGCTTGAGGACCTCGCCGGTGATCTCGATCAGGTAGGACTCGAGGTCGCCCTTGTTCCACTCGTCGAAGACCTGCACCAGGTCCTCCACCGAGAGCCCGCCGACGCGACGGAGCAGGTCGTACGACTCGGCGATGAGCTGCATGTCGGCGTACTCGATGCCGTTGTGCACCATCTTGACGAAGTGCCCGGCGCCGTCGGTGCCGATGTGGGTCACGCACGGTTCACCTTCGGCCACCGCGGCGATCGACTTGAGGATCGGCCCGAGCGTCTCCCAGGCCTCCTTCGAGCCACCGGGCATGATCGACGGGCCCTTCAGCGCGCCCTCTTCACCACCGGAGATGCCCGTGCCGACGAAGTTCAGGCCCTGCTCGCGCAGATCGTGCTCACGGCGGATGGTGTCGTGGAAGTTCGCGTTGCCACCGTCGACGATGATGTCGCCCGGCTCGAACCGTTCGGCGAGCTGCCCGATCACGGCGTCGGTGCCCTTGCCGGCCTGCACCATGATGATCGCGGTGCGGGGCTTCGACAGCGACGCGACGAACCCGTCGATGTCCTCGGACGCGATGAACCCTGCGTCGCCGTGCTCCTGGAGCAGTTCCTCGGTGCGGGCGTACGTGCGGTTGTAGACCGCCACCGTGTTGCCTTCGCGCGATGCGAGGTTGCGGGCGAGGTTCGAGCCCATCACTGCGAGTCCGACGACTCCGATGTTCGCCTGACCGTTGTTGTCTGCCACGAGGGTCTCCTTTGTCCTGACGTTGGCGCCCAACCTACGACCGGTGGTCTGGGACCGCACAGGAGTTCCGGGAACTGGGGACCAGAGTTCACCGGATCAATAGTGTGGAGGGATGAGCGAGCTCGCTGTCCACCCGCCCGTCCTCGTCATGGGAGTCTCGGGCTCCGGCAAGTCCACCATCGGCCAGACCCTCACCGACGCCCTGGTCGCGCAGGGCGAACCCTGTGTCTTCGTCGACGCCGACGACCTGCACCCGGCCGCCAACAAGGAGAAGATGCGGCAGGGCACGCCGCTCACCGACGAGGACCGCTGGCCGTGGCTCGACGCCTGCGCCGAGCGGATCGCCGCGGTCGAGGCCGACGGGTCCCGGTGCGTGATGGCGAACTCAGCGCTCAAGCGCGTCTACCGGGACCGTCTGCGCGCATCCGCACCGGGGCTCGTCATCGCCTTCCTCGACGGGTCCCGCGACCTCATCGCCGAGCGGCAGTCCCACCGTCACCACGAGTACATGCCGACGACCCTGCTCGACTCGCAGTTCGCGACCCTCGAGCGGCCGCAGCCCGACGAGGCGGCGGTCGCGGTGTCGATCGACGGATCGGTCGACGACACCGTGCGGGAGATCCTCGCCGCGCTCGCGGTCACCACCGACTGACGAACGTCGACGACCTGCGACGGATCCTGGCAGTTCCTCCACAGGGCGCAGCGCGGCCGTCGTCATCCCCATCAGCCCCCTGGTCTCGTCTGCGTCGACGGGGACGCTCGTACCGTCGTTCCATGACCACGATCACTGCAGCCCGTTCAGATACCACCGTTGATACCGTCGACTCCATGGCCATGACCCTCCGACTCGACGATGCCGAGGCAGCGGCGTTGCGCAAGCGTGCTGACCTCGAGGAGCGCTCGATGCAGGACGTCGCCCGCGCCGCCATCCGCGAGTACGTCGAGCAGCACAGCCGCAGCGACCTGATCGACGGCATCCTCGACCGAGAGCTCCCGCGCTACGCCGAGGCGCTCGAACGACTCGGCAAGTGATCCACCTCACGACCGACGAGGCGTTGCACATCGCTCGTCGGACCCTGGGGGCTGACTCCGTGATCCGCGACGTCGGACTGCTCGAGGCGGCGGTCGCGCGACCCGCCGCGTCGGTAGGCGGGAACGACGCCTACCCGACACTGGTCGAGAAAGCGGCGGCGCTCGTCCACTCCGCCATCCGGAACCACGCCTTGGTCGACGGCAACAAGCGCCTCGGGCTGATGCTGCTCGTGGTCTTCCTCGGCGTGAACGGTGTCCGGCTCCACGCCTCGAACGATCAGGCGTACGACTTCATCGTCGTGATCGCGGAAGGGGAACTCGATGCCGTGACGGAGATCGCCGCTGCTCTGAGCGCGATGGTCTCGGACGCCTGACCGGCCGCTCGGACGGACGGCGGTCAGCGATCAGCGGCGCACCGCACTGATCGCCCCGTGCGGCCGGTGCTCCGGAGCCGTGCGGGTGTGGACGTCCGCGACGTCGAACCCCGCTTCGTCCAGCAGTGCCGCCAGGGACGCGACCGGCCAGCGGTACGCGGTGACGACCGCGTGGTCGAAGGCCTCGACCGCGGCGCCCTCGAAGAACCCGAGCAACAGCCCACCACCGGGGGCGAGCACCCGACAGAACTCGGCGAGTGCCCCACCGATCTGCGATGGGTCGTGGTGGATCACCGAGTACCAGGCGAGGACCCCGTCGACGCTGCCGTCCGCCAGCGGCAGCGCGTCGAGCGACCCGACCCGGAAGTCGAGGTCCGCGTCCACAGCGCCGTGCGTCCGTCGTGCGTGCTCGACGAACTGCGGCACCGCGTCGATGCCGGTGACGCGGTGCCCCTGCCGTGCGAGGTGCGCCGTCCAGTGCCCGGGACCGCACCCGGCGTCGACCAGGGGACCGCTGCGACCGGCTGCCCAGGCGTCGACGAGGGCTCGGTCGTCGGGGTGGACGGCGCTCATCGACCCGAGCAGTGCCGCGTACTCATCGGCCCGAGCGCCGTACGCCGCCGTCACCCGCTCCGTCATGTGCCCGACGGTACCGGCGCATCACCGAACCGTGCGAGGTTCCGTGTCCCGTGCGACCCGGCAACCTCGCCCCAGGCACGGAACCTCGCACCACGCGGCCACCAGCGCGCCGCACCTCGCACCACGCGGCCACCAGCGCGCCGCACCCCGCACCACGCGGCCACCCCCCCCCGCTCAGAGCTTGAACGTCGCCTTCGGGATGTCGGACACGATGCGCCGGGCCGTGTGCACGGCGTCCTCCTCCGAGATCTGGTGCGTGACCACGAGTGACGCCAGGTACGCCGCGTCCGCCCGCCGAGCCATGTCGTGCCGCGCCGGGATCGAGCAGTACGCGCGGGTGTCGTCGATGAACCCGGAGGTCTTGGCGAACGACGCCGAGTCGGTGACGGCCGAGCGGTAGCGCCCGATGGCGGCCGGGGTGTCGATGAACCACCACGGCGCGCCCGCGTACACGGCGGGGTAGAAGCCTGCGAGCGGCCCGATCTCGCGCGAGAAGACGGTCTCGTCGACGGTGAACAGCACCAGGTGGAACCCGGGAGCGGTGCCGAAGGACTCGAGCAGCGGCCGGAGCGGCTCGGTGAAGGACCCGACGGCCGGCAGGTCGTGGCCGGTGTCCGGCCCGAAGCGCTCGAGCGTCGGGGTGTGGTGGTTCCGGATCACCCCGGGGTGCAGCTGCATGACGAGGCCGTCCTCGACGCTCATCTCGGCCCAGCGGTAGAGCATGTCGTGGCGGTACGCCGTCGCCTCGGCATCGGTGACCGAGGACGCATCCCGCAGCGCCGCCGCGTGGATGCGTTCCCGCTCGCTCGACGACAGTGGGGCGGAGCCCGCGTCGAGCACCCCGGTGTCCGTGGCGGTCGCGCCGTGCTCGATGAAGTGGTGGCGACGTGCGCGGAGCGCCGCCAACAGCCCTGCGTGGGTACCCGTGTCGATGCCGGCGGCCTCGCCGATCGACGCGACCACGGGCCTCCAGTCCGACCGCGTCGGGTCGAACACGGCGTCCGCGCGGAACGTCGGGAGGACCCGGCCGGTGAAGCCGGGGTCGGCGGCGAGCTGCGCGTGCGCAGCGAGGTCGTCCGCCGGGCCGTCCGTGGTGGCGAGGACCTCGATCCCGAAGGCGTCGAAGAGCGCGCGTGGCCGGAAGGCGGGGGATGCCAGCAGGCCGGCGATGTGGTCGTACTGGTCGTCCGCGTTCGCCGCGGACGGTGCCTGGTCGAGCCCGAACACGTCGTGGAGCTCCGTCTCGAACCAGTAGCGCACGGGGGTCCCGAGGAAGTCGTCCCAGTGCTCCGCCAGCTGCCGCCAGACGGCACGGCCTGGCGGCGTCGGCTCAGCGGCATCGCGCCAGCGATGCGCCGACGCCGCCGGGCGAGCCTGCGAGCCCGGGCGGGGCCCCGACAGGTCCGCGCGTCCCAGCGCGGCCAGGTCCACCCCGTTCGCGTGCAGCAGGCGGAGCACGTAGTGGTCGGGCGTGATGAGCAGCGACGCGGGGTCGCTGAACGGCTGGTCCGCGGCGATCAGTGCAGCATCGACGTGCCCGTGCGGCGAGATGATCGGGGCGTCCTTGACCGCCTCGTACACGGTGCGTGCCACGGCTCGGGCCCCGGGGTCGGCGGGGAACAGCCGGTCGGCGTGCGGCGCGAGCCGGGTGGGGGTGCTGGTGCGGGTCATCATCGACTCCTTCGGGGCGGCGAGTTCGGGGCGGTGAGTTCTGGGGGCGTGCGGGATCAGGCGGTGCCGGCCAGGGGCGCCGGCCCGGTCGACTCGCGCACGGTCAGGTGGGTGGGCAGGGCGACGGCGCCGGACATGTGCTCCCCCGGCAGCTCGTCGGCGGGCAGGGCACCGAGGCGGCCGAGCAGCATCCGGATCGCGACCCGGCCGGCCCGTTCGATCGGCGAGGTCATCGTGGTGAGCGGCGGGTTGCAGAAGTCGGCGCCGAAGATGTCGTCGCAGCCGACGATGCTCATGTCCCGGGGGACGCGGACCCCGCGCTCCCGTAGTCGGGCGAGCATCCCGATGGCGATCAGGTCGTTGAAGGCGATGCACGCGGTCGCCCCGGCGTGCACGGCGGCGTCGGCAGCGGCGGCACCGGAGTCCACGAAGGGCGCGTGCGGGCCGATCCGGGCGACGCGGACGCCCAGGCGCTTGGCGACCTGCACGAGTGCTCGCCACCGTCGCTCGTTCGACCACGAGCTGTCTGGCCCGGCGACGTACAGGATCTCCCGGTGTCCCAGCGACACCAGGTGCTGGACCGCCTGCTCGACGCCGCCGGGGGTGTCGATGAGCACCGAGGGCACGCCTGCGGGCCTGCGGTTCACGACGACCAGGGGGATCCGCTCGGCGAACCGGGCGATCTGCGCGTCGGACAGTCGTGACGCGGTGAGCACGACCCCGTCGGCCTTCGCCCCGACGGCGGTGAGCGCGGCCATCTCGGCGTCTGCGGACTCCTCGGTGTCGACGAGCAACTGGGTCCAGCCGGCCCCGGCGAGCTGGTGCTGCGTGCCGCGGATGACGTCGAAGTAGAACGGGTTCGTGATGTCGGACACGAGCACGGCGACGGCGCGGGTGCGGCCCGAGGTCAGTGCCCGGGCCTGCGAGTTGGCGACGTACCCGAGTTCGCGGGCCGCCTGCTGGATGCGCTCCTGGGTGACGGCGTTGACCCGGTCAGGCAGGGACAGGGCGCGGGAGACGGTGGAGGCGGCGACCCCGGTCGCGTCGGCGATGTCGCGGATGGTGACGCGACGCGCGGCACCAGCGGCGGCACCGGCACCGGCACCGGCACCGGCACCGGCACCGGCACCGGCACCGGCGGCGCGAGCACCGGCAGCGCGAGCACCAGCGGCGCGAGTACCGGCAACGCGAGCACCAGCGTCGCCCGCGCCAGCGGCGCTACCAGCAGCGCCCGCGGCACCGCCCGTGCGCCCGCCGCCGTCCGTCGAGAGGTCCTTCACGAGGCCGAACGTATTCGCGTCTGGCAACAAGTGGCAACCGGTTGCCGCATGTTGCCAACGGCGGAACAGTGGTGCCACCGAGCAGCGCCGCTCGGAGGAGGTCTCGAGGAGGAAACCCCCGTGAAGACGCGAAGACTGCAAGTCCGCACCCTCGTCGGTGCCGTCGCCGTGGTCGCCCTCGCCGCACTGTCCCTGCAGGGATGCGCCGTGGTGAACGGCAGCGGCGACGACCCGAACACCCTCCGCGTGATGATGGGCGCGGACACCACCTACCCCAAGGAACGCAAGCAGTGGCAGCGGGACACCGCCGCCGAGTTCAAGCGCACCACCGGTGCGGACATCCAGTGGGAGACCTACTCGTCCGCGCAGGAGGAACTGACCGCGATCCAGACGAGCGTCATCTCCGGCCAGGGCCCCGACGTCTACGCGATCGGCACCACGTTCACCCCGACCGCCTACGCCACCGGCGCCTTCGTCGAGATGGGCACGAAGGAGTGGGACGCGATCGGCGGCAAGGACCAGTTCGACCCCGCGTCGTTCGGCATCTCCGGTCCGAGTGCGTCGAAGCAGATCGGGATCCCGTTCGCCAGCCGGCCGTTCGTGATGGCCGTGAACAAGGACCTGCTCGCGAAGGCCGGGATCACCGACATTCCCACCACCTGGGACGAGCTGACCGCCGACGCGAAGGCCACCACGGGTGACGGACGGTACGGCATGGCGATCGCATACGCCGACGGCTTCGACCCGTGGAAGTTCGTGTGGGGGATGGCCCAGAACGCCGGCAACACGATCGTCGACGGCTCGAAGGCCGAGATCGACAGCAAGGCCGTCGAGAACGCCTACCGCACCTACTTCGACTGGGTCACGAAGGACGGTGTCGTCGACCCGGCCGCGATCGGCTGGAACAACGCCCAGGCCCTGGCACAGTTCACCGAGGGCAAGGCCGCGTTCTTCCCGATGACCACCACCACCGCGATCAACTCGTTCAAGGGCACCAAGGTCGACGGCGACTACGAGTTCGCCCTGCTGCCCACCGTCCCCCCGGGTGCGACCGAGCGGCCGTCCGACGGCATCGAGGCCGCCAGCATCCTGTCCGGCGACAACTGGGTCGTCGCCGACTACGGCACCAAGCAGAAGCTGTCGTTCGCGTTCGTCAAGCAGCTCAGCGCCCCGAAGGCGCAGCTCGAGTACTACGACCTGTTCGGCAACCTGCCGACCAACGCATCGGCCGCCGCCGACCTGGCCGCCGACAACCCGCAGCTCAAGCCGATCATCGACGCCGGCCGCCTGTCCAAGCCGACCGCGTTCACCGGCGCCTGGTCCGACATCCAGCTCGCCCTGGTCGACGTGGTCGTGCAGTCGATCCCGTCGCTGAAGTCCGGCGAGGTCACCGACGACCAGCTCCGCAAGCGCCTGCAGGACGCCCAGAAGGACGCCCAGGCCACCCTCGACCGTCAGAAGAACGGAGGTCTGTGATGACCAGCACGCAGACCAGGCCCCGCACCGATTCGGCGCCGCCCCGCCCGGTCCGTCCGGCCGGCAAGACGCCCCTGTACAAACGCGAGCGCCCGCTGTGGATGCTCCTGCCCGGCGGGCTCCTCATGCTCGCCGTCATCGTGGTGCCGCTGGTGGTGGGCTTCTGGATCGCGATGCTCGACCTCGACCAGTACACGCTCCGCCAGTGGTTCAGCGCCCCGTTCGTCGGGTTCGCCAACTTCACCGAGGCGTTCACGAACTCGCCGCTGCTGCACTCGATCTGGATCTCGGTGTCGCTGTCGGTGCTCGTCACCGCGGTGACCGTGCCGATCGGCGTCGCCGCCGCGATCTCGACGCAGAACCGGTTCCCCGGTCGCGGGCTCGTCCGCTCGATCTACCTGATCCCGTACGTGCTCCCGGCGTTCGTCGTCGGCACGTTCTTCCGCACGATGCTCCAGCCGCAGGGGGTCGTGAACTCGATCCTGCACACCGACGTGCTGTGGCTGAACGGCTCGGCGTCGTACTGGGCGCTCGCCGGCGTGATGATCTGGACGAGCTGGCCCTTCGTCTACCTGCTGTCCCTGGCCGGGCTGCAGGCCGTGGACAACGAGGTGCACGAGGCCGCCGCACTCGACGGGGTGACCTGGTGGGCGAAGCTGCGGTACATCATCTTCCCGTACCTGCGCGGCCCGCTGAGCCTCGCGGTGATCATCTCGATCCTGCACAACATCAACAACTTCACGCTGCCGTTCGTGCTGTTCGGCATCCCGCTGCCGTCCAGCGTCGAGGTGATGCCCGTCCTGACGTACATCGCGAGCTTCCAGTCGTTCCGCTTCGGCCTGTCCGCGGCGATGGCGATCTGCTCACTCGTGATCGTCGCGATCCCGCTGTTCGTCTACCTGCGGGCGGTCAAGCTCGACACCGGCGACGACGCCGGCCCCAACCGGAAGCAGCGTCGCGCCGACCGCGCCACGCTCGCCGCCGCCCCGACCGCCGCCGACATCGACGGAGCACGCGCATGACCACCCCGAGCACGTCCTTCAGCACCCGCACCCGCCCCACCGCGACGCTCACCGAGAGCATCACGACCGGCAGCGGCGGACGACGGACCAAACGTCCCTACGACACCGACGTCACCCGCCTGCTGCCGCGCTGGCTGCTCGTCACCGTCATCGCGGTGATCATCGCGTTCATCGCCGTCCCGGTGCTCTACATCCTGTTCGGCTCGGTCAACTCCGACGTCGCGGTCGCCCGCGGCGAGTACTTCCCGTCCGAGTTCACCCTGTCGAACTACGTCGAGATCTGGTCCACCGTCGCCCTCGGCGAGGGACTGGTGAACTCGATGCTCACCGCCGGAGCCGTCGCCGTCGCGAGTGCCGCGCTCGCCGTGTCCACGGCCTACGTGCTGGTGCGGTTCCGGTTCCTCGGCCGCCTGACGATCCTCCGCGGGCTCCTCGCCCTGCAGTCGATCCCCGGCACGCTCCTGCTGCTGCCGGTCTTCGTGGTGTTCTCGAACATCGCCAGTGCCACCGGCGTGCAGATCATCGGCACCCGGTGGGGCCTGTTCGTCACCTACCTGACGTTCGCCCTGCCGTTCTCGACGTGGGTCATGGTCACGTACCTGCGCGGCCTGCCGAAGGAACTCGAGGAAGCGGCGCGCATCGACGGCGCCAGCTCGACGAAGATCCTGACCAAGATCGTGCTCCCGCTGTCGTGGCCGGGCATCGTCGTGTCCGCGATCTTCGCGTTCCTGCTCGGGTGGAACGACGTCCTGTTCTCCACGATCATGACGACCCCGAACACCCGGACGGTCGCCGTGGTGCTGCAGGTGCTCGGCACCACGCAAGAGGGCGGTGCCGTCCCGATCTACGGCCAGATGATGGCCGCCTCGATCGTGTGCGCCGTCCCCGTCGTCGCCCTGTACCTGATCTTCCAGCGCTACCTGGTCGGCGGTCTGACCGCCGGCTCCGTCAAGTAGGCCGCAACCCAGAACCGGACTGGAGGCCCGTGGCGGCCCCGCCACGCGCCTCCCGTCCGAACGAAAGGACACCATGACCGACCAGCCCAGTTGGGAACTCTCCGGTTTCGGCGACGAGATCGACGCCGACCCGGTCGTCCAGGTCGCGGTCCTGCAGGCGCTCGGCGCGAGCGCCATCGAGGTCCGCAGCGCCTGGGGCGTCAACGTCGTCGACCTCGACGACGACCAGCTCGCCGGACTCCACCGGCTGCTCGACGAGCGTGGGCAGACCGTGTCCGCGATCGCCTCGCCGATCGGCAAGGTGCCCGTCGACGAACCCGTCGAGCACGAGGTCGCACGCCTCGCCCGCGCGATCCGTGCCGCGCACGCCCTCGGCACCACGAACATCCGGATCTTCTCGTTCTACTTCGAAGGTCGGCAGCCGGACGACGTCCGTGACGGCGTCCTCGTCCGGATGCGGGCGCTCGCCGACGTCGCCGAGCGCGAAGGGGTGACCCTGCTGCACGAGAACGAGAAGGACATCTACGGCGACGTCCCCGCGCGCGTGCTCGACATCGTCGAGAGCGTCGGTTCGTCCGCGCTCCGACTGGCCTGGGACAACGCGAACTACGTGCAGTGCGGCGTCCGGCCCTTCACCGACGGCTGGGAGCAGCTCGCCCCGTACGTCGACTACCTGCAGGTCAAGGACGCCCTCGCCGCCGACTCGTCGGTGGTGCCGGCGGGCGAGGGCGACGGCGAACTGCTCCAGACCCTCACCGCGCTCCGCGACGCCGGCTACTCCGGGTACGCCTCGCTCGAGCCGCACCTCAGCGACTTCACCTCCCTCGGCGGGTTCTCCGGCCCCGCGGCCTTCGGTCGTGCCGGCCGGGCCTTCCGCACCCTCACCGACCAGATCGGAGTCACCCTGCGATGACCACCCCACTGAAGTTGGCAGTCGTCGGCGCCGGCGTCATCGGCCGCCACCACGCCACCGTCGCCGTGCACCACCCCGACCTGCAGGTCGTCGCCCTCGTCGACGCCGTACCCGAAGCCGCCACGAGCGCGGCCGACGCGATCGAGGCGATGGGCGTCGCCCGTCCGATCACGACGTCCACCATCGAAGAGGCGATCGACCAGACCGACATCGACGTCGTCGCGATCTGCTCGCCCTCGGGCATGCACGTGCAGCTGGCCGAGGCCGCCCTGGCCGCCGGCAAGCACGTCGTCATCGAGAAGCCGCTCGACACCACGATGCCCCGGGCGCGGCAGATCGCCGCGCTCGCCGGAGCCGCTCGCGACCGCGGGCTCGTCACGAGCGTCATCAGCCAGCACCGTTTCGACCCGGCCTCGGCGGCCGTCGCCCGGGCGGCGCACGACGGCGGGTTCGGCACCGTGACCTCGGGCCTGGCGAGCGTGGCCTGGTACCGGTCGCAGGGGTACTACGACTCCGGTGACTGGCGCGGCACCTGGGCGCTCGACGGCGGCGGCGCGGTGATGAACCAGGGCGTGCACACCGTCGACCTGCTCGTCTGGGCGCTCGGCCGTCCGGTCGAGATCTCGGCCCACACCGGGCTCCTCGCCCACGACCGCATCGAGGTCGAGGACACCGCGGTCGCCACCGTCCGGTTCGCCGGCGGGGCGCTCGGCGTCGTCCACTGCACGACCGCCGCGTACCCGGGTCTCTCCGCCCGGTACGCCGTGTACGGCACGCACGGGTCCGCGATCGTCGACGACGACCGGCTCGCCTACTTCCACATCGCCCCGGACACCGCGACGCTCGAGTCCGCCGCGACCACGTCGAACGCCAGCGCGGTCGCCGGAGCCGTCGACCAGAAGGACGACGTCGTCCCGCCCGAGCACGTCGTCGGCGGCCCGGCCGAACCCGACCACTTCGCCGCCGGGCACGCTCGGCAGTACACCGACATCGTCGACGCGATCCGGCAGGGCCGCGAACCGGGCGTCACCGTCGACGCAGCCCTGGTCTCGCTCGCCACCGTCCGCGGGCTCTACGTCAGTGCGACGCTCGGACACCCCGTGCGCATCGACGACGTGATCGAGGGGACGTACGACGACGTGGTGCCGGTCGTCGGCGGGGCTGATCGAGGGCAAGGCAGCGCCAGCCCAGCCGACGTGGTGCCGGTCGTCGGCACCCCCGCAACCGCCGCCGCGACCGAAGGAGCCACCCGATGAAGTTCTCCGTGTTCACCGCCTCGACCCCCGACTGGACCCCCGCCGAAGCCGCCGAGACCCTGGCGGCGCAGGGCTGGGACGGCATCGAGTGGCGCGTGGTCGACGACCGCCCGGCCGCCGGCGAAGCCATCCCCGCCGAGCGGTCGTTCTGGGCGGGCAACAACTCGACGTGGCAGTACACCGGCATCCGCGACCGGGTGGGCGACATCGCCCGGATCACCGACGGTGCCGGACTCGAGTACTCGGGCATCGGCGGCTACCAGCCGGCCGCGGACCACGACGGTGTCGAGACGATGCTCCGCGTGACGAGCGAACTCGGGGCCCGCCAGGTGCGGGTCACGATGCCGCACTACCGTGCCGAGAAGGAGCGCACGGGGGAGACGTACGGTCAGCTGTTCGACCGCACCCGCGCCGACCTCGAGTGGGTCGCGGCGCGTGCGTCGGAGCTCGGCGTGAAGGCACTCGTCGAGCTGCACCACATGACGATCACGCCGTCGGCATCCGCGGCACTGCGGCTGATCGACGGTCTCGACCCCGCGCACGTCGGCGTCATCCACGACCTCGGCAACCTCGTGATCGAGGGGTACGAGGACCACCTCGCCGCCTTCGAACTGCTCGGGCCGTACCTGGCCCACGCCCACGTGAAGAACGCCCGCTGGGTCGACACCGGCGACACCCGTGCCGACGGCAGCTCGATCTGGCAGCACGAGTGGGCACCCCTGCGCACCGGCCAGGCGTCGGTGTCCGAGTACCTCGACGCGCTCCGCCAGGTGGGCTACGACGGCTGGGTCACCATCGAGGACTTCTCCACCGACCTGCCGCTCGAGGCCCGCACCGCCGACAACCTCGCCTACCTCCGCTCGCTCGTCCCGGTGACCGCATGACCGATCGCCGACCGGGCATCGTCCACGTGGGGGTGGGCGCGTTCGCGCGCGCCCACCTCGCCTGGTACACCACCCACACCGACGGCGAACCGTGGGGGGTCACCGCCTTCACCGGGCGCTCGCCCGACGTCGCCGACGCCCTGACTGCCCAGGGCTGCCGGTACACGCTGGTCACCCGCGCCGCGTCCGGCGACAGCGCCGAGGTGGTCGACACGATCACGGCCGCCCACCCGGGCAGCGACGACACCGCCTGGAGGCACGTGGTCGCGTCCCCGGAGACGACCATCGTCACGCTGACGGTCACCGAGCAGGGCTACCGGCCCGGTTCCGACGTGCCGGCCCGGTTGGTCGCAGGGCTCGATGCCCGCCGCACCGCCGGCTCCGGGCGCATCGCGCTGGTCAGCCTCGACAACCTGACGCACAACGGGGCGGTCCTGCGCGACGCCGTGCTCGACGCCGTCACCGACGACGCCCTGCGCGACTGGATCGAGGCGAACGTCACGTTCCCGAGCTCGATGGTGGACCGGATCACCCCGGCCACCACCGACGACGACGTCGCGCACCTGCCGGAACTGCCGGGTGCGCTCGCCGGCGACCGGGTCCCCGTCGTCACCGAGCCGTTCGCGGAGTGGGTGCTCGAGGACGCCTTCGACGGGATCGACCGCCCGGCGTGGCAGACGGCGGGCGTCCGGATCGTCGACGACGTCACCCCGTACGAACAGCGGAAGCTCTGGCTGCTGAACGGCTCGCACTCGCTCCTGGCCTACCTGGGGCTGCAACTCGGCCACGACACCGTGGCCGAGGCGATGGACGACCCCGTCTGCCGCACCGCCGTCGAGCAGCTCTGGGACGAAGCCGCGCTCGAGCTGCCCCTGCCCGAGGCCGAGGTCACCGACGCCCGCGAGGCCCTGGTCGAGCGGTTCGCCAACCCGCGCATCCGGCACACCCTGCGGCAGATCGCGTCCGGCGGCTCGCAGAAGCTGCCCGTGCGCATCGTCGACGTCGTGCGGCACCGGCTCAGCCGCGACCCCTCGGCCGGCATCGGTGCCGGGGCGGCCACCGCCCTCGCCGCGTGGTGGCTGCACGTCACGGGGCGGCCCGACCTGGTGGACGACCCCGGCGCCCCCGGGCCAGACTCGGACGTGCACGACGTCCTGGCCGTCGTCGCCCCCGAACTCGACACCACCCCCGTGGTCGCTGCCGTGACGGCGGCGGCCGAGGGCATCCGCACCGCCGCGGCAGCAGCCCGCCAGAGCTCCAACGGAGGAGTCCACGCATGACCGACACGAACACCACGAACCCCGCGGCCCCGGTCCCCGGCGCCACCGACAGCGGGCCGGCCGAGACCACCGCCGGACGTCCGGACACCTGGGCCTCGGCGGACCGCGGGCAGCTGATCGAGCGGGCCGAGGTCATCGTGACCAGCCCGAACCGGAACTTCGTGACGCTCAAGCTCACGACCGCCGACGGCGTCACCGGACTCGGCGACGCCACCCTGAACGGCCGGGAACTCGCCGTCTCCGCGTACCTGTCCGAGCACGTCGTCCCGCTGCTCGTCGGCCGTGATGCCAGCCGCATCGAGGACGCCTGGCAGTTCCTGTACCGGTCGTCGTACTGGCGCCGCGGACCGGTCACGATGGCCGCGATCGCCGCCGTCGACATGGCCCTCTGGGACATCAAGGCGAAGGTCGCCGGGATGCCGCTCTTCCAGCTGCTCGGCGGGGCGTCGCGCACCGGGCTGATGGCGTACGGCCACGCCTCGGGCAAGGAACTGCCCGAGCTGTTCGACTCCATCCGAGAGCACCAGGAAGAGGGCTACCGCTCCATCCGTGTGCAGACCGGTGTCCCCGGCCTCGAGTCCATCTACGGCATCGCGTCGAACACGACCACCGAGGGCAACGCCGGCGTCCGCTACGACTTCGAACCCGCCCAGCGCGGTGCGTACCCGGCGATGGAGGACTGGGACACCCGTGCCTACCTGCGCCACGTGCCCACCGTGTTCGAGGCCGTCCGCAACGAGTTCGGCCCGGAGCTGCCCCTGCTGCACGACGGTCACCACCGGATGACCCCGCTGCAGGCCGCGAAGCTCGGCAAGTCGCTCGAGCCGTACGACCTGTTCTGGCTCGAGGACTGCACCCCCGCAGAGAACCAGGAGGCCCTGAAGCTCGTCCGGCAGCACACCACGACGCCGCTGGCGATCGGCGAGGTGTTCAACACCATCTGGGACTTCAAGGACATCATCCGCGACCAGCTCATCGACTACGTCCGCGGTGCCGTCACGCACATGGGCGGCGTCACCCCGCTCAAGAAGACGATGGAGTACGCCGCGCTCTACCAGGTCAAGTCCGGGTTCCACGGGCCGACCGACATCTCCCCGGTGGGCCTCGCCGCGCAGATGCACCTCGGGCTCGCGATCCACAACTTCGGCATCCAGGAGTACATGCAGCACGGGCCGCAGACCAACCAGGTGTTCCACCAGACGTTCACGTTCAGCGACGGTTACCTGCACCCGGGTGACGAGCCGGGTCTCGGGGTCAGCCTCGATGTCGACGAGGCCGGCAAGTACCCGTACGAGCAGGCGTACCTGCCGTTCAACCGCCTGGCCGACGGCACCGTCCACGACTGGTAGTCCCCGACGCCGCGGCGGGCAGGGTGCTGCGCGGGCACGGTGGTGAACGGGCACAGTGGTCGCATGGAGTTCGCCGACGTCGCCAGGGAGCTGCTGCTCGTCGCGCCGCCGGACTTCGTCGCCGAGCGCACCGCACGGCAGCGCGCGGTGCGCAAGGACGACCGTGCCCTCGCGACGGCGATCGGGAAGCTCCGGAAGCCCTCACCGGCCGCCTGGGTGATCGACCTGCTCGCCCACGACGGTGCCCTCGACGACGCCGTCGACCTCGGACCGGCGCTCCGCAGGGCCCAGGCCGACGCCGACCCCGACGCGATCCGGACCCTCCGCAAGCAGCGCGCCGAGGTCGTCGACGCCCTCGCACAGGCGGGAGCGGACCTGGCGTCCGACGCCGGACATCCCGTCACCCCGGCGGTGCTCGAGCAGGTCCGGTCCACGATCGGGGCGGCGATGGCGGATCCGCACGCCGGCGCGGCCGTCCGGTCGGGGCTGCTCGTGACGGCGCTCGAGAGCGTGGGGTTCGACGCGGTCGACCTCGACGGGGCGCTCGCGGATCCGGACGCGGTGCCCGATGCCTGGTCCGGCAGCGATGCCCCACCCATCCCCATCTCCCAGGCGAGGGGTGCGCGGAAGGCGAGCCGTGCCTCCAGGCCCGCGCAGCGCGACGCCGCGGAACCGGACGCCGAACCCGAACCGAAGCGCGACCCGGCCGCCGACCGGAAGGCCGCGCGCCAGGCCGAGACCGCAGCGCGCACGGAGTCCCGCGACGCCGACGCAGCACTCGACACCGCCGAGGCCGATCTCGAACAGGCGGAGGAGCGGCGCGCGGAGCTCCAGCGTGCCCTCGAGCAGGCCGAGGCCGAGATCACCCGGCTCGAAGCAGCCCGCGACCAGGCCGAGGCGGCGAGCGACCGGGCCCGCGACGTCCTCCACGCCGCGCAGGAGCACCGTCGGCAGGTCGGCCGTTGAGCGTCGTCGCAGCCGGAGCGGGCAGATCACGGGACGACACGCCCGGACGGCCCTGCTAGACTCAGTCCCTGACTTCGGCGAGGGCTGCGTACGCGCGGCCGTGATCGACGCGGTGGGATACCCGGCAAGACCCTGGGATCGTTCCTCACGCGTGCACGCGTTCGAGTTGCAACACCACAGACCCCCACGATGCCGGCACCCCGGCGTCGTCCCCGACACCAGGAGGCACCATGGCCGACTACACCAAGCTCGCAGCGGAAGTCCGCACCAAGTTCGGCAAGGGCGCTGCTCGCAAGCTCCGCGCGGCCGACAAGATCCCCGCCGTCGTCTACGGCCACGGGACCGAGCCGAAGCACATCTCGCTGCCCGGTCACGAGACCATGCTGCTCGTCCGTACCGCCAACGCGGTCGTCGACCTCGACATCGAGGGTGCTGCCCAGCTCGCCCTCGTCAAGGACGTCCAGCGTGACCCGGTGCGTCAGATCATCGAGCACATCGACCTCGTGGTCCTCCGCCGTGGCGAGAAGGTCACGGTCGACGTGCCCGTCGTCATCGAGGGCGAGTCCTTCTCCGGCACCATCCACGTGCAGGACCTCAACACGATCTCGCTGCTCGTGCTCGCCACCGACATCCCGGAGCACGTCTCCGTGAACGTCGAGGGCCTCGAGGACGGCGTGCAGATCCACGCCTCGCAGCTCGAGCTCCCCGAGGGCGCCGAGCTCGAGACCGACCCCGAGGCGCTCGTCGTCGCGATCGTCACCCCGCGTGGCACCGCTGACGACGACGCTGCGGACGAAGCCTCGGCCGAGGCCGGCGCCGAGTCGGGTGCCGAGGGCGCCGCGGACTCCGAGTAACACCCCCTTCGAAGACATCTGGTCGACGCTGTGACGGACAACATCCTCGTGGTGGTCGGGCTCGGTAACCCCGGGCCCGACTACGCGGGCAACCGCCACAACGTCGGCCAGATGGTCCTCGACGAACTCGCGTCCCGCATGGGTGCGACGTTCAAGAAGCACAAGACGCCGAACCAGGTCGCCGAGGGGCGCCTGGTGCCCGGCGGCACACGACTCGTGCTGGCGAAGCCCGGGTCGTTCATGAACACCTCGGGCGGACCGGTCTCCTCGGTGCTCGGGTTCTACAGCGCCACCCCGGCCGACCTCGTCGTCGTGCACGATGAGCTCGACCTGCCGTTCGACACCGTCCGCCTGAAGGGCAGTGGCGGGCACGGCGGGCACAACGGGCTGCGCGACATCATCAAGGCCACCGGGACGAACGAGTTCATGCGCGTCCGGGTCGGCATCGGGCGTCCGCCCGGTCGGCAGGACCCGGCCGACTACGTGCTGCGTGACTTCTCCGCAGCCGAGAAGAAGACGCTCCCGATCCTGCTGGCCGACGCCGCCGACGCGGTCGAGGCGATCGCCGAGGTCGGCCTGCTCGCCGCACAGCAGCGCGTGCACGCTCCGTCCTGAGTGTTCCGCGCTGTTCGCCCGTCGCGCACGGCGCGGTCGGCGTCGGTGGTGGCCGGTACCATCTCCTGAGTGACGATCTCGGGCATCATCCCTGCGCTCTCGCGCGCCTCCGCCTTCGATCGCGTGCTGCGCGCCGCACCGCGCGACGCCGACTTCTCCGTCGTGGACGGCCTGCGCGTGCCGCTGCTCGGTGCGCTGCTCGCCGAGCGCAACGGTCCGCAGTGCGTCCTCGTCATCACGGCGACCGGGCGTGAAGCCGAAGCGGTCCGCGAAGCGTTCGGCAGCTACGTCCCCGACGCCGAGGTGCTCGAGTTCCCCGCGTGGGAGACCCTGCCGCACGAGCGTCTCAGCCCGAGCCCCCAGACCGTCGGCACACGCATCGCGACGCTCCGCAAGCTCGCTGCGTGGCAGGCGACGGACCCGACCGAGCGGCGCCAGACCGTCGTCGTCGCGAGCGTCCGAGCCGCGCTGCAGCCGATCGCGAGCAACCTGACGTCCCTGGCGCCGGTGGTGCTCCGGACCGACTCGCGGGGCAACGACCTGGCGGCGATCTCGGCGCAGCTGGTGGACCTCGCCTACTCGCGCGTCGACCTCGTCACCCGCCGTGGTGAGTTCGCGGTGCGCGGTGGCATCCTCGACGTCTTCCCGCCGGCGGCCGACCACCCGGCGCGTGTCGACTTCTTCGGCGACGAGATCGAGGCGATCAAGGCGTTCTCCGTCGCCGACCAGCGCACCACCGAGGACGACCTCGGTTCGGTCGAGCTGACCGCCTCGCGCGAACTCCTGCTCAGCGAGGAAGTCCGGCAGCGGGCCCGCGAGATGCTGCACGAGTTCCCGAACCTGTCCCAGATGCTCGCGAAGATCGCCGAGGGTATCCCGGTCGAGGGCATGGAGTCGCTCGCTCCGGCGCTCGTGCAGGACCTCGTTCCGATGACCTCCTACCTGCCGGACGACGCCACCATCGCGGTGTTCTCGCCCGAGCGGGTGAACGGCCGCGCGAACAGCCTGGCCGAGACGAACACCGAGTTCCTGCAGGCGGCCTGGAGCGCAGCGGTCGCCGGGGCACAGGCCCCGATCGACCTCGACGCGGGCAACTTCCTGACCGTGCAGCAGCTCAAGAACACCCGCGGGCAGCGCACCTGGTGGACGGTGTCGCCGTTCGACTCCGGCCTCGACGAAGGGGACACCGAGCGCGTCCTCACCGACGCCGAGGCCGCTGCCGAAGCCGGCGAGTACATCCGCGTCCGGGCGGAGGCGGTGCCGAGCTTCGCGGGCAGCGCCGACGGGGCGATCGCGCACGTCAAGTCGCTGACCGACGACGGGTGGGCGGTCGTGGTGACCGCGCAGGGGCAGGGCCTCGTCGAACGTGCGGTGCAGGTGCTGGCCGACGCCGGGGTCGCTGCCCGTGCCGCAGCGGTCGACGCGCCGCCCGAGCCGGGGTTCGCCGTCGTGACGACCGCGACCGTCGAGCACGGCTTCGCCATCCCCGACCCCCGCATCGCGGTCCTGAGCGAGGCCGAGTTCTACGGCCGCAGCGTCCAGCAGGGGGCCCGCACCGTCAAGAAGCTCGCGAGCCGGCGCAAGAACGTCGTCGACCCGCTGCAGCTCAAGCCGGGCGACGTCGTCGTGCACGCGACCCACGGCATCGGCAAGTTCGTCGAGCTCGTCAGCCGCGAAGTGAGCTCGGGTGGACGCAACGCGGTGAAGACGCAGCGCGAGTACCTCGTGCTCGAGTACGCGCCGTCGAAGCGCAACTACCCGGGCGACAAGCTCTTCGTGCCGACCGACCAGCTCGACCAGCTGTCCCGCTACGTCGGTGGTGAGTCCCCGACCCTGTCGAAGATGGGCGGCTCGGACTGGTCCGCCGCCAAGTCGAAGGCGCGCAAGGCCGTCCGCGACATCGCCGTCGACCTGGTCAAGCTGTACTCGTCGCGGATGGCGTCGAAGGGGCACGCGTTCGGTCCCGACACCCCGTGGCAGCGCGAGCTGGAAGAGGCGTTCCCGTTCGCCGAGACCGCCGACCAGCTCACCACGATCGACGAGATCAAGCGCGACATGGAACGGCCGATCCCGATGGACCGCCTGCTCTCCGGCGACGTCGGCTACGGCAAGACCGAGGTCGCGATCCGCGCCGCGTTCAAGGCCGTGCAGGACGGCAAGCAGGTCGTCATGCTCGTCCCGACGACCCTGCTCGTCCGCCAGCACATGGAGACCTTCCAGGAGCGCTTCGCCGGGTTCCCGGTGCACCTGCGCGCCCTGAGCCGGTTCCAGACCGAGAAGGAGTCGAAGGAGACCATCGCCGGGCTCGCCGACGGCACGGTCGACATCGTCATCGCGACCCACCGGATCCTGTCGCAGGGCATCACCTTCAAGGACGTCGGTCTCGTCATCATCGACGAGGAACAGCGGTTCGGCGTCGAGCACAAGGACCAGCTCAAGAAGTTCAAGACGAACGTCGACGTGCTGGCGATGTCGGCGACCCCGATCCCGCGCTCGCTCGAGATGGCGGTCACGGGCATCCGCGAGATGTCGACCCTCGCCACCCCACCAGAGGACCGCCACCCGATCCTGACCTTCGTCGGGCCGCAGTCCGACTTGCAGGTGGCGGCGGCGATCCGTCGCGAGCTGCTGCGCGAGGGCCAGGTGTTCTACGTGCACAACCGGGTGAAGGACATCCAGTCGGTCGCCGCACACCTGGCCGAGATCGTGCCGGACGCCCGCATCGCCGTGGCGCACGGGCAGATGTCGGAGACCACCCTCGAGCAGGTCATGGTCGACTTCTGGGAGCGTCGCTTCGACGTCCTCGTCTCGACGACGATCATCGAGACCGGTCTCGACATCGCGAACGCCAACACGCTCATCATCGACAAGGCGGACAAGTACGGGCTGTCGCAGCTGCACCAGCTGCGCGGTCGTGTCGGCCGTGGCCGCGAGCGCGGGTACGCGTACTTCCTCTACGACTCCGACAAACCGCTGTCCGAGACCGCACAGGACCGCCTCGAGACCATCGCGGCGAACAACGAGCTCGGTGCGGGCATGCAGGTCGCCATGAAGGACCTCGAGATCCGCGGGGCGGGCAACCTGCTCGGTGGTGAGCAGTCCGGCCACATCGCGGGTGTCGGGTTCGACCTGTACCTCCGGATGATCGGCGAGGCGGTGTCGCAGTTCCGTGGCGACGTCGCCGAGGGGCAGACCGAGCTCCGGCTCGAGATCCCCGTCGACGCGCACATCCCCGAGGACTACGTCGAGTCCGAGCGGCTCCGGCTCGAGGCGTACCAGAAGCTGTCGGCGGCCTCGGCCCCGACGGCGCAGCCGAACGCGATCGACATGGTGCTCGACGAGCTCACCGACCGCTACGGGCAGCCGCCGCAGGCCGTGCAGACCCTGGTCGAGGTCTCCCGCCTGCGTCGGATGGCGCAGCAGGTCGGCTTGTCCGACGTCGTCGTGATGGGTTCCAACCTGCGGGTTGCCGGCAAGGAACTCGCCGACTCGTCGCAGGTGCGCCTGAAGCGCATGTTCCCGGGGGCCCGCTGGTTCCCGCAGCAGAACGCGTCGAGCATCCCCGTGCCGCGCCCGCACGACCAGGCGCTGCCGGACGACGCTCTCATCCAGTGGGTGGAGAGCATCCTCACCGCCGTGTACGGGGCGACGACCCCGGCGGAGGCGCCGGCCGCGTAGACGCGGCCCGTCACGGACTGGTCCACGGCGCGCACGCCGCTCGCGACGATCCACGCGTCGAACGACGCGTGCCGTGTCGCGGAACGGGTGCGAAGCCGCTACTCGGTGTCCTCGGCCTCGGACAGTTCGCGGCGCGCGCGGTACGCCCGCGCACGCAGGGTGACGACGACCGCCGACGCGACGATGGCGATGCCCGATCCGACGAGCACGGCGAGGACGCCCTCGTCGAGGATCTCCTCGTTGCGGGCGAACGCCAGCTCGTTCATGAGCAGCGACACCGTGAACCCGATGCCGCCGAGCACGCCGACGGTGATGATCGAGAAGAACGACAGCGACGAGCGGCCGGGGGAGCGGAAGATCCGCGTGGCGATCGTGCCGAACAGGGTGATGCCGATCACCTTGCCGACCGGTAGCGCGAGGACGACCGCCCAGAACGTGGGCGAGAGCTCGCTGATGCCGACCGCGGGGATGATGACGGCGGCCGACGCGAACGCGAACACCGGCAGCACGATCGCGTTCGACCACGGCTCGACGTTCTCGTGCAGGGTGTGGCCCGGACGGCGGGGCAGCACGAGCCCGAGCGCGACGCCGGCGATGGTGGCGTGCACACCGGAGTGGTAGACGAGCCACCAGGTCAGGAGCCCGACGACGACCATCGCCACGATGATCAGCGTCTGTCCGGAGCGCCCCGGACGGAGCATCCGGCCGAGCAGCCAGAACGCCACGAGCGTGACGACGGCACCGGCGAGGGCCAGGAAGTCGGTGTCGTGGGCGAACACCACGGCGATGATGATGATCGCGATGAGGTCGTCGAGGACGGCCAGCGCGAGCAGGAACACCCGGATGCCGCTCGGCAGCCCGCGACCGAACATGGCGAGCACCCCGAGCGCGAACGCGATGTCCGTCGCCGTCGGGATCGGCCACCCGTGCGTGTACTGCGTGCCCGCGGTGACGAGCAGGAAGATGCCGGCCGGGACGAGCACACCGCCGACCGCGGCGATGGCGGGGATGATCGCGGTCTTGGGGTTCGACAGCTCACCGTCGACGAGTTCCTGCTTCAGCTCGATCGCGACGAGCAGGAAGAAGACCGCGAGCAGGCCGTCGCTGATCCAGTGCGCGATCGACAGGTCGAGGCCCAGCGCACCGAGCGGCAGGTGCGCGTCGAGGAGCCGTTCGAGGCCGGGGCCGATCGGGGAGTTCGCCACGACCAGGCCGAGCACGGCGGCGGTGAGGAGCGCGATGGCGCTGAAGCGGGGGGAGCGGACGAGGGACGACATGGATCTCCGTCTCGAGGGGTCGGGTGAGTGTCCGTCGACCAGACTTCCCGACACACCACTGCCAGTCTACGGGAGTGGGACCATGGCCGGATGACCGCCGTACCGGACCTCGTGACCGTCGTCGACCGCCTGCTCGCCGAGGACGGCGGGTGCGTCTGGAACCGGGCGCAGACCCACGCCTCACTCGCCCGGTACGCCGTCGAGGAGTCGTACGAACTCGTCGACGCCATCGACGACGGCGACCCGGCCGATGTCCGCGAGGAGCTCGGCGACCTGCTCTACCAGGTGGTCCTGCACGCGGGGATCGCCGCCCGGGCGGGGGACTTCACGCTCGAGGACGTCGCCGCCGGGGTGCGGGACAAGATGACCAGGCGGCACCCGCACGTGTTCGGTGACGAGACGGCGGACACCGTCGAGGACGTCGTGCGGGTCTGGCGTGCGGCCAAGGCGTCCGAGAAGGCGAGCCGGCGGAGTGCGTTCGACGGGGTGCCGCGGGCGATGCCGCCGCTGGAGCGTGCGGTGAAGCTGTTGGAACGGCTGCAGGAGCGTGGGGACGCCGATGCGGTCGTCGCCTCCGTCGTCGGGGCCGGTTCCGGCGTCGGCCTGGAGGCCCGTGGTGCGTCCGCCGCGCTGGCGGCGGACGACGGGGTGGGCACGGCCGACCCCGGGTGGGGGCGAGCGGTGCTCGGGGAGATCGCGGCTGCGGCGGGGCTCGGGGTGGACCCGGTCGCGAGTCTGCGCGCCGCGGTGACGGAGCTCGAGGAGGCCGGTCGCGCTCTGGAGTGATCCCGGGTGCGCGAGGTCGCTCCGGGCTCGGAGGATCCGGGCTGGAGAGAACGGGCGCCCTCCCAACCCGAAAAAGAGAGGGCGCCCGTGAGCGGGCGTCGGCTCCACCAGGGAGAGGGGCCGACAGGGAATCCCGCTCGAACCGCGGGACGCACTGCAGCACGTCGCCCCGCGAACGATCCGGAACGTGGATCAGGCACGATCCGGACCGAGGTTCTGCATGCAGTATGCCAGTGGATCGGAAGGCGCGCAAGCCGGGGCGGCCGTCTGCCAGAATTGGCCGCATGGCAACGACCGTGACGGCACCCCGTGGCATGCGTGACTTCCTCCCGGCGGACAAGGCCCGGCGCGAGCACGTGCTCGGTGTCGTGCGGGACGTCTACTCGCGGCACGGTTTCGACGAGATCGAGACCCCGGTGGTGGAGGACGCTGCGCGGCTGCACTCCGGGCTGGGTGGCGACAACGAGAAGCTGGCGTTCGCGGTGATGAAGCGCGGGCTGACCACCGAGGACCTGCAGGGCGCCGAGGCCCCGCTGGACCTCGCCGACCTCGGTCTGCGGTTCGACCTGACCGTTCCCCTCGCACGCTTCTACGCCTCGCACCGTGCGGAGCTGCCGTCGGTCTTCCGTTCCGTGCAGATCGCCCCGGTCTGGCGCGCTGAGCGCCCGCAGAAGGGCCGCTACCGCCAGTTCGTGCAGTGCGACATCGACATCCTGGGGGAGCCCGGGCAGCTCGCCGAGATCGAGCTCATCCGCGCGACGACGGCGGCCCTCGACGCCCTCGGTGTCAGTGGCACGACGATCCGGATCAACGACCGCCGGATCCTCCTGGCACTCCTCGCGTCGTGGGGGATCACCGAGCCCGCTGCTGCCGACCGCGCGCTCATCACGATCGACAAGCTCGACAAGATCGGCGCGGACGGCGTCGCGGCAGAGCTCCGCAGCACCGTGGGCGCCGACCTGCCCGGGCTCGAGGACACCATCCGCGCGCTCGAGGCCGCGGACTGGACGTCGGTCGAGGGCGCGCCGTGGCTGGACGCCGAGGCCTTCGCCGACCTGCTCCGCCTGCGCGAGGCGCTGCCCGGGGTGGACCTGCGGTTCGACCCGACGCTCGTGCGCGGCATGGGCTACTACACGGGCACGATCTTCGAGGTCGCGCACCCCGACTTCGGCTACAGCCTCGGTGGCGGTGGCCGGTACGACGGCATGATCGGCCGGTTCCTCGGGCAGGACGTCCCCGCCGTCGGGTTCTCGCTCGGCTTCGAACGGCTCGTCGACCTCGTGACCCTGCCGGAGTCCGCCGAGGCCGACGCCGTCGTGCTCGTGTACGACAAGGACGTCGACCCGGTCCGGCTCGCCGCGCTGAAGACCGAGGCGCTGGCGTCCCACCGGCGCGTCCGGCTCGAGCGCCGCACGAAGAACACGAAGAACCTGCTCGCCGGCCTCGCCGCGCAGGGCTTCACGGCATTCGCGACCGTCTCGGCCGACACCGCGTCGCTCGAGGGCGTCGCGTTCCGCCCGCTCGACTGAGCACCCAGTCCCCGTTCCAGCACGGACTCGTCCACAGGTCGGCGTCACGGCCGACGTCGTGTTCACCTCCGCTCGCTAGGATCGAAACCGCAATCACCACAACCAATGTGTAGGGAGTACCCCGTGGCCCTGATCGATGCCGTAGGCGCACGCGAAGTCCTCGATTCCCGAGGCAACCCGACGGTCGAGGTCGAGGTCCTCCTCGACGACGGCGTCGTGTCCCGCGCGCTCGTCCCGTCCGGTGCATCCACCGGCGCGTTCGAGGCGTACGAGCTCCGCGACGGCGACGCCTCGCGCTACGGCGGCAAGGGCGTGCTCAAGGCCGTCGACGCCGTCCTCGACGAGATCGGCCCGGCGCTCGAGGGCTTCGACGCCACCGACCAGCGCCTCGTCGACGCCGCGCTCATCGAGCTCGACGGCACCGAGAACAAGTCCCGCCTCGGCGCGAACGCGATCCTCGGTGCCTCGCTCGCCGTCGCCCGTGCCGCAGCCGACTCGGTCGACCTGCCGCTGTTCCGCTACCTCGGCGGCCCGAACGCGCACACGCTGCCCGTCCCGCTGATGAACGTCGTCAACGGCGGTGCCCACGCGGACACCAACGTCGACATCCAGGAGTTCTTCCTGGTGCCGTACGGCGCCGAGTCCTTCTCCGAGGCACTCCGCTGGGGCGTCGAGACCTACCACGCCCTCAAGGGCGAGCTGAAGAAGCAGGGCCTGGCCACCGGCCTCGGCGACGAGGGTGGCTTCGCGCCCGAGCTCGCGTCGAACCGCGCCGCGCTCGACTTCCTGCTCACCGCGATCGAGAAGGCCGGTTACACGCCCGGCAAGGACATCGCCGTCGGCCTCGACGTCGCGTCCACCGAGTTCTTCTCGGACGGCAAGTACCAGTTCGAGGGCAAGCAGCTCTCGAGCCAGGAGTTCACCTCCTACTTCGCCGAGCTCGTCGCGAACTACCCCCTCGTCACCATCGAGGACCCGCTGGCCGAGGACGACTGGGAAGGCTGGTCGCACCTGACCGCCGAACTCGGCGACAAGGTCCAGATCGTCGGCGACGACCTGTTCGTCACGAACCCGAAGCGTCTGCAGCGGGGCATCGACGAGAAGGCCGCGAACTCGATCCTCGTCAAGGTCAACCAGATCGGCACGCTCACCGAGACCCTCGACGCGGTCTCGCTCGCGCACCGTCACGGCCTGACCTCGATCCTGTCGCACCGCTCCGGCGAGACCGAGGACACCACGATCGCGGACATCGCGGTCGCGGTCGACGGTGGTCAGATCAAGACCGGCGCCCCGGCCCGCTCGGACCGCGTCGCGAAGTACAACCAGCTGCTCCGCATCGAGGAAGAGCTCGGCGACGCCGCGGTGTACGCCGGCCGCTCGGCCTTCCCGCGCGCCGCTTCGCTGTAACCAGCCCGGCCAGCAGCACCCGCACCACCGAGACGCCGTCCTCCTCCACGAGGACGGCGTCTCGTCGTGTGTGCGGCCACGGAGTGCCGAGCGGTCAGCACGCGCGGTGCGATCAGGACGTGCCGAGCGGTCAGGACGTGCCGCGCGCGCTGCGTCGAGTGGTCACGAGTCGTCGGCTGGCCCGGGCCCGGACGACAGGACGTGACCACCGGACGTGCGTCGGGCGGTGTGTGGTGACCACTCCGAGTGCGGGGCGGACGGACGGGCCGGAGCCGTGCCTCCCGGCTGCCTCGATCGGACCCGGACCCGCCCGTCGCCGGCGTCACGCCGTCGTGTCAGCCTGACGCCGCGAAGTCCGTGAGACGCCGTCGAATCCGGAGGCGTCTCGACGAGACGACGGCGTCTTCTGGTGGGCAGCACCGTGGGACGCGAGACGCTGAGAGGGCGCCGAACGGCCGCGTGCCGGGCTGCCCGACCGACCAGCGCGGGTTATCGTCGGACCGTGCCCAGCCAGAAGCCCCGCGTCCGCCGCGTCCCCGTGGCGATGCCCGACGGCAGCACGCCCGCGCACCCCTGGTACCGCTCGATCCACTTCTCCGGGTTCAGCCTGCTCATGCTCGCGATCATCGTGCTGTTCGTGGTGGTGCTCGCGCCGTCGCTCCGGACGCTCATCCAGCAGCAGGAGCAGATCGCCCAGCAGCAGCAGGAGGTCGCCAACCAGAAGGCCGACGTCACGCAGAAGAAGCAGGACGTCGCGCGCTGGGACGACCCGGCCTACATCGAGGCGCAGGCCCGCGACCGGCTGCTCTACGTGTACCCGGGCGAGGAGAGCTACCTCGTGATGGGCACCGAGGACAAGCGGGCCGCGAAGACCCCGACCACCGAATCCGGCACCCCCGTGAGCGCCAAGGTGCAGACCCCCAAGGTCGACTGGGTGCAGGCGATGCTCTCGTCGGTGCTGCAGTCCGGACTGACGGACGAGCGTGCTGCCGACCTCGTCGCCCCCGACGTCTCCGGTACCGGCGACAGCAAGTAGTCCGAGGCGCGGAGCCGTCCGGGCCGACGGTGCGCGGGGTTCCGCTTCTCCGGTAGGCTCACGTTCCCGTGACGACCCCTCCCTTCGACCCGCCCTCCGAACGCGACGTCCAGGTCGTGTCGGCGCAGCTCGGCCGACCGGCACGTGACGTCATCGGGATCGCGGCACGCTGCGTCTGTGGCAACCCCACCGTCGTCTCCACGAAGCCCCGGCTGTCGAACGGCACCCCGTTCCCGACGTTCTACTACCTGTGCCACCCCGCGGCCACCGCTGCGGTCAGCACCCTCGAGGCCAACCAGGTCATGCCCGAGCTGGCAGCCCTGCTCGAGGACCCGGCAGTCGCCGCGCAGTACCGCGCGGCCCACCAGGCCTACCTGGCCGACCGCGAGTCGATCGAACACGTCGACGAGATCGACGGCATCAGCGCCGGTGGCATGCCCACCCGCGTGAAGTGCCTGCACGCCCTCGTCGGACACGCCCTCGCCGCCGGACCCGGCGTCAACCCCATCGGCGACCTCGCGCTGGAGCGCGCGGACTGGTCGCCCTCCCGGTGTGTGTGCCGGGCGTATGATGACGGTGCAGACGCTGGAGTCGGGGCGGGTGGCGGCGAAGTCTGACCCGACTCCCGCACACCCCCATCCAAGGAGATCATCCCCCGTGCCCAAGATCCTCGTCGTCGGCGGCGGTTACGCCGGTTTCTACACCGCATGGAAGCTCGAGAAGCACCTTCGCCAGGGCGAAGCCGAGGTCGTCATGGTGGACCCGCTGCCGTACATGACGTACCAGCCGTTCCTGCCCGAGGTCGCCGCCGGTTCGATCGAGCCGCGTCACGCGGTCGTCGCGCACCGCCGTCACCTCAAGAAGACGCGCGTCGTCACGGCGAAGGTCACCAAGGTCGACCACGCCACCAAGACGGCGACGATCACCCCCACCGAGGGCGAGGCGTGGGAGGAGTCCTACGACCAGATCGTCATGACCGCCGGCGCGGTGTCCCGCACGTTCCCGATCCCGGGCGTCGCGGACGAGGCCATCGGCCTGAAGACCATCGAGGAAGCCGCGTCCATCCGTGACCGCATCCTCAGCAACTTCCACAAGGCGGCGAACCTGCCGGCCGGTCCCGAGCGCGACCGCCTGCTCACCGTCGTCGTCGTCGGTGGTGGCTTCGCCGGCATCGAGGTGTTCGCCGAGCTCCGCTCCTTCGTCACCGACCTGCTGAAGAGCCACCCGCAGCTGTCCTTCGACGACACGCACTTCCACCTGGTCGAGGCGATGGGCCGCATCATGCCCGAGGTCTCGCTCGAGACCTCGCACTGGGTGCTCAAGAACCTCGCCGAGCGCGGCGCGACCGTGCACCTCGAGACGCAGCTGGCCTCGGCCGTCGGCGGCGTCTGCGAGCTCAAGACGAGCGACGGCGCGATCGAGACGATCCCGTCCGACCTCATCATCTGGACCGCCGGCGTCATGGCGAACCCGATGGTCAAGGGCACCGACTTCCCGCTCGAGCAGCGCGGTCGCATCCGCGTGCAGCCCGACCTGCGCGTGGTCGACGACAACGGCGTGATCGCCGACGCATGGGCCTGCGGCGACGTCGCAGCCGTGCCGGACCTGACCGGGGGCGGTGTCGGCGGGTTCTGCGTGCCGAACGCCCAGCACGCCGTGCGCCAGGCCAAGCAGCTCGCGAAGAACGTCGTCGCGACCATCCGTGGCGAGGCGACGACCGACTACAAGCACGAGAACCTCGGTGCCGTCGCGGGCCTCGGCCTGGGAACCGGTGTGTTCCAGTCCGGCAAGTTCGCCATGAAGGGCTTCCTGGCCTGGGGTGCACACCGCGGCTACCACGGCCTGGCCATGCCGTCGTGGGAGCGCAAGTGGCGCGTCATCGGCGACTGGGTCGGTGGCTTCTTCCTGGGCCGCGACATCGTGTCGCTCGACGACCGCGAGACCCCGCGTGCCGCGTTCGAGGCGTTCGCGTCCCGTCCGAAGCCCGCTGCCGAGGCCCCGGCTGCGCCCGCCGCAGCCCCCGCTCCGGAAGAGGGCAAGGTCGCCGGTGCCGCCGGCCCCGTCTACGGCGAGCCCGCGAAGGACGTCTCCAACGCCCCCGAGCCGGTGACGGCCCCGGCCGACGCCAAGTAGCACCGCTCGCCACGAAGGCGGTCACCCCGTGCGGGGTGACCGCCTTCGTGCATCGGTAGGCTGTTGCGGCCCGCCCCCGTGGCCCAATCGGTAGAGGCACGCGACTTAAAATCGCTGAGTTGTGGGTTCGAGTCCCACCGGGGGTACCGACTTCGAGAACCGACACACGACTTACAATCGCTGAGTTGTGGGTTCGAGTCCCACCGGGGGTACCGACTTCGAGAACCGACACACGACTTACAATCGCTGAGCTGTGGGTTCGAGTCCCACCGGGGGTACCAATTACCGCGCACCCCGCGGAACCCGCGCGACCAGTAGCATCGACGATCGTGGTCGGACTCGGAAGCGCACTCGCCAACCTGCAGAACGCCCTCCGCCGACCGGAGGCCCACGTCGAGGTCGTCGACGGCGAGAGCGTCCCGGTCGGCATGCTCCTCGGCACCCTCGGTGCGCTGCTCCTGGACGCCGGCAGCTCCGTCACCGACGTCCGGTCGGCGCTCGAGAAGGCCCGGGACGCCGCCGGGGTCGGACCGACGCTCGCGATCGGCGTCCTGCCCGCCCTGGTGATGGTGAGCGAGGTCTCCACCGGCGCCGCCACCATCGTCAACGCCGAGGGCATCGAACTGTCCTCCCGCCAGGCGGCTCGTGCGAACCGCGTGGTGCTCGGGCTCGAGAGCGGCTCCATCGCCCTCGCCGAGATCCCCGCCCGCGTCCGGGCCATCCGCGCCGGCACCGTCCCGCCGCCCGCCCTGCCGTGGATCCTCGGCAACGCCCTGACCTCGGCCGGTCTGGCCGTCGTGTTCCGCTGCCCGTGGTGGGCGATCGTCCTGGCGCTCGTCGTCGGTGGGCTGGTCGGGGTGATCGGCCTGGTCCTCCGGCGCTTCCGTGAGGCCGTGGCGATCATCCCGTTCCTGGCCGCGTTCGTGTCGACGGCCATCGTCGGCCTCGTCGCCGCGGGTGCCGGGTTCGAGCAGGTCCCGCTCTTCGCCGTGTGCGCTCCGGTGGCGGTGTTCGTCCCCGGCGCCCTCATCACCAATGCCCTGCTCGAACTCACCGCCGCGGACATCGTCACCGGGTCGTCGCGACTGGTGCAGGGCCTCATCATGCTCGGCTTCATGGCCGCCGGCATCGCGTCGGGCAGTGCCCTGACCGGGCTGCACGTGGACCCGTCGTCGGCAGCGCTCGTGGGCGAGGTCGCGGGCGTCGGCACGGACCTGGCCGGCTGGGAGGCCGTGCCGGTCTACTGGGTCTCGTGGGTGGCGGTCGTGGTGCTCGCGGTCGGACTCGGCCTGGTGTTCCGGTCCGGGTGGCGCCTGACGCTCGTGTCGGTGGCGGTCATGGTCACCGCCTACGCCGTGGTGAGCGGGACGACGCCGCTCTGGGGCAGTGTCGTCGCGACCGGCGCCGCAGCGGCGCTGCTCTTCGTCGCGACACGGTTGCTCGAGCGGCTGGTGCCGGCGATCCCGGCGACGGTGTCGTTCTTCCCGGCGTTCCTGCTGCTCGTGCCGGGGACGGTCGGTCTGGTGGCGGTGGCCACCTTCGACCCCGAGGCGCTCGCCACTCCGCTCGCGACCTTCGTCAGCCTGTGCATCGGGACGAAGATCGGCGGGCTCCTGCCCGGCCTCTTCGCCCGCAACGCGCCGCGGCGCGCGGTGGACGCGACCGGCTGACGGACGGCAGGCGCGGGGCGGCGTCACCACGGGCCTCCAGGCCGTCGCCGTCCGAGCGCCGTCCGAGCACCGTCGTGACGCGACCAGCGGACCCGGTCAGGAGGCCCGGCTCGTTTCAGACGCGCGCCGCGCGCCGCTCGGTGCGCAGCCAGACCAGGGCCGCGATCGCGGCCGCCACGCACGCTGCGGCGATCCCGACGAGCAGTACCGGGGCGGCGTGCGTTCCGGTGGTCCCCGAGTAGACGGCGGTGGTCAGCGCCACGGCGACCACCGCGAGCGCGACGTACCGACCGCGCGAAGCGCCGAGCAGCGCGCTGCCGGCGGACCCGGTGACGGGCAGCAGGGTCGCGACCACGGCACCCAGGCCGCCGACGCACAGCGTGATGGCGAACTCCGACCCCAGCGACACCCAGAAGCCCCCGCCGGCGAGCAGGCTGTGCAGCACCCAGCCGACCGCCGCGAGACCGAGCAGGGCCAGCACCCGCCAGGTCGCTCCCCGGGCGCTCGCGGCGATCCCGGTGCCGAGGCGGAGCGGGCCGGTGCCCAGACCGGGCCTGCCCGACGGGACGAGGACGACGCCGACGATGAGGGCGGGGGAGAGGTCGGCCACACGCGTGATGCCGCAGGCCACGAGCGCCGCGAGCACCAGCCACGGCGACACCCGGAAGCCGATGGTCCGGTGGTCGTTGCCCGCTGCCCACCGTGTGGCGAACACGACCGCGGCGGTCAGGACCGCGGTACCGGCGAGGACCGCGATCGCCAGACGGGCGTACCGGGCCTCGAGCTCGACACCGACGCCGAGCAGGGTGCAGAGGGCCGCGATGGACACCGCGATGGTGATGGATGCCCAGGTCGGCAGGACGTCGTCGCCCCGGGCACGGTCGGACCGGGAGCGGTTGCGGCCGAGGAGCCCGGCGAACGGCGACCGGAGACGGCCGCGGGCGACGGCGGCCACCAGCGCCAGCGGCGCGGCGATCAACAGGAGGAACCCGGCTGCGACGGCGGTGGCGACCAGGACGGTCCGCCACGAGAACGCGGCCTGGATGGTCGGGACGGTGCCGTCGTAGGAGGTCGCCGCGGTCCAGTCGCCGGCGGGGCCGGACCAGTCGGGGTGTCCTCCGGCGCTGCCGACGCCGGCCGGACTGCCGGTGCCGGAGCCACTGCCGCTGCCTGAGCCACCGCCGGCCGTGGGGCCGTTGCCACCGTTGCCGTGGTTGCCGCTGTTCGTTCCGGTTCCGGTTCCGGTGCCGCTGCCGGTGCCGGGCGTGCCAGCGCCGGGCGTGCCGTCGACGCCGGTGCCCGCCGTGCCGGGGGTGCCCGCCGTCGCGTCGGAGCCCGGCGTCGGCCCTCCGGGGCCCCCCGGGGTGTCCGTCGCGCCCGGGGTCGGTGTGCCGGTCGGCGCCGTCGTCGCGGATCCCGCCGTGACCCGCACGGCGGCCGAGGACCGGGAGTAGTTGCCCGCAGCGTCGTGCTGCGTCGCGGTGAGCCGGTGCTCGCCGGCGCGCAGGGTCGATCCCGCGGTGGAGCACGACCACGAGGCGTCCGTCCCCACCACCACGCCGCACACCGGAGCACGATCGACGTACACCGTCACGCGAGCGCCGGGCTCGCCGGTGCCGGTCACCGTCGTCGACCGGGTGCCGATCCGCTGGCCGTCGTCCGGCGTCGTGATGCGCGGGGCAGCCGGTGCGGTGCGGTCGACCGTGACCGTCACGGGCGCCGATGCCGCGCTCCGCAGGTCGGACCGGTAGCCGCGCGCGGTACTGGCCGTCTGCGAGGCGGTCACGGTGAACCGGCCGTCCGCTCGGGTGCCGAGTGCTGCGACCCACCGACCGTCCGGGCCGACCGGGGCGGTCTGCTCGGTCGTGGACCCGGACACCGACAGCGTCACCGTCGATCCGGGGAACCCGGTGCCGGACACGGTGCCGCCGGTGGGGCCGGCAGCCTGCAGGGTCGGCGGGACGATGACGTCCGAGGCCGGAGCGTTCGCGACGGGGAGTCCGGTGGCGACGAGGTCACGCACCGTGAAGACCTGCTGCGGGCCGGACCGGACGGTGCCGAGGCATGCCCAGGATCCGTCGGACCCCACCCGGGCCGTGCACCCGGACGAACCGGTCGCGGTCGGACCGGACACCCGGACGCTGTGCCCCGGCGTGCCGGTGCCGTGGAAGCGGGTGGTGCCCGTCGTGACGTCACCGGGATCCGCGATCGTGGGCCGCACGGCCGGACGCGTGGGGGTCGGCAACGGAGCGCCCGGTCGGCCCGTGCTCGGCGGCGCGATCTCGCTCGGATCGGGACTCGCCGTCGGCTCGGCCGTGGGCGGGGACGCGTCGGTGGGAGCCACGGCGGCTCGGGGTTCCGCAGCCGCGGCGGCCTGGGGCTCCGCAGTCACGGCGACCGCGACGGCCGGTGCTGCCGCGGCACCGAGGAGGGCCGCGACGAGGACCGTCGTCGCCGCTGCGAGCAGGGCGAAGCGGGGTCGACGACGAGGGCCGTCGCCCCCGACGGCCCCTTCGTCCACGTTGTCCCCGCGCGTGTTCACCGGACCCATCCCACGGGATCGAGCGCCTCTGGTCAATACACCTCGCGGATGAGGTTGCGGATCGGGCAGCAGTCCGAATGCGCGGTGTGCGTGACTCGGGAATCGGCCGTGAACACTGCTCAGCGAACGGAGCATGCAGACTGCATCGATAGACTTCACGACGGCCGTTCAGGCCATCGCAGCACCGCGGATCCCGACGCGCAAAGGAGTACGCCCGCATGGACACCGGACTCGTCACGACGCTCATCGTCGTCGGAGTGGTGGTGGTCGTCCTGGTGATCATCGGGATCTACCTCTGGGTGACGTACAACGCCCTCGTCACGCTCAAGGTGCGGGTCGACGAAGCCTGGAGCGACATCTCGGTGCAGCTGAAGCGCCGCGCCGACCTCATCCCCACGATCGTCGACACCGTCAAGGGGTACGCCACGCACGAGAAGGCGGTCTTCGACGACGTGACGAAGGCCCGCGCCGAGACCCTGTCGGCCGGTGACGCCGACACGGCCTCCGCTGCCGAGGGACACATGCAGAAGGCACTGAAGAGCGTCTTCGCGGTGGCCGAGGGGTACCCGCAGTTGCAGTCGAGCCAGAACTTCCTGCAGCTGCAGTCCGAGCTCGTCGACACCGAGGACAAGATCCAGGCCGCTCGACGGTTCTACAACGGTGGCGTGCGCGAGCTGAACACGAAGATCCGGGTGTTCCCGAACTCCACGTTCGCGAAGAACCGCGGCTTCACCGAGGCCACGTTCTTCGAGACGAACGAGCCGGCGGCCATCGCCGAGCCGCCGCGCGTCCAGTTCTGACCCCAGCGTCGGAGCCGACGTGTACAGCGCCATCGCGCGGAACAAGCGGAACACCGTCGTCATCGTCCTGGTGTTCCTGCTGATCATCGGTGCGCTCGGGTTCCTCGGCGGGTACCTCGCCGGGAACGTCTCGATCGGGTTCATCGTCCTGGTGGTCGCACTGGGCTACGCCGTGCTGCAGTACTTCCTGGCGGCACGACAGGCCACCGCCATCGCGGGTGGGATCGAGATCGACCGGGCCGCCGAGCCGCGACTCTGGCGCACCGTCGAGAACCTGGCCATCTCGACCGGCATGCCGATGCCCCGGGTGTTCGTCATCCCCGACCCCGCCCCGAACGCCTTCGCCACCGGGCGGGACCCCGAGCACGCGGTCGTCGCGGCGACGACCGGGCTGCTCGAGCTCATGGACGACCAGGAGCTGCAGGGCGTGATGGCGCACGAGCTCGGGCACGTCCGCAACTACGACATCCGGGTGTCCACGATGGTCTTCGGTCTCGTCGTGGCCGTCGGATTCATCGCCGACGTCCTGCTCCGCATCTCGGTCTTCAGCGGTCTGTCCGGCGGGCGGAACCGCAACTCGGACAACGGCGGCAGCGCCAACCCGGTCCTGTTGATCGCCGGCATCGCCGCCGTCGTCGTGGCCCCGATCGCCGCGGCGGGCGTGCAAGCCGCGGTGTCCCGGCAGCGCGAGTACCTGGCGGACGCGACGGGCGCGATGACCACGCGGTACCCCGAGGGCCTGGCGCGGGCGCTCGAGAAGCTCGGGGCGTACGGCCGTCCGGTGCAGACGCAGAACTCCTCGATGGCGCACCTGTGGATCGCCGACCCGATGCGCCCCGGGGTGATGGACCGGCTGTTCTCGACGCACCCGCCGCTGCCCGACCGCATCGCTCGTCTGCGCGCGAACGCCGAGCGGTTCTGACGGGTCAGCGAGCGTCACCAGCGTCGTCGACTGCCGCGTCCTGCTCGGCACGCGCGACCGGCTGAGCCGCATCCGTGTCGTCCGCGGACACGTGCGGCACCAGGGGGAGACCGAGCGCTCCGGCAACGGCAGGTGCTGCGGTGCCACGATCGGTCACCTCGATCGCCCCCAGGCCCTGCCAGCTCGCGGTCCGCCGCAGGGTCTCGGCGAGTCGCTCGGGGTCCAGGTGCTCGCCGGGTTCCTGCCACGCGGTCCGGACACGGAGCACGCCCCGCTGCCGGTCGCTCTTCAGGTCGATCCGACCGACGAGCCGGTCGTCCTGCAGCACCGGGAGCACGTAGTAGCCGAACACCCGCTTCGGCGCCGGCGTGTAGATCTCGATCCGGTAGTGGAAGCCGTACATCCGCTCGGCCCGCCGTCGGAACCAGACGACCGGGTCGAAGGGGCTCAGCACCGCGTCCGCCGTCAGCTGCCGGGGTACCCGCGCATCGGCGTGGAGCCAGGCCCGCTCGCCCCAGCCCTCGACCCGCACCGGGACGAGTTCCCCGGCGGCGGCGAGTGCGGCGATCGCGGCGGCGGTGTCGTCGGAGCGCAGTCGGTAGTAGTCCGCGATGTCCGCTCGGGTGCCGACACCGAGCGCGCGCGATGCCCGACGCACGAGTTCGAGCACGGCGTCGGCGCGTGCCGGAGCGGTCTCGAGGAAGCCGTCGGGCAGCACCTGCTCGGGCAGGGCGTAGACGCGCTCGAACCCGGCGCGTCCGGCGCTGACCGTCTCGCCCCACCGGAACATCTGCTCGAGCCCGAGCTTCACGTCGCTCCACCCCCACCAGGGCCCACGTCGCACGTTCGACTCGTGCTCCACCGCGCTGGCGGGCATCGGCCCCTCGGCCCGCAGCAGGGCGTGCAGCTCGCGGCGGACGGCAGCGGTCCGGGTGACCCCGTCGATCCGGGTCGGTCCGGCGTCGCGCTCCCGCAGGGCGTCCATCCGCCACCGGAACAGCCGCAGGTCGTCGCGGGGGATGAACGCGGCCTCGTGCGCCCAGTACTCGGTGTACGGGCCGGACCGCCCGAGCGTCAGCCGGTCGAGCGTCGAGCGGTCGTAGGTACCGAGCCGGGCGAAGAGCGGCAGGTAGTGGCTGCGTTCGAACACGTTGACGGAGTCGATCTGCAGCAGCCCGAGCCGCCCGAACGCGGCGTTCACCGCACGTGTCGACACCGCGTCGGCGGGTGGTCGTCCGAACCCCTGTGCGGCGAGTGCGACCCGACGGGCCTCGGCGGCGGAGAGCGTCGACCTGGGCATGCGGCGACGCTACCGAAGGCCGCCGACACGAGGATCCATGCACGTATGCCGCATCTGGCACCTGACCGGAAGCACGTCGGTACAATCAGGCCATGGCATGGGGAAGCAAGCAGACTCATCCCGACCCCGTGGTCGAGGAATCGGTCCCGATCGGCGTCCGCATCGCCGGTGCGTGGTCGTGGCGAGCGCTCGTCGTCGTCGGTGTGATCGCCGTCTTCATCTGGCTGGTCACGGTCTTCAGCGAGATCCTCATCCCCTTCCTGGTCGGGATCGTCGTCTCGGCGCTCCTGGTGCCGATCTCGAACTGGCTGCAGCGGCACCACGTGCCGAAGTGGCTCGCGGTCGTCATGAGCCTGCTCGGCGGCGTCGCGGCCCTGGGTGCCCTGGTCTGGCTCGTCGTCGACCAGGTGATCGCGTCGTACCCGTCCCTGCGTGACCGGACGATCGACCAGTACGCCAACATCAAGGACTTCGTCCTGAACTCCGGGTTCGGCATCAGCCAGACCGACGTCAACGGCTGGCTCGACGACGGCACGAAGTGGCTGCAGGACAACTCCGCGTCGATCCTGTCCGGTGTCGCCAGTGCCGGGTCGGGTGCAACCCATGCGTTCGCAGCGCTCTTCATCACCCTGTTCACCACGATCTTCCTGCTGATCGACGGCAAGAACGTCTGGCGCTGGTCCGTCCGGCTGTTCCCGAAGAAGGCGCGCGCAGCGGTCGACGGCGCCGGTGTCGCCGGCTGGATCACCCTGACGAGCTTCATCCGGGTGCAGATCTTCGTCGCCTTCGTCGACGCGGTCGGCATCGGCCTGGGGTCCTTCATCGTCGGGCTCTTCTTCGGTGGCATGCCGCTCGTGATCCCGATCGCGGCCTTCGTCTTCCTCGGCGCCTTCATCCCGGTCGTCGGCGCCATCGTCACGGGCTTCTTGGCGGTGTTCGTCGCACTGATCTTCAACGGCCCCCTCGCCGCCGTCCTGGTCCTCGGCGTCGTGCTCCTCGTGCAGCAGATCGAGGGGCACATCCTGCAGCCCCTCGTCATGGGCAACGCGGTCAAGGTCCACCCGCTCGCGGTCGTCCTCGGCGTCACCGCGGCGTCGGGTCTCGCCGGCATCGCCGGAGCGTTCTTCGCCGTGCCGCTGATCGCGACGCTGAACGCCATGGTCACCACCATCGCGAGCGGCCGCTGGCGCCGGCTCGACTCCGACCACGTGCTCGAAGCGACGCCGAAGCGCGGGCAGCACGGCCAGATCCAGTTGCTCCGGCGGCGCCGGCACAAGGTCGGCGACGACGTCCCGGCCCCGGGTGTCGACGCTGGTCCCTCGGCCGAAGAAGGCACCGCCAGCACCAACTGAGCGTCACACGAGTTCGCCGCCGCGGCTCGGAACGACGATGATGGGGGAGTGACCGACACCAGCGCATCCCCGCACACGCTCACCGCGATCCCGACCCTCGCGGACATCGAGGCGGCGCGCGAGACCATCAAGGGCGTCGCGCGAGTCACCCCGATGGAGACGTCGCAGTTCCTCGCCGAACTGCTCGGGTCCCCGGTGCACCTGAAGTGCGAGAACCTGCAGCGCACCGGTGCGTACAAGGTACGCGGTGCCTACAACCGGCTCTCCACCCTGTCCGCCGAACAGCGCGCCAAGGGCGTCGTCGCCGCCAGTGCCGGCAACCACGCGCAGGGTGTCGCGCTCGCTGCGCGCGAGCTCGGGATCCCCGCGACGATCTTCACGCCGGTCGGGGTCGCCCTGCCGAAGCTGCAGGCCACCCGCCACTACGGCGCCGACGTCGTGCTGCGGGGCCACTCCGTGGAAGAGGCGTTGAGCGCCGCGAAGGACTTCGCCGCCCACACCGGTGCCGTGTTCATCCCGCCGTTCGACCACCCGGCCGTCATCGCGGGGCAGGGCACGCTCGGCCTCGAGATCATCGATCAGGTGCCGGACGTCGACACCGTGGTGGTGCCGATCGGTGGCGGCGGTGTCATCTCCGGCATCGCACTCGCGGTCAAGGGCATGGCCGAACGGCTCGGTCGGCCGATCCGGGTGATCGGCGTGCAGGCCGAGAACGCCGCTGCCTACCCGTCGTCGATCCGCGCCGGTGAACCCGTCACGATCACCACGAAGCCGACCATCTCCGACGGCATCGCGGTGGCGCGGCCCGGCGACCTGAACTTCCCGATCATCCGCGACCTGGTCGACGACATCGTCACCGTCTCGGACGACGACACCGCCCGCGCCCTGCTCGTCCTGCTCGAGCGCGCCAAGCTCGTGGTCGAGGCCGCGGGGGCCGTCGGCGTCGCCGCGATCATGTCCGGCGCCGTCCGCGACACCGGCCGCACCGTGGTGCTGCTGAGCGGCGGCAACATCGACCCGCTGATGATGGAGCGCGTGATCACCCGCGGTCTCGTGGCAGCGTCCCGGTACATCGGGATCCGCATCATGCTGCCGGACCGCCCGGGCCAGCTGTCCCGCGTCGCCCAGGTCATCTCGGACGCCGGCGCGAACGTGGTCGAGGTGCTGCACACCCGCCACGGGCAGGGCCTGGTCATCAACGAGGTCGCGCTCGACCTGTCGATCGAGGCCCGCGGCCCCGAGCACGCGCAAGAGGTCATCCAGCGTCTGCACGAGGTCGGGTTCCGCCCCGAGCTCCTGGAGCACTAGTCCGCGACGGGCTGACGCGACATGAACGCTGTCGTGCGACAGCGTTCATGTCGTTCCGCGTCCGCCCCGCGCCCTGGGCGCGACCAGCGGACAAACAGGAGGCCCGTGGCGGTCTCGCCACGGGCCTCCTGTCTGCAGTGGGCCGGGTCTACGGCTCGTAGCGCTCGATCTTGACGACCTCGACGGCGATCTCCTTGCCGTTCGGCGCCGTGTAGGTGGCCTTGTCACCGGCCTTGAGGCCGACGATGGCCGCGCCGACGGGGCTGACCGGGCTGTAGACCGTCAGGTCCGAGCCCTCGGCCACGATCTCGCGGCTGCCGACCAGGAAGGTGGACTCGTCGCCGGCGATGACCGCCGTGACGACGGTGCCCGGCTCGACGGTGCCGTCGAACTCGGCTTCGCTGACGGTGGCGTGCTTGAGGAGCTCGGTGAGGACGCGGATGCGGGCCTCGATCTTGCCCTGCTCGTCCTTGGCGGCGTGGTAGCCGCCGTTCTCCTTGAGGTCGCCCTCTTCGCGAGCGGCCTCGATGCGGCGCGCGATCTCGGCACGGCCCTCGCCGCTCAGCTCGTCGAGCTCCGCCTTGAGACGGTCGTGCGCCTCCTGGGTCAGCCAGGTGACCTGCGTGTCGTTGCTCATGTTCTGTCCCTTCGACCATGAAAAAACGAGACCGGCCGAGTGGTCGGTCTCGAGAGGCGAATCAGGACAGTCTAGGGAATCCAGCAGTCGTGGATCAACCCGGTCACGCCCCGCGTCGTCGTGGTGACCTGCGTGGAGATGCTCCGACTGCGCTGTTCGGACGCCGGCACGGTGATCTCCTTCCAGCCCACGATCGAGTAGCTCTTGTCGAGCACCTGGACGGCGCACTTCGCCTCGACGCCCGGATCGACGGACACCTGCGAGTGGACGACGGTGCTGTGCTCGGACAGGACCTCGTACCCGATGACGTCCTGGTCGAGGCCACGATCGGACTGGTCGAGCCCCGCCCAGATCACCCACGCCCCGAAGACCACGACGACCGCGATGGCCGCGACGATCGCGAAGAGGCGGCTGCGGCGCTTGCGGGCCGGGGTGCGGCCGTAGCGCTCGTCGAGCGTGGCGGTCTGGTGCTGTTCGGACAGTTCGGGGCTCCCGGGGTGGATATCCTGATCCCAGGGTAGTTCACGCGATGCTGTGCGCTGCCCGCGTCCGACGCCGCTCACCCGCAGTGAGGAACCCCACGTGCCCTACCGCCTGCTGGCAGTCCACGCCCACCCCGACGACGAGTCGAGCAAGGGTGCCGCGACCGCCGCGAAGTACGTGGCCGACGGGCACCAGGTGCTCGTCGTGTCCTGCACCGGCGGCGAGGCCGGCGACATCCTGAACGACCAGCTCGGCGAGCCGGCGACGAGCCGTGCGCACCGCGACATGGCCGGGTACCGCCGCACCGAGATGGCCGCGGCGCAGCAGGCACTCGGCATCGACCACCTGTGGCTCGGGTACCACGACTCGGGGTTGCCCGACGCCGAGAAGGGCGAGACGGTGCGGCCGGGCACGTTCTCGACGGTCCCGCTCGAGTACAGCACCGAGGCGCTGGTCCGCGTGATCCGCCGGTTCCGCCCCCACGTGCTCGTCACCTACGACGAGAACGGCGGCTACCCGCACCCCGACCACATCCGCACGCACGAGGTGTCGATGGCCGCGTGGTCCGCCGCCGCAGACCCGTCGGCGTACCCGACCGCCGGTGCACCCTGGTCGATCGCGAAGCTCTACTACGAGCGCACGATGAACCCGCGCCGTTTCAGCACGATCTTCGAAGCCCTGCAGGAGCGCGACCCGGACAGCCCCGCGGTCGAGCAGCTGCGCGAGTGGGTCGAGCGGTTCGCCGACCGGCCCGACCTCGCCACCACCCACGTGGACGTGCACGAGTACTTCGACCAGCGCGACGCCGCACTCCGCGCGCACGCCAGCCAGGTCGCCCCGGACAGCGCCTTCTTCTACTGGCCGAACGACCTCCTCGCAACGGTGTGGCCGACCGAGGACTACCAGCTCGTGGAGGCACGCGTGCCGACCGAGCTCCCGGAGACCGACCTGTTCGCCGGGATCCCAGCCGACAAGGAACCGACCTCGTGAGCACCATCGCGGCGGCACTCGCCGCCACCCCCAGTCCCAGCCCCTCGGTCGTCCCCGACGTCGACGTCACCCCGGGTGTCGTCGGGTTCATCGCGATCGCGCTCGTCGCCATCGTGACGATCCTGCTCGTCGTCGACATGACCCGGCGCATCCGCCGGACCCGCTACCGCGCCGAGGTGCGGGAGCGGCTCGAGGCCGAGGCGAACGGCACCGCGGGTGACGGCACCGCGACGGACGAGCCGGAGCGGCGGGCGGCCGAGGACGGCCGGGCCGACGTCGGCGACGACACCGAGCGCGGCTGACGCGGCCGGGTAGGGACTGGAGGCCCGTGGCGGCATCGCCACGGGCCTCCCGTCCGCCTTGTGCGCGCGCCGACCGGAATCGGGCGCGGGCGCACCAGGAACGTGCGACGGTCAGCGCACGGGGTCCAGCGCGACGATGAGCACGCCGACCCACTGCGCACCGAACGCCACGACGGTCAGGGCGTGGAACACCTCGTGGAACCCGAACTGCGTCGGCACCGGGTTCGGCCGCTTGAAGCCGTAGACCAGCGCCCCGATGATGTACGCGACGCCGCCGGACAGGATGAGCACGGTCATCGGGACGCTCGCCGCGAAGAACTGCGGTAGCAGCGCCAGGGCAGCACACCCGAGCACCAGGTAGATCGGCACGTACAGCCAGCGGGGCGCGTTGATCCAGAGCACCCGGAACGCGATGCCGAGCGCTGCGCCCGACCACATCACCCACAGCACGACGACCATCAGCGTGTGCGGCAGGGCGCAGATCGCGATGGGCGTGTAGGTGCCGGCGATGAGCAGCAGGATGTTCGTGTGGTCGATGCGCTTCAGCACGGCCTTCACCTTCGGCCCCCACGGGAACCGGTGGTAGGTCGCCGAGACGCCGAACATCGCCAGCGACGTCGCCATGAACACGGCACTGCCGACCTTCGCCGCGGTGCTGTCGGCGAGGGTGATCAGGACGACCCCCATCGCGATCGCGAACGGGAACGCGCCGAGGTGGATCCAGCCGCGCCAGGCGGGACGGGGCTCCGACGTGGGGGCCGTCGCCTCTTCCGTGAACGGGACGTGGGGGAGGGTGCCGGTCTCGTGCTCGTCCTGCATGGACCCGACCATAGGGCCTGATCCCGAACGACCGCCACGTGTCCGCAGAGCGGGCACCCCCAGGGCTCTCGTCCAGGTGGTGCACTACGCTCGGTGCGTGACCGGGACGGCGGGATGGACAGGGCGGGGGATCCTCTACCGCGCCTACCAGCGCCGGATCCGCCGCCAGCTCGAAGGGGCCGCGAAGCCCAAGCACGTCGCCATGATCGTGGACGGCAACCGCCGCTGGGCGAAGCAGCTCGGGCTCGAGTCCGCCGCACACGGCCACCGCGCCGGCGCCGCGAAGATCCCGGAGTTCCTGACCTGGTGCGACGACCTCGGCATCGAGGTCGTGACGCTCTACCTGCTGTCCGCCGACAACCTGACGGGTCGTGGCGGCGAAGAGCTCGAGGAACTCGTCGGGATCATCGCCGACCTCGCCGGGGTCCTGGCCGACAACCGTGACTGGCGCGTGCAGCACGTCGGCTCGAACGAGGGGCTGCCGGACAACCTGGTGACCGCGCTCGAACGGGCCGAGCAGCGCACCGCCGGACGCACGGGGCTGCACGTCAACCTGGCCGTCGGGTACGGGGGCCGTCGCGAGATCGCGGACGCCATGCGCAGCATCGTGCAGTCGCACGGCGCGGGTGGCGGCACCATCGACACCCTGGCCGAGGTGCTGACGCCGGAGCTCATCGGCGACCACCTGTACACGCAGGGCCAGCCGGACCCCGACCTGGTGATCCGGACCTCGGGCGAGCAGCGGCTGTCCGACTTCATGCTGTGGCAGAGCGCGCACAGCGAGTTCTACTTCGTCGAGGCGTTCTACCCGGACCTGCGCGAGGTCGACTTCCTCCGTGCGGTCCGCGACTTCGGGCTCCGCTCGCGTCGCTTCGGCGGCTGAGCGTCGCTTCGTCCGTTGAGCGTCGCTTCGGCGACCGAGCGCGGCTGAGTGCGGTCGGGCGCGGCTGGTCGCCCAGCCACCAGCCACCTGCCGCACCGGGTTCGTCGGCGGAGCCACGTCCCAGTAGGCTCTCAGGGTTCAACCCTGTGAAAGGTGCACCACCTGTGAACATCGACGAGTACGCCGCCGGCTTCTCCGAAGACCCCGGTTACCTCGACCACGCTGCGTTCGGCCCCGTGCAGACCGCCGTGCTCGAGGAGCAGCGCGTGCTCGGCACGATCCAGGCCCACATGCGGTTCGGCGCGATGGAGACCCTCGACGAGCAGGACGCCCGCGTCCGCGCCGTCGCCGCGCGGCTGGTCGGCCGCCGCGAGGACCAGGTCGTCTCGCAGGCCGCCACGACCCCCGGCCTGCTGCACACCGCCTTCGGCCTGACCGGGGGTGTGCTCGTGTCCGCCGACGAGTACCCGTCCCTGCCGCTCGCACTGGCCAGCGCTGCGTCGGCCACCGGAGGACGGGTGCAGCCCGTCGTCATCGAGTCGGGTGCCGGCTGGGTGACACCGGAGCTGATCCGTGAGCGCCTGACCGACGAGGTGACCGCCGTCGCGGTGTCGCTGGTCGACTGGCGCACCGGCTACCTGACCGACCTCGCCGCCATCCGCGAGGTCATCGGCGACCGCCTGCTCATCGTCGACGCCATCCAGGGTTTCGGTGTCGTCGACGCCCCGTACGAGGTCGCCGACGTGGTCGCCACCGGCGGGCAGAAGTGGTTGCACGCCGGGTGGGGCACCGGCTTCGTTGCGTTCAGCGACCGCGCCCTGAACCGGATCCGTCCGGCGCTGTCCGGTCCGCACGGCACGTCCGGCTGGCCGACCGGGGTCCCCGCCGTCCGTCCAGCAGCCGCAGGCTTCCAGATGTCCCGCATCGACCCGGTCGCGCAGGCCCGGCTCGCGGTGTCGCTCGAGCGCCTCACCGCCGTCGGTGTCGCCGCCGTGCAGGAGCGAGTCGCCGACCGCGTCGAGCGCGTCTTCGCGATCGCCGACGAGTTCGGGCTCGAGGTCGAGTCCAGCCGCGACCCGGCAGAGCGCGCCGGCATCGTGGTGCTGCGGCCGACGCAGGGTCGCGTGACCGCCCTGTCCGCGGCGATGCACAACCACGGCGTCACCGCGACCACGCGGCTCGGGGTCGCGCGCGTGTCGGTGTTCCCGTCGACCACCGACGAGACCCTCGACATGTTCCGCGACGCCTGCGTCTCGTACGCCACCATGCAGTAGCAGCGGCGGGCTGCGGGTTCGCGGCCCGCGGGCGGTCACGACACCCCGCTCACGTCCGCCGGGTGGTCACCATCTGTCGGCTGGCGCCGCAGCGGCCGACGGTTCGTGACCAGTCGACGTCGCGCGCGTGACGAGTCGCGACCAACGGACGGCCTGGAGGCGCGGTGTCAGGCCGCCACGGGCCTCCTGTCCGTTGCCTGCTCGCGGTCACGAAACCACGCTCACGTCCGCCGGGTGGTCACCACCTGTCGGCTGGAGCGGTCGCAACAGACAACTTGTGACCAGCCGCGTCACGAGGTGCGCTCGCGTTGTTCACGCGACCGTAACTCCAGAAACCGCGTGTCGCTGGCGGGGTGTCGGGGGCCGGACGTACGTTGTCCCCATCGGGCACCGCGCCCGATCGAAGCGGCCACAGTCGGTGCTTCGGGACCCGCTCCGTGGCCGCGTTCGAGGACAGGACCGGGCCCGTCGCGGCCCGGGGATGGAGTGGTCGTGACCTCTCAGAACGTCTCTCGCGGAACACAGGAACAGCACACCGCGGACTCGTCCACATCGGTCGCCCAGCGCACGTACGTGCTCGACACATCGGTGCTCCTCAGCGATCCGCGTGCCTTGTTCCGCTTCGCCGAGCACGCCGTGGTCCTGCCCGTGGTGGTCGTCAGCGAACTCGAAGCGAAGCGCAACGACCCGGAGATCGGGTACTTCGCCCGGCAGGCCCTCCGGCTGCTCGACGAACTGCGCATCGAACACGAGCGGCTCGACTTCCCGATCGCGATCGGCGACGGCGGCTCGTTCCGCGTCGAACTGAACCACTCCAACCAGTCCGTCCTGCCGTCGGGCCTGCAGCTCGGCGACAACGACTCCCGCATCCTCGCCGTCGCGTCGAACCTGAAGAACGACGGGCTCGACGTCGTCGTCGTGTCGAAGGACCTGCCGCTCCGGGTCAAGGCGTCGTCGATCGGCATGGCGGCCGAGGAGTACCGCGCCGAACTCGCGGTCGACTCTGGCTACACCGGCATCGCCGACCTGCAGGTGTCCGGCGAGCAGATGTCCGACCTGTACGAGAAAGAGGAGATCCGCTCCGCGAAGCTCGACGGCGTCCCCGTGAACACCGGGGTCGTGATCCACTCCGAGCGTGGATCGGCGCTCGGCCGCGTGCACGTCGCCGGAGCAGTCGCCCTGGTGCGCGGCGACCGCGAGGTCTTCGGGCTCCGCGGTCGCTCGGCCGAGCAGCGGCTCGCGATCGACGCGCTGCTCGACTCCGAGATCGGCATCGTCTCGCTCGGCGGCAGCGCCGGCACCGGCAAGTCGGCGCTCGCCCTGTGCGCCGGACTCGAAGCGGTGCTCGAACGCCAACAGCACAAGAAGATCATGGTGTTCCGGCCGCTGTACGCCGTGGGCGGGCAGGACCTCGGCTTCCTGCCGGGTGACGCCGGCGAGAAGATGAACCCGTGGGCGCAGGCCGTCTACGACACCCTCGGTTCGGTGGTCTCGGACAACGTGCTCGACGAGGTGATCGAGCGCGGCCTGATCGAGGTGCTGCCCCTGACGCACATCCGTGGCCGCTCCCTGCACGACGCCTTCGTGATCGTCGACGAGGCCCAGTCGCTCGAACGGAACGTGCTCCTCACCATGCTCTCGCGCATCGGCCAGAACTCGCGGGTGGTGCTCACCCACGACGTCGCGCAACGCGACAACCTGCGGGTCGGCCGGCACGACGGGATCGCGTCGGTCATCGAGCGGCTCAAGGGGCACCCGCTCTTCGCGCACGTGACGCTGACGCGTTCCGAGCGCTCCGCGATCGCCGCTCTGGTCACGGACCTGCTGGACTCGCCCGATCTGGTGTAGCGCGCGTCGGGCCGCCACGTGACGGACGGGAGGCCCGGTGCCAGCTGGCACCGGGCCTCCCGTCCGTCCTGGGGATGTGTCAGGAGCGTCGCGTCAGTTCGGGTGGGTCATGCTGAGGACGTCGAGCGCCTCGTCGAGCTGCGCCTCGGTGACCTCGCCGCGCTCCACGTGGCCAAGGGCCACGACAGCCTCGCGCACGGTGATGCCCTCGGCGACGGCGTACTTCGCGACCTTCGCCGCCGCCTCGTAGCCGATGACTCGGTTGAGCGGGGTGACGATCGACGGCGAGGACTCCGCGAAGGCGCGGGCACGCTCGAGGTTCGCCTGCAGCCCGTCGATGGTCTTGTCCGCGAGCACGCGCGAGCTGTTCGCCAGCAGGCGGATCGACTCGAGCAGCGCCGTGCCCATCACCGGGATGGCGACGTTCAGCTCGAACGCACCCGATGCGCCCGCCCAGGCGATGGTGGTGTCGTTGCCGATGACCCGGGCGCCGACCATCAGGGTGGCCTCGGGGATCACCGGGTTCACCTTGCCGGGCATGATCGAGGAACCGGGCTGCAGGTCGGGGATGTGCAGCTCGCCCAGCCCGGTGTTCGGACCGGAGCCCATCCAGCGCAGGTCGTTGTTGATCTTCGTCAGGCTGACGGCGAGCACCTTGAGCGCACCGGACGCCTCGACCAGGGCATCACGTGCGCCCTGTGCCTCGAAGTGGTCGACGGCCTCGGTGATCGGCAGGTCGGTGTCGCTCGCGAGCTGGGCGATGACCCGCTGCGGGAAGCCCTTGGGGGTGTTGATGCCGGTGCCGACCGCGGTGCCGCCGAGCGGGACCTCGGCGACGCGGGGGAGCGTTGCCTGCACCCGCTCGATGCCCAGGCGGATCTGGCGGGCGTAGCCGCCGAACTCCTGCCCGAGGGTGACGGGCGTGGCGTCCATCAGGTGCGTCCGGCCGGACTTGACGGCGTCGGCCCACAGGGTGGCCTTCGCCTCGAGCGATTCGGCGAGGTGCTCGAGCGCGGGCACGAGGGTGCGGATGAGCGCTTCCGTCACGGCGACGTGCACGGAGGTGGGGAAGACGTCGTTCGACGACTGCGAGGCGTTGACGTGGTCGTTCGGGTGCACGGCGGAACCCGCGATGTCGGACGCCAGTGTCGCGAGCACCTCGTTCATGTTCATGTTCGACGACGTGCCGCTGCCGGTCTGGTAGACGTCGACCGGGAACTGGTCGTGGTGCTGCCCACCGATGATCAGGTCGGCCGCACCCGCGATGGCGTCGGCGACGGCGGGCTCGACGATGCCGAGCTCACCGTTCACGATGGCCGCGGCGCGCTTGATCCGCGCGAGCGCCACGATCTGCGCCGACTCGAGCCCGGTGCCCGAGATGGGGAAGTTCTCGACGGCGCGCTGGGTCTGGGCACGGTAGAGCGCCGACTTCGGCACCCGTACCTCGCCCATGGTGTCGTGCTCGATGCGGAACTCGGTCGGGGTGGTGTCGGTCACGTCGTCGTGGTCCTTCCTGGGGTGCTCGCCGGTCGCGGTCGCGCCGGCCCGTGCCTGCGCCCCGGGGTCGCCGGGGCGGTCGTCGTCGGGGTCGGTGTCGGCGTCGGTCAGACCTGGCCGACGACGGTGTCGATGGTGACCTCTCCGGTGGCGAGGTCGTAGGTCGCCCCGACGACGGCCAATCTACCCTCGGCCACGGCGTCGGAGACCGCGCCGGAGCGCTCGATCACCTGGCGGAGGGTCGCTTCGAGGTGTGCGGCGCCGACGGCTTCCTGCGGCAGCTCGGCGTCGGTGCGCCGGACCTTCTCGACGCTCGGGGCGATCGCGTCGACGAGGGCCTGCAGGTGCGGGGCGGGGACGGGCTCACCGGAGCGCGCGGCCGCGACGGCACCGCACCGGGTGTGCCGGAGCACGACGACCAGGGGGGTGCCCAGCGCGACGACCGCGAACTCGATCGAGCCGAGGACGACGTCGTCGACGATCTGGCCCGCGTTGCGGATGGCGAACAGGTCACCGATGCCGGCGTCGAAGACGTGCTCGAACGGCACCCGCGAGTCCGAGCAGCCGAGGACGGTCGCGAACGGCGACTGCGATCCTTCGAGTTCGGTGCGGCGGTCCGGGTCCACGCGGCCCATCCGGCGCTTGTCGGCGGCGAAGCGGGCGTTGCCGTCGACGAGCAGGCGCAGGGCGTCGGACGGGGTGGAGGCGGCGCGGTCGGGCATGGGACTCCTCGGTTCGGATGGGACGCAGCGGGGCGGGTGCGGTGGTGACGGGCGGCGGTCGTGCCGGTCGTCGTCTACTCGGTCAGTTGTCGGGAGACGGCGGTGGCCACGGTCCGGAAGGCCTTGTCGTCGGCGGTACCGGAGAGCACGATCGTGTCCTTGCCGAACGTCGAGACGAGCGAGTACGCGTGGTTGCCGGCGTCGGTGCCCTCGGCGCGGCGGTCGTAGACGGTCCACTCCGTGTCGCCGATGGTGCGGTCACCGGTGGACGGACGCTGGTCGAGCTGGTTCGACACCCACGAGGCGTTGGCGTCGATGCCCTGCTGCAGACCGAGGTACTGCTTGTCCGGGGTCACGAAGCCGACGGTCCAGACGTCCACACCGTCGGTGGTCTTGTTCGCGAAGTCCGCTCGGTTGGCGCTGTAGCCGTCGGGCAGCGGGGGCGCCACCAGGGTGACGTCGTCGACCTGGGCCTTGGCCGCAATCTGCTGGTAGTCGACGGTGCGGTCCACGGTGGTGTCGGGCCGGACGACGACGGCGACCAGGAACAGCACGATGCCGAGCGAGGCGATGAGCGCGATGACCAGGTTGAACGCGGTCTGGTGCTGCCGGCGGGCGGTCCGGGCGGCGTCCTTCCGCGCCCAGGTCTCCTCTGCCGTCTCGGGGCGACCGAGCTCGGCGACGATCGGACGGCCGTTCGGGTCGGTCATCGGCCGGAGCCGTCCTGGGCATCGCTGGCGGCACGGGCCGCGTCGAGTCGCGCGCGGGCACCGACGAGCCACTCTTCGCACCGGGCGGCGAGGGCTTCGCCCCGCTCCCACAGCGCCAGTGAACGTTCGAGGGTCGCGGAGCCCTGTTCGAGCTCGCTCACGACGCGCACGAGTTCGTCGCGGGCCGCTTCGTAGCTCAGCGACTGGACGTCGGTCTGCTCGGGTTCCTGCTGGGATGGCACGGGACGATCCTACCGAGCGTCCACCGACGATCCGCCGCCCGGACCCAGGCTGTGGAGAACACCCGTCGTGCTCAGGAGCCGTCCGGGCCGGGGCCGTCCGGTTCGAGCGTGCCCGTGGCCGTGCCGGCACCGAGCGTGACGTGCACCGGCGTCGCTCCGGACAGGTCGTCGGTGCCCCGGACGACACCCCCGTCAGCCCGCTGCACGATGGCGTACCCGCGGCGCAGGGTGTCGCGGGGCGAGAGCGCCCGGAGGCGAGCGGTCAGGTGCCCGACCTCGGAGTGTCCGCGCTCGAGTCGGCGGTCGAGCAGTTCGCGGGCGCGGGACAGGTCGCGCGCGACCTCTTCCGCACGGGTGTCGACGAGCCACGCGGTCGACGCCAGGGCCGGCCGCGACCGCAGCGCGGCGAGCCGGTCGGCCTCGACCGACAGCGTGTGCGAGAGCCGCAGCCCGAGCCTGGCGCGGGCGGCCCGCACGTTGGCGAGCTCCTCGGCGACGTCGGGCACGACCCGCTTGGCGGCGTCCGTGGGGGTGGAGGCGCGCAGGTCGGCGACCTCGTCGAGGATCGGGCGGTCGGCCTCGTGCCCGATCGCCGAGACGATCGGGGTCGACGACGCCGCCGCCGCACGGACGAGTCCTTCGTCGCTGAAGCCGAGCAGGTTCTGGAAGTCGCCGCCGCCACGGGCGATGATGATGACGTCGACCTCGGGGTCGGCGTCGAGCTCGAGGATCGCCGCGGTGACCTCGGCGACGGTCCGTTCGCCCTGCACCGCGGTGTGCACGGTGCGGAACTCCACCTGGGGCCACCGCAGCTGCGCGTTCCGCTTGACGTCCTTCTCGGCGTCGGAGTCCTTGCCGGTGACCAGGCCGATGCGGTGCGGCAGGAACGGCAGACGCTGCTTGCGAGCCGGGTCGAACAGGCCTTCCTCGGCGAGGGTGCGGCGGAGGCGCTCGAGGCGTTCGAGCAGGTCACCGAGCCCGACGTGCTTCATCTCGACGACCTGCATGGTCAGCGAGCCGCCCTTGACCCAGTAGTTCGGCTTGAGTGCCGCGACGACCCGGTCGCCCTGCTTGATGTCCGCCGGCACCCGGGAACGCACACTCGACCAGATGGAGAACGACACGGTGGCGTCGACCTCGACGTCCTTGAGCTTGCCGTACACGTTGCCGCCGGCGACGTTCCACTGCGTGATCTCGCCCTCGACCCAGGCGGTGCCGAGCCGGTCGATCCAGTCGCGGAGCTTCGCGCCGAGGAGCGCCACCGGCCACGGGTTGTCGGCCGTCGGCGGGCCCTGTTCGATCGCCATGTCGCTCCTCGTCCTGCTGGGACGTCCATCGTGCCCGAGACCGGTGACAGGGGACGGACGTCATGTTGTCCACAGGCACCCCGCGCGCCCAGGTCGCGTGCGTGCCGCTCACCTATCATCGGGGACGTGACGATCACCAACGGCCACACGGTCCCGCTCGCCCCACCGCGTGTGCACGCGGCACGGGGCCGACTGCGTGACGAGCCGGTCGCCGGCCCCAAGAAGGTGCTGCTCGCCGCGCCCCGTGGCTACTGCGCCGGGGTCGACCGCGCGGTCGTCGCCGTCGAGAAGGCGTTGGAGCAGTACGGCGAGCCCGTCTACGTCCGCAAGCAGATCGTCCACAACGTGCACGTGGTCTCGACGCTCGAGCAGCGCGGCGCCGTCTTCGTCGACGACGTCGCCGAGGTCCCCCGCGGCTCGCACGTGGTCTTCAGCGCGCACGGTGTGTCGCCGGCCGTCGTCGCGGGTGCCGAAGTGCGCGACCTGCACGCCATCGACGCCACCTGCCCCCTCGTCACCAAGGTCCACCGCGAAGCCACACGGTTCGCGAAGGCCGAGCGCACCATCATCCTGATCGGGCACGCCGGCCACGAAGAGGTCGAGGGCACCATGGGACACGCCCCAGACCGCACGATCCTGGTGAGCGGCCCCGCCGACGTCGCGGCGCTCTCGGTGCCGGACCCGGACAACCTCGTCTGGCTGTCGCAGACCACGCTCAGCGTCGACGAGACGATGGAGACCGTGCGGCTGCTGCGCGAGAAGTTCCCGGCCATCCAGGACCCCCCGTCGGACGACATCTGCTACGCCACGCAGAACCGCCAGGTCGCGATCAAGAAGGTCGCGCCCGGTGCCGACCTGGTGATCGTGGTCGGCTCGGCGAACTCGTCGAACAGCGTCCGCCTGGTCGAGGTCGCGCTCGAGCACGGTGCCCGCGCCGCGCACCGCGTCGACTACGCGGAAGAGATCCAGCAGGACTGGCTCGACGGCGTCGAGACGGTCGGCGTGACGAGCGGTGCGTCCGTGCCGGAAGAACTCGTGACCGAGGTGCTCGAACAGCTCGCCGACGCCGGCTACGCCGCCGTCGAAGAAGTCGTCACCGCACACGAAGACCTGATGTTCTCGCTCCCCAAGGAGCTCCGCACCGACGCATCGGGCAACCCGACGCGCGCGCTCGGCGGGCGTCGGGCATGAGCGGCGCGGACGGCTGGTCCTCGGTGCCGCGCCGCCACCCGGCGGACCACGGCGACGCCGGTGTCGGTTCCGGCCAGGAGGCCCGGGGAGCGTCCCCGACGTCGCCTGCCGGTCCCGCGAACGGTCGGCCCCAGGGCCGTCCCGCCCCGGGCTACGGCGAGTACGCGCCCGAAGGCTGGGTGAACCCGGTCCTCGTCGAGCAGGAGCGGCAGGAGCGGCAGGACCGCGAGCGACAGGACCAGGCCAAGGCCGTCGGCGGGCGCGACGCTGCTCCGCGCGACAGCGTCCGCACCGACCACGCTCGTCCGGACGCTCGCTCCGGTGCGGCCCCTGCCGGGGTGCAGCGGACGATGCCACGGAGCCGGTTCGGTCGCACGCCGGCCGATTTCGTGCTCACCGTCGGGCTCCTGGCATTCGGACTCGTCTCCGTGGTGCAGTCCCTGTCGGTCGGTGACGTCGCCTCCACCGTGCGGCGCACCCTCGAGACCCAGTACACGGCACTGAACGACCCGAGTGCCCTGAGCACGGCTGCCGTCATCGCCGCGATCACCAACGTGGTCGTCTTCGCTCTGGTCGCCTGGTGGTCCATCCGCCGGCTCCGGGCACGGAAGCGGACGTTCTGGGTGCCGCTGGTCGGCGCGGTCGTCGCCACGGCCATCAGCACGATCGCGTTCGTCGTCGTGGTCCTGCAGGACCAGGCCTTCGTCGACTTCATGCTGCGACAGTCCGGCGCCTGACCGCCTGACCGCCTGACCGCCTGACCGCCTGACCGCCTGACCGCCTGACCGCCGGGCTGCTCGCCGCGCCCGCCCTCGGCCGTCGAGTGGTCGCAACGTGCCGCGTTCCCGCCGTCGAGTGGTCGCAAAGTGTCGTCCGGCATCGGCGCGACCGACACTTCATGACCCCTCGGCCTTGCGCGCGCGGGGAGTCGTGACCATTCGGCGGCTGGTCCGTCGGCCAGTCGCGGTGCCGGTGCCCTTCCGGCGATCGTCGTCAGCCTCACCGACACACCCAGCACCTGCGGTCGAGCGGTCGCAACACGCCGCGGGCCCGCCGTCGAGTGGCCAGGAAGTGTCGTCCGGCATCAGCGCAACCGACACTTCGTGACCACTCGGCCTTGCGCGCGCGGGGAGTCGTGACCACTCGACCGCGGGCGCGGTCCCGCCGTCGAGTGGTCAGGAAGTGTCGTCCGGCATCGGCGCGGCCGACACTTCGTGACCACTCGGCGACACGAGCGCGGGGAGTCGCGACCACCCCGGCCCGCCGACGCCGCCGCCCGGAGGTCAGCCGGCCAGGAAGGCCGCGACCGCGCCGTGCAGGGCGGCCAGGTCGTCGACATGCACGAGCTCCCGGATCGAGTGCATCGACAGCAGCCCGACGCCGATGTCGATCGTCGGGATCCCGAGTCGGGTCGCCGCGATCGGGCCGATCGTCGAGCCGCCGGGGATCGTGTTCACGTTGACGAACGGCTGCCACGGCACACCGGCGGTCTCGCACGCGGCGGCCCAGACGGCTTCGCCCTTCGCCTCGGTCATGTAGCGCTGGTTCGCGCTGATCTTCAGCAGCGGACCGGCTCCGGGACGCGGACGGTTCGTCGGGTCGTGCTTCTCCGGCTGGTTCGGGTGCACCAGGTGCCCGGCGTCGCTCGACAGCAGCCACGATGCACGGAACGCCCGGGCAGCTTCGGAGCGGGTGGCGCCGAGGCCCTCCTGCACACGGCCGAGAACGTCCTCGAGGAACGGACCCCCGGCACCGGACGGCGTCGACGACCCGATCTCCTCGTGGTCGAACGCCGCGAACACCGGGATGTGGTCACCGTCGGTGGGAGCGTCGACGATGCCCCGGAGTCCGGCGTGCACGCTCGTCAGGTTGTCCATCCGGCCGGACGCCAGGAACTCCCGCTCGATGCCGATCCGGGCCGGCGCCTGGGTGTCCGCGAGGAACAGGTCCCACGACACGGCACCCTCGCCGAGCCGGGCGAGCAGCCACTCCACGACAGAGGTCCCACCGGCGTCGCCGTCGACCCCGACGATCGGCAGGGTGTGGCGCTGGCGGTCGATCTCCTTGCCGTCGTTCACCCCACGGTCCAGGTGGATCGCCAGGTTGGGGATCCGGGCGACGGCATCGGTGCTGACGAGCCGCACGCTGCCGTCGGCGTCGACGACCCGGCCGGCGATCCGGAGGTCGCGGTCGAACCAGGTGGACAGGAGTGCGCCGCCGTAGACCTCCACGCCCAGCTGCTCCCAGCCCCCGGTGCGGACGCCGGGGTTCGGCTTGATGCGGAAGCCGGGGGAGTCGGTGTGGGCGCCGAGGATCCGGAACGGCGTCGTCGGGTCGGCACCGTCGGGCAGACGCCACGCGATGACGGCGCCGTCGCGGACCACCACGTACGCACCGGGTTCGGTCGGCCAGGCGTCGAGCTCGGACAGCTCGGTGAACCCGGCAGCGACGAGACGGTCACGGGTCGCCGCAGCCGCGTGGAACGCGGTCGGCGACTCGGTGACGAACTGGGCGAACTCGGAGGCGATGGCGTCGACGGTCACCCGACCATCGTGGCACGTGACGAGCGTGGCGGAGGCGAGCCGTGCCTCCAGGCCGTCCGTCGAGACGCCGGCGTCATCGCAAGACGCCCCCGGAAACGCGAGACGCCGCCGGAATCCGCGGTGTTTCGCGGACACGACGGCGTCTCGCGACGGGTCGGACGGGACGGACCTGCTCAGCCCTTGGCGTGACCGGCCGAGCCGAGGACCTTCGCGGCCTCGACGACGCGAGCCGCCATGGCGGTCTCGGCGACCTTGCCCCAGGCGCGGGGGTCGTACTGCTTCTTGTTCCCGACCTCGCCGTCGATCTTCAGCACGCCCTCGTAGTTGCGGAACATCGAGTCCGCGATCGAGCGGGTGAACGCGTACTGCGTGTCCGTGTCGATGTTCATCTTGATGACGCCGTTGCGGACGGCCTCGTGGATCTCGTCGTCGGTCGAGCCGGAGCCGCCGTGGAAGACGAGGTCGAGGGGGTTCTCGCCGGTGCCGTGCTTCGCCGCGACGGACGCCTGGATCTCGCCGAGGAGCTCGGGACGGAGCTTGACGTTGCCCGGCTTGTAGACGCCGTGCACGTTGCCGAAGGTGAGCGCCGCGATCCAGCGGCCCTTGTCGCCCAGACCGAGCGCGTCGACGACCTTCTCGACGTCGTTCGGTGTGGTGTAGAGCGCGTCGTTCGTGCCCTCGTGCTGGACGCCGTCCTCTTCGCCGCCGACGACGCCGATCTCGACCTCGAGGATCGCGTTGATGTTCCGCGTCTTCTCGATCATGGTCTTCGCGATCTCGATGTTCTCGTCGAGCGGCACGGCCGAACCGTCCCACATGTGCGACTGGAAGATCGGGTTGCGACCCTGCCGGACCTCTTCCTCGCTCGCCGCGATGAGCGGCAGGACGAAGCCGTCGAGGGCGTCCTTCGGGCAGTGGTCGGTGTGGAGCGCGACCGTGATGTCGTAGTTCTTGGCGACCTCGTGGGCGAACTTCGCCATCGCGAGGGCACCCGCTGCGCGGTTCTTGATGGTGTGGCCGGCGAAGTAGTCGGCACCGCCCGTCGTGACCTGGAGGATGCCGTCGGAACCGGCTTCCTGCAGGCCCTGGAGGACCGCGTTGATGGTCTGCGAGGAGGAGACGTTGACCGCGGGGTACGCGAACTTGCCCGCCTTCGCGCGTTCGATCATCTCGGCGTACTGTTCCGGCGTTGCGATGGGCACGTGGATCTCCTTCGACTTCGGTGATGTCCCCGCCGATCGTAGTCAGAAGCTCTGGAGGCGCGGTCCGGGTTACGCGGTCGGCTCACGTCCGGCGTGCACATGCGTGCACGGGCCCGGTGTCCGGACCGTCGGCCGGCCGCCGGTCGGTAGGCTCGGGTCGTGACTCCCACGACTGAGACCGGCTCCCTGTTCCTCCAGCCCGACCGCAACCTCGCGCTCGAGCTCGTGCGTGCGACGGAGGCCGCCGCGATCCGTGCGCAGCCGTGGGTCGGGCGTGGCGAGAAGAATCTCGCCGACGGCGCCGCGGTCGACGCGATGCGCAAGTTCCTCGGCACCGTGAACTTCGACGGTGTCGTCGTCATCGGCGAGGGCGAGAAGGACAACGCCCCGATGCTCTACAACGGCGAGCACGTCGGCAACGGTCACGGCCCGGCCTGCGACATCGCGGTCGACCCGATCGACGGCACCTCGCTCACCGCCGCAGGCCGCCAGAACGCCATCTCCGTCATGGCCGTCTCGGACCGCGGCTCGATGTACGACCCCTCCGCCGTCTTCTACATGGACAAGATCGCCGCCGGCCCCGAGGGCCGCGGTGTCCTGGACCTCGAGAAGCCGATCGGTGACAACATCCGCGCGCTGGCGAAGGCCAAGGGCAAGGACCTCGAGGACATGGTCGTCGCCGTGCTCGACCGCCCGCGCCACGACGAGCTGATCCGCGCCATCCGCGCGACCGGTGCCGGCACGCGACTGCTGCTCGACGGTGACGTCGCCGGTGGCATCGCCGCCGCGCTGCCGGGCTCGACCATCGACATGTGCGTCGGTGTCGGCGGCACCCCCGAGGGCATCATCACGGCGTGCGCGATCAAGGCGCTCGGCGGCGTGATCCTCGGCAAGCTCCAGCCGAAGGACGACGAGGAGCGCGAGCGCGCCATCGCCGCCGGCCACGACCTGGACAAGGTCCTCGACCAGGACGACCTGGTCACCGGCGACAACACGTTCTTCGTCGCCACCGGCGTCACCGACGGCGTCCTGGTCGACGGTGTCCGTCGTTCGCGCGGCGTCATCCACACCGACTCGCTCGTGCTCCGCTCGCGCTCGAACACGATCCGCCGCATCCAGGCGGACCACCGTGCGGAGAAGTGGTTCTAGGCCGGACGATCGTCCGCCGCTTCGGGGCGTCGCCGGTCTTCCGGCGGCGCCCCGTTGTGCGAGGCCTTGCGTAGGCTCGACGCATGACTGCGACAACGGCACGGATCGTCGGACTGGACACCGCGGGCATCCGCACCCTGCACGCGGAGGCGGACGGCACGGCCGACCGGCTGCCGCACGTCGTGCCGGTGGCACCCGACCTCGGCGTGATCCTGGCGGACGAGGACGGCGCGATCCTCACCGCGCCGGCCCTTGCCGAGATGGGCTGGGCGGACGACGACGTCCTGCGCGCAGCCGTCGCCGCCGCACAGGAGCAGGCCGGAGGCGACGTCGCGGTGATCCAGCCCGGCACGATCGTCATCCAGGACCCCGACCTCGCCGTGGTGCTCGTGCTCGCACCGCAGGCGTTCCAGGGCATCGAGTTCCGCGGCAGCGCAGTGGTCTTCCCGGTTGCGCCGACGACGTTCATCGTCACCGGCGACCAGGACGAGGACGGGCTCCAGGTCGCGGCCGGTGTCGCCCAGCAGATCCTGGCCGACGACGAGGGCGAGGTCCTGAGCGGACCGCCCATGGTGCTGCGCGGTGACGGGTGGGTCCGGTTCGAGCACCCGTCGCTCGACGGCGAGCTCCGGACGATCCGCGCGCTCTGGACCGCGACCGCCGCCAACCTGCAGCAGGACGCCCTGCAGGAGTCGTTCGACCGGCGGGGCGAGGACGTCCACGTCGGTGCGGTCTCGGTCGCCCGGCTCGCCGAGGACGACCCGGCCTTCTCGTACTCGTCGTGGACCGAGGACGTCGAGACCGTCGTCGCCGCGGTCGACACGATCGTGCTCGTGACCCTCGACGGACAGACGCAGCCCGTGCCGTTCGGTCGGCTGCGTGAGCTGGCGTCCGGATGGATCGAGGAACTCCAGGTCCGCCCGACGCGCTACCGGCTCCGCGGGTTCCCGGATCTCGAGTCGGTCCGCGCGGCCCTCTGACGGGTCGACCCCGGTCGGTGGCACTCGTCCCGGTCGCTGCCCCCTGATATGGTCACACTCGCGTGCTTGTGGACAACGGCGCGAGAGACCGGACCTGGGGAGGAATGATGGGGCGACCGTCGGGGTGGGACGTTGTCGATCAGGGTGATGACCCGGTCAAGGGGGATCCGTCGACGTTGCGGATGATGGCGCGGGAGTACCAGCGCATCTCCGACGCGGCCGATGACGCCTCGACGCGGCTGAAGTCGGTGAAGGGCTCCGGGTGGCTGACCGACTGGGAGGGTGAGGCTGCTGATGTGTTCGTCGACGCGATCGAGGACACCCCGTCGGACCTGACCAAGCTCGTCGATTCGTACGAACTCGCCGCGACGGCGTTGTCGGGGTGGGCTGACACGGTCGATGACNGTGAAGCCGCGGACGTGTTCGTCGACGCGATCGAGGACACCCCGTCGGACCTGACCAAGCTCGTCGATTCGTACGAACTCGCCGCGACGGCGTTGTCGGGGTGGGCTGACACGGTCGATGACACCCAGTACCGGGCTGATGGTGCGTTGGCGGACGCGAAGGACGCCACCGGGGACCTCGCCGCGGCGCAGGACCGGTTGGCGGATGCGCAGTCGACGTTGTCGCACTACGAGTCCGCGTCGAAGGACCTGTCGAAGGTCGCGGACGAGTACCCGGCGGGTTCCGACGTGCCGGACGGGGTGGATGTTCCCTCGCCGGCGCAGTTGCGGGCAGCGTCCGACAACGCTTCCGTCGCGCAGGGGTCGGTGTCGTCGGCGCAGGGGGACATCTCGGCGGCGCAGTCGCGGATCGATGCCGTCGCGCAGGGGTCGGTGTCGTCGGCGCAGGGGGACATCTCGGCGGCGCAGTCGCGGATCGATGCGGCGAAGCGGCTCGTGGCGGATGCGAAGGGTGATTGGCAGGACGCGGAGCAGCGGACCGCGACGAAGATCGGTGAAGCTGCTGACGCGGGGCTCGGGAAGCAGTCCGCGTGGGACAAGATCTTCGGGTCCGAGGCGTGGGAGACCATCGTGTCGGTGGCGAAGGTCGTCGTGGCGGTGGGTGGGATCATCGCGATGATCATCCCGGGGCCGTGGACGTTGGTCATCGCGGCGATCGCGCTCGTGGTGTTGGCGGACACGTTGTACAAGATGAGCAAGGGCGAAGCCGACGGGTGGGACCTCGCGTTCTCCCTGCTCGACTGCGTCCCCGCAGGCGGCGCGGTCGGCACGCTCTTGAAGAGCACCCGAATCGCCACGCAGATCGCACGCGTCGGGTCGATCAGCATGAAAGGCGTGGCGGTCGTCGGCCGTTCGACCGGCCCGTTCAGTATGGCGAGCCGATCGGCGCGTGCGCTCCTCACGAGGGTCCAGCGGCCACTCTCCGGTCTCAGCGACGTGAGTAGCTCGGCTCTCAACCCGCTCCGGAAGCTGACAGATGCGGCTAACCCCACCGGAAGGTCGATCTCTCGCTTGAGCTCGAACAAGACAAAAGCTGAGTTCGGAGAAGCGCAGACCAAAGCCTTCTTCGAGTCTCATGGTTTTGTAGATGTCACAAGGCCGAAGAGCGTGTTCAAAAACGGTATCGACCATGTATTTCATCACCCAGAAACTGGGCAGTATTTCGTTGTTGAGTCCAAATTCTCGTCCAACGCGGGCAAGAGTGGAGTGGACCTACTCGGAAGCACGAAGAATCATGGCCGACAAATGTCGGACACGTGGCTTAACGGGATACTTCCTGGACAGCCCGGTTCGCGACTCCGAGTCGGCACACAGTCCGAACACTCTTCTGCTGTTGTGAACTCGTTGATCGACGGTACGCTTGAGCGCGTGGTTGTCAAGATCAGTCCGGACGGTACGTGCCTTCCTCAGCTACTCGACGCAGCGGCACGTCTACGCTGAACATCATGACTCCACGTGATGACCGAGTGAATGCTGCCTACTGGGACGACGCGTTCAGAGTCCTCGAGCGGGATATCGAGAAGTTTCGTCCGTTCAGCCATACTTTCCGGTCGGATGACGTCAGGGCTGGCATCATGCGGACCACGGCGAACTTGGAGAATGTGCTGTTCCTGCTGGGAGCGCGCTATTCAGCCGGAGCGCCCGTGCTCGAGCTCGCGGCGGACGTCGATTCGGCCGTCACTGTCTGGGAGACCTGGAACCGCTACGCGGCGGTGCCGGATGCGGGATTCCCATTGGATCCATTGGAGTTCGACAACAAGTCGACGTACTACAACGCGTTGTGGCTGTCGTCGATAGCGCGGTGCATCGGTGTCGCTCCGGAGTTGATGGATCGGTTGATCGGGATTGTTGCTGCTGCTGGCGGTGCTGATCCAGTGCTCGGGGTGCTGCTGGGGGTTGATCCGGTGCGGGACACCGTGTGGCACAAGCGACCGTTCCAAAACCTTGCTACGGCAGCGAGTGCTCCGTACGATCGTGCCGTTTCTGCGTTGAACAGGTATGTGCAAGCGTGGCAGAAGAACATCTCGTTCATCTGGTGGGCGCCGGCACTGCAGGCAGTGCAGGGAGACCGGTTCGAAGCGTACTTTGGGTACTGGGCGTGGGAGGCCGCGGGGCTCGTGGTGGCGCGGGGGCTTGACGATTCGGCGCTACGGTCGTCGCCGTACTACCCAGTCGATCTCGTCGACGTCCAACGGGACAGATGAGTTGCCTACTTTCTCGAGCGAGGACCTCGGGGAGGGGCCGCGGCTGATTCAGAGATGTACCGGGCGGCCATCGTGGAAGCAGGCGCTGCGCGCATCCGGTCCATCCGCGGGACAGGGGTGACTTCGATCAACTCTTCCTACTCGAGACACGGTGATGTTACATGCGAACTCTGAAGGATGCTCAGGACGAATTTGCGAAGGAAGTGCGCACTGACGAAGAACTTATTTGGGATAGGGGATGGATCGAGACCGACGATTGGTGGATCGTTCTGTACAATAGTCGAAAGTATTACGAGACGCAAAATCCATTGTTTAGCCTGGCTGGAAATGGCCCGTTTGTTGCACCAAAAGACGGCGGTGCATGTTTCACTCTTCAAGCGAATACCTCGGTCGAATCACAAATAGAGCAACGGGGTCAGCGGGTCATCAGTCGGTCTCGGTGAAGCCACTTCTGGCTCGAGCGTAGAAGAACGAGGTGGCGGTCGAGGGTTGTACCCGTAGCGTTTCTAGCTCGAACTCTTTGCGATTGCTCGGGATTCCGTTGATCGTTGGTCGGGTAGCAGGGCAAGGCAGGAACTGATCAAGCGCCAATCTGAATTGATCCGACGATCTGCCAAATCTCACACTGATTCTCCGGTGCAGGGGCCGAGCACGCGAACCTCATCAACGCTTCACGAAGCGTGGCCATGCCGAGCCCGAAACGTTGGGGGCGCTGAGGTTCGGATAAAGTTGCAAGGCGCGAATTGGTCGAAAGTGAATCCAGATGGGTGTCACGACCCCCGAGGCTCCCCGGAGGACCACAGTGAGGGAACATCGACTAACAACCGTCGAGGAACGGCAAGTCGAGGCGCGCTTGATCGCGCCCGAGGGATTCCAGTACCCCGAGCGCTTTCAACGTGCCCTTGCACAACACCCGCTTCCCGACATCGATCCCTTCATGTGGACGTCTGAGTACGAGAACCAGACAACGGACTGGGTTGACATCGTTGGGAAGCAGTATCCGACCCGTTCCCTCGTACCCTTCGCAAAGCACCAGGACACAGACGATGTGTTCTGCTTTGACGGTGGCGACCATTCGGGCGACCCTCCCGTGCTGATCATCCATACGTTTGCTTCGCCTGGGACGGAGTACCGGGGTCAGTGGACGTCGTTCGACGTCTGGTGGGAGGAGATGGAGGAGCATCGAGCAGCGTGGCTCGCGGAGCAGGAAGAGGACTGAGACATGCCTCGTACGGACAAGTCGATCAGCAAGGCGATGTCGCACGCGTTGCGGCACGAACCGGGTGCGTACGGGCTGGAGCTCGACGCCGACGGGAGCGTCCCGCTCGCAGACCTCGTGGACGCCTTGCAGCGGGCGGGCGTGGCAGCGTCCGAGGACGATGTTCACCGTGTGGTGGTCGAATCCGACAAGCAGCGCTTCGCCGTCGAAGGCGCCCGGATCCGTGCCCAGTACGGGCACTCGATCGACGAGCGCATCGTGAAGCAATTGATCGTTCCGCAGCCGGTGCTCTGGCACGCAACTTCCCCCGCTGCGGCTGAGTCGATCCTGCGCGACGGGCTCTTGCCGATGGGGCGCCAGTACGCGCATCTGACGACCGATCGCGAGCTGGCTCTGCAGGCTGGGCGGCGCAAGTCCACCGCTCCCGTCCTGTTGCGAATCGATGCAGCTCGCGCCCACCTGGAGGGCGTGGAGTTCTCGGAGGGGCACGACCGGGTGACCCTGGCCTTGTTCGTTCCCGCTCAGTACATCTCGGCGGAAACCTCCCGATCCTGATGCCGCTGTTCCGACGGAATGCTGGGCTGCGCCAGCGGGCGAGCGAGTTCAACGGTCGCTACTGGCGGAGTGCCATCCAAGTCACCTCAACCAACTGGGAGGGGCGCAGGGCAGCGGTGCACCGAGCAACGGATGCGGAGAAGCGACTGAGGGCGTTGCGCGGCGAATGGCACATGGGCCTCAAGCATCTGGTCGTGCAGTACTCCGCAGGTGTCAGCGTCGATGAGATCGGCGATGTAGCCGAGTCCGTCGCGGCCTCGTACCGTGCTTGGGTCACCTCCGCGCTCTCCGATGCCGGTCCTTCGCCCCGCCTCAGCGACGGGAACGAGTACTACATCAGCATCTTGCAACTTCTCGGGATCACGACGGGCTGTGGTCGGGACGACAGCGCGCGGACGATACTCGAGTCCGTGATCAGGCAGGGCGCGGATCCGTTGTTCTCGGCTCTTGCTTCTGCACACCGGCTGGCCCTCCCCAGCGGATCCCCCGCGGCTTCGACGCCCAGGGTTGCGCGGCCTCTGCTGGCGGTTCTTCAACGGCCCGAAGAAGCGGACCGCATGATCCAGACCTATCTGACGGACTGGCCAACGCGTATGAAGTCGATGAGCTGGATGGGGTCCCTGGAACGGGTCAGACCCGGTGACTCGTACGGTCAAGGTTTCATCGGGTACTGGGCGATGGAACTGCCTGCGGTGGCCAGTGCCATCGATGCGCACCTCGACGACGTTGTGTCGCCCTTCCTCCCAGCAGACCTCTTGTGAAGTTCGACAGATCTTTGGTCGGCCAGCCCAGGTGAGGCAACGATAGGAACGAGTGTCGACGGGGCAATCGCGTGCGCTCCTCCCAGCGAGACTCTCGGTGAAGGCGGTCAACTGGCGGTCGAGCAGCGCCCTGTCGTTGCGAAGGCCCCTGGTCGCTACACGAACGAAGGTGGTTCACGGTGATCGACGTCGAAGTGCTCCGCACAGCGCTCGATCCGTCCTCGATGGACGTTCCGAAGCAGGTCCGGAACGCCTTCGAGAAGGCGGCCCGGGTGAAGTCGTTCGTCACGGTTCCGGGCGGGGCTGCGCTGATCTGGGGATCGGTGTTGATCGCGGTCTACGGGGACGCTCCCCGTGTGAGCACGGCGGCACGCGCGCTGCGCGTCCCTGACGAGGGTGTGTCCCACACCCAATGGACGAGGCAGCGTGGTGCCTACGCGGCGGTGGCATTCGCAGCCGCTCGCGACTCCGACCCACCATCGGTTGCGGCACGGACTGCCGGATGGACGGTGAGAGAGCCGTTGATGCAAGGGAAGGCGCTTCGGCACCACATCGACCGGTCCGCCGAGGAACGGGAGATGGACGAGTTCATGCCGGTTTCGGGGCACCTCGCCGCCTTCGCATCGGACATGGTGATCCTGGGGACCATGTGGCTGTTCGGCGGGTCTGACGCGTGGCCGATCGGGCGGATCGCAGCGGAGTGGGACCGCAACGCCGAGGCCGTCCGCGCGCTCCCCGGGTACTCCGACGCATGAGCCGTCGCCCCGAGGGTGATCCTGTCGTGGTCAGGAGACCGACGCGTCGTCCTCGTCCGCCCACAGCGGGTCGCTGACGGTCCGGGGCAGCAGCACCCCCGGCGACGCCGGCCACGGCAGCCGCGTGATCGGCCAGTTCGAGGCGAAGAGCTCACGCCGCCCAGCATCGAACTCCTGCACCGTCTTGAGCTCGTCGTAGACCAGGGCGTACGCGGCCCGCAGGTTGTCGAAGTAGTCGTCCCACGAGTCGAACAGGGTGAAGGCGACATCGGAGACCAGGTCGATCGACGACCAGGCATCGTCCTCGTTCAGGAGCCCGGCGGCGTACGCACCTCTGACGGCGGTGACCGCGTTCTTGACGTCCATCGACCAGAGCAGCTTCGGCGGGTGGTCCGCTCGGCGTTCGAGCAGGCTCGACCCTGCCCACGGGTCGGTGCCGAGCAGTGAGGACAGCCGGGTGAGCCGGGTCTCACCCTCGGCGGATCGGCTCAACGCAAGGAACTGCCACGACACGCTCTTCGGACCGAGCAGGTCGACGGCGAAGGCCTGTGCGTCCCGCCCGCTGGCGATCTTGTAGGTCCCGTCGAGTTCGCGGCGCAGGAACGTCAGCGGGGGCAGGGGGATGGTCACGAAGGGCGACGACGTGGTGTCCTGCAGGTACTCGCCGCCGAGCTCCACCCGCGAACCGTACGGGGCGAGCGACGCCGGCCACCATCCGTCGTGGAAGTCGCCGAACGAGGCGAGGGCCAGCTGCTGCAGTCGGCGGACGGGCAGCTCGCTGGCGCCGGTGCGCTCCCGGTACCGCCGCTGTTCCCGCACCGGCAGCCCGATGTCACGGAGCGAGGTGATGAAGGTCAGCACGAACCACACGACGACGGCGATCAGGAAGCAGCGCCACACCGCCTGGATGCCGTACCCGAAGTGCGCCCGGACGTCGTACGGACCGGCTGTGGCGGCGACGAGGGCGACGAAGAACGCCACGATAGCGATCGACATGGTGATCCACGCTGCGGCGCGGTCCCGTCGTCGCCCGGTCTGCTTCCGCGCCTTGGCGACCATCGCCCGGTGTCGCCAGCGTGGACGGACCGGGAACTCGCGGTCGCCGGGATGGTTCTGCAGTGCTTCCCCCATGACGATCGATCGTAGCGAGCGGCTCAGTCCTCGTCGCCGGCGCCGACGAGCTCCGGCGCCGTGAGCAGCCGAGGCTCGTCCTCGATCGGGGACGGGTCGGCGATGACCTTCGACTCGTCGAGCAACGACAGCCGACGAGCGCTCGGCAGCACCTGGCGCTCGAGGGACCCGACGAACCGGTTGTAGTCGACGACGGAGCCCCGGATCGAGCGGCCGAGCTTGTCGACGTGCCCGGCCATCGTGGACAGCCGGCCGTAGAGCTCGCGAGAGACCTTGAAGAGCTCGTGCGCCTCTTGCGAGACGACGTCCTGCTGCCACGAGAACGCCACGGTCTTGAGCACGGACCACAGGGTCACGGGTGAAGCGAGGGCGATGCGCTTGCGGAAGGCGTGGTCGAGCAGGCCGGGGTCGGCGGCGAGGGCGCTCGAGATGAGCGACTCGGACGGGATGAAGGCGACGGTGAGCTCGGGGGAGGCGTCGTAGCCGGTCCAGTACTCCCGTGCGGCAAGGGCGTCGACGTGCGCTCGGAGCGCCTTGACGTGCTGGGCGATGAGCTGGTCGCGTCGGGCTGCCTCGGCACCGGTGGCGGTCGCCGGGATCTCGGCGGCCTGCAGGTATGCGCTGAACGGCACCTTGGCGTCGACGGCGATGGTCTTGCCGCCGGGCAGGTGCACGACCATGTCCGGGCGGGCGGAGCCGACGGCGGTGGTGACGGAGGACTGCACGTCGAAGTCGACGCGTTCGAGCAGCCCGGCGGCCTCGACCACGTTGCGCAGCTGCGTCTCGCCCCAGACGCCGCGCGTGCTGTTCGACGACAGGGCGCTGGCCAGGGTGTCGGCGGTGGCGCGCAGGCGCTCTTCCGACTCGGCGGCCGACCGGAGCTGCGCCGACAGCGCGCCGTACTGCTCGCTCCGCGACTGCTCGAGCTCGGCGATCTTCGTGCGCATCACGTCGAGCGTCTGCGCCACGGGGCTGAGCGCGGAGAGCACCTTGGACTCGTTCTGGTTGCGCGCCGCGTCGACGCCGTGCATGCGCTGCACCAGGTGCTCGAGTTCGGCGGAGCGCCGTTCGAGCGAGTCGACCTGGCGGCGGTACTGCGTGTCCTGGGCATCGAGGCGTTCCTCGGCGTCGCGTCGGGCCGCCTCGAGCTGGCCGCGGAGCGCCTCGGCCGTCGCGCGGGCCGACGCGGCGTCGATGCCCGCGCGCGAGCGGGCGAGCGACCAGGCGACGACCGTACCGACGGCGATGCCGATCACGAGACCGATGACCAGGGCGAGGATCTGCATGTCGCGACCCTGGCAGAACCCACCGACACCGCGCCTCCCGGCACACCGACGCGCCTCGCAGACCCGGCCTGACTGCCGCCACGGGACCAGCGTGGCGGACAGTGGAATCCATGTCATGACATTAGGGCAAACAAGGTGTACAGTCGTGATCGTCCGCCGATGAAGCCGCACGGAAGGTCCACCGCGTCGCATGACGAACCAAGCTCCCCACGCCTACGACGTGATCACGATGGGACGCGTCAGCGTCGACATCTACCCGCAGCAGACCGGCCCGCTCGAGGACGTCTCGACCTTCTCGAAGTCCGTCGGCGGCAGCGCCACGAACGTCGCCATCGCCGCTGCTCGCCACGGCGCGGACGCCGCGGTCATCACCCGGACGGGCAACGACCCCTTCGGCCGGTACATCGCCCGCACGTTGCCCGAGTTCGGCGTCGCGAACGCCTTCGTCGAGACGGTGGAGGGGCTGAACACCCCCGTCGCCTTCTGCGAGATCTTCCCGCCCGACGACTTCCCGCTCTACTTCTACCGGGCCCCGAAGGCGCCGGACCTGATGATCACGGCGAAGTCCCTGCCGCTGCACGAGATCGAGCGCGCGAAGATCTTCTGGACCACGGTGACCGGCCTCAGCGAGGAGCCGAGCCGACAGGCGCACCACGTGGCGTACGAAGCCCGGTCCGCCGCGCAGAACAGCACGAAGACCCACACCGTCTTGGACCTGGACTACCGGTCGATGTTCTGGTCGAGCCCCGAGGCCGCGACGCGCGAGGTCGCGATCGCCCTCGAGCACGCCACCGTCGCCGTCGGCAACCGCGAGGAGTGCGAGGTCGCGGTCGGCGAGACCGACCCGGTCCGTGCCGCCGACGCCCTGCTCGACCGCGGTGTCGAGATCGCGATCGTCAAGCAGGGACCGAAGGGCGTGCTCGCGAAGACCCGCGACGAGTTCGTCGAGTTCCGTCCGCACCACATCGACGTCGTGAACGGGCTCGGCTCGGGCGACGGTTTCGGCGGCGCGCTGACCCACGGCCTGCTGCAGGGCTGGAGCCTCGAACGGATCCTGGCGTTCTGCAACGCAGCCGGCGCGATCGTCGCGACGCGGTTCGAGTGCTCGACGGCGATGCCGACGAGCGACGAGATCGAGCAGTTCCTGACCGACAACCCGGCCGAGGGCACGAACCACACGGGTGAGACGCACACCGAGGAGAAGACCCATGCCTGAGCTCAGCCCCGCTGACTTCCAGCGCCTCCGCGACATCCGTGCCGGGCAGCCGGACCTGGTGCGTGCCACGCTCGATGCCCGCCGCAAGCGCTCCCTGCTCGCCGACGACGGCAAGCTCTTCATCGTCGCCGCCGACCACCCCGCCCGCGGTGCGCTGGCGGTGCGCGACGACGAGTCCGCGATGGCGGACCGCTACGACCTGCTCGAGCGGCTCGTCACGGCCCTCGGTCGTCCTGGGGTCGACGGCGTGCTCGGCACCCCCGACATCCTCGAGGACCTCGCACTGCTCGGCGCCCTCGACGGCAAGGTCGTCGTCGGGTCGATGAACCGCGGCGGACTCCGCGGCGCCACGTTCGAGATGGACGACCGGTACACCGCGTACTCGGCGCAGGCCATCAAGGACTCCGGGCTCGACTTCGCCAAGCTCCTGGTGCGCATCGCGCTGGAGGACTCGGGCACCGCGCCGACGCTCGAGGCCACGGCCCGCGCCGTCAGCGAGGCCGCGGCACTCCAGCTGCCGATCATGCTCGAGCCGTTCATGTCCGAGTGGCGGGACGGCCGGGTCGTCAACGACCTGTCGGCCGATGCCGTGATCACCTCGATGGCGATCGCTGCCGGCCTCGGCGAGTCCAGCGCCTACAGCTGGCTCAAGATCCCCGTCGTCGACGACATGGAGCGCGTGATGGCCGCGACGACGCTGCCGACGCTGCTGCTCGGCGGCGACCCGGCTTCGCGCCCGCTGGAGACGTACGCCAAGTGGGCTGACGCCCTGGCCCTGCCCGGCGTCCGCGGCCTGGTCGTCGGACGCACCCTGCTCTACCCCTCGGACGGCGACGTCGCCGCCGCCGTGGACGTCGCCGCCGGTCTCGTCCACAGCCAGGAGGCCCGGGCCGGGTTCTCCACAGATGCCCACGACCCAGCCGCTCGGCTCGCGGGCGCCACCACCATGGACTCGTCCATCTCGGAAGGAACCAACGCATGACGCTCACCGACACGACCACCACCACCGTCGGGCACTGGATCGACGGGGCTCGCGTCCCGTCCTCGTCGGGGCGGACGGCACCGGTGTACGACCCGGCGCTGGGCGTCGCGACCAAGCAGGTCGCGCTGGCCGACGAGTCCGAGATCCAGGCGGCCATCGGCAGCGCCAAGGCGGCGTTCCCCGGCTGGAGCAACCTGTCGCTGGCCAAGCGCCAGGCGATCCTGTTCTCGTTCCGCGAGATCCTGAACCGCGACAAGGCCGAGCTGGCCGAGATCATCACGAGCGAGCACGGCAAGGTCATCGACGACGCCATGGGGGAGATCGCCCGTGGGCAAGAGGTCGTGGAGCTCGCCACCAACATCCCGAGCCTGATGAAGGGCGAGTTCTCCGACCAGGTCTCGACCGGCATCGACGTCTACTCGATCCGCCAGCCGCTCGGCGTCGTGGGCATCATCAGCCCCTTCAACTTCCCCGCGATGGTGCCGCTCTGGTTCCTGCCGATCGCGATCGCCGCTGGCAACACCGTCGTGCTGAAGCCGAGCGAGAAGGACCCGTCGGCCGCCATCTGGCTCGCCGAGAAGTTCAAGGAGGCCGGGCTGCCCGACGGCGTCTTCAACGTGCTCAACGGCGACAAGCTGTCCGTCGACGGTCTGCTCACCAGCGACGACGTCGAGTCGATCTCGTTCGTCGGCTCCACGCCCATCGCGCAGTACGTCTACGAGACCGGCACGAAGCACGGCAAGCGCGTGCAGGCCCTCGGCGGCGCGAAGAACCACATGCTCGTCCTGCCCGACGCCGACCTCGACCTGGTCGCCGACAACGCGATCAACGCGGGCTTCGGTTCGGCCGGTGAACGCTGCATGGCGATCTCGGTCGTCGTCGCCGTCGAGCCGGTGGCCGACGAGCTCATCCAGAAGATCAAGGACCGCGCGGCCACCCTGCGCATCGGCGACGGTCGTCGCGGGTGCGACATGGGGCCGCTCGTCACGAAGCAGCACCGTGACAAGGTCGCCTCGTACATCGAGGTCGCAGAGCAGGACGGTGCGGTGGTTGTGGTGGACGGCCGCACCGTCCGACCCGACGGCGACGAGAACGGCTTCTGGCTGGGCCCGACGCTGATCGACCAGGTGCCCACCACCAGCCGCGTCTACACCGAGGAGATCTTCGGGCCGGTGCTGAGCGTCGTGCGCGTCGCCACCTACGAAGAGGGCCTCGAGCTCATCAACTCCGGCGCGTACGGGAACGGCACCGCCATCTTCACGAACGACGGCGGCGCGGCCCGACGGTTCCAGCGCGACGTGCAGGTCGGCATGATCGGCATCAACGTCCCGATCCCGGTGCCCGTCGCCTACTACTCGTTCGGTGGCTGGAAGAACTCGCTGTTCGGTGACCACAAGGCGTACGGGGCCGACGGCGTGAGCTTCTTCACCCGCCAGAAGGCGATCACGAGCCGGTGGCTCGACCCGTCGCACGGCGGCATCAACCTCGGCTTCCCGTCGAACGACTGAGCCGCAGCATGGCGAACGAACAGCACCAGCACGACCAGTGGTTCATCCCGGCGGGCTCCCGGCCCGAAGCGGGCTGGACCGACGTCGTCGACGGACGCATCGAGGGGTGGGCGCACACCGGGCTCCGGACCGGCGCGGTGGCCGACGGGGGCGAGCTGCGCCTCCCGGCCGACGCCGTGGAGCGCATCATCGTGCCGCTCGCCGGGTCGTTCCACGTGACCCACTCGGGCGCCGCCGGTGACGGCGAGCAGGACCTGCAGGGGCGGGGGAGCGTCTTCGACGGTCCCACCGACGTCCTGTACCTGGGCTCCGGTTCCGCGGCCACCATCACCGGCGACGGTCGGTTCGCCGTCGCGGAAGCCGCCACCGACATCGTCAAGCCGACCACGTACGTGGCCCGGCCGGACGTGCCGGTGGAGCTCCGCGGCGCCGGGCAGTCGAGCCGCCAGGTGCACAACTTCGGCACCCCGGCCGCGCTCGACGCCGTCAAGTTCATCGTCTGTGAAGTGATCACGCCGGCCGGCAACTGGTCGTCGTACCCGCCGCACAAGCACGACACGAACGTGCCCGGGTCGGAGTCCAACCTGGAAGAGATCTACTACTACGAGGCAGCGGTGTCCCGTGGGCTCGAGTCGATCGCGCCCGAGGCCGCCGACCCGTTCGCCCTGCACCGCACCTACGCCTCGGACGACCGCGCCATCGACGAGTTCCGGCAGGTCCGCACCGGTGACGTCGCCCTGGTGCCGTACGGCTGGCACGGTCCCGCTGTCGCCGCTCCCGGCTACGACATGTACTACCTGAACGTGATGGCCGGGCCCGACCCGGAGCGCGTCTGGAACATCACCGACGACCCGGCCCACGGCTGGGTCCGCCGGGCGTGGGCATCGGAATCGATCGACCCACGACTGCCCTACGAAAGGAAGCAGGCGTGACCACCACCACGCGGAAGATGACGGTCGGCCAGGCACTCGTCGAGTTCCTGGCCAACCAGTGGACCGTCGACGGCGACGTCCGCGAACGCACCATCCCGGGGATCTTCGGCATCTTCGGGCACGGCAACGTCGCCGGGGTCGGTCAGGCCATCAAGCAGCTCCACGTCGAGCAGCCCGGCCTGCTGCCCTACCACCAGGCCCGCAACGAGCAGGCCATGGTGCACGAGGCCGTCGGCTTCGCCCGCATGCACCGCCGCCGTGCGACGTTCGCGTCGACCGCGTCGGTCGGTCCGGGTGCCGCCAACATGCTGACCGCCGCAGCACTCGCCACGACGAACCGGTTGCCGGCACTGCTCCTGCCGTCGGACACCTTCGCCACGCGCACCACCGACCCGGTGCTCCAGCAGATCGAGCTGCCTCACGACACGTCGTTGCAGGTCACCGACGCCTTCCGTCCGCTGTCGCGCTACTTCGACCGCGTGGAGCGTCCGGAGCAGCTGTTCTCGATCGCCCTCGCCGCGATGCGGGTCCTGACCGACCCGGCCGAGACCGGTGCGGTGACGATCGCCCTGCCCGAGGACGTCCAGGCCGAGGAGTTCGACGTGCCCGTCGCGTTCCTGCAGCCGCGCGAGTGGCACATCCGCCGTCCGCTGCCCGAGCGTGGCCCACTCGAGCGTGCTGTGGCCGCGATCCGTGCCGGCCGGCGTCCGGTCATCGTGGCCGGCGGCGGGGTCCTGTACTCCGACGCCGCCGACGAGCTCCGTGCCTTCGTCGAGGCCACGGGGATCCCGGTCGGCACGTCGCAGGCCGGCGGCGGATCCCTGGTCTGGGACCACCCGCAGTACCTCGGCGGGATCGGCGCGACCGGCACCGCCGCCGCCAACGCGATCGCCGCCCAGGCCGACGTCGTCATCGGGATCGGCACCCGCTACAGCGACTTCACCACGGCGTCGCGCACGGCGTTCCAGAACCCCGACGTCACGTTCGTCAACGTCAACGTGGCCGCGTTCGACGCCTACAAGCACGGATCGCAGCTGCCGCTGATCGCGGACGCCCGGGAGGCCCTGGTCGCCCTGACCGAGTCGCTCACCTCGGACACGGCGTACGTCGTCGAGCCCGGCTACGCGTCCGAGATCGCCTCGCTGAAGGCGGCGTGGGACGCCGCCGTCGACGTCGCGTTCGCGCCGTCCGGCGCGGACCTGCCCGGCCAGCCGGAGATCATCGGAGCCGTGCAGTCGGTCTCCGACCCGCGCGACGTCGTGATCCAGGCCGCGGGCTCGCTGCCCGGCGACCTGCACAAGCTTTGGCGGGTGCGCGACGAACTCGGGTACCACGTCGAGTACGCGTTCTCGTGCATGGGCTACGAGATCGCCGGCGGCATCGGGGTCCGGCGCGGGGCGCCGGACCGCGATGCGATCGTGATGGTCGGCGACGGCAGCTACCTCATGCTGCACACCGAGCTCGTCACCGCCGTGGCCGAGGGCATCAAGATCATCGTCGTGCTCATCCAGAACCACGGGTACGCGTCGATCGGGCACCTGTCCGAGACCGTCGGCTCCGAGCGCTTCGGCACGAAGTACCGCTACCTCGACGAGACCGAGTCGTTCGAGAACGGCGAGCCCCTGCCCGTCGACCTCGCCGCCAACGCCCGCTCGTACGGCGTCGACGTCATCGAGGTGCAGCCCGGTCCGGACAGCATCGAGGACCTGAAGGCCGCGCTGCGTCAGGCGAAGGCGAACGACCACACCACCCTGGTGCACATCAACTCCGACCCGCTGGTCTACGCCCCCGAGGGCGACGGCTGGTGGGACGTGCCGGTCGCGCAGACCTCCACCCTCCCCAGCACCCAGGCCGCCCGCGCCGAGTACGAGCAGCAGGTCGCCACGCAGCGTCCGCTGCTCGGCTGAACCGTTCACGAGACAGAAAGCGACAGCGACGTCATGACCGACACCGCCACCCCCATCGGCAGCCCCGCCACCGACGCGGCGCCCGCCTCGATCCGCATCGGCACCGCACCTGACTCGTGGGGCGTCTGGTTCCCGGACGACCCGAAGCAGGTGCCGTGGCAGCGCTTCCTCGACGAGGCCTCTGCTGCCGGGTACGAGTGGATCGAGCTCGGTCCGTACGGGTACCTGCCGACCGACCCGTCCCAGCTGTCCGACGAGCTCGAGTCCCGCGGGCTCAAGCTGTCGGCAGGCACGGTCTTCACCGGGTTCCACAAGGGCGAGGACCAGTTCCAGCGGGCGTGGGACCAGGCCGTCGCCGTCGCCGGCCTGGCCGCGAAGCTCGGTGCCGAGCACCTGGTGACGATCCCCGACCTGTGGCGCTCGGACGCCACCGAAGAGGTGCTCGAGGCGCGCACGCTCACCGACGAGCAGTGGGAACGACTCGGCAAGGGACACGACCAGCTCGGCAAGGCGCTGCTCGAGGAGTACGGCGTCCACCAGCAGTTCCACACCCACGCGGACAGCCACGTCGGCACCTACAAGGAGACCGTCCGGTTCCTCGAGGTCACGAACCCCGAGTACACGAACCTCTGCCTCGACACCGGCCACTTCGCCTACTACGGCGGCGACAACCTCAAGCTCATCGCCGCCCACCCGGAGCGCATCGGCTACCTGCACCTCAAGCAGGTCGACACCGACCTGCTGTTCGACGTGCTCAAGAACGACGTGCCGTTCGCGACCGCGGTGTCGCAGGGCATCATGACCGAGCCGCCGCACGGCACCCCCGAGCTCGCCCCGATCATCGAGGCCGTCGCCGCGATCAACCCGGACGTCTTCGGCATCGTCGAGCAGGACATGTACGGCTGCTCCGTCGACGCCCCCGGCCCGATCGCCGAACGCACCTTCCAGCACATCTTCGGCTCGACCTCGGCCGCCCGCGCCTCCTGACGCGCCGTCCACGCAGCGTCAACAACCACCAGGAGAACACCACCATGACCACCACGCAGAACCTCCGCGTCGCCGTCGTCGGCGCCGGCATGATGGGCGCCGACCACGTCCGCCGCATCACCGCCAAGATCTCGAACGCCGACGTCGTCGCCGTCGTCGAGCCCGACCAGGCCCGTGCCGCTGCGGCAGCCGCCCTGGCGCCCGGTGCGATCACCGCCGCGTCCTTCGACGAGGCGCTCGAGCAGACCGAGATCGACGCCGTCATCATCGCGACGCCGGGTTTCCTGCACGAGCCGATCCTGGTGACCGCGCTCGAGCGCGGCCTCAACGTCCTGTGCGAGAAGCCGCTGACGACCAGCGCCGAGGACTCGCTGCGCATCGTCGAGCTCGAGCAGCAGCACGCCGCCCGGCCCGTCATCCAGGTCGGCTTCATGCGCCGGTTCGACGCCGGGTACCAGGAGCTCAAGGCCCTGCGCGAGTCGGGGGCGAACGGTGCCCTGCTCGCCCTGCACCACGCGCACCGCAACCCGACGACGCCGCCGAACTTCAGCGAGTCGATGCTCATCCACGACTCGGTGATCCACGAGATCGACATCATCCCGTTCCTGACCGGCGAAGCCATCACGAGCGTCGAGGTGAAGAAGCCGCGCAAGAACTCCCTCGCGCCGGCCGACCTGCCCGAGCCGCAGTTCGTCCTGTTCACCACCGAGTCCGGCACGATGGCGATCGTCGAGATCAACGTCAACGCCCAGTTCGGCTACCAGGTCACCACCGACGCCGTGTTCGAGTCCGGTGTCGCGTACATCGGCCGCGACACGTCGCTCTCGCTCGTCGCAGCCGGAGCGACCTCGCAGGGCGTCACGCCGTCCTTCAAGGAGCGCTTCGGTGCCGCCTACGACGAAGAGGTCCAGCGCTGGGTCGACGCGGCCCGGACCGGCGGCATCGACGGGCCGAGCGCCTGGGACGGCTACACCGCCTCCGTCGTCGCCGAGGTCGCGGTCCGGGCCCAGCAGTCCGGCGCGCACGAAGTGGTGGAGTACGCGGTCACGAAGCCGGCGTTCTACGACGAGACCAGCGACGCGACGAGCGACACCGCCGCGCTCGCCGGGGCCTGATCGATGCCGAAGATCGCGCTCGACCCCACCCCGTTCCACCACGACCTGTCGCTGCTCGAGTTCCCGCGCAAGGTCGCGGAGCTCGGGTACGAGTACCTGCAGCTCACCCCGCACAAGGACTTCATCCCCTTCTACCGGCACCCCAAGGCCGACGACGACCTGGTCGACGCGTTCGCCTCGGCCTGCCGCGACGCCGGGGTCCAGGTGGCGAGCGTGCTGCCGGTGCTGCGCTGGTCGGGTCCGGACGAGGACGCCCGACAGGCTGCGGTGCGGAAGTGGAAGCGGGTCATCGAGATCACGAAGCGCCTCGGCGTGGACACCATCAACACGGAGTTCTCCGGCCGCCCCGAGCGCGCCGAGGAGTCCGAGGACCAGTTCTACCGGTCGATGGAGGAACTGCTGCCGATCATCGAGGACGCCGGCATCCGGGTGCTCATCGACCCGCACCCCGACGACTTCGTCGAGGACGGGCTCGAGGCGCTCCGGGTGATCCGCGGCCTGAACTCGAAGCACGTCGGCTTCGTGTACGTCGCCTGCCACACGTTCCACTACGGCGGCAACATGGACGAGATCATCGACGCCGCCGGTGACTCGCTGCAGCTGGTCCACGTCGCCGACGCGTACGACCACCGTCGCTCGCACGGCCTGCGCTACATCACGAACCCGCCCGGCAACCCGGTCCGCGTGCACCAGCACCTGCCGGTCGGCCAGGCGGACGTCGACTTCGACGCTTTCTGGGCGGCACTCGACCGGGTCGGTTTCTCGGCGCGCGCGGACACCGTCGCGGTCTCGAGCGTCTTCGCCGAGGACGAGAACGCCGACGCGGTGTCGCGGTTCCAGCTCGACACGATCACGAAGGGACTCCACCGATGACCACCACCCTCGAGACGCAGGCGTCCACCGACGCCGACTCCCGTCCCGTCACCCTGCAGGCCGCGGAACAGACCCCGACCGCCCTGTGGAACGACTCCGCCGACCCGCGGGAGCTGTCGACCGCCATCCGCGAGTACGGTGCCGTCGGGGCGACCTGCAACCCGGTGATCGCGTACACCTGCATCCAGCAGGACCCGGAGACCTGGGTCCCCCGCATCCGTGCGATCGCTGCCGAGCACCCGACGGCGGGGGAGTCCTGGATCGGCTGGAAGGCTGTCGAGGAGCTCTCCATCGCCGCCGCGGCGCAGCTGCTGCCCGCGTTCGAGGCGTCCGGCGGCCGCAACGGTCGACTGTCGATGCAGACCGATCCCCGGTTCCACCGCGACCAGGACGCGCTCGTCGAGCAGGCCGTGCGGTTCTCGCAGCTCGCGCCGAACATCATCGTGAAGATCCCCGCCACGAAGGTCGGCATCGCCGCGATCGAGGAAGCCGCCTACCGCGGGGTCTCGATCAACGCCACGGTGTCCTTCACCGTGCCGCAGGTCGTCGCCGTGGGCGAAGCCATCGAGCGTGCCCTCGACCGTCGTGCTGCCGAGGGCAAGCTGGAGCAGGAGTTCGGCCACGTCGTCACCCTGATGGCCGGCCGCTTCGACGACTGGCTGAAGACCGTCGTCAAGCGTGACCACGTGATGGTGGACCCGGGCATCCTCGAGTGGGCCGGTGTCGCGGCGGTGAAGAACGCCTACCGCGTCTTCCAGGAGCGGGGGTTCCGCTCGCGCGTGCTGGTCGCCGCGTTCCGCAACGCACTGCAGTGGTCCGAGTTCCAGGGCGGTGACCTCGTCGTCTCGCCGCCGTTCCAGTGGACGAAGGACATCAACGACAACGCGTTCCCGTTCCGCCCGCACGCCATCGACGACGAGGTCCCCGTGCACGTCATCGAGGCGCTCCGGGCCGCGACGCCGGAGTTCGCCCGCGGCTACGACGTGGACGGCATGGCCATCGACGAGTTCGACCGCTTCGGTGCGACCGTGACGACGCTCCGGCAGTTCCTGGACGCCGATGCGAAGCTCGATGCCCTGGTCCGCGACATCATCGTCCCCACGAACTGAGACGTGACCAGCTGCGCAGCGCGATCCCCGGTCGGAACCGCGGGGTCGCGCCCCGGGCGCTGCCGCACCAGCCTGGAGGCCCGGTGCCGGTCCCTGAGACCGGCACCGGGCCTCCAGGCGGTTGCGGCATGTGCTGACAAAATCCGCAGCATCGGCTAGGGTCATTGTCGCGCTCCAACGCGCGTCACCTGAACGAAGGAGTTCTCCATGGACAGCATCGGCGTCGGGCTGATCTCGGTCGGCTGGATGGGGCGGTTGCACTCGCGCGCCTACCGGGCGTTGCCGGACCATTTCCCGGAGCTCGGCGTCCAGCCGCGGCTCGTCGTCGCGGCCGACCCGGTCGAGGCGGCGCGCGACCAGGCGGTGACGCGGCTCGGGTACGAACGTGCCGTCGCCGACTACCAGGAGGTCCTCGCCGACCCGGCCGTCGACGTCGTGTCGATCTGTTCGCCGAACTTCTTGCACCGCGAGATGGCCGTCGCCGCGGCCGAGGCGGGCAAGCCGTTCTGGATCGAGAAGCCGATGGGGCGGTACGCCAGCGACTCCCGCGCCATCCACCAGGCGGTGCAACAGGCGGGCGTCATCACGAGCGTCGGGTTCAACTACCGGCACGCCCCGGCGATCGAGCGTGCCCGTGAACTCGTCCGCAGCGGGCGGCTCGGCCGGATCACGAACGTGCGCGGATCGTTGCTCGCCGGCTACTCGTCCGACCCGGCGGCCCCGCTGACCTGGCGCTTCGAGCGTGAGCGCGCAGGATCGGGCGTGCTCGGCGACCTGCTGTCGCACGGGCTCGACCTGGCGCAGTACGTGGTCGGTCGGATCGCTTCGGTCAGTGCGCTCGCGGAGACGTTCATCGAGTCGCGGCCCCGGCCTGCTGCCGGCATCGTCGACCGCAGTGCGGCGGCGACCGGTGAACTGGGCGCCGTCGAGAACGAGGACTACGCCGCGCTGCTGTTCCGGTTCGAGGACGGTGCGGTCGGCACGATGGACTCGAGTCGGGTGATGCGCGGGCCGCACGCCGAGTACACGCTCGAGATCTACGGCACCCGCGGTTCGGTCCGGTGGGACTTCCAGCGCCTCAACGAGCTCGAGGTGTACCTCGACGGACAAGAGGTCGACGGGTACGCCACCCACTACGTCGCACCCGGGGACGGCGAATTCGGTCGCTTCCAGCCCGGCGCCGGCACCGCGATGGGCTACGACGACCTGAAGGCGATCGAGGCGGCGCAGTTCATCGCGAGTGTCCGGCGCGGGGAGCAGCTGGCGCCGTCGGTCGCGGACGGGCTCGCTGCCGCGTCGATCGTCGAGGCGGCGGAGGCCTCGCTGGTCGACGGTGCGTGGCACGATGTCGCCCTGGTCGACGGGCCGCTGACGTACGGGGCGCCGACACCCAGGATCTAGACACGCGGTGCCGCTCCCTTGTTAGTATGTAAGGACAAAGTCCGAACAACCAGGAGGCACCATGCCGCTCGTCCGAATCGACCTCACCACCGGCCGCACGCCCGAGGCCGTCCGTGGCATCGCCGACGCCGTCCATCAGGCCATCGTCGACGTGTACGGGATCCCGGTGCGAGACCGGTTCCAGGTGATCACCGAGCACCCGGCCCAGCAGATCATCGCCGAGGACGCCGGCCTGGGGTTCGAGCGCACCGAGGGTGTCGTGATGATCCAGGTGTTCACGCAGCACGGACGGACCGACGAGGCGAAGGCGTCACTGTACCGGGCGATCCACGACGCCCTCGCGGCGATCGGCGTCGCGTCCGAGGACGTCTTCATCGGCTACGTCGAGAACGGGCCGCAGGACTGGTCGTTCGGCTTCGGACGGGCCCAGTACGTGACGGGCGAGCTCGGGGTGCCCGCGCTCGGTTGAGGCTGTGCGGGGGCGGGGCGGGGGCGGCGCGGTCACCACACCCCGCTCAGTTCCGTCGAGTGGTCAAGAAGTGTCGGTTGCCGGGCGTCCGGGCGACAGTTCGTGACCACTCGGCGCACCGCCGACGGCGAGTCGCGACCGCTCGACGAGCGACCTACTTGTCGACGAGCGTGACCTCGAACGAGTACCGGTCGGGGCGGTAGCAGTGCACGCCGTACTCGACCGCCCGGCCCGAGGCGTCGTACGCGGTACGGCTCATCGTGAGCACCGGGTCGCCGTCCTCGATCTCGAGCAGACCGGCCTCTTCGTCGGTGACCGCCCGGGCACCGATCCGCTGCTTGGCCACCCGCATCGTGACGCCCCGGCCGCGGAGAAGCTGGTACAGCCCGTGCGCCTGCAGGTCATCGTCCGTCAGGTCGAGGAACTCCGGCGGCAGGTAGTTCTCGAGGATCGCCATCGGGACGTCCTCGGCGAACCGCACCCGTCGGATGTGCGCGACGATCGTGCCCGGCTCGACGCTCAGCGCTGCGGCCACGTCGTCGGGAGCGGGGACGTCGTCGCGCTGCAGCAGCTTCGTCGCCGGAGCCTGCGCACCCTGGGCCAGGTCGTCGTACAGGCTGGTCAGCTCGACCTTGCGTGTGACGGGGCCGTGCACGACCTGGGTCCCGATGCCGCGGCGGCGCACCAGCAGACCCTTGTCGACGAGGTCCTGGATCGCGCGACGGATCGTCGGCCGCGACAGGCCCAGACGCTCACCGAGGGCGATCTCGTTCTCGAGCCGGGCCCCTGGCGGCATCGCGCCGGAGCGGATCGACTCCTCGATGCGCGAGGCGACCTGGAAGTAGAGGGGCATGGGACCCGACCGGTCCAGGTCCATGAACAGGTCGGACGGCAGCTGGCCTTCGTTGGTCATCGCGGTCCTTCACACGTGCGGAGATGCCGGCGACGGTGCCGACGGCATTGTCGTGACAATACCACCGGGGATGTGGCACCCCGGCCGAGCGCAACGGGCGTTGCGCCAGTCGGCGAACCCCGTCAGTCGGCGAAGACCATCGGTCGGTTCGACAGCCGCGGCTGGTTCGCGGCCTTCGGCTTCTCGGCACGAGCACGGACCGGGGCGATCGTCACCCGGGTGACCGCGCCGAGTGCCTCGACCGTCTCGACCCGGTGGTGCCCGGCGGCGTGCACCACGATCGCAGCGCAGGCCTCGGCGTCGGCAGCGGCGTCGTGGTGCTGGAACCCCTCGAACCCGGCGGCCATCGCGGCGACCGGCAGGCGGTAGGAGTCGAGCGTGTAGGTCTTGCGGGCGACCGCCAGGGAGCACAGCGAGTGGTGCTCGGCCAGGTCGATCCCCGTCGCGGAGCACCCACCGGCGATGACGCCCATGTCGAAGCGGGCGTTGTGCGCCACCAGGACGTCGCCCTCGGCGAAGGCCACCAGGTCGGGGTACTGCTGCTCCCACGTCTTGGCGCGCGCGACGTCCTCGGCGACGATGCCGTGGATGCGGGTGTTCCACTCCAGGAACGCGTCGTGCCCGAACGGCGGGCGGATGAACCACGACGCCCGATCGACGACCCGGCCGGCGCGGACCTTCACCAGCCCGACGGAGCAGGCGCTGGCGGGCGAGCTGTTGGCGGTCTCGAAGTCGATCGCGGTGAAGTTCAACGGCACGGTCCCGATCGTCGCACGGGGTTCCGACATCGCCGTCCGTTCCTCTCGGCGTTGCGTGTGGCTACTCTCAGCGCATGGGGAACGACGCCGACCGACGTCCGCTCGTCCTGGTGCTCGCCGGGACCGGCTACGGGCAGCAGGCGCCGCTGCTCTGGTGGACGAGCGAGATCGCGCTCGCTGCGGGGTGCGAGGTCATCGCGCCGCGATGGCAGGTCGACGACGCCGCCGGAGCCGATCCGGTCGGCTTCGTCGAGGCCGCTGTCGCCGCGGTGCGGGGGGACCGGCTGCCCGACCTCGTCGTCGCGAAGTCGTTCGGCTGCTTCGCCCTGCCCTGGGCGATCCGCAACGACGTGCCCGGGGTCTGGCTCACCCCGGTGCTCACGCACGACGATGTGGCCACGGCGCTCGCCGCCGCGACTGACGCGCACGACGCGATCGGGGGTGGAGCCGACACCATGTGGCGGCCCGACCGTGTCTCGGGGACGGCTGCGCGCCTCCAGACCGTCGACCGTGCCGACCACTCGCTGCAGGTGCCTGGCGACTGGCGGCTCTCGCAGCGGCTGCAGGCCGACGTCTTCGACGTCGTCGAGCGCCGCATCACGGCCCTGCGGCCCCGTATGGCTGGGTCACGTCTGCTGGCCTGACGAACGGACTGGAGGCCCGGGTCGGCTCCGACAGGCCGCCGCCGGTAGGCTCTTCTTCCGTGGCTCTCACCATCGGAATCGTCGGTCTCCCGAACGTCGGCAAGTCGACCCTGTTCAACGCCCTGACCAAGAACCAGGTCCTCGCCGCGAACTACCCGTTCGCGACGATCGAGCCGAACGTCGGGGTGGTGAACCTGCCCGACTCGCGGCTCGACCAGCTCGCCGAGCTCTTCCACTCGGAGAAGACCGTGCCGGCGCCGGTGTCGTTCGTCGACATCGCGGGCATCGTCAAGGGCGCGAGCGAGGGCGAAGGCCTGGGCAACAAGTTCCTCGCCAACATCCGCGAGGCCGACGCCATCGCGCAGGTCGTCCGTGGCTTCACCGACGACGACGTCGTGCACGTCGCGAACAAGGTCTCCCCGAAGGACGACCTCGAGGTCATCAACACCGAGCTGATCCTCGCCGACATGGAGACCATCGACAAGGCGCTCCCGCGCTACGAGAAGATGCTCAAGCTCAAGCAGGCCGAGCCGGTCGTGCTCGAGACCGCTCGCGAGGCCCGTGCCGCGCTCGAGCAGGGCACGCTGCTGTCCGCCACGAAGATCGACCTGTCACCGATCTCCGAGCTCGGGCTGCTCAGCGCCAAGCCGTTCATCTTCGTCTTCAACGTCGACGAGGCGATCCTGACCGACGAGTCCCGCAAGGCCGAACTGGCCGCGCTGGTCGCCCCCGCCCAGGCTGTCTTCCTCGACGCCCAGGTCGAGTCGGAGCTCATCGACCTCGACCCTGCCGACGCCGCCGAACTGCTCGAGTCGACCGGGCAGACCGAGTCGGGCCTCGACCAGCTCGCCCGCATCGGGTTCGACACCCTCGGGCTGCAGACCTACCTGACGGCCGGTCCGAAGGAAGCCCGTGCGTGGACGATCGGCAAGGGGTGGAAGGCTCCCCAGGCTGCCGGCGTCATCCACACCGACTTCGAGAAGGGCTTCATCAAGGCCGAGGTCATCTCGTTCGACGACCTGGTCGCGACCGGCTCGATCGCCGAGGCCCGCGCTGCCGGCAAAGCCCGCATCGAGGGCAAGGACTACGTCATGCAGGACGGCGACGTGGTGGAGTTCCGCTTCAACAACTAGACCGAGGGGCACATGAGCCAACAGTTCGCCTTCTGGCGCACGAGCGAGCGACTCGATTCCGCGCAGGTGTACGAGCGCCTGGTGGACGGTGAGCACGTCTCCGGACTCGAGGCCCTCGACCACGAGGCTGTCGAGGCCGCCCTCATCGCCGCCTTTCCGCACTGGGCCGTCGAGAAGACCCGCGCGGACGGTGCCGACCAGACGATGCTCGCCGGGCCGGGGAACCGCGGTGCGATCGATGTGAGCTACAGCCCGCAGATGGTGACCACGACCTGTTACGGCATGGACTCGGAGCAGTGGAACGTCGTCATCTCTGCGGTGGTCGACCTGAGATTGCCGCTGTACGACCCGCAGATCAGCTACCGCTTCGACGGGTACGAGTGAAGCCGACGGACGGCGTCGGCATCCGACCGGGTAGGTCGTCGGTGAGGACGTCGACCTCGAAACCGGTGATGCGCTCGACCTCGTGCGCGAACCCACCGAGATCGAACAGCGATGCCGCGGGGGTCAGGTGGACCAGCAGGTCGATGTCACTGTGTTCGGTGTCCTGCCCGCGCACCGCGGAGCCGAAGACGCGGACGTCCTCGAGGTGGAAACGCTTCGCCTCGTCGAGGATCGCGTCGGCGTAGACGGCGAGTGGGATGCTCGGGCGGGTGTGCGCCGCTTCGAGGATCCGCCGGAGCGACTCCTCGCGCGGCCGCTTCCGTCCGCTCTCGTACGCCGAGATGGTGGGCTGCTGCATGCCGGCGGCGGCAGCGAGACCGGTCTGCGAGAGGCCGAGGTCTTCGCGGGCAGCGCGGATCAACTGCGCAGCCCGTTCGATCCGCATGGCGACCTCCCCTACAGCTCTCGGCTCTAGACGAGCACCGGGAACGACGAAGCGCCGCCGAGCAGACTCGGCGGCGCTTCGTGGTGGTGCTGGTGGGACCTAGGCCGCGAGGGCCATCTCGCCCGCCTGCACGGACTGTGCCTGCAGCAGGGTGCGGCTGGCCTCGCCCGCCCAGGAGCGGCCGGGGACGGTCCAGCCGGCCTCGCCGACGGCGTCGAGCCGGGTGCCCCGGGTGACGAAGGTCCCCAGGTCGTCGGCCGCGATGCGGACGAGGTACTCGCGCTGCGAGCGGTCGTCGCGCACCGGGAACTCGGCGATGCGGTCGGGGGTGATCGTCGGGGCCGCGAGTGCGGTCCCGAACACGGTGATTCGTTCGTTACTGGTCATGGTGCTGTACTTCCTGGTCATTCGGCGCCAGGGCGACTCGGTGTCGGCGGACGTCTCAGTCCAGCGCGACGCATCGAGTGCGGGGCGCGCACGTCGCGTTTCAACGTGCAGCTCGTCCGTTCGGATCGAGCGGTGTCTCGAGTGGAATGCGACTCGGGTGAGTCGGTGTCGAGAGGTTGGTGTGCGCGAGTCAGATCGGTTCGCTGCAGTGCACCAACCAGAGACTATACGCCCACCCCGTCGAGAAGTCCAGCGAGCGACCGGACCGAGCATCAGGACGCCATGAACGTGGCCCAGCGTTCCCCGCCAGCGGCCACGTTGCCCGAGCCGTCCAGTCGGGCCGCGGCCGAGGACGGCTTGCGCGAAGCCTGCTCGCGGATCAGCCCGTCGAACGTCGCCGAGAAGTCCAGACGGGGCAGCGCGGCCGTGACGTCCCGCAGGTCGTCCGACGACCACCTGTCGAAGCCCACGCCGGAGACGTCGAGCGAGGTCGCGACCTCGAGCAGGTGTCCCTCGGCGTCGAGCTCCGTGTCGACGGACCGCCACATGTGCCGCTCGATGATCTCCCCGACCCGACGGGCTCGCACGGCGTCCCACCCGGCGCCGAGCGCGAAGACCGATCCGGCCGCGCCGCCAGCGTCCTCGAAGGGCACCCGGTGGGCGTCGAACGACGGGGTGACGCCGAGGTCGTGGAGCATCGTCGCGACGAAGAGCAGCTCGGGGTCCGGTTCGAGCTCGACCGTGGGGGCGAGCAGGACAGCCCATGCCCACGACCGCAGGCAGTGGTTGACGAAAGCCGGTTCGGACCATGCCCGCACGACGTCCAGTGCGCGCGCAGCGACGGGGGAGGGCGGGGTGAGCAGAGCTTCGACGTCGACCGGCATGGCACGACAGTAGCGGCAGGAGAATGCCCCGCCAGCCCGGGTTCGCATGCCCTGGATCGGCACACGTGCCCCGGATCGCAACGACGTGCGCATGGGTGCGGGGGGGGGGGGGGGGGGGACGGGCCTCCCGTCCGTCTGCTCCGTCAGTTCAGGGTCGGGGTGTCCTCCGGCACGACGCCGTCGGCGTACAGGTCGGTCGCCAGGTCGCGGAGCGCGCGCAGCGCGACCCGCTGCGTGAGCGGGCCGTAGGAGATGCGGGCGACGCCGAGCGCCTCGTACTCCGCGGCGGGCAGGGCGCCGGGCAGGCCGATGACCGAGAGCTTGCCGCGACCGAGACCGGCGACGAGCCGCTCGACCACGGAACGATCGATCGCGCCGGGCACGAAGACCAGCGCGGCGCCGTTGTCCAGGAACGCCCTGCCTCGGGCGATCGCGTCCTCGATGCTCTCGTCGATCGGGCGCTCGCCGCCGCGGGCGATCGCGTCGGTGCGGGCGTTCAGCTGGAAGTCGACGCCCTCGGCCTGCGCCGCTGCGGTGATCGCGGCGACGCGGGCGACCGCCTCGTCGAAGGGACGCAGCCGGTCCTCGACGTTGGCACCCACGATGCCCGAGCCGATGGCCCGGCGGATGGTCTCGGCGGGGTCCTGGTACCCGTCGTCCAGGTCGGCGGTGACCGGCAGGTCCGTCGCGGCGGCCACGATCGCGGCGCCCGACAGGGCGAGGTCGAGGGGCATGCCGCCGTCCTCGTACCCGTACGACGCGGCGATCGAGTGCCCGGCGGTGGCGATCGCCTTCGTGCCGGGCAGGTCGCTGACGACCTTCGCGGTGATCGCGTCCCACACGTTCACGACGCGCAGGATCTCGGGGGCTTCGTGCAGCTGCTTGAGGGTGACGGCCTTGTCGGCGGTGCTCGTGCTCATGTCGCCGAGCGTAGGCCGACGGGGCGGCCCCGGCCGTGTGCCTGTCCGAAGACGACGTGGGATGACGTCGGGAGTCGCGCCGGGCCTCCGGGCAGGGGCATGCTGGGACGCATGGCGAGCGACGAGCAGGACCCGGTCGGCACGCTCCGCGGGGTCCGGACGAGCATCAAGTGGACGCGGTACGCGCCCGACGTGCTGCCCCTGTTCGTCGCCGAGATGGACCACGACGTCGCGCCGGCGATCCGCCAGGCCCTGATCGAACGGGTCTCGCAGTCCGACCTCGGGTACCTCGACGGTCCCGGCCCGCTCGCACCGGCCTTCGCGCAGTTCGCGCTGGACCGCTGGGGCTGGCAGATCGACCCGTCGCGGATCCACCTGGCCACCGACGTCAGCGTCGGGATCGTCGAGTCGCTCCGGCTCGCGCTGCCCGACGGCGGCCGCGTCGCGATCACCCCGCCGGTCTACCCGCCGTTCTTCGAGCTCGTCGAAGAAGCTCGATGTCAGGTCGAGGAGGTCCCACTGCTCGAGCAGTGGGGGCAGTACCGGCTCGACCTCGAGGGCCTCGAGCGGGCGTTCGCCAGCGGGGTCGGCGTCTTCCTGCTCTGCAACCCGCACAACCCCGTCGGGCTCGTGCACGACCGGGCCGACCTCGTCGCGATCGCCGAACTGGCCGCGAAGTACGACGTCCTCGTCATCAGCGACGAGATCCACGCGCCCCTGACCCACCCCGGCGTGCAGTTCACCCCGTTCGCCGCGGTCGCCGAGCCGCTCGGGGCCCGGAGCGTGTGCGTGACCTCGGCGAGCAAGGGCTGGAACCTCGCCGGCGTGAAGTGTTCGGTCATCGTCGCCGGCGATCCCCGGACCGCCGCGCTCCTCGACACCCTGTGGGAAGAGGTCGCCTGCCGCACGAGCATCCTCGGGCTGCACGCGAACCTGGCGGCGTTCACCCTGGCGACGGACTGGCTCGACGACGTCGTGGCGCGCATCTTGGCGAACGACCGACTGCTCGCCAAGCTCCTCGCCGAACACCTGCCCGGCGTGGTCTACACGAGGCCGCGTGCCGGGTACCTGGCGTGGCTCGACTTCCGGGGCATCGGCCTCGGCGACGACCCCGCGGTGCCGCTGCGCGAGAACGCGTACGTCGCGCTGAACTCCGGGCTGGGGTTCGGGTCCGAAGGGCGGGGGTTCGTCCGGCTCAACCTGGCCTGTTCTCCGGAGACCCTGCGCGAGGCCGTGTTCCGGATCGCGTCGGCGTACCCGTCGAGCGCACAGGAGGGGCTGGTCTGGCACGTCGCGTGAGCGGTGGAACGGCGTCGTTGCCGGCTACACAGCACCGAGTGAACACGAGACGTCGGGTCGGCGCCACGCACTCGATGTCTTCTGCTCACTCGAGCCCGCCGGGGTCAGGCCACGTACTGGTTGCGGCCGACGACGCGGATGCGCAGGTCGTCGTCGCGGTCCATCGCGAGGAGCTCGCGGGCGACGAACCCGACGGACGGCCACCGGGAGACCTCGGTCACCATGAAGCCGTCGATGAACACCTGCCACGCGCCGGCCTCGCGGACCGCCTGCACCTCGTACATCGCCATGCCGTGAGCGTACCGGGACCGGCCGCCGTCAGCGCAGGTCGAGCGTCATGTGCACGTCGGCCCGCACGTACGGGCTCGGGGCGATCTCATCCTCGCGCAGGTGCCGGAAGCCGAACGCCTCGTACAGGTGCACGGCGCTGGTGAGCTGCGCGTTGCTCTCCAGGTCGATGCGGTGTGCTCCGAGCTCGCGGGCCCGGTCGAGTGCCGCGGTGATGAGCTTCCGCCCGGTGCCGTGCCCCTGGTGGTCGGGGGAGACGGCCATCTTCACGAGTTCGAACACGCCGGGGGTGGTGGGCACGACCCCGATGCACCCGACGACCTGGTCGTCGAGCCGGGCGACCAGGACGGCACCGCCCTGCTCGACGACGCGGCCGACGGGGTCGGAGAGGAACACCCGGTCCTCGTCCTCGAGGGTGAAGTACCGGGTGATCCAGGCCTCGTTGAGCGTGCGGAACGCCTCGGCGTCGGCGGGGGTGGCGAGGTCGGCGATGGTGACGGTGGAGGTCGCTTCGGGCATGCCTCCATCCTCGATCGACGATGCAGTCGCGTCCAATACTCGTTCGCGCTGATCGATACGCTGTGTGCATGGATCGAGAACCCGACGTCGACCTCCGTCACCTGCGGGCTTTCCTGGCCGTCGCCGACGAGTTGCACTTCGGCCGAGCAGCCGAACAGCTGCGGATGGCCCAGCCCGCACTGTCCCAGCAGATCCGGCGGACCGAGCGTGCGCTCGGGGTCGACCTGTTCGTCCGGACCAGCCGCAGCGTCGCCCTGACCGCCGCCGGCCGGGTGCTGCAGGGCCGTGCCCGGTCGTTGCTCGGGCAGGTGCGGCGCGACCTCGACGAGACGGTCCGGGTCGGTCGGGGCGAGGTCGGTCGGCTCGACGTCGGGTTCGTGGTCTCCGCGCTGCCCCTCGGGCCGATCGAACGGGTGCAGTCGTTCCGGGAGCGCTACCCCCTGGTCCGGGTGGAACTGACCGAGGGGTACTCGTCGACGCTGCTGGCGCGGATCGTCCGCGGCGAGCTCGACCTCGCCGTCGTCCGCGATGCCGACCCGGACCCCGCCGTGCACCTGCTGCCGTTCCGGTCCGAGGCGTTCGTCGCCGCCGTCCCGCGCGGGCACCGACTGGCAGGCCGCGAGCGCATCCGCGGTACCGAGCTGGTCGACGAACCGTTCGTGTTCTTCCCGGCGGTCGCCGGAGCACTGGCGACCGAGCGCAACCTGGCACCGGTCACCGCCGGTGGGCGCCGACCCGTCGTCGTGCAGGAGGCCACCACCTGGGCGACCGTGCTGCACCTGGTCGGGGTGGGCCTCGGCGTGACGGTGGTGCCGGAGAGCGCCGCGCTCGCCGCACCCGACACGGTGACGCTCCTGCCGCTCGAGGGCAGCGACCACCGCAGCGAGCTCGCGTGGGCGATGCGCGCCGACGACGACCGCGAGATCCTGCGCAACTTCGTCGCCGCGGACTGACCGAGCGGCCTCGGTGCACGGACGTGAGCCGGTCGGCCGTCCTCGTTCAGCCGAGCGACAGGACGGGCGCGCGGTGGTCACCGAGCTCGTCGATGCGCCACGGCCGGGCCCCGCGCAGCGTCAGGCCGAGCTGCACGAGCACGAACCCGACGTGCGGTTCGACATCGGGGTCCCACGGGCCCTCGACCCCCAGGCCGAACGCGCCGAGTTCATCGTCGGCTTCGTCCCGAAGGGTGAGTCGCCACCGTCCGTCGCCGAGTTCCTCGACCACGGCCCAGCGGGCGGTGCCGAACCGACTCACGCCGTCTTCATGATGTCCGCGGTGAAGTTCTGCACGCGCTGGAGCAGGGACGCACCCCGCATCGCGATGGTCGCCGGCGGGTTCAGGTGCGGCGGTGCGGTACGGATGAGCATCGGGCAGCCGAGGTCTTCGCAGATGTACGTGCCGATGGTGTTGCCGTTGCGGCCGGACTCACCGGCACGTGCGGCGGAGAACAGCCGGACCTGGGTCGCGGGCTGCGGGGAGTGGCAGAACGAGCACATCGCGGCGATGCCGGGGCGCAGCGATCCACCGGCGGACCGGACGACGATGCCCACGGGGCGCTCGTCGATCCAGGACACGATGTACCCGCGGCGGGCGGCCTGTGGGTCGCGCCACCCCAGGAACTCGCGCTCGTCCCACAGGGTCTCGTGCAGGCCGGGGATGGGCAGCTGTGCGAGTTCGTCGGCTGTGGCGTTCACGAACGACGATCGGATGTCGGCTTCGGTCAGTGGCTTCACGGTGCTGACACCCTATTCCTCGCCTCCGACAGGGGCGCTACGACAGCCTGGAGGCTCGGATCGCGCCGAGCGCGCTGCTCCCGTCCGCCACCAGCACCGCCCGGCGCAGGGCGTCGCGTCCGACGCGACGGGCCGCCGCGTCGTCCGCGGCGAACTCCACGAGCACGCGCGTCGACCGCGCCATGGCGCGCGCACCGGGCACCCACGGGACCGCACGCTCGATCGATTCCGCGACCGCGACCGCAGCCGCGTGGTGCTGGGTCAGGTGGGCGCGTTCGTGGGCGACCACGGCCTCCAGTTCGTCGGTGCGCAACCGGTCTGCCAAGCCGGTGCTGACCAGGACCCCACCACTCCGGCCCGGCACGGCGCACGCCAGTGCGTGGTCCGCCTCGACGACCGCGACGGGGGTGCCGTCGATCTCGCGGTGCGGGGCGACCCCGGAACGCATCGCCTGCCGGACGGCCTCGTGTTCGGGGCCGGGGCGGACCCGGACCGCGACGACGAACGCGACGACCGCGAGCACCGCGACGCCCACGTTGAGGCCGTGCGTGGGGGAGCCGTCCCCGCCGAAGAGCTCGGTGATCGGACGGTCGGCGAGCACGACCAGGGCGATGCCGGCCACGAAGCCGACGACGCCGAGCAGGACCGCGATCGACCAGCAGACCAGCGCGGTGCGGGGCAGGTCGATCGTCCAGGCGGAACGGGTCAGGACCCGGGGCGCGAACACCACCACCGCGAGTGCGAGGACGATGAGCGCGATGCCGGCGACGACCACGGTGTGCGGCCGGTCAGGAGCGGGCGCGGGCGTCGAGGGCGCGGCGCAGGGCCTCGAGGTCGTCCGAGGCGAGCGACCCGGTGAACTGCAGCAGTGCGGCCTCGCGGTCGGTCGAGGCGGCCAGCGCACTCGACATCAGTGAGGCGGTCTGCTCGTCGCGACTGTGCACGGCGCGGAAGGTCAGGGGAGCGTCGTCGTGCTGCTCCCGTTCCACCTGGCCCTTGCGGCCGAGTCGGTCGAGCACGGTGAGCACGGTCGTCAGCGCGGGGCGGGGCTCGGGGAACGCGTCGAGGACCTGGCGTGCGGTGAGCCCGGCGTCGGCGGAGCGGAGCGCGTCGAGCACCGCCTGCTCCAGCTGCCCGCGGGGGCGCGATCGTTGTCCGGCCATCCCCGCATTCTACGAGATGTCGAAGGTTCGCTCGCGACACACGCCCGAAACGCGGCCTCGGTATGCTCGACGCGGACAACTGAACACACCGGCCGTTCATCCGTCGCGGGAGACGCCGTGCAGTACCTCTGGGTACATCGTGCCCTCGGGCGCGCGCACGGCACCGAAGGAGCAATCCCCCCGTCAATCTCTCAGGTCCCACACCGCAGCGGACAGGCCACTCTGAAAAGCAGACGCTCGGTCGTCTCGCCCACGGTGAAAGCCGCCGGACCTCACGGGCCGCGGTGAAACTCTCAGGCCCATGACAGAGGGGGAGTTCCACCCGGCGATCGTCGCCGGGCCCTGCCGATGCCAGGAGAACTCCGCCATGAGTCCGTCCCCACAGCCCACTCCGGGGCAGCGTTCGTCGCCGCTCGAAGCCGTGCACGAGGCCGCCGGTGCGACCTTCACCGACTTCGCCGGGTACCGCATGCCCGTGCGCTACTCGTCGGACCTCGCCGAGCACCACGCCGTGCGCCAGGCCGCCGGGGTCTTCGACCTGTCCCACATGGCCGAGATCGGGGTGACCGGCACCGACGCCGTCGCCTTCCTCGACCACGCGCTCGCCGGGTCCTTCGGGAAGATGCCGGTCGGTCGCGCCAAGTACTCGCTGCTGCTCGCCGAGAACGGCGGGATCCTCGACGACCTGGTCGTGTACCGGACCGACGACGACGTCTTCCTCGTCGTCGCGAACGCCTCCAACCGTGACGTCGCCGTCGCCGCGCTGACCGCCCGGGCCGACGGCTTCGACGTCGAGGTCTCCGACGACTCCGACACCACGGCCCTCGTCGCCATCCAGGGCCCCGCGGCGGCCGGCACGCTCGACGCCCTCGTCGTCGCCGACCGCCTGCAGCCCGAGACCCCGCTCGACGAGCTCGGCTACTACCGGGTGCTGCACGCGCTGTTCGACGGCGCCGACGTGCTCGTCGCGCGCACCGGCTACACCGGCGAGGACGGCTTCGAGGTCTACACCGACCCGGACACCGCCCCGGTGCTCTGGGACACGCTGCTCGAGGCCGGTGCCGACCGCGGGGTCGTCCCCGCCGGGCTCGCCGCACGCGACACCCTGCGGCTCGAGGCGGGCATGCCCCTGTACGGGCACGAGCTCGGCACCGACGTCCGTCCGGCCCAGGCAGGCCTGGGCCGCGTCGTCGCGAAGGACGGCGAGTTCGTCGGTGCTGCCGGCGTCACCCCGTCCGCGGACGCACGCGTGCTCGTCGGCCTGGCGACCGAGGGCCGTCGTGCTCCCCGGGCCGGCTACGACGTCGTGCTCGACGGTGCGGTCGTCGGCACGGTGACCTCGGGCGCGCTCTCGCCGACGCTCGGTCACCCCGTCGCGATGGCCTTCGTCGACCCGGCTGCGCTCGCCGCCGCGTCGGACGGGGCACAGGTCCTCCACATCGACGTCCGCGGGACTGCCGTCCCCAGCACGGTCTCCGCGTTCCCCTTCTACCGCCGCGCCTCGAAAGGCTGACCCCATGACCGACCAGACCGCACTCCAGTACACGGCCGACCACGAGTGGCTGCTCGTCGAGGGCGACACCGTCACCATCGGCATCACCGACCACGCCGCCGAGCAGCTCGGTGACGTCGTCTACGTCGAACTCCCCGCCGTCGGCACCGCCACCACCGCCGGCGACCAGATCGGCGAGATCGAGTCGACCAAGAGCGTCGGCGAGCTCTTCGCCCCGATCGAGGGCGAGGTCGTCGAGGTCAACGACGCCGTCGTCGACACCCCCGACACCGTCAACCAGGACCCCTTCGGTGCCGGCTGGCTCGTGAAGATCAAGGTCGGCGGCACCTCGTTCCCCGAGGACCTGATGGACCACGACGCCTACCGGGCCTCCATCGCATGACCGCGTTCGAGAACCTCCAGACGTCCTTCGCCGACCGCCACATCGGCACCACCCCGGCCGACCAGCAGGAGATGCTCGACGTCGTCGGGCAGCCGTCGCTCGACGCCCTGGTCCGTGCCGCGATCCCGGAGTCCATCCACGTCGGGCCCGTCGCCGACTCGGTGATCCCGGCCGCCGTCGGCGAGACCGAGGCGCTCGCCGAACTCCGCGCGAAGGCCGGTCGCAACACCGTCCGACGCGCCATGATCGGTCTCGGCTACCACGGCACCCACACCCCCGCGGTGATCCAGCGGAACGTGCTCGAGAACCCGAGCTGGTACACGGCGTACACGCCCTACCAGCCCGAGATCTCGCAGGGCCGCCTCGAAGCGCTCATCAACTTCCAGACGATGGTGTCCGACCTGACCGGCATGGCCACCGCCGGCGCCTCGATGCTCGACGAGGGCACCGCCGTGGTCGAGGGCATGCTCCTCGCTCGCCGCGCCTCGAAGGTCAAGGGCGGCGCGTTCCTCGTCGACGCCGACCTGCTGCCGCAGACCCGTGCGTTGCTCGACCACCGTGCCGACGCCGTGGGCATCACGCTGCGCGCGTTCGACGCCGTCGACGGCCCGAGCGACGAGCAGCTCGACGGGGCGTTCGGCGTCATCCTGCAGTACCCGGGCGCCTCGGGCCGCATCGTCGACCCGTCGTCCGTCATCGAGCGCGTCCACGCCGGTGGTGGCATCGCCGTCGTCGCCGCCGACCTGCTCGCGATGACCCTGCTCGCCAGCCCCGGCGACCTGGGGGCCGACGTCGCCGTCGGCACCAGCCAGCGTTTCGGTGTCCCGCTCGGCTTCGGCGGCCCGCACGCCGGCTACCTCGCCGTGCGCGCCGGCCTGGAGCGCCAGCTGCCCGGTCGCCTGGTCGGGGTGTCCTTCGACGCCGACGGCCAGATGGCCTACCGCCTCAGCCTCCAGACCCGCGAGCAGCACATCCGCCGCGAGAAGGCGACGAGCAACATCTGCACCGCGCAGGTCCTGCTCGCCGTGATGGCGTCGATGTACGCGGTCTACCACGGGCCCGAAGGCCTGCGGTTCATCGCCGGTCGGGTCGCACGGACCACCGGTGCGCTCGCCGCCGTGGCACGCGACGCCGGGGTCGAGATCGTGCACGACGCGTACTTCGACACGCTCACCCTGCGGGCCGTCGGTCGCGCCGAGACGATCGTCGCGGCAGCGCAGGACGCCGGCTACTTGCTGCACACGGTGGACGCCGACACCTTCCAGCTCTCCGTCGACGAGACGACCACGCCCGACGACGTCGTGGCGCTGGCGGGCGTGCTCGGCGCGGTGGACGTGACGGTGCCCGCGACCGAAGCAGCCGTGCGCGACGCGGCCACGGGCCTCCCGTCCGCCCTGCAGCGCGAGAGCGACTACCTGACGCACCCCGTGTTCAGCGCACACCGCAGCGAGACCCGCATGATGCGGTACCTCAAGCACCTGTCCGACAAGGACTACGCGCTCGACCGCGGCATGATCCCGCTCGGCAGCTGCACGATGAAGCTCAACGCGGCGACCGAGATGGCCGCCGTGACCTGGCCAGAGTTCGCGAACATCCACCCGTTCGCACCGCGTGAGGACGTCGAGGGGTACCTCGACATGATCGGCGACCTCGAGTCGTGGCTCGCCGAGGTCACCGGGTACGACACCGTGTCCCTGCAGCCGAACGCCGGCAGCCAGGGCGAACTCGCCGGGCTGCTGGCCATCCGCGGGTACCACCAGGCTCGTGGCGACGAGGACCGGACGGTCTGCCTGATCCCGTCGAGCGCGCACGGCACGAACGCCGCATCCGCGGTGCTCGCCGGGATGAAGGTCGTCGTGGTGGCCTGCGACGAGAACGGCAACGTCGACCTCGAGGACCTCCGGGCCCGCGTCGCCGCCAACGCCGACACCCTCGCAGCGCTGATGATCACGTACCCGTCCACCCACGGCGTCTACGAGCACGACATCCGCGAGATCTGCGACGCCGTGCACGACGCCGGCGGCCAGGTCTACGTCGACGGCGCGAACCTCAACGCGCTGCTCGGGCACGCCCGCTTCGGCGACTTCGGCGGCGACGTGTCGCACCTCAACCTGCACAAGACCTTCTGCATCCCGCACGGCGGTGGCGGCCCCGGCGTGGGTCCCGTCGCCGCGAAGGCACACCTGGCGCCGTTCCTGCCCGGGCACCCGTTCGCGCAGCAGGCCGACCGGCGCTCCGGTGCGACGACGGCCGACGCCGACGACCGCCTCGCGCACGCCGGTGGGCCGGTCAGCGCGGCGCCGTACGGCAGCCCGAGCATCCTGCCCATCACGTGGACCTACGTCCGGATGATGGGGCTCGAGGGCCTCACCCGTGCGACCGAGGCTGCCGTGCTCGGGGCGAACTACATCGCGTCCCGCCTGCGCGAGGCGTTCCCGGTGCTGTACACGGGCGACGACGGGCTCGTCGCACACGAGTGCATCCTCGACCTCCGGCCGCTGCGGGACACCACGGGGATCACGGTCGACGACGTCGCGAAGCGCCTGGTCGACTACGGGTTCCACGCGCCGACGATGTCGTTCCCGGTCGCGGGCACGCTCATGGTCGAACCGACCGAGAGCGAGGACCTCGCCGAGCTCGACCGCTTCGTCGACGCCATGCTCGCGATCCGGGCCGAGGCCGCAGCGGTCGAGCGCGGAGAGTGGCCGGCGGACGACAACCCGCTCGTGCACGCGCCGCACACCGCGTCGTCGGTGATCTCGGGGGAGTGGGCGCACGCCTACACCCGCGAGCAGGCCGTCTACCCGCTGCCGGGCATCAGCGGCCGGAAGTACTGGCCGCCGGTGCGCCGCATCGACCAGGCGTACGGCGACCGCAACCTGGTGTGCGCCTGCCCGCCGATCGAGGCGTTCGCCTGATCCCGTCGGGCGCCGACACCCTGTGGTGATCGTCGCCGAGTGATTCGTGCCCCGTGCCTCGTGCCCTGCCTCGTGCCCCGTCCGGTTCTTCCGGGCGGGGCGCGGTCACGTCCGGACGGAAGGTGCCGGTCTGTGTCCCGGTCCCGGTCTCGATCTGGGGGCCGGCCTTGCCCGGTCTGGCCCGGCCTTGCCCGGTCCGGGTGCGACCCGCCCCGGCCCGCTGCGTCGGGTGGCCACGACACCCCGCTCAGTTCCGCCGAGTGGTCACGAATCGTCGTCCGGGCCTCCGCCGAGCGACGATTCGTGACCACTCGGCGGTGCACTCGCGGCATGTCGTGACCGCGGACCAGCGCCCCGGAGCCGTACCCCTGAGCGATGCTCGGCCGTCCCCCGACTTGCACAGAACTGTGCCGGAGTGCAACAGATTTCATGCGGATGCAACAAAAACGCACCCTTCACCTGAGTGCGCGCGAATCTTGCATCGTCTCGCAAGGATCGTGCAAGTTGGTTACCGGCGTGTAACCGTTCGCTCCAGGGTTTGGACGCCACTGTTCACCTTGCCTACGCTGCAAAGGTCAAACGCGCCCGGGTGACACAGCTGTGCCCGAACGCGTCCCATGCACCAGGAGGAACCTTGATCAAGAAGCGCGCCGGGCTCACCGCCCTCGCCGTGCTCGGGGCCACAGCACTCGCCCTGACCGCCTGCTCCAGCAACAGCTCCAACGGGGGTGGCTCGGGCTCGGCGAACGCGTCCGGGATCGTCACCACGAACGGCACCGAGCCGCAGAAGCCCCTCATCCCGTCGAACACCACCGAGACCGGTGGCGGCAAGGTCATCGACTCGCTCTTCGAGGGCCTCGTCTCGTACGACGCCGACGGCAAGCCCGTCAACGAGGTCGCGAAGAGCATCGACACCGATGACTCGAAGACCTTCGACATCAAGCTGAACACGGGTTACACCTTCACCAACGGCGAGAAGGTCACTGCCGAGTCGTTCACGAAGGCGTGGAACTGGGCAGCCCAGTTCTCGAACAAGCAGAGCGCCTCGTACTTCTTCGAGAACATCGAGGGGTACAACGCCGAGAAGGACTCCGAGCTCACCGGCCTCAAGGTCGTGAGCGACGACGAGTTCACCGTGAAGCTGAAGTCGGCCCAGTCGGACTTCCCGCTCTCGCTCGGCTACTCGGCCTTCGTGCCGCTGCCGTCCTCGTTCTACGACGACACCAAGGCCTTCGGTGAGAACCCGATCGGCAACGGTCCGTACAAGTTCGACGGCAAGAAGGCCTGGACGCACAACCAGTCCATCAAGCTCGTCGCCAACAAGGACTACGAGGGCAAGCGCAAGCCGAAGAACGGTGGTCTGACGATCACGTTCTACACCTCGCAGGACACCGCCTACGCCGACGCGCAGGGCGGCAACCTCGACGTCCTCGACGCCGTGCCGGACGCGAACTTCCAGACGTACAAGTCGGACTTCCCGGACTCGAACGTCAACCAGCCGGCCGCGATCTTCCAGGGCATCTACCTGCCCTACTACCTCGACCACTGGAAGGGCGAGGAAGGCAAGCTGCGTCGCGAGGCCGTCTCGATGGCGATCAACCGCAAGGAGATCACCGACAAGATCTTCGACGGCACCCGCACCCCGGCCAAGGACTTCACCTCGCCGGTGATCGCCGGCTGGAACGACGACCTCGAGGGCTCCGAGGTCCTGGACTACAACAAGTCCGAGGCCAAGAAGCTCTGGGCCGAGGCCGACAAGATCTCGAAGTACAACGACACCCTCACCATCACGTACAACGCCGATGGTGGCCACCAGGCGTGGGTGACCGCGGTCACGAACTCGATCTCGAGCACGCTCGGCATCAAGGCCGAGGGCAACGCGATCCCGACGTTCCAGGAAGCCCTGGACCTGCAGACGAACGACAAGCTCACGGGCGGCAGCCGTACCGGTTGGCAGGCCGACTACCCGTCGCTGTACAACTTCCTCGGCCCGACCATGGGCAAGGGCTCGTCGAGCAACTACGCGCGCTACGACTCGGCTGAGTACAACGAGCTGCTCGCCAAGGGCCGTTCGGCAGCCACCGTCGAAGAGGGCAACAAGATCTTCGACCAGGCCCAGGAACTCCTGTTCAAGGACCTGCCCGAGATCCCGCTCTGGTACTCCAACGTGACCGGCGTCTGGAACGCCGACACGGTGTCGAACGTCAAGTTCGGCTGGAACTCGGTGCCGCTCTACTACGACGTCGAGGTCAAGAACTGACCCTGGTCTCGTAGAGACCACCCCGCGAGCAGGTATCCTGCCTCGCGACCACCGGACGGGGGTTCGGGGACCACACGGTCCCCGAACCCCCGTACCGCGGCGGCAAGACCTTCCCCCACACTGCGGGCGCCCTCCCGCACCGGACTTCCGTGCCGACCCTCGGACCGTCCACCCCTCACCACAATGAACCTGATCGACATCGCTCCGGACCGGGCAGTGATCTGATGCTCTGGTACCTCGGCAAGCGCCTCCTGCAACTCATCCCCGTGTTCTTCGGGGCCACGTTCCTCATCTACTTCATGGTCTTCTCGCTGCCCGGCGACCCGATCGCCGCGCTGTTCGGCGACCGTCAGCCGACGCCGCAGGTGATCGAGCAGCTGCGACAGCAGTACAACCTCGACAAGCCGTTCATCGTCCAGTACCTGCTCTGGATCGGCGGCGTGTTCCGCGGCGACCTCGGCGTGACGTACTCGGGCCTGCCGGTCAGCTCGCAGCTCGCCTCGGCGTTCCCGATCACCGCTCGCCTGGCGATCCTGGCGCTGCTGTTCGAGTCGGTCGCCGGCATCGTCGTCGGTGTCATCGCTGGTCTGCGCAAGGGCAAGCTGTTCGACGCCACCGCACTCGTCGTGTCGCTGCTGCTCATCTCGGTCCCGACCTTCGTCGTCGGGTTCCTGCTGCAGTACGTCTTCGGCATCAACCTCGGCCTGTTCCGGGTGACGGTGTCGGGCGAAGCGCCGTGGGACGAACTCGTGCTGCCAGCGATCGTGCTCGCCTCGGTGTCGTTCGCGTACATCGTGCGTCTGACGCGCGCGAGCGTGGCCGAGAACATGAGCGCGGACTTCGTCCGCACCGCGACGGCCAAGGGTCTCCCGCGTCGTCGGGTGATCGGGGTGCACATCTTCCGCAACTCGCTCATCCCCGTGGTGACGTACCTGGGTGTCGACATCGGCAACCTGATGGTCGGCGCCGTGGTGACCGAGGGCATCTTCAACATCCACGGTGTGGGTGGCACGGTGTTCCAGGCCGTCAAGCTCGGCGAGGGTCCGACCGTCGTGTCGTTCGTCGCCGTGATGGTCATCATCTTCATGCTCGCCAACCTCCTGGTCGACCTGCTCTACGCCGTCCTGGACCCGAGGATCCGCTATGCCAAGTAACGCCGCATCCCGCTCGGCGACGCACTACGTCGCTCCGATCGAGGAGACCCCGCTCCAAGCGGTCGACCAGGTCGACGAGAACGAGAAGACCCGGTCCACCTGGACCGATGCCTGGGACTCCATGCGTGTCCGCCCGATGTTCTGGGTGTCCGCCGTGCTCATCCTGCTCATCGTCGTCGTGGCGCTGTTCCCGGGTCTCTTCACGCACATCGACCCGAGGAAGGCGATCCTCGCGAAGAGCAACGAGGGCCCGGAAGCCGGCCACATCTTCGGGTACAACCGCCAGGGGTACGACGTGTACTCACGCGTGATCTGGGGTGCACGGAACTCGCTGATCGTCGGCATCGTCGCCACCGTGCTGGTCACGATCGTCGGTGTCATCATCGGCGCTCTCGCCGGCTTCTACGGCGGATGGCTCGACACGATCGTGTCCCGCATCGCGGACATCTTCTTCTCCATCCCCACCGTGCTCGGCGCGATCGTGATCATGTCGGTCATCCCGGCGCGGAACGCGATCACCGTGGCGTTGGTCCTCGCGGCGTTCGCTTGGCCGCAGATCGCTCGCATCATGCGTGGTGCCGTGCTCAGCGCGAAGCAGTCCGACTACGTCATGGCCTCGGCCGCGCTCGGCGTCAGTCGCTTCAAGACGCTGGTCCGGCACGTGATCCCGAACTCGGTGGCGCCGGTCATCGTCGTGTCGACTGTGTCGCTCGGCACGTTCATCGTGGCCGAGGCGACCCTGTCGTTCCTCGGTATCGGGCTCCCGGACTCAGCGCTCAGCTGGGGCCTCGACATCGGGACCGCGCAGGTCTCGATCCGAACGGCACCGTCGACGATCTTCTGGCCGTCGGCAGCCCTGTCCATCACCGTGCTCGCGTTCCTGCTCCTCGGTGACGTGGTGCGCGATGCGCTCGACCCGAAGGCGAGGGCCCGCCGATGAGCGAGACACTGACCCAGCCGAACAGCCGCCGTACCGGCGGCTCCGGCGCCCCGCTGCTCGAGATCACCGACCTGCAGGTCGGCTTCAAGACCCAGAGCGGCCTCGTGCAGGCCGTCCGCGGCGTGAACCTCACCCTCGAACAGGGCGAGCGCCTGGCCATCGTCGGCGAGTCCGGTTCCGGCAAGTCGACGAGCGCCCAGGCGATCATCAAGCTGCTCCCCGGCACCGGTGAGGTCACCGGCGGCTCGATCAAGTTCAACGGGCGCGAGCTCGTCGGGCTGAGCGACAAGGAGATGTCGGAGATCCGCGGGAAGGAGATCGGCTACGTCCCCCAGGACCCGATGTCGAACCTCAACCCGCTGTGGTCGATCGGCTTCCAGGTCGAAGAGGCCATCCGTGCGAACGGCATGGCGACCGGCAAGGCCGCCGTCCGCGCCCGCGCGGTCGAGGTCCTGCAGGAAGCCGGCCTCGGCGACGCGTCGACCCGCCTGAAGCAGTACCCGCACGAGTTCTCCGGCGGCATGCGGCAGCGTGTGCTCATCGGCATCGGTCTGTCGAGCCGCCCGCAGCTGCTCATCGCCGACGAGCCGACGAGTGCGCTCGACGTCACGGTCCAGCGCGTCATCCTCGACCACCTCGAGACCCTGACCCGCGACTTCGGCACCTCGGTGCTGTTCATCACGCACGACCTCGGCCTCGCTGCCGAGCGGGCCGAGAAGCTCGTCGTGATGTACAAGGGACAGGTCGTCGAGGCCGGCCCCTCCAAGGAGATCCTGGCCAACCCGCAGCACCCGTACACGCAGCGCCTCGTCGCGGCGGCCCCCTCGCTGGCCAGCCGTCGCATCCAGTCGAAGGTGCAGCACCAGCGGATCGACATCGCCGACACCGGCAGTGACGACGCCGAGCTCATCGCCCGCGCCCAGGAGCGCGAGCACCGTCCAGCCGAGGACCTCATCGTGGTGAAGAACCTCGAGAAGGTCTACAAGCTGCGCGGCAAGAGCCTCGCCACGCGGGAGCTCAAGGCCGTCGACGACGTGTCGTTCTCGATCCAGAAGGGCACCACCACGGCGCTCGTCGGCGAGTCCGGTTCGGGCAAGTCGACCGTCGCGAAGCTCGTCCTGCAGCTCGAGAGCATCACGAGCGGCACCGTGCAGTTCGACGGCATCGACATCGGCGCGCTGAAGGGCAAGGACCTCTTCGACTTCCGCCGCCGTGTGCAGCCGGTGTTCCAGGACCCGTACGGCTCCCTGGACCCGATGTACAACGTCGGGAACACGATCGCCGAGCCGCTCGCCACGCACAAGGTGGGCGACAAGGCCTCGCGCCGTGCCCGGGTGCTCGAGCTCCTCGACCAGGTCGCGCTCCCGAAGTCGATGGTGAACCGCTACCCGAACGAGCTGTCCGGTGGCCAGCGACAGCGCATCGCCGTCGCTCGCGCGCTGGCACTCAAGCCGGAGGTCATCGTCCTCGACGAGGCCGTCTCCGCGCTCGACGTGCTCGTGCAGGGCCAGATCCTCGACCTGCTCACCGAGCTGCAGACCGAGCTCGGCCTGACGTACCTGTTCATCACGCACGACCTCGCGGTCGTCCGCCTCGTCGCGGACAACGTGTGCGTCATGCGTCGTGGGCAGATCGTCGAGAAGGCGACGACCGACGAGGTCTTCGCCGCCCCGAAGGAGCAGTACACGAAGGACCTCCTGGCCGCCATCCCCGGCGCCGGGTTCGAGTTCGGACGCTGATCCCCCTGGACACGAACGAGGCCGGACGCCCCCTCGTCCTCCGCGCTGGTCGCGGGGGCGCGGTGGCGGCCGGCCTCGTCGCCGTCCTGGGCGTCTTCCTGCTGGGCGACGCCGCGTTCCGGGGGAGCTGGGACGTCGTGCTCCGCGCCGCCGGCCCGATCGCCGTGCTCGTCTGGGCGCTCTGGGTCCTGACCTTCCGCCCGTGCATCGTCATCGACGACCGTGCGGTCACGGTGCTCAACCCGCTCCGCCGCACCGTGGTGCCGTGGCACGCGGTCGCCGACGTCCGGCTCCGCTGGCAGATCGTGATCGAGACGGTCGCCGGACGCAAGGTCCAGTGCTGGGGCGGCCCGTCGCTGCCACGGCCGAAGCCGGCCCGGCGGGGTGAGCGGGCGGTCCTGCGACAGCCCGACGAGATGACCGTGCTGCTCGACCGCTGGTCCGAGCACCGCGACGGCACCGGCGCCGGCGACGCCGTGCGCGGCTGGGACCTGCCGGCCCTGACGGTCGGCGCAGCCGCGCTGGCGCTGCTCGCCGCTTCGCTGCTCAGCCTGTGGCTGGGAGCCTGACGCGGCTCGCGATCGCGACCACGCGACGGACGGGAGGCCCGGTACCAGCTGGTACCGGGCCTCCCGTCCGTCTGCTGGTCACGTCCACGACGTGACCAGCGTCGTCAGACGACCGCGCCGACCCGCTCGGTGAGCAGGTGCTCCTGGTCGGTCTGGATGCAGGCGACGCCACGGCCGTGCACGGGCTCGAGGCCCGGGTCGATGGTGCGGCACTGCTCCTGCCGGCCCTCGTCGAGGAGCTGGTAGAGCGGGCAGCGCGTGCGGAACCGGCAGCCGTCGATGCGCTCCGTGGGGGAGGGCAGGTCGCCCTCGAGCAGGATGCGCCCGCGGGCGGCCTCGGCCATCGGGTCCGGCACCGGGACAGCCGACAGCAGGGCCCGCGTGTACGGGTGCTGCGGGTCCGAGAAGACCGCGTCCCCGTCGCCGTACTCGACGATGCGGCCGAGGTACATGACGGCGACGTCGTCGGCGATGTGCCGGACGACGGACAGGTCGTGCGCCACGAACAGGTAGGACAGGCCGAGACGGTGCTTGAGGTCCTCGAGCAGGTTGATCACACCTGCCTGCACCGAGACGTCGAGTGCGGACACCGGCTCGTCGAGCACCAGGATCTTCGGCTCCACGATCAGCGCGCGGGCGATGCCGATGCGCTGCCGCTGGCCACCCGAGAACTCGTGCGGGTACCGGTCGATGTAGGTCGGCTCGAGGCCGACCAGCTCGAGCACCTCGCGCACGCGCCGACGGATCTCGTCCTTCGCGACGCCGTGCACCGTGAGGGGTTCGCCGATCACCGAACCGATGTCGAGGCGCGGGTCGATCGACGCCATCGGGTCCTGGAAGACCACCTGGATGTCGCGGCGCAGGGCCAGACGGTCCTTCTTGGAGAGCGAGGCGGTGTCGACGCCGTTCACCCGGATGGTGCCGTGCTGGGCGCCGGCGAGTTCGAGGATCTCCATGATCGTCGTCGTCTTGCCGCAGCCGGACTCGCCGACCAGGCCGAGCACCTGCCCGCGCTTGAGCGTCAGGGAGATGCCGTCCACCGCGTGCACCTCGCCGATCTGCCGGCGGAACAGTGCGCCCTTGGTGAGCGGGAACGTCTTGACCACGTCGTCCAGTTCGAGCACGATGTCGTCGCCGTGGTCGACGCTGGCCTCGGGGACGTCCTCGGGGCGGGGGAAGATCTCCGAGCGCTCGAGGGTGCCCGCGGCGATCTCGTCGCGGCGGATGCACGCGGCGGTGTGCTCGTCGAGCAAGGTGCCGTTGCCGATCGTCTGCACGGCGCCGGTCATGACCGGGTTGTCGGCGCTCTGCGGCACCGTCGTCGCGACGAGGGCGGGTTCGCCGTCGCGGCAGGCGTCGAGGACGGCCGGGCAGCGGTCGGCGAACGGGCAGCCCGTCGGCTTCTGCGTCAGCAGGGGCGGGCGGCCGTCGAGCGGGACGAGCCGCTCGGTGCGGGCGGAGGTCATGTTCGGCATCGAGCGGAGCAGCCCGATCGTGTACGGCATCACCGGCTCGCGGAACAGCGGCAGGACCGGTGCCGTCTCGACGATCCGGCCGGCGTACATCACGGCGACGCGGTCGGCGTTGCCGGCGACGACGCCCAGGTCGTGCGTGATGAGCACGACGGCCGCACCGGTCATGTCCTTCGCGGTCTGCAGCACGTCGAGGATCTGCGCCTGGATCGTTACGTCGAGGGCGGTGGTCGGCTCGTCGGCGATGATCAGCTTCGGGTCGTTCGCGATGGCGATCGCGATCATCGCGCGCTGCCGCATGCCGCCGGAGAACTCGTGCGGGAACGCGTCGAGCCGTCGCGCCGGGTTCGGGATGCCGACGATGCGCAGCAGTTCCTCGGCGCGGGTGCGCGCGGCGTGTGCGGTCAGCGACCGGTCGTGCAGGCGCAGGCCCTCGACGATCTGCTGCCCGATCGTGTACACCGGCGTCAGGGCGGACAGCGGGTCCTGGAACACCATCGCGATGTCACGACCGCGCAGCGCCGACATCTCACGGTCGTTCTTGCCGACGAGCTCCTGCCCGTCGAAGCGGATGCTGCCCTGCACCTGGGCGGACGACGGCAGCAGGCCCATCACGGCCATCGAGGACACCGACTTGCCGGACCCCGATTCACCGACGATCCCGAGGAACTCGCCGGGGGCGACCGAGTAGTCGACACCCCGGACCGCGTAGACGGGCTTGGTCTTCGGGTTGAACGTGACCGACAGGTCGGACACGGTGAGCAGCGGCTCAGTCACGGTTGGCTCCGGAGGTGGGGTCGATGGCGTCGCGCAGGGCGTCGCCGAGCAGGCTGGTCGAGAGCACGGTCGCGACGAGGGTCGCTGCGGGCAGGACGAAGAGCCACGGGCGGGTGACGGCCGACTGGCTGCCGGCGGCGAGCAGGGTGCCGAGCGAGACGTCGGGGATCTGGATGCCGAAGCCGAAGTAGCTGAGGGCGCTCTCGGAGAGGATCATCGCCCCGACACCCAGCGTCGCGTCGATGATGAGCAGCGATGCCACGTTGGGCAGGATGTGCCGTCGGATGATGGTGAACGAGGGCACACCCATGAACCGGGCGGCCTTGACGTAGTCGCGCTCGCGCAGGGACATCGTCTGCCCCCGGATCACCCGGGCCATGATCATCCAGCCGAAGATCGCCAGCCCCACGATGAGTGCGAGCCAGCTGAGGTTCTTGAACAGCGGGCTGAGGAGCACGAGCGCGTAGAACGACGGGATCACCAGGAGCAGGTCGATGCCCCAGACGAGCGCACGGTCGACGAACCCACCGAAGTACCCGGCGACGGCGCCGACGATGCCGGCGATGAGGGTCGCGGCCGGTCCGGCGATGAGTCCGATGAGCAGCGACTTCTGCAGGCCGACCAGGGTCTGCGCGTAGATGTCCTGGCCGATGTCGTTCGTGCCGAACCAGTGCGCGGCGCTCGGCGGCATGCCGAACGCGAGCCCGTCGGAGTCGGAGGCGTTCCAGTGGTACAGGTGCGGGCCGACGAACGCCCAGAGGATGATGAGCAGCAGCGCACCGCCGCCGATGCGCGCGCGCCAGGTGCCGAACACCTTGCGCCAGAGCGGGGTGCGGCCGCCCTTCACCTCGATGACGTGCGCCGGCGTCCCGGCGTTGCCGTCGCCGGGGTCACCGGCGGTGGTCGTGGTCGTGGGGTCGAGAACAGACACGGGTCACACCCTCACTCGCGGGTCGAGCGCGGCGTACAGCAGGTCCGCGAGGGTCCCTGCGATGAGCACGAGGATCGCCGTGAAGAGGATCGTGCCCGCTGCCGCGTTGATGTCGTTGTTCGTGATGCTCTGGATGAAGTACTCACCCATGCCGTGCCAGCTGAAGACCAGCTCGGTGATGCTCGCACCCGTCAGGATCAACCCGAACGAGTAGGCGAAGAAGGTCGACATCGGGATGAGGGCGACCCGCACGCCGTGGCGCATGATCGCCGATCCGCGCGTGCGGCCCTTCGACCGGGCGGTCCGGATGAAGTCGTTCGACAGGACGTCGAGCATCGCGGAGCGCTGGTAGCGCGAGTACGACGCGACGGCGCCGACCGTCAGCGAGACCGTGGGTAACAACAGGTGCACGAGTCGGTCGCCGAGCACCGGGAAGAACCCGCTCACCCCCGGCGTGTACTCACCGGTGAAGCTGATCACCTGTGCGCCGACGCCCTGGTTGAGGGAGGTCGCCAGGATCATCAGCACGACCGCGATCACGAACGGCGGGGTCGCGAGCACCGTGAACGACGCGTAGGTCGAGACCTGGTCGGACACCTTGTACTGCCGGACCGCGTTCCAGACGCCGAGCAGCACGCCGAAGAGCGCACCGAGCAGCGTGCCGATCACGAGCAGCCGCAGGCTCGTCCCGGACCGGGCGATGATGTCGGCCGTCACCTCGGTGCCGCGCGAACTCATGCCGAGCGACCCGTGCGTGACCAGGCCGACCCACCAGTCCCAGGTGCGGACGAGGATGGGGGTGTTCGGATCGGCGCCGAGCTTGCGGAGCGACGCGTCGATGGTGCCCTGCGGCACGGCCGGGTTGCGCCCGAGGAACCGGGCGGCCGGGTTGAGCGTCGTGCTGGCGAGGATGTACCCGAGCGTGGTCGCCACGATCGTCAGGACGATGTAGTTGACGATCCGCTTTGCGATGAAGGCGAGCATGTGGTTGGTGACCTCTGGGTGCGGCCGTCCGTCCGGACGGCGTTGTCGGTGGCGACAGGCTAGCCGGTCCGGACGGCGGGGTGGGACAACGGAAGTGACGTTATGCAACATTCGTTACGAGCGTGTTTCGATTCCTCGCAGAGACCCTTGTGCAGCCTTCGGATGTGGCTAGGGTTCTCAACCAACAGACGCGACGGCGGGGCCGCCGCGGTCCAGCGCGAACTGCGCGAACCACAACGAAAGGGAATCCTCGCCATGCGAAAGAGGATCAAGGGCATCGCGGTCCTGGCCACCGCTGCGGCAGCTGCCGTCGTGCTGGCGGGCTGCTCCGGCGGCGGAGAAGCGGGCGGCGACAACTCCGCGGTCGCCGAGTCGTCACTGAAGTCGACCGGCTGGACCGTCGCGGACCGCGCCGACGTCAAGGACGGCGGGTCGATCACCCTGCCGATCGACACAGCTCCGGCGAACTGGCAGCTGGCCAACCTTGACTCGGGGACGGTCGACGACACGACGATCTCGCAGACCTACCTGCCGGGGTTCATCCAGTTCAAGGAGAACGGCGAGTGGGAGGCGAACAAGGACTACGCGACCTCCGTCGAGCTGACCAAGGACTCGCCCCAGACCGTCGAGATCAAGATCAACCCGAAGGCCGTCTGGTCGGACGGCACCCCGATCAGCGCAAAGGACGTCATCGCGAACTGGAAGGCGCTGAACGGCACGAACAAGGCCTTCGCGCCCCTCGCCACCAACGTGTGGGAGGACGTGGACTCGGTCAAGCAAGGCTCCGACGAGCGTGACGTCATCATGACGTTCTCGAAGACCAACGCCGACTGGGCGAGCGTCCTCGGCGCGATCTACCCGTACTGGGCCGTCGACACCCCGGACCACTTCAACAAGGCCTGGGCCAAGGGTCCGTACGCCGCCGACGGCAAGACCTACGTCTCCGGTGGTCCGTACATCCTGAAGTCCTTCGACGCCAACGGTGGCGTCGTGACCTTCGAGAAGAACTCCAAGTGGTGGGGCGACCCGGGCAAGCTCGACACGATCGTCTTCAAGACGGTCTCGCGTGACGGCGTCGCCCAGGCGTACGGCAACAAGGAGCTCGACGCGTTCAACCTGAACGGCAGCGCCGACAACCTCAAGACGGCGAACTCGCGGTCCGACTCGAAGATCGAGCGCTCGCTCGGCACCACGCAGCGTCAGATCACGCTGAACGGCACCTCGGACGTCTTCAAGGACCAGGACGTGCGCCAGGCGTTCGCACAGGCCATCAACCGCAAGGTCGTGGCCCAGGCGATCCTGTCGCCGGTGAAGAGCCCGGGCGACGTGCTCAACAACCTCGTCTACCTGCCCGGTCAGCAGGGCTACGAGGACGACGCGTCGAGCGTCTACGGCTACAGCACGGACAAGGCGAAGTCGAAGCTCGAGGACGCCGGCTGGAAGATCGGTTCGGACGGATACGCGACCAAGGGCGGCAAGGAACTCGACGTCCGCTTCGTGATCCCCTCGGACAACCCGAACTCGGCGAACGTCGCGCAGCTCGTGCAGCAGCAGACGAAGCTCGCCGGCTTCAAGGTCACCATCGACACCGTCCCGACCGACGACTTCTTCACGAAGTACGTCACCACGTCGACGCGTGACTTCGACGCCACGTACTTCGCGTGGCAGGGCACCCCGTTCCCGATCTCGTCGCTGAAGTCGATCTACTACCCCGCCGACGCCGGCCAGAACTACAGCGGCGTGACGGACGACTCGCTCGGCGCCGCCTGGGACAAGGCGAACGGCGAACTCGACGCGGATGCCCGCATCAAGGACGCGCAGGCCATCGGCAAGAAGATCGTCGCGGTCGCCGGCACCATCCCGCTGTTCGCCGAGCCGTACGCCTGGGGCGTTCGCAAGGACCTGGTGAACTACGGTCCGGCGCAGTTCCAGCAGTCGTCGGTCAAGTGGCAGGACGTCGGCTACAAGAAGTAGCCACACCGCACGAGAACGACACCGCACACGAACGACACCCCCGACGTCGCACGACGCCGGGGGTGTCGTTCTGCGTCCGGGCGAGTCAGAACTGTGCCGCCGCGAGCGACGCGGCGAACCCGAGGACCACGAGCGCCAGGATCGTCCAGCCGTGGGTGCGGTGCGTGATCGGCGCAGCCGTCACGGACGACGGGGGCGGGCCGTCCTGCGTCACCGGAGCGGGCACGTGGGTCAGCATCAGCGCGGCCGCAGCGTCGACGTCCAGGCGATCCGGGCTTCCTGGCCGGTCACCGGTGTGCGCGGCGAGACGCGCCGTCGGGCGGGTCGCGATCCAGACGCGGCGGACGCCCTCGCTGGTGACCACCTCGATGCCGTACTTCGTGCGCACCTCGCTGACGCGCGACCAGGTGTAGGTGCTGGTGCGCCGGACGTCGACGATGCGCAGGTGCTCGGGCGTCAGCTCGAACCGCGGCCGCCACAGCACCGCCCACGCGACGAAGGCGACGGCGATGCTCGGGATCGGCACGAGCCACGGGGTTCCGCCGCCGATCAGGGCCAGCGGGACGAGCACGACGGCCACGACCCAGAGGACGAGGGCGAGGGCGCGCAGGCCCGGGGCGACGATGGTGGTGTGCACCGGACGAGGGTACGAGATGCCTCCCCGGAGACGCCCGGGGAGCGGGTGTGACACACCGGCGCGTATCTCCGGACGACCCGATTCCCCGGGGAGGCAGATCCTTGACGGACCCTCGTGCCGTCCATGGTCGTCGCCCCCGGTTGGGGTGTCAACACCCCGTTTCGACGAGTTCAGCGGACTCCCACGCCGGGGCTACGAAACGAGCAGTTCGATCTGTTCGCGGATCGTCTCGGCCTTCGGGAACCGCAGGCCGACCAGGCCGATGTGGCGCCATCGGAGCACGCCGTCGGGGCCGATCACGAACACGGATCGTCGCAGGCCGATCCCCGGTGCCTGGACGCCGTAGGCGCGGATGACCGAGCCCGCGGTGTCGCTGAGCAGGGGGAACGCGAGCGAGGAGCCGCGGGCGAACTCCTCGTGCGAGTCGAGCGCCTGGGGGCTGATGCCCCACACCGTGGCACCGAGGTCGGTGAACTCGTCGAGTTCGGCCTGGTAGCTGCAGAGCTGGGCCGTGCAGACCGCCGTCGCGTCGCCCGGGTAGAAGGCCAGCACGACCGTCCGGCCGATCTCGGCGGACAGGTCGTACTCGTCGTCGGAGCGGACGCCACGGCGCACGACCATCCCCGGCAGGGTGAACGACGGTGCGGACTCGCCGATCGCGGGGATGCTCATGCGCTCACCGTAGGGCTGCGGTTCGGCCCTCGGACCTCGGCGCGCTGTGCTGGGGCTGTGGATGCGCCCGGTGGCGCGCTGAACGGCCGACGGGACAGCGAGCCGGCGGCCCCGCGACGCGGCGTTCCGCCAGCGGCCCCGCGGCCTACGCGAACAACTGCGGGAACGCGTGCGCCACCCAGGGGTACCCGACGAAGACCACCGCGTCGAGCAGGGCGTGCGTGATCACGAGCGGCAGCAGCCGACCCCACTTCGTGTAGATCCAGCCGAACACGACGCCCATCACCGCGTTGCCGATGAACGCCCCGAAGCCCTGGTACAGGTGGTAGCTGCCACGCAGCAGTGCGGTCGACAGGATCATCTGCCAGCGGCCCCACCCGAGGTCCCCGAGCCGGGCGTAGAGGTACCCGATCACGATCACCTCCTCCTGCAGCCCCGAGCGGATCGCGGACAGCAGCAGGACCGGGATCGTCCACCAGTACGAGTTCAGTGCGGCGGGGTCGACGGCGACCGTGATGCCGAGCGCACGTCCGGCGAAGTACAGCGCGAGCCCCGGGATCCCGATGCAGAGCGCGATCAGGGCCGGGCCGCCCAGGTCCGGCTTCGCCCGGAACCGGTCGATGCCGAGCCGGCCGAGGTGCGGTCGCGAGGTGCTCCACAGCAGGTAGCAGACGAGTGCCACCGGGGCCAGGTCCACCGCGATGCCCAGGAGCTGCCGGGCGAGGTCGACGTACTGCACCGTCGTCGACGAGGTGTTCAGGGCCGTCGACTGCTCGCCGGGCGGCGTCGTCTGCGACAGGTCGTCGATGATCTGCAGGATCGAGTACAGGGCGCTGGCGCCGAGCGAGAGCAGCAGGACGATGGTGATCTCGACCCACGTTCGCCGACGGCTCATCGTCAGTACTCCTGTCTGTTGCGAACTACCGGTAGACTGGCGTGTCGGGCGTTCTGCCCGCGGGTGCGGTGCTGTGAAGACACTGGCCCGACACTCTCCCAGAAATTGAAGGATGTCCTGTATGGCGCTCGCCACCCGGTCCGACCTGCGCAACGTCGCCATCGTGGCACACGTCGACCACGGCAAGACCACCCTCGTCGACGCGATGCTCACGCAGACCAACTCGTTCGACGCCCACTTCGAGGGCGAAGACCGCATGATGGACTCGAACGACCTCGAGCGCGAGAAGGGCATCACGATCCTCGCGAAGAACACGTCGGTGCTCTACAACGGCAAGCACGCGACCGAGTTCGGCTCGGACGGCCCGATCACCATCAACGTGATCGACACCCCGGGTCACGCCGACTTCGGTGGCGAGGTCGAGCGCGGTCTGTCCATGGTCGACGGTGTCGTCCTGCTGGTCGACGCGTCCGAGGGCCCGCTGCCCCAGACCCGCTTCGTGCTCCGCAAGGCGCTCGCCGCGAAGCTCCCGGTGATCCTGCTCGTCAACAAGACGGACCGCCCCGACTCCCGCATCGACGAGGTCGTCTCCGAGTCGCAGGACCTGCTGCTCGGCCTGGCCTCCGACCTGTCGGACGAGGTCGACGACCTCGACCTCGACGCGATCCTCGACGTCCCGGTGGTCTACGCCTCGGGCCGCAACGGTGCCGCGTCGCGCAACAAGCCGAACGACGGCGAGCTGCCCGACAACGACGACCTCGAGCCCCTGTTCGAGGCCATCCTGCAGCACGTCCCGGCGCCGAAGTACGACGACCAGCACCCGCTGCAGGCCCACGTCACCAACCTCGACGCGTCGCCGTTCCTCGGTCGTCTCGCGCTGCTGCGCATCTTCCACGGCACGATGAAGAAGGGCCAGACGGTCGCGTGGGTCAAGCACGACGGCACCGTCGTCAACGCCCGCATCACCGAGCTCCTCATCACCAAGGCGCTCGAGCGCTACCCGGCCGAGTCGGCCGGCCCCGGTGACATCGTCGCCGTCGCCGGGTTCGACACGATCACCATCGGTGAGACCCTGTCCGACCCCGAGGACGTCCGCCCGCTGCCGACCATCACGGTCGATGACCCGGCGATCTCGATGACGATCGGCACGAACACCAGCCCGCTCGTCGGCAAGGTCAAGGGCCACAAGCTGACCGCCCGCATGGTCAAGGAGCGCCTCGACCGCGAGCTCATCGGCAACGTCTCGCTCAAGGTCCTCGACATCGGTCGTCCGGACGCGTGGGAGGTCCAGGGTCGCGGCGAGCTCGCACTGGCCATCCTCGTCGAGCAGATGCGTCGTGAGGGCTTCGAGCTCACCGTCGGCAAGCCGCAGGTCGTCACCAAGCGTGACGAGAACGGCAAGCTGCAGGAGCCGTACGAGCACATGACGATCGACACGCCGGAGGAGTACCTCGGCGCGATCACGCAGCTCATGGCCGCTCGCAAGGGTCGCATGGAGAACATGACGAACCACGGCACCGGCTGGGTGCGCATGGAGTTCATCGTCCCGTCGCGTGGCCTGATCGGCTTCCGCACGTCGTTCCTGACCGAGACCCGCGGCACCGGCATCGCCAACGCGATCTCGCACGGCTACGACGAGTGGGCCGGCCCGATCCAGACCCGCATCAACGGCTCGATCGTCTCCGACCGCTCGGGTGTCGTCACGCCGTTCGCCATCACGAACCTCCAGGAGCGGATGACCTTCTTCGTCAACCCGACCGAAGAGGTCTACGAGGGCATGGTCATCGGCGAGAACTCGCGCGCCGACGACATGGACGTCAACATCACGAAGGAGAAGAAGCTCACGAACATGCGTTCGGCGAACGCCGACTCCTTCGAGTCGATGACGCCGTCGCGCCAGCTCTCGCTCGAGGAGTGCCTGGAGTTCGCGCGCGAGGACGAGTGCGTCGAGGTCACCCCGGCCGTCGTCCGCATCCGCAAGGTGGAGCTCGACGCGCAGGCCCGCCAGCGCTCGTACGCCCGCCTGAAGCGCCAGGACGCGTAAGCACCAGCACGAGCAACACCCTCGGAGGCCCGTCCTCCGTCCGACGGCCCGGTCACCTGCAACAGGTGGTCGGGCCGTTCGCGGTTGTACCGTGGTCAGCGTGACTCTCGACCTGCTCTCGATCTACCAGGACCTGCACGCCCACCCGGAGCTCGGCTTCCAGGAGCACCGCACCGCCGGTGTCATCGCCGCGAAGCTCGCCGAGATCGGGGGGATCGACGTGACGACGGGCGTCGGCGGCACCGGCGTCGTCGGTGTCGTCGCGAACGGCGAGGGCCCCGTGGTGTGGCTCCGCGCCGACATGGACGGCCTGCCGGTGCAGGAGCGCACCGGCCTGTCGTACGCCAGCGAGCACGTCGGCACCGACGACGAGGGCCGGGACGTCCCGACCATGCACGCCTGCGGCCACGACATCCACGTCACGTGGCTGCTCGGCACCCTCGAGCGCCTCGTCGCGACCACGGGGGACTGGCGCGGCACGGTCGTCGCCGTCTTCCAGCCTGCTGAAGAGGTCATCTCCGGCGCACGCGCGATGGTCGAGGACGGCCTGGTCGAGCGGTTCCCGAAGCCGGACGTCGTGCTCGGGCAGCACTCCGCGCCCGCACCGGTCGGCATCGTCGCCGTCGGCACCGGCCCGGTGATGGCGTCGAGCGACCGGCTGACGGTGACGTTCAACGGCCGTGGGGCGCACGGCTCGGCGCCGCAGGCCTCGCTCGACCCGGTCGTCACCGCGGCGTCGGCCGTCGTGCGATTGCAGACCGTCGTCGCGCGCGAGGTCTCGCCGAGCGACGCGGGTGTCGTCACCGTCGGCAGCTTCCACGCCGGCACACGGGCGAACATCATCCCCGACGAGGCCGTGATCGAGATCTCGACCCGTGCCCGCAACGAGGAGACCCGCCAGCGCATCATCGCCTCGATCGAACGCATCGTCCGTGCCGAGAGCGCGGCCGGTGGGCTGTCCGAGCCGACGATCGTGCGGGCTCCGGGTGCCGAGGTCACCGTGAACGACGCCGAGGCCGCCGCCACCGTGCTCGACGCCATCCGCGCCGAGGTGCCGGGTGCTCGCGACCTGGAGATCGGGCTCGCCATGGCGTCGGAGGACGTCGGACAGCTGGCCACCGCCGCTGGCGCGCCGCTCGTGTACTGGTTCACGGGCATCACCGACCCGGAGCGCTTCCGCCGTGGCGAGGAGATCCCGAGCAACCACTCGCCGTTCTACGCGCCGCAGGCCGAGACGGCGATCCCGGTGGGTGTCGACGCCCTGGTGGCTGCGACGCGCGCCTACGTCGCCTGAACCGTCCGTCGGCACGGAGGCCCGGGGCGGCCCCGCCGCGCAGGTGACCGCCCCGGGGACGGCACGTTCACAGCCAACTCGCGCCGCGCCTCCCGGCTCGTCCGTTACGGTCACGCCATGCGTTCCCTCCGTACCCCGCTGATCGCCGCCGTCGCTGCCGGCATCGCCCTGGCCGGACTCACCGGCTGCTCGACCGAGGCCGTGCAGCAGGCCACCGACCTCGGGTCCTCCGTCGCGTCGAACGTGGCCGACGGGGTCGCCGGCATCGACGGCAAGGCGATCCAGGACGGCATGTCCTCGGTCGCCGGTGGCATCGACGGCGCGCTCGACACGGCGCTCAAGGGCGCCGACGTGACCTCCGACGGCAAGGTGCCGGACGGGTTCCCGTCGGCCGACGTCCCGCTCGTCGACGGCACGGTGCTGGGCGGGGGAGCCGGACCGAACGGCTCCGGGTGGGTCGCCCAGGTCCGGGCGGCCTCCGTCGACGACTTCCGGACGGCCGCGCAGCAGCTCACGGATGCCGGGTACACCGAGTCGGCGAAGCGCGCGGACTCGTCCAGCGCGTTCGGCATGTTCCGGAGCGGCGGCTACCGTGTCGTGCTGACGTTCTCGGACGGCAAGGACAGCGGTGGCGTCACGGCGACCTACATCGTCACGCCCCGCTAGTCCCGTACCCTTGGGGACGATGTCCAAGGCCCCCTCCACGCGCCCGGAGCGCGTCCTGATCGTGCACGCCCACCCCGACGACGAGACGCTCTCGTCGGGTGGGACCATCGCCACCCTGCTCGAGCGCGGTGCCGAGGTGACCGTGCTCACCGCGACCCGGGGCGAGCGCGGCGAGATGCTCACGGAGCAGCTGGCTCCGCTCGCGGGCGACCCCGCGCGGGTGGCGCGGCACCGGGAGACCGAGATCGCCGCGGCCCTCGCCGCCCTCGGCGGGCCGCAGCACCTGTGGCTCGGTGGGCGCGGCGCGCGGCCGACCGACCTGCCCGAGCGTCGGTACGTCGACTCCGGCATGCAGTGGGGCCCGGACGGCCGGGCCACCGCTGCGGCCGACGCCCCGGCCGACTCGCTGACCGCGGCCGACCTGGGCGAGGTGGTCGACGACGTGCGCGCCGCCATCCGTTCCACCGGAGCCGACGCGGTGATCAGCTACGCCGACGACGGCGGCTACGGACACCCCGACCACGTGCGGATGCACCACGCGGCGCAGTACGCGGCCCGTGCCGAAGAGGTCCCGTTCTCGATGATCGTCGACCCCGACAGTGGGCAGGCCGACGTCACCGTCGACGTCCTGCCGGTCCGGGCCAAGGTGCGGGCGGCCGTCGAGCAGTACCGCTCCCAGGTCGCCGTCGACCCCGTCGACCCCGCCGACCCGGCCGCGCTGTCGTGGGTGATGCCGCACGGCGTCCGACAGCACGCCCCTGCGGTGGAGGCGTTCCGGCACGACGCGGCCCCGCAGCCGGGGGCGCCGCAGACCTACGGCGAGATGTCCGGTCAGGGCAAGGCCGCGGCGGTCGTGGTGTCGCTGCTGGTCGGGCTGCTCGCCGGCGGCCTCGGCACGGTGACGCACCAGCAGACGCTCGGCGCGTTCCCGGTCGGACTCGTCGTCACCACCCTCATCGTGCTCGGCCTGACCGTGGGCGTGCGGCTCGTCTACCGCTCGCGGACGATGGTCGCCGAGATCGGCATCGGCATCCTCGTCGCGACGCAGGTGCTCGTGTCGGTCGGTGGCGAGAGCTCGCCGCTCGTCCTCGCCAACGCGGCCGGGTACGTGTGGACCTTCGCCCCCGCGGCCATCACCGCCCTCGTCCTCGCGTGGCCGGACCTGTCGGGGCTGCGGTCCCGGACGGCCGCGCGCCACGAGTAGACTCGAACCCGCTCGTCGAAGGGAGCACCCGAACCGTGACCTACGTGATCGCCCAGCCGTGTGTCGACGTCAAGGACCGCGCCTGCATCGACGAATGCCCGGTCGACTGCATCTACGAGGGTGACCGCTCGCTGTACATCCACCCCGACGAGTGCGTCGACTGCGGTGCGTGTGAGCCGGTCTGCCCCGTCGAGGCCATCTACTACGAGGACGACCTGCCCGACCAGTGGGCCGACTACTACAAGGCCAACGTCGAGTTCTTCGACGAGGTCGGGTCGCCCGGTGGCGCTGCGAAGGTCGGCGTGATCCACAAGGACCACCCCGTCGTCGCTGCCGAGCCCGTCCGCGGCTGACCGGACCCCTCGTGGCGCTCGACCTCCCCGACTTCCCCTGGGACCAGCTCGTCCCGTTCAAGCAGCGCGCCGCGGCGTACGAGGGCGGGATCGTCGACCTCAGCGTCGGCTCGCCCGTCGACCCCACGCCCGAGGTCGTCCGCACCGCCCTGGCCACCGCCACCGACGCGCACGCCTACCCGCAGGTCGCCGGCACCCCGGCGCTCCGGCAGGCCATCGCCGACTGGTACGGCCGCCGGCACGGTGTCGCCCTGACCGAGGCGAACGCGCTGCCGACGATCGGCTCCAAGGAGTTCATCGCGGGCCTGGCGCTCTGGCTCGGCATCGGCCCCGGCGACACCGTGGTGTTCCCGGCAGCGGCGTACCCCACGTACGAGCTCGGTGCCGCGCTGGTCCGGGCCGATGCCCTGGCCTCGGACGACCCCGCCGAGTGGCCGTCCACCACGAAGCTCGTCTGGCTGAACTCCCCGGGCAACCCGGACGGCCGCGTGCTCACCATCGACGAGCTCCGTGCCGCCGTGGTGCGCGCCCGCGGGCTCGGGGCCGTCATCGTCGGTGACGAGTGCTACGCCGAGCTCGGCTGGGACCCGGAGTACGCCACCACCCCGACCCCCACGATCCTCGACCCCCGGGTCGTCGGTGACTCGCTCGACGGCGTGCTCAGCGTGTACTCGCTGTCGAAGCAGTCGAACCTCGCCGGCTACCGTGCGGCCTTCGTCGCCGGTGACGCCGCGATCCTGGCCGACGTGCTGGCCGTCCGCAAGCACGCCGGGCTGATGCCACCGTTGCCCGTGCAGCAGGCCATGGTCGTCGCCCTGCAGGACGAGTCCCACGTGCAGCAGCAGAAGGCCCGCTACCGTGCCCGTCGGAACATGCTCCGGCAGGCACTCGAGGGCGCGGGCTTCCGCATCGACCACAGCGAAGCCGGGCTCTACCTCTGGGCGACCCGCGGCGAGCCGGCGCTCGACACCGTCGCCTGGCTCGCCGACCGCGGGATCCTCGTCGCACCGGGCACGTTCTACGGTGCAGCCGGGGGCGAACACGTCCGCGTGGCCCTGACGTCGACCGACGAACGGATCGCCGCAGCCTCCCAGCGACTGGCGAGCAGCCGGCGCCTCGGCACCGCGTAGCACGGACACGAGCACTCCCGCCGGCGCCCGCAATCCCTGGGAACCACCAAATCGTCACCTGGGATGTGTGCACGACCGACAGGAGCCGCGATTAGGCTGTCCTCGTGACTGACACTGCCAATGATGCTCAGAAGACGGCCACACCGCCCACCACGCCCGTCCCCGTGAGTCCCGCCGCCGAACAGCAGGGCGCGACCGCGACGCTGACGTTCCCGGGTGGCACGGCGGAGTTCCCGATCCTGCAGAGCGTCGACGGCGCGTCCGCGATCGACATCTCGACCTTCAAGAAGCAGACCGGGATGAACACGCTCGACTACGGGTTCGTGAACACCGGTGCGACGAAGAGCGCGATCACCTACATCGACGGCGACCAGGGGATCCTGCGCTACCGCGGGTACCCGATCGACCAGATCGCCGCGAACTGCACCTTCCTCGAGGTCGCGTGGCTCCTGATCTACGGCGAGCTGCCGACCCCCACCGAGCTCGAGCAGTTCGACGCCCGCATCCGTCGGCACACCCTGCTGCACGAGGACCTCCGTCGCCTGTTCGACGCCCTGCCGCACTCGGCGCACCCGATGTCGGTGCTGTCGAGCGCCGTGAGCGCCCTGTCCACGTACTACGAGGACGACATGGACGTCGACGACCCCGAGAAGGTCGAGCTGCAGACCGTCCGGCTCCTCGCCAAGCTCCCGGTCATCGCGGCCTACGCCCACAAGAAGGCCATCGGGCAGGCGTTCCTGTACCCGGACAACTCGCTGTCGTTCGTCGACAACTTCCTTCGGCTGAACTTCGGCACCATGGCCGAGACCTACAAGCCGAACCCGGTGCTCTCCAAGGCGCTCGAGCGGCTCCTCATCCTGCACGAGGACCACGAGCAGAACGCCTCGACCTCGACGGTGCGCATGGTGGGCTCGACGAAGGCGAACATGTTCGCCTCGATCTCGGCCGGCATCAACGCCCTGTACGGCCCGCTGCACGGCGGCGCGAACGAAGCCGTGCTCGAGATGCTCCAGCAGATCAAGGACTCGGGCGAGCCCGTCACGCGGTTCGTCGAGCGGGTGAAGAACAAGGAGCAGGGTGTCAAGCTCATGGGCTTCGGGCACCGCGTCTACAAGAACTACGACCCGCGCGCCAAGCTCGTCAAGGAGTCCGCGCACGAGGTCCTCGAGTCCCTCGGCGTGCAGGACGACCTGCTCGACATCGCGATGGAGCTCGAGCAGATCGCACTCGAGGACGAGTACTTCGTCAGCCGCAAGCTCTACCCGAACGTCGACTTCTACACCGGCATCATCTACAAGGCGATGGGCTTCCCGCCGCGGATGTTCACCGTCCTGTTCGCGATCGGTCGTCTGCCGGGCTGGATCGCCCAGTGGCGCGAGCTGAACAACGACCCGCTCAACAAGATCGGTCGCCCGCAGCAGCTCTACGTGGGTGCGCCCGAGCGCGACGTCCCCGAGCGCTGACCGACTCCGAACGCCCCGCCCCACGGTTCCGTGGTGCGGGGCGTTCGTGTGTCTGCGCCCGCCGCCGCATCGAGCGGGCGGAACACCCGGGTCGCGCGGCGGGCGCACGCCGGCATTCCGCCCGCTCGTCGCGTTGTGTCGGGTCGAGCCGGGGGAGGGGCCGGAGGGTTGGCGGGGTGCGCTGCTGCGGATCGAACGGGCGGAATGCCACGGTGGAACCGACCGCGCACCGCGGCATTTCGCCCGCTCGCGGGGCGGGGCGGGGGAGCGCTGGACGGGAGGGCATGGAGGCCCGGTGCCGGTCTCGTGGGCCGGCTCCGGGCCTCCTGTGCGTGCGTCGGTGGGTGGGCGACCGTGGGACGCGCCGCTCACCTGCGCCGGGTGGTCGCGAACGGTCGTCCGGCGGGCATCGAAACGACGGTTCGTGCGCCCTCGGCGCACGCGGACGGCGTGTTGTGACCACTCGCGGGGCACTGGAGGCGACGACCTGGAGGCCCGGTGCCGGTCTCGTGGGCCGGCTCCGGGCCTCCAGGCGGGTGCGTCGGTGGGTGCGCGATCGTGGGACGCGCCGCTCACCTGCGCCGAGTGGTCGCGAACGGTCGTCCGGCGGGCGTCGAAACGACGGTTCGTGCGCCCTCGGCGCACGCGGACGGCGTGTTGTGACCACTCGCCGGGGCGGGCGCTACGCGTGCAGCGCGGTGTTCAGCTGGATGCCCTCGCCCTTGCGCTGCAGGGCTTCGACGGCGCCGCTGACGCTGTTGCGGCGGAACAGGATGTTCGGGGTGCCGGAGAGCTCGGCGGCCTTGACGGTCTTCGGGGTGCCGTCGGGGTTCGGGGCCGCACCGACGAGGACCACCTTCGTGCCGGCCGTCACGTAGAGGCCGGCCTCGACGACGGAGTCGTCACCGAGCGAGATGCCGAGGCCCGCGTTCGCGCCGAGGAGCGCACGTTCGCCGAGGGAGACACGGTGTGTGCCGCCGCCAGACAGGGTGCCCATGATCGAGGAGCCGCCGCCGACGTCGGTGCCGTGCCCGACGACGACGCCCTGCGAGACGCGGCCCTCGATCATGGCGTCACCGAGGGTGCCCGCGTTGAAGTTGACGAAGCCCTCGTGCATGACGGTCGTGCCCGGTGCCAGGTGTGCGCCGAGGCGGACGCGGCTCGCGTCGGCGATCCGGACGCGGTCCGGCACGACGTAGTCGAGCAGGCGCGGGAACTTGTCGATGCCGTGCACGGCGATGCCGGCGCGCTGCAGCGCGGGGCGCAGGCGCGTCAGCGACTCGGGGTGCACGGGGCCGGCGTTCGTCCACGCGACGATCGGCAGGTGGCCGAAGACGCCGTCCAGGGAGACCTCGTTCGGGCGGACGTGCAGGTGGCTCAGCAGGTGCAGGCGGAGGTACGCGTCCGGGGTGCTCGTCGGGCTCGCGTCGATCGTGATCTCGGTGGTGACGGCCTCGATCCGGACCTCGCGGCGGGGGTCGTCCCCGACGTGCGCCTGCAGCTCGGCGGGGAACACGGCGTCGGCGGGCAGGGCGCCGAGGTGGGTCTCCGGGTACCACGTGTCGAGCGTCGTGCCGTCGGCGGCGATCGTCGCGAGGCCGTGGCCCCAGGCGTGGGTCGGGCGGTCGGAGGCAGTCGTGTCGGTCACGGCTCCAGGGTACCGAGCGGCCGTCGGAGGGCACCGTCCGGCCGGACCGCCGGGGCGGCGGGGATCCCGTCCAGCCGGACGGCCGGGGCCGTGCGAGGGTCGGCGGGTAGGCTGCCCGCATGCCGGAGCACCTCGACCTCACCGCCTCGTCCATCGACATCACCCGTGCCATCTGCGACATCGAGTCGGTGTCCGGCAACGAGCAGGCCCTCGCCGACGCGATCGAGGCCGTGCTCGCCCCGCTGCCGCACCTCGAGGTCATCCGCGACGGCGACGCGATCGTCGCGCGGACGAACCTGGGCCGCGACCGCCGGGTGGTCATCGCGGGGCACATCGACACCGTCCCGCTCAACGACAACCTGCCGACCGAGTTCCGCACCACCGAGGACGGCACCGAGATCCTCTGGGGCCGCGGCACCGTCGACATGAAGGCCGGTTGCGCGGTGCAGCTGAAGCTCGCGTACGACCTGGCCGACCCCTCGGTCGACGTCACGTGGGTCTGGTACGACCACGAGGAGGTCAGCGACGCCCTGAACGGCCTCGGTCGTCTGGCCCGCACGCGGCCCGAGCTGCTCGCCGCCGACTTCGCGATCCTCGGTGAGCCGTCCGGGGCGCAGATCGAGGGTGGCTGCAACGGCAACCTCCGCGCCGAGATCCGCACGTTCGGCAAGCGCTCGCACAGCGCCCGGAGCTGGATCGGCGACAACGCGATCCACAAGACCGCCCCGATCCTGGCCACCCTGGCCGCGTACGAGCCCTGCACCGTCACGGTCGACGGGCTCGAGTACCGCGAGGGTCTGAACGCCGTCGGCATCAGCGGCGGCATCGCGGGCAACATCATCCCGGACGAGGCGATGGTGCACGTGAACTACCGGTTCGCCCCGTCCCGTTCGGCCGACGAGGCCGTCGCCCACATCCGCGAGCTGTTCGACGGCTACGAGGTCACGATCGTGGACCTCGCTGCCGGTGCCCGTCCCGGGCTCGACGCTCCGCTCGCGCAGGACTTCGTGGCTGCCGTCGGTGGACCGGCGCCCCGCCCGAAGTACGGCTGGACCGACGTCGCACGGTTCTCGGGCCTCGGCGTCCCCGCGGTCAACTACGGCCCCGGCGAACCGGTCTTCGCCCACCACGACGACGAGCAGGTCCCGGTCGCGCAGATCACCGCGGTCGAGGCCGGGCTGCGTCGGTGGCTGACGGCCTGACGACGGCGGGGGCCACCCGGAGGACCCCTGCTCGGAACCGCTGGCGGGCCCGGTACCGGGTCGTGCCCTGGTGGGTGCGCATCACCGTCGTCTACGTGCTGGCGCGGCTCGTCACCGGCGCGATGATGCTCGTCTTCGCCGGCGTGCAGGCGGCGAACTCGTTCACCGTCCAGAGCCCCGGCTACCTGTCGTTCGCGTCCATCTGGGACGGCGCCTGGTACCGCGTGATCGCCACGGGTGGGTACCCGTCGACGCTGCCGGTCGACGCCGCGGGACACGTGACCGAGAACGCGTGGGCGTTCATGCCCGCCTACCCGTTCCTGGTGCGCGGGTTCATGCTGCTCACCGGAGCGCCGTTCGAGTTCGTCGCGGTCTCGGTGTCGTTGCTCGCCGGCCTCGGCGCCGCACTGGTGTTCCGCCGGCTGATGGGCCGGTTCCTCGACCCCGCGCGGGCGACGTTCGCCACGGTGCTGTTCTGCGTCGCACCGGTGTCGGCGGTGTTCCAGGTGGCCTACGCGGAGTCGATGGGCCTGTTCCTGCTGCTCGTCGCGCTGCTGCTCATGGTGGACCGACGCTGGTGGGCGATGCTCCCCGTCGTGCTGCTGCTCGGCATGACCCGGCCGACCGGGCTCGCCTTCGCGTTCCTCGTCGTGCTCTTCGTGGTCGCGTGGGCGATCCGCCCCGCCTGGGTGCGGTCGTCGGAGCCGCTGACCGTCCGCCGCCTCGTGCCGCCCGCGGTCGTCGCCACGGTGTCCGGCCTGGTCGGTCTGGCGTGGCCGGCGATCGCGTGGGCCGTCACCGGGGTGCCGAAGGCGTACACGGACACCGAGCTCGCCTGGCGCTCGTCGTACATCGGGTGGAAGGAGCTCGTGCCCTTCGCGCCGTGGGTGCAGGGGTTCGGGTGGTGGTTCGGGCAGCCGGCCGGGGCGCTGTTGCTCGTCGTCGTGCTCGTCGGCTTCGCCGCGTTCGTGAGCATGCCCGCCGCGCGCCGGATCGGGATCGAGCTGCGACTGTGGGGTGTGGCGTACCTGGTGTACCTGCTCGCGGTGTTCTTCCCGCAGTCGAGCACCTGGCGGATCCTCGTGCCCATCGCGCCGCTGCTCGGCATCGTCGCGCTGCCGCGGTCGCGGGTGTACCGCGTGGCCGTCGTCGTCGCGTTCGTCGGGCTGCAGTGGGTCTGGCTGTACTACACGTGGTGGATCGACGGCTACGACTGGACCCCGCCGTGATCGACGCGGAGCACCGGAAGGCCCGTGGATCTGCGTTCTGCGGAGCACCGGAACGCCACATCCGACACCCCCAACCTGGGCGGTTTCGCAGTTGCCCCCTCCATACGGGATAATGGGACAGCATTTACTGCACGAAAGGGGACATCTGATGGCAGCCATGAAGCCGAGGACCGGTGACGGGCCGATGGAGGCTGTTAAGGAGGGTCGACTCATCATCGTGCGGGTTCCGCTCGAAGGTGGAGGCCGCCTGGTCGTCTCGGTCAACGATGCCGAGGCCAAGGAACTCCACGACGCACTCGCCGAGGTCGTCTCGGCCTAGTACGTCGAAGCACCAGAACGGGAAGCCCGGAGCGTGTACGCTCCGGGCTTCCCGTCTGTCTTCCGGGAGCGGGCAGCCCCCCTTGGTGTCGGTCGGCTCCGGCAGGATGAGGACGTGCCGAGGACCCACCTGCCCATCCGACGCGTCGACGAGTACCGCGACCCGGACCCGATGCCGCGCGACGCCTGGCCGGCCACGCTCCCGCCGATCCGGCAGCTGCTCGACGAGGGCCTCGACCTGGACCCGGTGACGGTGTTCGTCGGGGACAACGGTGTCGGCAAGTCGACCCTGATCGAGGCCATCGCGCTCGCGTTCGGGATGTCCCCGGAGGGCGGCTCGACCGGGGCGCACCACTCGACCCGGCCGTCCGAGTCGGACCTGTGGCAGCACATCGTCCTGCGACGGGACTTCGGTGCGCCCCGTGGCGGCTTCTTCCTGCGCGCTGAGACCATGCACGGCTTCTTCACCTACCTCGAGGAGCACCCGAACCGCAGTCGCCCCGAACCGGTCTTCCACGAGCGCAGCCACGGCGAGGCATTCCTGGACTTCGTCATCGACCGGGCGCGCTGGCCCGGGCTCTGGATCCTCGACGAGCCGGAGTCAGCCCTGTCGTTCTCGGGCTGCCTCACCCTGATCGCCCTGCTGCGGTCGATCGTCGAGAGCGGTGTCGGACAGGTCGTGCTCTCGACGCACTCACCCGTGCTGGCCGCGTTCCCGGGCGCGACGATCCACGAGGTCGGCGAATGGGGCCTGCGGCGCGCCGAGTGGAGTGAGCTCGACCTGGTGCGGAACCAGCGGGCGTTCCTCGAGTCCCCGGAGCGGTACCTGCGGCACCTCGACTGACCCGCGCGAGCGCCGGCGGGCCGAGGACTAGTTGGTGACCTTCGTCAGCTGCAGCAGCCCGTCACCGGCCGGCGACAGCGCGCTGCGCACCGCACCCGACGTCGACACCTCGGTCAGCAGCAGCCGGAAGTCCGTGGTGGCACGGTCGCGCTTCACCGGGTCGGCCACGCGTCCGCGCCACAGGGCGTGCGGTACCAGGACGGTGCCGCCCAGGCGTGCGAGGCGCAGCCCGTGCTCGACGTACTCGATGACGTGCTCCGGGTCGGCGTCGACGAGGACGACGTCGTACGAGGCCTCGTTCATGCGGGGGAGCACCTGGTTGGCCCGACCGGGGATGAGCCGGATCCGTGCGGGGGCGGTGCCGGCGCTGATGTAGGCGTCACGGGCGAACTGCTGGTGGTCGACCTCGACGTCGATCGTGGTCAGGGTCGCGTTCGGGGCACCGGCGAGCAGGTACAGGCCGGAGACGCCGAGACCGGTGCCGATCTCGATGATGCTCGTGGCTCGCGAGGCTGCGGCGATGACCCCGATCTGTGCACCGATCGCGGGCGAGATCGCTTCGACCCCGAGTTCCAGGGAGTGCTCACGAGCACGGGCGATCGCCTCGGTCTCCGAGACGATGTCCTCGGCGAACTTCCAGTTCGACTCTTTCTCTGACACGCACACTCCGTTCGGGAGACAACTCTAGAGGTGCAACGCAGCAGCACGCGTTAGGCTCGCTCGCGTGGACATCCCGCTCGACAAGATCCTGATCATCGGGGTCATCGGCGTCCTCTTGCTCGGGCCGCAGCGCCTGCCGATGTACGCCCAGAAGCTGGCCGAGTTCGTCAAGGCCGTCCGCCGGTTCGCCGACACCGCCAAGGAGCGGATGCGCGACGAGATGGGCCCCGAGTTCGACGACATCGAGTGGCAGAAGCTCGACCCGCGCCAGTACGACCCGAGACGCATCATCCGTGATGCCCTGCTCGACTCCGGTTCCAGTGCCGCAGCCGTGCAGACCGCTCAGGTCTCCGCGTCCAAGGTGCGTGCGACGGCTCCCGTCGTGCCCCTGGCCGCCGGTGAGGCCGCGCCCTTCGACGCCGAGGCGACCTGACGCTCGTCACAGCACCACCTGACGCTCGTCGCGTCACCACCTGACGGACTGGAGGCCCGTGGCGGATCCGCCACGGGCCTCCGGTCCGCCATGGGGTCGCGTCGTCAGTCGCGGGTGGCGACGATCGTGTAGGTCGTGGGGATGCGGTCGCGGTCGTGCTCCGGCCAGGCCCACGAACCGGTGCCGGTCTCGACCATGCGCGCGCTGAAGCGCCACGGCAGCGTGCGGCCCTCGTCGAGCCGGCGGAGCCGCAGCCCGGCGCCGAGCAGGGCGTTCACGATCTCGGACAGCGGGTGCGGCCACTCGAAGGTGCGGGTGTTCGCCACCGTGCCGTCGCCCGCGTAGGTGCCCGCGTCGTCCCACTGCTGGGCCGTGCCGTCGGGGAAGTACCGGTACCGGGTGACGAGCTCGTCCGCGTCCTCGTCGAGGGCGTACAGGGCCGGGTGGCCGTCGCGGATGAAGAACACCCCGCCGGGGCGCAGCAGTCCGGTGACCTGGGCGGCCCAGCGGTCGAGGTCGGGGAGCCAGCAGATCGTGCCGATGCTCGTGTACACGACGTCGAAGTCCCCGGAGACGGCGGCCCGGGCGTCGAGGACGTCGGACTCGACCCAGGTGACGTCGATGCCGAGTCGCGATGCGAGCCCACTGGCCGAGGTGAGTGCTGCGGGCGAGAAGTCGACGCCGGTCAGCCGGGCACCCTCGCGGGCGAGCGACACCGTGTCGGTGCCGATGTGGCACTGCAGGTGGCAGACGTCGAGGCCGTCGAGCGAGCCGTTCGGCAGCCACGGCGTCAGCGCCGGCAGGTCCTCGCGCACGACGTCCGAGCGGTGGTCGGGGTCGACGAGGGCGTCGATCTCGTAGGCACCCTCGTGGATCGGCACCCGGTCGTCCCAGTTCGCCTGGTTCGTGGCGCGTGCGTGCTTCCAGTCGACGTCGACGTGATCCGTGCTCATGCCCCCGAGCCTAGGACAGTGAGAGCCCGAGCTTCCGGCCGGCGAGCCCGCGCCCCATCGTGGTGATCCGGTCGGCGATCGCGGTCAGGGCCACCGCGGCCGGGTCCTCCGGGCTGCCGAGCACCACCGGTACCCCTGCGTCGCCGCCCTCGCGCAGCGGTACCGACAGCGGCACGCTGCCGAGCACCGGGACGGGGGCGTCCTGCCCGCGGGAGAGCCGCGATGCGGTCTCCGCACCACCGCCCTCGCCGAACAGGTGCAGGACCGACCCGTCCGGCTGCACGAGCCCGGACATGTTCTCGACCACGCCGATGACCCGCTGCCCGGTCTGCCGGGCGACGATCCCGCTGCGCTCGGCGACGTCGGCCGCGGCGGCCTGCGGGGTCGTGACGACCAGGACCTCGGCGTGCGGCAGGAGCTGCCCCACCGAGATCGCGACGTCGCCGGTGCCCGGGGGCAGGTCGAGCAGCAGGACGTCGAGGTCGCCGAAGAACACGTCGGTCAGGAACTGGTTCACGGTGCGGTGCAGCATCGGTCCGCGCCACGACACCGCGGTCGAGACGTCGTCGACGAACATGCCGATCGACACGACCTTCACGTCGTGGGCCACCGGCGGCAGGATCATGCTGTCCACACGCGTCGGACGCGGCGCGACCCCGTGCTCGTCGGTCAGGCCCATCAGCCCGGGCACGCTGAAGCCGTGCACGTCGACGTCGACGACCCCGACCCGCAGGCCCCGGCGGGCGAGCGCGACGGCGAGGTTCACGGTGACGGTGGACTTGCCGACGCCGCCCTTGCCACTCGTGACGGCGATGACGCGGGTGAGGGAGTCCGCCGTGAACTGCACGCCCTTCGGCCGGCCGGCGCGGAGCCGCTCGGTCAGCGCGGCGCGTGTCGCCGGGTCCATCACGGACACGTCGACGTTGACGGCGGCGACCCCCGGGACGGACGCGGCGGCGACGCGGACGTCGCGCTCGATGGTGTCGGCGGCGGGGCACCCCACGATCGTGAGCTGCAGGTCGACGCGCACCGAGCCTCCAGGCTGCACGTCGACACCACGGATCATGTCGAGCTCCGTGACGGGACGGCGGATCTCGGGGTCGATGACGCGGCCGAGCGCAGCGAGGACCGCCGTGCCGAGCTGATCATCGGTGGGGACGGGTTCAGCCACGGGTGGAGCTGTCGTGTTCGTCCGCGTAGCCGGCCTCGTCGGCGTCGCGGCGGTCGAGTTCCTCGAGCAGGGAGCGGAGCTCGGCGCGGATGAAGTCCTTGGACGCCATGTCCCGCATCGCCAGGCGCAGGGCCACGACCTCGCGGGCCAGGTACTCCGTGTCGGCCAGGTTGCGCTCGGCACGCTGGCGGTCCTGTTCGAACTGCACGCGGTCGCGGTCGTCCTGCCGGTTCTGCGCGAGCAGGATCAGCGGGGCCGCGTACGAGGCCTGCAGCGAGAGCACGAGGGTCAGCGCCGTGAAGCCGATCGCGGCTGAGTCGAACTGCCACGGCTTCGGCGCCAGGGTGTTGTAGCCCATCCAGACCACGCAGAACAGCGTGAGGCCGATGAGGAACCACGGCGTACCCATGCCCCGGGCGATGCCCTCGGTCGCGCGACCGAAGGTGTCCCCGCGACCACGGCGACGGCTGGGGAGCACGCGCGTGCGCATGCCCTTGGGGGAGTCGAGCCGGACCTCTTGGCGGTCACGGTCGCGACGGGTGTCATCCGTTCGGGCCACGGGTGGTCCTCCTTCCCGTCGTCACGGGTGTCCTGCGCGGGCGTTGGCGTGGAAGCGGTGAGGGTTCCCCCTCGCCCTGACTTCGCCAGTCGTCCGGCAGGACGTGGTCGAGGACATCGTCGATCGTCACCACCCCGACGAGACGGTGGGCGTCGTCGACCACGGGGACGGAGAGCAGGTTGTAGGTCGCCATGATGCGGGTGACCTCGGCGGCGCTCGCGTCGACCCGGACCGGTTCGGTCTGCTGGTCGATGAGCGTGCCGAGCCGCTCGTTCGGCGGGTAGCGGAGCATCCGCTGGAAGTGCACGAGCCCGAGGAACCGACCGGTCGGCGGCTCGTACGGCGGCAGGGTGACGCACACGGCGGCGCCGAGCACCGGCGCGAGCTCGTGGCGGCGGACCAGGGCCAGGCCCTCGGCCACGGTGGCGTCGGCCGAGACGATCACCGGTTCGGTGGTCATGAGACCACCGGCGGTGTCCGGCTCGTACTCCAGGAGCATGCGGACGTCCTGCGCCTCTTCCGGCTCCATGAGCTGCAAGAGGGCTTCGCTCCGCTCGTCGGAGAACTGGGCCAGGACGTCGGCCGCGTCGTCGGGCTGCATCTGGTCGAGGACGTCGGCGGCACGGGCGTCCGTCAGTCGGGTGAGGATCTCGATGCGTTCCTGGTCCGGCATCTCCTCGAGCACGTCGGCGAGGCGGTCGTCCGGCAGTTCCTCGGAGACCTCGAACCGACGCTCGGCGGGCAGGTCGAGGAGCGTCGACGCCAGGTCGGCGGGCAGCAGGTCGGAGTACGCGGCGATGACGTGCTCGGCGGACTGGGCCTCGCCGGGGAGCTCGTCCTCGGTGACCTCGTTCCACGTCGCGAAGGTCGTCGGGCCCTTGCCGAACGGCGACGGCGTGGTCTTCGGCTTGCGGAGGAAGAGCTGCGCGACCTCCCAGTCGCCCTGCCCGCGGTCCTCGATCGCGACGTCCTCGATGGTGGCGCGGATGCGCTGGTTCTTGATGAGCACCTTGCGGCCGAGCATCTCGGCGATGACGCGGACCTCGCCGCCGCGCTGCTCGAAGCGGCGCATGTTCACCAGGCCGGTCGTGATGACCTGCCCGGCACCGATCGAGGTGATGCGGCCGATGCTCACGAAGATGCGGCGTTTGCCGGGCACCTCGACGATGAGCCCGACGACGTGCGGGGGATCGGCCCGGCGGTAGACGACCAGGACGTCCCGGACCCGTCCGACGCGGTCGCCCGCGGGGTCGAAGACGGAGCACCCGGCGAGGCGGGCGACGAAGACCTTCGTGGCGCTCACCCGACCCAGCGTAGTCGCTCGGGTGTGCGCGTTCGCCCGCGCCGGTCGGCGGCTTCCCTGAGAGTGCACGTGCGATTGCAAGGTGTGCGGTGAATGATGGCTGGGTGAGCAATCAGAGCCCCTTCGCCGGCAGGACCGCCCAGGCGTTCCCGACGCTGCCCAAGGGCGACGTCCTGGGAACGTACGACAGCTACCCCGACGCGCAGCGCGTGGTGGCGAAGCTGGCCGAGGCCGACTTCCCCGTCAACCAGCTCTCCATCGTCGGCAACGACCTGAAGACGGTCGAGCGGGTCACCGGCAAGATGACCTACGGCCGCGCCGCCATCGCCGGCGCGCTGTCCGGTCTGTGGCTCGGCATCTTCTTCGGCATCGTGCTCACCCTCTTCTCGCCGAGCGCCGGCGGCCTGATCCTCGCCGCGGCGATCATCGGTGCCGCGTTCGGCATGCTCTACGGCATCGCCTCGTTCGCCATCACCAAGCGGCAGCGGGACTTCACCAGCGTCCACCAGGTGCTCGCCACGAACTACCAGATCGTCGTCAACCCGCAGCTGACCGGGCAGGCGCAGCGGATCCTCGGCGAGCACGGGGCGACCCCGTCCACGCACTGGAACGACGCTCCCCAGCAGCAGCAGCAGCAGCAGCAGCAGTGGCGCCCGGGCCCCGGTGGGGTCCCGCCGCAGCAGCAGTCGCCGTACGGCGGGCACGCCACCCCGCACCAGCAGCCAGGAGGCCCGCAGCACCCCGGTACGTCGGCCCCCGGCACGCAGACGGGTGCGCCTTCGGGCCCGCCGCGCTACGGCACGAACGACGGACCCCGGTACGGGGAGACCCCGGAGACCGCTGCCGCCCCCGCGGCCCCGCCGGTGCCGGAGCGTCGGCCCGAGGAGCCGCCGCGCTACGGCGAGCGGGTGGCCGGTGCGACGCCGCCGGAGCCCTCGTCCTCGCCGGACGCCCAGCGTGACGGCGATGGCGACGGGAACAGCGACCGCCGCTAGCCGGGCTCCGGCTGGCGCGACCGGCGTCGTCCTCGGGTCGCGCGAGGTCGGGTCGTGCGAGATCGCTCGACACGCCGTTCACGTCCGCCGAGGTCGCACGAACTGTCGCCGCCGAGCTGCACGGGCGGCACTTCGTGCGACCTCGCTGCCTGAGTCCGGACGGTCGGGCGGTCCGGGCGGTCGCAACACCCCGCACGCGAGGCCTCGAGCGGTCGGAGATCGTCGTTCGGCGCCGGCCCAGACGACGGTTCGCGACCGCTCGGCCTCGGGCCGACGGCACGTCGTGACCGAGAGCCGAGCGGGCTCGGGCGCGCGCGAGCCGGGCTTTCGCGCGGCGCGGTCCGGGCAGGTCCGGTCGGCGTCGCCGCGCTAGAGGACCTTCGAATAGCAGACCGACAGGGGCGCACCGACGTAGGGCCCGAAGTTCGCGATCCGCCGGAAGCCCTCGCGCTGGTAGAACCCGACGGCGCGCTGCTGCTCCGTGCCCGTCTCGAGCACGAGCGCCGGGGAGCCCAGGTCGAGCGCGGCCTCTTCCAACCGACGCAACAGTTCGGCGGCGACACCCGACCCGCGTGACTCCGGCCGGACGTACATCCGCTTGATCTCGGCGATGCCGTCGTCGACGACGCGCAGGCCCCCACATGCCAGGGGCGTGCCGGACTCGTCCCGCGCGACGAAGAACACAGAGATCGAGTCGGCGGTCGGCTTCTCGCCCGGTTCGGTGTCGCCGCCGTGCGCCCGGTCGATCTCCAGTCGCTGTGCGGCGCGGAGCCGTTGGGCGTCGGGTGAGTCGAAGTGCTCGACCTCGATCGAGAAGGTGTTCGGGGAGACCTCGGGCGTCGTCACCCGCTCACGCTAGCGGCCGGAACGGGCGATCCACCCCTCCACTTCCGAGGGGGTCCGGGGGATGCCGACGGACAGGTTCTCGGCGCCGTCCTCGGTGACCAGGATGTCGTCCTCGATGCGGACGCCGATGCCGCGGAACTCCTCGGGCACGGTCAGGTCGTCCTGCTGGAAGTACAGCCCGGGCTCGATCGTGAAGACCATGCCTGCCTGCACGGTGCCGTCGAGGTACATCTCGCGGCGGGCCTTCGCGCAGTCGTGCACGTCGAGGCCGAGGTGGTGGCTCGTGCCGTGCACCATGTAGCGGCGGTGGAACTGGTTGTCCGGCTCGAGCGACTCGGCGGCCGAGACCGGCAGGAAGCCCCACTCGGCGGTCTTCCGCGCGATGACCTGCATCGCGGTGGCGTGCACCTGGCGGAACGTGATGCCCGGCTTGACGATCGCGAAGGCGGCGTCGGCGGCTTCGAGCACGGCTTCGTAGACCATGCGCTGCACGGGCGAGAACGTGCCGCTCACCGGAAGCGTGCGGGTGATGTCGGCGGTGTAGAACGAGTCGACCTCGACCCCCGCGTCGATGAGGATGAGGTCGCCGGGCTGCACGGCGCCGTCGTTGCGGGTCCAGTGCAGGATGCAGGCGTGGTGGCCCGAAGCGGCGATGGTGTCGTAGCCCACGGTGTTGCCGTCGGCGCGGGCCCGCCGGTTGAACGTCCCCTCGACGATGCGCTCCCCGCGCGGGTGGGCGAGCACGGCGTCGAAGTCGGCGATGACGTCGTCGAACCCGTGCTTCGTGGCGTCGACGGCCTTGCGGAGCTCACGGACTTCGTACGCGTCCTTGACCAGTCGGAGCTCGGACAGGTCGCGGGCGAGCAGGTCGTCGGTCGCCGGGGAGTCGTCGGTCTCGTCGACGCCACCGATCGCCGCACCGATGCGGGTGTCGAGCGACCGGGTCAGGTCGTCGTCTGCTTCGCGCACCAGCAGCGCCGAGGCGTCGAGCGCGTCGGCGACGGGGGTGAACGCACCGAGGTCGGCCGTGGCCAGCCCCAGATCGGCGGCGACGGCGTCGAGCGATGGGCGCGGACCGACCCAGAACTCGCCGATCTCGGGATTGGCGTAGAACTCTTCCGAGTCGCGGCCCGCGGTGGCGCGGAAGTACAGCGTGGCGTCGTGCCCGGAGCCGTTCGGCGTCATCACGAGCACGGAGCCGACGACGGTGTCGGTGCCCCAGCCGGTCAGGTGCGCGAAGGTGGAGTGCGGGCGGAACGGGTAGTCGCAGTCGTTCGAGCGGACCTTGGCCTGCCCGGCGGGCACCACGATCGTGCGGCCCGGGTGCAGCTCGGAGATGCGGGCGCGACGTTCGGCGGCGAACGCGGCCTGCTCGCGGGGTTCGGGCTGCGCTTCGTCGCGCTCGGCCCACTGCGACCCGATGAAGTCCTTGAAGGTCGAGGACCCGGGGGTCGTGGATCGGTTGCTCGTCGCGCGGGGAGTCGTGTCGGCCATGCGTCCATCATCGCACCGCCGGACGACACCCGGCCTGTGCGGCCGCTCACCTGTGGATAGCATTGGCCACGTGCCAGACCCGTTCATCGACCTGCACGCGCACTCCAGTGTCTCCGACGGCACCGAGCGTCCCGCGGAGCTCGTGCGAGCAGCCGCGGCCGCCGGACTCGACGCCGTCGCGCTGACCGACCACGACACGACGGCCGGGTGGGCGGACGCCACGACCGCGGCACTCGAGCTGCCCCTGACCTTGCTGCCGGGGCTCGAGCTGAGCACGCGGATCGGGTACCGGAGCGTGCACGTGCTCGGCTACCTGGTCGACCCCGAGCACCCCGGTCTGGTCGAGGAGACGACCCGCATCCGCGACGGTCGGCTCTCGCGCGCGCACCGCATGGTCGACCGCATCGCCGAGGACCACCCGATCACCTGGGCCGACGTCCTGGCCCAGTCCAGCCCCGGCGCCACGATCGGCCGTCCGCACATCGCGGACGCCCTGGTCGCCCGTGGGCTCGAGTCCGACCGGTCGGCGGCGTTCCGCGGCATCCTGCACCCGGCGTCCGGCTACTACGAACCCCACGAGGCACCGTCGCCCCTGCGCGGCGTCGAGCTCATCCGGCAGGCAGGCGGCGTGCCCGTCATCGCGCACCCGGCGGCGTCGTCGCGCGGGATCGTCATCGACGAACCGATGCTCCGCTCCCTGGTCGACGCCGGGCTCGGCGGTCTCGAGGTCGACCACCGCGAGAACCTGGCGCACGGCAAGCGCACCCTGCTCGACTGGGCGACCCGCTACGACCTGTTCGTCACCGGTTCGAGCGACTACCACGGCACCGGCAAGCCGAACCGGCTGGGGGAGCACCGGACCGCGCGCGTGTCCTTCGACGCCATCGTCGCCCAGGCCACGGGCAGCGCCCCCGTGGTCGGCCCTGGCTCGCGCCTGTCCTGACCGAGGCTCGTCTCACCGAAGCGACAGATCTCGCTCGCGGCGGCCTGACCCCTCCGCGAAAGCGACAGATTCCCGCCGACGGTTCGCGGCAATCTGTCGCTTTCGCGGGGGCAGTCGGCAGGTGGGGACGACGAAGGGCCCGTCGCGTCAGCGACGGGCCCTTCGGTCTGGAGGCGCTACTCGCCGTCCGACGTGCCCTGCGGTGCCGAGGCGGTCGCCGAGGCATCGCCGGTGCCGGCGCCGCGACGGCGGCGACGGCGGCGACGCTTCGCGGCGCCGTCGGTGGAACCACCCTCGGCGGCGGAGCCGTCCTCGGTGCCAGCCACGGCCGTGGGGGCGACCGACTCGGTTGCCGGAGCCTGCGGGGCGGACTGCTCCGAGCCTCCTGACCGGGTGCGGCTGCGCGACCGCGAACGCGACGCGTCACGTGAACCCGTCGCCGGGCGGTCGCTGCTGCGCTTCTCGGCGGGGGCACCGGCAGAAGCCGCGTGCGACGACGATCCGGGCAGACGGCCCTTGGTGCCCTTGGGGATGTCGAGTTCCTCGAACAGGTGGGGCGACGACGAGTAGGTCTCGACGGGCTCGGGGATACCGAACTCGAGGGCCTTGTCGATCAGTGTCCACTTGTGCAGGTCGTCCCAGTCGACGAACGTGACCGCGATGCCGGTCTTGCCGGCGCGGCCGGTGCGGCCAGCGCGGTGCAGGTACGTGTCCGGGTCGTCCGGGATCGTGTGGTTGATCACGTGCGTGACGTCGTCGACGTCGATGCCGCGGGCGGCGACGTCGGTGGCGATGAGGACGTCGCGCTTGCCGGCCTTGAACGCCGCCATGGCGCGCTCGCGCTGCTCCTGGTTGAGGTCACCGTGCACCGCTGCCGCGTTGAACCCGCGGTCCTTGAGCTCCTCGACCAGCTTCGCCGCGGCACGCTTCGTGCGCGTGAAGATCACGGTCTTGCCGCGACCCTCGGCCTGCAGGATGCGGGCGATGACCTCGTCCTTGTCCAGCGAGTGCGCACGGTAGATGAGGTGCTTGATGTTGGCCTGCATGAGGCCCTCGTCCGGGTCGGTCGCCCGGATGTGCACCGGACGGCTCATGAACCGTCGTGCGAGCGCGACGATCGGCGCGGGCATCGTCGCCGAGAACAGCATCGTGTGCCGCACCTCGGGGACCGCCTGGAAGATCCGCTCGATGTCCGACAGGAACCCGAGGTCGAGCATGCGGTCGGCCTCGTCGAGCACGACCTCTTGCACGTGGGAGAGGTCGAGCAGACGCTGCCGCTGCAGGTCGATGAGTCGCCCGGGCGTGCCGACGACGATCTGGGCGCCGGCCTTGAGCTGTTCGACCTGGCCTTCGTAGGCCTTGCCGCCGTAGATCGAGACGACCGTGGTCGGGCGGTTGGACGCCGCGAGCTCGAGGTCCTCGGTGACCTGGACCGCGAGTTCACGGGTCGGGACGACGACGAGCGCCTTCACACCGTGGGCCGGGTCGGCACCGAGTCGCTGGATCAGCGGCAGGCCGAACCCGAGGGTCTTGCCGGTACCCGTCTTGGCCTGGCCGATGATGTCCTGGCCGGTCAGGCCGAGCGGGATGGTCTGTTCCTGGATCGGGAAGGGCTCGATGATGCCCTTGCCGGCCAGTGCATCGACGATGTCCTGGTCGATGTTGAGGTCTGAGAAAGTCAAAGAATCACCTTAGTTCTGGTGGAAGTCCGGGCCAGTCTACCGACGGGCGCGTGGTCCGGGGCACTCCGGGGTGCCGCTGGGCGTCGGGCCGGGCGCCCGGCGGGTGCCGCTGGACGTCGGGGCGGGCGCCCGGCGGGCGCCGCTGGACGTCGGGCCGGTGACCGGCGGGTGCCCTCTATGCTGGTCGGGTGGTGTCGTGGTGGAACCGGAAGCGCGCGGCGCAGCTCGCTGCCGCATGGCTCGCGTCGCGGAACCCGCGCGGAGCAGCACAGGTCAAGCGGCTCGCGCTCGACGACGTCACCCCGGAGCTCGACGTCTACCTGGGGCAGGCTGCCTACCTGCAGCTCTCCGTCTACGAGACGATGGGACGAGCCGGTGCTTCGGCACCGACGCTCTCCGGCCGTCTGGTCACCGGGGTGCTCGCGACCACGGCGCTCGAGCGGCACCGCACGATCGTGGCCGAGATCGAGCGCACCGGCGGGGACCCGGCGGCGCTGATGGCACCGCACCGCGAGGCGATCGACCTGTTCCTCGAACGGACGAGCGGTGCCGACTGGTACGAGTCGATGCTCACCGGCTACGTGACGGCCGGCATCCTGAACGACCTGTTCGGCAACCTGCTCCGCTCGCTGCCGATCGACGTGCGGCAGCGGCTGCGTTCGGTGTTCGACGCGCGCGAGGAAGCGGCGGTCGTCGAGGAGCTGACTGCCCACATCGAGGACGACCCGCAGATCGGATCGCGCCTGGCGATGTGGGGACGGCGTCTGGTGGGCGACACCCTGCTCGTCGCCCGGTCCGCCCTGGCGTCGCACGCCCGTGAGGACCAGGAGCGACTGGAGCCGGTCTGGACCGAGCTCATCGCCGCGCACACCCGACGGATGGACGCGCTCGGCCTGACGGCTTGAGCGGCAGGCTCGCTCGAGCTTCACGCTTGATCGAGCGTCACGCTTGCTCGATCGTTGGCTTGCTCGGGTGTCGGGCTTGCCCGAGTGTCAGGCGCCGCGCGTCTTGAGCTGCTCGTAGTACGCGGCGTCGCCCTTGTCGCGCCGGGTGCCGAGGAGCCACTCGACCATGACCGAGACCACGCCGGAACCCACGAGGGCCACGACCCAGATCCAGGTGCCGTCGTACCGCCACCCGGCCCAGGTCAGCGCTTCCCACAGGACGGCTGCGGCGATGCCGCCGGCAGCAGGTCCGACGAGCACGCCGCGGTTCGACCGCCACGGCAGGATCACGTGCGCGACCGCGCCGATGATGATGCCGCCGAGGACGGCGAAGAGCAGTTCCACGTCGTCAGGCGACGAAGCCGATGCGCCGTGCCTCTTCCGCGCCGACCTCGACGTACGCCAGGGCCGAGACGGGGACGATGAAGCGACGGCCCTTGTCGTCCTGCAGCGACAGGTGCGTCGACTTCGCGGTGAGCGCCTCGGACACGGCCTTCTCGACCTCGTCCGCGGTCTGGGCGGTCTCGAACGCGATCTCGCGCGGGCTGTTGATGATGCCGATCTTGATGTCCACGAGCACAGCGTATCCGAGCGGTCCCGTGCGGCATCGGCCGTTCGCCGCGGGCGCACTCGGGCGGTCGGACGACCGGTGCCCCGCGCGTCCGGGGCGGTGCTGTCGGCGGTCCTCGGTACCGTACGAGCGTGCCGCAGACCACGCTGATGCCCGCTCCCGAAGACACCGGGTTCGCGCGCGCACTGGTCGACGACCCCTCACAGGCTGCGGTGCTCGCCTTGCCGGACGGCCGCCACGGTGCGGTGATCGGCGCCCCGGGCAGCGGCAAGACGACCACGCTCGCTCGCCTGGTCGCCGACCGCCTGAACCGCCCCGATGCGATCACCCCGGACGGGCACGCGACGGTCCTGGCACTGACCTCTGCACGCACAGCGGCGACGGCGCTGCGCGACCGACTGGCGCGGACGGTCGACCGGGTCGTTCCCGGGGCCCTCGCACGCACCGTGAACTCCCTGGCGTTCCAGATCGTCACGCACGCGGCGGCGGTGCAGGGGCAGGAACCCCCGACGCTGCTGACCGGTGGCGAGCAGGACCGGATCATCGCCGACCTGCTCGCCGGGCACGAACTCGACGCAGCCGGTCCGGCCTGGCCCGACCCGATCACCGCGGTCGTCCGTGAACGCGCCGGGTTCCGCACCGCACTCCGCGACGTGATGATGCGCGCTGTCGCCGCTGGTGTCGAGCCCGACGACATGCGCGAACTCGGCGACGAGCTCGGTCGACCCGAGTGGCACGCCGTGGGTGACTTCGTCGACGACTACCGCGCCTCGGTCACCGCGTTCCGGCCGACCGGACTCGACTCCGGCGAGCTCGTGGCGTACGCCACCGCCGCGGTGCTGCGGCACGAGCTCCCCGCGAGCATCGCCGCCCTGCGGCTGGTCGTCGTCGACGACACGCAAGAACTGGTGGAGGGCGAGATCGCCCTGCTCGGAGCCCTCGCGCGTTCCGGGGTGCAGATCGTCGCGTTCGGCGACCCGGACATCGCTGCCTCGGCGTTCCGCGGCGCCGAACCGGACGTGCTCGGACGGCTCGCCGTGCGACTCGGGGTGGACCGCGTCGACGAGCTGTTCCTCGGCGCCGTGCACCGGCACCCGGCGCCGATCCGCGCCCTGGTCTCCGGCATCACGGGCCGCATCGGCACCGCGGCGGCCGGACGACAGAGAAGCGCCGCGGCGAGCCACCAGGACGCGCGGTCCGACGCCGTCGTCCACCTCGAGGCTGCCAGCCGGTCCGCCCTCGTGGTCGCGATCGCTCGTCGACTCCGCGAACACCGCCTGCTGGACGGCGTGCCGTGGCACCGGATGGCCGTGGTCACCCGGAGCGGCGCTGCCATCCCGGAACTCGTTCGGGCGCTCTCCGTGGCCGAGGTCCCGGCGACCGCCGGCGCGGCGCCCGTCCGTCCGCGCGACGACTCCGCGGCGCGGGCGTTGCTCGACGCGGCTGCGGTGGCGCTCGACGTCCTGCCGCTCGACGCCGCCCTGGCCACCGCGTTCGCCACGGGTCCCCTCGGCGGCCTCGACACCCTGGCGATGCGCAGACTCCGGCTCGCACTGCGGCGCGAGGAGCTCGCGGGCGACGGCAGCCGCACCGCCGACGAACTGCTGGTCGAGGCGCTGGGCGCACCGGAGCGACTGGCGACGGTCGACGCCGGGTTCGCGCGGCGTGCGACCCGACTTGCCCGGAGCCTGGTACAGGCGCGTGCCGACGCCGATGCGGGGTCGAGCATCGAGGAGGTCCTCTGGGGGCTCTGGGAACGCAGTGGCCTCGCGAAGTCGTGGGGTGCCCAGTCCGCCGCCGGTGGAGTGGGTGCGGGGGAGGCCGACCGCCACCTGGACGCCGTCGTCGGCCTGTTCACCGCCGCCAAGCGCTTCGTCGAGCGCACGCCGGACGCCCCCGCGCGGGTCTTCGTCGACGACCTGCTCGGTGCCGACCTGCCCGAGGACTCGATCGGCCCCGACCGGACCGCCGGCCGTGTGCGGGTGCTGACCCCCTCGGCGACGATCGGACTCGAGTGCGACGTGGTCGTGGTGCTCGGCCTGCAGGACGGTGTCTGGCCGAACACCCGGGTGCGCGGCAGCCTGCTCGACCCGGACGGCCTGGTGCGCGCGGCCGCCGGTGTCGAGCGTTCGCCCATCGACGACCGCGCCGCCGTCGTCGCCGACGAACTCCGACTCTTCGCCCGGGCGGTGTCCCGCGCGACCACGCAGGTCGTCATCGGCACCGTCGCGAACGACGACGAGTCGCCGTCGCCCTTCGTCCGACTCGTCCCGGTCCCGCCGGACCGCCAACCGACCGTGCACCCGCTGTCCCTGCGCGGGCTCGCCGGGTCGCTGCGCCGACGGGTGGTGGGCTCCGGCGACCACGAGGCCGCGTCCGCGTTGGCCCGCCTGGCCGAGGCAGAGGTACCCGGGGCGGCTCCGGACGAGTGGTACGGACTCGCCGAGCCGACCACCGACGAACCCCTGGTCGACCTCGACGCCGAGCCCGTGCCCGAGGTCGAGGGCGGGGAGCCCGTCGCGCCGGCCGTGTCGGTGTCGCCGTCACGGATCGGCACCTTCGAGGAGTGCCCGGTGCACTGGTTCGCGCAGACCTTCGGTGGCGGTGCCCCGAGCCCGGCGATGGGCATCGGCACCATCGTGCACGAAGCGATGGAGCACGCCACCGAGATCGACGTCGAGTCGCTGTGGGAGCGGGTCGAGTCACGGTGGGACGAGCTCACGTTCGAGTCGCCCTGGGTCGCCGACCGCGAGCGCGCGCGGACGCGGCGGATGATCGAGGGACTGAGCGACTACCTCCGCACCTTCGCCAGCGCCGGGCGCCAGTTGCTCGGCGCCGAGACCTCGTTCGCGCTGGTGACCGGTCCTGCACGCATCCGGGGGAGCATCGACCGCATCGAGGTCGACCCCGATGGCCGGGTCAGCGTCGTCGACCTGAAGACCGGCCGCTCGATGCCCAGCGAGAAGAACGACATGCCGGAACACCCGCAGCTCGGTGCCTACCAACTCGCGGTCGAGGACGGCGCGGTCGACGGTGTACCCGCCGGCTCCCCGATGACCGATGCACGGCTGGTCTTCGTCCAGAACCCCCGCGGTGGCCACGCCTTCTCGGAGCGGACGCAGCACGCGTTCGACGCCGAGGCGCGCGAGGCGTACCGCGAGCGCCTGCACGGTGTGGCGCGGGGCATGGCTGGCCGGACGTTCGTGGCGAACGTGGACGACCACTGCGAGAAGGCCCGGACCGGGGTCGAGTGCCGGATCCACGTGGTGGCGGAGGTGACCTGGTGAGCGACCCGACCGAGACGACCGAGACGACCGACTCGGCTGCTGCTGCTGCGCCGCCCGTCATCCGGCACGGTGCCGACGCCATCGCCGACGCGCTGGGCCGCCCCCGTCCCACCACCCAGCAGCGCGCCGTCATCGAGTCGCCGCTCGTGCCTGCGCTGGTCGTCGCCGGAGCGGGCAGCGGGAAGACCGAGACGATGGCCTCGCGCGTGGTCTGGCTGCTGGCCAACGGGCTCGTCCGCCCCGACGAGGTCCTCGGCCTGACCTTCACCCGCAAGGCCGCCGGCGAACTGTCGGTCCGCATCAACGACCGCATCCGCGCGCTCGAGGACGTCGGGCTGATCACCCCGGGGGATGCCTTCGAAGCGCCCACCGTCTCGACGTACAACGCCTTCGCGAACGCGGTCTTCCGCGAGAACGCCCTGCTCGTCGGCCGTGACGGCGAGTCCCAGGTGCTGACCGAACCCTCGGCCTGGCAGCTCGCCCGTCGGGTCGTGGTGGCCGCCCGCGACGACCGGCTCGCCGGACTCGACCGCGACGTCGACACGCTGACCGCCGCCGTGGTCGCGCTCGCCGGCGCCACCTCCGAACACCTCGTCGAACCAGAAGACCTGCGCCGGTTCGCCATCGAGTTCTCCGAGCTGCTCGAACTCCCCGGCAACCGGGGCAAGCCGTACAAGGCGATCACCGACGCGGTCGCTGCCATCGGCGCCCTCGAACCCCTGGCCGACCTGGTCGCCGAGTTCCGTCGACAGAAGGTCGACCGCGGGTTCGTGGAGTTCTCCGACCAGATCGCCCTGGCGCTCGCTGCGGCCGAGTCGGCACCGCGCGTCGTCGACGACCTGCGGAGTCGGTACGGCGTGGTGCTCCTCGACGAGTACCAGGACACCTCGGTGGTGCAGACCCGGTTCCTCGCCCGGCTGTTCCGCGGGCACTCGGTGATGGCGGTCGGCGACCCACACCAGTCGATCTACGGGTTCCGTGGGGCGAGTGCGGCGAACCTCGCCCGGTTCCCGCACGACTTCGGGGGCGACGAACCCGGCGTGGCCGAGCCGGTGACCTTCGCGCTGTCGACGAGCTGGCGGAACCCGGTCGACGTGCTCGCGGGGGCGAACGCGATCGTGGCGCCGCTGTCCGAGGCGTCCGAGGTCGACGTCGAACGGCTCTCGCCGCGACCGGGCGCCGACGCGGGTACGGTGCGTGTGGTGTTCCCCGAGACCCTGCCGGAAGAGGCCGACGAGGTCGCGGCGTGGTTCCAGGACCACCGCCGGCGGGCCCCGGCGGGCTCGATGGCGCTGCTGCTGCGGGCCCGGAAGGACCTCGCGGCGTTCACGGCGGCGCTCGGAGCACGTGGGGTGCCCTACCACGTGCTCGGGACCGGAGGGCTGCTCCAGCGCCCGGAGATCGTCGACCTGGTGGCATGCCTGCGCGTGCTGCACGACCCGGCGGCCGGCAACGACCTGATCCGGCTGCTCGCGGGCTCGCGGTGGCGGGTCGGCGCGGCGGACATCGTCGCCCTGCACCAGCTCGCCCGGTGGCTGTTCCAGCGCGACCACACCCAGCAGCGTCTCGACGACGACCTGACCGCGGCGTTCCGGGCCTCGGTCGCCGCAGGGGAGCACGGGTCGATCGTCGACGCGCTCGACTTCGTCGCGACCGCGCCCGACGAGCACGGTGCGCTCGAGGGCATCACCGCCGCCGGTCGCAGCCGGATGCGCGCGCTCGGCGGGCAGCTCTCGATGCTCCGCTCACGCGCGGGGAGTGACCTGGTCGACTTCGTGACGCTCGTCGTGCAGGAGATGCGACTCGACATCGAGGTCGCCGCGCACGAACAGGGCAGCGGCGCGTACCTCGACGCCTTCATCGACGAGCTCGCCGGCTTCGTGTCGACCGACGACCGCGCCGACCTCGGCTCGTTCCTCGGCTGGATCGACGCCGCAGCCCGGCGTGACGACATGGGCCCGCGTTCCGAGGAGCCCGAGGCCGGCACCGTGCAGATCCTGACGATCCACGGGTCCAAGGGGCTCGAGTGGGACGCCGTCGCGGTGCCCCGGATGGTGGAGGGCGGTCTGCCCGCGCGTCCGCAGGAGGGCTCGTCCGGCTGGCTCGGGTTCGGCCGTTTGCCGTACGAGTTCCGCGGGGACGCCGCGGAGCTGCCCCGGCTCGCCTGGCGCGGACAGGAGACCCAGAAGGACGTCACCACGGCGATCGACGCCTTCAAGGAACAGGTGAAGGCCCGCAACGAGGACGAGGAACGCCGGCTCACCTACGTCGCCCTGACCCGCGCCAAGCACGACCTGCTGGTGTCCGGCTCGTTCTGGGCCGGCGGGGTCCGACCCACCGAACCGAGCCGCTACCTGCGCGACCTGGTGGACGCCGACGTCATCGACGGCGCGGCGATCCCGGAGACGACGGTGCACGACGAGAACCCGATGGGGGAGAGCGGCGCGACCCAGACCTGGCCGCACGTGCCGTTCGGGCAGCGGGCGCCGCGGGTCCTGGCTGCGGCCGAGCGGGTGCGGAACGCGAACCCCGGAGCCGCCGGGCGCTTCGCCGCCGACATCGACCTGCTGCTCGCCGAACGGCACGCCACCCGGAACGCGAAGCACGCGGTCGCCGTCCCGCACCGCGTCCCGGCGTCGGGCTTCAAGGACTACCTGACCGAACCCGACTCCGTGGCCGAGCGGCTCCGCCGGCCGATGCCCGAGCGACCGTACCGTGCCACCCGTCTCGGCACGCTCTTCCACCAGTGGGTGGAGCAGCGGGCGCGGAGCGGTGGCGGGCTCGAGACCCTCGACGTCTGGGACGGCGAGCTCGACCTCGACGCCGACGACCTCGTCGACGCATCGCCGGACGCCGTGGTCACCGACGACGACGCCCGCCGACTCGCGGACTTCCAGGCGACGTTCGCCCGCTCACGGTGGGCCGGGCTGACACCGATCGAGGTCGAACGCGAGATCCACATCCCGTTCCTCGGGCACAGCGTCGTGTGCAAGCTCGACGCCGTCTACGAGATCGACGGGCGTGCCGAGGTCGTCGACTGGAAGACGGGCAAGGCTCCCTCGGGGGCAGACGACCTGGCTCGTCGCACCTTGCAGCTCGCGTTGTACCGCGTCGCGTACGCCGAGTTCACCGGACGGCCGCTCGACCAGGTCGACGCGGTGTTCTACTTCGTCGCCGACGACCTCGAGGTCCGTCCGTCCGAGCTGCTGGACCGCGCCGGCCTGGAGCGCGCGTGGTCCGAGGCCATCGGCAGCTGACGTCCCGCGGCGGGCGGAAGGCGCGCGCGACCGCCCGCGGTGCGTCCGGCGCGGGCCGCGCCGGACCTGCCGCGCCTGCCGTGTCGCGCGCGGCGCCCGCCACTGGACGCGCCTGACGGGACGTGCCGGAAGAACCGCACCTGCCGTGTCGCCGCCCTGCGCCTGCAGCGCGCTGTGCCGGTCGTGCTCCGCCCGGTCGTGCTCCGCCGGTCGTGCTCCGCCGGTCGTGCTCCGCCCTGGAGGCCCGGTGCCGGTCCGCCGGACCGGCACCGGGCCTCCAGACGGTCGCGTCCCGGACGCGAGCCGACGACCGGAACCGGTCACGACACACCGCCTTCGGCGCAGCGAGCGGTCACAGACCGTCGGGTGGACGCGACGCAGCCGACGATCTGTGACCGCCCGGCGGAACCGAGCGGGGAGTCGTGACCGACGTGCGGCGGCGCGATCCGGGGTCAGCCGTGGCGACGCTCGGTGGAGGACAACAGCTGCTCCACCTCGCCGATCTCCATCGTCTCCGGCGACACGGACTGCAGTGGCTCCGCACTCGGGGCGTGCACCGCGTCGACCAGGCGGTGCATCATCGCGACGGCGTCGTCGACGACCTCGGTGCTCTTCGCCTGGACGCCGTGCAGCAGCCAGTGCGCTGTCTCGAGCTCGTGGTGCACACGTGCACGCTGTGCGAGCTGGCGGTCGCAACCGCCGCCGTTCGCTTCGTAGGCGCTGAGGACGGTGTCGAACGCGTCGCGACGGCCGGCGAGCACCCAGGCGAGGTCCTTGGCCGGGTCGCCGAGCCGCAGCTCGCCCCAGTCGAGGATCCCCGTGACCGCGTCACCGTCGACGAGCAGGGCGCCGGTGCCGAGCGAGCCGTGCACGACGGTCGGCGTGAACTGCCAGAGCTGTTGGTCGCGTGCGGCGCCCTCCCAACGCTCGACGAGCGCGGCGGGGACGAGCTTGGTCGCGACGGCACGGTCCATCACCGAGACGGCGGACCGGAGCACCTCGAACGGCGTGAGCGAGGGCAGGCCCGCGTCGGAGACGAAGCTCGTCGGCAGCTGGTGGATCGCGGCGACGGCACGGCCGACGCTGGTGGCGAGGTCGGGGCGCTCGACGAGTGACGCGAGCGTCGGGTGGGTCCCGCTCAACCGTGTCGTGACGATGGCGCGCGTCGATCCGATCGGTGCCTGGCCGCGGTACTCGACGACCCCGAACGGCAGGCGGGTCCGGATCCCGGCGCTCAGCGCCCGGATGGCGACGAGGTCGGCCGACTGGCGGGCCTCGGCGCGCTGGTTCCGGGGGCGGCGGATGACGATCTCGGTGCCGTCGGCGTCGCGGAGGAGCGCCGACTCGTAGTCGCCGGCCGCGGCCGAGCCGAGCGTGCGCGTGCCCGTGACGAGGAGACCTGGAACGGCCGTCGTCGCCAACGCGGCTAGAGTGAACTGGGATCCCGCCATGCCCCTCAGGGTAGGCGCGTGACGCGTGCACGGCTGCACGCCACGCTGTTCGGCGGCCCGCACGCCCACCGCACGTCTCCTGCACGTCCGCACCCGATCCGAGGAGCTCTCCCGCCGTGACCGTCGAGTTCGCCGCCCGGCTCCCGCTCTCCCGCAACGAACTCGACCGCGACGCCGAGTTCCGCACGACCGACGACCTCGAGCGCGTCCTGCGCCAGGACGAGCGCACCCGGTACCTGCCTGTCCGCGGCGCCGAGATGCTCCGGAACGCGGACGGGACCCTGCGCTTCGTGACCGCGGCCCAGATCCCGGTCGAGACCGTCACCCTGTACCTCGGCCGAGCTGTCTCGGACGCCCCGGACGCCGCGGCGGGGACCCGTTTCGTCGCTGCGCTGATCGACAGCGCGACGGCAACCGCCATCGAACCCGACGACGACGCCTGGCAGAGCCTCCGGATGTTCGGCACCGAGCTCTCGCCGCGCGACCAGGGACTGGCGGTCGAAGCCGTCGCGATGGCCAACTGGCACGCAGTGCACGGCTTCTCCCCGCGCACCGGATCGCCCACCGCCGTCGTGAGCGGTGGATGGGTCCGTCGCGACCCGGAGGGGCACGACCTGTTCCCACGAACCGACGCGGCGATCATCGTCGGGGTGGTCGACGCCGACGACCGGATCCTGCTCGGTTCGAACGCCGCGTGGGACGCCGACCGGTACTCGCTCCTCGCCGGGTTCGTCGAGCCGGGGGAGTCGCTCGAGGACGCCGTCCGCCGCGAGGTCTGGGAGGAATCCGGCGTCCGCGTCGAGGAGCCCGAGTACCTCGGCTCGCAGCCGTGGCCGTTCCCCGCGTCGCTGATGGTGGGCTTCCGTGCGCGTGCAGCGGGCGGTGACCCGACGACCGCCCGCCCCGACGGTGTGGAGATCCTGGACGTGCGGTGGTTCTCGCGCGACGAGATCCGCGAGCGCGCCGGGGACACCCTGCTGCTGCCCGGACGCACCTCGATCGCCCGCGCCATCATCGAGGAGTGGTACGGCGGGCCGCTGGACCTGCCGTGAGCGTCGCCGGTCCGCGCGGCACAGCCGGCGCAGGGGCTGTCGAACCCCGGCCGCCGTCGCCCGACGAACTGCTCGCCGCGCTCGACGCCGAGCAGCGGACGGTCGCCCGGACCCTGCTCGGACCGGTCGCGGTGCTGGCCGGTGCAGGGACGGGCAAGACGCGTGCGATCACGCACCGCATCGCCTACGGGGTCGCCACGGGGACCTACGCGCCGAACCACGTCCTCGCGCTGACGTTCACGAGCCGTGCCGCTGGTGAGCTGCGGTCGCGACTGCGCGCGCTCGGTGCCGGGACGGTGCAGGCACGCACCTTCCACGCCGCAGCGATGGCGCAGCTCAGCTACTTCTGGCCGGACACCGTCGGCGGGCACGCCCCCAAGATCGTCGAGTCCAAGGGGCGGATGATCGCGCACGCCGCCGACACGGTCGGCATGCACGTCGACACCCCGGTGCTCCGCGACCTGGCCGCCGAGGTCGAGTGGCGCAAGGTGCAGATGCTCTCGCTCGACGAGTACGAGGCCGCCGCCGCTGACCGGGTGATGCCGCGCGACACCACGCCGCGCCGGGTCATCGACCTGATGAAGGCGTACGAGCGGCTGAAGGACGACCGGCGGCAGCTCGACTTCGAGGACGTCCTGCTGGCGACCCTCGGCATGGTCGAGTCCGAACCCCGTGTGGCGTCGTACGTGCGGCAGCAGTACCGGTTCTTCGTCGTCGACGAGTACCAGGACGTCTCGCCGGTGCAGCACGACCTGCTGCGCGCCTGGCTCGGCGGGCGCGACGACCTGTGCGTCGTCGGCGACGCCAGTCAGACCATCTACTCGTTCGCCGGGGCGTCGAGCGACTACCTGCTCGGGTTCGGGTCGGAGTTCCCGCGCGGATCGGTCCTGCGGCTCGAACGCAACTACCGCTCCACGCGCGAGGTGGTGTCCGCTGCGAACACGCTGATGCGCGGTCAGCCCGGGGCGCTCGACCTGGTGGCCCAGAGCCAGGAACCGGGCCCGGACCCGGTCGTGCTGGCCTGCGTCCACGACGGTGACGAGGCGCAGACCATCGCCCGCCGGATCGCGGAGCTCGTCGGGGCCGGCGCGTCCTTCGGGGACTGCGCCGTGCTCTTCCGCGTCGGGGCGCAGTCCGCCGCGCTCGAGTCCGCCCTCGGCCGGAACGGGATCCCGTACCGGGTGCAGGGCGGCACGCGGTTCTTCAACCGCCCGGAGGTCAAGCTCGCCGTCCACCACATGCGCGGTGAGGCGATCCGGCAGACCGACGACGAGCTGACCCGACGGGTCCGGCTCGTGCTGCAGGTCAGCGGCTGGACGGAGACGCCGCCCGAGGGCACGGGCGCAGTGCGCGAGCAGTGGGAGGCGCTGCAGGCCATCATGGGCCTGGCCGAGGACGCCCCCGCGGGCACGACGATGCAGCAGTTCACCCAGGACCTGGTCGATCGCGCGGCGACGCACCACGAACCCGAGGTCGACGCCGTCACGCTCGCGACGCTGCACTCGTCGAAGGGTCTGGAGTGGCCGCACGTGGTCATCGCCGGCGCCGCCGAGGGGCTGCTGCCCATCTCGCACGCGTCGACCGAGACCGAGGTGGACGAGGAACGACGGCTGTTCTACGTCGGGCTGACGCGAGCCCGCCGATCCGTCACGATCACGTGGTCGCAACAGGGGTCCACGCGTGGGGGAGCCCGGGCTCCGAGTCGGTTCCTGGCAGCGCTCGGCACGCACATCGCGGATGGGGCCGGACCGGGGAACGGCTGACGGACAGGTCGTCCCGCTCGAAGACGACCTGGTCGGGCTCGGCACGTTGCGTCCGGAGCGGGAGCCGTTCCAGCAGCATCCGTGCCGTGGCTGCGGCCACCGCCGCCGACCGCCACGGCGACAGCGGCGCCGGGTGCCGACCCCAGACCTGGGCCGCGATGGCCGGCCAGGCCGGGTCGTCGTCGACACGTGCGTACTCCGCGCACTGCAGGCAGGGTCCGGCTCCCGGCACGACGAACGGCCCGAGGCGGACCCGGCCGTCCCCAACGACGACCGCCAGGTGCGGCACGCCACGACGGGTCCACGCGGCACGGAGCGCCGGGTCGACCACGTGGTCGGCCACCACCACCGCGAGCCGGGGTTCCGGGTCGGGCAGTGTGATGGGACCCCCTGCCGGGGCGGTGGTTCGGCTGACCGTCACGCCCTCGCCGGTGAGGAACGTCGCCACGGTGTCGGCGAGCGTGCCGGGGCCGTGCACCTCGATGCGTTCGAGCGGCTCGGGCAGGACCTCGACCACTGCGGGCGACGCTGCGCCGAGCACCCCGGCCGCACGTTCCGGGGAGCAGCCCGACGCCACCGCGAGGCCGGACAGCACGTCGTGCCCGGTCTCGCGCCGGAGGCCGTTGAGGAACCGCTCTTCCCCGGTGGTGGGCACGGCGACGACGGCACGCGGGGGATCGACCCCGAGCTGGACCGTGGCGGGGTCACGCCAGACGAACTCGAGTGTCGGATCGATGCGGATGCCCATGACCCCACGGTGCCGGAGTGGGCGGCACGCGTGGGGTCACGGAGCGGATCTGTGGAGAACTCAGCGGGGCTGGTCGCCCGTGTGGTCCCCTGGACCGTCGCCCGATCCGCCCTCGGGGTCGTCGGCCACGTGGCCGGACTCGTCCTCGTGCGGGCGTGCCCCGGTCGAGTCGTTCAGCAGGTCTTCGAGTGCCTTGTCGAACGCGTCGTCCTCGTCGGTCTGCGACGGGTTCCGCAGCCGTGCGACGAGGGCGTCGGGCGCGTCGACGTCGTCCGAGGTCGGCACGAGGTCGAAGTGTGCCCACAGGGCATCGCGCTGTTCGGCACCGAGCTCGTCGGTCACCCGCTGCCACATCGCCGCGGCCTCGCGCAGACGGCGCGGACGCAGCTCCAGGCCGACCAGCGTGGCGAACGCCGACTCGGCGGGGCCACCGGCGGCCCGACGACGTCGCACCATCTCCGCGATCGCTCCGGCCTTGGGGAGACGGACGGTCGCCGCGGCGGTCACCGTGTCCACCCAGCCCTCGACCAGCGCGAGCATCGTCTCGAGCCGCGCGAGTGCGGCGTCCTGCTCGGCAGTGCGCGGCGGGATGAGGGCACCCGAGGCGAGTGCGTCGCGCAGCTGCTCCTGGTTGGTCGGGTCGATGTCGGCCGCGAGCTCCTCGACGCGGTCGAACGGGATGTGGATGCCCCGCGCGTAGTCCGTGATCGACGAGATGATGTGCAGCCGGAGCCACCGTGCCGACCGGAAGAGCCGGGCGTGCGCGAGTTCGCGGACGGCGAGGTAGATGCGGACCTCGTCCTCGGAGACGTCGAGGCCCTCGGCGAACTCGGCGACGTTCTGCGGCAGGAGCGCGGCGACCTGCTCGTCGAGGAGCGGCACGCCGACGTCGCCGCCGGACACGACCTCCTTCGAGAGCTGCCCGACGACCTGGCCGAGCTGGATCGCGAAGAGTGCTCCGCCGATGCCGCGCATCGCCTTCGAGACGTCCCCGAGCATCGCCTTGAGCTGCTCGGGCGCACGCTGGTCGATCGCCTCGGTCAGGGCGTCGGCGATGCTGAAGGCGACGGGCTCGGCGATCTGCGTCCACACCGGGGTGGTGGCCTTCGCCCACTGCTCACGCGTGTAGAGGCTCGGGGCTGCGGTCAGTTCGGCGACCGTCGTCACCTCGTCGAGCCACAGTGCGGCGACCTGGAACGCCTGGTCGGCCGCCTGCGAGGTGGCCGGGTCGACTGCGTGGCCGCCGTCGCGGGCGATGGCGGTTGCACGTTCGGCGGTGGCCGAGAAGTCGATGCCGTCGCCGCCGGACTGCGCGGCGCGCTGGAGCTGGCTCATCAGGTTCGCCACGGAGGCCGGGTCGTTCGGCAGACCGGCGGCACCGGCGAGCTGCGACGGGTCGATCTGCCCCTCGCCCGAGAGCAGCTTGCGCAGCATCTCCTGGAAGTCGTCGTCCGGCCCCGGCTGTGGTTCATCAGGCATGCCGACTACGCTAATCGCTGCTCACGGGGCCGCACCTGGGATGCCCCCGTGGGAACGCCCGAAGTGCTGCGCCCAGGGCGAACAGCCCCGCTGCCAAGCGTGGGCGACCACCCTGCCGCCAGGCGCGGGTGCCCATCTGGAAGGACCCCGCGTGACCCTCTTCGCCCCCGCGCCCCGTCGTCGCTCGCGTGCCCGGAGGGTCGGGTGGGCGTTCCTGATCGGCGCCGTCGTGCTGGGCCTGCTGGCGAGCCTGCTGCCCAGTCCGTACCTCATCGAGGTGCCCGGACCGGTATACAACACCATCGGCACGCAGCAGCAGGGCACCGGCAAGGACGCGAAGGACGTCAAGCTCATCCAGGTCTCCGGGCACGAGACGTACCCGACGGCGGGTGCCCTCGACATGCTCACCGTCGGCATCCAGGGCGACGCGACGAACCGCCCGTCGTGGACCAGCGTCATCCGCGCGATCTTCACCCGGTCGCAGGCGGTGATCCCGGTCGAGGCGATCTACCCGAGCGGCACCACCACCGAGCAGGTCAACGAGCGTGACTCCGCGGACATGCAGGCGTCGCAGCAGTCGGCCGTCGCAGCCGCGCTCATCCAGCAGGGGAACGACCTGCCGACCCAGCTCGAGGTCAGCGCCGTGCAGGAGGGCTCGGCAGCGGACGGTGCGATCGAGAAGGGTGACGTGATCACGGCCTTCGACGGCAAGTCGCTCACGACCAACGCCGACGCCACGAGCCTGCGCGAAGCCGTCGCGCAGCACGGCACCTCGCGACCCGCGACCGTCACCGTCGAGCGGGGCGGCGCGACGAAGGAGCTCCGGGTCACGCCCCGCAGCGAGCAGGGCACGGCGTTGCTCGGCGTCGGCGTCACCGAGCGCTACGACTTCCCGTTCAAGGTGTCTATCCGGCTGCAGGACGTGGGCGGGCCGTCCGCCGGCATGATGTTCGCGCTCGGGATTATCGACGAGATCACGCCGGGCAAGCTCAACGGCGGCAAGCACGTCGCGGGTACCGGAACGATCACCGCCGACGGCGAGGTCGGTCCCATCGGCGGCATCCGCCAGAAGCTCTACGGGGCGGCCGACGCGGGTGCGACGGTCTTCCTGGCCCCCGCGGACAACTGCGACGAGGTCGTCGGGCACGTGCCGGACGGGCTCGACGTCTACAGCGTCGCAACCCTCGACCAGGCGGTCACCGACCTGCAGACGATCGCCGACGGCAAGAGCACCGCCAAGCTCGCCCGCTGCGGTTCCTGACCCGTCCCTGAGCCCCCGTACAGCTTCACGCCCGGTCCGGTCCCATAGGATCAGTGTCACTGACGGCCCGCCGCGAGCCGGGCCCGCCGGTCCGACACGTCTGGAGCACATCAAGTGACGACAACCTCGTCCACCTCGGGGCGGCGCTCGCCGCGGGTCCCGATCGTGGTCACGATCATCGTGCTGGCCGCACTGGTGATCGCCTTCTTCATCTTCGCCAGCCTGTACACCGACTACGCGTGGTTCGCGCAGCTCGGATTCCAGCAGGTCCTCACGACCCGGTGGATCGCCGGCACGCTGATGTTCGTGGCCGGCTTCCTCGGCATGGCGGTCCCGGTCTTCGTGAGCATCGCGCTCGCGTTCCGGTTCCGTCCGGTCTACGCGAAGCTCAACTCGCAGCTCGACCGTTACCAGCAGGTCATCGAGCCGCTGCGACGTGCCGTCATGATCGGCATCCCCGTGGTGCTCGGCATCTTCGCGGGGCTCTCGACGGCCGGCCGCTGGAGCATGGTCCTCGAGTACTTCAACCGGACGCCGTTCGGCAAGACCGACCCGCAGTTCGGCCTGGACATCGGGTTCTACGTGTTCGAGCTGCCCTTCTGGCGCTCGATCGTGGCCTACTCGTCGGCCGTCGTCCTGATCGCCGGACTCGCCGCGCTCGCCGCGAGCTACCTCTACGGCGCGCTCCGCTTCGGTGGTCGTGAGGTCCGGATCTCCCGCGCTGCGCGCATCCAGCTCGCGGTCACTGCGGCGCTCTACATCGCGCTGCAGGCGGTCAGCCTCTGGCTCGACCAGTACGCGGCGCTGACGAAGTCGAACTCGCTCATCACCGGTGCCCAGTACACCGATGTCAACGCGGTGATCCCGGGTCGCGAGATCATGGCCGGCATCGCAGCGATCGTCGCGCTGCTCTTCATCCTGACGGCGGTCATCGGCCGCTGGCGCATCTCGATCGTCGGCACCGGCCTGCTGCTCGTCGCCGCGATCGTGATCGGCGGCATCTACCCGTGGGTCGTCCAGCGGCTGCAGGTGAAGCCCTCGGAGCGGACGTTCGAGTCCGCCTACATCGAGCGGAACATCAAGGCCACCCGTGACGCGTACGGGGTCGCCGGTGTCGAGGAGCAGAACTACGACGCCACGACCGAGGCGAGCTCGGGCGCACTGGCGCAGGACGCCCAGACGACGGCCAACATCCGCCTGATCGACCCGAAGATCGTCTCCGACACGTTCAGCCAGCTGCAGCAGTACCGGCAGTACTACCAGTTCCCGAAGGAGCTCGACGTCGACCGCTACGACGTCAAGGGCGAGACCGAGGACACCGTGATCGCGGTCCGCGACATCGACCTCGACGGCCTCAGCTCGGCCGCGAACACCCAGTACAACCGGGCGTTCGTCTACACCCACGGGTACGGCGTCACCGCGGCCTACGGCAACCAGCGCGCGAGTGACGGCAAGCCGGTGTTCCTCGAGTCCGGCATCCCGTCGAACGGTGCGCTGGGCGACTTCCAGCAGCGCGTGTACTTCGGTGAGACCTCGCCGCCGTACTCGATCGTCGGTGCGCCGAAGGGCACGAAGAACGTCGAGCTCGACTACCCGTCCGGCTCCGACGACGACAACGGCGGCAACGCCACCACCACGTACGCCGGGAACGGCGGGCCGAGCCTCGGCAACTTCTTCAACCGGCTCGTCTACGCCGCGAAGTTCCAGTCGGAGCAGATCCTGCTCTCGAACGCGGTGAACAAGGACTCGCAGATCCTCTACGACCGCGACCCGATCACCCGTGTGCAGAAGGCGGCGCCGTACCTGACCGTCGACAGCGACGCCTACCCGGCGATCGTCGACCACCGCATCCAGTGGGTCGTGGACGGCTACACCACGAGCGACGCCTACCCGTACTCGCAGAGCCAGAGCCTGTCGGACAGCATCGCGGGTGCCGAGTCCTCGACGTACCGCACCGACCAGGTGAACTACATCCGGAACTCGGTGAAGGCCACGGTCGATGCCTACACGGGCAAGGTGACCCTGTACACGTGGGACACGAAGGACCCGGTCCTGAAGACGTGGCAGAAGATCTTCCCGACGTCGATGAAGCCGGTGTCGAGCATGAGCGCCGAACTCCTCGACCACGTGCGGTACCCGACCGACCTGTTCAAGGTGCAGCGCTCGATCCTCGGCACGTACCACGTGACCAACGCCAACTCGTTCTACTCGGGTGACGACGCGTGGAACACCCCGCAGGAACCGACGAGCACGGCGACGTCGGACAGTGACGCCGACACCGCGGCGACGTCGACGAACGCGCTCGGGGCGCAGACCACGACGACGGCCAACCGCGCGAACCTGCAGGACCCGTACTACCTGACCATGAAGGTGCCGGGGCAGGGGACCGCCTACTCGCTGTACACGACGTACATCCCACAGCAGACCGCGGGCGCGAACAACCGCAACGTGTTGACCGGCTACCTGGCGGTGAACTCTGATGCAGGTGGTGCCGGCAAGGGCGAGAAGGGGTCGGGCTACGGCAAACTCACGCTGTTGACGATGCCGAAGACCGACAACATCCCAGGTCCCGGACAGGTGCAGAGCCTGTTCAACGGTGACTCGAACGTGTCGCAGGAGCTGAACATCCTGAAGCGCGGCAACTCGACCGTGAAGCAGGGCAACCTGCTCACGCTCCCGGTCGGCGGTGGGTTCCTCTACGTCCAGCCCGTCTACGTGCAGTCGACGTCGAGTGGTTCCTACCCGCTGTTGCAGAAGGTCCTGGTGGCCTTCGGCGACAAGATCGCGTTCGAGGACACCCTCGACGAGGCCTTGAACTCGCTGTTCGGTGGTGACTCGGGCGCCGCAGCCGGTGACTCCGGTGCGAGCGGCAGCGGGTCCGGTTCTGGTTCCGGTTCCGGCAGCGGATCCGGCTCGGACGCGGGCTCCGGTTCGGGTTCGTCCGGGTCGGGCGAGGGCTCGGGCGAGGGTTCGACCGGTGGTTCGACGGGCTCCGGCTCGACCGACAACGACGCGCTGCAGAAGGCGCTGTCCGAGGCCAAGGCGGCCCTGCAGGACCGCCAGGAGGCCTACGCCGACAACGACCTGGTCGCTGCGGCGGAAGCCGACCAGCGCCTCCAGGACGCGATCGAGGCAGCGACAGCAGCCGAGAACGACAACTGACACACCGTGGCGGGGCACTCGATTTGTGTCCCGCCACGGCCCCGTGTAGGCTTCTAAACGTGCCGCGGGGTGGAGCAGTTCGGTAGCTCGCTGGGCTCATAACCCAGAGGTCGTAGGTTCAAATCCTGCCCCCGCAACCAAGCGTCACATGAAGGCCCCGGTCCAACAGGACCGGGGCCTTCTTCGTGTGCCGGCCCCGGGTACGCTCGCCGCATGGCCACCCTCACGATCGCGGCGGCGCAGTTCGCCCCCGTGGACGATCCCGTCGCCAACCTCGCCACCGTGCGCACCGCCGCCGTCGACGCGGCAGCCCGGGGCGCGGACCTCCTCGTCACGCCGGAGTACACCTCGTACTTCTCCGCAGACATCGACGATCGGTTCGTGGCCGCCGCGCAGCCGTTGGACGGCCCGTTCGTCACGGGCCTCCGCGACATCGCCCGGGCGACGGGCATCGCCCTGGTCGTCGGGGTCGCCGAGTCGGCGGACACGCCACAGCGTTTCCGGAACACCCTGGTCGCGGTGCTCCCCTCGGGGGACCTGGCGGCGACGTACCGGAAGGTCCACCTCTACGACGCGTTCGGGTCGCGGGAGTCCGACCGCATCGAGTCCGGCGACCCGGAGCAGCTCCCGGTCTTCACACTCGGCGGGCTCCGCATCGGTCTCGAGACCTGCTACGACCTGCGGTTCCCGGAGGTCACCCGTCGACTCGCCGCCCCGGAGAGCGGTGCGGCCGACGTCGTCGTGCTCCCTGCCGAGTGGGTGCGTGGCCCCGGCAAGGAACACCACTGGCGGACGCTCCTCACCGCACGTGCGATCGAGAACACCGTCTGGGTCGTCGGGGTCGGCCAGACGCCGCCGATCGGGATCGGCGGTTCGGTCGTCCTCGACCCGTCGGGCGTCGCGGTCGCCTCGGCCGGCGCCGCGCCGGGCCTGCTCACCGCCACGATCGACACCACCGTCACGGACACCGTCCGTCGGGTGAACCCGTCGCTGTCGCTGCGGCGCTACGACGTGTCCGTGCGCACCCCGCCTGGAGGCCCGGGGCAGCGCTGACACGTCCGTCGCGTCCCGACGCGGTCGGGTCTCAGGCGCGTGGGCGCGATCCGAGGGTCGCCAGACGTGCGGCGGCGTCCTCGAGGACGCTCCGACGCTTGCAGAACGCGAAGCGCACCAGGGACCGGTACCCGGCGACGTGGTCCGGGCGGACGAACGCCGAGACCGGCACCCCGGCGACCCCGGCCAGGGCGGGCAGCTCGAGGCAGAACGCGCGGGCGTCGTCGTACCCGAGGGGGGCGGCGTCGGCGAGGACGAAGTACCCGCCGTCCGGTCGCATCACGTCGAAGCCCGCTGCCGTCAGCCCGTCGGCGAGCAGTTCGTGCTTCGCGCGCAGGTCGGCGGCGATGCCGGTGAACACGGTGTCGGGCAGACGGAGGCCCACGGCGACGGCCGGCTGGAAGGGTGCGCCGTTCACGAACGTCAGGTACTGCTTGACCGTCGTGATCGCGTCGACGAGTGCCGGGGGAGCGGTGAGCCAGCCGATCTTCCAGCCGGTCGTGTTGAAGGTCTTGCCAGCGCTCGACACCGAGACGGTCCGCTCGGCGGCGCCCGGCAGGGTGGCGATGGGCGTGTGCGGGACGTCGAACGTCAGGTGCTCGTAGACCTCGTCGGTGATGATCACGGCGTCACGCTCGGTGGCCAGGTCGACGATGGTCTGCAGGACCTCGGTGGGCAGGACCCGTCCGGTCGGGTTGTGCGGGGTGTTCACGAGCACGGCGCGGGTGCGGTCGGTGAAGGCCGCCCGGAGCGTCCGCTCGTCGGGCAGGAAGTCGGGTGCGGTGAGGGGGACCGTGACGTGCACGCCGCCGGCGAGCCGGACGAGTGCCCCGTAGGCGTCGTAGAACGGCTCGAAGGTGATCACCTCGTCGCCGGGCTCGACCAGGGCGAGGAGCGTCGCGGCCAGCGCCTCGGTCGCGCCGGCGGTGACCAGGACCTCGCGGTCGGGGTCGACCTGGAGGCCGTACCACCGCTGCTGGTGCTCGGCGATCGCCGCTCGCAGGTCGGGGGTGCCGCGGCCCGGCGGGTACTGGTTCACGCCGTCGCGGATCGCCTGCACCGCGGCCTCGAGCACCGCGGCCGGACCGTCCTCGTCCGGGAAGCCCTGCCCCAGGTTGACCGCACCGGTGGTGGCGGCGAGGGCGCTCATCTCGGCGAACACCGTCGGTGCGGGGACCCCGTCGGGGCCCAGCAGCATCGCTCCGTCGGCGGCTCGCAGCCACGGTCCTGCCTGGCGCATGTGGTTCCCTCCGGTGCGGGCGACGACGTGTCGCGCTGAACGGTCCCCAACCTAGCTGTCCGTCCCGCGGTGGACTGGGTCCCGCCGTTCAGCGCACGCATAAGATCGCCAGGGGTGGCTCGCAGCCTCGACAGAAGGACCGCTCAGGTGCTTGCGACAGACTGCACGAGCTTGAAAGGAGCACGTCCAGCATGACCGACACCACGCCCAACGGGCAGGGCGACGACCGCCGTCCGGACGATGCGGCTCCGCCTGCCGCCAGTGAGGACGCCGCAGCAGCGGCCACGAGAGGGAACACGTCGATGCCGAACGACTCCGACCAGCCGGACGAGACCCCTCGCCCGAACCAGGACGAGAACCACAACCACAACCAGAACCAGAACCGGAGCGACGAGACGTCCCCGGACAACACGGACGTGATCCCGTCGTCGACGGAGCACCCGACCGACCGCTACACCGCACCGTACCCGGCTGTCTCCGGTGACTCCTCGGGTGCGAAGCAGGGCGGATACGGGCAGCAGACGTCACCGTACGGCCAGTCGCAGCCGCAGCCGAGCCAGAACCCGTACGGACAGCAGTCGCAGTACGGCCAGCAGGCCCAGCAGAGCCAGAACCCGTACGGCCAGCAGAGCCAGTACGGCCAGCCGTCGCAGTACGGCCAGCCGTCGCAGTACGGCCAGCAGAGCCAGTACGGCCAGCAGCCCCAGAACCCCGCCGGCCAGCAGTCGCCGTACGGCCAGCAGTCGCCGTACGGCCAGCAGTCGCCGTACGGCCAGCCGGTCGGCGACCGTCCCCGCTACGGCGAGTACGCCCAGCCGACGTCCTCGGCCGCGCCGAGCTCGTCCTCCGAGTACGCGACCGCGTCCGCACCGGCCCCGCAGTCGGCCACGAGCGGCTTCGGTGACGTCGACGGTTCGAACCAGCGCAACGGCCACTACTTCAGCGACGACGCCTCCGGCGCAGCCGCGACCACGACGACGAAGGACCGCTCGGGCCGCAACAAGCTGCTCCTGCCGATCATCGCCGGTGTCGTCGTTGCGGGGCTCGTGGGTGGCGGCGCCGGGTGGCTCGCCTCGTCGGCGACCAACGACGGGGGCAGCGTCGTGTCCTCCGGTTCGTCGCAGGGCGGCAACCTGACCGTCAACGACTACGACTCCGCCACCGTGGTCACCGCCGTCGCGGCACAGGCCACCCCGTCGGTCGTCACCATCAACGTGTCCGCGAGCAACGAGGCCGGCACCGGTTCCGGTGTAGTGATGAGCAAGGACGGCTACATCGTCACCAACACCCACGTGGTCACCCTCGACGGCGACAGCTCGAACGGCCGCATCACCGTGACGACCTCGAACGGCAAGATCTACGCGGGCAAGCTCATCGGCACCGACCCGACGGTCGACCTCGCGGTCATCAAGATCGACGCGACCGACCTCAAGCCGATGGAGTTCGCGGACTCGTCCAAGCTCAACGTCGGCGACACCGCGGTCGCGATCGGCGCTCCGCTCGGTCTGTCGAACACCGTCACCGACGGCATCGTCTCGACGCTGAACCGCAGCATCCAGGTCACCTCGAGCGCCCCCAGCGAGGGCGGCGACTCGAACGAGGGCGGCAACGGCGGCTCGGGTCCCTTCGACTTCTGGGGAAACGGGGACAACGGCAGCAGCTCGTCGGCGAACACCACGGTCTCGCTCCCGGTCATCCAGACCGACGCGTCGATCAACCCGGGCAACTCCGGCGGCGCACTGCTCGACTCGAAGGGCCGCCTGATCGGCATCAACGTGGCCATCGCCTCGGCCGGCAGCTCGTCGTCGTCGGAGTCGGCCGCCGGCAGCATCGGCGTCGGCTTCTCGATCCCGGCGAACCTGGTCAAGCGGGTCGCGAACGAGATCAAGGACAACGGTTCGGCGACCCACGGTCTCCTCGGCGCAACCGTCGGCGACGCCACCGACGAGGCCAGCGCCACGCAGGTGGGCGCTCTCATCAAGTCGGTCTCCAACGGCGGTGCCGCGGCGAAGGCCGGTCTGCAGAAGGGCGACGTCGTCACCAAGATCGGCTCGGCGTCCGTCTCGAACGCCACCGACCTGACCGCGCAGGTGCGCTTCTTCGCGGGTGGCGCCTCGACGACGATCAGCTTCATCCGCGACGGCCAGACCCGCCAGGCCGACGTGAAGCTGGGGACGTTCGACAGCAAGGGCTGACGCCACCACACGGCGGACAGGAGGCCCGGGGCACGTCGTGCGCCGGGCCTCCTGTCCGTCACGGGGTGCGTCCCGCGCCGACGCAGGTGAGCGGTTCGGCCTCTTGATAGGCTCATGGTCGCTCTGCGGGGCGGCACCGCCCCGGTGCGTCCCGTGCCGCCAGCCAGCACCCCGAGGTACGCATGCAGTCAGACGGACAGCCCCTGCCGGGCGTCTCGTACGTGATGCCCGTGCTCAACGAGGTCACCGAGGTCCGGTCCGCCGTGGGCAGTCTGCTCGACCAGGACTACACGGGCCCGTTCGAGGTCATCCTCGCGCTCGGACCGTCGATCGACGGCACGAACGAGCTCGTCGCCGAGATGAGCGCAGCCGACCCGCGGATCCGCGCGATCGACAACCCGGCCGGCTCGACGCCCGCCGGTCTGAACGTCGCGATCCGGGCGTCCGTGCACCCCGTCGTCATCCGTGTCGACGCGCACTCGGTCCTGCCCACCGACTACACGCGCATCGCGGTGCGCACGCTCCTGGACTCCGGTGCGGACAACGTCGGCGGCATCATGCGCGCCGAGGGCCGGACCCCCTTCGAACGGGCCGTCGCACTGGCGTACGGCAGTCGCGTCGGCTTGGGTGGCACGCCGCACCACGTCGGCGGCACCGCCGGCCCGGCCGAGACCGCCTACCTCGGCGTGTTCCGACGGGAGCGGCTGTTCGACGTCGGACTCTTCGACGAGGGCATCAAGCGCGGACAGGACTGGGAGCTCAACCGGCGGCTGCGGCAGACCGGCGGGACCGTCTGGTTCACGCCGGAGCTCGTCGTCACGTACCGCCCGCGGCCGAGCCTGAAGCGCCTGGTGCGGCAGTTCGTCGCCACCGGTCTCTGGCGTGGCGAGCTCGCCCGTCGGTTCCCGGCGAACAACGGGCTGCGGTACTTCGTGCCGCCGGCCATGGTCGCGGCGATGGCCCTGGGCATCGTCGCCGGGCTCGTCGGCATCGTCGGCGCCGCGCTGGCCGCCCCGCTCGCCTGGGCGCTGCTCGGGTTCGTGGTGCCCGTCGTCTACCTGCTCTTCGTCGTGCTCGGGTCGGTCGCGGTGGCGCGCCGTTCCGGGTTGCCGACGCTCCTCTGGCTGCTCGTCGTGCTGCCCTGCATCCACGTGGGATGGGGGCTCGGGTTCATCATCGGGTTCCTGACCCGCACGTCCGAGCTGACCACCCACACGGGACGGTGACCGAATGACCGACCAGCCCACGACCGGCCGCGGATCCGCACGGCCGACCTCGATCGCCGAACTCCGCGCCGTCGCCCAGCCGGACGAGGTCCGTGCGCGCGCCAACGCCGAGCACTGGACCGCATCGCTGTACCTGCGCGACGTCTCGCCGTACCTGACCTGGGTGCTCCTGAAGACCCGTGTCAGTGCGAACCAGGTCACCGGCCTGATGATCCTGGTCGGGTGGAGCGTCGCTGCCGCCCTGCTGATCCCGGGCATCTGGGGCGCGGCACTGGCGCTGGTGCTCGGCCAGCTGCAGATGCTCGTCGACTGCTCGGACGGCGAGGTCGCGCGGTGGTGTGGCACCAAGTCGCCCGCCGGTGTGTTCCTGGACAAGGTCGGGCACTACACGACCGAGGGGTTGATCCCGGTCGCGCTCGGCATCCGGGCCGCCACGTGGCCGATCCACGACGCGGACTGGATGTGGACCACCATCGGCTGCGCACTCGGCCTGGTCATCGTGCTGAACAAGGCCCTCAACGACATGGTGCACGTGGCCCGCGCGAACGCCGGGCTCGACAAGCTGGTCGACCGGCGGGACGCCTCCACCGCGCCGTCCGGCCGCAAGCTCGCCTCGCTCCGCCGACTGGCGAAGTTCCTGCCGTTCCACCGTCTGTACCACTCGGTCGAGCTGAGCATGCTCGCCTTCGTCTTCGCCCTGGTCGCCCTGGTGATCGGCGACCCGCTGGCCAGCCGGATCCTGGTCGGTGCACTGCTGCCGCTGGCCGTGCTCGCGACGGCCGGGCACTTCCTGGCGATCATCGCGTCGAAGCGGGTCAAGGCGTGACCGAGGGCACGACCGTCCCCGGCACCGGCCGTCGCCACGCGGTGGTGCACCGCGAACGACCGCGCGTCGCCGTCGTGAGCCTGTCGCAGGGCACCCGGCCGGACGACCTGCGCCGCGGTCTGGACAGTGTGCTCGCGCAGCAGGGTGTCGAGCTCGACGTCGTCTGCGTCGGCAACAGCTGGGCGCCGACCGGGCTGCCGGACGGCGTGCGCGCGCTGGCCCTGCCCGAGAACGTCGGGATCCCGGCGGGGCGGAACGCCGGGGCCGAGGCGGTCGACGGCGACTACGTGTTCTTCCTCGACGACGACGCATCCGTGCCGTCGCCGACGTTCCTGCGTGACGCGATCGCGCTGTTCGAGCACGACCCGTCGCTGGGCCTCGTGCAACCACGGGTCGTCGACCCCACGGGCGCCGCGAACCCGCGCCGGTGGGTGCCGCGCATCCGCAAGGGCGAACCGGACCACTCGTCGCCGGTCTTCTCGGTCTGGGAAGGCGCCGTCGTGCTGCCGATGGACGTGTACCGGGTCGTCGGTGGCTGGGGCGCCGAGTACTTCTACGCCCACGAGGGCATCGAGCTCGCCTGGCGCGTCTGGGACGCCGGGCGACGGACCTGGTACGCCGGGGACCTCGTCGCGCACCACCCCGCTATCGACCCGGCACGGCACGCCGAGTACTACCGGTTGAACGCCCGCAACCGGGTGTGGCTCGCTCGCCGGAACCTGCCGGCGGTGCTGCGGCCGCTGTACGTGGGGTCGTGGGCCGTGATCCAGGTCGCGCGTTGGTGGCGTCATCCCCGCCGGCTGGCCACCTGGTTCGGAGCGATCCGTGAAGGCTGGACGACCGACTGCGGACCGGCCCGCCCGATGGGCTGGCTCACAGTCGCACGGATGACCATCGCAGGGCGGCCACCGGTCGTCTGACCCGTCAGCCCCGTCCCGCCAGAGCAGACCCGGAAGAAGCACCATGTCGATCATCAGCGACCTACGGACCGCACTGCGGCTCGCCGAGCGACTCCTGACGTCACGCCGGAGCCGTCGTCAGCTCGCACAGCGACTGCCGTCCGCGCGGCAGCCGAAGCCCGGTTCGATCGAGATCGCCGTGTACTTCGCCGACGGCCCGGTCAACATGTACCAGGTGCGTCAGTGGTACGCACCGCTGGCCGAGCTCGCGAAGACGCACCCGGTGGCGATCATCTCGCGGAGCCCGGGGACCATGCTGACGCTGCTCGACGAGTCGCCCGTGCCCGCGGTCTACGCCCGGCAGGTGGTCGACCTCGAGCACTTCGTCGACACCCAGGCGCCGAAGGTGGTGCTGTACGTCAACCAGAACGCCCGCAACTTCCAGATGATGCGGTACGGGCGGATGTGGCACGTCTTCGTCAACCACGGCGAGAGCGACAAGATGTACATGACCACGAACCAGTTCAAGGCGTACGACTACGCCCTGGTCGCGGGCGATGCCGCGCGTGACCGACTGGCCGAGGCGCTGTGGGACTACGACCTGGACGCCCGGACGATCGCGATCGGACGCCCGCAGGCCGACCACTTCGCCGGAGCGGCTCCGTACCCGGACGACGACCGGACCGTCGTGCTCTACGCCCCGACGTGGGAGGGCGACCGCGGCGCCGCGGCGTACGGGTCGATCGCGTCGCACGGCACGGTCATCGCGGACCAGGTGCTCGCGTCGCGCCGACACCGTCTGGTGTACCGCCCGCACCCGCGCAGCGGCGTGCTCGACCCGGCGTACCGCGCGGCGCACGAACGGATCGTCGCGGCGATCAGCGCCGCGAACACCGCCGACCCTGCGGCGCACCACCTGTACGACGACGGTGGTGACCTGGGCTGGCAGCTGGCGGACGCCGACGTGGCGATCACCGACATCAGCGCGATGATCTACGACCGGCTCGCGGTGGGCAAGCCGCTCATCGTCACGCGTCCGGTCTCGCCCGAGGCCGACGTCGACGAGCGTGGGTACCTGAGCGACGCGAACTGGTTGACCGTGGCCGACGCCACATCGGTGCTCGCCCGCGTCGACGCCGCTGCGAGCGACGCCGAGGAACTCGCACGTCTGCAGCACTGGGTCGCCCGGTACTTCGGCGACACGACGCCGGGCGCCGCCACGGAGCGGTTCCACGCCGCCGTGGAGTGGCTGCTGGAACGGTGGCGGACCGTCGCCGCCGAACGCGACGGGCGCTGACGCTCCGTCGTCACCCCGGATGTCCGGTGCCGGGTGCTCGGGCCGCGTCACGGCTGGAGGCCCGGCCCGACGAGTGACATCCGCCAGAGGTACTCGGAGCGGTCGGGTCGGCGCCACCGCACGATGACGACCCCGGTGTCCTCGGGGTCGGCGCCGAAGACCGCCAGGGACAGCGAACGGCCCGGGTCGAGGCGACGCACCGCGAGCGGGGGGCAGTAGCCGTTGCCCAGATGGGTGAGGGAGAGTCCGTCGACCGGCTCGGAGCCGGTGTTGACGAGGTCGTACCGGCGCGGTGCGTGCGATCGGTCGACGGCGAACGGGACGGCGTACGCGGTTGGTGGGTGGTGCATGGGGGGAACGTTAGGGGGAGGGTCCGACGGCGGGACCCCGGTTGCGGCCACGAGGACCGGGGGCTGTGGAGGGAGCCACCGGTGCGCGCGTTCGTGCGGGGGAGTACCCCGGCCGGTCAGGAGCCGTAGTCCGCCGCGTACCGGGCGAGCGCGGCCTCGATGGTGCCGTCGAGCTGCAGACGACCCTTGTCGAGGTAGAGCCCGCGATCACAGAAACGACGGAGGTCCTTGTCGCTGTGGGAGACGAAGAACAGCGTCCGACCGCCGGCCAGGAGTTCCTCGATGCGCTTGTAGCACTTCTCGCGGAAGGCCTTGTCGCCCACGGCCAGGACCTCGTCGACCAGGATGACCGGTTCGTCGAGCCGGGAGATCACGGCGAACGCGATGCGGACCTTCATGCCGCTCGACAGGTGCTTGTACGGGGTGTCGACGAAGTCCGCGATCTCGGCGAACTCGATGATCTCGTCGAAGGCGTCGCGGATCTCGGCCCGTGACATGCCGTGCAGACCGGCCGTCAGGTACACGTTGTCCCGGACCGTGAGGTCTCCGACGAACCCACCGGTGATCTCGATGAGCGGCGCGACGCCGGCGCCCACGTCGACGCGGCCCTCGTCGGGCAACATGACCTGGGCCACCAGCTTCAGCAGGGTCGACTTGCCCTGGCCGTTCCGTCCCACGACCCCGATCGCCTCGCCCGGGCGGACGTCGAACGACACGTTGCGCAGGGCCCAGAACTCGTCGGCGCGCTTGCGGCGTCCACGCCCGGCGAACAGGTCCTTGAAGTTCCGGCTCGCCCGACGGTTGCGTTTGAAGCAGATGCCGGCGCCGCGGACGGAGATGACCGGTGCGACGGTCTCGGTGCATCGGGTCTGGTCGGTCGCGGTCATCACAGCTCCTTCAGCACGCGGTGCTCGCTGCGGCGGAACACCGCGAACCCGATCACGAGCACGATGCCGGTCACGACCACCGACGCGCAGACCTCGAGCCAGTCGAGCTGGCCCGGGAAGAACGCCGCACGGTACATGCCGAAGATGCCGGTGAGCGGGTTGACCGCGGCGATGTCGCGCAGTGCAGAGGGCAGCGCGTGGGTGCCGTAGATGATCGGGGACGCGTAGAACAGGAACCGCAGGACGAGCTTGGTGGCCCGCTCGAGGTCGCGGAAGAAGACCACGAGCGGCGCGACGATGAGCCCCAGGCCGTAGACCAGCGCGCACTGCAGCACGATCGCCAACGGGAAGAACACGACCTGCCAGTGCAGGTGCGCACCCGTCGCGATCGCGAAGGCCGCCAGGACCGGCAGGCTCAGCAGGAACTCGATGCCCTTCGACGCGTCGATCCGTGCCACCCAGATCGTGCGGGGGATGGTGGTGGAGCGGATGAGCTTCGATTCCTTGATGAACGCCCGGGTGGAGTCCGAGACCCCGCCGGTGAACCACATCCACGGCAGCAGCGCGGACAGCAGGAACACGATGTACGGATCTTCACCGACGGAACCGCGGTGGAAGACCTGCGTGAAGACGAACCAGTAGATCCCCGACATCACGAGCGGGTCGAGGATCGACCACACGTAGCCGAGCGCTGACGTCGAGTAGCGGACGCGGAGGTCGCGGACGGTCAGCAGCCAGAGGGCCTGACGATAGCGCCGACCGGCGCTCCGGGCGCTCGCAGGTGCGGCAGCCGCGGGCGCGGTCGGCGCACTCGCTGTGGTCACGGTTTCCCTTCGGGCGGAACCGCCGAGGGGTCCTGACGGGTGGTTCAGGCGAACAGGTTGTTCGCGCGCTCGAGGTCCTCGGCGAAGTCGATCTCGACCGCGTACAGGTCGGAGATGTCGATCGGCGTCCAGCGTAGCCCGTCCTCGGCGATGGCAGCTTCGATGCCGCCCTCGAAGTACTCCTGGTCGTCGACGCGACCGAGCTGACGGATGAGGGCCTGCTTGTCGGCCGCGGAGACGTAGTTGATCCCGACGGCTTCGCCGAGACCCCCGACGACCTGCTTGGACAGCTTGTGGATGAAGCCTTCGGCGTCGACCGTGTACTTGACCTCTTCGTCGGAGACCTTGTCGGTGTTGACGCTGACGAAGGAACGGCCTTCGTCGATCATGTCGGCCGCACGGACGAGCGCCATCGGGTCGAAGACCACGTCGCCGTTCATCCAGAGGACACCGCTCTTGCCGGTGGCCTTGAGCGCGCGCAGCAGGCTCTTCGAGGTGTTCGTGGAGTCGTACGACTCGTTGTAGACGAAGTTCGCTTCGGGGAAGGCCTCGACGATGTGCTCCGACTTGTAGCCGACGACGATCGTCACGCGGGCGCTCGAACCGAACGCGGCGCGGATGTTGTCGAACTGCTGCTGCATGATGGTGCGGCCGTCACTGAGCTCCGTGAGCGGCTTCGGCAGGCTGCGGCCGAGCCGGCTGCCCATCCCCGCTGCGAGGATCACGATCTGCGTGGTCATGCTGGTCCCTTCTGGTGTCCGCCCGCGCACCCTGGGGTACGGGCGGGCCTCGTCGAGTCTGCGCTTCCAACGTCCGAGTTGCCCGAGAACCGGTCGCGTCGACGTGGAAGTCGCTGCGAGGAGGCCGCCGGGATCGCCTGCTGGAGCAGGTTTCCAAGTGGTGAACACTCCTTCGTGCCCTGGTGAATGATACGGAAACACCCCCTCGCTGGGTACGGGTCGGCGCGCTTCGTACTCAATTCGTGACCCTGGCCGACTCGGTCCCCGCCGGTCGGAGACCGTTGGTACGGTGGGTCGATGCCAGCGCGAGCAGAGAACGAGGACGTGTACGCCACGGCCGACGCTGCCTGGATGACCGAGGCGGGGGACGCCGACGACGCGGACACCGCCGCGGCTGCGGAGGACGCAGCAGACGACGACACGGGGGACACGGATGCGGACGACACCGCCACTGATGACGCGATGACCGGCGAGACGACGGTCACCCGCACCGGGGAGACGACGGACGCCAGCACCGACGAGACGACGGGCACCCGCGCCGACGGCGTGACGGACGCCCGCTCCGACGAGGCTCCGGGCCCGGCAGACGCCCCGACCCCGGCAGCCGCGCCGCGCCCCGCGAAGGCGCGCGGCGGCAAGGGACGCACCAAGCGCCCGACGAAGGCCGCCCCGCGGACCGAGGCCGAGCCTCCCGCGCCGACGGCCGCCGACGACGCGACGGGCGACGCCGACCAGGCGACCACCGCCGCTTCGCCCGCGGCGAAGAAGCGTGCACCCCGCGCCGCCGCGCCGAAGCAACCCCAGACGCTCCAGCCCGTGGTGCTCGCGGCGAGCGGCCTGGTGAAGCGGTACGGACAGACCCTGGCCGTCGACGAGGTCGACCTCGAGATCCGGCAGGGCTCGATCTTCGGCGTGGTCGGCCCGAACGGCGCCGGCAAGACGACGACCCTCTCGATGATCACCGGACTGCTGCGCCCCGACGCCGGCTCGGTGACCGTGCTCGACCACGACGTGTGGGCCGACCCCACGGCCGCGAAGCGGAGCCTCGGGGTCCTGCCGGACCGGCTCCGCCTGTTCGACCGGCTGACCGGTGCGCAGCTGCTGTACTACTCGGCCACGCTCCGCGGGCTCGACGGCACCACCGCCCGGAAGCGCAGCGCCGACCTCGCCGAGGCCTTCGGGCTGGGCGAAGCGCTCGGACGCCAGGTCGCCGACTACTCCGTCGGCATGGCGAAGAAGATCGCCCTGGCCGCGACCCTCATCCACTCACCGCGGGTGCTCGTGCTCGACGAGCCGTTCGAGTCGGTCGACCCGGTGAGCGCCGCGACGATCACGGACATCCTGCGCCGCTACACCCGGGGCGGCGGCACCGTGGTGCTGTCGAGCCACTCGATGGAGCTCGTGCAGCGCACCTGCGACTCGGTCGCCATCATCGTCGGCGGCAAGGTCCTGGCGTCCGGCACCATGGCCCAGGTCCGCGGCCGCAAGAGCCTCGAGGACAAGTTCGTCGAACTCGCCGGCGGTCGTGTCGTCGCAGAGAGCATGGAATGGTTGCACAGCTTCTCCGGCTGAGGGCGGACCTGCTCGCGGGCGAGGTCCGCGGCACCGCCCGCCGTTCCGTCGCCGTCGTGCTCGCCAGCCTCGTCGGTCTCCTCGCCGCCGTGTTCGTCGCGTCGCGGACGATCGCGCTCGGCGATGCCGACCCGGACGTCGCACGCGCCGTGGTCGTGCCCGTCGGCACCCTGATCGCCTTCGGGTTCACGGTCGTGCCACTCGTCGTCGGGCGGAGCGACCAGCTCGACCCGCGGCGCTTCGCCGTGTTCGGGATCGAGCGACGTCGCCTGGCGATCGGGCTCGTGGTCGCCGGACTCGTCGGCATCCCCGTCATCGGTGTGGTCGTCGTCGCGGCCGGTCAGGTCGTCGCCTGGGCCCGTGACCCTGGGCTCGGACTGCTCGCGGTCGTCGGTGGTCTGCTCGGCGTCGCGACCTGCGCGTTGCTGATCCGGGTGTGCTGCACCGTCGGTTCGCGGCTGATCGGCCCGGACCGCTCCCGGGACGCCGGGTGGCTGGTGGCCCTCGTCATCGTCGTCCTCTCGATCCCGACGGTGGCGCTGTTGCTGCGCGTCGAGTGGCTCGACCCGCAGGGCGCCGAGATGCAGCGCGTCGCGGACGTCGCCGGGTGGACCCCCTGGGGCGCCGCCTGGGCCGTGCCGGCCGAGGTCGCGAGCGGCCACGTCGGTGCCGGCCTCCTGAAGCTCCTGATCGCGGTCGTCGTCGTCGCACTCCTCGCGTGGGCGTGGTGGTCGCTCGTCGGCCGTGCCCTCGAGACCGTCGACGACCGACCCCGCACTCGCCGGTACCAGGGCCTCGGCTGGTTCGACCGCTTCGGGTCAGCCCCGGTGTCCGCCGTCGCCGCCCGGGCGCTCACCTACTGGGTGCGCGACCCGCGGTACCGCACGTCGTACCTGATCATCCTGCTCGTGCCGATCGTCGTGATCCCGCTCGGTGTCGCCGGGGTGCCGTGGCAGTGGACCGCGCTCGTGCCGCTGCCGCTGATGGCCCTCATCGCCGGGTTCCTGCCGCACAACGACGTCTCCTACGACAACACGGCCGTGTGGCTGCACGTCGCCTCCGGTGCGCCCGGGTGGAGCGATCGGCTCGGTCGCGTCGTGCCCGTGCTGGTCGTGGGAGCGCCCGCGATCGTCGCCGGCGCCGCGCTCTCCGCACGGCTGTTCGGCGACTGGGCGGCGTTCCCGCTGCTCATCGGTGTGAGTGCGAGTGCACTGCTGTCCGGCCTCGGGCTGTCGAGCGTCCTGTCGGTGCTGATGCCGTACCCGACGGTGCGCCCGGGCGATCACCCGTTCCAGCAGCCGCAGGCCGCCGGCGTCACGGCGACGGTGGCGCAGGCCTCCATGGTGATCGGCATCGTGCTCTGCACGGTCCCCGCCGCCTGTCTCGCGGTGCTCGCCGTCGTGCAGGGTCCGGAGCCGTGGTCGGTGCTGACGCTCCTGGTGGGCATCGGGGTCGGTGCCGTCGTGCTCGTCATCGGTATCTCCGTCGGCGGACGCCTGTTCGACCGACGCGGCCCCGACCTGCTCGCCGCGGCACAGCGCAACTAGCGGCACGACGCAACCAGCGGCACAGCGCGACTAACGGCCCAGCGGCACAGCGCGACGAGCGGGACGGGCGGCGCGCCCGCGGGCGGACCGTCGTACCCTGGAACCATGAGCATGACGGAACCAGGCGGCGGCCTCGACGTGATGGACCGGGAGCTCGAGAAGCTCCTCGAAGAAGAAGCGATCGAACCCGGTGACCACGAGCGGTTCTCGCACTACGTCAAGAAGGACAAGATCCTGCAGTCGGCCCTGTCCGGCAAGCCGGTCAAGGCCCTGTGCGGCAAGAAGTGGATCCCGGGCCGCGACCCGGAGAAGTTCCCGGTCTGCCCGGACTGCAAGGCGATCTACGAGAAGATGAAGTCCGAGTAGACGCGACCGACAGGCGGACAGGAGGCCCGTGGCGACGCCGCCACGGGCCTCCTGTCCGTCTGCCGCGTCCGCCGGCTGCGCATCGTGAGCAGAAGCGGTCGGGTCGCCGTCGGGCAGGCGACCATTCCTGCTCACCAAGCGGGCACGCGACGCGACGCGACACGATGTGCGCGGCGCGCGCCGCGACGTCAGATCACCAGGGTCGGGATGGCGGGGTCGCCACGTCCGATGCGCGACGCGTCGGCGGGCAGCTCCGCTTTCGCGCGCTTGTGGTGCGCGCGTGCGGCCTCGACGCCCTGCGTGCCGAGGAACGCCGGGTCGACCTCGCCGCCGGTGACGACGGGGACGAGGAGCGGTCGCTCGTCCGGACCGACCTGCGCTCCGGTGAGCACGACCTCGGCGGTGGCGACGCCGTTGCGGAGGCGTCGCCCCGCCTCCTTCCGGCCGCCGATCGACGCCTTGTCGGCCGACTTCTTGGCGACGGGGACCCAGTCACCACCGTCGGCGTCCCGGTGTGCGACGAGCTTGAACACCATGCCGGCGGCGGGGTGCCCCGAGCCGGAGACCACCGAGGTCCCGACGCCGTACGAGTCCACCGGGGCGGCTCGGAGTGCGGCGATCGTGTACTCGTCGAGGTCGTTCGTCACCGTGATCTTCGTGCTCGTCGCGCCGAGCCGGTCGAGCTGTGCGCGCACCGCGGCGACGACCGACGGCAGGTCACCGCTGTCGATCCGGACACCGCCGAGCTTGCCGTCGGTGAGCCGCACGGCGGTCTCCACGGCTGCCTCGATGTCGTAGGTGTCGACGAGCAGGGTCGTGGCGTTGCCGAGCGCGTCGAGCTGCGAGCGGAAGGCCTGCTCCTCGGAGTCGTGCAGCAGCGTGAAGGCGTGCGCGGCGGTGCCCATCGTCGGGATGCCCCAGGTGCGCCCGGCTTCGAGGTTGCTCGTCGCGCCGAACCCGGCGATGTACGCGGCACGGGCGGCGGCGACGGCGTTCCACTCGCCGGTGCGGCGGGAACCCATCTCGGCGAGCGGGCGGCCGTCTGCGGCGGAGACCATGCGGGCGGCGGCCGAGGCGATCGCGGAGTCCGCGTTGTAGATGCTCAGCGCGAGGGTCTCGAGCACGACTGCCTCGGCGAAGGTGCCCTCGATCTGCAGGATGGGGGAGTTCGGGAAGTACACCTCGCCCTCGCGGTACGCCCGGACGTCGCCGGTGAACCGGTAGTCGGCGAGCCACGCCGCGGTGCCGGCGTCGATGACGCCGCGGTCGCGCAGGAACCCGATCTCCTCGTCGCCGAAGCGGAAGTCGCCGAGGGCGGTGAGGAAGCGTCCGAGGCCGGCCGCGACACCGTAGCGGCGGCCGTCGGGCAGCCGCCGGGCGAACACCTCGAAGACGCATCGCCGGTCGGCGGTCCCGTCCTTCAGGGCCGCGTCGACCATGGTGAGTTCGTACTGGTCCGTCAGGAGCGCGCTGGTCACGTCTCCGACACTAGTGACGTGCCGGTGGGGAGGCCCGGATCACCCCGTGCGCCCGGCCAGCGTGGCGCGCGTGGTCGCGTCGGTGCTCGTCGGCGGGCGTCGGTACGCTGGTGCCGTGACGGATGCACCGATCGGAGTCTTCGACAGCGGGGTCGGTGGGCTCACGGTGGCCCGCGCCATCATCGACCAGCTCCCGCGCGAGAGCATCCGGTACGTCGGGGACACCGTGCACTCGCCCTACGGTCCGAAGCCCATCGCGGACGTCCGCCGCTACGCGCTCGAGGTCATGGACGACCTGGTCGAGCAGGGCGTCAAGGCGCTGGTGATCGCGTGCAACACCGCCTCGTCCGCCGTGCTCCGGGACGCCCGCGAACGCTACGAGCAGGCGTACGGCATCCCGGTGGTCGAGGTCATCCAGCCAGCTGCCCGCGCCGCCGTCAAGCAGACCCGGACGGGCCGCATCGGGGTCATCGGCACCGTCGGCACCATCGCGTCGCGCGCCTACGAGGACGCCTTCGCGGTCGCTGCCGACGTCAGGCTGACCACGGCCGCGTGCCCGCGGTTCGTCGAGTTCGTCGAGGCGGGTGACACCTCGTCGCCGTCGCTCCGTGCGGTCGCGGCCGGGTACCTCGACCCGATCCGCGCCGCCGACGTCGACACCCTGGTGCTCGGCTGCACCCACTACCCGCTGATGTCCGCCGCGATCCAGTTCGTCATGGGTCCGGAGGTCACGCTCGTCTCCAGCGCCGAGGAGACCGCGAACGACGTCTACCGCCGACTCGTGGAGCACGGGCTCGAGCGCACCGCGACCACCGCCCCGACCTACTCGTTCGAGGCGACGGGCGACGACAAGAACGGCTTCATCCGGCTCGCCCGGCGCTTCCTCGGACCCGAGGTCTCGAGCGTCGGCCACCTCCAGACGGGGGCCATCACGCTGCCCCGCACCGAAAGGACCCCATGACCGACACACTCCGCGTCGACGGCCGCACCGCCACCGACCACCGTCCCGTCACGATCGAGCGGGGGTGGAGCTCGCAGGCCGAGGGCAGCGCGCTCATCTCGTTCGGTGACACCAGGGTGCTCTGCACCGCGTCGTTCACCAACGGCGTGCCCCGCTGGCTCGCCGGCAAGGGCACCGGCTGGGTCACCGCCGAGTACTCGATGCTGCCCCGGTCGACGAACGAGCGCATGCAGCGCGAGTCCATCAAGGGCAAGGTCGGCGGCCGCACGCACGAGATCTCCCGCCTGATCGGCCGGTCGCTCCGGGCCGTCGTCGACACGAAGGCCCTGGGCGAGAACACCCTGGTCATCGACTGCGACGTGCTGCAGGCCGACGGCGGCACCCGCACGGCGTCGATCACGGGCGCGTACGTCGCGATGGTCGACGCGATCGAGTGGGGCCGCGCCAAGGGCTTCATCGCGAAGAAGGCCACCCCGCTCACCGACAGCGTGCAGGCGATCTCGGTCGGGATCGTGGGCGGCGAGCCGATGCTCGACCTGGCCTACACCGAGGACTCCGCCGCCGACACCGACATGAACATCGTCACGACGGGGTCGGGCAAGTTCATCGAGGTGCAGGGCACCGCCGAGCACGCGCCGTTCGACCGCGACGAGCTGAACGTCCTGCTCGACCTGGGCCTGGCCGGCAACCAGTCGCTCGCGGCGATCCAGCGTTCGGTCCTGGGCCTGGCGTGACGTCCCGCGAGGTGGTGCTGGCCACCCACAACCAGGGCAAGGTCGTCGAACTGCGCGAGATCCTCGGGTCGGCGTTGGGCGAGGGCGTCGAACTCGTCGGGTACGACGGTCCGGAGCCGGTCGAGGACGGCGACAGCTACGCGGCGAACGCCCTGATCAAGGCCCGTGCCGCGGTCGCCCACACCGGGCTGCCGGCGCTCGCCGACGACTCCGGGATCGCCGTCGACGCACTCGACGGCGCACCGGGCATCCACTCGGCCCGGTACGCCGGCACCCGGTCGGACGCCGACAACATCGCGCTGCTGCTGCAGAACCTGGACGGCGTCGTCGAGCGCACCGCCGCCTTCGTGTGCGCGGCCGCGTTCGTGACACCCGACGGTCAGGAGCACGTGGTCGAGGCCGTCTGGAACGGCGAGGTCCTGACCGAACCCGTCGGCGACGGCGGCCACGGCTACGACCCGGTGTTCCGGCCGGACGACGCGGATCGTTCGTCGGCGGAGCTCACCCGCGACGAGAAGAACGCGCTGTCGCACCGCAGCAAGGCGTTCCGCGGGATCGCGCCGGTCGTCCGGGAGCACTTCGGCGTCTGAGCGCCGGCGCCCGTTCCGTTTCGAACGACCGAAGTCGCCCCGGACCACGTGATCACGTGGTCCGGGGCGACTTCGTTGTCCGTCGACGCGCGGACGCGCCGGACAGTCGGTGCTGCGACTAGAGCGTCGGGTCGACCGTCGGGGTCGCGGCGGCCTCGGCCTCGTTCGCGTGCTTCGCCTTGCGGGCGTTGCGCAGGTACGTCAGCGCCATCGGCACGACGGTCACGACGACGGCGGCCAGCAGGATGATGTCGATGTACTCGCGGACGATGTGCGCCACGAAGGGGATGTGCCCGATGAAGTACCCGAGGAACGTCACCCCGACGCCCCAGACCACGGCGCCGATGGCGTTGTAGAGGGAGTACTTCTTGTAGTCCATCCGGCCGACGCCCGCGGCGATCGGGGCGAAGGTGCGGACGACCGGCACGAAGCGCGCCAGGATCACGGCGAGGGGGCCGAAGCGGTGGAAGAACGCGTTGGTGCGCTCGACGTTCGCCTTCGAGAAGAGCCCGCTGTCCTTGCGTTCGAAGATCGGTGGCCCGGCCTTCTTGCCGATGTAGTACCCGAGCTCGCCGCCGAGGAACGCGGCAGCGCCGATCATCAGCGCTGCGACCCAGATCGGGATGCCGCCGATCTCGCCGCCGCGGTCGAAGGCGAACAGACCGGTGATGACCAGCAGGCTGTCGCCCGGGAAGATGAAGCCGATGAGCAGACCGGTCTCGGCGAACACGATCGCGCAGACCACGAGCACGGCGATGGCCCCGAAGTGGTCGAGGATGTACTGCGGATCGAGCCACGGGATCAGGGCGAGTGCGACGGAGTGCATGGTTCTTCCGGTCGTGGAGGCGGGGGTCACGGGGAGGACACCCGCGGGACGAGGGTACCGCCCGGGAGTGGCCGGGCCATCCCTCGCAGGAATGACCTGCTCGAGGCGTGCGGATGACCGCAACCGTGTGGCAGGGGGGACTCGGTGCGGAAGGAGGGACTCGAACCCTCACGCCTGGGGCACAGGAACCTAAATCCTGCGTGTCTACCGATTCCACCACTCCCGCGAGCAGCGGCAGTCTACCGAGCGCGGGGTGCGCGGCGGACGTGCACCGGGCCTCCAGGCCGTGGGACGCACTGTGAGCGATCCGCCACCCGGTGCGACCTTGGCGGCTGGGTGCGGCGCTGTGGATGCGCACGGTGCGGTCCACGGCGCACGGAGCGGAGGAGCGCGCACGGTGCGCCACGAAGCGACAGCGCGCACGGTGCGCGCCGTGCGTCAGCGCAACGGGCGCGGCAGGTACCGGGGCACGTAGCGGAGCAGGATGCCCGCGCCGACCAGGCCGAGCACGCCCATGACCCCGCTCGCGACCGCGATGGAGGCGACGGCGGTCACGCCGGAGATGAGGAGCGGTGCCGCCGCCGACCCGAAGTCGCCGGTGAACCGCCACGCCCCCAGGAACGGTGCCGGGGCGTCGCGCGGGGCGAGGTCCGCGCCGAGCGTCATGAGGATGCCGGAACCGACGCCGTTCGCCAGCGACATGCCCATCGCGATCGCGACGAACCAGCCGACCCGGGCGTCCAGGTGGCCGCTCCAGGCGAGCAGGAAGTAGCTGATGCTCAGGCCGAGCATGCAGGGCAGGGCGCTCGCGAGCCGCCCCCAGCGGTCCATGATCTGCCCGCTCGTGTAGAACAGCGCGAAGTCGACCGCTCCGGCGATGCCGATCACCAGCGCCGCGGTCGAGTCGTCGAGGCCGACGCTCACCGCCCACAGCGGCAGGATCACCTGCCGCCCGGCGCGCATCGCGCCGATCAGGCCGGCGCCGCTGCCGAGCCGCAGCAGGACCGCCCCGTTCGCGCGGATGGTGCGGAAGAGCCCCTGCGCCTCCTGCTGGACGAACTGCGCGCCCGTGTCGGCGGGCGGTTCGGTCGCGTGGCCGCTCGCGTCCGCCCCGTGGCCGGTCGACTGCCTGGAGGCCCGTGGCGGCAACCGCAGACCGCGTGTGCCCGTCGCCGGGTCGCGCAGCACCAGGAGCACGACCGCCGCCGCCAGGCAGCAGACGACGTGGATCCAGAAGGCGCTGCTGGTGGTGCCGGTCAGGTGGATGACACCGGCGGCGATGAACGGCCCGACGAAGTAGCCGAAGCGGAAGACGCCGCCGAGGCTGGACAGCGCCCGGGCGCGGATCCGGAGCGGGATCGCGGTGGTCATGTAGGCGTGCCGAGCGAGGGCGAAGACCGCGGTGGAGACACCGACCAGGAACACCCCGAGTGCCAGGACCCAGGCGTTCGTGGCCGTCGTGGCGACCACGAGCCCGACCACCGAGACGAGCGCGGCGCCGATCATCGCGTTCCGCTCACCGATGCGGGCGACGACGATGCCCGACGGCACGTCGCCGATGAGCTCGCCGACCAGGATGAGCGAGGCGACGAAGCCCGCGAACGCCAGGCTGGCACCGAGCGAGTCGGCGGCGATCGGGATGATCGGGATGATCGCGCCCTCGCCGATCGCGAAGAGCGCTGCGGGCAGGAACCCGGACAGCAGGACGGACCGGAAGTCGAATGAGTCGTTCCCCGTCGTGGCCATCGCTCGACCAACCGTACGCCAGCGGTACCGCTTCGTCGGCGGGTTACCCTGGGGGCATGCGTGTTCTTGCGGCGATGAGCGGTGGTGTCGACTCGGCGGTGGCCGCAGCCCGGGCGGTCGACGCCGGCCACGACGTGGTGGGCGTGCACCTGGCCCTGAGCCGGATGCCCGGCACCCTGCGCACCGGCAGCCGCGGGTGCTGCACCATCGAGGACTCGATGGACGCCCAGCGCGCCGCGTCGGCCCTCGGGATCCCGTACTACGTGTGGGACTTCTCGGCCCGGTTCAAGGAGGACGTCGTCGACGACTTCGTGGCCGAGTACCAGGCCGGCCGCACCCCGAACCCCTGCATGCGCTGCAACGAGCGGATCAAGTTCGCGGCGCTGCTCGAGAAGGCCCTGGCCCTGGGCTTCGATGCCGTCGCGACCGGGCACTACGCCTCGATCGTCACCGGCCCGGACGGCTCCCGCGAGCTGCACCGGTCGGCCGCCTGGGCGAAGGACCAGTCGTACGTGCTCGGGGTCCTGACCGCCGAGCAGCTGCAGCACGCCATGTTCCCGCTCGGCGCGACCCCGTCGAAGGACGAGGTCCGAGCCGAGGCCGCCGAGCGCGGGCTGACGGTCGCCCAGAAGCCGGACTCGTACGACATCTGCTTCATCCCGGACGGCGACACCCGCGGCTGGCTGGCGGACCGCGTCGGCACGGCTCCCGGCGAGGTCGTCGAGCGGGACGGCACGGTCGTCGGCTCGCACGAGGGCGCGACCGGCTACACCGTCGGACAGCGTCGCGGCCTGGCCCTCGGTCGTCCGGCGCCGGACGGCAAGCCGCGGTTCGTGCTCGAGATCCGCCCGAAGGACAACACCGTCGTCGTCGGCCCGAAGGAAGCCCTCGCCGTCACCTCGATGTCGGGCTCGCGCTTCACCTGGGCGGGCACGGCGCCGGCCGACCCCGCGACGCCGTTCGCCTGCGACGTGCAGATCCGCGCGCACGCCGACCCGGTGCCCGCGACCGCCCGGGTGCAGGACGACGTGCTCGTGATCGACGTCGACGAGCCGCTGCACGGGGTCGCTCCCGGACAGACGGCCGTGGTCTACGTCGGCACGCGGGTGCTCGGCCAGTGCACGATCGACACCACGGTCAGCGCCGTCCCCGTCGACGCCTGACCCCGCCGCTCCCGGGGCACACGCCCGCTGCACGCCGCGTCGGTGGTGCACGGTAGAACTGATGCCATGAGCGAGACCGACGCGACGTTCGAGACCATCGACCCCGACGGGCTCGACGCCGCCCAGGCCGCGCGAGAAGTCGACCGGTTGCGCGCCCGCGTCAACGAGCTGCGGCACGACTACTACGAGGGCAACGCCTCGCCCCTGTCCGACGCCGACTACGACGCGCTGGTGCACCGCCTCGACGCGATCGAGCGGCGGTTCCCGGAACTCGTGACGCCCGACAGCCCGACGCAGACCGTGGGCGGGCAGGCACAGACGACGCAGTTCGCGCCGGTCGAGCACGCCGAACGCATGCTCTCGCTCGACAACGTGTTCAGCCCCGACGAACTGACCGAGTGGGGCGACAAGGTGCAGCGGGACGCCGGCGCCGAGCGGGTGCGGTTCCTGACCGAGCTGAAGATCGACGGTCTGGCGATCAACCTGCGGTACGAGCACGGTCGGCTCGTCTCGGCGGCGACCCGCGGCGACGGCGTGGTCGGCGAGGACGTCACCGGCAACGTCCGCACGATGGGCACGATCCCGGACCGCCTGTCCGGCACCGGTCACCCGCCCCTGGTCGAGGTCCGGGGCGAGATCTTCTTCCCGGTCGCCGAGTTCGACGAGCTGAACGCCAACCAGCGCGAAGCGGGGGAGCGGGTGTTCGCCAACCCGCGCAACGCCGCCGCCGGGTCGCTCCGCCAGAAGGAAGAAGGCAAGTCCGAGGCGAAGCGGGCACTGATGGTCGACCGGTTGCGGCGTCTGCGGATGCTCGTGCACGGCATCGGCGCGTGGCCCGTCCGTGAACTCGAGCAGGGCACCGACGTCCGCAGCCAGTCCGAGGTGTACGAGCTCCTGCAGACCTGGGGACTGCCGACGAGCAGCCACTACCGGGTGTTCGACACCATCGACGAGGTCAACGGCTTCGTCCGCACCACGGGGGAACGCCGATCGTCGGTCGAGCACCAGATCGACGGCGTCGTCGTCAAGGTCGACGACCTCGCCCTGCACGAAGAACTCGGGTCGACCTCGCGTGCGCCGCGGTGGGCGATCGCGTACAAGTACCCGCCGGAAGAAGTCCACACGACGCTCACCGACATCGTGGTCAGCGTCGGTCGGACCGGCCGTGCCACCCCGTTCGCCGTGATGGCCCCGGCCGAGGTCGCGGGGTCCGTCGTCCGCCAGGCCACACTGCACAACCAGCAGGTCGTCAAGGCGAAGGGCGTGCTGATCGGGGACACCGTCGTGCTGCGGAAGGCCGGCGACGTCATCCCTGAGGTCCTGGGCCCGGTGGTCGAGCTCCGCGACGGCTCCGAGCGCGAGTTCGTGATGCCGACCCACTGCCCCGAGTGCGGCACGGAGCTCGCCCCGGCGAAGGAAGGCGACATCGACCTGCGCTGCCCGAACGCGAAGAGCTGCCCGGCGCAGGTGCGCGGCCGGGTCGAGCACATCGCCTCGCGCGGGTCGCTCGACATCGAGGGGCTCGGCGAGGTCGCGGCCGCGGCTCTGACGCAGCCGCTCCGCCCGGAGACCCCGCCGCTCGTGACCGAGGCCGGACTGTTCGACCTGACGATGCAGGACATCGTCCCGATCGAGGTCATCGTCCGCGACGCCGAGACCGGCATGGAGAAGGTCGACGACGACGGCACACCCAAGCGCGTCACGCCGTTCAGCCGGGCGCGCAAGAAGACCGACCCGCCGTTCGACCCCGGAGCACGCGGTGCCGACTACACCGGTGAGCCGAGCCGCTACCCGTCGAAGAACGCGTTCGAGATGCTCGCGAACATCGACGCCGCGAAGACGAAGCCGCTGTGGCGGATCCTGGTCGGCCTGAGCATCCGCCACGTCGGACCCGTCGCCGCCCGTGCCCTGGCGAACCACTTCGGCTCCCTCGACGCCATCCGGTCGGCCTCGCGCGAGGACCTCGCCGCCGTCGACGGGGTGGGCGGCATCATCGCCGACGCCCTGCTCGCCTGGTTCGAGGTCGACTGGCACCGCGAGATCATCGACCGGTGGACCGCGGCCGGCGTGCAGTTCACCACCCCGGGCCACCCCGGCCCCGGCAGCGCCGAGGTCGAGGGCGGCGTGCTGAGCGGCGTCACCGTCGTCGCGACCGGTTCACTCGAGGGCTACACGCGCGAAGGTGCGCTCGAGGCCATCATGACCGCCGGCGGCAAGGCGGCCTCGAGCGTGAGCAAGAAGACCGACTTCGTGGCCGCCGGACCGGGAGCCGGTTCGAAGCTCACGAAGGCCGAACAGCTCGGGGTCCGGATCATCGACGCCGAGCAGTTCCACCTGCTCGTCACCGAAGGGCCTGCGGCGCTCGCCGAGCCGGAGGCGCCCGCGACCGAGGACTGAGCGGGGCGCGAGCACACGGGATCCCATCCGCTGCGCGCGGCGCGGAGCCGACGGCGCCCAGTCCGGGGGACAAGTTGCATCACGCATGGATGATCCGCGGACATCTCCGTAGACTCGGCGGAGCATCACCCGTCGTCTGCAGGGGGACGTCGGGACGGCCTTCCCGGGGGAGATCCGATTGTTGCTCATCGCCGCGGCTCTGCTCACCGCCTCGATGCACTCGCTCGGAGTGATCGAGGCCCCGGGCGTGCCCCCGGTCCCGGTCGCCAGGGCCACCGCCGTCGCGACGGCCCCGTCACGCATCGTGCCGCTCGACGACCTCACCGTCGTCGCCACGTCGGCGTCGCTGCGACGGGTCGGGGTCGACGACCTCGCCGTCGCCCACGGGCGGGCGTTCGTCGAGGACCTCGGTGCACTCGGGCCCGCAGCCCTGCGCCGTGCGGCCACTGACCGCCGCGTCGTGGCAGCCGTGCAGGACGACCCCCCGCCCGCCCAGACCGTCGCGCAGTGGTGGTCGCACCTGCCCGCCGACGAGCAGGACCGCCTCCTCGTGCACGCACCTGCTCTGGTCGGCAACCTCGAGGGCGTGCCCTACGTCGTCCGCGACCAGGCGAACCGCGCGACGCTGCACTCCGGTCTCGCCGACGCCCACGTCGGTGCCGCCCGGGCCGCGATGCTCGGGCAGGTGCGGGACTCGCTGGTGCACGAACCGGGTGACCCGCGGCGCTTCCTCGTGACGCTGGACACCCGGGGCTCCGGGCGTGCGGCGATCAGCATCGGTGACCTCGACACGGCGGCCGACGTCACCGTCGTGGTGCCGGGCATGTTCTTCACGGTGACCGGACAGATGACCGACTTCACGAACACGGCGAACGACCTGTCCAGCGAGCAGGCCACCCTCGCCCCGCTCGCCGCGACCGGCAACGGGTCGGGTGTCGCCGTGGTCGCCTGGATGGGGTACCGCACGCCGGACCTGTCCAACATCATGTCGCTCGAACTCGCGCGGACCGGGGCCCAGCGGCTCGAACGGACCGTCGCCGGACTGCGTGCGCTCCGCGCGGACGACCGACCGCGGGTCAACATCGTCGCGCACTCGTACGGGTCGACGGCGGCGATGATGGCCCTGGCGTCGGGCCGGATGACCGCGGACACCCTGACGGTCCTCGGGTCACCGGGCAGCGACGTCCGCTCCGCGTCCGACCTCGCCGTCGCCACCGGGCAGGTCTTCGTCGGCGGCGCGCACAGCGACCCCATCGCGGGCTCCGGGTACTTCGGCACCGACCCCGGCGGAGCCTCGTTCGGGTCCACCGTGCTCGACCTGGCCGGCGGCGCCGACGCTCTGTCCGCCGGGGACGTGTTCCGCCGACCGGTCGGGCACAACGACTACCTGAAGCCCGGAACGGCGTCGCTGCACGACGTCGCCCTGATCGGGATCGGGCGCGGGGACCTGGTGCGCGAGCAGATCCGGCGCGGACGGTCGGGTGGTGACGGCATCGTCGGTGCCTCGCCGGACATGTACCTCGTGCGCCCGCAGGACCTGCAGCCCCGTGACTGACGGACCGTGCCGGACGGGCCGTGCCCGACGGGCGGTGCCCTGCGGATCCTGACGACGCGGTGAGCGTGACCCGATCGTGACCGCCGGCCGACGTGCCGGGGCCGCCGCGGGCCTCCCGGCCGGATCGGTGCACACGTGCGGATCGCGACGCCGCCTCGAAGGCCGCCTGGGTGGCAACCTGAACGCGACCGCAGCCTGCACTCGTTCCAGGGCAGAACCAGTACAGCACTGCTGCCTACGGTTCCGTCATGCGTGTGGTGCGATGGCCTGGTGCTCTCCTGATGTTCGTGGTGATGTCCGTGCTCGCCGGCATGCTCGTCGCCGTCGCGGTGACCCCGGCGGTCGCCGTCGCGGGAGAGGGGACGTCGGGGGCGGTGTCGTTCTTCGAGGACCTGCCGACCTACCTCGACGTGCAGACCCCGCAGCAGGTGTCGTCCGTGTACGCGGAGCAGGGCGGGAAACAGGTCAAGATCGCCTCGTTCTACGCCGAGAACCGCACGAACGTGACGGCCGACCAGATGGCGGACACGCTCAAGGAAGCCGCGATCGACACCGAGGACCCGCGCTACTACGACGAGGGCGGCATCGACGTGCTCGGCACCCTGCGCGGTGTCGCCGCGACCGTCGTCGGCGGGGACGTGCAGGGCGGCTCGAGCATCACGCAGCAGTACGTCAAGAACGTCCTGGTGCAGCAGTGCGAACAGCTCACCGGCAAGGACCAGGCCGCGACCAAGAAGAAGATCGACGCGTGCTACCTGGACGTCGCCGGCGTCACCCCGCAGCGCAAGCTGCAGGAGATGCGGTACGCCATCGCCGTCAACAAGAAGTACTCGAAGGACGAGATCCTGACCGGGTACCTGAACCTCGTCGGGCTCGGCGGCCGGGTCTACGGTGCCGAGGCGGGGGCCGAGTACTACTTCGGCGTGCACGCCAAGGACCTGTCGCTCGTGCAGTCCGCCACGCTCGTCGCGATCCTGAACAACCCGTCGAACCTGCGCATCGACGTCCCGGGCGACAAGGAGAACGGCAAGGCGAACGGGTACGCGCTGACGAAGGAGCGCCGCGACTACGTGCTCCGCCGGATGCAGGTGCACGGCTCCATCACGAAGGCCGAGATGACGAAGGCGATCGCGACGCCCGTGACGCCGAAGATCACGGAGACCGCCAACGGGTGCTCGGCGGCCGCGACGAGCTACGACGCCGGGTACTTCTGCGACTACGTCCGCGATCAGGTGCTGCAGGACCCGGCGTTCGGCAAGACCGCAGCGGCACGCATCGCCACGCTCGACACCAAGGGCCTGCAGATCCACACCTCGCTCGACCTCGACCTGCAGGGCCAGGCGCAGAACGCCCTGTCGACCTACGTGCCGGCGACCATGGCCGGCGTCGACGTCGGTGGCTCGAACGTCACCGTCGAGCCGGGGACCGGGCGGATCATGTCGATGGTGCAGAACACCACGTACACGCAGGGCGACAACGCCGGCGCCGGTGCCACCGCGGTCAACTACAGCGCCGACTCCGGGTACGGCAACTCCGGCGGGTTCCAGACCGGCTCGACCTACAAGGTGTTCACCCTGGCCGAGTGGCTCGCCAGCGGCCACACCCTGTCCGAATCCGTCTCCACGACGGAGCACACGTTCCAGAACTCCGAGTTCACGAACTCGTGCCAGAACGTCAGCGGCGGGGTCTGGCCCGTCGCGAACGCCGAGACGGTGCCGGCGTCGATGACCGTGCAGGCCGCGACCGTCGAGTCGATCAACACGGCCTTCGGCGCGATGGGCAAGCAGCTCGACCTGTGCAAGATCGCCCAGCTCGCGCAGGCGATGGGGATCCACCGGGCCGACGGGGCCGCCCTCGGCCAGACGCCGTCGTCGATCCTCGGCGTGAACGAGCTGTCGCCGATCGACCTGGCCGAGGCCTACGCGGGCTTCGCCAACGGCGGCGTCGTCTGCACGCCCACCGCGATCGACTCGGTCACCGAGGCCGACGGCACGAAGATCACCCCGACGCCGTCGTCCTGCACGCAGGGCGTCTCCGCCGACGTCGCGGGCACCGTCGACTACGCGCTGCAGGGTGTGCTGTCCGGATCGGGGACCGCCGCGACCGCGAACCCCGGGGACAGCGTGCCGAAGTTCGCGAAGACCGGCACCACCGACGGTGACGTGCAGAACTGGCTGGTGGCGTCGTCGACGAAGTACACGAACGCCACCTGGATCGGCAACGTCCAGGGCGGCGTGAGCCTGGCGCACTGGCCGTTCCTGCAGGGCACGACCGGGTACAGCGCGAAGTTCGGGGTCGGGAAGTCGATGATGGCGTACCTGGACCAGACCGTCGGCGGGCGAGCGCTGCCGGCACCGAGCCAGGCGATGATCGGGCAGGCGAGCAAGTCGTCTTCGTCGTCGTCTTCCTCGTCGTCGGGCTCCTCGTCCGGGCAGGGGAACGCGCAGGACGACCAGGCGACACCGGCGCCGACGTCCGCGCCCGACGGGGGTGCTGCCGCGTCTCCCGCTCCGGCTGCTCCCGCTGCTCCCGCTGCTCCGGCGGCTCCGGCGGCTCCGGCCGCGCCGGCTGGCGGCGGCAAGGACGGGAAGTGACCGCTCGGGTCCACGCCGCCGGTTCCTGAACGACGCGCCAGCGTCGGGCAGTCCGTGCCCGTGGGGCGCGGCCCGCTGCCGGTCCGGACGCCCGGCACCGGGCCGGGCGTGCGTTGTCCACAGCCGCGCCTGCGCGCTCGACGCAGCCAATAGACTGTTGGGCATTCCACGAACCGATCGACGGAGCACCATGCCTGACATCACGAGCGAGCAGGTCGCGCACCTGGCGAACCTCGCACGTATCGCACTCACGCCCGACGAGATCGAGAAGCTGACCGGGGAGCTGTCGCACATCGTCGAGAGCGTCGCCAAGGTCGCCGAGGTCGCGACCGACGACGTCCCGGCGACGAGCCACCCCGTGCCGCTCGGCAACGTCACCCGACCCGACGTGGTCGGCACGACGCTGACGCAGGAGCAGGCGCTCTCCGGGGCGCCCGACTCCGACGGCGAACGGTTCCGCGTGACCGCCATCCTCGGCGAAGAACAGTAGGGCGAAGAACAGTGACCGACGACATCACCAAGCTGAGCGCCGCGGCGCTCGCCGACGCCCTGGTGGCCCGCGACGTCTCGAGCGTCGAGGCCACCCAGGCCCACCTCGACCGGATCGCCGCCGTCGACGGCGACGTGCACGCGTTCCTGCACGTCAACCAGAACGCCCTGGCAGCCGCGAAGTCGATCGACTCGCGCCGTGCCGCCGGCGACGACCTCGGGCCGCTCGCGGGTGTGCCGATCGCCGTCAAGGACGTCCTGTGCACGCAGGACATGCCGACGACATCGGGGTCCAAGATCCTCGAAGGCTGGGTGCCGCCGTACGACGCGACCCCCGTCGCGAAGCTCCGCGCCGCCGGCCTCGTGCCGCTCGGCAAGACCAACATGGACGAGTTCGCGATGGGCTCGACCACCGAGTTCTCGGCCTACGGGCCCACCCGCAACCCGTGGGACCTCGACCGGATCCCCGGCGGATCCGGTGGTGGCTCGGCCGCTGCGGTCGCGGCGCACGAGGCACCGCTGGCCCTCGGGTCCGACACGGGTGGCTCCATCCGCCAGCCGGGTGCGGTGACGGGCACGGTCGGTGTGAAGCCGACCTACGGCGGGGTGAGCCGCTACGGCGCCATCGCCCTGGCGTCCAGCCTCGACCAGATCGGTCCGGTGTCCCGCACGGTCCTCGACGCCGCGCTCCTGCACGACGTCATCGGCGGGCACGACCCGAAGGACTCCACGTCCATCCCGGACGCCTGGCCCTCGATGGCCGCCGCCGCACGCGAAGGGCTGCAGGCGGACACGCTCCGCGGCCTGCGGGTCGGCGTGGTCAAGGAACTCGCCGGTGGTGACGGCTTCCAGGCCGGTGTCACGCAGCGTTTCCAGGAGACCGTCGCGCTGCTCGAGTCGGCCGGCGCGGTCGTCGTCGAGATCGATGCGCCGTCGTTCGCGTACGCCATCAGCGCGTACTACCTGATCCTCCCGGCCGAGGCGTCGTCGAACCTCGCCAAGTTCGACTCGGTGCGCTTCGGCCTCCGCGTCACGCCCGAGAACGGTGCCACCGTCGAGGACGTCATGGCCGCCACGCGTGAAGCCGGCTTCGGGCCCGAGGTCAAGCGGCGCATCATCCTCGGCACCTACGCCCTGAGCGCCGGGTACTACGACGCCTACTACGGCTCGGCGCAGAAGGTCCGCACGCTCGTGCAGCGCGACTTCCAGGCCGCGTTCGAGCAGGTCGACCTGCTCGTCAGCCCGTCCGCGCCGACGACCGCGTTCCCGATCGGTGAGCGCATCGACGACCCGCTGGCGATGTACCTCAACGACCTCACGACGATCCCGGCGAACCTGGCCGGCGTGCCCGGCATGAGCATCCCGAACGGTCTCGCGCCCGAGGACGGCCTGCCCGTCGGCGTGCAGCTCATGGCGCCCCAGCGCGAGGACGCCCGGCTGTACCGCTACGGTGCCGCGCTCGAGCGTCTGCTCGAACAGCAGTGGGGCGCACCGCTCATCGCGTCCGTCCCGGACCTCGACCAGAGTCAGCAGTCCGCTGCGCAGGAAGGTGCGATCTGATGGCGCAGAAGGACGCGCTGATGGACTTCGACGAGGCGCTCGAGCGCTACGAGCCGGTGCTCGGCTTCGAGGTCCACGTCGAACTCGCGACGAAGACCAAGATGTTCTCGGACGCCCCGAACTTCTTCGGCGGCGAACCCAACACGAACGTCACCCCGGTCGACCTCGGGCTGCCCGGGTCGCTGCCGGTCGTGAACGCGCAGGCCGTGCGGTACTCGATCCAGCTCGGGCTCGCGCTCGGCTGCTCGATCGCCGAGTCCTCGCGGTTCGCCCGGAAGAACTACTTCTACCCGGACAACCCGAAGAACTACCAGGTCTCGCAGTACGACGAGCCCATCGCCTACGAGGGCGAGGTCGAGGTCGAGCTCGCCGACGGCACGATCTACAACATCCCGATCGAGCGCGCCCACATGGAAGAGGACGCCGGCAAGCTGACCCACGTCGGTGGTGCCACCGGCCGCATCCAGGGTGCCGAGTACTCGCTCGTCGACTACAACCGTGCCGGTGTGCCGCTGGTCGAGATCGTCACGAAGCCGATCTTCGGTGCCGAGCACCGCGCCCCCGAGCTCGGTGCGGCGTACGTGCAGGTCATCCGCGACCTCGTCCGGGCGCTCGGTGTCTCCGAGGCGCGCATGGAGCGCGGCAACCTGCGGTGCGACGCGAACATCTCGCTGCGTCCCCGCGGGCAGGAGAAGCTCGGCACCCGCACCGAGACGAAGAACGTCAACTCGTTCCGCGCCGTCGAACGTGCGATCCGCTACGAGATCCAGCGTCAGGCCGCGATCCTCGCCGCCGGTGGCTCGATCACGCAGGAGACCCGTCACTGGCACGAGGACACCGGTCGCACCTCGGCCGGTCGCCCGAAGTCCGACGCCGACGACTACCGGTACTTCCCGGAGCCCGACCTGCTGCCCGTCGTGCCCGACCCGGCCGTCGTGGCGGAGCTCCGGGCCTCGCTGCCCGAGGCCCCGGTCGCACGTCGTCGTCGTCTGAAGGCGGACTGGGGCTTCGCCGACCTGGAGTTCCAGGACGTCGTCAACGGCGGGCTGCTCGACGAGGTCGAGGGCACCGTCGCCGCCGGCGCTGCACCGCAGGCCGCCCGCAAGTGGTGGACCGGTGAGATCAGCCGCGTCGCCAACGCGCAGGACGCCGCCCCCGGTGACCTGGTGTCGCCGAAGCACGTCGCCGAGGTCATCGCGCTCGTCGAGTCCGGTGACCTGACCGACCGCCTGGCGCGCCAGGTGCTCGAGGGCGTCATCGCGGGCGAGGGTTCGCCGGCCCAGGTCGTCGAGGCCCGGGGGCTCAAGGTCGTCTCGGACGACTCCGCCCTGACCGCCGCGGTCGACGAAGCGCTCGCGGCGCAGCCCGACGTGCTGGCCAAGATCCAGGACGGCAAGGTCCAGGCGGCCGGAGCCATCATCGGTGCCGTCATGAAGGCCATGAAGGGCCAGGCCGACGCCGCACGCGTGCGTGAACTCGTGCTCGAGCGCGCGCAGCAGTCGTAGGCGGTCCCACCTCGCAAGGGCACGGTACCGGTCGGTGCCGTGCCCTCCGTGCGTCCCGGTTGCCGTGTGCATCCTGGGGACACGTCAGCGATCGGGTGACAGGATGAACCGTGTCCGCAACGATCCGCGCCATCGGAACCGCCGTCCCCGAGACGACCCTCGACCAGCCCCGGGTGCGTGACCTCTTCTCTGCCCAACCCGACCTCGGGCGGCTCGGCCAGCGCCTGGTCCCCGCCGCGTTCGACGGGTCGGCGGTCGACCAGCGGCACACCGTCCTCGAGGAACTCGACTCCGCACGTGCCGGTGGTGCCTTCCGTGACGACGACGGCACCCTTCGCTCGCCGTCCACCGGTTCACGCAACGACCGGTACCGCGAACTCGCCCCGCCGTTGTTCGTCGGCGCCGCCCGTGACGCCGTCGAACGTGCCGGCATCGCGCCCGAGTCCGTCACGCACCTGGTGACCGTGTCCTGCACCGGGTTCACGCAGCCCGGGCCCGACATCCACGTCGTCGAGCAGCTCGGACTCCCCGCCGGGGTCTTCCGGCACCACATCGGCTTCATGGGATGCTGCGCCGCGTTCCCCGCGCTCCGGATCGCCGCCGCGTTCGTCGACCAGGACCCGGGCGCCGTCGTGCTCGTGGTGTGCGGTGAACTCTGCACCCTGCACGTCCGCGCCTCGAACGACCCCGACCAGATCGTCGCGAACAGCGTCTTCGGCGATGGTGCCGCGGCCGCGGTCGTCGCCCGGGACGGAGCCGGCCTGCGCTTCGACGACTTCACGACGGCCGTGGTGCCCGAAGGGGCGTCCGAGATGGCGTGGAACATCGGGGACGAGGGGTTCGAGATGGTCCTGTCCACCGCCGTGCCGAAGCTCGTCGGCCTGCACGTCCCGAGCGCCGTGCAACCGCTGCTCGACGGCGGGCCGGCGTCGGACGTGCCGGTGTGGGCGGTGCACCCGGGCGGCCGCGCCATCCTCGACCGCACCCAGGAGTCCCTCGGCCTGCCCGACAGCGCGATGGAGTCGAGCCGGCGGGTGCTGCGGGAACACGGCAACATGTCGAGCGCCACCGTGCTCTTCGTGCTCCGTGACGCCGTCGACGCCGGCATGGCTGACGGCAGCGCGGTCGTCGCGCTGGCCTTCGGTCCTGGTCTGACGGTGGAGAGCGCCCGGCTCACCGCGGTGCGGACCGAGGCGTCGCTCGCCGGAGAGCCGCTGCGCGTGCCCGTCGCGACCACGGGCGCGGCGTGAGCCGTCCGGACGGCGGCACCACGGGCCTCCCGGCCGTCGACCTGCGCAACCGCGCGCTCGACCTGACCGAGCTGATGGACGACCCGGACTGCGATGCGCGCGCGCTCGCCCGCACCTTCCGGCGCTTCGCCGTCGTGAACGCGCTCGTCAGCGGCTGGCGCGCGGCCTGGCGCTCGCACGTCGTGCCCGCGCTGCCCGCACAGGGGCGTGGCCGCGTGCTCGACCTGGGGTGCGGCGGCGGCGACCTGGCCCGGTCGCTGGTGCGGTGGGCGGCGAGTGACGGCTTCGACCTCGAGGTCGTCGGTGTCGACCCCGACGAACGCGCCATCGCCGCCGCACGGCGGTCCTCACCGGCCGGCGTCACGTTCCGGCAGCAGTCGAGCGGCGACCTGGTCGCGGCGGGCGAGCGGTTCGACGTCGTCGTCTCGAACCACGTGCTGCACCACCTGGGCGACGAGGAACGGCGGGGGTTCCTGGCCGATTCCGAGCTGCTCGCGAGCGGACGCAGCCTGCACTCCGACATCCGACGGTCGTCGGCCGCCTACCGCGCGTACGCGCTGGCGTCACCGCTCGTCGCGGCGGGGACCTTCGTCCGGGTCGACGGCCTGCGGTCCATCCGACGGAGCTTCACGGTGCCCGAACTCCGCGACGTGCTGCCCGGTGGGTGGCGGGCCGAGGCGGCTGCGCCGCACCGGGTGCTGGCGATCCGCGACGCGTGACCGGGCGGCGTCCGGTGGTCGGGACGCGACCAGACGACGGACGGGAGGCCCGTGGCGACGCCGCCACGGGCCTCCCGTCCGTCCGCCGCTGCGTCCACGACGCACGCCGCTACGGGCGCAGCAGCACCTTGATGGCCCGGCGCTCGTCCATCGCGCGGTAGGCCTCGGCGGCCTCGTCGAGCGGCAGCTCCAGGTCGAAGACGCGACCGGGGTCGATCGCGCCGGAGAGCACGTCCGGCAGCAGCTCCGGGATGTACTTCCGGGCCGGGGCCATGCCGCCCGCGATCGCGATGTTCGTGTCGAACAGGTAGCGCGTGCCGATCGTCGGCACTCCGTGCGGGACCCCGACGAAGCCGACGTTGCCGCCGGGCCGGACCGAGTGCAGCGCCTGGTCCATGCTCTCCTCGGTGCCGACGGCCTCGACGCCGCAGTCCGCCAGGTCGCCGCCGAGCAGCGCGCGGACCGCCGCGACGCCCTCGTCGCCGCGCTCCGCCACGATGTCGGTGGCACCGAACTCGCGGGCGAGCGCCTGACGGTCGGCGTGCCGGCTCATCGCGATGATGCGCTCCGCACCGAGCCGCTTCGACGCGAGGACGGCGGACAGGCCGACCGCGCCGTCGCCGACCACGACGACGGTCTTGCCGGGGCCGACCGCTGCCGACACGGCGGCGTGGTGGCCGGTCGAGAAGACGTCGGACAGGGTGAGCAGCGACGGCACCAGCGCCGGGTCGACCGGGCCGGGCACCACGACGAGCGTGGCGTCGGCGTCCGGGATCCGCACGTACTCGGCCTGCGCGCCGCCGACCGGGTCGCCGTGGGCGTCCGTGCTGCCGAACCCGGACAGGTGGTCGCAGCCGGTGGTCATGCCGTTGCGGCAGGCCTGGCACGTGCCGTCGTTCATGGTGAAGGGGGAGATGACGAAGTCGCCCTCGTGCAGGCCCGTGACGTCGTCACCGACGGCGACGACCTCGCCGACGAGCTCGTGCCCGATCGGCCGGGGCTGCTTCGTCTCGGTGACGCCGCGGTAGGGCCAGAGGTCCGACCCGCAGACACAGGCCGCGAGGACCTTGACGACGACGTCCTTGCCGGACAGGAGTCCGGGACGGTCGCGCTCCTCGACGCGGATGTCGTTCGGGGCGTGGATGATCGCTGCGCGCACGGGCGGGCCTTCCGTCGAGATGATGGGGAACCGGCGCGGTCGACGTCGTCCGGGCCGTCGTCGACAGTACCCTCGTGCGGGTGGACGACGACCGGTACGGCGGCGATGTGCTCTCGGGGGACTGGCGCTCGCGCGGGGTGAAGAAGGTGCGGCAGGTGCCGCTCGAACGGGACATGGTGCTCGAGGACCCGGACTCCGGGTGGGCCGGTGCCGTGGTGGGGCTCGAGGCGGGCAACATCGCGCTCGAGGACTGGAAGGGCCGCACGCGCTCCTTCCCCTTCACCGGGCAGTTCCTGCTCGAGGGTGAGTTGGTGACGCTGGGGCGGCCGTCGGCGCCGGTCGGTCGTTCTGCCGGGGGTGCCGCTGGCCGGGCTGGTGCTGCTGGTTCCGTCGGTGCCGTGCACGCGGACTGGAGGCCCGGGGCCGCGCCCGCCGTGCGGCAGGCGTCCGACGGTGGTCGCCTCCGCACCGCGTCCGGATCGTTCGCCGTGGAGTCGCAGCGTGCTCGGGTGGCGCTCCCCAGCCGCATCATGGTCGAGGGCAAGCACGACGCCGAACTCGTCGAGAAGGTCTGGGGCGCCGACCTGCGCGTCGAGGGCGTCGTGGTCGAGGAACTCTCCGGCGTCGACAACCTGGCCGCGGTGCTCGACGAGTTCCAGCCGACGCGGGAGCGGCGGGTCGGGGTGCTCGTCGACCACCTGGTGCCCGGGTCGAAGGAGTCCCGCTTCGCCGACGCCGTGATGCGCGGCAAGTGGGGCGCGCACGTGCTCGTCGTCGGGCACCCGTTCGTCGACGTCTGGCAGTCGGTCAAGCCGGCGCGGGTCGGGCTGCGGGCGTGGCCGACGATCCCGCGCTCGATCGAGTGGAAGGCGGGCATCTGCCAGGCGCTCGGGTGGCCGCACGCCGAGCAGGCCGACATCGCTCGGGCATGGCAGCGGATCCTCGGGCAGGTGCGTACCTTCGCCGACCTCGAGCCGGAGCTCCTCGGCCGTGTCGAGGAGCTGATCGACTTCGTGACGGAACCACAGGCCTGAGGACCGGCGGATTGCCCGACCGGCGCGGTGCGCCGGGGGTGATCCGCGCCTCCAGGCCTACTGTTGGGGGATGGACGGCATCGACGGGCGCGTGCGGGGCGCGGTCGACCTGTGGCTGCGCTGGCTGCCGCGCTGGCAGATCGGGACCGCCCGCCCGCGCACGCGCATCTGCCGGAAGTGCACCGGATCCCCGATCGCCGCGGCCGCGGGGTTCGGACCCGACGTGCCGCACGCCGTCCAGCACGCGCTGATCGGGCGGATCTCGACCATCGTCGAGGACGCCGTCGACGACTACACGGCGAAGAACCTGCCGTTGCTGCAGCGTGAGCTCGAGCGCGCGGCGGCCCGGAAGCGGCACGCGGGGTACCAGCCGGCCGAGGGGTTGTCGCCGGAGTTCCAGGGCCTCGACGTGGACCCCGAGCCGTCGCCGGGGTCGCCGTTCCTGTTCACGCTCGGCGAGCTGGCCGGCACCGGCGCGGGGGCGCAGACGCCGCGCGAGCCGTTATCCGACGAGGCGAAGGCTGCGCTCCGGCACGAGATCGCGCTGTCCGACGAGTGCGCTCGGTCGACCGGTACGGCGGTGTGCCTGGCGCTCATCGACCACCGCCCGCGGATCGCCGAGGCCGTCGAACGCCTGGTCGAGCCGCAGATCGAGGCGCTGGTGTCCGACATGTTCCGCGGGTTCGACGGTCCGGAGGACGGGCCGCGCTCGGGCTTGTTCTAGGCGGGGGCGGGTGCGGGCGTCGCCGTGGGCGGAAGCCGCACGGTGCTGTCTGTGTCGGCCCGTGCGAGGTTGACCGCTCGGTGCGCGCTTGTAGCGCCGCACCGAGCCACCACGGTGGCACCGCTTGACGAACCTCGCACCGTGCGTGCTTCTCGAACCTCGCACCGCATCACGAATCGTGCGCGGGTTTGCGCGACCTCGCACCGTGCGCGGTGCCCGGAGCCTGCACGGGGTGAGTCGACGCGCACCGTGCGAGGTCAGCGGGCCGGCGTCAGCGGGGGAGCAGGGTGCGGCCGGGGATCACGGTGCCGCGCAGTGACCGGTGCTCGACCGGGCGCGTGGGGTCGTCGATGCGGCCGATGACCAGGTCGATGGCCTCGCGGCCGATGCGCTCGATCGGTTGCTCGAGTGTCGTGAAGCCGATCCAGTCGCTCGCCAGCGGGTAGACGCCGTCGAACCCGGTGACGGAGAGGTCGCGCGGGACCTCGACACCGCGGCGGGCGAGCGCCTCGCACACGTCGAGCATGAGCCGGTCGGTCGGACACATCACCGCGGTCACGCCCGACTCCTGCACGGCGTCCACCAGGTCGGCGGCGAGGTCGTCGGGTGGCCGCACGAAGCTCGCGTCGATGTCGATCACCCGGACGCCACGTGCTCGGAGCCGCGCGACCATCGCCGATGATCGCGCGTGCTGCGTGATGGCGTCGTCGAGCGGGACCGTGAACACCACGGCCGTGGTGTGGCCGGCATCGGCGACGGCGTCCGCGATGGAAGCCCCACCGTCGACCTCGTCGCAGTAGACGCTCGAGAGCGCCGGGTGCAGCTCGGGCCGACCGGCGACGACGGTGGCGATGCGGGGCGCGAACTCGGCGATGTCGGCGGACGGCATCAGCCCGCTGCACACGACCAGGCCGTCGACGCGCATCGACACGAGCGCGGCGAGGGCGGACTTCTCGTCCTCGACCCGGCCGACGCCCGTCGTGGTGACGACTCGGTAGCCGAGCTCCGATGCGCGGCGCTCCATCACGGCGTGCAGTGCGGTGTAGACCATCGACGAGGCGTCACGGACGAGCATCCCGATCGTGTTCGTGCGCCCGCTGACCAGCCCGCGGGCCATCGCGTTCGCGACGTACCCGAGCTCGGTCGCGGCGCGCTCGACTCGCTCACGCGTCTCGTCGGAGAACCGACCTGTTCCGGAGAGGACCCGGCTCACCGCCGACTTCGAGACACCCGCACGTGCGGCGACGTCGAGGATGGTCGGCTGGGAACCGCGGCTGCCGTTCACGCGTCGGTCGCTGCAGCATCCTGCCGCGACCGCGACGAGGTGAACCGGAGCACACCGCGGACGATCGCCCGCCAACCGAGCAGGAACACCCCGAGCACGATCGTGGCGACGATGACGAACGAGATCGGCAGCGGGTTGCCGTCGACGTCGCCCTGGCCGGTGACGACACGGATCGCCAGACCGACGAAGACCGTCAGCACCCAGACCACGACGCCGGTCGGCCACAAACGCAGTGGTCGTGCCCAGGCTCCGCTCGCCACGTACCCGATCGCCCAACCGGCCAGGAACGGGTAGGCGGTCGTCCACAGCGCCAGCGCCGTGTTCGCCTCACCATGGGACGAGCGCCCGATGAGCGCGAAGACAACGATGAGGACGACGTCGATGACGGCTGCGAGCCAACCCCAGGTGCGTGCGTTCACCCGCTCATTCTCGCAGGCCTCGGGCTGCTCGCTCATTCCTCCACAAGGTGCTCGGCGCGGCTGCTCCTCCACAGCACGCCCACGCGGTGCTGCTCCGAAGGCGGAGGATCCGGAGCATCACGAGTATGTCGATGAACCTCAAGCTCGCACCGGTCCCCGAAGTCCTCACGTACCGAACCTCAGCCCAGCGCCCCGATGAGTCCGATGTCATCAGGCGTCGGGCCGCTGCGGGGGAGCTCACACGGGTAGCACGCGGACTCTACGCGGAGTCTGCGGGATGGGCCGCACTCCGCCCCACCGAACAGCACCACCTCCGGCTGCGCTCGTTCGCCGACCGGATCCGGCCAGGAGACCTGATCTCACACGTCTCCGCCGCCGTCGTGTTCGGTGTGCCCCTGCTCACCCCGCCACCGACCCGGATCCACGTGACCTCACGCGGTGCCGACCGGCGCACCACGAACGCGACCTTCGTGGTGCACGCCGACCTCGACGCCGAACGGAACGAGCGTCCGGTCGCCACGCCCGACGGGCTGCTGTTGTGCGGACTCGATCGGCTGGCGACCGACCTCGCACTCACACTGCCGTTCACCGACGCAGTCGTGTCCCTCGATGCGCTCCTGCGTCGCGAGGTCGAGCGCGAGGACGTCCTATCGGCGATCGAGCGGCGCGGGCAGAAGGGACGACGTCGGGCACTCCGGGCGATCGGGTTCGCCGATGCCGCATCGGACTCACCGGGGGAGTCGTACGCACGAGCGCGGTTCGACCAGTTCGGGACACCACCGCCGGTCCTCCAGCACCGCTTCCGGGCACTCGGCGAGCCGGACATCGTGGTGGACTTCTGGTTCCCGGATGCCGGGGTCGTGGTCGAGTTCGACGGAGCCGTGAAGTACCGGAGCAGTGCGTACCTGCGGGGACGGACACCGGAGGAAGCGCTGTTCGACGAGAAGATCCGGGAAGACCGGCTCCGCGCGTTCCCCGAGGTGCGAACCGTGGTGCGGCTCACCTGGTCGGACCTGCGCAACGAGTGGGTCCTCCGCGCGAAGCTCCGCAAGGCCGGAGTCCGCATGTCGCGCTGAGGGCCATCAGTCACGCACCGTGCGAGATTGTTCGGCATCTTGCCGGTGCGCACGGTGCGCGGTTCGTCGCCCACCGCGGACCTGGCCGCTCGGTGCGGGGTCGTCGGCAGCGAACGGGGCCGCGCACCGTGCATCGTTCGCCGGTCGGGGGCGAGCAGCCCGCTCCGTGCCGGGTTGTAGCCGGGCACGAAGCCGTCAACCCCGCACGGGGCGTCGGAACTCGCACCGTGCGCCGTCACCGCGCCCACGCCCGCCGCCCGCGCCCGCCGCCCGCGCCCCGCACCCGGAGTTCACCCGGCGGCGACGCCGGAGGCACCCGGAGTTCACCCGGCAGCGCCACACTCGACCCCGGCGCGGGAACGTTCCCACACGGCCCGCCCGACCAGCACCCCGCACCACCGCACGCACCCCGCACCACCCCCACCCCGCACGACCCCCACCGCATCACCCACGGAACAGGGAGTACCCACGTGAAGACCCGAGCCCTCGCCGGCCTCGCCATCGCGGCAGCCGCGACCGTCGCACTCTCCGGCTGCGTCCAGAGCGCCAACGCCTCGAACGCTGCCGACGGCAACGGCACCACCAGCCTCACCGTGTTCATCAGCGGCGACACCAACGTCCAGGACCTCTGGGACAAGTCGCTCATCCCCGCCTTCGAGAAGGCGAACCCGAAGATCAAGGTCAGCACGAGCATCGACCTGCACGGCGAGCACGACGCCCAGACGCAGGCGAACCTCGCCACCGCGGTCAAGGCCGGCAAGTCCGTCGCGTACGACCTCGTCGACGCCGGCTTCGTCACCACCGCCGGCAAGGCCGGGCTGCTCAGCACGGTCAGCGACAGCACCATCCCGAACCTCAAGGACGTCCCCGACGCCACGAAGCAGCAGGGCGGCGACAGCGCCATCCCGTACCGCGCCTCGAGCGTGCTGCTGGCGTACGACGCGAAGAAGGTCACGGACCCGCCGAAGACCCTCGACGACCTGCTCGCCTGGATCAAGGCCAACCCGGGCGAGTTCGCCTACAACTCCCCGTCGTCCGGCGGTTCGGGTGGCTCGTTCGTGGCCACGGTGCTCGCGAAGTACCTGACGCCCGCCGAGCAGGAGACGATGCAGACGAAGTACGACAAGTCGCTCGAGTCGAAGTGGGACAAGGGCTTCGCGGCCCTGAAGGACCTCGGCCCGTCGACGTACCAGAAGGGCGTCTACCCGAACGGCAACGATCAGGTCGTGCAGCTGCTCGGCAGCGGTCAGATCGCGATGGCCCCGGTCTGGAGCGACCAGTTCATCACCTCGCAGAAGACCGGCATCATCCCGAAGACCACCAAGGCCGTGCAGATCGACGACCCGTCGTTCACCGGCAGCGCGAGCTTCCTCGGCATCCCGAAGACCGAGCCCAAGGAGAAGAAGGCGGCAGCCGAGAAGCTCGCCGACTTCGTGCTCAGCGCGAAGGGGCAGCAGCTCGTCGCGAGCGCCGTCTCCGGCTACCCGGTGATCCCGCTCGACAGCCTGCCGAAGTCGGTCGCCGAGCAGTTCACCGACGCGAACCCCTCGCAGCTCCGCCTCGGGTTCCAGAGCGACTTCGCCGCTGACATGAACGCGGCGTGGGACGCGAAGGTCCCGCAGTGACCCAGACCGTCCAGGACGGCCCAGCAACCGGCCGGGAGGCCCGTGGCGACTCCGCCACTGGCCTCCCGCCCGTCCTGCCCCACGCCCAGGGCCCGGCGCACCCCGCCGGCGGGCGCACGACGCAGGAACGGCTGGCCCGCCGCCGGCGGTGGCAGGGCCTCGCCCTCGTCGCCGCCCCGGTGCTCGTCGTCATCCTGTTCGTCGGCGTCCCGGTGGTGAACGCCGCCCTGTTCAGCCTCGGGTTCACCGGCGGCCTGAACCAGGCGCTCGCCGACATCGGCGGCGACACCGTGCGCGGCTTCTCGTTCGCGGTCTACACCACCCTGCTCGGCAACCCCACGTTCCTGCGTGACCTGGTCGCGACGCTCGGGGTCACGGCGCTGTCGACCGGCCTGACCGTGGGGCTGGCGGTCGTCGTCGCGGTGATCCTGCGGCTCCGCGGAGGCTTCCTCGGCAAGACCCTCAGCGTCCTGGCCGTGGTGCCGATCTTCGTGCCGGTGGTCATCGCGAGCTGGTCGATCCTGACCTTCACCGACGCGCAGGGCTTCCTCCGCAGCCTCGGGGCGCAGTTCGGCCTCGACGTCCCGGTGTGGGGCTACACCCTCGTCGCCGTGGTGTTCGGCAGCGTCTGGACCAGCCTGCCGTTCGCGGTGCTGATGATCGCCGGGGCGCTCCAGGGCACCCCGGATGCCCTGGTCGAGGCCGCGAAGGACGCCGGGGCGAGCACCTGGCGCGTCGTCTGGCAGGTGCTCCTGCCGATGGCCGCGACCCCGCTCGTCATCGCGACGACGTTCACCGTCATCGGGGTCCTCGGGTCGTTCACCGTGCCGTACTTCACCGGCCCGAACGCCCCGACGATGCTCGGCGTCGACATCTCGAAGTACTTCCAGGCCTACAACCGTCCGCAGCAGTCGACGGCGATGGCGTTCATCGTGTTCGCGTTCGCCGCGGCCGCGAGCGTCTTCTACCTCCGCTCGACGGTCCGCTCGAACGCGGGCGAGCTCGACAAGAAGCGTCAGGAGCAGCAGTGATCAAGCGTCTGACCGGCAACGCCCTCGTCTGGGCGACCGCGATCGTGCTGGCGGTGTTCATCCTCGGTCCGCTCGTCTGGCTGGCCGCCCGTGCCTTCGCCACGACGTGGACCTACCCGAACCTGCTGCCCGACGGCTGGACCCTGCAGTGGTGGGGCACCGTGTTCGAGGACCGCAGCCTGGCCGTCGCGGTGCAGAACTCGCTCGTCCTCGCGCCGCTCACGGTCCTCATCGCCGCGGTCGTGTGTCTGCCCGCTGCCTGGGCGATCAGCCGCATCGAGTTCCCCGGGCGGCGGCTCGTGCTCGTCGGACTGTTCGCCACGAACGCGTTCCCGAAGATGGGCCTCTTCGTCACGATGTCGGCGATGTTCACCGCGCTGAACCTCATGAACACGGTGACCGGGATCCTGATCGTGCACGTCCTGGGCTGCGTCGTCTTCATGACGTGGCTGCCCGCCGCGGCGTTCTCGGCCGTGCCACGGTCCCTCGAGGAAGCCGCCCGCGACGCCGGGGCCAGCCGCTGGCGCACCTTCTGGAAGGTGACGTTCCCGATCGCCTGGCCGGGGATCCTCGTCGCGATGGTGATGTCGTTCCTGGCGTCCTTCGACGAGGCACAGGGCACGTACCTGGTCGGCGCCCCGACGTACATGACGATGCCGACGGCGATGTACTCGCTCGTCCTCAACTCCCCGCGTCAGGTCTCGGCGGTGTTCGCGATCGCGCTGAGCATCCCGTCCGTGGTCCTGCTGCTGCTCGCCCGGAAGCACATCATGGGCGGCCGTCTGGCGGACGGCTTCCAGATCCGATGACCACCACCAGCACGAAAGGCGACCAGATGACGGACAAGGCGCTCGTCGCGGAACGCACACCGGGCCTCCAGGCCGACGGCAGCACGACGGACCGGACCGGCGGACTCACCATCCGGGGACTGCGCAAGACGCTCGGCGGACGCGACGTCGTCGCGGGCATCGACCTCGACGTCGCGAAGGGCGAGCTCGTCTCGCTCCTCGGGCCGTCGGGCTGCGGCAAGACCACGACGCTCCGCATGGTGGCGGGGTTCCTGCCCGCCGACGGCGGCGTCGTGACGATGGGGGACCGCGACGTCACGTCGATCGGTCCGGAGCGCCGACCGAGCGCGATGGTGTTCCAGAACTACGCGCTGTGGCCGCACATGACGGTGACGCAGAACGTCGCGTTCCCGCTGCGGACCCGACGGGTGCCGAAGCAGCGGGTCGCCGAGCGGGTGCGCGACGCGCTCGAGCTCGTCGGGCTGAGCCACCACGCCGGCTCGAAGCCGACCGCGATCTCGGGCGGTGAGCAGCAGCGCGTCGCCCTGGCCCGTGCGATCGTGCAGGAGCCGGACGTGCTGCTCCTCGACGAGCCGCTGTCGAACCTCGACGCGAAGCTCCGCGTCAGTGTCCGCGACGAGATCCGGCGCATCCAGCAGCGCCTCGGCATCACGACCGTGATCGTGACGCACGACCAGGACGAAGCGCTCAGCATCTCCGACCGGATCGCCGTCATGCACGACGGCCGGATCGAGCAGATCGCCACACCGACCGAGCTCTACGCCCGCCCCGCCACCGGGTTCGTCGCGTCGTTCATCGGCTCGACGAGCGTCGTCACCGGCCGGTTCCTCGCCGGCACGTCCGTCAGCCCGACCGCGGCCGACACGGTGCTGGTCCGCCCGGAGCAGGTCGTGCTCACGGACGACTCGCCGATCCGTGCGACCGTCGCACGGGTGCTCATGCGCGGCCACTTCGCCGAGGTCGTGCTCAGCACCGACGGCGCGGAGCTCCGCGCCTACGTCACCGGGCCACCGCCGGCGGTCGGCACCGAGACCGGGGTGCGCCTGGGCGAAGTGCTCGTGCACCGCGACGGCGTGCTGCTCGAGGTCGCACGATGAGCGCGGGGGTCCCGACGCCGGTTGCGGCCGTGTCGTCTGCGTCGGCTGCGTCAGCCTCGGTTGCGTCTGCGTCTGCGTCTGCGTCTGTCGCTGCGGTCGACCGTGTGGTCTCGACCAGCCTGGACGCCAGGCCCGGCGTGCGTCCGCCACGCCTCGTCGCTCACCGTGGTGCGCCGCGCGTCCGGCGCGAGAACACGCTGCCCGCCCTCGCGGTCGCCGAGGCGCTCGGCGCCGAGGTGATCGAGGTCGACGTCCGTCGCACCGCCGACGGCGTCGCCGTCCTGCTGCACGACGAGACCCTCGGCCGGATGTGGGGCGACGCCCGCCGCGTGGCCGACGTCGACTGGTGCGACGTCGCGCGGCTCGGCAACGGCCTCGACCGGATCCCGCGGCTCGACGGTGCGCTCGAACGCCTCGACGGCTGCCGGTCGACCCTGCTCGTCGACCTGACCGACGCCGAGGACGCCCTGGTCGCCGCCCGCACCGTCGCGGGCTTCACCGGTTCCACCGCGGTGGCCTGGTGCGGGGCGCCCGCGGCGATGGCAGCCGTCCGCTCCGTGCTGCCCGACGCCGACGTCTGGCTGGCGTGGGAGTCGCTCGACCCGCCCGTCCCCGCGGACCTCGACGCGCTCCACCCGTCGACGCTCAACCTCGACGTCGCCTTCCTCACCCCGCACACCGTCGAGGTCGCGCACGCCCTGGGCCTGCGCGTCGCCGTCTGGACCATCGACGACGTCGAACCCGCGATCTGGGCCGCCCGGCTCGGCGTCGACTCGATCACCACGAACGACGTCGGGGCCATCGGCGCCGCGTTGTCGGCGGCGGAACGCGACGGCTGGCCCGAGCGTGACCGCGAGGCCACCGAGACCGAGGTCGCCTCGCGCGCCCAGGCCCTGGCCCACCGCATCGCCCACGAGGTCATCGCCTACACGCGGGAACACCCCGTCAGCGAGGTCCACACGAAGGCCAACCCCGCCGACCTGGTCACCGACGTCGACCGCCTGGTGGAGCAGCACGTCCGCTCCCGTGTCCGGATGGTGTTCCCGACGCACGGGTTCACCGGCGAGGAGTACGGCGAGGCCCCCGGCGACCGGCACCGCTGGTTCCTCGACCCCGTCGACGGCACCACGAACCTGGCGAACGGTGTGCCCTGGACCTCGATGTCACTCTGCCTGACCCGTGGCGGACGCCCCCTCGTCGGCGTCGTCGCGGACCCCTGGCGCGGTGAGGTGCTCGAGGCGCGACGCGGGCGCGGTGCCACCCTGCGCGACCGGCAGCTCCGGCTCGACGACGCACCCCGGCCGCTCGCCGGCGCCGTCGTCGGCACCGAGCTCGACGGGCACCGACCGTGGGCGGGCTTCGGGGCGTTCCTCGACGCGCTGGCCGACCGGTCGTGCACGCTCCGGGTGCAGGGATCGGGGACGCTGACCATCGCGCAGGTCGCGGCCGGGCGGGGGATCGGCGGCTGCGTGTCGGCGTTCAACCCCATCGACCACGGCGCCGCGGTACTGCTCGTGCACGAGGCCGGGGGCGTCGTGCTGACGCGATCCGGTCCCGTCGAGGGCTTCCCGCCCGTGGGGGAGCCGTTCCTGGTGGCGCACCCCGGGGCCGCCGACGAACTGCACGCGGTGTGGACGGCGGCGCTCGCCGCGGGGTGAGCCGCGCGGCGCACGGTGCGGGGTCCGCGATGCGGTGCGGGGTTGGCTGCCGGGTGCCGTGCTGCAAGCGCGCACCGGGCGGCTAACCGAGCACGGCGTGCGCAGGTGCGCACGGTGCGGACTGGAGGCGCGGTGCCGGTCCGGTACGCGCCTCCCGGCCGGTGGGTGATGCGCACGGTGCGGGGTCTGCGATCTGGTGCGGGGTTGGCTGCCGGGTGCGGTGCTGCATCCGCGCACGGGGCTGGGAAGCGCGCACGGGGTGCGCAGGTGCGCACGGTGCGGACTGGAGGCGCGGTGCCAGCCCGGTACGCGCCTCCCGGCCGGTGGGTGGTGCGCACGGTGCGGGGTCTGCGATCTGGTGCGGGGTTGGCTGCCGGGTGCGGTGTTGCAAGCGCGCACGGGGCTGGGAACNCCCGGCCGGTGGGTGGTGCGCACGGTGCGGGGTCTGCGATCTGGTGCGGGGTTGGCTGCCGGGTGCGGTGTTGCAAGCGCGCACGGGGCTGGGAACCGCGCACGGGGTGCGCTGGTGCGCACGGTGCGGACTGGAGGCACGGTGCCAGCCCGGTACGCGCCTCCCGGCCGGTGGGTGGTGCGCACGGTGCGGGGTCTGCGATCTGGTGCGGGGTTGGCTGCCGGGTGCGGTGTTGCANCCGGTACGCGCCTCCCGGCCGGTGGGTGGTGCGCACGGTGCGGGGTCTGCGATCTGGTGCGGGGTTGGCTGCCGGGTGCGGTGTTGCAAGCGCGCACGGGGCTGGGAACCGTGCACGGGGTGCGCAGGTTCGCACGGTGCGGGCTGGAGGCGCGGTGCCGGCCCGGTACGCGCCTCCCGGCCGACTCTGAGCGGGCGCTCAGTCATCGGACGCCGCGGGTTCGTAGGGTTGCAGTCCACGACCGGTCCGTCCGGACCGACCGTGCACCCGAAGGAGCATCGACCATGGGATTCCTCGACCGCCTGCTCGGACGTCCGGAGCGAGACCGATCCGCTGACGCACAGCAGAACCAGTGGGGGCAGCCGCAGCAGCAGGGCTACCGGTACGGCCAGCAGTCCTACCAGCAGCCGGCACCGTCCGCACCGCAGGGCAGCCAGTACGGCGTCCCGCAGTGGGGCGGTGCACCGACGCAGCAGCAGGGTGCGACCACCGACGACGAGCGTGCGGTCGAGCGCTACCGCTACCTGCTCCGCACCGCGCCGCCGGAGCGCATCGAAGAGGTCCACGCCGAGGCCTTCGCCAAGCTGACCGACGAGCAGCGCCGGATGGTCTACGACGAGTTCACCCGAACGGCCCCTCCTGGTGAGGCGCCCCGTGGGGACGACCCACGCTCGCTGGCCCAGTCGGCGACCCGGTCCGAGATCCGCCAGCCGGGCTTCATGGAGCGCTCGCTCGGCGGTGTCGGCGGGGGCGGAGGCCGCTTCGGTGGGCAGCGCGGTGGACCCTCGTTCGGCAGCATGATCGGTGCCTCGATCCTCGGGACGGTGGCCGGCTACGTCATCGGATCCGCGATCATGAGCGCCTTCCTGCCCGACCCCGGTTCGTTCGATGGCGGTACCGACGCTGCGGGTGACGGCGGTTCGGAGGACACTGGTTCTGAATCCGGTGATGCCGGGGCGTCCGACGGTGGCGCATCCGACGGCGGCGGCTTCGACAATGCGGGCTGGGGCGACAGCGGATCCGACTTCGGCGGTGGCTTCAGCGACTTCGGTGGTGGCGACTTCGACGTCTGAGTGACGTCCGTCGCTCCACCGGACCCCGGGTACCCACCGTGTCCGACGAAGGAGCGACATGGCCATCATCGAAGCCTCCGGGCTGACCAAGACGTACAAGTCGAAGTCCGGGCCGGTGCACGCACTGGCCGGACTCGACCTGTCGGTGCCGCAGGGCACCGTGAAGGCACTGCTCGGGCCGAACGGTGCGGGCAAGACGACCACCGTGAAGGTGCTGACCACCCTCATCACGCCCGACTCCGGCACCGCGACGATCGACGGCATCGACGTGATCGCCGATCCGCAGGCCACCCGGCGCTCGATCGGGGTGTCCGGACAGTACGCGGCGGTCGACGAGAACCTGACCGGGTTCGAGAACCTCGAGATGATCGGGCGGCTGTACCACCTGGGTCGTCGGACCTCGCGCGACCGGGCTCGTGAGCTCATCGACGTCTTCGACCTGTCCGAGGCGGGGGACCGCCCGGTCAAGGGCTTCTCGGGCGGCATGCGACGACGGATCGACCTGGCCGGGGCCCTCGTGATGAACCCGCGGGTGCTGTTCCTCGACGAGCCGACGACGGGCCTCGACCCCCGCAGCCGGCTGGCGCTCTGGGGCATCATCGAGGACCTCGTGGCCGAGGGCGCGACGGTGCTCCTCACCACCCAGTACCTGGAAGAGGCCGACCGGCTCGCCGACGACATCGCGGTCATCGACGACGGCACGGTCATCGCCGAGGGGACCTCCGACCACCTGAAGGCGCAGGTCGGTGGGCACCGGGTCGTCGTGACCCTGGTGGACGAGGCCGACGGCGACGCGGCGACCACCGTCCTCCGCCGCTACGGGGTCGGCGAGGTCGAGACCTCGGGCGACGGCCGCACCCGTGCCATCGCGGTCGAGGCCGGACCGGCCGCCCTGCAGCGCGTGCTCGCCGACCTCGGTGCGGCCGGCATCGACCTGCACGACGCCGGCATGCGGCGCCCGACCCTCGACGACGTCTTCCTCCGCCTGACCGGCCACGCCGCGACGGACGACGACGCCGATGACCCCGCGGCGACCACGCAGAAGACCAAGCAGAAGACCAAGCAGAAGGAGACGGCAGGATGACCGCCACCTCCCTGGCTCCGGGCCGTCAGCTGCCCGTCGTCGTCACCTCGCCGCTCGCCGTCTGGGTCGAGGACGGCTGGACCGTCACCAAGCGCAACCTCATCAAGCTCAAGCGGTCGCCGGACATGCTCGTCTTCGCCGTGCTGCAGCCGATCATGTTCGTCCTGCTGTTCAGCCAGGTCTACGGCGGCGCCATCCAGGTGCAGGGGACCGACTACACGCAGTTCCTGATGGCGGGGATCTTCGCGCAGACCGTGGTGTTCGGCGCGACGTTCTCCGGGTCCGCGATGGCGCAGGACCTGAAGGAAGGACTGATCGACCGGTTCCGCACGCTGCCGATGTCGGCGTCCGCCGTGCTGGTCGGGCGCACCAACTCCGACCTCGTGCTCAACTCGATCTCGATGGCGATCATGATGCTCACCGGTCTGGCGGTCGGGTGGCGCGTCAACTCGTCCCCGCTCGAGTTCCTGGCCGGCATCGCCCTGCTGCTGCTCTTCAGCTACGCGTTCAGCTGGGTGATGGCGTTGCTCGGCATGAGCGTCAAGACACCCGAGGTCATCAACAACGCCTCGTTCATGATCCTGTTCCCGCTGACGTTCATCTCGAACGCGTTCGTGCCGAGCGACACCCTGCCGCTGGTGCTGCGCGTGTTCGCGGAGTGGAACCCGGTGTCGTCGCTCGTGCAGGCCGCGCGCGAACTGTTCGGCAACGTCGGCTCCGCGCCGGTGCCGGACATCTGGACGATGCAGCACCCCGTGCTGACCGTCCTGATCGGCATCGCGGTGATGCTCGTGGTGTTCGTGCCGTGGTCGGTGCACAAGTACACCAGGATCAGCGCGAAGTGACGCCATGGGCGGTCAACAAGGCTGTGCCATTCACCCCCAGGATCAGCGCGAAGTGACGCCGGTGTGGGCGCTCAGAGCAGCTTGCGCTGCAGCGCCCACGCGGTCAGCTCGTGCCGGTTCGACAGCTGCAGCTTCCGCAGGACCTTCGACACGTGGGTCTCGACGGTCTTCACCGAGATGAACAGCTCCGTCGCGACCTCCTTGTAGGCGTACCCGCGGGCGATGAGCCGCATGACCTCCTGCTCGCGGGCGGACAGGCGGTCCAGCTCGGTGTCGTGCTGCGCCGTCTCGCCGCTGACCGCCCCGAAGGCGTCGAGCACGAAGCCGGCCAGGCGCGGCGAGAACACCGCGTCGCCGTCCGCCACACGGGTCACGGCCTCGGCGACCTCGGCACTCGACGAGCTCTTCGTGATGTACCCGCGGGCGCCGGCCCGGATGACCCGGACGACGTCATCGGCGGCGTCCGACACGCTCAGCGCGAGGAACCGGGTGTCCGGGTTCCCCGGTGCGGACCGCGTGATCACCTCGGCACCACCACCCCCGCCGCCACCCGGCAGGTGCACGTCGAGCAGGACGACGCGCGGGCGCGTGGCTGCGACGAGCGTCACGGCCTCGTCGACGGTCGCCGCCTCACCAACGACCTGGAGGCCCGGTGGCAGCCCGGCGCGCACGCCGGCTCGGAAGATGGAGTGGTCGTCGACGATCGCGACCGTCAACGGGGCGGGTTCGGTCATGCGTGCTCCTCGTCGTGACTCGCGGGTGCGAGCGGCAGGGTCAGTCGGACCTCGGTGCCCGTGTGCCCCGGCCCGGGCGCGATCGTCGCGAGGCCGCCGAGGCGCTGCATGCGGCCGATGATCGACTCGCGGACGCCGTACCGGCCCGCCGGCACCTGCTCGACGTCGAAGCCCGGTCCGCGGTCGCGGATGCTGATCTCGACCCGGTCGCGGGCGGTCTCGGCGTACACGCTGACGGTCCCGCCGGCGTGCCGGGCAGCGTTGAGCACCGCTTCGCGAGCGGCGGCGACGAGCCCGTCGGGCAGGTCGGTGCGGGCAGGGCCCACCGCGATGACGTCGATGCGGGCGGGGTACTCGGACTCGATCTCGACGGCGGCGTCGCGCAGCTGCGTGCCGAGGTCGCGCGCCGGTTCCGCCTGCTCCGCGAAGAGCCAGGACCGCAGCTCGCGTTCCTGCGCCCGCGCCAGCCGGGCCGCGTCGGAGCCGGGCTCGGCCTTCTGCTGGATGAGGGCGAGCGTCTGCAACACCGAGTCGTGCAGGTGCGCGGCGAACTCGGCCCGCTCGAGGTCACGGACGCGGGCGGCGCGTTCCTCGGCGAGGTCGCGGACGAGCCGGACCACCCACGGGGCGACCACGACGGCGACCCCGACCAGGACGGCGACCGCGGCGGTGAGGACCGTCCAGACGTTCGGGCTGCTGCTCGTCGTGAAGAACAGCAGGATGCCGAGCACGACGAGCACCAGGGCCCCGAGCGCCCGCACGACCAGGGCGGAGGACCGGGCCGTGCGGACGTTGCGGAGCGCGTCGAACTGTCGCCAGGCGAGTGCGGCGCCGGTGACGACGACGACGCCGGGGACGACGAACTCGAGGGGGACCGCCATGCCCATCCGCGCTGCCACCACCGCGCCGGCGGCGGCGAGCAGGGCCACGCCGAGCAGGATCTCGACGACCGGGGCGCGGAGGGCGGACACGGGGTCGTCGTCTCCGGCCACGCCGACGGTAGGCGTCAGGAAGGACTTGAGTGGTGCGCGGCCCGAGGCGGAACCGGCGGGCGCACTCGGGACGGTCGCCCAGAGCCAGGCGTAGAGCAGCAGGCCGGCGCCACCGCAGACCACCAGGACCGCGGTGACGAGTCGGACGGCCCCGACCGGCAGCCCGGTGTGCGCCGCGAACCCGCTGCAGACGCCGCCGACGACCCTCGGGGTCGGGCGCGTCATCGTCGCGGTGGCCATGGGCCAATCCTGGCACCCGGACGGCGCCCGCAGCAGGGTCCGGGGCCGGGATCAGGGACCGGTCAGGGGGAACCCCGATGGTGCCGACGCACGCCTGCCGGGATGCTGGTGGTCATGACCGATCACCAGCACGACTCCGCTCCCGGCACCGCTGCCGGCAGCGCCGACTCGACGACCCGGTTCTTCGACTGGGTCCGCGGCCTCGGCATCACGCGCACCGACGACCGCTGGCTCGCCGGCGTGTGCGGCGCCGTCGCCCGCCGCACCGGGCTCGACCCGCTCGTGGTCCGCGGCGTGGCGATCGTCGTCGCGCTGCTGGGCGGGCCGGTCTTCCTGGCGTACGCCGTCGGCTGGGCGCTGCTGCCCGACTCCGCCGGACGCATCCACGTCGACCGGATGATCCGCGGGGTGCTCGACCCCGCACTCATCGCGATCGGCGCCTTCGTGGCACTGACCTTCGTGCCCGCCGCCCGGGGGCTGTGGTGGCAGGGTGTGCCCGATGCCTGGGGGATGCCCAGCTGGCTCGAGGCGACCCTGGCCACCGCGTGGAGCATCGTGCTGGTCGGCGGGATCGTCTGGCTCATCGTGGTCCTGGCCCGACGCGGAGTGGACGGCGACCGGACCGCGCACACCGAAGCCGACCCGTCGGCCGCGCCGCGGGGCGACTTCTGGACCAGCCCCGAGGAGCCGCGCCCGGCCCGGACCGCGTGGACCACCGAGGCGACCGGCGCGCCGGAGCCGGGTCGGGCCTCCTGGCAGTGGGACGTGCCGGTGAGCCCCGAGGACCGGCGACTGCAGCACGAGGAGCGGTTGCGCGCGGAACGCGAGCGGGCCGGCGAACGGCGGGCCGAGCGGGAGCAGCGGCGCCCCGGAGCGGCGTACGTCGCCGTGTCCCTCGGACTCGCACTCCTCGCCGGAGCCGGGGTCGCGTTCTGGGCGCAGCAGGCCGGGTGGTCCGTCCCGGTCCTCGGGATCGCCGCCGCGCTCGCGGTGCTGGCGATCGCCACGATCGTCGCCGGGGTCCGCGGCCGCGACGACGACGTGCTCGGACTGTTCTCGACGGTCGCCGCGGTGGCCCTCGTGGTCACCGGGGTCCTGCCCGCCGGCACACAGGTCTCGCTGATCGGCGGCACTACGTGGCAGGTGGAACGGGCCGCGTCGGGGACCGACCGGAACTTCGCGATGCTGGCCGGTGGGCCCACCCTGGACCTCCGCGGCCTCGAACCGTCGGCCAGCGGGGGCGATGTGACCCTCTGGCTGGGCGCCGGCGGAGCCGACGTGCTGCTGCCGACCGACCTGCCGGTCCGGGTCGAGGTCAGCGGCGTCGGGTACGGCGTGGACACCGGCGGAGGCGACGACGGAGCGGACACCGGCGGGGTGCTCCGGACCACGACGCTCGAGAACCGCGCGGCGCGCACGGCCGATGCGGACGAGACCACGACCGTGCACCTGTGGATCCTCGGCGGCGGCGTCGACGTGCCGCGGGCGATCACGGTCGGCGAGTGAGGAACGGGACCATGACGAACGACGACACCACGAACGACGAGACGATAGCGCCGACGGTTCCGCCGGAGGTTCCCGACGGGCGCGGCCACCGGCCTGCACGCCGCGGTGCACGGTTCGGCACGATCCTGTGGGGCGTGCTGATGCTCGTGTTCGCCGGGGCGATGGCCGTGAGTGCGCTGCCGATGTTCTCAGTGGACACCACGACCCTGCTGCTGGCCGCCTGCATCGCCGCCGGCGTCCTGCTGGTCGTCGCCGGGATCGTGGCGACCCTGTCCCGCACACGGCGGTAGTGGGAGCGCCCCGTGCACAGGGTCGTCCGGGTGTGCGCGGGGGCCACCCGGACGGCTTAGCATCATCCTCGTGACCGCGACAGACGCCGAGCGGGCCGCCCAGCGCGACGCCACCGAGCAGCCCCTCGACCGCAGCACCCGCCTGCGCCGGTGGATGCTGCACGGGGCCGACCAGGGCGCCTCCCACCAGGGCCCGCACCAGGTCGAGGTCGAGAAGACCCACCCGTGGTGGCGGGTCATGTGCCTGACCGGCGTGGACTACTTCTCCACCCTCGGGTACCAGCCCGCCATCGCCGCGCTCGCCGCGGGGCTGCTGTCGCCGATCGCGACGATCGTCCTCGTGCTCGTCACGCTGTTCGGCGCGCTGCCGGTGTACCGCCGGATCGCCCACGACAGCTTCCGCGGCGCCGGGTCGATCATGATGCTCGAGAAGCTCCTGCCGTGGTGGGCCGGCAAGCTGCTCGTGCTGGTGCTGCTCGGGTTCGCCGTGACGGACTTCATGATCACGATGACCCTGTCGGCGGCCGACGCCACGGCGCACATCGCCGAGAACCCGTACACGCCGCACTGGTTCACCGAGATCCCGGTGCCGCTCACCCTGGCGCTGCTGCTCCTGCTCGGCATCGTGTTCCTGCGCGGATTCAAGGAAGCCATCGGCATCGCGGTCGGGCTCGTCGCCGTGTTCCTCGCCCTGAACGCCGTCGTCATCATCGTCGCGCTCTGGCACGTGTTCGAGAACCCGATGGTCGCCAGCGACTGGTGGTCCGGGCTGACGGCGCAGCACGGCAACCCGCTCGTCATGGTCGGCATCGCCCTGATCGTGTTCCCGAAGCTCGCGCTCGGGCTCTCCGGCTTCGAGACCGGCGTCGCGGTGATGCCGCAGGTCCGTGGCGACGCCACCGACGGCACCAGCGACCGACCCGAAGGCCGGATCCGTGGCACGAAGCGGCTGCTGACGGTCGCGGCGCTGATCATGAGCTCGTTCCTCATCACCTCGTCGATCGTGACGACGTTCCTCATCCCGCAGCGCGAGTTCCAGCCGGGCGGTGGTGCGAACGGTCGTGCCCTGGCGTACCTGGCGCACGAGTACATGGGCGGCGTGTTCGGGTCGATCTACGACTTCTCCACCGTCGCCATCCTGTGGTTCGCCGGCGCGAGCGCGATGGCCGGGCTCCTGAACCTCGTGCCGCGGTTCCTGCCCCGCTACGGCATGGCACCCCAGTGGGCTCGCGCCGTGCGTCCCCTCGTGATCATCTTCACGCTCATCGCGTTCGTGATCACGATCATCTTCCAGGCCGACGTCGACGCCCAGGGCGGCGCCTACGCCACCGGCGTCCTCGTGCTCATCACGAGTGCCGCGGTCGCCGTGACGCTGTCCGCGCGCCGCAAGCAGCAGCGCAAGCGCACCATCGCGTTCGGCGTGATCTCGGTCGTGTTCGTCTACACCACGGTCGCCAACGTCATCGAGCGGCCCGACGGCGTGCGGATCGCGGCGATCTTCATCATCGCGATCGTCGTGGTCTCGCTCATCTCGCGTGTGCGCCGCTCGTTCGAACTCCGGGCATCGTCGATCGAGCTGGACGCGACGGCCCGCCAGTTCGTCGAGGCCGACGCCGACCAGTTCAGCTCGATCTGCATCATCGCCAACGAGCCCGGTGCCGGCACGGCCGAGGCGTACCGGGCGAAGGGGCGCGAGGAACGTCGCGACTCCGGCATCCCGGCGCGCGTGCCGACGATGTTCCTCGAGGTCCTGCCCGCCGACTCGTCCGACTTCGAAGAGGACCTGGTGGTCGAAGGGCACGTCATCCACGGGTTCCGCGTGCTCAAGGTCCGCTCCGGCAACGTCCCGAACACCATCGCGTCGACCCTCCTCGCCATCCGCGACCTCGCCGGTGTGGTGCCGAGCATCTACTTCGAGTGGAACGAGGGCAGCCCGATCCGCAACGCCCTGCGCTTCGTGTTCACCGGTGCCGGCGACGTCGCCCCCGTGACGCGCGAGGTCCTGCGCGAAGCGGAACCCGAGGTCAACCGACGGCCCAACGTCCACGTCGCGTGAGCCGCGGACCGGGCGCAGGACGTGCCTCCAGGCCCGTCGGCGGCCTGGCGGCGATCGTGGTCGCCGCGGCGGTGTGGGGCACCACCGGGACCGCGACGCACTTCGCGCCCGGTGTGCCGGCGTTCGTGTTCGGCGCGGTGACCTTCGGCCTGGGCGGGCTCGTGCTCGCGGCGACCGCGGGCCGGGGCACCCTGCGAGCCGTGGGCCAGCGCCGGACCCGGGGCTGGGCCCTGCTCGGTGCCGTGTCGCTCGTGGTCTACGCGATCGCGTTCTACGCGGCCCTCGCCGACGCCGGTGTCGCGCTCGGCACGACCCTGGCCATCGGCTCGTCGCCCGTCTTCGCCGGCCTGGTCGAGTGGGTCGTCGACCGCAGGCCCGTCACGCGCCGCTGGCTCGTGGCCACCCTGGTGAGCGTGGTCGGCATGGTCGTCGTCACCCTCGCCCGCTCCGGGCACGGCGACGGCGGGCGATCGCTCGCGGTCGGCGTCGGCAGCGCCCTGGTCGCCGGTCTGACGTACGCGCTGTACTCGTGGGCGGTGGCGCGGGGGATGCACGCGGCGACGAGCCGGATGCCGATCGCCGTCGGTCGCGCCGAGGCCGACACCATGCGGGTCGGCGGCGACGTCGGGGTCGCTGCGGCACGGGCAGCTCGCGGGCCGAACGAGCGCGGGCTCGTCGGAGCGGTGTTCGGCATGGCCGCGGTGCCGCTCGTCGTGCTCGCCGTGGTGGCGGGCGGGCAGTTCCTGGCCGAGGCCGACGACTGGCCGGTGTTCCTGTACCTGGCGCTGGTGCCGACGGTCATCGGCCATTCGCTGTACGCGGTCGGACTCCGGTCGGTGACGGCATCGGTCGCGACGCTGCTGTCCCTGCTCGAGCCCGTCGTGGCCGCGGTGCTGGCGGTGCTCGTGGTGGGGGAGCACGTGGGACTCGACGGCTGGACCGGCATCGTGCTCGTGGTGGTCGGGCTGTCCGTGCTGGCGCTGCCCGCGCGACGCCTCAGCTGACGAGCAGCGGCGTCTGCGCCCTGCCGCGCCGCCCGGGCGCCGGCGCGTCAGCCGTCCAGGATCTGGTCGCGCACCTTCCGCCGCAGCACCTTGCCGATCATCGAGCGCGGCAGGTCCTCGACCACGACGACCCGGCGCGGCACCTTGTACGCCGCCAGGTGTTCGCGTGACCAGGCCCGCAGCGCCGCGGGGTCGAACGTCGACGGGTCCTTCGGCACGACCGCGGCGACGACCTGCTCGTTGCCACCCTGCGTGATGCCGACGACCGCGACCTCCTTGACGCTGGGGTGCTTGAGCAGGGTGTCCTCGACCTCGGACGGCGACACGTTGAAGCCGCCGGTGATGATGAGTTCCTTCAAGCGGTCGACGATCCGGACGTACCCGTCGGCGCCGATGGCCACGATGTCGCCGGTGCGGAACCAGCCGTCGGGCGTGAAGACCTCATCGGTGGCCTCCGCCTTGCCCCAGTAGCCGCGGAACACCTGCGGGCCACGGACCTGCAGCTCGCCGGGCTCGTCGACACCGAGCACCTTGGTGTCGTCGTCCGGGTCGACCACGCGTGCCTCGGTGGAGGACAACGGCAGGCCGATCGACCCGAGACGGCGCTCCGGGGAGACCGGGTTGGCCATCAGGACGGGGGAGCACTCGGACAGGCCGTAGCCCTCGACCAGGTAGCCGTCGGTCCGGGCCTCCCACGGTTCGACGATGTCCTGCGACAGTGGCATGGCGCCGGAGATGCCGATCTCGATGCCCTTGAGCGACACCTTCGCCGAGTCGGCGGCGTGCTGCAGCCGGGCGTAGATCGGCGGCACGGCCGGCAGGAACGTCGGCGGGTGACGCTTGATGGCGCTCAGGACCAAAGCGGGGTCGAACGCGGGGAAGAGCACGAGCCGCGAGGCCATGCTCATCGCGAAGGTCAGGCAGAGCGTCAGACCGTAGGCGTGGAACATCGGCAGCACCGCGTACACGACGTTGTCGCCGCGGCGGATCTGCGGCACCCACGCCCGGGCCTGGGCGGCGTTCGCCAGCAGGTTCCGGTGACTCAGGACCGCACCCTTCGGCGTCCCGGTGGTGCCGGAGGTGTACTGGATCAGTGCGACGTCGTCGGTGGCCGGGCGCGGGTGCCGCTTCGACAGCTTGCGGGTGTCGGCGACGTCGTCCCACTTCACCGTGCCACGGACCTTCGTCGTCAGCTTCGCGCGGGACTCGCGGGCCTTCGCGACCGGCAGCGCCAGGGCGAGCCGGGTGCTCCGGGGCATCGCACGGGTGATGTCGACCGAGACGATCGCGTCGAGGTGCACGTCGGCCGGGAAGTCCTGCAGCGTCGCGACGGACTTGTCCCAGGCGATGGCGACCTTGGCGCCGTGGTCCTCGAACTGGTGGCGGAGCTCCCGCGGCGTGTACAGCGGGTTGTGCTCGACCACGATCGCGCCGAGCCGCAGCACCGCGTAGAACGCCACGATGTGCTGGGGGCAGTTCGGCAGCACGATGGCGACGCGATCACCCGCCCCCACGCCGAGCTTCCGCAGGCCGTTCGCCGCGCGGAGGATCTGCTCCTCGAGGTCGGCGTAGCTCGTGGTGCGCTTGAAGAACTCGAGGGCGACCTGCCTGGGGAACTTCCGGGCCGACTGCTCGACCAGGTCGTACAGGGAACCGCTCTGTTCCTCGATGTCGTGCGGGACCCCCGGGGCGTACGAGGCAAGCCAGGGACGAGGCGTGTCGATGCTCACTCGACCAACGTAGCGGGCGACCCCCGTGCACCCTGGGAACGGTCGGCCCGCGCGAAGCCGAGTGCGTTCCCAGGGGCCGGACGGACGATGACGCCATGCCCTCCGTCTCCGACGCCCTCCGGTCTCGCCTCAACGACACGTTCACCGGGGGCGCGACGAGCAAGCCGGAGTGGATCGACGAGCTCGAGCAGGGCACCGACGCCGGGTTCTTCGGCCCGGGCTCCGCGACGTGGTCCGTGCACGGTGGCAAGCAGACGATCGTCGCCGGGGTCCGGGCGCTGCTCGTCCAGGCCCTCCACCCCGGGGTCCTCGCCGGCGTGGCCGACCACTCCCGCTACCGCGAGGACCCGTTCGGCCGCCTCGCCGGCACCATCCGCTGGATCTTCACCGTCTCGCACGGTGACACCGCCACCGCCCGCGGGGCCAGCGAGTGGGTGCTGCGCCTGCACGAGCGGGTCCGCGGCGAGTACGTCGACGGACACGGCACCACGCGGGACTACTCCGCCAACGACCCGCTCATGGCGCGCTGGGTCCACCTGGCCTTCACGGACGCGTTCCTCCGCGCCGCGCAGCGGTGGGGCGATCCGATCCCGGGAGGAGCCGACGCCTACGTGCGCGAGTGGGCGACCGCCGGCCGGCTCATGCGCGTCGAGGACCCGCCGGAATCCGAGGCGGAGCTCCGTGCCCAGATGAACGGGTACCTCGACCGTCGCGAACTGGCGGTGACGGCCCGCACCCGTGACGTCGTCAAGTTCATCCGGAACCCACCGCTCGCGCTGATGCTTCGGCCCGGCTACCAGGCCCTGTTCCAGGGCGCCGTGTCGACGCTGGACCCCCGCCACCGCTCGATGCTCGGCCTGCGGGCCCCGATGATCGGTCCTGTCGAGCTGCCCGTCAGCCGCACGGCCGGCCTGGTGCTCGACGGCATCGGAGGCGTGCTCGGCAACCAGACCGGCACGGAGCGCGCAGCGCTCGTGCGCATCGCACGACTCGAGCGCGGCGCGTAGCCGCTTCCAGGGATCGCCCGCGCAGGACGCCGTCGTCTTGTCGAGACGCCGCCCTGTCCGGCGGCGTTGCGCGAGGACGCAGGCGTGGTACCGACACGACGGCGTGTCGCGGGCCGTGGGGTGACGACGGACGGACGGGAGGAACGGGGCCAAGCCGATCCGCGCCTCCCGTCCGTCTGGTGGTGCGTCAGAAACCCGACGGCACCCGGGGCGTGTACGCGGACTCGAGTCGCGTGACCTCGTCGTCGGTGAGCGTCAGCGACGCTGCGGCCACCGCGTCGTCGATGTGGTGCTCCTTCGTCGCGCCGACGATCGGCGCGGAGACCGCGGGCTTGCCGGCGACCCAGGCCAGGGCGACCTGCGCCATCGGGACGCCGCGCTCGGCGGCGACGGCCTCGACCGTGTCGACGATCGCGCGGTTGGCGTCCTCGTCCTGCTTGTAGAGGGTCTTGCCGAACTCGTCGGTCTGCGCGCGCGAACCCGACCCGGAGGCGTCCCATGGGCGCGTGACGCGGCCGCGGGCCAGGGGGCTCCACGGGATCACGCCGACGCCGGTGTGCTCGCAGAAGGGGAGCATCTCGCGCTCTTCCTCGCGCTCGAGCAGGTTGTACTGGTCCTGCATGCTGACGAACTTCGTCCATCCGTGGCGTTCGGCGGTGTGCTGCATCTCGGCGAACTGCCACGCCCACATGCTGCTCGCGCCGATGTAGCGCGCCTTCCCCGCCTTGACGACGTCGTGCAGGGCCTCCATCGTCTCCTCGACCGGCGTCACCGGGTCGAAGCGGTGGATCTGGTACAGGTCGACGTAGTCCGTACCCAGGCGGGTCAGGGACGCGTCGATCTCGTGCATGATCGCCGCGCGGGACAGTCCGGCGCCGTTCCGACCAGGGCGCATGCGGTTGAAGACCTTTGTGAAGACCTGGACGTCCTCGCGCGGAGCCAGCTCGGCCAGGAGCGTGCCGGTGATCTCCTCGCTGCTGCCGTCCGAGTACACGTTCGCGGTGTCGAAGGTCGTGATGCCGGCCTCGAACGCGCGACGGACGAACGGGCGGGCCTCGTCGATGCCGACGCTCCAGGCGTGCGAGCCCCGGTCCGGGTCGCCGTACGACATCATGCCGAGGACGACGCTGCTGATCTCGAGCCCCGAGTTGCCGAGGCGCTTCGTGTCGGTGGTCATGCTGCTCGTCTCCGTGGTGGTGCCGCTCGTGTCGGTGGTCATGCCGACACTCTGGCATCGCGGCCTGTGACGGCCAGCAGGCGGACCTGCAGCGGGGTGTCCTCGGTGACGTCGACCGGGGGCGCGTAGAGGCCAGTCGCCGCCAGGTCTTCGATCTGCGGCTCGAAGTACTCCCACACGGCACGGACGAGCTCGTCGGGCAGGGACTCCTCGGTGCCGGTCGCCCGGGCGAGGTCCCACGTGTGGATCGTGATGTCGCTCGTCTGCTCGGTCAGGTACTGCGCGGCGGGCACGACGTCGGTGCTGAGGTGCACGGGGGTGTCCTGCGGGGCGTTCCGCCAGGCGTCGGTGGCTGCGGTGGCGAACCGGTGCCACTCGGCGACCAGGTCATCGCCGATGGGTTCGAGGTCGGCCTGCGCCTGGGCGTAGTCGCACCCGGTCAGGAGCTTCGGGATCCACCGTTGCTCGTCGACGACGTGGGCGACGAGGTCGCGGGTGGACCACTCGGAGTCGGGGGTGGGGGCGTCCCAGTCGGTGACGGCGGCGACGCGGCGGCCGAACTCGGCTGCCGCGAGGGCCTGCATCGCGATCCAGTCGGTGGCCATGGTGGTGCTCCTGTTCGTCGTGCGGGCGGTGCGGGCGGTGCGGGTGATGGTGGCGCTCGTGGTGCTCGTGGTGCCTTTCGTGCAACTCGGGGTTCGGCGTGCGGATTCCCCGGCGGCCCATGCGCGCCCCAGGGTACGCGGGCTCGCGGCCGCGGCGCGTGCCCCCGCCGGTCCCGCTCCCTCTCGTCCCGCTCCCGCTCGCGGTCCCGCGAGCGGGCGAAATGTCAGGAGCGCCACGGGGATCGGCAGGGTGTTTCGCCCGCTCGTTGGTGGCGCGGCGTGGCATGGGTGCACAGGCCGACGAGCGGGCGAAATGTCAGGCTCATGAGGGCGATGGTCCGGGCATTTCGCCCGCTCGTGGTCGGCAAAGAAGCGCGGGAACGACGAACGCCCCGACTCCGTCGGGAGTCGGGGCGTTCGTCTCGGGTTCGGGTGGTGCCGTTCGGTGCCCTCAGTGGGGCGACGAGTACGAGGAGGCTCAGGCCGCCTGGAGGACGAACTGGACGTCGAGGTTGATCGTGACGTCGTTGCCGAGCGTGAATCCACCGGCCTCGAGCGCCGCGTTCCAGTTCACACCGAACTCGGTGCGGTCGATCTTGGTGGTCGCCTCGGCGCCGAACTTGACCTGTCCGTAACCGTCGGTGGTGAATCCGCCGAGCTCAGCCTTGAGGACGACGGGCTTGGTGACGCCACGCAGGGTCAGGTCGCCCGAGATGTGCAGGTCGTCGCCCTTCGCCTCGATGCTCGTGGAACGGAAGGTGAGCTTCGGGTGCTCCTCGGTGAGGAAGAAGTCGCTCGTCTTGAGGTGCTGGTCGCGCTGCTCCTGACCGGTGTTGATCGACGCGACGTCGATGCTGGCCTCGACGGTCGACTCGAGCGGGTTCTCGGCGGTGACGACGGTGGCGTCGAACGTCTCGAACTTGCCCTTGACCTTGCTGATGGCGAGGTGGCGGACCGAGAAGGTGACCTCCGAGTGGGTCGGGTCGATCTTCCAGGTGCCGGTCTGGTAGCCGGGAACGGTGTCAGCGGTGAGCGTCATGGTGGTCCTTCTTCCGAACGAGAGTCTGCGGTGCGACGCGTTCCATGCGCCTGCATCGAGTTGATACTACGACAGTGTGCACCGTTTTGGTTGAAGCGTCAACCATTGTTCACCCAAGTGTCGCAAACCGCGTGTCGTGGGCTCCTCGGGCACCGACGTCGAGTAGCCGACGGATGCGGTTGACGAAGCGCTCGACTCCGTGCGCAAGGTCGTCCGCCGTCACCCTGACGAGCCACCAATCGACGTCCTTGAGGTGCTCACCGCGCGTGAGGTCCTTGCGGAAGCTGGCTGGATCGGTGCGGTGCAGATCGCTCTCGTACTCGATCGCCACCCTGGCCTCGGGGTACGCGAGATCCACGCACGCGATCCACTCCCCGTCGACGACGACATCGTGGTTGAGCGCGGGTTCCGGGAGTCCGCGGCGGAGCAGCGCCAGTCGTGTCCTGGTCTCTCCCGGCGACCGAGAACCCTGCCGGATCTCTTCGATCGCGAGGCGGAGCTTCACGATCCCGCGGATGCCACGTCGCCGACGGACAGCCAGAGCGAGTTCGTCGAGCGTTGCCCAGCCGAGCCACCCGACGAGCGCGTCCCCGGCGACGATGAGTTCGTCGAGCGTCAACATCGAGCCGAGCGCGACGAAGGTGTCGGCAGGTGTGGTGAGCGGCACACCTCGGGCGATCGTCGCCCGGACCGACCCGTACCGCGCTCGATGGCCGACCGTGCCACGAACCCGGAGCGCTTGGTCGGTGCCGATCGTCGTGACGTGCAACCGCTGATCACGTTCGAGGCGACGGGGGAGGGGGACGCCGATGACCGCTGCGGCGGTGACGTGACTGAACACCTGATCGGGGCGGAGTCGAGGAGCGAGTGCCCGAGCACGTTCGTCCACGGATTCCGGGGGGAACGCGGACCGGATGCCGTGGAACGGTCGGACGAGGTCGCGTGCGTCGAGGCGACCACGCGAGACCCCGCGGTGCAGCGCGTCCCGCACCCGGAAGGAAGCGTCACGGAGTGCCATCGGGAGCCGGCGTCTGGCGGTCATCTCCACATCGTGGCCGCGAGCTGACGGTGCGGACGGGAGTAGCGCCTCCATTGTGGATCGTGACCGCGCTCGTGCGGTTGTGGAGGGATGGCGACACCGTCGAACGGGCGAAACACCGGGCGCATCCCGCCGTCGCACACCGGTGTTTCGCCCGTTCGCGGGGCTCGCGGGGTTCGCGGGGCTCGTCGGCGGGGCCGTTGGACGCTCGGGAACTGCCTCCCGAGGGATCGCCCGAAGCGCTCTCACGGCGAGCGGGCGAGATGTCCCGGTGCGTCGTCGAGCACACCTGGGCATTTCGCCCGCTCGCCGATCCTGCTCGCCGATCCCACCGCCCGTCCGCGCCGCCTGGCCGCGCCGGCCGGCCGCGCCGCCCGGCCGCGCCGCCGCGCCGCACCCGCACCCGCACCCCCGCCCCACCCGCGCCCGACAGGCACTCGCGGGACCCCTCACGTGCGCGCTCACTCCAGTAGCGTCGGGACCATGGAATTCAGGTACCTGGGCAACTCCGGACTCAAGATCTCCGAGATCACCTACGGCAACTGGCTGACGCACGGCTCGCAGGTCGAGAACGACGTCGCCACCCAGTGCGTTCGGGCAGCGCTCGACGCCGGCATCACCACGTTCGACACTGCGGACACGTACGCCAACACCGCCGCCGAGACCGTCCTCGGCGAGGCGCTCAAGGGCGAGCGGCGCCAGTCCCTCGAGGTCTTCACGAAGGTCTACTGGCCGACGGGCCCGAAGGGGCACAACGACGTCGGCCTCAGCCGCAAGCACATCATGGAGTCGATCGACGGCTCGCTCGAGCGGCTGCAGACCGACTACGTCGACCTCTACCAGGCGCACCGCTACGACTACGAGACCCCCCTCGAGGAGACGATGCAGGCCTTCGCCGACGTCGTCCGTCAGGGCAAGGCGCTCTACATCGGCGTCAGCGAGTGGACCGCCGAGCAGATCCGCGCCGGCGCCGCACTCGCCAAGGAGCTCGGCTTCCAGCTCATCTCGAACCAGCCGCAGTACTCGATGCTGTGGCGGGTCATCGAGGGTGAGGTCGTCCCGGCCTCGAAGCAGCTCGGCCTGTCGCAGATCGTCTGGTCGCCCATCGCGCAGGGCGTCCTGACCGGCAAGTACAAGCCCGGTCAGCCCCTGCCCGAGGGCTCGCGTGCCACGGACGAGAAGGGCGGCGCCGACATGATCAAGCGGTTCATGCGCGACGAGGTCCTCGAAGCCGTGCAGCGCCTGCAGCCCGTCGCGGACCAGGCCGGCCTCACGCTCGCGCAGCTCGCGATTGCGTGGACCCTGCAGAACGAGAACGTCGCCTCGGCGATCGTCGGCGCCTCGCGTCCGCAGCAGGTCACCGACAACGTCAAGGCCGCCGGCGTCAAGCTCGACGCGGACGCCCTCGCGGCGATCGACGAGGCACTCGGCGACATCCCGGAGCGCGACGCGTCCAAGAACGTGTCCCCGTCGTCGCGCCCCGCGTAGACGCGACCGACCGGCGGACGGGAGGCCCGGTGCCAGCTGGCACCGGGCCTCCCGTCCGTCCCGGTGCGGGTGCACCCCGCCGTCACCCAGACGAGGACCGGTCTCGCTGATCAGGTTCGCAGCGCGCTCTTCGGAGGACCGCAGCCGCCGTTCGGTACATTCGGGTGGAGCACGAGGAGCACCATGAGCGAGACCCTGGTCATCATCCCGACCTACGACGAAGCCGAGAACGTCCGGCCCATCGTCGAACGCACGCTGGCCGCGACGGACGACACGGTGCACGTGCTCGTC
>NZ_LMOS01000009.1:0-125419 GCF_001424595.1 Curtobacterium sp. Leaf154
GCGGGGGTCGCGGCCTGGGCGGAGGAGATGCCGAACGCGGCACCGCCCAGCACGAGGGCGCCGGTGGTGGCGAGGGTGATGGAGGTCTTGAGGCTCTTACGCATCGTGATCAGTCCTTTGCTCTGGAGGCGCTCCGGCCGGTGGCCGAACGTGCACTGTGCACGCGCTGAGTACCGGCCAACTGCGACCGGAGAGCGCCCTGGGCTTTTGCCCTGTGCAAGTCATTCGGCGCCGCTGCCCGAACGGTTTGGACGAGTTTCCTGAGGTGCAGCAACCCGGCGTTTCGTACCGTGTACCCATGGCTCCAGCACACATCTCCACGACCGACCGGCTCCGGGCGGTCGACGCCTGGTGGCGCGCCGCCAACTACCTGACGGTCGGGCAGATCTACCTGCTGGACAACCCGCTGCTCACCCGGCCGATCGAACCCGACGACGTCAAGCCGCGGCTGCTCGGGCACTGGGGGACCTCGCCCGCCCTGAACCTCGTCTACGCGCACTGCAACGCGCTGATCGCGGAGACCGGTCGCGAGTTCCTGTACATCTGCGGCCCGGGACACGGCGGCCCGGCGATGAACGCGAACGCCTGGCTGGACGGCACGTGGAACGAGCTGTACCAGGACGTCGACCTGCAGCGGTTCTTCCGTCAGTTCTCGTTCCCCGGCGGCATCCCCTCGCACGCCGCCCCGGAGACCCCCGGGTCCATCAACGAGGGCGGCGAGCTCGGCTACTCGCTCTCCCACGCGTACGGTGCGGCGCTCGACAACCCCGACCTCGTCGTCGCGTGCGTGGTCGGTGACGGTGAGGCCGAGACCGGTCCGCTCGCCGGGTCGTGGCAGGCGCACACGTTCCTCGACCCGGTCTCCGACGGAGCAGTGCTGCCGATCCTCAACCTCAACGGCTGGAAGATCGCGAACCCGACGGTCCTGGCCCGCATCCCCGACGAGGACCTCACCGCGTACTTCCGCGGGCTCGGGTACGACCCGATCGTGGTCGACTCCAGCCGCGTCGACGACGACCCGTACGCGGTCCACGCCCTGTTCGACGGCGCCCTGCGACGCGCCCTCGCCGGCATCGACGACATCCAGGCCGCCGCACGTGCCCAGGCCGCTCGTGCCGCCGCCGGCCAGCCCGCCGGCGCCGCGGCCCTGCGTCCGCGGTGGCCGATGATCGTGCTGCGCACCCCGAAGGGCTGGACCGGCCCGAAGGTGGTCGACGGTGAACAGGTCGAGGGGACCTTCCGTGCACACCAGGTGCCACTGCCGGCCGTGCGCGAGGACGACGGTCACCGCGCCCAGCTCGAGGAGTGGATGCGCTCGTACCGCCCGGAGGAGCTCTTCGACCAGGACGGCCACCCGGTCGGCATCATGACGACGATCCGCCCGACCGGCGACGAGCGGATGAGCGCCACCCCGCACGGCAACGGCGGCCGGCTGCGGACCGCGCTCGACCGCCCACCCCTCGAGCCGTACGCGGTCGAGGCCGGCACCGAAGCGTCCGCCACGGGCACGCTCGGCCCCTGGCTCGCCGCCCTGATCGAGAAGAACGCCTCGACCTTCCGGCTGTTCGGTCCGGACGAGACCATCTCGAACAAGCTCGACGCCGTGTTCGACGTCACCACCCGCGTCTGGCGTGCCCAGCGTGCGCCGGGCGACGAGCACCTCTCCCCCCGCGGCAGGGTCACCGAGGTCCTGTCCGAGCACCTGCTCGAGGGCATGCTCGAGGGGTACGTGCTGTCCGGTCGGCACGGGATGCTCAACACCTACGAGGCGTTCGCCCACATCATCGACTCGATGGTCGGGCAGTACGCCAAGTGGTTGGAGTCCTCGACCGACATCGACTGGCGGGCACCGGTGTCGAACCTGTCGCTCCTGCTGTCGTCGCACGTCTGGCGGCAGGACCACAACGGCTTCTCCCACCAGGACCCCGGGTTCCTGGACGTCGTCGCGTCGAAGCAGCAGGACCTCGTGCGGATCAAGCTGCCGGCCGACGCCAACACCCTGCTCGCCGTCGCCGCCCACGCCATGGAGACCACGGACCGCATCGAGGTGATCGTCGCGGGCAAGCACCCGGAGCCGGTCTTCCTGTCCCTCGAGGACGCCGTCGCGCACGCCGACGCAGGACTCGGGGTCTGGGACTTCGCCGGCACCGAGCAGGCCGTCGGCAGGGTCGACGTCGTCCTCGCGTGCGCCGGTGACGTCCCCACCGTCGAGGCGGTCGCCGCCACGGACATCATCCGGAAGCACGCACCCGGGGTCGGTGTCCGCGTCCTCAACGTCGTCGACCTGCTGGCGATCGGCGACCCGCGCAAGCACGAGCACCCGATCCCGGACGAGCAGTACGACGCGCTCTTCCTGCCCGGCACGCCCACGGTCTTCGCGTTCCACGGGTACCCGACGCTCGTGCACCAGCTGACGTACCGCCGGAACGGGCACGACGACCTGCACGTGCACGGGTTCCTCGAGCAGGGCACGACGACCTCGCCGTTCGACATGCTCATGCGCAACGAGATGGACCGCTTCGCCCTGGCCCACGACGCCCTGACACGGGTGGACGCCGAGGCGCACGCCGACCTGCTCACGAAGCTGTCCGAGGCGCGTGACGCTGCACGGGCGTTCGCGTACACGAAGGGCGAGGACCACCCGTCGCTCGCGGGCTGGGAGTTCGCGGGATGGCCGCAGGACGAACCCGCCAGCGGTGGGACCGGCGGCGACCCGGGTGCGGGCGAGACCGAGGCGGCCGCGCCCGGCAACTGACGCACTCCTCCACAGGCCTGGAGGCCCGGAGCACCCTCCACAGGACCGGTCACGCCCGCCGCGTGGCCGGTTCCGTGCTGTCAGGGTTCCGGCATGGACATCGGCTGGATCAGCGCGCTCGTGTCGGTCACCAGCGCGTCCGTTGCACTGGGGGCGCTCGTCGCCTCGGTGCTCGACGGGCGCGCGGGACGGCGAAATGCAGAGTTCTCGGTGCACCGCGACCTGTGGTGGCAGCGTTGGTCGTGGGTCGCCGACCGGGCGACCTCGGACGACGAAGGAACGCGCGCGGCCGCCGGTGTGATGGCAGCTGCGCTGGTGAGCCGCAGTTGGACGACCGCGGACGACCGCTGGGTCGGCCGGGCGCTCGACGACCTGACCGCAGCGACGATCGAAGGAGCGAACGATGATCTCGAAGCTGAGTGACAAGGACTTCAAGCGCTGGCTCGACGGACGTGAACTGACGACGCCCGCACTGCTGGCAGACCCGCACTACGGGCCCATGATGCGGGCGAAGGGCGCCGAGGAAGAGCTCCGTCAGGCGCGGATCGAATGGCGCGAACGCCAGGAGCGCGCACGAGCGCGGAAGCTCAAGGACGAGGCGTCCTTCGGTGAGGGCTGAACCGACGCCATGCGAGCCTGCCACGCTGGGACCGTGACCGAACTCGTCATCCCGGCCCCGAGCCTCCCGACCGTGCCCACGACGACGGGCGCGCGGTTCCCCGTCCGCCGTGTGTTCTGCGTCGGCCGGAACTACGCGGCGCACGCCCGCGAGATGGGCCACGACCCGGATCGCGAGCCGCCGTTCTTCTTCACCAAGCCGGCCGACGCCGTCGTGGTCGACGACGCCGACACCCCGTACCCGCCCCTGACCCAGCAACTGGAGCACGAGGTCGAGCTCGTCGTCGCGATCGGCACCGGCGGCGCGGACATCGCCGTCGCCGGTGCCCTCGCCCACGTGTGGGGCTACGCCGTCGGCATCGACCTGACCCGCCGTGACCTGCAGGCCGAGGCGAAGCGACTCGGGCGCCCGTGGGACACCGCGAAGGGCTTCGATGCATCGGCACCGATCGGCGCGATCACCCCGGCGGACGCGGTCGATCCGACCAGCGGCGCGATCGAGCTGACGGTGGACGGGGAACTCCGGCAGGCGGGCGACCTGGCCGACCAGATCTGGTCGGTCGCCGAGACGATCGCGGCGGTCTCGCGGTCGGTGTCGCTCGCGCCCGGCGACCTGCTGATGACCGGCACCCCCGACGGCGTCGGCGTGCTCGAACGCGGCTCGGTGCTCATCGGCACGATCGCCGGTGTCGGCGAGGTCCGGACCCGGATCGTCTGAGCCACGTGTCGCCGATGTGTCGACGGGCTGGGAGCCTTCGCAGGCAGCACGGGTAATCCTTGGGCATCGTCGCGGGTGGGGCCCGCGGCGGACACGGGGCGGCGCATCGCGACGGGGCGACGCGGACACCCCGGGACTGCCGGAGGTACGACCGTGCTGGAACACGACCTGCTCGCCACGTCCTGGACGTGGGCGGGCGACGAGAGCGTCCGCGACCGCGTGCACGCGGTGGGGTCCGCCGGGTTCGCCGGCCTGTCACTGTCCCTCGACGACCTGCACGAGGTCCGTGCCACGACGGGCTTCGCCGAACTCCGCCGCATGCTCGACGGGGCCGGCATCGTCTGGGTCCAGCTCGGACCGCTCGACCGGTGGTGGACCTGCGCGAGCCGCACCCAGGACGAAGACGCCGATCGCGGGGTGGTGCTCGAGGCCGCCGCGACCCTGAGCGCCTGGCAGGTGGTGGTCCGTGCCGACACTTCGTTGCCCGGAGCCTCCCCTGCGACGATGGCCGACGACTGGGTCGCGCTCGCCGACCAGGCCGAGGCCGTCGGGGCGCAGATCGTGCTCGAGCCGGAGCCGTGGTCCAACCTGCCCACGATCGAACGGGCCGCACGCTTCGTCGCCGCTGCCGGGCACCCGAACGGCGGGCTGCTCCTCGACGCCATGCACGCGCTCCGCGGCGGTTCGACCCTCGCGTCGATCCGGCAGGGCGTCGCACCGGGGGTCCTCGCAGCCGTCGAGCTGAGCGACGGACTGCTGCACACCCCGAGCGGGATGACCCTGGCCGAGGAGTCCCGGACCGCGCGGTACCTGCCCGGTGCCGGGGCGTGGGACCTGCCCGGCCTCGTCCGGACGGTGCGTGAACTCGGGTTCGACGAGCCGTGGGGCGTCGAGGTCCGGACCCCGGCGCACCGTGCGATGCCCGTCCGTGACGCGCTCCGCACCGCTGTCGCCGCCACCCGTGCGGTGCTCGACGCCGCTGACGCCTTCGGTGCCCCGGCTGCCCCGGCGATGCCCTCGACGCCCGCACCGACGTCCGCCGTCGACTTCGAGCCGCCGCAGACCGGCCGCCACGACCCGACGAACGGTGCGCGACGTCGGGACGCCGACACAGGGACGCCCGCGTAGGTTGCTGGGCATGACCGATCAGGCAGCACACGACGACGACCTGCTCCGCCGTTCTCAGGAGTCCATCGACGAGGCCAAGGCCGCCGCGGCCGAGGTCGTGGAGCCGGACGAGGACGCGCTCATCGACGAGGACGCCCCCGTGGCCGACCACGCGGAGCCCGCCGACGGACCCGCCCCCGCGGCGTGACCCGGTACTGACCCGGTACTGTCCCGAAAGCACTCCCCACACCGACGGAATCGCCGGGCGACCATCCAGGTCGCCCGGCGATTCGTTCGTCTTCGCGTGTGACGATCCGCTCACTCGGTGCGTCCCACCAGTGGACCCACCGGTTGCGCTGCTGCGCGCCCGGTGCGGGGCCGTGCGGCCGGTCTCCCTGAACCGGCTGGCCGCGTGCCCCGGCGGCGGTCCGTGCGCTCCCTGATACAGCGTGCGGGCCGTCGGGTCCGCCGACCCGTTCCGCCACCACGGAGCCGCCGGGCCGCCGCGCGGGTCAGGCCACCGTGCTCGTCAGTCGTCGTCCTCGTCGGCGAGGAAGTCCGCGTACCGGACCTCGGTCTCCGTGGTGCTGCTGCGCGGTTCGACGATCCGCTGCGACAGGTCGTCCCCGGTGATCGCGACGCGTTCTGCGGCCGTGAACGGCGGCAGGTACTTGCTCGAGTTCATCCCCTGAGCCCCCTTCGTCTCGGCGAACGTAACAGCCCGTGGCCGGACCCCGGCGTCGTTGCCGGAATCGTCCCCCGCCCGAGCGTCGCACGGGGGACGGAATTTCGCCAGGGGCGGACCCATGCGGATGCATGCGCCGGCCGCGGCCGGCCAGCGCGTCAGGACTCCCGCACGACGTCGTCCGGGTCCTTGTCGACCCGCCATCCCCGCCACGACGGTTGCCGGAGCCGCCCGTCACCCGTCCACTCGGCGAACTCGACCTCGCCGACGCGCTCCGGCGTGACCCAGTGGGCGTCCCGCGCGTCGGGCCGTGGGACGTCGACGAACGGTGAGGTCTTCCGTGCCAGTGGTGCGAGGACATCGCCGATCTCGTCGAGGTCGCGGTCGCGGAACCCGGTGCCGACCTTGCCGATGTACTCCAGTCCGTCCGGGCCGGGTACCCCGAGCAACAGCGATCCGATCCCGCCGGCACGCCGACCGCTGCCCGGCTTCCAGCCGCCGACGACGACTTCCTGGGTGGCGTGGTGCTTGCGCTTCAGCCAGGCTTCGGACCGACGGCCCTCGGCGTACTTCGACGACCGCTTCTTCGCGACGACGCCCTCGAGGCCCTGCTCGCGCGAGGCGGCCAGCACCGCGTCGAGTTCACCCTGCACCGCCGGCGGCACGTCGATCGCACCACCCGGTTGCACGACGGTCTCGAGCGCCTGGCGCCGGGCGTCGTACCCGAGCCGAGTCAGCTCGTGCCCGTCCGCCTCGAGCACGTCGAAGAGCAGGAACCGGACCGGGGTGGTCTCCTGCGCGCTCCGGACCTCACGCGCCTTCGTCAGCCCCATCCGGTTCTGGAGCAGCTGGAACGATGGTCGGCCGCGGTCGTCGACGGCCACGATCTCACCGTCGAAGACCCCGTCCACCCCGGCCCGCTCCCCCAGTTCCTGCAGTTCCGGGTACTGCGCCGTCAGGTCGTTGTCGTTGCGGCTGCGCACGGTGACCGATCCGTCGCGGACGGTCGCGAGCGCCCGCACCCCGTCCCACTTCATCTCGAACGCCCAGTCCGCCGGGTCCAGCCGGGTCTCGCCCTTGTCCAGGGTCGCCTGCATCGTCCGGCGCTCCGACGGCGGGGTCTCGGCGTCCGCCGCCCGGGTGATCCGTCGCCGCCCGTCGGACCCGCCGGGTGCGGTGCGCGCCACCGCCGGCCCGGCACCGCTGCCGCCGTCCGCCAGCCGTTCGGGTTGTTCCTTCGTGCGGTGGATGAGCCAGTTCTTCTCGTCGCCCCCGCCCCGGCCGCGGGTGTGCAGCAGCGCGAGGCGGCGAGCGCCGCCGGTCCGACCGTGCAGGGTGACGATGACCTCCTGCCCCTCGCGCCACTTCTCGAGCTCGTAGGTGCCGTCGTCCCAGATCGTGACCGTGCCGCCGCCGTACTCGTCCTTCGGGATCGTGCCCTCGAACGAGCCGTACTCGAGCGGGTGGTCCTCGGTCTGCACGGCCAGGTGGTTCTTGCCCGGGTCGGTCGGCTCGCCCTTCGGCAGGGCCCAGCTCACCAGCACGCCGTCGTGCTCGAGCCGGAAGTCGTAGTGGTCACGGGTGGCGTGGTGCTCCTGGACGACGAAGGTCGGTGTGCCGTCCTTCCGCACCGTCGGGGCACCTTCCGGCACGGGTTCCGGCGTCTTCGAGGCGTCCCGCTTGGCCCGGTAGGCGGCGAGCCGGTCGCGGGCGGGCTGCTCGGCGTCGTTCGCGCGCTCGGTCCGGTCGCTGTCCCAGTGACCGTGGTCGTCGCGCCCGACGGCCAGCGAGGCGGAGGCGACCGGGTGCAGGAAGTCCCCACGGACCTCCAGGCGTTCGAGGACCTCGTCCAACGTGAGCTGCGCGAGCCCGCGTTCCTCGAGCTCCTTCCAGGTGCGAGGCGCCGCGACCGTCGGCCGCTCGCGGCCGCGCAGTGAGTACGGGGCGATGGTCGTCTTGTTGCCGTTGTTCTGCGACCAGTCGACGAAGACCTTGCCCGTCCGCTCGGCACGGCTCATCGACGACAGCACCAGGTCCGGCAGGTCCGTCTCGAGGGCCTTGGCCAGCTCGTGGGCGACGTCCGAGACCTGCGCAGTCGTCGCCTTGCCGTCGAGGGCCGCGTACAGGTGGATGCCCTTGGAGCCGGACGTCACCGGGTACGGGTCGAGTCCCATGCCGTGCAGGATCTCGCGCGCGGCCACGGCGACCTCGACGCACTCGGGCAGCCCGACGCCGTCACCGGGGTCCAGGTCGAGCACGAGCCGGTCCGGGTGCTGCTGCGCGCCGCGGGGACCGAACCGCCACTGCGGGACGTGCAGTTCGAGCGCGGCCTGCTGCGCCATCCACACCAGGGTCGGCAGGTCGTCGACGATCGGGTACTCGTTGTCGTGCTCCGAGTGGTGGATGGTGTGGTGCCGCACCCAGTCGGGGGCCGAGTCGGGCAGGTTCTTCTCGAAGAAGACCTTGCCGTCGACGCCGTTGGCCCAGCGCTTCCGGGTCACGGGGCGGTCCTTGACGTGCGGGATCATCCACGGCGCGACCCGCTCGTAGTACTCGATCACCCGACCCTTCGTGGTGCCGGTCTCGGGGTAGAGCACCTTGTCGGTGTTCGTGAGCGCGAGCCGCCGGTCCCCGACCAGGACGACGGTCTTGCGCGAGGCGGGACTCACAGCGCCACCCCGGTCGCTCCCGCCACCGTCAGGGTCGTGCCGGACGTGTACGACGACTCGGGCCCGGCCAGGTAGACGTAGGCGCTGCCGAGCTCGACGGGCTGGGCGGGACGCCCGAACGGGGTGTCCTGGCCGTACGCCGCGATCTCGTCGCCCGGGTAGCTGATCGGCTGCAGGGGCGTCCACACCGGCCCGGGCACCACCGTGTTGGCACGGATGCCCTTGCTGGCGAGCTGCCGCGCGAGCCCGTTCGTGTACGTGATGATCGCGGCCTTCGTCGCGGCGTAGTCGATCATGCGGTCCTGCGGCTGGTACGCCGACACCGAACTGGTCGTGACGATCGAGCTGCCCGGCGCCATGTGCGGGACGGCAGCGCGGACGAGCCAGAACAGCGAGTACAGGTTGACCTTCATCGTCCGGTCGAAGTCCTCGGTGCTCTGCTCGGTGACGTCCTGGTGCACCTGCTGGTGGCCGGCGACCAGCACGAGCGCGTCCAGGCCACCGAGCTCGCTGACGGCGTCCTGCACCAGGACGTCGCAGAATGCCTCGTCCGTCAGGTCGCCGGGCAACAGCACGGCCTTGCGCCCGAGGTCACCGATGACGTCGCGGACCTGTTCGAGGTCCTCGCGCTCCTCGGGCAGGGCGTTCAGGGCGACGTCGGCGCCCTCCTTCGCCATCGCGATCGCCGCGGCGCGCCCGATGCCGGAGTCCGCGCCCGTGACGAGCACCCGGTACCCGCGCATCCGCCCGGTGCCCAGGTAGCTCGTCTCGCCGTGGTCGGGGGCGGGGTCCATCGCACTCGCCAGCCCGGACCCCTGCTGGGTCTGCGCGGGGAACGGCGGACGGGGGAACTGGTCGCGCGGGTCCTGCTTGTCGAGCTGGCTCATGGGCCCATCGTGCTCGCGCCGGCCTCGCGGCGGTCCAGCGAACCGGACATCCGTGGAACGATCCCCCGGACGGCGGACCTGTGGAGGAACCGTCGGCTCCGGGCACGCACGCGTGCGGGCGGGCATCATGTGCGCATGAGGTCGATCTGGAAGGGCTCCATCGCGTTCGGGCTCGTCAACGTGCCCGTCAAGGTCTACGCGGCCACCGAGACGCACGACGTGTCCCTGCACCAGGTCCACGACGACGACAAGGGCCGCATCCGGTACAAGCGGGTGTGCGAGTTCGGCCACGAGGTCGAGTACGCGGACATCCAGCGCGCCTACGACGACGGTGACAAGACCGTGGTGCTCACCGCGGACGACTTCAAGCAGCTCCCCGAGGAGCAGTCGCACGAGGTCGAGGTGCTCGAGTTCGTCCCCGTCGAGCAGGTCGACCCGATGATGTTCGAGAAGACCTACTACCTGGAGCCCGACTCGCGCTCGCCGAAGGCGTACGTGCTGCTGCGCGAGACCCTGGCGAAGACCGACCGCCTGGCGATCGTGCAGTTCACCCTGCGGCAGAAGACCCGGCTCGGGGTGCTCCGGGTGCACGACGAGGTCATCCTGCTGCAGGGGCTGCTCTGGGGCGACGAGGTCCGCGCCGCCGACTTCAAGACCCTCGACACGACGGTGAAGGTCAGCGCCAACGAGCTGAAGATGTCGTCCTCGCTCGTCGAGAGCATGTCCACCGACTTCGACCCCGACCGCTACACCGACTCCTACCAGGAGGAACTGCAGCAGCTGATCGACGCCAAGCTCGAGGCGGGCGACGACATCGACACCGAGAAGACCTTCGGCGCGCAGGACGACGAGGACGACGACGACGAGGGCGGTGACGTGCTCGACCTGATGGCCGCCCTGCGTGCGTCCGTCGACAAGAAGCGGACAGGAGGCTCGGGGTCGCGTTCGTCGTCGGCCGCACGGTCGTCATCCGGTGCCGGCTCGGGCACGTCCGGGTCGGGCAGGAAGCCACCGGCCAAGAAGGCACCGGCCAAGAAGGCTGCCGAGAGCACGACGGAGAAGGCCCCCGCGAAGAAGGCACCGGCGAAGAAGGCGCCCGCCAAGAAGCCCGCCGCGAAGAAGCAGGCGAGCTGACTCCTTCCGGGTCAGGCCGCGGTCGACCCGCCGCCCGCCAGGCGCTCGAGCGTGGTGAACACCTCGGCGTACTGCTGGCGGAGCGCTGCCCACCCGGCGCCGGTGTCGATCGACTCCGGGTCCTCGACGGGCACCGCGTACCCGTACTGCGCCCGCGGGACCGGGTCACCCGGCAACCGGAGCTCCTGTGTGAACGCGCCGCTCGCCGCCTCGAAGGTCAGGGTGTGCGATGCGATGTTCCGGCCCCAGTCCGCGGACGGCCACGACATGAACGCGACGTGCCGCATCCCCTCGGCGGGGTCCGTCGCCGAGACGTAGCAGCCGTGGTGGTCCTCGCCCGGGGACAGGATCGTGTACGTGCCGTTGTCCCGATACACGAGCAGGGCTTCGGCGAACGGCTTCGGCGCGTACATCGCGGTGTAGCGCAGCGCGTGCACGAACTGCGGGCGGCCCAGCGGGACCGTCACGAGCGCGCTGCGGACCGGCCCTTCGCTCGCTGGCGCCTCGCCCGGCGTCGACGCCGCTGCGCCCGCCGGCAGGTGGGCGACGTAGAGCAGCTCGGCGTCCTCCGTGCCGGTGCTGCGACCGTCGTGCACGATGCGCGGCTCCTCGACCAGGGCCTGCCCCGGCCCGACGACACGCGTGGCCTCTTCGGTGACGTGCGTCAGCGCACCGCGCACCACGAGACCGGTCTGGCGTGCGTCGTGCCGGTGCCAGCCGGTCGACGCACCCACCGGGAGCGTCAGCCGCCGCACCTCGTACGTGCCGCCGTCGGGCCCGTCGACGGTGGCGATGAGGGTGGTGGTGGGCTCGGGGTGGGGCATCGGGGTCCTCTCGGTGGTGCGTTCGCCAGATGATCGTCTTGCACCCACCTGGGACGGTGGTCGAAGGACGACGCGGATCCGTTCAGCCGGCGCGCGAGGCACGTGTCACGAGCCGGAAACACGGGTCCGCGACACTGGGCACATGACTCCAGAAGAGCCTGGGGCCTTGTCGTCGCCACCCGCGACCGATGGCCCACCCGTCACCGTCTCCGTCACCCGCCTGGTCGAACCCGACCGCATCCCCGAGGCCACCCGCTGGGTGCAGTCCGGGGTGAACCTGGCGAACCGCTACCCGGGCTTCCTCGGCTCCGGGTGGGTGCGTTCCCGGGCGCAGTCGCGCGAGTGGCACATGCTCTACCGGTTCGCCGACCACGACTCCCTGGCGACGTGGGAGAACTCCGACGACCGGCTGCGGTGGCTCGACCTGGGCCGTGACCTGGTGGTGGAGTCCCGCGTCGAGAAGCGCACCGGCATCGAGGGGTGGTTCGACGTCCCGCAGGACGCTCCGGCCTCGAGCGCTCCCCCGCGGTGGAAGCAGTCCGTGAGCATCTGGCTCGGCTTCTTCCCGGTGAACCTCGCCTTCACGTACCTGATGGCCTGGCTCGTCCCCGCGTTCGCGCACGTCGCGATCCTGCCCCGGGTGCTCATCACGACCGTCGTGCTCACGCCGATCATGACGTTCTGGGTGCTGCCGTTCGTGACGAAGCTGATCCGTCCGTGGCTGCTCGCACCGCCGAAGCAACAGCAACGGCAGCAGCCGGTCCGGCAGCCGCGCGGCTAGATCGACGGGTCGCTACGGGGTCCCGAGCACCGACAGCTGATCGAGCCGCTCGAGGATGACGCCCTCGCGCAGTGCCCACGGGCAGATCTCGAGGGCCGGCAGGTCGAAGATGTCCAGGCACGCCTCGGCGACGAGCGCGCCGGGCACCACCTGGTGTGCGCGGCTCGGTGAGACACCGGGCAGCGCCGCGAGCTCGTCGACCGACATCGTCAGCAGCTCCGGCAGGCGCTGCCGCAGCACCGCGCCGTCGAGCGCACGGGGCACGAGTGGTCCGGCGGCGGACGGCGCGGCCCCGCAGACGCGGGCGATCGACCGGAACGTCTTCGACGTCGCCACGGCCCGGTCCGGACGCCCCGAGCGGAGCAACCGTCCGGCGTCACGGGCGATCTCCACGCGGATCTCGTGCCGGATGCGGCGGACGTCGTCCTCGGTCGGGGTGCCGGCCGAGAAGTAGGAGCGCGCCAGCCGGGCGGCACCGATCGGCATCGACCACGCGACGTCCGGTGCCTCGTCGGCACCGCCGGCGATCTCGAGCGAGCCCCCGCCGATGTCGAAGACCGCCAGGCGACCGGCGGACCAGCCGAACCAGCGGCGCACGGCCAGGAACGTCAGCCGGGCCTCGTCCGAGCCGGACAGGACGGCCAGCTCGACCCCGGTGGAGGCCTCGACGTGGGCGAGCACGGCCTCGGAGTTGCCGGCGTCGCGCACCGCCGAGGTGGCGAACGCGAGCATGTCCTCGCAGCCGCGCTCCTCGGCGACGCGGACCGCGTCGGCGACGAAGGTGGTCAGGGCGTCGATCCCCTGCTGGGTCACCGCGCCCGAGTCGTCGAGGTGCTCGGCCAGCCGCAGCGGCTGCTTGAACGAGGACGCCGGCAGCGGCGCAGCGCCGCCGTGGGCGTCCACGACGAGCAGGTGGCCGGTGTTGGACCCGATGTCGAGGACTCCCACGCGCATGGACCCAACGCTAGTGGGCCGCGCAGTCACCCCACGGCCGGGAGGCGCGGGTCACGCCCGCAGGAACGCCTCCAGCTCGGCGGTGGTCGGGTACGAGGCCTGCGCGCCCGGCTTGGTCGCGGCGTACGCCCCGACCCCCACCGCGAACCGGGCGGCGTCGACGAGGGTGTCCCCGGTGGCCAGGCGCAGCGCCACCGCACCCATGAAGGCGTCGCCGCAGCCCGTGGTGTCCACCGGCTCGACCCGCACGGCGTCGATCGACACCGGCTCGGCACCGCGATCGTGCACGACGCAGCCGGCACCACCGCGGGTGACGATCGACCGCGCGACACCGTGGTCCCCGAGCGCGGCGGCCTCGTGCTCGTTCACGAGCAGCACGTCGGTCAGCTCGAGCAGTTCGGCCGGCACCGCGCCGAAGGGCGACAGGTTCGTGAGCACCGTGACCCCGGCGGCGTGCGCAGCCCGGGCGGCGGCGAGGACGACGTCGATCGACACCTCGAGGCAGAGCCCCAGCACCGCGGCGTCGGTGAAGGCGTCGGTCGGCACGTCCTCCGGCGTCAGCGTGCCGTTCGCCCCGGCGGAGATCACGATGGTGTTCTCGCCTGCGGCGTCGACCGTGATGACGGCGGTGCCGGTCGCCGTTCCCTGACGGACGGCGACGTGCGTCGTGTCGACACCCGCAGCCGCGACGGAGTCGCGGAGCAGCGCACCGTTCCCGTCGTCACCGACCGCACCGATCATGCGCACCGTGCCCCCGAGCCTCCCGGCAGCCACCGCCTGGTTGGCGGACTTGCCGCCGGGCAGGATCGCGAGGTCCGAGCCCTGCAGGGTCTCACCGGGCTGGGGGAAGCGCTCGGTGCGGACCACCAGGTCCGCGTTGAGCGACCCGACGACGACGATGCTCTCGGTCAACGGACGGTCTCCTTCTGCGGGGCGACGGACGTGGTCTCGGCGCCCTCCGGACGGGGGATGAGGAACGAGATCGCGAGCGCGACGGTCGTGATCGCGGCCCCGAGCAGCATGCCACCGGAGTACCCGGCGGTGCCCGCGGAACCGCCGACGCCGAGCGCGATCTGCAGCGCGGGCAGGACGGCGAAGCTGACGCCGGCGCCGAGGTTGAACGCACCGGCGTTCAGGCCGGGCAGGAACCCGGGGTTCGACTCCGGCGACAGCACGATGCCCAGGCCGTTCAGGATAATGTTCGCGATGCCGGCGTAGGTGATGCCGATCAGCACGGTCGCGGTGACCAGCACGGGCAGGGAGTGCACCCCGACGAGCGCCATCAGGACGGTCGAGACGATGCTGCCGATCAGGCCGAAGCGCAGGACAGCGCGGTACCCGATGGTCGGGGCGAGGCGCCCGGCGAAGGGTCCGACGATCCAGCCGACCAGCGCGTACGGGGTGAGGAACACGAGCGAGGCCAGGTCGGGCTCCATGCCGAAGCCGGCGTCGCCGTTCTGCGCGAGCGACGTGACCAGGCCGTTGACGACCGCGAACACGCCCGTCATCGTCAGGAACGTCGTCGCCAGGAGCGCCCAGGTCGCACGGCGTTTCAGGAACCGGGTCTCGACCAGGGGTTCCCGCACCCGCGACTCGACGGCCCAGAACACGGCGAAGGCGACGAGCGCGACGACGACGCCGCCGATCACGAGGGCCGGGTTCGCCGCGCCGAGCTTGCCGGCCTCGTTGAACGCCGTGAGCAGCGCCCCGACCGAGACCACGAGGGGGACGACACCGATCCAGTCCATCCGGGTGCCGGCGGAGGGCTTCGACTCGACGCCCCAGACGGCGACCAGGAACAGGGCGAGGACGGTGACGACGGCGATGACCCAGAAGATCCCGCGGAACCCGAAGTTCGTCGCGATCCACCCGCCGGCCAGGGCGTCGACGCCCGCGATGCCGCCGTTCACCGCGGTCAGCAGCCCGAGCGCGGCGCCGTAGCGCTTCGGGTCGCTGATCTCGTTGCGCAGGACGAGCAGGCAGATGGGGACGACCGGACCCGTGACGCCCTGGATGATCCGGCCGGCGAACAGCATCGGCACGTTCACCGCGAGCGCGGCGACGATGCTGCCGACGAGCATCACGGCGAGCATGCCGAGCAGCACGCGCTTGCGACCGACGATGTCGGAGAGCCGCGGCAGGAACAGCGAGAACAGCGCCGCGAGCGTGAAGTACAGGGTCTGCGACAGGCCGATGGTGGCGTCGTCGGTGTGGAGCTCGCGCGCCATCGTGACGAGCGCGGGGCTGAGCATGCTCGCGTTCAGCTGGAACGCGATGCACGCGGCGAGGAGCGCGGCGGTGAGGGCGCCGATCGACTTCTTCGTCGAGGTGGTGGTCATGGGGTTCAGTGCTCCGGGGTCGTGGTGATGCCGGCTTCGACGGCGTCGGCGGCGGCACGAGGGGTCCAGCCGGTGTCGGCCGTCTCGCCGATGCGCTCGAGCGCGTCGACGACCAGGTCCCAGAACCGGCCGTGGTCGAGTTCCATCGCGGCGCTCGTGCGGCAGTCCTCGGGCGCCGGGGCGCGGAAGTCGGCGACGGTCATCCCGAGGGTCAGGGCACCCTGGGTCTCGACGCGGATCGGGACCTTCACGGCACGGACGATCGTCGGGTCGATCACGTAGGCGACGGCGCAGGGGTCGTGCACCGGCGGGGCGTCGAAGCCCTGGGCGTCCTTGTAGGTCTGCCCGAAGAAGTCGAGCAGCTCACCGACGAACGCGGCGGGGGCGGTGCCGACACCGGCGATGCGCGCGGCGACCTCGGGGGTGGCCAGGGCCTGGTGCGTCAGGTCGAGACCGACCATCACGACGTCCCAGCCGGCCTCGAACACGATGGCCGCGGCCTCGGGGTCGATGACGATGTTGAACTCGGCGACCGGGCTCCAGTTGCCGACGTGCACGCCGCCGCCCATGAGCACGACCTGCTTGACGCGCTCGACGATGCGGGGCTCCTTGCGGGCGGCGAGGGCGATGTTCGTCAGGCCGCCGGTCGGCACGAGGGTGACCGTGCCGGGCTCGTGCGCCATCACGGTGTCGATGATCAGGTCGACGGCGTGGCGCTCGTCGAGGTCGAACGACGGCTCGGGGAGCATCGGGCCGTCCAGGCCGCTCTCGCCGTGGATGTCCGGGGCGACCTCGATCTGACGCAGCAGCGGGCGGGCGGCACCGGCGGCGAACGGCACCCCGGTGATGCCGGCGATCCGCGCGACGGCCAGGGCGTTGCGGGTGACCTTCGGCAGGGTCTGGTTGCCGACGACGGTGGTCACGGCGAGCAGGTCGATCGCCGGGCTGCCGTGGGCGAGCAGGAGCGCCACGGCGTCGTCGTGTCCGGGGTCGCAGTCGAGGATGATCTTCGCGGCGGGCTGGGTCGCATCGGGCACGCTGGGCGCTCCACTTCTTCGGGGAATCGAGGTGAGTGCTCGACGTGGTGGGGATCCACGGGCCGGCAGAACGCTGGCGACGCGGCGCGTCAAGCGTTTGACATCGAAACACGTCAAACGCTTGACGTCAAGTTCGAGCACCGCGCTCGCTAGCATCGACGGGTGCCCTCCCCCGCCACCCCGAGCCGTCGTGTGACCGCTGCGATGGTGGCCGAGCGTGCGGGCACGAGCATCGCCACGGTCTCCCTCGTCGTGAACGGCAAGGACCGCGGGCGGGTCTCGGCTCCCATCGCCGCACGGGTTCGCGACGCCGTGGACGACCTCGGCTACGTCGTCGACCACGCCGCCAGCTCGTTGGCGCGCGGCAGCGGTGACCTCGTCGTGTTCATCGCCCCCGACCTGTCGAACCCGTTCTTCGCCGAGGTCATCCGTGGCGTCCGCGACACCCTGGGCGACCGGTTCCAGCTCGTGCTCTCCGTCACCGAACGGGGCGCGCAGCCGGTCGCGGCCGACGTCCGGCGCTTCGAACGGCTCCGGCCCGCCGGCATCCTGGTCGACGCCCCCGCCGCCGACGAGCCGATGTCGGCGAGCGTCCCCGTGGTGCTGCTCGACGCCCCCGGTGGCCCCGAGGCCGTCAACTACGACCTCTCCACCGGCGTGCACGAGCTCGTCGCACACCTGCACGACCAGGGGCACCGGCACGTGGGCTACCTCGACGGCACCTCACGGGCGGCGACGTTCGGCGTGCGCCGCGACCTGTTCGAGCAGGCCTGCGCAGACGCCGGCATCACCGTCTCCGAGGTCACCGCCCGTGCCGACCTGACCGTCGAGGCCGCGGCCTCGGCCACCGAGCACGTCATCGAGGCCTGGCAGGACGACGACGTCACCGCCGTCGTCGCGGCCGCGGACACCCTGGCCTACGGGGTCCTGCGGGTCGCTGGCGCGCTCGGCATCGCCGTCCCCGGCGCACTCGCGGTCGCGGGCTTCGACGACCTGCCGTCGTCGTCGGTCACCGCGCCGGCGTTGACGAGCGTGGCACTGCCCGGCGCTGACCTCGGTCGGGCTGCGGCACTGCGACTCCTCGCGACGCTCGACGGCACGGCCGCCGAGCCCGCGGCCCTGCCGACACGGCTCGTGCCGCGCGCGAGCACCGGCGCGTAGCGCCGGGCGACCGCGACCTCACGCGCTCAGCGGCAGCGCACGCGCGCTGGAACGCGTGAGGTGTCGCCCGGCACGAAACGCCGGCTGCGGCAGTGAGCGCGACCGGACGACCGACGGGAGGCGCGGCACCAGCTGGCACCGCGCCTCCCGTCAGCACGCCGTCGTCTCCACAACGCGCCCCGCGATCCGCTGGACGCCGCCGAATCCGGCGGCGTCTCGCTCAATCCGAGGCGTCCCGGCGGGACGCCGGCGTCTCACCACCCGACGAGACGGACTCCGACCCCGCCGTCCGGGCCGCGCGCTGGGCCCGCTCGAGCTCGTCGGCCTCGTCACCGCCGACGGCCTCGCCACGGGCGACCATGCCGGCCGTGTCGGACAGTGTGATCTGCGGCAGGAACAGCGCGAGCAGGAACGCCACCGCGATGAACGGCAGCAGGTACCAGAACACCGGTGCGAGCGAGTCGGCGTAGGCGTTCACGACGCCGTCCTGCACCGCCGGCGGCAGCCCTGCGACGGTCGACGGGTCGATGCTGCCCGCCGACGACGCCGCATCGGTCGCCGAGCCACCGGCACCGCGGAACACGTCGGTCAGCGACGTCGTGAGCCGCGCGGTGAAGAGCGCGCCGAAGACGGCGGTGCCGAGGGAGGCACCGACCTCGCGGAAGTAGTTGTTCGTCGACGTGGCGGTCCCGACCTGCTCGGCAGGAACGGCGTTCTGCGCGACGAGGACGACCACCTGCATGATCAGGCCGAGCCCCGCACCGAACACGAACAGGTAGGCGCAGATGAGCCAGATCGGGGTGTCCGCCGCCAGCTGGGTCATCGCGAGCATCGCGATGGCCACCAGCACCGTGCCGACGATCGGGAACATCCGGTAGCGGCCGGTCTTGGTGATCAGGACACCCGATGCGATCGACGTCCCGATCAGGCCGGCCATCATCGGCAGCATCAGCAGGCCGGAGACCGCGGCCGAGGTGCCCGAGGCCATCTGCAGGAACGTCGGGACGAACCCGATCGCCGCGAACATGCCGATTCCGAGCACCAGGCCGATGCCGGTCGCCAGCAGGAAGGTGCGGTTGCGGAAGAACGACAGCGGGAGCACCGGGTCCTGCGCGCGGGACTCGACGAACACCAGGAGCGCTGCCGAGACGACGAGACCGGCGAACCAGGCCCAGGTCTCGGGGGCGTCCCAGCCGTGGTCCTTGCTGCCGCCGAACTCCGAGAAGAACACCAGGCACGTGGTCGCCGCGGACATGAAGAGCACCCCGAGCACGTCGATGCGCTTCGTGGCCTTCTTGTTCGGCAGGGTCAGCGCGAACCACGCCACGAAGAACGCCGCGATGCCGACCGGGATGTTGATGTAGAACGCCCAGTTCCAGGTCAGGTGGTCCACGAAGAAGCCACCGAGCAGCGGGCCGCCGATGGCGGACAGACCGAAGATCGCCCCGAGCGGACCGAGGTACTTGCCGCGCTGCGACGCCGGCACGATGTCCGCGATGATCGCCTGCGACAGGATCATCAGGCCACCGCCACCGAGTCCCTGCATGGCACGGAACGCCACGAGCTGCGTGAAGTCCGTGGCGAACGCGCACCCGGCCGACGCGATGGTGAACAGCGCGATGGCGATGAGGAACAGGTTGCGACGACCGAGGACGTCGCCGAACTTGCCGTAGACGGGCATCACGATGGTCGAGGCCAGCAGGTACCCGGTCGTCAGCCAGGCCTGGTGCGCGACGCCGCCGAGTTCCCCGACGATGGTCGGCATCGCGGTGGAGACGATGGTCTGGTCGAGGCTGGAGAGCAGCATCCCCGCGATCAGGGCGGAGAAGATGATCCAGATGCGACGCTGCGTCAGGAGCAGCGGTCCGTCGGAGCCTGGGCGGGCACGCTTGGTGGTGCCCGGCGCGGTGGCGCTCATGTGGTGTGTTCCCGTTCGGTCGTGGTGACCGCCCTGAGCAGGCGGAGGTTCTCGATGAGCAGCGCGTCGAACGTCGGCCCCGTGGCCTCGTCGAACGCGTCGTCGAAGTACTCGGTCGCGGTGACCTTGAGGAGCGCCGCCGCGGTCTCGGTGACCAGACGCGGTCGGCGGTCGGCGGGGTCGTCCCACCCGAACCGCCGTCCGAGCGCCACGGTGACCCGGGCGAGCTGCACGTCGGTCGCCGACAGGAACCGTGCGACGAGCGCCGGCTCCCGCTCGAACACCCGGCGGACCAGGGCTTCGTCGGCGCGGGCGATGCCGACCCGGTGGAACTGGTCGATGGCCAGCGCCACGATCGAGTCGAGGGGGTCGAGTCCCGCGGGGACGATGCCGCCCGCGGCGTAGGCGTCGATCGCCTCGACGTCGGCGTTGAGCTCGATGCCGAGCACGGCGTCGTCCTTCGACCCGAAGTGGTTGAAGAACGTGCGGCGCGACACCCCGACGGTCTCGCAGAGCTGCTCGATCGTGAAGCCGTGCAGCCCGTGCTCGACCGTCGCCCGACGCGCCTCGCCGATCATGCGTCGGCGGAGCGCTCGGGTGCGTTCGGTGGTGCTCACCGAGCAAGAATTGCACTCTCGTGGTGAAAGTGCAATGTGGACCGGGTCGAGTTACAGGGCCTTCTCGAAGCAGAACGACCACGGCATCGTCGCGGCGTAGGGCTCGTAGACGTCGATCTGGTCCCAGCCGGTCTTGCGGTAGAGCGCCACGGCGTCGGGCTGCTTGTCTCCGGTCTGCAGGATGAGCCGCGGGGCGCCGAGTTCGCGACCGACGCGCTCGCACTCGTCGAGCAGTGCGGTCGCCGCACCCTTGCCGCGCGCGGACGCCAGCACGATGAGGCGCTTCAGCTCGACCTCGTCCCCCAGGCGTCGGACGGCGATGTGCCCGACCGGTTCGCCGGACTCGTCGACGGCCAGGATCGACGTGACGACCGTCGACGGATCGACGCTCAGCGCTCGGCTGCGCTCGGCGGTGACCGCCGGGTCCTCGCCGGCGTTCGCCGACCCGTAGCGCTCGTGCATCTCGTCGTCCATGCGGGCGCGGAGCACCACGCTGCGGGGGTCGTCCCAGGACACGCGTTCGATCGTGATCACGAACGTCGATCCTGGCACGGGCGACCGACGTCACAGAAACCGAGGACGGCCGTCGAGCACGACCGGCGCCACCCGTCAGGCGCGCCGCCCGTCAGGCGCGCCGACCGAGTGCCGCGAGCGGACCCTCGCCGGCGCGGAACGCCGCGAGCACAGCCGCAGCGTCGTCGTACACCTCTGCCGCTCCGGCAGCGCGGAGTTCGTCACCGCCGATGCCACCGGTCATCACGCCGACGCACCGCACCCCCACCTTGCCGGCGGACTCGACGTCCCACATGGCATCCCCGACCATCACAGCGTCGTCGGCGGAGACCCCGACCTTGTCGAGCGCCACCCGGATGATGCCGGGGTCCGGCTTCGCCTGCTCGACGTCCTCGGAGCTGGTCTCGGCGGTGACCCACTCGCCCGCGTCGAGCAGGTCGCGCAGGCGGGCGAGTTCGCGCTCGGGGGCGCTGGTCGCCAGGACGACGGCGTGCCCGACTTCGGCGACGGCATGCAGGAGCTCGCGCGCACCCGGCAGCAGCCGGAGCCGCGGCATCTGCTCGGCGTAGTAGGCGGTGTGGAACTGCTTCGCGGTGTCGCGGGTCTCCTGGGACGCGTCCGGCAGCAGCGTCTCGAGCAGCTTCGCCGAGTCCATGCCGATGGCGCGGTGGATGCGCCAGGCGTCGACGGACTCCCCCGCCGCGAGGAACGCTCGCCACCACGCGTCGATGTGCGCGTAGTTCGAGTCGGCGAGGGTGCCGTCGATGTCGAAGAGGACTGCTGTCGTGGGTGCGTCGGCCATCCCTCCATGCTGCTCGGGAGGCCCGGATCGCCTCCCAGGGGCAACCCGCGTCCGTCAGACGGTGATCGTCTCCCCCGCAGGCAGGATCAGGACCGGGACCGGCCCGAGACCGTCGGGCCCGAGGAAGCGCGCGGCGGACTGCTGACCGAGCTCGCTCAGCATCGCCTCGTGGATCTGCACCGCCCGCTCGGGTGCCACGGCGCGGACGTAGTCGACGGCCTGGGCGGTGTTCGTCCAGGGGCCGCTGGTCGGCAGCAGCAGGGTCGGCACGGGGACGCCGGGCTCGAGGTACGCGTCGCCCGGGTGGAACACCGCGTCGTCCACCAGGTAGCCGACGTTCGCGGTGGACGGGATGTCGGGGTGGATGACCGCGTGCTGCTCACCGAAGACCCGGACGGAGAACGGTCCGACGGCGATCGTGTCACCGGCGTGCACCGCTCGGACCCGCCCGTGGTGTTCGCCGAGCTGCTCGACGACGGTCTCCGGGCCGCGCACGACGAGGTCGGGGTCCGCGGCGAGTCCCGCACGGAGCGCGTCGATGTCGAAGTGGTCGGGGTGGTCGTGCGTGACGAGGACGCCCGCGGCACCGCGGACGAGGTCGACGGCCTCGGGCGTGAAGACCCCGGGGTCGATGACGAGGGTGACGCCGTCCTGCTCGAGGACGACGGTGGCGTGGTTGTACTTCGTCAACTCCATGCCGTCGACCGTACAGCGGTGTTGTAGAAGTCCTGCTGTGCCGGAGGTGCGGGCGCGTTCAGTCCGCCCGGCGCGCGACCCGCTCGAACAGCTCGGGCAGGCGGCTGAGCAGGGCGCGCTCCTCGGCGTCGGTCTCCTGACGGAGCGCCTCGGCCAGCCAGTCCGTCCGGGCGTCCGTGTCGTGCTGCAGCGCGGCCCGGCCGGCGTCGGTGATCCGGATCACCGTTGCCCGCCGGTCGGTGTCCGACGCGGCCCGGTCGACGAACCCGAGCCCGGCCAGTTCGCCGACCGTGCGGGACTGCCCCTGGTGCTTCACGCCACGGCGTCGCGCGAGTTCCGCGATGGTCATGGGGCCCTCACGCTGCAGGAACCCGAGGGTGGTGGCGTGCGTGGCCGGCAGCGCGTCCGCCTCGCGTCGTGCGGCGCGCACGACGCGTCCGATGGACTGCCGCAGTTCGGCGGCGAGCGCGTCGATCGGGTCCATGCCCGGAACGCTACCGCGCGGTGATCGGCGGCCCGGGACAGTGGGGGACGCGGTCCGACAATCCGCACAGCTGACAGGCGGTTGGATCGACGGATGCCCCGTGTCTCGGTCGTGATCCCCGTGCGGGACGACGCCGTGCACCTGCGCCGGTGCCTCACCGCCCTCGCGGTCCAGACCCGGCCCGCCGACGAGGTGGTCGTGGTCGACAACGGCAGCACCGACGACAGCGCGGCGGTCGCCCGGGGCGCCGGTGCGGTCGTCCTCACGGAACCGGTGCGCGGGATCGCCCGGGCATCGGCGCGCGGCTACGACCGTGCGTCAGGGGACGTCATCGTGCGGCTCGACGCCGACTCCGTCCCACCGCCGTCCTGGATCGCCGACGCGGTCCGGTTGTTGGCCGACCCCGAGGTCGTCGCGGTGACCGGGCCGGGCAGACCCCGGGGCGGTGGCCCCGTGGTGCGACGGTTGTGGGACGCCGTGTACATGGGCCCGTACTTCGTCCTGATGTGGAGCGCGCTCGGGCGCCCGCCGCTGTTCGGGTCCGCCATGGCGATGCGCCGGTCGACCTGGGCCGCGGTCGCCCGCAGGGTGCACCGCGGCGACGCCGAGGTGCACGACGACGTCGACCTGAGCATGCAGCTCGACCCGGCCTGGCGGGTGGTGGCCGACCCCGTGCTCACGGTGCAGGTGTCTGCGCGACCGTTGGCGGGCCTCCCGTCCGTCTGGGTCCGGACGCGACGTGCCTTCCACACGTTCCGCGTGAACGGCCGACGGGCGAACCCGGTGCGCCGGTGGGCGCGACGGCTGCGCGCACGGTCGCGGTCGCCGCAGTGGTGGCGCAGCCGCTGACCGACTGGGTCGGGGGACAACGAATCGGTGACGGTCTCAGCCACCGCGGCCCCCGGTCGGTACGTTCGTGAGCGACGGTCATCACCTGACGCGACCGGACGAAGGGGAACCATGCGCCACACGATCGTGCTCACTGCCCTGGTGGCTGCGAGCCTCGCCATGACCGGCTGCGCCCAGGCCGGACCGGCCGGACCGGCCGGACCGGCCGGACCGGCCGGACCGGCGAGCGCCACCGCGACCTCCGCAGCCGACCCGACGACGGCGCCGAGTCCCGACCCCACGAGTTCCGAGGACGCGGACGCGGACGACGACGTCGACACGGCCACGGTCCCGGCCAGCTGCACCGACCTGATCACACCCGGCAAGTGGGACGAGGCGTTCGCTTCGGCACCGCTCAACGACCCGTCGGTCGTCGGCGACCCGATCGCGATCCCGAAGAGCTCGTTCACCCCGGCACTGCTGGGCGACGGCAAGCGCCTGTACTGCGTGTGGCGGGAGCCGCAGGCCGACACCTCGTACCTGTCCATCGCGGTCGACGCCGTCGACCCCGCGGCCGCCCGCGACGCGCTGGAGCAGCTCGCCACGAAGGGCTACGACTGCGACGACGAGTCCGACGGGTTCCTGTGCCAGAAGGTCTCGAAGAACTCGCAGTACCCGGTCACCGACGGCGACACGTACTTCGCGCGGGGCGACATCGGCATCCACATCCAGCAGTCGAACATCGAGACGACCGATCTGCTCGACGACGTCGTGGGGCACGTCTTCACGGACTGACCCAACCGGTCAGCGGGCCGGACGAGACCGCACGTGGGCTCGTTCGCCCTGCGGCCCGTACAGGCACAACACCTCGGTGACGGAGTCGGTCACGTTGCCCATCCAGTGCGGGGTGTGGGTGTCGAACTCGGCGACCTCGCCGGGCCCGAGGTCGAGGTCGTGCTCCCCCAGCACGAGCCGGAGCCGTCCGGACAGCACGTAGAGCCACTCGTAGCCCTCGTGCGTCTTGAGCGACGGTTCGCCACCGGGGGTGTTCGGCGGGAACAGCTGCTTGAACGAGCGCACCCCGCCGGTGCGCTTCGTCAGCGGCACGACGACGCGGCCTCCGTGCACCTCGGGCTTCATGTGCACGCGAGGGTCGCCCGTCTGCGGTGCGCCGACCAGGTCGTCGAGGGGCACCATGTAGGCCCGGGCGAGGCGCAGCAGCAGTTCCAGCGTGGGCTTCCGCTGCCCGGACTCGAGCCGCGACAGGGTGCTCACCGACACCCCCGTCTGTTCGGACAGCGCGGCGAGCGTCACGTCGCGATGGACGCGCAGCGCGCGGAGTCGGGGGCCGACCCCGTCGACGACCTCGGCTGTCGAGCGCGGGGCGGTCGCGTCCCGGTTGCCGTGTCCCATGGCGCCCATGTTGCCATACCGGCAAACTTCGTTGCTGTCGCAGTCGCTCCCGCCGCATGATCAGCGCATGCCCGAACACTTCGACGTCATCGTCATCGGCGGCTCGGCCGCCGGCTTGTCCGCCGCCCTCATCCTCGGCCGCTCGCGGCGCTCGGTGCTCGTCGTCGACTCCGGCGAGCCCCGCAACGCGCCGGCGGCCGGCGCGCACAACTACCTCGGCCACGAGGGCGTCGCACCCACCGAGCTGCTCCGCATCGGTCGCGACGAGGTCGCCGCCTACGGCGTCCGGGTCACGGCCGGGAGGATCGTGGCCACGTCCGCCACGACCGGTGACGGTCACGACACGGTCGGCTTCTCGGTCACGCTGGACTCCGGCGCGGTCGTCACCGCACGCAGGCTGGTCGTCGCCTCCGGCGCCGTGGACGTCCTGCCGGAGGTCCCGGGCCTGGCCGAGCAGTGGGGGCGCGGGGTCGTGCACTGCCCGTTCTGCCACGGGTGGGAGATCCGCGACCAGCGGATCGGGGTCCTGGTCACGACGCCGAACGGCGCACACCACGCGCTCATGTTCCGGGCGCTGAGCGAGCGGGTGACCGTGTTCCTGACCGATCCGGCACTGATGGACGACACCGCCCTGGCCGGTTTGGCCGCCCGCGGCATCTCGGTCGTCGAGGGCCCCGTCGCCGCCGTCGTGTCCGAGGGTGACCGGCTGACCGGCATCCGGCTCGGCGACGGTTCGTCGGTCGAACTCGATGCCCTGGCCACGGCGAGCCGGCCCGAGGCACGGGTGGGCTTCCTGTCCGGGCTGGGCCTCACCGCCACCGACCAGTTCATGGGTGACTTCCGGTTCGGGACGGCCCTGACCGTGGACGCCACCGGGCAGACGGCGGTTCGGGGTGTCTACGCGGCCGGCAACGTGACGGCCCCGATGGCGACGGTCATCGCGTCGGCGGCTGCCGGCACCCAGACAGGCGCGGCGGTGCACGGCGACCTGGTGCAGGCCGACCTGGCGGAGGCGCTGGCCGGGGTCGGTGCGGGCGTCGGTGCGGCCGATGTTTCGCGCTGAGCGACAGTCCGTGGGGCCTGGCGGGCGTGCAGTGTCGGTGAGCGCGAAACCCGGGCTCGGTCAGTCGACGCGGTAGCCGGCCTGTGCAGCCAGCAGCGGCGCGAGCGTGTAGAGCTGGTCGGCGCCGATCGTGGCCCCGCGGAACCCCTCGAGCCGTTCGACCCGGTCCAGGTCGGCTCCGCGCAGGTCGACGTGGTCGATGCGGGTGTTCGACCCCTCGGCGGCACGGATGCTGCTGCCGTCGAACGACACCCGCAGCAGCTTCGCGTCGGCGATGTCGAGCTCGTCGATGACGCAGTCGCGGAACACCACGTCGGTGATCGTCGAGCCACGCAGGTTCACGAACCCGAACTTCATGCCGACGAACTCGACGCCGTTCAGCCCGGAGTCGTACAACTCCGCCGACCCGACCCGCCCGCCGGAAACCCGGACCTCGCGCCACGTACTGCTCGATGCCCGCAGGATCGGGGCGTCCAGCGAGTCGATGATCGAGTCACGGACGCGGAGCCCACGGAAGTCGGCATCGTCCCCCCGGAGCGTGTCGATGACGCACTCCTCGATCTCCAGGTCGGGCAGCCGCTCGCCGGTCAGGTCGAGGACGTCGATGCGCTTGCCCTCGATGCGGTCGCCCGTCAGGACGTCACCGGGAGCTGGCGCCCAGTCCTCCAGGTTCATCGGTTCGGTCAGGGTGATGCGCGGGGCGTCGGTGCCGGAGGAACGTGCCATGCACCCAGTCTGTCGGTGACCGCCGACCCCGCGGGCCCCGACCGGGATCAGGACCGGGGTCGGGTGAGGACGCTGTCCAGCCGGTAGTCCTTCGCGGGGCCGCGCGCTTCCCACCGCACGCTCCAGCGGTCCTGGTCGCCGTCGAAGGCCCCGGTGTAGTCGTCCGGAGCGCAGGCGTGGGCGACGCTCGTGCCCCAGACCCAGTCGTGGAAGACCCGACCGTCGGAGAAGTGCACGGTCCAGCCGCCGTCCGGGCCGCGCCGCAGGACGAGGGTGCGCGAGACCGGGGTCGTCCGGCCGTCGAACGTCATCACGCCGGACTCGTCCCAGCGCACCTCGTCGTCACCGACCCGGGTCAGGGTGGTGGTCCCGGTGACGGTCCCCGCGGCACCGGCGCGGTGGTCGTGCACGGTGCGGTGGAGTTCCCACACCCCGAGCAGGTCCGTCGGCAGCAGCACCCGCCCAGGCTAACCGCGCAGGGCCTCCGCCCGCGCGGCTCGGCGCTCGTCCTCGCTGATGACCCCGCGGGCGTGCAGCTCGTCGAGTTCGAGGAGCCGCTGTTCCGGCGAGGTCCGGCGCGCACCGTGCGGGCGCCGACTGCGGACGACCGCGATGCACACGGCGGCGATGACCGCCACGACGACGAGCACCATCAGCAGGGTCCAGACGAGGTCGTAGACCGGCGGGATGAGGGGGTTGCGGAGTTCTTCCGAGGCGATCATCGTCCGCGCAGGGCTTCCGCTCGGGCGCTGCGGTGTTCCTCGTCGGAGATCACGCCGCGGGCGTGCAGGTCGTCGAGTTCGGCGAGGCGCTGTTCGAGCGGCTTGTCCGGTGCGAACGTGCGGCTCTGCATCGCCTGGTACGCGATGTCCTCCTGCATGGTGAGCGGGTTCTGACCGCGGTCGGCCATCCGCTTGCCCCGGTAGAGCGCCAGGACGGCGATCGTCAGGGTCGTCAGGATCGCCAGGGCGACGACGACCCCGAAGGCGATGCCGAACCAGCCGTCGAACAGATCGGGCATCCCCGAGCCACCCGGCCCGTCGATCTCACCGAACGCTGAACCACTGAGCACCATCGCGCTCCCCCTTCTCACAACGACGAGCGAAGCGTAGCGCGAGACGGGGAACACGAGCGGCCGTTCCTTCCCAGAACGCCCGCGATGGAAGGTGGAAACGGGCGTCCCTGGTCGGAACTCCCGACCCGGTACGCCCGGAAGCACCCGGTACGCCCGATCCGACCCGGCAGCGCGAGCCGCACCCAGGGCGACCACCCCACCCCAGCCAGCCCGACCCCGCTCAGCCGCGCAGCGGCCCCGACCCCGGCACGTTCGCACCGTCCGCGAAGCCAGCCACGAGTGCACGCAACGCTTCTTCGGAGGTGTGTCGGGCCTCCCATCCGAGCACCGACCGGGCACGGTCGGTGCGCATGATCGGCACACCGGCCGCGATGTCGATCCACCCGGCGTCCGTCGGCTGCAACCGCAGCCGCCACGTCAGCGTCACGATCCCGCGCAGCAGCCCCAACGGGATCCGCACGGCGCCGAGCATGCCGAAGGCCCGAGCCAGTCTCGGCGGGTTGAGCACGGGCGTCGCGGCGATGTTGAACGCCCCACCCGCCCGTCGGTCGACCGCGCGCCAGTAGGCGTCGGCGACGTCGTCGGCATGCACGGCCTGGAACACGAACGGGTAGGGCAGCGGCAGCACGAGCCAGCGGATCCACCGCACGATCGACATCGGCACGAGGTGTCCGAGGAACAGCCCGCGGATCTCGGCGGCGGCGTCCCGCTGGAAGATCAGCCCCGGGCGCAGCCGGGTGACGGTCACGGCGGGGTGGTCGGCCTCGAACGCGTCCATCGCCGCCTCGTTGGCGGCCTTGTGGATCGAGTACGTCGCCGTCGGGATGCCGTCCGTCGGCCAGCTCTCGTCCACGGGAGTCCGCTTGCCGTCGACGTCCACCCCGCGGTAGGCACCCACCGAGGACGCAACCACCACCTGGGGCACCTCGGCACGTGCGACGGCGGCCAGGACGTTCGCCGTGCCCGTCACGTTCGTGCGGTACTGCACCGGGATGTCGTGCGTCGGTTGCAGCGCCCACGCCAGGTGGATGACGGCGTCGGCACCCTGGAACACGGCGGCGAGCTGGTCCACGGCGTCCGCGGCACCGATGTCGACGGCGTGCCAGACGGCGGCGTCGTACGGCTCCGCACGCAGGTCCGGCAGCCGCCGGGCGACGCCGACGATCTGGACGCCGGCGCCGTCACGGCCGGTGGCGTCACGTCCACCGCCGTCACGGCCAGCGGCGTCAGGCCCGACCGCGTCACGGCCAGCGGCGTCACCGTCGCCGTCGGCGCGCACCGCCGCGAGCCGACGGAGCACCGCCGTCCCGACGTTGCCGGTCGCGCCGACGACGACGATCCGCATCAGGCTGCGGCCATCGCGGGGTCGAGGACGACCTTGACGCAGTCGTCCTGCTTCTTCTGGAAGACCTCGTACATGTGCGGCGCGTCCTCGAGCGAGACACGGTGCGACGTCAGGTCGAGCGTGCCGAGCGGGTCCGACGGGTCCGAGACGAGCGGCATGATGTCGTCGATCCAGCGCTTCACGTTGCACTGGCCCTCGCGGATGGTGATCTGCTTGTCGAAGAGCGTCATCATCGGCATCGGGTCGGCCATGCCGCCGTAGACACCGCTCAGCGAGACGGTGCCGCCACGACGGACCAGGTCGATCGCCGCGTGCACGGCCGCCAGGCGGTCGACACCGGCGGTCTCGATCGCCTTCTGCGCGAGCTTGTCCGGCAGCAGGCCGGCGGCGCGCTGCGCGAAGCCCGCCATCGGGTTGCCGTGGGCCTCCATACCGACCGCGTCGACGACACCGTCGGGGCCGCGGCCGTCGGTCAGGTCGACGAGCTCGGGGACCATGTCCTTCGTCAGGTCGAACACCTCGGCGCCGTGCTTCGCCCCCAGGTCACGGCGGACCTGCTCGGGGTCGACGGCGAGCACGCGGTAACCGAGGTGCTTGCCGATGCGGGCGGCGAACTGGCCGACCGGGCCGAGGCCGAGCACGGCGAGCGTGCCGCCCTCGGGCACCTGGGCGTACTGCACGGCCTGCCACGCGGTGGGCAGGATGTCGCTCAGGAACAGCCAGCGGTCGTCGGGGGTGCCGTCGTCCGGCACGACGATGGGGCCGTAGTCGGCGTGCGGCACGCGCAGGTACTCGGCCTGGCCGCCGGGGACCTGGCCGTACATCTTCGTGTATCCGAACAGCGAGGCCCCGGTGCCGTACTCGGTCACCTGGGTGGTCTCGCACTGGGACTGCAGGCCGTGCTGGCACATCCAGCAGTGGCCGCAGGAGATGTTGAAGGGGATGACGACGCGGTCGCCGACCTTCAGGTTGGTGACGCCGGACCCGACTTCCTCCACGACGCCCATCGGCTCGTGGCCGAGGACGTCGCCGCGGTCGATGTACGGGCCGAGCACGCGGTACAGGTGCAGGTCGGAGCCGCAGATCGCCGAGGAGGTGATCCGCACGATCGCGTCGGTCGGCTCCTGGATGGTCGGGTCGGGGACGGTCTCGACGGACACCTTCTCGGTGCCCTGGTAGGTCAATGCGCGCACGTTGCGTTCCTCTCGTGGTCGCTTCGAGCCGGCCTGGAGGCACGACTCGCGTTCCCCTCCTCGGTACGCGTCCGACCCGTGGACGCTCCCAGCCCCGGGTCCCCCTTGCGCGGGTCGGCGCGCGGACGGCGGCGCGTCGCGTGGAGGACGCCGGCGTCTCGCTCGGCGGACGTCGGCGCGTCGCTCGCCGGACGTCGGCGCACCGCTCGGCGGACGCCGGTCAGCCCCGCAGCCGGTCCCGCTCCGTCGGTGGCAGGTGCTCGGTCGCCGTCCGGCGGGCCGCCGGGCTGAGGAACCGGCCGCTCTGCTCCAGGAACGCCACCAGCGCCGCCTCGGACGCCCGTTTCCCCGTCTCGCGCAGCACCAACCCGAGCGCCGTCTGCACCGTCTCGCTGCGCTCCCGCACCAGGCGTCCGGCGATCCCGAGCGGCACCTCGGCGTCGCCCTGCTTCACGAACGCCAGGGTCGCCACGACCGCGATCCGCCGGACCATCGCCACGTCGGACTTCGCCAGCGCGAACAGCGGGCCGGTCGAGGCGCCCAGCAACGGTGCGCCGACGAGTTCCTCGGCCGCCAGGTCGACGAGCACCGGGTCCTCGAACCGTTCGGCCTTCGCCGCCGACAGGTACTCGTCCGTCAACTCCGTGTCGGGGTACGCCCGCATCGCCTGCACGAGCAGCAGGACCGCGACGAGCTTCGCGCCGTCGTCCTCGCTCCAGAGCAGCGCCGAGCGTTCCCCTTCGTCGAGGTCGTGGAACTGCCGGGCGACCCTGCGGGCCGCGGCGACGTCGCCGGTGGTCCGGGCGAACGCCACCAGCACTGCCTCCGCGTCACGCCCTGCCTGGAGGCCCGTCACGCGGCCGCCCCGTCGCTCACGTCGGCCTGCGGCGCTCTCCGGCGCCCGCGGCTGAGCACGATGACCGCGACGACCACCAGGAACGCCGCGAACAACCAGGTGCCTACCTGCGGATCGACCAGGCGTGCCAGTACCGCGCCGCCCGGTGAACAGACGGCGGCGGTGATGCCGACCGTCAGCCCGACGCGCAGGTCGACGGCGCGGCGCCGCAGGTTCGCGACCGTCCCGGACACCGACGTCGGCACCATCGTGAGCAGCGACGTGCCCTTCGCCAGCAGGTCACCGGCGCCGAGCACGACCTCGAGGCCCGGCACGATGACGACCCCACCGCCGACCCCGACCAGCCCGGACAGCACACCCGACAGCAGCCCGAGCAACAGCAGGACGATCGCCTCGACGACCCCGAAGTGCACCTCGCCACCGCGGGTCGGCACCGTGGTGAACAGCGAGACGAGCACGACGGCGATGAACCCGACGAAGATCCACGGGAGCACGCGGAGCGGCAGGGCACGGAGCAGTCGTGCGCCGATCGGGGCGCCGATGACGCTGCCGATCGCCAGGGTCAGGGCCGCGAACCAGTGCACCTCGCCCTGCACGGCGTACGCGATCGCCCCGACGACGGCCGCGGGGGCGATCGCCACGAGCGAGGTGGCCGAGGCCCGTCGTTGGTCCATCTGTGCGAAGGCCATCAGCGCCGGCACGACGATGACCCCACCGCCGACGCCGAACAGTCCGGACAGCACCCCCGCAAGGACCCCGATCGCCACCAACACGATCCCGGTCCCGCCGCGCTTCCTCATCCCGCCCAGGCTATCCGCGCCGCGGGCTACGACGCAGCCAGCGCCCGCTCGTCCTCGTGCACGAGCTGGTGCACGCGCTGGTAGGAGACGCCGAGGACGACCGCGATGTCCCGCAGGGTGAGGCCGTCGTCCTTCAGCGAGACAGCGATCGCTCGCCGCAGCGAGAGCGCTCGAGCCTCCTTCGCCTCGGCCTCGGCCCGCAGCGCCGTGGCTTCCTCGAGCGAGCGCGCCAGGTCAGGCTCGAGCTCGGCGCGGATGACCACGGTGACGTCATCCTGATCGACCTCGGCGACGAAGCCGATCCGGGACAGCGGGCTCCTCGCACCGTGCGAGGCCCTTCATCGAGTGAGCAGAAAAGGTCGAGTGCCCTCGAGCCACCCGACCTTTTCTGCTCACTCGATGCGCGGGGCGAGGACGCGTGCGACACACGCGACGTGCGAACGACGAACGACTCCCCGCCCCGCCCCGCGTCAGCGGAAGTGCATGTTCTTCAGCGGGTCGACAAGCACGCCGTTCCGCCGCGTCTCGACGTGCACGTGCGGCCCCGTCGACTGCCCGGTGTTGCCGGACTTCGCGATCTCGGTGCCGAGCTTCACGATCTGCCCCTGCTTCACCTCGATCTTGCTGAGGTGCGCCGTCAGGACCGTCGTCATGCCGTACGTCACGACGATGTAGTTGCCGTAGGCCCCGTCGTTCGCGACCGTCCGCGTCACGGTGCCCGTCCCCGAGCCGTACACGGGAGTGCCGACCGGCACGGGGGCGTCGGTGCCCTGGTGGTAGCGCGGGACGTGCCCGGCGCCGCGGTCGTCGCCGTACCGCCCGGTGATCTTCGTGCCGTTGACGGGCCAGGCCAGGCCGGTGACCGGTCGGCTCGACCAGACACGGGTGTCCTTCGCCCCGTAGAGCACCACGTTGCCGTCGACCTGCACGAGCAGGTTGCCCGACCCGGCGGTGCTGGTGCGGGAGCTCCAGATCGCGACCTTCTTGCGCGACGCGTCACGGGTCCAGATGACGAAGTTGCCCTTGGTCTGCAGCTCGGCCCAGGCACCCGGGTGGCCGCCGGTCCGCGACTGCCAGACGACCCGTCCGCTGACCTTCTGCACCAGGTTGCCGTCGGTGCGCATGTTGAGGATCCGCGTGTTCGAGGTGTCGGAGCGCAGGACCGTCCCGCCGAGGATCCTGTTGCCCGACGCGACGCGGTCCTGGAACCCGGTCCAGCCCACGACGACGGCCTTGCCGGCGAGCAGGGCCATCGTGCCGTCGGCGCGGACCTTGAACGCCGTGGAGCTCGCGGTGCCCGCCGACGTCCAGCGCACCAGGCGCTTGCCGTTCCGGGTGATGTCGAGGGCGCGGTCCTTGCGCACGACGGCGATCGCCCCGGAGTTGCCGGCGGTGTTCGACGCCCACAGCACGCGGTTGCCGATGCCGTACTCGACCAGGTTGCCGTCGCCCTGCATGATGAGCTTGAACTGGCCGTTCGGCGACGTGACCTGGTCGCCGGGCAGGATCTTCGTGCCGGCGGGGACCGAGCCGACCCAGACGGCAGAGGCCGCTGCCGGCTCGGCCGTCGCGACGACTGCCCCGGCCGCCAGGGCCAGTGCCATCACGGCGCCGGCGATGCGTGGGAGTCGGCGCGCACGAGCGACGGTCGACGGAGTGGTGGTCATGGATCCCCTGCCTCGGGCCGACCACACGAGCGCGCGGCCGTTCGGCGCTCGCCCTGCACGAGTCGCCGAACGATGTTCGCTTTTCTGCACGGGGTGCACAACCCCGCGGACGGGGGGTCTCCAGCACCGGACCGGTCACCGCGGGACAGGATGGGGGCATGCCGACGCCGAATCCTGCCTTCGTCCAGCCCCCTGCGCAGACCACTCGACCTGACCTGCGGGGCACGTTCGGGATGGCGGCCTCGACGCACTGGATCGCGACGGCGACCGCCCAGTCCGTGCTCGAACGTGGTGGCAACGCGTTCGACGCGGCCGTCGCCGGGGCCTTCGTCCTGCACGTCGTGGAGCCGCACCTCAACGGCCCGGGCGGTGACCTGACGGCGGTCTTCGCGACGGCCGCGAACCCCACGCCGACGGTGCTGGTCGGGCAGGGTCCGGCTCCCGAGGGTGCGACACCGGAGCACTACCGCGCCGAGGGGCTCGACCTGGTCCCCGGCTCCGGCGCGCTGGCCGCGGCCGTCCCCGGCGCGGTCGACGCCTGGCTCCTGCTGCTCCGTGACCACGGCACCTGGGAGCTGGCCGACGTCCTCGCACCGGCCGTCGGGTACGCCCGCGACGGCCACCCGGTCACACCGGCGGTGGTCCGGACGATCACGACCGTGCGGGACCTGTTCGAGGAGCACTGGCCCACCTCCGCCACGCAGTGGCTGCCGGGAGGCGCGGTGCCGGTCCCCGGGGACCTGGTGCGCAACGAGGCGCTCGCCACCGTGCTCGACCGACTGGTCGACGCCGGTTCCGGCGCCGGCAGCCGGACCGGCCGCATCGATGCGGCCCGGTCCGAGTGGGCGGAGGGGTTCGTCGCCGAGGCGATCGACCGGTTCGTCCGCGAACCGCACCGGCACGCGTCGGGCACCGACCACGCCGGCGTCATCCGCGCGTCCGACCTGGCCGCGTTCCGGGCCTCGTACGAACCCGCGACGACGGTGGCGTTCCGGGACTGCACGATCGCCAAGACCGGCGCGTGGGGCCAGGGCCCGGCACTCCTCCAGACCCTGCGGCTGCTCGAACCGCTCGACGACGCCCTGCTCGACCCTTCCACCGAGCTCGGTGCGCACACGATCGTCGAGGCGCAGAAGCTCGCGCTCGCCGACCGCGAGGCCTTCTACGGCGACGGCGAGGTCCCGCTCGACGTCCTGCTCTCCGACGCCTACGCCGACGAACGCCGCGCCCTCATCGGCGAGCGTGCGTCGGCCGAACTCCGGCCCGGCACGATCGCCGGGGTCGGACACGCCATGCCGCCGATCCGCACGTCCTCCGGCTCCGCCGCGGCGGCGGGCGTGGGCGAACCGACCGTGCAGGTCGCCCGCGACCGTGACGGCGACGTCCCCCCGGCTGCTCCGGTCGAGGACCGCGGTGAGCCGTTCGTGACCCCCGACGGCGAGACCCGCGGCGACACGTGCCACATCGACGTCGTGGACCGCTGGGGCAACATCGTCAGCGCGACCCCGTCCGGCGGCTGGCTGCAGTCCTCACCGACGATCCCGGAGCTCGGGTTCTGCCTCGGCACCCGCCTGCAGATGACGTGGCTCGAACCGGACACGGCCTCGACCCTGCGCCCCGGCGAGCGCCCCCGCACCACGCTGACGCCGACCCTGGTGCTCCGCGACGGGCAGCCGGTTGCGGCGCTCGGCTCCCCCGGCGGTGACCAGCAGGACCAGTGGCAGCTGCTGTTCCTGCTGCGCTGGATCGTCGGCGGGTACTCCCCGCAGCAGGCCATCGACGCCCCGGCCCTGCACACCACGTCGTTCCCGGGGTCGTTCTGGCCGCGCACCTGGGAGCCCGCGGGCCTGGTGGTCGAGGACCGCCTGGGCGACGAGGTGATCGCCGCGCTCGAGGCCCGCGGACACGTCGTCACGCGTGGTGGCGACTGGAGCCTCGGCCGGTTGACGTGCGTCACGCGCGACCCGGACACCGGTGTCCTCGGCGCCGCCGCGAACCCCCGCGGCAACCAGGGGTACGCCGCGGGACGCTGACCGGCGCTCGTTCCTTCCCAGAGCACCCGCGCTGGAAAGAGGGATCGGGCGTCCCTGGTCGAAACTTCTGACCAGGGACGCCCGATTCCACCTGGGACGCCCGAGCCCGGCTCAGAGCGTCGGGACGACGACCGCGCGGCCCGAGAGCTCGCCGGCCTCGAGCTTCCGGTACGCCTCGAGCGCGTCGGACAGCGCGTACCGCTCGACGTCGGGCACGATCTGCCCGGCGCGGTACATCGCGACGACCTCGTGCAGGTCCTCGATGGTGCCCCAGTAGGTGTTCGTGATCGTCGACTCGTACGGCGTCGCGAAGAAGTTCCACTCGGTGGTGCCGCCGGCGATCCCGACGACGGTGAACCGGCCGCCGACCGCCATCGAGGCCTGCGCGACCCCGATCGTGGGAGTGGCTCCGACGAAGTCGAACGCCGCATCGACACCGCGTCCGCCGGTGATCTCGCGGATGCGCTCCGCCTGGTCCGGGCCACCGGGGACGGTGATCGCGCCGCGGGCGGCCGCGCGGTCCATCGCGTCCTGCTTCATGTCGGTCGCGATGACCGTGGCGCCGGTGAGCGCCGTCAGGATCTGCACGGCGATCTGCCCGAGGCCACCGAGCCCGACGACGAGTGCGAAGCGACCGCCGCCGGCCAGGTTCGGCAGGGAGTTCTTGATCGCGTGGTACGGCGTGAGGGCGGCGTCGCTCAGCGGTGCGGCGGCGACCGGGTCGGCGTCGCCGAGCGGCACGAGGTTCCGCGCCGGGACGCTCACGTACTCCGCCATACCGCCGTCGCGACCGAGGCCGATGCCCATGTACGGGTTCGTCGCGGCGTTCTCGCAGTAGGTGTCCTGGCCCTTCGAGCAGTACGAGCAGTGCCCGCAGCCGACCGGTCCGTAGACCAGGTAGGCGTCACCCTCGGCGAAGCCCGTCACCCCGTCGCCGACAGCCTCGACCCAGCCGGAGTTCTCGTGGCCGAGCACGAAGGCGGGGGCCTGGGCTCCCGGCTGCCCCTGCTGGAACTCGCGGTACACGGCGACGTCGGAGTGGCAGGCACCGGCGCCGGCGACCTTGAGCAGGACCTCACCGGGTCCGGGTACGGGCTTCCGGACCTCGGTCAGGGACGGGAAGGTCTGGTACTGCTCGAACACGACGGCGCGCATGGGTGTCTCCTTTGATCGCCCTTCACGCTACACCTGTCGTCGTGGACGACATGTGTCGTCCAGTTGCCTCGAGGTCGCGTCCGCCGCCGAGCAGACCGCGGTCGAACCGCGCCCCACCCGGACGGGACCGGCTCGCGGCCATACCCATCACCACGAGCCACCCGATCGGTCCGGTGAACACGAGGAGCAGGATCCACAGCCCGGTGTGGTCCCGGTCGTGCAGCCGCCGCACGAGCAGCGACCACCGGGGCACGATGGTCAGGATCGTCGGGACGAGCAGCACCAGGTCCCACCCGTCCGGCCAGACCGCCCGGTTGCCGGCCCCCCAACCGAACGACCCGTCCCGCCCGCGGTCGACCAGGTCGAACGAGACCTGCGGTGAGGGGACGGCTCCGAACGGGTCGACGTACAGCTCCCACCGCCCTCCGGTCCCGTGCACACCGACGACCCAGAGCGCGACCCCGGCCAGCGCGAGCTCGAGCGCGATCACCCACCAGAACTCCGAACGGCTCGCCCGTCCGTGGAACCGCCATCCCTGCGTCCAGAACCGCAGCCAGGCGACCACCGGGTTCGTCACGTCGGCCGGACCCTGTTCGAGCACGGACCTGCGGAAGTTCACGGCCTCACTGTCCCCCATGCGCCCGATCGTAGGGCAGACCTGCGTCTTCACCGTGAGCCGGTTGCGAGAACGAGCGTTCTCGGATTGACTCGGGAGCGGTGGTCCCACTCGGGACCACTCCCCCACACGAAAGGAGCGGGCATGCCCACTCGCACCGCACGCACCGCCTGGAACGGCGGCCTCGAGGACGGTTCCGGCCAGGTCGAACTCTCGAGCTCGAAGGTCGGCACGTACGACGTCTCGTTCCCGAAGCGCACCGCCGAGGACGCCGGCGGCACCACGAGCCCCGAGGAGCTCATCGCCGCCGCCCACTCGGCCTGCTACGCCATGCAGTTCTCCGCCGTCCTCGGCGAGGCCGGCGGCACGGTCGAGGCCCTCGACGTCAAGGCCGACGTCTCGCTCGGCCCGGACCCGGACGGCGGCTTCCGCCTCACCGGCATCGTCCTGACCGTCAGCGGCGAGGTCTCCGGCATCGACGAGGCCGCCTTCCTCAAGGCCGCCGAGGACGCCAAGGCGACCTGCCCCGTCAGCAAGGCACTGACCGGCGTCGAGATCACGCTGCACGCGACCTTCGAGCAGTAGGCGCGCGAAGCAGGAACCGTCACGACGTGACGGACGGGAGGCCTGGTGCCAGCTGGCACCGGGCCTCCCGTCCGTCGTCCACCTACGCTGGGTGCCGTGCCCCGATTCCTCGCCACCCCGACCCTCGTCGCCCTCTGGCTCGGCCTGCTGGCCGTCGTGGTCGGGGTCGTGTTCGTGTTGACGGCGCCGTCGGCCTCGGCGGAATGGTTCGCGTACGCGCCCCTGGCCCACGTCACGTTCGTCCCGAGCGTGCGCCCGTGGCAGCTGACGGTCGGACCGGTCCTCGTGCTGGTGGGCGCGGTCGTCGCGGCGTTCGCCCTCGGCAGACTCAGCGCGCGCCGCCGGAGCTGATCCGGACGCGTCCAGCGGACGTCCGGACTCAGCTGCCGTCGACTGGCACCATGGCGGGATGGCCGAGCAGCACCCCCCGGGCCCGCACAAGCCGGGCCGCCCGCCCCGGCCACGCCGGCGCAGTCTCGCGCAGCACGACCTGCGCGACGCACGGGCCCGGCTGCGCGGCACGATCTACGAGCACGTCGAGCCCGACGCCAAGGGGCGCGACCAGTACACGGCGACGCAGATCGTCGACTTCTGCCTCGACCTGGCCGAGGTCATGCTCGCCTCCGGTGCCGACACCCGCAGCGTCGAGACGGCCGTCGTCGCGGTCTCGACGAAGTGGAACCTCGCCCCGCTCGACCTGGACTTCTCCGGCAGCTCGGTGACCATCCAGTACGCCCCGGCTGACGTCCCGCCGCTCGTCAAGGTCCGGACGGTCAGCTCCGACGGCTCCGACCTCGACCGGTTGGCGCGGGCGAACCAGATCGTCGACGACCTGATCCACGACGAGCGCGACATGACCTCGGCGGTGAGCGCCCTCGTCGCGGTGCTGCGGATGCCGCCGCGCTGGCCGACGTGGCTCGCCGACGTGGGGCTGTCGATCCTGGGCACCTCGATCGCGATGCAGGCCGGCGGCGGTTGGCGAGCGGGCATCGGAGCGTTCGTGCTGATGTTCGGGATCATCCTGTCGGGGCGCTGGCTGACCGGCCGCGGCTACCCGCAGTTCTTCGTGTCCGGGGCGCAGGGGGCGGTGGCGTCCGTGATCGGCACCCTCGCGATCGGCGCGGGTGTGCTGCACCCGGCCGGCGCCGCGACCATGGTGGCGGCGCTGGTGGTCCTGCTCCTGCCGCACGTCGCGCTCGTGACCTGGGCCCAGGACGCGATCTCCGGGTTCCGGGCGATGGCGGTCGCCCGTGCGTTCTACATCGGGCTGGTCATCGCGGCGATCGTGGTGGGGGTGCCCGCCGGGATCGCGATGACGAAGTGGCTGCACCTCGAGGTCGACCCGTCCGGCATCGTCACGCAGACGCTGCCGTTGTGGGCCTCGCTCTCGCTCACCGTGGTGTCGGCCGGGGCGAACTGCTTCGTGCAGCAGGCCAGCGCGCGGGTGATCCCCGTCACCGTGGTGTTCTCGGTCGCCGCGGGTGCGTCACTGTGGGGGCTGCGGCAGCTCGGCCTGCCGCTGCTCGGTGCGACGTTCCTGGCGGCGGTCCTGCTCGGCGTGCTGTCGACCTACGCGGCGGTCCGGATGCGGACGGCCGTGGCGGCGATCGCGGTGCCGGCGTTCTGCGGAGCGCTCCTGCCCGGTGTCGCCGTGTCCGACGCCCTGCTGAACTTCATGTCCGGTTCGTCGAGCGCGGCCCTCGACTTCGTGGCGGCGGTGTCCGTGGCGCTGGGGATCGGCGCGGGCCTGGTGCTCGGTGGGCTCTTCGCGACACCGGGTGCCCGGCGAGCACTCCGACGCACCCGTCGGGTCGTCGTGCACTCCGTCCACAACGACACCAGGGCACTGCGGGTCATCCGGGACACCGGGTACGACCCCGGCGACGGGTCGGTGCCGCGCGGGTCGCGGAGCGGTGGTGCCGGCGGCGCTTCGTGAGCGCGGCGGGGTGCGCTCGGTGAGCAGAAGACGTCGGGTGCGGTCATCGCACCCGACGTCTTCTGCTCACTGAACGGGCTCGGTCGACGTCAGCCGGCGTCCGAGACCGCGCTCGACACCGCGGTCGGGGCGTCGTACTCGCCGTCCGGGATCGCGCGGAGCGCCTCGAGGACGTCGTCCGGAGCGCCCTCCTGCTCGGCGGTGGAGACCACGTCGTCCTTCGAGGCCGGGTAGTCGATGCCGCTCAGGTACTTCTGGACCTGGATGGGGTTCGGTGCTGCCATGTCGGTTCCTTCCGTCGGGTTACGACACCCGGGGTACCCGCGGTGCGCTGCACGACGACGCAAGGAACGCGCTCCGTGGACGAACCGCCGGTCAGAGTTCCCAGCTGCCCGAGTCGTCGTCGTCCCACATCGCCAGACGGCGGGCGGCCTGCGGCTCGTACCGCTCCATCCAGCCGCGCTCGAGCCGGGCGACGGCACGGTCGAACGCCGCCACGAGGTCGAGCTCGGCACGCAGCAGGGCCTGCAGCTGCAGCCCCTCGTACAGCGCGATGAGCTGCTCGGCGCCGCCGAACGCACAACGCCGGGGCACCAGCATCCCCGGTACGGGTGGCGGCACAAGGGGGGACAGACCCGGACGTCGAGCCGGTTCGCGGCCGTCCGTGCGACCATGCGGGCATGACCCCGAACGACCCCACAGCCCAGGGACTCGCCACCATGGCCTCCGCCGGGTTCGAGTTCGGCGGCGATCCCGACCAGGTGGCGCACGACGTCCGGGCCATGTGGGAGCAGCTCGGCCGGCCCGTCGGCGCCTTCGAGGCGGCGGCTCGGGCCATCGCGGTGCTCCCCCAGCGCCCCGAGGTACCGATCGCCGACCAGGCCCGGCGCCGCGCCTTCGAGCAGGCGATCGGCATCAACCCCGTCGAGGTCGAGCTGGCCGCCGCGATGTCCGCGCGCGAGCTCCTCGAGCGGATGGCACGCTCCGTCACCTGCTGACGCGACCAGACGCCGTCGACCCGACCACACGGACGACGGGAGGCGCGGTGCCCACCGGCACCGCGCCTCCCGTCAGAGTCCTGTCAGAACAGGTGCCCTACGGCGTCGGCATCCCGCCGTCGACGTGCAGCGTCTCGCCCACGACGTACGACGACTCACCGCTCGCCAGGAACACGTACGCCGGCGCGAGCTCTGCCGGCTGGCCCCAGCGACCCAGGTAGGTCTGCTCGCCCGCGCTCGGCAGCGCCTCGGGCGGCTGGCCGCCGGCCGGCTGCAGCGGCGTCCAGATCGGGCCGGGAGCGACCGCGTTCACGCGGATCCCCTTCGGCGCGAGCTGCGCGGCCAGGCCCTTGGCCATGTTGTTCACGGTCGCCTTCGTGGCCGCGTAGTGCACCAGGTGCGGCGACGGAGCGTACGCCTGGATCGACGTCGTGTTGATGATCGTGGAGCCGGGCTGCAGGTGCGGCACGGCTGCCTTCGTGATCCGGAACGTCGCGTAGGCGTTCGTCTTGAAGGTCTCGTCGAACTCCTCGTCGGAGATCTTGGTGATGTCGTCGACGTTCTGCTGCTTGCCGGCGTTGTTCACCAGGATGTCGAGGCCGCCGAGCTGCTCGACGGCGTCGGCCACGAGCTGCTCGCAGACCTGGAGCGAGGTGATGTCGCCCGGCAGCGCGACGGCCTTGCGACCGGCTGCCTCGATCAGGCTGACGATGCGGTCGGCGTCCTCCTGCTCCTCGGGCAGGTACGAGATCGCGACGTCCGCACCCTCACGGGCGTAGGCGATGGCGACGGCGGCACCGATGCCGGAGTCGCCACCGGTGACGAGCGCCTTGCGGCCGGTCAGACGACCCGAGCCCCGGTAGGTGTCCTCACCGTGGTCGGCGGGGACGTTCTGCGCCATCTCCGCGTCGGTGCCGGCACCCTCGAGGTACTGCTCGTCGGGCTTCTTGTCGGCGTACATCTTCGTGGGGTCCTGCATCACGTACTGGTCAGGCCCGGTCTGGTCGTTCTGCTGGTCCGTCATGCCGCCGACGGTACGCAGGGGGTCGCTGCGGGCCGTCCAGGAGGCTGTCCCCCGGTGCGCGGAGCGGACTGCGCCCGCCGTCCGCTCCGGTCCGGGGCCGCAGGTGCGTGATCCTCGTTTGTCACGGTCCGGTGACGGGCCGGCCCCGATTCGGTAACACCTGTCGTTCTGCCCCGACCGAGGTCGTACCGTCGAACGGTGACTCCTCGGACCCTGCTGGCGCTCGGCGCCGCCGTGCTCGCCTTCTCGGCCGGTGCGCTCGCGTTCGACGGCACCACCGGGCTCGGCGTCGACGTGGCCGTCGCTGCCGAGACCTCGCACGACGCCGCTCCGGTCCACGTGACGAACGCGGACCTCCGCCGTGTGGACTCGATCGAGCTCGACGCCGAGGCCCTGGTGCTCCGAGACGGCGACGACACCGTCGTCGAGTCCTCGATGCGCGACTCCGGCCTGACCGTGAGCGTGCTGAACCGGCTGCTCGGCACCCCGTCGCGGACGCAGACGGCCGAGGGCGACGGCGGGGCGTGCTTCCCCGCGGGCACCACGTACACCTGGGGCGGCGCCGTCCGCGTGGCAGCCCTGACGACCGACGCCGCGGCCGGCAACGCCGTCGAGATCCGGGTGTTGCGCGACGCGGTCCGCAGCACCTTCGGCAGGCAGATCGAACTGACCGGCCCGGGCGGCGTCCGGGTGGGCGACGACATCGGGGACGAGATCGCCGACGCGCCCCGCTCCGAGCGCGTCTCCTTCGGATCGGACGACTCGCGTGCCTGGCAGCTCCTGCTCCGCGAAGGGTGGGCGGACCGGCACCACGACGACGGTGACGACCACGAGTCGGGCAAGCGCACCGACGATGCCGGGACCAACGGGGTCTCCGCGCTGACGAACGAGACGACCGTCACGGTGCTCGGTTCACCGATGCCCGTCCACGCGCAGCGCAGCTGCTGACAGCGAGCAGAGCGCAGCTGCTGAACCGGTTCAGACCCGCAGGGTCGTGATCACCGGGAAGTGGTCGCTGGCGAACCAGGTCTCGGGGCCGTCGTGGTCGATCACCACGCGGTCCACGGCGTTGATGCCCCGGGTGAGCACCCAGTCGATCCGCTCGGCCGAGTCGACCGGAGGCTGCCAGTCGTTGAACGTGGCGGTGCGGTCGGACGGGTCACCCGCAGCCAGCCAGGCGTCTTCGAACCCGGCTTCGGCGAACACCCGCGATGCCGTGCCGGTGCCCGCGGGTTCGTTGCAGTCCCCGGCGAACACGACCGGCCCGGTGGTGCCGGCCAACCGTTCGGCGATGAGCGCGGCGCTCCGGCCCCGGACCTCGTCACCGTGCGGTCCGGGCTCGTGGTCCAGGTGTGTGGTGAGCACGGTGAACGCGGGGCCCTCGGCGTCGAGGAACCGGGCGTGGTTCGCGATCCGCGGGTACAGGCTGCCCCAGGTGTTCGAGACGGGCTCGTCCGGGGTGTCCGACAGCCAGAACGACCCCTCGTCGGACGGGCGGAAGCGGTCGCGGCGGTAGAAGACGGCCGCGTGCTCGCCGGCGTCGCCGCCCTCGCGCCCCTGCCCGACGTCGGCGTGGTCCGGCAGACCGGCACGCAGGTCGTCCATCTGGTGGGCGAAGGCCTCTTGCACGCACAGCACGTCGGGGTCGTGTCGACGGATGACGTCGAGCACGACCGGTAGTCGGGCCGGCCAGTCGTGCGCGGGGTCCGGGTTCTTGATGTTGTAGGTCATCAGGACGATCGGGCGTGCGGCGCTGGTCACTCCACGAACCTACCGACCGGTCCCCCGGCGGGTTCCCATCAGTTGATGCAGGTGCCCTCGGTGCCGTAGTTGTGCACGTCGGTCGACTTGGGCGTCGGTTCCTTCGCGGGCTTCTTCGTCGGCTTCGAGCCCGAGCCGCCGGTCGCCGGCGTCGAGGCCCCGGCGCTCGGCTCGGTCGCGACCGGCTTCGCGGTCTTGCCGTCGGTGCCGAGCACCAGGGTGACACCGGTCACGCTGGCGGTGCGGACGGCGACGGCGCCGGGGACCGCGGACACGACGGCCTTCGCCTGCGCCTCCTGGCCGGCGGGGTACTGCACCTGCGTCGTCTTCGTCGTCGCGGACGAGCCGGCCGGCGGGACCTGGAAACCGCGGGCGGTCAGGACCTGGCCAGCCGCGGTCGCAGCACCCTCGACCCCGCTGCCGTTCAGCACGGTGACCGAGGTGTTCGCGGGCTGCGCGCGGCGGGCCTTCGTGTACGCCTCGGGCTGCCCCACCAGACCCTGCACGAACGCGGGCAGTCCGACGGTGTCGACCTCGACGATGGACAGCGGCGAACCGTTCACGTAGATGGTCGGGGTGCCGAGGGTCGGGATCGTGGCCGACTGGATGTTGCCGGGCCGCAGGTTGCGCATCTGCGAGGCGAGGTCGATCAGGTCGGTGTCGGTCTGGATCGATCCGCCGACGGCCTTGAGGATGTTGCCCATCTTCACGGGGTTGAGCAGCGTGCCGGCCGACGTGACCTTCCGTGCCTCCTGCGACAGGAAGTACTGCTGGCGCACGTTGCGGTCCAGGTCGCCGTTCGGCAGGCCGTGGCGCTGGCGCACGAAGGACAGCGCCTCCTTCGCGTTCAGCGAGGACTTGCCCGCGGGCAGGTTGACGCCGGAGTAGGGGTCGTTCGTCGCCTGGTTCAGGCAGACCTCGACCGGTCCGAGCTCCTTGACCACCTGGTAGAAGCCGAGCAGCGAGACGCGGACGTAGTGGTCGATCTGCAGGCCGCTCAGGTTCTCGATGGTCTTGATGAGCATCTTCGCACCACCGGTGTCCCCACCGCCGTTGAGCGTGCCGTAGTAGAAGGCGCTGTTGAGCTTGCCCTTGCCGACGTCGGGGATGTCGACGTACGAGTCACGGGGGAACGAGATCATCGTCGCCTGACTGCCGTCGGCGCTGATGTGCAGCACGATCATCGTGTCGGTGTTCGTCGCACCGCCGTCGTCCTGGGTGCTGAGTTCGGCGAGCTGCTCCGGGGTGGCGTTGTCCGGACGGTGGTCGTCGCCGACGAGCAGGATGTTCTGCGCCTTGCCGTCGACGTCGTCCTTCGTGTCCTTCTTGCCGGTGATCGCGTTGACGATCGTGACGCCGTCGGACAGCTGGTTGTACGCGTAGCCCGCGTACCCGACGCCCAGCAGGAGGGCCATCGTGAGCACCCCCGCGACGGCCGGGAACACCACGCCCGCCCGACGCTTCTGGCGCCCGTGGCGCGGCGTCGCGGCACCGCGGCGCGCGGGCTCGGTCGTCTGCTCGGGTTCGTTGCTCACCGGGAAACCATAACCGGCGAGTGGACGGACGACATGGGATGCGCCTGGAAGGTCACCCCGTAGTGGCCGTCACCACCTGAGTGACGGAACGGTGTCCGCGGTGCTGCCACGGGCCTCCTGTCCGTCACCGGTCGCGCTCGTGACGCTAGTCGCGCGACGGGAGCAGGTGGATCGCCTCCATGGCGAGCTCGGCGGCGATCGGGTCCTTCGCGACGACGGCGTCCTTGAGCTTCGTCAGCTCGGGCAGGATCACGTCGGCCGGCAGGAGCTCGGCGAGCTCCGGCACGCGGAGCTTGAAGGAGAGCCCGTCCGTGGTCGACGCGCAGAGCTGCACGAGCGACGGGTTGCCGCACGCGTCGGCCCACATCGCGTAGATGCCGGCACCGTCGCGCGCGACCTTGTCCTGCTCGTCGGCGCTCACCCGCGCGTGCACGTCGTCGAGCATCTTCACGATCTTCTTGCGCTGCGCGTCCGTGAACCGGGGCACCGCGAGCCGCACGACGCCGCCGTAGATCACGCCGAGGGTGCGGTACGCGTCGAGGAGTTCTTCCTTCGTCGGCGCCGCGACCCGGGTGTAGCGGTTCGGCGCCATCTCGATGAGGCCGGCACGGGCGAGTTCGGCGAGGGCTTCGCGGATCGGCGTGCGGGACACCCCGAGCCACGCGATGAGGTCGTCGTCGTTGAGCCGTTCCCCGGGTTCGAGCGTGCCGTCCATGATGGCGTCGCGGATCTTGTCCTGCACCGTGTCACGGAGGAGCTTGCGCTCTGCGGCGGGCTGCGTCGAGGGAACTGGCATGGGCCTAGCGTGTCACATGTCAGGGCGCGTGCGCGAGAGGCGCGAGGGCCACCAGGCCCGGTGCCCGAGGTCGTACGCCAGTGCCGGCACGAGCAGTGACCGGACCACGATCGTGTCGAGCAGCACGCCGAACGCGACGACGAACGCGATCTGCACGAGGAACAGGATCGGGATGACGCCGAGGGCCGCGAACGTGGCGGCCAGCACGACGCCGGCGGACGTGATCACCCCGCCGGTCACCCCCAGGCCGCGCAGGACGCCCTCGCGCGGACCGTGGCGCAGTGCTTCTTCGCGCACCCGGGTCATGAGGAAGATGTTGTAGTCGACGCCCAGGGCCACCAGGAACACGAACGAGTACAGCGGCACGCTCGGGTCGGCGCCCGGGAAGTGGAACACGTGGTCGAAGACGAGGGCACCGACACCGAGGGCCGCCGCGAACGAGACGATCACGCTGCCGATCAGGACGAGCGGTGCGACGACGCTGCGGAGCAGGAGCATCAGGATCAGCAGGATCACGACGAGCACCACGGGGATGATGAGCGTGCGGTCGCGGATGCCGGTGTCGTTCGTGTCGACCGCCGTCGCGGTGACGCCACCGACGATCGCGCCCGGGTCGACCCGTTCGACGGCGGTGCGGAGGTCGCGGACGGTCTGCTCGGCGGCGTCGGAGTCTGCGGCGTCCGACAGGGTCGCCTCGAGCAGGACGTCGCCGCGGGAGACGGTCGGCGCGGCGCTGCCTGCGGTGTCCCCGGTCACCGGGACGGTGCCGGCGGGGCTGTCCTTCGCCGCGGCCACGACACCGTCGACCCCGTCGACCGCCGTGATCGCGTCGACGAGCTGGTCGAGGTCCCGCTCGGCGCCGATCACCTGCGCGGGGCTGCCGGAGCCGCCGGGGAAGTGGTCGGCCAGCACGTCCTGCCCGTCGCGTGCCTGGGACGACCCGATGATCAGGTCGCTCTGCGGCACACCGTCGGCCTTGAGCCCGAACAGGCCGGCGCCCATCGCGAGCAGTCCGACCGTGCAGACGATCCACACCACCCGCGAACGACGGGCGACGAGCCGGCCGACGCGTGCCCAGACACCTCGGGCGTCGGGGCCGGTGAGCACGGGGTGGGCGCTGCCGTGCACGGGACGGAGGGGCCAGAACGCCGCACGGCGGAACGCGAGCAGCAGCGCGGGCAGGAGCGTCAGGGCGGCGAGCAGGCTGAACGCGATGCCGATGGCGGCGACGGGGCCGAGCGCCTTGTTCGAGTTGAGGTCGGACAGCAGCAGGCAGAGCACCCCGACGATCACCGTGCCGCCCGAGGCCAGGATCGGCTCGAGGCTCCCGCGCAGCGCGGCCTTCGTCGCGTCCCAGCCGGTGCGGTGGTCACGCAGGGCCTCACGGAAGCGCGCGGTGTACAGGAGCGCGTAGTCGGTCGCGGCACCGATCACCAGGATCGACAGGATCCCCTGCACCTGCCCGTTGACCGTCACGATGTCGGCCTTGGCGAGCCACCAGACCACGAGGATCGAGGCACAGAGGGCGAACGTGGCGGTCCCGAGCACCAGGACCGGGAGCAGGGGGGATCGGTAGACGATGATCAGGATCACGAAGACCGCGGCGAGCGCCACCCCGAGCAGCAGCCCGTCGATGCCGGCGAAGGCCTCGGTCAGGTCGGCGGTGAACCCGGCCGGACCGGTGACGTACCCGCGCAGACCGGACGGCAGCGCATCGTCCACGTCGGCCCGGACGGCCTCGACCGCGGCGCCGGTCTCGGCGTCCTGGGTGAGCGTCGCGACGATCTCGACCGCATCGCCGTCCTCGCTCGGGATCACCGGGCTGACGGCCTCGACGTCCGCGCGGTCGGACAGCGTCGTGGTGAGCGCCTTCGCGTCGGCGAGGTCGGTCGAGGTCAGTCCCCCGTCACGCTCGAGGACGATGATCGCGGGTGCCCCGGACTCGTCGCGGAACTCCGAGGACCGCTCCTGCACCTTCGTGGCGTCGGCGGAGGCGGGCAGGAACGAGGTCTGGTCGTTGGTGGAGACCTCGGAGATCTTGCCGAAGAACGGACCGCCGACCGAGGCGATGCCGAGCCAGACCACGATGACGAGCGCGGGGAGGACGATGCGGAGGAAGCGGGACACGTCGGCGAGCGTACACCGATCGTCAGCATGCTGATTACTTGACGATCGCGCGCACCGCCCACCGTAGAATCACGACATGGAGGACACGACCGAGCAGTGGCCCCTCGGACGACTGCTGTCCGCGGCCGCACGCTCCGTCGAGCGGGACTGGGACGAACGACTCCGGGCCATCGGGCTCTCGCACGCCGCGGTGGTCGCGATCGACATCCTCATCAGGACCGGCCCGACCGGCGCCGACACCATCGCCCGCACGGCCCGGGTCCAGCCGCAGACGATGTCCCGCACCCTCGAGCGGATGGAGCGCGACGGCCTGGTCGAGCGCACCCCGCACGCCGCGGACCGTCGCCGCCGCGTGGTCCGCGTGACGCCGGCCGGCCGGTCGGCCTGGGAGACCGCGCGGCACATCGAGCGCGAGGTCCTGCCCGAGGACGCCGCCCTGCGGGTCGCGCTTCGCGAGGTCCTGGCGAAACCACAGCAGGACTGAAACGCTGTACTTGAAATACCACATGCGATAAGATCCTCGGGTCGGTTGCTCGCCGACCCGAACCCGCAGGAGTCCCCCGCATGTCCGAACGTCGCGCGGCCCGGGCGGCCGCTGACCACGCCCACCGCACCGCCATCCGCAGCACGCGCCGGCGACGGCCCTTCCTGGTCGCCCTGGTGGCGACGCTCGGCTCACTCGTCGGCATCGCCGTCGTGGTCGCCGTCGTCGCGAGTGTCTTCGTCGGCGGGCTCGCGCGGAGCTTCGACGCCGGTCGTGACACCATCGCCGACCCGTTCCCCGACGGTGCACGGCCCAGCGCCACGGGCGGCGAGAACATCCTGCTCATCGGGTCCGACGCCCGCGCACAGGGCGGCCCCGAGGGTGCACGGCCCGAACTCGGGGGGCGGTCGGACACGCTGATGCTCGCGCACGTCCCCGCCGATCGACAGCACGTGTACCTCATGTCGATCATGCGTGACTCGTGGGTCGAGGTCCCCGGACACGGGCGGGCGAAGATCAACGCCGCGTACTCCTGGGGCGGGGTCGCCCTCACCACCCAGACCGTCGAACAGCTCCTGGACGTCCGGATCGACCACGTTGCCGAGATCGACTTCGCCGGGTTCGAGGACATGACCGATGCCCTCGGCGGCGTCACGGTCGACTCACCCGTGGCGTTCTCGGCGCGGGGCCACGACTTCACCACCGGGGCGAACCGGCTCGACGGGGCCGCCGCGCTCGCCTTCGTCCGGGAGCGCTACGCCTTCGCCGACGCCGACCACACCCGCGTCCGCAACCAGCAGGCGTTCATGCGCGGCGTCGTGGACGGGCTGCTGTCCCGCGACACCGTCACGAACCCCGGGCGCATCCAGGACTTCGTCACCGCGACGAGCGAGCACCTGTCGGTCGACGCGGGCCTGTCGTTCTCACGACTGGTCGGACTGGGCTGGTCGCTCCGGGGCGTCGGAGCAGACGACCTGGTGACCTTCACGGTGCCGACCGCGGGCTCCGGCACCTCGCCGGACGGGCAGTCGATCGTCACGCTGAACGGGCTCGAGGTCTCCTCGCTGTCCCAGGCGCTCCGCTCCGACGACGTCGCCGGCTGGCTCACCGACAACCCGCAGTAGCCCCCGCCTCGCGCACGACGACGCCCCACGACTCGAGGTCGTGGGGCGTCGTCGTGTTCGGTCTGCGGAGAGATCAGGCGGGGAGCTGGAGCTCCTGGCCGGAGTAGATCAGGTTCGCGTCGTCGATGGTCGACGTGTTCGCGGCCCAGAGCTGCTTCCAGCCGCCCTCGATCTTGAGCTTCGTCGCGATCGTGTCGAGCGTGTCACCCGAGGCGATCGTGTACGTCTTGCCGCTCGTCTTGACCGGGGCCGGCTTGCTCGGCGTGGTCGCTGCCGGGGCCGGCGTCGACTCGGTGGTGCTCGGCGCGGCCTGCTGCGGGGCAGCCTGCTCGGCGGGGGCCGGAGCCGGAGCCGCCGGCTGCGGGGCGGCCTGCTCGGCCGGAGCCGGAGCCGGCGCGGGCGCCGGCGCGGCCGCTGCGGGAGCCGCACCGCTGGTGCCGCTCAGTCCGAGCTGGGCGGAGCATGCGGGCCAGGCACCCCAGCCCTGCGAGGCGAGGACGCGCTCGGCGACGGCGATCTGGGCCTCGCGGCTGGCGGAGGCGGGGTTGCCAGCGCCACCGTTCGCCTGCCAGGTGCCGAGGTTGAACTGCAGGCCGCCGTAGTAGCCGTTGCCGGTGTTGATGGCCCAGTTGCCGCCGGACTCGCACTGCGCGAGCTGGTCCCAGGTCGAACCGGACGCTGCGTTCGCGGGGGTTGCCGCGAGGCCGACACCGGTCGCGGCGATGCCGGCGAACGCCAGGCCGCCGACGATGGTGCGGGTACGGGAAAGCTTCTTCATGTGATTGCTCCACCGGGGTCACGAGCCGCATCTGCTGCGGGATCCACTGCCCACCCCGACCGATCGCGGTCAGTTGTGGGGTGCGCCACCGGGGGCAGTGGTCATCGGGCCGGCGGCACCTCGGTCGGCAACCATAGGAAACTCTTCACCGTTATCAAACTGAGACAAACGGTTCTACCCGTTCATGCTATGTACCCCTGGCGGAAACCTGTACGCCTCGATTCCCATGGCCATGGTCATCGACCCGTACCCGGGTACGTCACCTTGGCAATTCCCTGGCAATGACGACCGGGAGGCCCGGATCACGCCCGCGACAGGAGCGTGACGGCCTCGAGATGGCCGGTCTGCGGGAACATGTCGAGCACCCGGGCCCGTCGGAGCCGGAACGACGGCATGCGGGCCAGGTCCTTCGCCAGGGTCACCGGGTTGCAGCTCGAGTAGACGACGTGCTGCACGTCCGACTCCTCGAGCCAGGTCGACAACCGCTCGCCGATCCCGCGACGCGGCGGGTTCACCACGACGAGTTCGGGCACCGCATCCGGACGGGTCCGGAGGGCGTGCTCCGTGGCGTCGTCGGCGGCGAACCGGACGCCCTCGAGCCCGGCCTCACGCGCCGACTGCTTCGCCGAGCGGATCGCCTCGGCGCTCGACTCGATGCCGGTCACCGCGCGGCCGGGACGAGCGGCGTGCAGCGCGAACCCGCCGACGCCGCAGTACAGGTCCCACATCGACGCGGGATCGAGTTCGTCGATCCAGGTCGAGGCCTGCGCGTACAGCTCGGTCGCGACGCCGGTGTTCGTCTGGAAGAAGCTCTGCGGCCGCAGGTGCATCGTGATCCTGCCGAGGCGCATCGGCAGGGTCTCCTGCTCGGTGAGCACGACCTCGCGGTCGCCCTCGGTGACGGCCTTGTGCTCGGGCAGCAGGTTGGCGGTCACGACGACCGCGTTCGGCAGCGCGGCGCGCAGGGTGTCGAGGTGCTGTCGGAGTCGCGGCAGCTGCCCCTCCGAACGCAGCACGAACCGGATCATCAGCTCGCCGTCGGGCGACTCGGTGACCAGGACGTACTTCAGCTCACCGCGGCGTGCGGCGACGTCGTACGGGATCAGCCCCGCGGTGGTGACGAACCCGGCCAGGACGGGCAGCGCGTGCCGGATGCCGGGGGTGCAGATCCCGCAGTGCCGCAGGTCGACCCCGCGCTGCCGGTGGTCGAGGATGCCGACGGTCGGGTGCTCGACGGACCCGCCGACGACCATCTTCGCCTTGTTCCGGTACCCCGACTCCGGGCTCGTGATCGCCGGTGACCAGGAGACCGCACCGGGACCCCCGGCGGCCTCGACGGCGTCGTGCAGGAGCTCGCGCGTCCGGAGTTCCTTGTCGAGGACCTGGTCGGCGTAGGGCTGGCCCATGAGCGTGCACGACCGGCACACCCCGCGGTCGAAGTAGTCGCACTGCATGGCCGAGTCAGGATACGGCAGCGTCCCGCGTCGTCGTGACGATCCGGTACACCGAGGTCGTTGCCGTCAGGAAGAGCGTCGTGCCGTCGTCGCCACCGAAGCACAGGTTCGACGTGACCTCCGGGACGGCGACCTCGCCGATGCGTGCCCCGGCCGGGTCGAACACGACGACGCCGCGGTGGGACGACGACCAGACGTTGCCGTGCACGTCGACCCGGATGCCGTCCGGCGCGCCTTCGCCCGGCTCGAGCCGCGCGAACACCCGACCGTTCTTCAGCAGGTCGCCCCGGCGGTCGTACGCGCGGATGACCGGCTCGTCGCCCGACGAGCTCGCGATGTACAGCACCCGCTCGTCCGGGTCGAACGCCAGGCCGTTCGGCTCGTCGAGGTCGGTCGCCACGGGCCGCAGGTCCTCGCCCGCCGGTCCGCACCGGAACACCCAGTGGTCGCCGTACTCGCGGACGCCGGGGTGTCCCTCGCGCGGCTGGGTGATGCCGTAGGCGGGGTCGGTGAACCAGACACCGCCGTCCCGCGCGACGACGACGTCGTTCGGGGAGTTGAACCGGACGCCGTTCCACGTGTCGACGATCGGTGTGACGACCCCGTCGCGGTCACGCTCCACCCGGCGCAGGCCGTGCGAGCACTGCACGACGCTGCCGTCGCGGTCGAGCGTGCGGCCGTTGGTGAACTCGACACCGTCGGCGTACACCGAGGTCTCCCCGGAGTCGGCGTGCCACTGCAGGATCCGGTCGCCGGGGATGTCGGACCACCGCAGCGTCCGCGTGGTCGGGATCCAGCAGGGGCCCTCGGCCCAGGTGCTGCCGGTGGCGATGCGGTCGAGCGCGTCGGGGTCCGGCACGAGGTCGTCGAGCAGCACGGGTTCTCCTTCGAACGGGGTGCCCACACTACTTTCCTCAGGCTGCGGCGGCGGCCTCACTGCGTCGTCGGACGGCCTTCTCGATCGCGGAGATCGCGAAGCCGAGCAGGATCGACGCCACGACGGCGACGGTCGTGACGAGGAAGGGCTGCTCGCGGCTCCAGCGCCCCGTGGCCGCGGCGATGCCGACGCAGTACGCGGCCCACACGACGTCGGCGAGCACGCAGCTGACCAGGAAGCGCCGGAGATCGAGCCCGCTGTCCGCGCCGACCAGGTTCGTCGTCAACCGGCCCATCGGGATGAAGCGTCCGAGCACCGCGATGCGACCGGGAGCGGCACGGTAGCGGCCGTCGATGGCGTCGCGGGCCGCGCGGACCTTCGGACGCGCGAACCAGGACCGCGAACCGAGGTCGACGGAGCGCGCCAGGTGGTACAGCCCGAGGTCGCCGAGGACCATGCCGATCGACGCCGCGACGACGAGGAAGAGCACCGGCACGAGCCCACCGTCGCCACCGACCAGGAGCGTGCCGATCGCGACGACGAGTGCCTGGCTGGGGAGGAAGACCGCCACGCTGCCGACGGCGAGCACCAGGCCGACCACGAGGAAGGCCCACGGGGTGCCGACGAGCTGGACGACCAGGTCCTGTGCTGCGTCCACGACTCACCCTCCACGGGCACCGGAGGGAGCGCACCGGCCTCCATCTTCGCAGGTCGGCGGCGCGCCGCTCACGTCCGGTCGACGATCGCCCGCATCGCCGCGGCCGCGTCGTCCGGGCGTCCGTCCACCACGGCACCGGCGAGCGCGAGGTGGAGGCCGACGTCGTGCCGGTCCGGACGGATGCTCCCGCGTTCCAGCAGGACCTGGCCCACGACCCGGTGCAGGCGTCGGTACAGCGTGTTGCCGGACAGGTCGAGCACGAGCGCGTGGAGCCGCACGTCCGCGGTCACGAAGTCGGGGCGGTCGTCGCGGGTCGCGGCGGCCGCGAGCTCGTCCGCGGTGGTGCGGAGCGCCTCCCGTCGGTCCGCACAGGCGTCGAGCGCCGCTCGCCGGGCTGCTGCGGCGGCCGCGGCGGGTTCGACCGCTGCGCGCAGCTCGCGGAGTTCGACCGCGACCCGGTCGCCGTCCGGGCCCCGCAGGCGCCACCGCACCACGCGCGGGTCCAGGACGTCCCACCGATCCGCATCGAGGACGGTGACGCCGACCCGGCGCCTGGCGGTGAGCAGGCCGAGGGCGACGAGGACACGCACCGCCTCGCGGACGATGCTGCGACTGGCACCCGTCCAGGCCACCAGGTCGTCGACGCTCCGGCGGCTCCCCGCGGCCAGGGTGCCGGAGACCACGGCGTCACCGACCTGGTCGAGGACCCGATCGAAGGTGCTCGTCACCGCTGGGAGACCGGCGACAGCACGAGCTCGTCCACGCGGACGTGAGCCGGCGCCCCGAGCACGAAGGCGACGGTCCGCCCCACGTCCTCCGGCTGGAGCATGCGCTGGCGGGCGGCCGCGTCGGGGACCTCCGGCCGCTGGTCCAGGAAGTCCGTCGCGACGTCGCCCGGGCACAGGTGTGTGGCACGCACGCCGTGCTCGGCCTCCTGCTGGTTCAGGCTCCGGACGACCGATCCGAGCGCGGTCTTGCTCGCCGAGTACGCCACGCCGGCCCCGGGCTGGAAGGACCACCCGGCGTACGAGGACACGACGACCACGACACCGCCGGACGAGCGGAGTGCCGGCAGCGCGGCGTCCACGACGGTGACGACCGCGGTGAGGTTCGTGTCCACGATCGCCCGGAAGTCGGTCAGCGACTGGTCGTCCCACCGGCGTCGCGGGGCGTTGAGCCCGGCCGCCAGCAGGAGTCCGTCGAGCCGGCCGTGCCGCTCGAGCACGACGTCACGTGCGGCGGCCACGGCTGCGGGGTCGTTCGCGTCGAGGGGCAGGACGTCCGCGGTCCCGCCGGTTGCCCGGATGGCGCCTGCGACCTGCTCGAGTCGGTCCGCGCGACGCCCGCTCAGCACCACGGTCCAGCCGTCCCGTGCCGCCGCCTCTGCACCCGCGGCCCCCATGCCGCTGCCCCCACCCGTGACCCAGAGCACACGCTGATCCGTCATGCTCGAATAGTATGCCCATTCAAGGCACCGACGACGGGAGCAACGATGCACCTCGACCTGACCGACCGCGTGGTCGTCGTGACCGGCGCAGCGCGCGGGATCGGCCGCACGCTCGCCGACCGTTTCGTCGACGAAGGGTGCCGCGTCGTCGCACTCGACCTGGCCTTCGAACCGGACTTCCCGCTCGAGCACGTCGTGTGCAACGTCGCCGACCCGGCGTCCGTGCGCGACGCCGTGGACGAGGTCGTCGGGCGGCACGGCACGATCGACGTCCTGGTGAACAACGCCGGCATCAACGTCACGGGCACGGTCGCCGAACTGCAGTGGGACGCCTGGCGCCGCTGCATGGACGTCAACCTCGGTGGCACGTTCCTGATGAGCCAGGCCGTCGCACCGGTGATGCAGGCGGCCGGGCGCGGTCGGATCGTCAACGCCGCGTCGTTCGCGGCGATCGTGCCGAGCGTCGGGAGCGCGGCCTACGCGGCGTCGAAGGCCGCGGTCGTCTCGTTCACCCGGGTCCTGGCGTCCGAGCTCGGCCCGTGGGGGATCACCGTGAACGCGTACGCACCCGGCATGGTGCCGACGGCGATGAACGGCTTCGCGACGATGCCGACCGAGGCACAGGACCGTCTGCTGGACACGCTGTCACTCCGCCGGTGGGAGACTCCGGACGACGTCGCCGACCTGCTCGTCTTCCTGGCGAGCGACGCCTCGGGGTACATCACGGGCACCCTGCTCGACGTCTCCGGCGGCAAGCTCGCGACCCAGATCCCCGCCCGCGCGCACGGTCGGACCTGAGCGGACTGCTGTCCGGCCGCACAGGTTCTCCACATGGCTCGCTTCGTAAGCTGTGAGAGCCCAGTGAGCCGGACTGCCGCCCGACCCCGAGGAGGTGCCCGATGGTCTTCGTCCTCGTCGCGTTCGCGATCGTCGCCCTGATCGTCCCCGCACTGACCCCCGTCCTCGGGCGCCGCGTCTTCTTCGTCGCAGCCCTCGCCCCTGCCGCCGCCGCGGTGCTGACGATCGCCCAGACCGACGCCGCCCTGCACGGCAGCGTCGTCGAACGGCACCAGTGGGTCCCCCAGCTCGACCTCGACGTCACGCTGCGGATGGACGCCCTGTCGTGGGTCCTCGCCCTCGTGGTGTCGATCGTCGGCGCGTTGGTGCTGGTCTACTGCGCCTCGTACTTCGAGCGGGACGAACCCGGGCTCGGTCGGTTCGCCGGGGTCCTGACCGCCTTCGCCGGCTCGATGTACGGGCTCGTGATCGCCGACGACGTCATCGTGCTGTTCGTCCTGTGGGAGGCCACGACGGTCTTCTCCTACCTGCTCATCGGGCACGACGCCGCGAAGCGCGCCAGCCGTGCCGCCGCCATGCAGGCGCTCGTGGTGACCACCGCCGGCGGCCTGGCGATGCTCGCGGGTCTCGTGATGCTCTCGGTCGCAGCGGGTACGACGTCGCTGTCCGGGATCGTCGCCGACCCCCCGAGCGGCACGGTCGTCTCGGTGTCGGTGGTCCTGGTGCTGCTCGGAGCACTGACGAAGTCGGCGATCGTGCCGTTCCACTTCTGGCTGCCCGCCGCGATGGCCGCGCCCACCCCGGTCAGCGCGTACCTGCACGCCGCGGCGATGGTGAAGGCCGGCATCTACCTGGTGGCCCGGCTCGCCCCCGCGTTCGCGCTGCTCGACGGCTGGCGCGAGACCATCACGCTGCTCGGTGTCGCCGGGATGCTCGTCGGTGGGTACCGGGCGCTGCGCCAGACCGACCTGAAGCTCCTGCTCGCCTACGGCACCGTGGCCCAGCTCGGGTTCCTGGTGCTCGCCGCCGGATGGGGCGCCCCCGCGGTCGCCCTCGGCGGGGTCGCACTGCTCGTGGCGCACGCCGCCTTCAAGTCCACGCTCTTCCTGGTCGTCGGTGCGATCGACCACGTCGCCGGCACGCGCGACCTCGGTCGGCTCAGCGGGCTCGGCCGTGCCCGCCCGTGGCTGGCGGTCGTCGCGGTGCTCGCGCTGGTGTCGATGGCCGGGATCCCGCCCACGATCGGGTTCGTCGCGAAGGAAGCCGTGCTGACCGGCTTCACCGAGTCGCTGCACGGCCCCGACGCCGGCTGGGCGTGGTTCGCCCTGGTCGGCGTGACCGTCGGCTCGGTGCTCACCGTGGCGTACTCGCTGCGCTTCCTGTGGGGCGCCTTCGCCCGGAAGCCCGGCGTCGCGACCACCGAGCCGCACGCCCTGCACGGCCTCGCCGTCGTCCCCTCGGTCCTCGCGCTCACCGGCCTCGCCCTCGGCCTGCTCACCCCGGTGGTCGCGCACGGCATCGAGCCCGCTGCGACGACCGCGGCGCTCGGCGGCGAAGCGGTCCCGCACCTCGCGCTCTGGCACGGCCTGGAGCCCGCGCTCGGCCTGTCCGCGATCACCCTGGTCGGCGGCCTCGCACTGTTCGCCCTGCGCCGACCGGTCGAGGCGATCCAGCACCGGCTCGCCGGGTTCCCGAGCGCCGCGGGCACGTACCGGCACGGGATGCGGCTGCTCGACCGCGGAGCGACCGGGCTCACCGCGAGCCTGCAGCGCGGCTCGCTCCCCTACTACCTGACGGTGATCCTGTCGGTGTTCGTCGCCGGGGCGCTCGCCAACCTGGTGCTCGGTGGTCCGTGGGAGTTCCACGTCCGCTTCGCCGACTCGTGGGGCCAGATCCCGGTGATGATCGTGATGTCGATCGCCGGCGTCGCGGTGCTCACGGCGAAGACCCGGTTCGCCGCCGCCGTCCTGGTCGGCGTCACCGGCTACGGCCTCTCGGTGCTGTTCGTCCTGCACGGCGCCGTCGACCTCGCCCTGACGCAGCTCGTGGTCGAGACCGTCACCCTGATCGCCTTCGTCCTGGTCCTGCGCCGACTGCCCCCGCGCATCGCGACGACGAACCCGTCGCGGTTCCGCATCGTGCGGGCCCTGTTCGCCGGGCTGGCGGGGCTGACGCTCGCGATCGTCGTCGTCGTCGCTGCCTCGGCCCGCACCGCGCGTCCCCTCTGGCCGGACCTGCCCGCGCTGACGAGCTCGTTCGGGCACGGTCTCAACGTGGTGAACGTCGCCCTCGTCGACCTGCGCGGCTGGGACACCCTCGGTGAACTCACCGTCGTGGTCGCCGCGGCCACCGGTGTCGCGAGCCTGATCTTCGTGAACTCGCGCGAGGACACACTGCCCCGGCTGCGCGACCTGCCGGAGACCCTGACCGCGAACGGCGAGCGCACCGACGGTGAGCCCCGCGCCTGGCTGCCGACGAGCGCCGCGATCCCGACCGGGCGTTCGGCCCTGCTCGACGTGGTCGTCCGGTTGCTGTTCCACGGCCTGATCGTCCTGTCGGTCTACCTGCTGTTCGCCGGGCACAACGCCGCCGGTGGCGGGTTCGCCGGTGGCCTGGTCGCCGGCATCGCGCTCGCGGCCCGCTACCTGGCCGGCGGACCGGCCGAACTCGGCGCCGCGGCCCCGGTGCGCGCCGGTCGCCTGCTCGGCCTGGGGGTCGCGACGGCCGCGATCACCGCGATCGTGCCGCTGTTCTTCGGCCGCGAAGCCCTGTACTCCGAGTTCTTCGAGGCCACCGTCCCGGTCCTCGGCCACGTCGAGTTCGTCACCGCCACGTTCTTCGACATCGGCGTGTACCTGGTCGTCGTCGGCCTGGTGCTCGACGTCCTCCGCAGTCTCGGGGCCGAGGTCGACCGGCAGCGCCTCGAGGACGCCTCGACCCCGACACGCGACACCACCGAGGAGTCGGTCGGCGACACCCTCGATGCCCCCACCCCGGAAGGGAGCGCCACGTGACCGTCACCCTCGTCCTCGTGATCGCCATGGCGGTGCTGTTCTCGTGCGGCGTCTACCTGCTGCTCGAACGCTCCCTGACGCGGATGCTCCTCGGCTTCCTGCTGCTCGGCAACTCGCTCAACCTGCTGCTGCTGGTGATGTCCGGTGCCGCGGGCGACCCGCCGATCGGCAAGAGCGCCGAGGGCATCGCCGACCCGCTCCCCCAGGCGTTCGCCCTGACCGCGATCGTCATCACCTTCGCCGTCAGCGCGTTCCTGCTCGCCCTGATCCACCGGTCGTGGCAGCTGTCCCGTGCCGACGAGGTCGAGGTCGACGAGGCCGACGCCGCCATCGGCCGCGACCGCGACGAGCCGGCCGACGAGGACCCGGAGACCACCACCGACGCAGAACAGGAGGCGATCCGATGACCTGGCTCGTCCCGCTCCTCGTCCTCGTCCCGCTGCTCGGTGCCGCGGTCGCGCTCGGACTCCTCCGGCACCAGAAGCTCCAGCGCGCGATCACCGTCGTGGTGCTCGTCGTGGCCCTGGCCGTCGCCGCCACGCTCATGGTCCTGGTCGACCGGCACGGCACGATCGTGGTGCAGGTCGGCGGCTGGGACGCCCCGTACGGCATCTCGCTCGTCGTCGACCGGCTGAGCGCCCTGCTCCTCACCGTCAGTGCGAGCGTCCTGCTGCTCGTCCTGCTGTTCTCGATCGGGCAGGGCCTGGCCGCCGACGACGAGGACGCCCCGGTCACGATCTTCTACCCGACCTACCTGGTGCTCGCGGCGGGTGTGCTCGACTCGTTCATCGCCGGCGACCTGTTCAACCTGTACGTCGCGTTCGAGATGCTGCTGGTGGCGAGCTACGTGCTCATCACGCTGGGCGGCAGTGAACAGCGTGTCCGGGCGGGCACGACGTACATCGTCACGAGCCTGATCGCGTCGGCGATCTTCCTCGCCGCCATCGGCCTGGTCTACGGCGCCACCGGCACGGTGAACATCGCCCAGATCAGCGAACGCGTCGCCGACCTTCCGGAGCACGTGCAGCTGCTCCTGCACACGATGCTGCTGATCGGGTTCGGCATCAAGGCGGCGGTGTTCCCGCTGGCGTTCTGGCTGCCGGACTCGTACCCGACGGCCCCGGCACCGGTCACGGCGGTCTTCGCGGGCCTGCTGACCAAGGTCGGCATCTACGCGATCATCCGGCTCGAGACGGTGATCTTCCCGCGACCACAGCTCAACGAGGTGCTGCTGGTGGTCGCGGCGCTGACGATGGTGGTCGGGGTGCTCGGCGCGGTGTCGCAGACGGACGTGAAACGACTGCTGTCCTTCACGCTGATCAGCCACATCGGCTTCATGGTGATGGGCGTCGGCCTCGGCACCGTCGCGGGCACGGCGGCCGCGGTGTTCTACACGGTGCACCACATCGTCGTGCAGACCACGCTGTTCCTGGTGTCCGGCCTGATGGAACGCGTCGGCGGGACGACCTCGACCCGGTCGCTCGGCGGACTGCTGAAGGCCGCACCACTGCTGGCCGCCCTGTACCTGATCCCCGCGTTCAACCTGGGTGGCATCCCGCCGTTCTCCGGCTTCATCGGCAAGCTCGGCCTGTTCCGCGCCGCCGCCGAGGACGGCTCCCCGATGGCCTACGTCACCATCGGCGCCGGCGTCGTCACCTCGCTGCTCACCCTGTACGCGCTGATGCGGGTCTGGGACGCCGCCTTCTGGCGGCCGAAGCCGGCGGCCGAGGCCGCCGCCCCGCACGCGACGAGTGCTGAACCGCACGCCCACCTGCGGTCGCCGGAACCGGCGCCGCTCACCGTCTCCGAGGAGACGGGCGAGGCGTACCACCCGGGAGGCTCGGTGACGGTCACCGACGCACCGCACGCGGCCACCGCCTCCAGTCCGACCACCGGCGCGACCGAGGCGGTCGGCGAGGCCCCCGAGAAGGTGCGCCTGCCGCGCATGCTCGTCGGCGTGACGACCGTCGCGGTGCTCGGGTCCGTCGCCCTGACCGTCGTCGCCGGCCCGCTCTACGGCTACGCGACCCGCGCAGCGGAGTCGCTGGAGTCACCCGACCGCTACGTGCAGGCCGTGCTCGGAGGTGAGCGATGACCGACGTCCGCCGCATCTCGAACGCCAGGCGGATCGCACTGGCGTGGCGCTACGACGTGCCCCTGGTCGCGGGGCTCACCGTGCTGTGGGCGCTGCTCTGGGGGTCGTGGACCCCGCTGACGCTGCTCTGCGGCATCGTCGTGGCGCTCATCGTCACCCAGGCGCTGCCGCTCCCGCCGGTCCCGTTGTCCGCACGGTTCTCGATCGTGCACGTGCTGCGGTTCCTGGTGGTGTGGTCCGGGCTGGTCATCGTGGCGTCGTTCCGGGTCGCCTGGGTCGCGTTCCGCCCGCGCGGTGTGCGGCGCAGCTCGATCACGCTCGTGCAGCTGCACTCCACGTCCGAGATGACCTTCACGCTCGCCACCCTCGCGGTCTCGCTCGTGCCCGGTTCGTACGTCGCCGACGTCGACCTGCGGCGCCGCCGGCTGCTGCTCCACGTGCTCGACACCGAGCGCCTGGAACAGGTCGACGACGAACGCCGGATGGCACTCCGGATCGAGGCCATGGTGATCCGTGCACTCGGGTCGAAGCAGGACGTCTCCGAGCTGTCCGAGCCGCTGCCGGAGGTGACCCGGTGAGCCCCGCCGTCGTGGTGATGGCCGTCGCCGTCGCGCTGGTGCTCGCGCTCCTGGGGGCGACGTTCGCCCTCGCGGTGTTCCGCATCGTGCGCGGTCCGACCATCCTCGACCGCATGATCGGCTCCGACATGGTGCTGACCACCGTGCTCGTGGTGATCGCCGCCGCGATGGTCATCCGGCAGGACCTGACCGGCATCCCCGTGCTCGTGGTGATCTCGGCGACGAGTGTGTTCGCCACCGTCGCCGTCGCCCGGGCCGTCACCCCCTCGGCGGACCCGTCCGACGAGGGCCTGACCGCCACCACACCCGAGCGCGCCGAGGAGGACCAGTCGTGATCGAGATGATCGAGTCGTTCGTCGACGACGCCGGCATCCGGGCCTGGATCGCCGTCGGGCTGTTGCTCGTCGGGTCCCTGCTGTCGCTCGGGGCAGGGGTCGGCATCGTCCGGTTCCCGGACCCGCTCGTCCGCCTGCACGCGATGGCGAAGCCGCAGGTGCTCGGGCTCGCCCTCGCGCTGGCCGCGATCGTCGTCGCGGTGTGGACGTGGACGGCGTTCTGGGTCGTCCTGCCGATCATGGTGTTCCAGCTGTTCCTGGTGCCGGTCTCGACGCACATGATCGCCCGCGCCGGCCTGCGAGCCGACGACTACCGGCACGAGGACCTGCTCGTCGACGACACGGAGTCCTGACGCAGGCACTTGACGGACGGGAGGCCCGTGGCGGCGTCGCCACGGGCCTCCCGTCCGTCAGGTGGTCACGTTCGCCGTCAGGCGGTCGCGACCCGGCGGGGCAGCAGCAGGTTGCCGACCGCGGCGACCACGACGATGGCGGCGGAGACCGCCGGCAGCAGCATCGCCGCTGCGGTGCCGTGCTGCTCGGCGACGTCACCCGCGATCGCGGAGGCGATCGACTGGCCGACGATGACCGCGGACCCGAGGATCGTCATGGTGGTGGCGGAGCGGCCGACGGGTGACCGGTCCGAGCCGAGGCTGTACTGGGCGACCAGGGTCGGCCCGATCCCGATGCCCATGATCGCGAGGATGACGCCCGCGGCGACGACGGAGTCGGCACTGGCGAACGCGATCGCACCGCCGAGGAGCACGACACCGAAGACGAGCCAGCGCCAGCCGAGGCCGAACGCCCGGGGGAACGCCGCCGACCCGAGCGCCAACCCGGCGGACCCGATGCCCATCAGGCCGTAGAGCAGACCGGCCTGCGAGGCCTCGCCGTGGGTCTCCATGAACGCGGTGAGCGAGGTGAGCGTCGAGCCGAAGAACAGGCCGATGCCGAGGATGCCGACCACCACCACGACGAGTCGCGGGCGCAGGAGCTGCCGCGCGGGCGCCTGCGTCAGCTCCGCGTGCTGGCCGACCACGAGCTTGCCGGTCGGGTGCAGCGCGAATGCGGTGACGAACACGAACGTCAGGACCGAGGCGCCGGCGACGGCCACCCACGGGGCGATCGCGCTGGCGAGGATGCCGACCAGGAAGGGCCCGATGATGAAGACGGTCTCGTCGGCGGCGGACTCGTAGGCCATCGTGCCGCTGAGGGTCTTCTCGCGCCGTGCCGGGGCCATCCGCTGGCCGATGATCGCGACGAGCCGCGTGCGGGACATCGGGGCGACCTGCGGGGCCGACGCACCGATGCAGAACGCGACCGCGAGGACCGCGAGGTCGGGCGCGGTGCCGCTGACGACGAACGGGAAGAACCCGAGCAGCGCCGCGTTCACCAGGCCGACGGGGACGAGCACCGCCCGCTGGCCGAAGCGGTCGGCCGCGGCGCCGACCAACGGGCCGAAGATCGCGGAGCCGATGCCGACGGCGGCGGAGTTGACGCCACCGAGGGCGACGGAGTCACGGGTGGCGACGACCAGTGTCAGGACGCCGACGACCATCATGGCGAACGGGAGCCGGGCGATGAACGCGACGGGGAAGTACCAACGGCCGGCGAGGGAGACGAGTGAGGCGTCGGCTGCGGCCGGAGTGGTGCCGGTGTCGCTGGTGGAACGGGTCTGGAGCATCGGGGTTGTGCCTTCTCGGCCCGACCCGGTTCGGCGGGGGCGGACCCATCGGGTGCCGCCGTTGTCCGCCGGGGAGCCGGCGGCCGGTAGATACACACTGCGTGTTCTGAACAGCGCCCATCGTACCAAGCGGGCGCCGGGGCCCGGAGGAGTTCGGGCCGGGCTTGGTCCCGCCGGTCACGACACCCCGTCGGCCGGCCGCGGCGCGGTCGCAGACCGTCGCCTGCGGCGCCGCCAGCCGGCAGTTCGTGACCAGTCGGCAGGCGACCCGCGACGGAACGCGACGGAACGCGACCGGACGGCGGACGGGAGGCGCGTGGCGGCGTGCCCCGCGCCTCCCGTCCGGCGTGCCGCGCGCCCAGGGCCCCGCAGCGGTCACGACACCCCGTCGGCCGGCCGCGGCGCGGTCGCAGACCGTCGCCTGCGGCGCCGCCAGCCGACAGTTCGCGACCAGTCGGAAGGCGACCCGCGACGTGTCGCGACCAGTCAGCTGAGCTGACCGGGCAACGAGATGCGACCCGCCGAGGAACTGCTGCGGCGGGTCGCTCGGGTCAGGAGACCTCGCCCGCGCGGGCTCCCGCCCACAGGTCGACGTCGGTGATGCCGACGGAGTGCTCGTCGATGACGCGGAGCTCCTCGTCGGTGAACGACGTGTTCGACAGCGCGGCGACGTTGTCCTCGAGCTGCGAAACCCGCGACGCACCGATCACGAGCGAGGTCACCCGCTCGTCGCGGAGTGCCCAGGCGAGCGCGAGCTGCGCGAGGGACTGTCCGCGGGCGGCGGCGACGTCGTTCAGGGCGCGGAGGTGCTCGACGACCTCGGGCGTGATGCTCGACGCGTCGAGGGACTTGCCCGCCGCCGCTCGGGAGTCCTCGGGCACACCATTCAGGTACTTGCCGGTCAGCAGCCCCTGCGCGAGGGCGGTGAAGCCGATCACGCCGAAGCCGAGTTCGCCGGCCGTGTCGAGCAGCCCCTCGGTCTCGATCCAACGGTTGAGCATCGAGTACGAGGGCTGGTGGATGAGGAGCGGGGTGCCGAGGTCGCGGAGGATCTCGGCTGCCTGCCGACTGCGCTCGGCGTCGTACGACGAGATCCCGACGTACAGCGCCTTGCCCTGCTGGACCGCGGTGTGCAGGGCGCCCATCGTCTCCTCGAGCGGGGTCGACGCGTCGAGGCGGTGCGAGTAGAAGACGTCGACGTAGTCCAGGCCCGTGCGCTGCAGGGACTGGTCGAGCGAGGCGAGCACGTACTTGCGCGAGCCGCCGCCCTGCCCGTACGGTCCGGGCCACATGTCCCAGCCCGCCTTCGTCGAGACGACCATCTCGTCACGGTACGGCCGGAAGTCCTCACGCATCAGGCGGCCGAAGTTCACCTCGGCGGCGCCGTACGGCGGGCCGTAGTTGTTCGCGAGGTCGTGGTGGGTGATCCCGAGGTCGAAGGCCCGGCGGCTGATGGCGCGCTGGTTCTCGAAGGGCATGTCGTCCCCGAAGTTGTGCCAGTAGCCCAGGGAGAGCAACGGCAGGTCGAGGCCCGAGCGGCCGGTCCGGCGGTACGTCATCGAGTCGTAGCGGTCGTCACTGGCGATGTAGGTCATGCAACGAGCCTGGCACTCGAAGACGGCCACGGCCTCGCGTGCTTCGCTTCGCGGACCCATGATGGGTGCACCAGACCACGAGGAGACGACGATGGCACGGACGACGAAGACCGAGACCACCTTCACCGACGAGGAGCGCGCGGCGATGCAGGAGCACGCCGCCGAGGTCAAGCGCACCCGCAGCACGAAGGGCACCAAGGCCGAGAAGGCCGCAGCCGACGCCGCTGCGGTCGAGGCGAAGATCGCCGAGATGCCCCAGCCGGACCGGGGACTGGCGGAGCGCATCCACCGCCTCGCGCTCGAGGTCGCACCCGAACTCGCGCCGAAGCTCTGGTACGGCATGCCCGCCTACGCGCGCGACGGCAAGGCCGTGTTCTTCTTCCAGGACGCCGCGAAGTTCAAGGCCCGCTACGCGACGCTCGGGTTCCAGGACTCGGCCGCGCTCGACGACGGCACGTTCTGGCCGACGTCGTGGGCGATCAGCCCGGAGTTCTCCGAGGCCGACGAGGCACGGGTGGCCGAGCTGATCCGCCGCGCGGTCGGGTGACGGTGCTCGGGCTGGGGGCCGCTCCCGTCTTCGCCCTGCTGTTCCTGGTGCTGTACCTGCTCGGACGACGCCGGGACCCGCGGATGCTCCGCAACGGGGTGTTCCTGACCGCGGCCGTGCTGTTCGGGCTCGCGACGGTCGTGTCCGTGCTGACCGCGGTGGTCCCCGGGTTCAGCCTGCTCGTCGCCGTGGTGCTGTTGCTCGTGCCGCTCGCCGTGGTGGTGCTCGGGGTCGCCCTGGTCGCGAACGGCCTGCAGATGCTCCGGGCCGAGGGCCGCAGCGTCGGCAACCTGCTGTCGCTCGCCGCCGGGGTGGCCGTGTTCGTGCTGCCGGCGGTCGCCATCGCCCTGCTCGTCTCGGGAAGCGGTGACGGCTTCACGCTCTGGGACGGCACGAAGATCGCGGTCGCCGTCCTGATGGTGTTCGTCTGCGGGTACTTCGCCCTGTCCCTGGTCGCCTTCGCCCTGTACTCGGTGGTCTACGGGCGGACGCGGCACGGCATCGTCCCCGACACGATCGTCGTCCTCGGCTCCGGGCTTGTGCACGGCGAGGTCCCACCGCTGCTGCAGAGCCGGCTCGACCGGGCGCTCGGCGTCTACCGGGCCGAACGGAGCGCCGGACGCCGGCCGCTCCTCGTGCCGTCCGGCGGGCAGGGCGACGACGAACCCCGCCCCGAGGGCACCGCGATGGCCGAGTACCTGGTGGCGAACGGCGCCGACCCGGACGACGTGGTGCCGGAGACCGCGTCCCGGAACACCCGCGAGAACCTGCGGTTCTCGCGGGACGTGCAGACGGCCGCCGGACGGGACGGCCAGATGGTCGTGGTCACGAACAACTACCACGTGCTGCGGGCCGCGACCCTGGCCCGTCGCCTCGACCTGCCGGCCCAGGTCGTCGGCGCGCGCACGGCCGCGTACTACGTCCCGAGCGCGTTCCTGCGGGAGTTCGCGGCCGTGATCGTCGAGCACCGCTGGCTCAACGTCGTCGCCTGCACGCCGTTCGTGCTGTTCACCGGGTTCCTGCTCTGGGAGTCGTTCCAGCAGCGGTAGACGCGACCCACGGACGGACTGGAGGCCCGTGGCGGGCCCGCCACGCGCCTCCAGTCCGAGCCGCCGTAAGATCTCGACCATGGTCGAGATCCAGCCGCCACGTCCCACCGACCTGCTGCCCATCGGCGAGATCGTGCGCCGCACGGGCGTGGCCGCCTCGGCCCTGCACTTCTACGAGCGCAAGGGGCTGATCCACCCGGAGCGCACCGACGGTGGCACGCGGATGTACCCGCGGCACGTCGAACGGCGGATCGCGATCATCCAGGTGGCCAAGCGCCTCGGCATCCCGCTCAGCGAGGTCGCCGAGCAGTTCGAGGCGCTGCCCGCCGACCGCATGCCCTCGCTGCGCGACTGGAACCGGCTGAACGAGCGGTGGCGCGCACGACTGCGGGCCCGCCAGCTGGAGCTCGAGCGCCTGCAGCAGGAGATGACGCAGTGCATCGGCTGCGGCTGCGTCTCGCTCGGTGCCTGCTCGGTCGTGAACCCGGGCGACGCCCTGGGCGACGAGGGGCACGGCGCACGCCGACTGCTGCCGATCGAGGACGACGCAGCCGGCGCCGCCGAGGACGCTGTCGCCTAGCTCGCGCGCAGTCCGTCGTCGATCCGCTGCAGCAGCGCGAGGGCCTCGGCCGTGCCCCGCTCGTCGCCGCCGAGTGCCGTCCGGAGCTTGCCGGACCAGTGCCGGTAGAGCCGGTCGACGCTCTCCTGCGCCAGCGCGGTCGAGTGCAGCTGCACGGTACGGGCGTCGGCAGGGTCCTGGCGCCGGTCGACCATCCCCTTGGCCACGAGCGACCGGAGCGCGACGCTGAGGTTGCTGCGCTGCAGAGCGGTGGCCTCGGCGGTGGCGCTGGGCGAGGTGCCCGGGTTGCGGTTGATCCAGCGCATCACGAGCGCCTCGGTGCCGGTCAGCGGCACGATGTCGAGCGTCTCGGAGCCGTGTGGATCGATGTCACGCGCGATCCGGAGCAGGACGTCCGCGAACTCGGCGAGGACGTGGTCGGACACGGCGGAGTGCATGTCCGTACTGTACCGATCTCCGGCGATGAGTTATGCTTTCATAACAATGACCACGGACACCGGAACCATCCGCGCGACGATCGCGACACCCACGACCAAGCAGCAGGGCATCACGACCGCGCTGCTCCTGGTGCTCGGCCTGCTCAGTGCCGTCGCCCCCTTCGCCACCGACCTGTACCTGCCGGCGTTCCCGCAGATGACCACCGAGCTCGGGGCGAGCGCCACCGCCGTGCAGCTCACCCTGACCGCGTTCCTGGTGGGCGTGACCGCGGGCCAGCTCGTGTTCGGCCCGCTGTCCGACCGGTTCGGCCGTGTGCCGCCGCTCATCGCCGGCGCCGCCGTGTGCGTGCTCGCCAGCATCGCCGCGGTGCTCGCGCCGAACATCGGCGTGCTCATCGCCGCCCGCCTGCTGCAGGGCCTCGGCGGTGCGGCCGGCATGGTGATCAGCCGTGCGGTCATCTCCGACCTGGCGACGGGCAAGTCCGCCGCCCGGGCGTTCTCGCTCATGATGATCGTCGGCGGGGTCGCCCCGGTCGTCGCACCGCTGCTCGGCGGCCTGCTCACCGGCCCGATCGGCTGGCGCGGCCTGCTCTCGATCGTTCTCGGCCTGTCCGTCGTCATGCTCGTCGCGGTCCTCGCCGTGATCCGCGAGACCCACCTGAAGGAACACCGCGACACCCTGCGCGCGGAACGCCGCGGCTCGGGCTCCGCACTCCGAGCCCTGCGCTCCCGCACGTTCCTCGGCTACACGGCCGTGTTCGGCTTCGCGTTCGCCGTGATGATGGCCTACATCTCCGCATCACCGTTCCTGTACCAGGACATGATCGGCTTCGGCACGGTCGGCTACGGCCTGGCCTTCGGGCTGAACGCCCTGGCGCTGATGGGCGTCAGCATCCTGTCCGCCAAGCTCACCGCGACCCGTTCGGTCACGGGGGTGCTGTCGCTCGGCATCGTGCTCGTGCTCGCGTCGACCGTCGCGTTCGCGCTGCTCGTCGTCTCCGGGGCGCCGGTCATCTGGCTCGCCGTGCCGCTGTTCACCGCGGTGGGCTCGCTCGGCCTGGTGCTCGGCAACGCCACGGCGCTCGCCCTCGGTGCGGTTCCGTCGGCCGCCGGCAGCGCCTCGGCCGTGCTCGGTGCGCTGCAGTTCGGGCTCGCAGCGCTCGTGTCCCCGCTCGTCAGCATCGGCGGCTCGGACACCGCGGCACCGTTGGCGATCGTGATGCTCGCCGCCGCGGTGGTGGCCGTCGTGGCGCTGCTCGCGGCGCGGGGCCGGACCAGCACGGCCCGCTGACCCAGCCCGGCGTCAGCCCCGCCGCGGCCGCAGGAACGGCACCCGCGGCATGAGCCAGTCGACCCACACCACCCGCACCCCCGGCGCCACGGCGAGCGCCCACAGGATCGAGGCAGCGGCGTCGGTCGGGTAGTGCACCGCGTCGATCGACACCGCGAAGAACACGATCACGATGGCCACGACTCCCAGCGTCAACGCCAGTCGGTGCCACCGGGTCTCGCGGAGCAGCCAGATCAGGGCGATGACGAACGCCGTGATGTAGACCGTGTGCCCGCTCGGGTACCCGGGGTCGGGCTGCACCGGGAACGGGTGCGGCAGCACGGCGACGTCGGGCCGGGCACGGTGCACGATCTCCTTCACGACGGCGGACGGCACCCACGTGATCGCGATGGTGCCGCCGAACGCCAGCGCCGGGCGCAGGTCGCGCGTGCGCCACCAGATCACGGCGACGACGACGACCGTGATCCCGATCGCCGGGGCCGGACTGATCACGTGGTAGACCGCCGTGGTGAACACCCCGGTGAACCCGGTGTGCAACGCGTTGAGGGCCTTGGACAGCCCGAGGTCCACCGTGCCCAGGGTGAACCCGACGATGGTGATGACGACGACCGCGATGACGGCGATCGCCACCGAGACGAGCGGGTACGGCGAACGCTCGAGGATCCCGTACGCGGCGGGCTCCCGTCGGCGGGGACGGAGGAGCGGCGCGTCGTCGGTCATCAGACCATCGTGACAGCCCGACCTCGGCATCTGGGGTCGAGCGAGCCTCACGATCATCCGAAAGCGTTCAGCGCAGCGGTCGGGAGTAGACAGGACGCATGCCAACCGTTGCCGAGAACATCGTCGCCACCCTCCGCGCCAACGACATCCACCGGGTCTACGGCCTGCCCGGGGACTCCCTGAACGGCTTCACCGACGCCCTGCGCAAGGACGGCACGATGCGGTGGGAGCACGTCCGTCACGAGGAGGCTGCTGCGTTCGCCGCCTCGGCCGAAGCCGCCCTGACCGGTGACCTGACCGTCTGCGCCGGCAGCTGCGGGCCCGGCAACCTGCACCTGATCAACGGCCTGTACGACGCGAACCGTTCGCGGGTGCCGGTGCTGGCGATCGCCGCGCACATCCCCACCGCGGAGATCGGCTCCGGCTACTTCCAGGAGACCCACCCGCAGGAGCTCTTCCGCGAGTGCTCGGTCTACGTCGAGTACGTCGCCGACCCGGTGCAGATGCCCCGCCTGCTCGAGATCGCGATGCGCGAGGCGATCGAGAAGCGCGGCGTCGCGGTGCTCGTGATCCCCGGCGACGTCCTGCTCGCCGAGGCGAAGGACGACCGCGTCACCCGCATCGAGCGGACCACCCCGCGGATCGTGCCGAGCGAGGCCGAGCTGCAGCGCACCGCCGACCTGCTGAACGGTGCCGACCGGATCACGATCCTGGCCGGAGCCGGCGTCGCGGACGCCCACGACGAGGTCGTCGCCCTGGCCGAGCGCCTGCAGGCCCCGATCGTGCACGCACTGCGCGGCAAGGAGTACATCGAGCACGACAACCCGTACGACGTCGGGATGACCGGGCTCCTCGGCTTCGCCTCCGGGTACCGCGCGATGGAGGACGCCGACGTCGTGCTCATGCTCGGCACCGACTTCCCGTACCAGCAGTTCTTCCCGGCCAAGGGGAAGCACGTGCAGGTCGACATCCGCGGCTCGCAGCTCGGCCGTCGGCACCCGGTCGACATCGGCCTGGTCGGCACCGTCAAGGACACCGCCCTCGCACTCATCCCGCTGCTGACCGGCTCACACCCGACGAAGCACCTCGAGGACTCCCTGAAGCACTACCGGAAGACCCGCGAGAAGCTCGACGACCTGGCGGTCCCCGCCGGGAAGAAGAAGCCCCTGCACCCGCAGTACGTCGCCCGGGTGCTCGACCGGCTCGCCGCCGAGGACGCCGTCTTCATCCCCGACGTCGGCTCCCCCGTCGTGTGGGCGTCGCGCTACCTCACGATGAACGGCAAGCGCCGGCTGATCGGCTCGTTCGTGCACGGCACGATGGCGAACGCCGTCCCGCAGGCGATCGGTGCGCAGACCGCCTTCCCGGACCGGCAGGTGATCGCGCTGGCCGGCGACGGCGGGCTGACGATGCTCCTCGGCGAGCTCATCACGATCGTGCAGAACAAGCTGCCCGTGAAGATCGTGGTCTTCGACAACTCGTCGCTCAACTTCGTCGAGCTCGAGATGAAGGCCGCCGGCTTCGTGAACTACGGTACCGAGCTGCAGAACCCGGACTTCGCCGCGGTCGCCGAGGCGATCGGCATCAAGGGCTTCCAGGTCGACGTGTCCGACGACTTCGAGGACGCGATGGCCGCCGCGCTCGCGCACGACGGCCCCGCGCTCGTGTCGGTCCGCGCGAACCGCCAGGAGCTCTCCATGCCCCCGGCGGTCACGCTCGAGCAGGCGAAGGGCTTCACGCTCTACGCCATCCGCACGGTGCTGTCGGGTCGCGGCGACGAGCTGCTGGACCTCGCGTCCACCAACGCGCGCCAGCTGCTGTAGACGTGACCGGATGACGGACTGGAGGCTCGTGGCGGCGCCGCCACGAGCCTCCAGTCCGTCTCTTCGTCACCACCCGAGCGTCTGGCCGTCCTCCAGGAACACGCCGGTGGGGCCCTCCGGGCCCGCGCTCGCGGCGGTCGCGATCGTCGCGGCGCTGACCTCGACGGGGCGACCGTGCGGGTTCGGCATGCCACCGAACTCGGTGGCCGTGTAGCCGGGCTCGACCGCGACGAAGTGCACCTCGGGCACGACGCGCGCGTACTGCACCGTCAGCATCGAGACGGCGGCCTTGGACGCCCCGTAGACCACGGCAGGCACGGTGGACGCCGGCTTCGACGGGTCGTGGGTGGCGGTGAAGGAGCCGAGCGCGCTCGACAGGTTCACCACGATCGGGTTCGCGGAACGACGCAGGAGCGGCAGCGCGGCCTCGGCCCTTCGCTGCGAGACCGCCTGAACCCTTCGGAGAAGGCCCACAGGTCGCGTCCACCGCCCTTGTCCGGCTCGACCGGCGTCCATAGGCTCCCGCTGTCAGACGATCGTCTGGTATCGAGAGCGGAACGAGGACGGGCATGAACGACGACACGCGGGTCAGCATGAACCGAGTGCACTGGACCGGCGGCGTGCCCCGGAGCGCAGTGGACGCGCTGCTCCACGACGGCGGACTGGCGGTGGTCCCCACCAAGGTCGGCTACATCCTGATGACCTCGGACCGCGCGGGCCTGGAGCGGAAGTTCGACGCCAAGGAGCGCAACCGGAACAAGCCCGGCGTCGTCCTCGTGAGCTCGCTCGAGATGCTGCGCAGCATCGCACAGCTCACCCCCGAGATCGACGCCCTGTACCAGCGGTGCTGGGACGAGGACATCCTGCTCGGCTGCATCCTGCCCTGGAGCGACCAGGGCCGGGCAGCGCTGCCGACCGACGGCTCGGACGACCTGATGATGGACACCCGCGGCACGTCCTGCTTCGTCATCAAGTTCGGCGTCCCTGGCGAGCTCGCCGCCCGCGAGCTCTGGACGGAGCACGGCAAGTTCGCCTTCGCGAGCTCCGCCAACCCGTCGGGCACCGGCAACCGCGGTGTCGTCGACGGCATCGGGGAGCGCATCGCCGAACGTGCCGACGTGATCGTCGAGGCGGACGACTACGTCGCGTCCATCCAGCCGGAGAAGAGCACCGAGACCCGCTACGAGCAGGGCGTCATGGTGTCGATGGTCGACAGCTCGGGAACCCTGATCCCGGTGCAGGACGGACAGCGCTCGATCACTCCCGCACCCACGCTCATCCGCAAGGGGCTCGACGTCGACCGGATCATGGGGCTGCTCGCCGACACGTTCACCAGCTGGGACTACCGACAGGGTGAGTACTACTGAGCCCGCACGGACGTCTCGGCACCGCCGTCTCGGCAGGAGACGCGGACACGACGCCGGGCACCGGGCGTGCGGCGAGATCAGCGGGACGGAAGCGTCTGTCGCGTGAGGACGCCTCGAGCCGCATCACGGCGTTCGTGTACGGGAACATCGTGATCCTGGGCACGATCGCACCGATGGTCCCGGACACCGCCGCGAGTGGTCGGGGGCTCTGGTACGTCCTCGCCACCGCGTTCTCGACCTTCCTGGCGCACACCTTCGCCGAGTTGGTCGGCCGCCGTGTGCGGAGTGACCAACGGCTCGCCGGGGAGACCATCGGAGCCGAGCTGCGCGACTCGCTGCCCGTCCTCACCTCCGGTCTCGTCCCGGCGGCCGTCCTCGCCTACGCCTGGCTGACCGGCGCGTCCGGGCTGGTGGCCGAGATCCTCGCGATCGCGTACCTCGTGGTCCGGCTCGCCCTCCTCGGCCCCGTCGTGGCCCGGCTCCGCGGGGAGAAGCCGTCCCCGCGCACGTTCGCCGCCGGCCTCGTCCTCGCACTCGTCGGAGTCGGCATCGCCCTGGTCAAAGCCGGTCCCGGCTTCTGAGGCCGGCCGGAGCACCAGGCCGGACACCGACAGACCGGATCGGGCGGTCCAGGTGGTCCCCGGAGCGCTCTGCACCGTCACACGGGCAGATCGTCGGGGACCGCCGCGACCGCCTCGATCTCGACCAGCTGGTCGTCGTAGCCGAGCGCCGTGACCCCGAGCAGGGTGCTCGGCACGTCGTGCGCGCCGAAGGCGTCGCGGACAACATCCCACGCGGTGACGAGGTCGGCCTGTCGCGAGGACGCCACGAGCACGCGGGTGCTCACGACGTCCTGGATGGACGCACCAGCGGCACGCAACGCCCGCTGCATCGTCTCGATGCACCTGGCGGCCTGGCCCGCGTAGTCCCCGACCGCGACGGTCGACCCATCAGGGGCGAGCGGGCAGGCCCCGGCGAGGAACACGAGCCGCGTCCCGCTCGGCACGGTCGACGCGTACGCGTACTGCGCCACATCGCTCAGGACGTCGGACCGGATGAGACGGACTGCGCTGGCCATGCACGTCATCCTGCCAGCCGCGATGCTCCGGGCCCCGGGTACCTCAGGCGCAGTACTCGTACGGCAACATCGCGGTCGACCCCACCCAGATCGCTCCCACGGTGGCGCCGTCCGTCCCGAGCTGGAACGTCATGTAGCGTCCGTCGGCCTGCACGCTCCACATCGAGTACGGCCCCTGGTCCTCACCGTAGGTGCCGGTGTACTGCAGGTCCGGGTACGCGGAGCGCACCTCGGTCAGGGGCGTGCCGATGCCGATCCCGGCGTCGGTCTCGGGCGAGTTCGTCGTCACCGGATCCGGCCCCAGCCCACCGATGGTCACGCCCACGACCTTGCCGTCGCGGGGGATGACGATGAGGCCGGGAGCGTCATCTCGGTTCCAGAACGTCGTCTCCGGGCTGGCCGGACACGCATCCGTGCTCCGGGTGTAGGCGGCTGCCAGGTCGTCGATCTCCCCCTCCACCTCGCCGCCCAGCGCGATCGGCCCGACCTCCTTCGTGGAGATGGTCCACGTTGCCGGGTCCGACAGGTCGAACGCCGTTCCCGTCACAGTCGGGGACGGCGTGGGCGTCGGGGTGCCGGGGTCGGCCGTCGGGGTCGGCGTCACCGTCGCGGTCACGGTCCGGGTCGGCGTCGGAGCGGACGGCCCGGAACACGCGGTCAGCGTCGCCGCCGCGAGGAGTCCGAGGGTCACGCCGGCGGTCCGGATGGTGCTGTTCACAGGGTCTGGTCGCCGATCATCGTCTGGTCCTTCCGTGGGTGGACGTCGAACGGGTCCCCGCCCGCAGGCGGGGACCCGACCGGCGTGGGCGCGACGAAGCGGCGCCGACCGGTGACCCCCGCGCCGTTGCGATGGCCGATCCACCGTACTTCGAGCCTCCACGGGGAACGGAACCCCTCGGTCGCCATCGCAACCAGAGCGTTACACAGCTTCCGGCGCGGTGATCAGTCGGCGTCCTCGACGTCGAACACGACGACCCGCGCGTTCGCCGCCCCGATGAAGTCCGCCACCGGCCGGTGCTCCGGGTGCGGCAGGTACCCGGCGAGCGCGGCACGATCACGGAAGCGGACGACGAGCATCCAGTGGAACCCGCCCTCCAGTCCCTCGGTGCTCACGCTGGTGCCGGACTGCACCGACTCGACCCCCTCGACCCGTGGCAGGTGCGCACGCGACAGGGCCGAGGCCTCGGCGGAACGGTCCGCCCCGTCCCACTCGACCAGCACGGTGTGCGTCACTCCGGACACGTGGTCCCCTTCCTCGAACGCAAGAACGCCAGTTCAGAACGCCGGCGTCCCACCGGCGATCGTGATCGTCGACCCGGACTGGTAGCTCGACTCCGGGCTGACCAGGTGCACGTAGGCGGCACCGAGCTCGGCGGGCTGACCGGGACGGCCGAACGGCGAGCTCTCGCCGAAGTGCGACACCGTCTCGGCGTCGTCGGAACCCGGCTGCAGCGGCGTCCACACCGGGCCGGGCGCGACGGAGTTGACCCGGATGCCCTTCGGCGCGAGCTGCTGCGCGACGGCCTCGGTGAAGAGCTTGATCGCACCCTTCGACACCGCGTAGTCGATCTTGTCCGGGGACGGCGTGGACGCCTGGATCGAACCGGTCGTCACGATGGTCGACCCGGGCTCGAGGTGCGGCACGGCGGCCTTGGTCAGCCAGAACAGCGAGTAGATGTTGGTCTTGAAGGTGGAGTCGAACATCGAGGTGTCGAGCGTGAGGATGTCGTCGTTGCTCTCCATGCGGCCCGCGACCATCACCAGGGTGTCGAGGCCGCCGAACTCGTCGACGCCCTTCTGCACCAGGTCCGTGCAGTACTGCTCGTCGGAGATGTCCCCGGGGAACAGCACGGCCCGACGGCCCTCGGACTCGAGCAGGTCGCGGACCTGTTCCGCGTCCTCCTGCTCATCCGGCAGGTAGGAGAGCACCAGGTCCGCGCCTTCGCGTGACAGGGCGATGGCGGCGGCACGGCCGATGCCGGAGTCGGCACCGGTGACGATGCCGCGGTACCCCTTCAGGCGGCCGAGCCCGACGTAGCTGTCCTCGCCGTGGTCGGGCTTCGGTTCCATCTTCCACGCGGCGCCCGGCAGCGACTGTTCCTGCTTCGGGTACGGCGGTGCCGGGTAGAGGGTGTTCGGATCGCGCTTCTCGTACTGGCTCATGGCCCCACTGTCGTCGTCGTGCCCCGGACGGGCGCTCAGCTGGCAGCTGGCGGGCGCAGGCGACCCCGCGCCCTGAAGACGGGTGTGGACGCCACTGGAGGCGCGGTGCCAGCTGGCACCGCGCCTCCAGTGGGGTCAGCTGGTTCAGACGCCGGCCGTGGTCTTGATCCAGGACGAGGCCTGCGACAGCAGGGCGTAGTTGGAGCCGGCCTTGGTGTTGGCGCCGGGGTCGGCGCTGTCGCCGGTGGAGCAGACGGCGACGACCTTGCCGTTGACGAGCAGCGGGCCGCCCGAGTCGCCGTGGTTCGAGGCACCGGTCACGCCGGTGAGGTGCTGGGCCCGACCGCTGAAGGCGTCGGTGCTCGCGCCGGTGAGCGAGACGGTGGCCTGGTACAGGCCGTCGGACTGGGTGGCGTTGGCCCGCAGGCCGTAGCCCTGGATGGTGCCGGTGCCGCTCGACTTGGCGGTCGCGGTGAGGTCGAGGGGTGCGTAGGTGGACAGCGGGTAGGCGGTCCGCAGGTGCACGAGCGCGATGTCTCCGGCGGGCGAGGTGCTGATGCGGTCGACCGAGACGGCCGTGCCGCGGTTGACGGTGGAGTTGGAGTGGTAGACCCGCATCGCGCCGATCCCGTCGATGCAGTGCCGGGCGGTGAGGACCCACGAGGCGTTGAGCTGCTCGCCGGTGCAGTTGCTGACGTACCCCGAGGGGATGGAGCCGCCGGATGCTTCGAGCTGCACGGCCCACGAGGTGGTGGGGGCCTTCTCGCCGCCGACGACCTTCGTGCTGACGGGCAGCGCGGACGCGGGCGAAGCGGCGAACACGCCGGCGGTGATGACGGCGACCGCGGCGAACGCGGCTGCGATGGACTTCTTCATGACGACTCCTCTGTCGGTGAAGCACCTACCAGTTGCGTTGTGCAACTGATGCGCCATCCTTGCCCCTTGCTCAGGGTTCGCACCAGTCCGCACTTCGACGGACGCGGGCGTCGATCGTGTCCTCGCAGGCCGGTACCGGTCGTCCGGTACGCGAACTGGCTGGGCGGTGCGCCAACGGTCTCGTCGTAGCGTCGGGTGCATGACGACGAGTGACGAGACCGCTTTCCCGGACCGGGTCGCGCGGGTCTTGGAGCCGGGTCTCGACGTGCTCGACGCCGTGGACCGCGTCATCGCGGCGTGCGTCGAGGCGACCTCGGCGATCGAGGCAGGCATCGTCATCGCGGACCGGTTCGGCACACTGCAGGTCCTGGCCTCGACGAGTGAGCGCAGCAGCGAGGCCGAAGAAGCCCAGCTCGGGACGGACGAGGGCTCGTGCCTCGACTGCTACCGGACCGGCACGACCGTCGACGTGGCCGACGTGTCGACGCACGAGTCGGAGTGGCCGGCATTCGTGACGACGATGCGTGACCGCGGGCTGCAGGGCACGTTCGCCGAGCCGATCCGGTTGCGGGACCGGACGATCGGCTCGCTGTGCGTCTTCGCCGACCACACCCGCGGCCACAGCGACGAGGACGTCGTGCTGATCCAGCTGCTCGCCGACGCCGCTTCGGCTGCCCTCGTGCGCCAGCGGGACCGTGGTGGCCCCGTCACGATCGAGGACCGGGTCGAGGACGCCCTCGGGGCGCGGGTGCTCGTCGAGCAGGCGAAGGGTGCGCTCGCCTACCGGCGGGGCATCCGGATGGACGAGGCGTTCCAGCTGCTGCGACGTGCTGCGGCCGACGCCGGCCGCAGCCTCCGCGCGCTGGCCGAGGACGTCGTGCACCGGGGCGCCGACCTCGGCAGCACCGGCTAGGCCCGTCGGGTCCGCGGCCCGTCCGGCTCCGTCCGCAGCACCAGGCCGTGGTGGTCGGTGGTGAGCGTCACCGCGACCACCTCGCCGAACGCATCGCCGTCGAGCTGCACGCGCTCGGGGGTGTCGACGGTCAGCCGGAGCGTCCGCGCCCGGGTGTACCGGAGCGCACGTGACGTCGGCAGGACCCGGGCCAGGAGCCGCCCGAACCGGGTGCGCGAGAAGAACCGGTTGAGCGTCAGGGCGTACCCGACCTTCGTCCACCCGAACCACCCGGCGGGCCGGAACGCCACGGCGTCGAGGACCCCGTCGTCCGGTCGCGCCGCGGGCAGCAGCAGGATGCCGGCGGTCAGCGTGCCGCAGTTCCCGACGATGATCGTGTGCGCGCTCATGCTGCGGAGCGGGGCGTCGTCGATCCCGTAGTGCACCGGGATCTGCCGGTTGCCGATGACGGACCGGGCGATGGGGTCCGAGTAGGCCACCCACCCCAGGCGCTTCTTGACCCAGGCGTTCGTGTCCGCCGCCATGCTCGCGTCGAGGCCGATGCCGGTCATCACCAGGAACGCGTGGGACGTGGTGACGCCGGCCGGGTCGGTCAGGTCGGCCAGTCCGACGTCGATCGGGCGGTCGACCCCGGTGAGGCCCGCACGAACGGACCGCTGGAGGTCGCCGAGGGGCAGGCCGAGGTTGCGCGCGAACAGGTTGCCGGTGCCGCTCGGGAGGAGCGCCACCGGGATCCCGGTGCCGCGGAGCTCCTCGGCGACGATCCGGAGCGTGCCGTCGCCGCCGGCGACCAGGACGACGCTCGGGTGTGCCGCGCACGCCGCCCTGGCGGCCGCGCGTCCGTCGTCGTCGGCGCTGGTGGTGAGCCAGAGCGACTCGTCCCATCCGTGCGCGCGCTCCTCGGTGCGGAGCACGGCCCGGAGCCGGGCCGCGTCGATCTTGGTCGGGTTCACGACCACGGCGGCGCGCAGCGGGCCGGGTTCGTTCGGGGGCGTCGGCATGCGGTCGGTGCGGGGGTTCCTGCTGGTGGTGCGCTTCGCCAGTGGCGGACTAGTTGGTCCGGCCGGCGTTGCGAGCCTTGTTGCCGCTGCGGCGGACGGCGCCGAAGACGATCGTGCCGAGCAGCAGGACGATGCCGATGATGCCGAGCCAGAGCAGGCCCTTCAAGGCGAAGCCGACGATGGACAGGACGGCCCAGATGACGACGAGGACGATGACGGTCTTCACGGTGGTGGTTCCTTCGGTGGGGTGTGGTGCGTGCGAGGTGGGGTCCCGGCGGGGTGGGCGTCGGGCGGGGTGGGGTGCCCGTGTCAGTGGATCCGGAGCTCGGTCACCATGGGGCAGACGAAGGGGTCGCGGGCGGCGAGGCCGACACGGTTGAGGTACCGGACGACGATGCCGTACGAACGCAGCARCGTGGTCTCCGTGTAGGGCACGTCGAGGGTGTCGCAGTGGTCCCGCACCAGCAGGCGGGCCTGCTTCAACGCCGGACGCGGCATCGACGGGAACAGGTGGTGCNCGTGGTCTCCGTGTAGGGCACGTCGAGGGTGTCGCAGTGGTCCCGCACCAGCAGGCGGGCCTGCTTCAACGCCGGACGCGGCATCGACGGGAACAGGTGGTGCTCGACCTGGTAGTTCAGCCCACCCATCAGGAACGACACCCACCARCCRCCACGGATGTTGCGCGAAGTCCGCACCTGGCGGGAGAAGAAGTCGACCTTCGCGTCGTGGGCGATGGTCGGCATSCCCTTGTGGTTCGGAGCGAACGAAGCACCCATCATCACGCCGAACACGGCCAGCTGCACCCCGAGGAACGCACACGCCATCCCGAACGGCAGGAACCAGAACACCACCGTCAGGTAGATCGCGAACCGCGCCACCAGCAGNACGCCGAACACGGCCAGCTGCACCCCGAGGAACGCACACGCCATCCCGAACGGCAGGAACCAGAACACCACCGTCAGGTAGATCGCGAACCGCGCCACCAGCAGGATGCCCTCGAGGACGCGCCCCCGGACGTCGCTGCGCCCGCCCGTCCCGCGGAGCACCGACATGACGGCGGCCCGGTGCAGGTTGATGCCCTCGAGCGTGAGCAGCGGGAAGAACAACCAGCCCTGGTTCTGCACGAACACCCGGAGCGGCCCGTTCTTGACAGCCGCTGCGTCCTCGGGCAGGAAGCGGATCGCGTCGGGGGCGATGTCCGGGTCCTTGCCGACGGTGTTCGGGTTGCCGTGGTGCCGGGTGTGCTTGTTCATCCACCACGAGTAGCTCAGCCCCACCAGGNCGTCGGGGGCGATGTCCGGGTCCTTGCCGACGGTGTTCGGGTTGCCGTGGTGCCGGGTGTGCTTGTTCATCCACCACGAGTAGCTCAGCCCCACCAGGAACGTGCCGAGCCAGCGGCCCGCGCGGTCGTTCCACTTCTGGGACTCGAACACCTGACGGTGCGCAGCCTCGTGCGACAGGAACGCGAACTGCGTGAACAGCACCCCCAGCGCACCGGCCACGATCAGCTGGAACCACGAGTCACCCAGGAACGCGAANCTGACGGTGCGCAGCCTCGTGCGACAGGAACGCGAACTGCGTGAACAGCACCCCCAGCGCACCGGCCACGATCAGCTGGAACCACGAGTCACCCAGGAACGCGAAGACGACCCAGCACGCGGCCGTGGCGACGACGAGTGCGGTGAACAGCGCCCAGTAGAAGCCCCGACGGCGACGGAGCAGCCCGGCTTCCTTCACCTGCGCCAGCAGCGCGGAGTACGACGAGGTGCCACCGGTCCGTGGTCCGGCCGGGGAACCGGTCTTCCGGAAGCCGCTGGAGAGGGGTTTCGAGCTGGTCTCCCGCTGCGGGCTGGTACCGGCGTGCTGCGTGGTCATGGGTTCCCTGGTCGTCATCGGAATGGAAGAACGTTCCGGCGGCCGGGGTCTGGGGCTGCTGGTCCAACGCTAGAGCCGTCACGCTCCCGGGTGCAAGCCACAGGTCCGCGTGTCCGCCGCTCGACTACGGTTGTCCCGCCTGCTCGACGGAAGGACCGTTCCCCACATGACCGAGGTACGCGAAGCACGACTGGTCGAGACGTTCGTGACCCTCACGGACTCTCTGGTGGCGGACTACGACGTGGTCGACGTGCTGCAGACGCTGGTCGACCGGGCCGTCGAGCTGTTCGACGCCGCCGCGGGCGCCATCCACCTGCTCGACAAGCACGACGAGCTGCGGGTCGTCGCCTCGACGAGCGAGCGCAGCAGCTTCATCGGCCTGCTCCAGCTCAACGCCGGCGAGGGGCCCTGCATCACCGCCGTGACCACCGGCCGGTTGGTGACGTCGGAGAACGCCGACGACCTGCGGCAGCACTGGCCACGGTTCGCCGAGGCGTCGCGGGCGCGTGGCTACGCGGGCGTCCACGCCATCCCGCTCCGGCTGCGGGACACCACCGTCGGGTCGCTGAACCTGTTCCGCGAGACGGAAGGGGCGCTGAACGGAGCCGATGCCCGAGCCGCCCAGGCCCTCGCCGACGTCGCGACGATCAGCCTGTTGCAGCAACGGACCCTCGAGCACGCGACCCTCACCGCGGAGCAGCTCCAGCGTGCCCTCGACAGCCGGGTCGCCATCGAGCAGGCCAAGGGGTACCTCGCACGTGCGGCCGGGGTCGACGTCGAGCAGGCGTTCGGCATGATCCGTCGCTACGCACGTGCCACCCAGCGGTCCCTGAGCCAGGTCGCCGACGACGTGGCACGCGACGACGTCCCGCTCGCCGACCTCGTGGCCGCCGGAGCGTCCTGAGCGCCCTGAGGGTTCACACGGGCCGCCTCCGGACCCACCGTTCCTCGTCGAGCCCCGTCCCGGGGTCGGTCAGTCGCGGACCCTCTGGCACGAAGCCGTGCTTGGCGTAGAACCGGCGCGCACGGGTGTTCGCCGCGAAGACGAGCAGGTGTGCGTCCTCGTCGCCGATGGCCGCGTCGAGGAGCAGGGCGGCGACACCGGTGCCGTGCGCACCCCGGTCGACGTACAGGGTGACGAGTTGGAGCTCGGGGAGCCCGCCGGCCGGGTCCGCTCGGCGCTCGGTGCTCGCGACGCCGAGCAGGGTCCCGTCGTCGGCCCGCGCGGTGAGCACCCCGCGGGTGCGTGTCCGGATCCGCTCCGCCCAGCGCGCGGCGCGGTCGGCACCAGCCGTTCCGTCGAGGAAGGCGTCCGGCACCACCCCGCGGTACGTCTGCTCCCAGCAGCGCGCCTGGAACGCACCGATCTCGCGCGCGTCAGCCGTGGTGGCGCGCGCGATGACCGGTGCCGGACCGTGCACGGCTACTTCGTCGTCGTGAAGGTGCCCCGAGCCCGCTGGTCCGAGCCGTAGCCACGGGCGTGCACCACGTGCGTGCCCGGTGCCAGCGCCGCCACGGTCTTCGTGACCTTCAGGCGGACCTTGCCGGCGGCGTTGGCCGTCGTGCGGGTGGCCCGGCCGCCGTCGATGCTGACGGTGACCGACTCGCCGGCGCGGAAGCCCGTCGCCGAAATCGCGACCTTGGCACCCTTCCGGCTGCTCGCGGGCGTCACCGCGATCGGGGTGCTCGTCGCCTGGGCCTCGGCACACGCGTCGCCCGGGGTACCGACCGCCGGAGCGGATGCGGTCACGCGTCCGTTCACGGCGCGCACGCCGTCGTCCTCGCGGATGCGCATGGTGCCGATCGAGTCGCCGATCACCGAGCCGCCCTGGGTGTTGCTGAGCGTCATCGGGTAGTCCGCCGTCCGCGAGAACGACGGGGTGCGGTCGCCGTTCACCGACACGGCGACCGCGCGGCAGACCTCGCCCGGCTGGAACGTGACGGCCTGCATCGCCGGACGGATGCGGTTGTCCGACGCCTGGTCGAGGTCGAAGGAGACCGTCGTCGCCTGTTCGGCCGGCCGCGAGAGCACGACCGCTGCCCGGACGACCGTGCGGGTGCGCCCCTCGTCGACGAAGCGGTCGGCGATGCGGGCGGTGGGACGGTTCGTGACCACCGGGGTACCGAGGGTCGCTGCGGGCAGGAGCGAGAGGTCGCTCAGCAGCATCCCGCTGTTCTTCTGCGGGACGTCGATCGTCACCTCGCGCACCGACGCCAGGTCGATGCCGGTGAAGGTGTCGAGCGGGATGCGTGCCTGCTGCAGGATCGTCTTGCGCGGCGCTGTCCGGGTGCCGGGGAGCAGCTGACCGGCACGGCTGGTGTCCGACACGCGTCGGGTCGCCACGGCACCGGTGGCGTCGCGGAGGCTGATCGAGACGTCGGCGTTCGTCGTCGCCGTGTCGTCCGGGGTGAGCCGGAGCGACAGCGCCTGGAACCCGGTGAAGTCACCGGCCGTCGGGGCCACCGGGACGTGCACCTGTCCGCCGGTCGCCGCCTTGGTGGGCGTGACGTGCAGGGCCGGGGTCGCCGGCACCGAGGAGGCCAGGAACGCGGGCGTGTAGTCCGGGGCGTTCGACGTGATCGAGACGCACGCCGGCAGGGTCTGCTTCGCGGGCAGGTTGTCGGTGCTCGCGCAGGTCTTCGCCGTCAGGGCACCGGTGGTGGTGATCGCCGGGTTCGTCGTGTCGAACAGGGCCAGGTCGCGTCGGCTCGCGCCGGGCTGCGAGGCCGTCACCCGGATGTCTGCCGCGCCCAGGGCGGCGGGCTGCCGGTCGGTGCCGTCGAACATCGGCAGGAACTGCTGCTCACCGTCGAGCGTCAGGCGGAAGAACCCGCTGATCAGGCTCGTGCCGACGGCGTACTGCTGGTCGGAAGACAGTCGGGTGGTGTGCTTCGCCTTCGCGCCGCAGACCGCGTCGGACTCGTCGTACCAGTCGTCCGACGACGCCTTCGCGTACTTGCCCGGGGTCCACGTCGTGTTGAAGAAGTTGTGGTTCGCGCCCATCACCAGGACCGAGGAGCGCAGCACGTCGTCCCCGAAGGCCGTGCGGGAGTCGTCGTAGAAGTGCTGGCCCTGCAGGTCGGACACGTCACCGTCGCAGTACGGCAGGACCACCGCCGTGTTCGTGTCCGGCAGGGTCATGCGCCCGAAGTCGGTCGGCGCCAGGGGCAGGACGGCACGGATGCCGAAGGGGCTGGTGCGCTGCATGTTGAGCAGGGCCGCTCGGACCACGCCGTCACCGCCGCGCGAGTGCCCCATCAGCCCGACGTGCTGCAGGTCGAGCTTGCCGGTCAGCAGCGGTGACAGGCGGGGTTCCTGCCCGGCGTCGGCGCGCTGGAGCAGGCTGAGGTGGTCGAGGACGAGCTGGCCGCGGGCCACCGCTCCGCCGTCGTCCGAGTAGCTGCCGTCGAGGGCGTTGATCGCGTTCGCGGAGATCGACACGACGACGTTGCCGTGGCTGGCGAGCGCGGTCGCCGCGGCGTTGTAGCCGAGGTAGCTCGGGATGTCCGTCTGGCCCTTCCCGCACGGCCACGCCCTGGGGTTCTCGGTGCCGCCGACGCAGGCCTCGTGGCGGCCGTGCAGGAACACGACGACGGGGCGCTTGCCCGGGGCGTCCTCCGGGACGAAGACCGCGGCACGCATCTCGCCCTTGCGGCCGAAGCCCTTGATCGTCTCGGCCTCGTTGCCCAGGTCGTAGTCGGCCCGGGTGACCGCGTACGGGCCCGCTGCAGCGGGGTCGTCGGTCAGGGGTGCCGGGGCCTCGCGCGGCGCCACCGTCTGCGGTGCGGTCGCCGACTGGCGGTTGCCCTGCAGGTCGGTCGCACCCGACCATCCGAGTTCGACGCTGCGGGCGTCGGCGACCGTGGGGTCGGTCGTGGTGACCGTCAGCTGCCGCTGGTCGAGGCTCGTCTGCGCCACGCCGATGTCCGTGCCGTCGACCAGCAGGACCGGTGCCGCTGCGCGGATCGGCAGGGGCTCGGCGAGGGTCAGGACGACGGTGTACCCGCCGTCGGTGGGCGTCACGGTCCAGTCCTCGCCCTGCGCGACGGGCGTGCCCGGGGTCGTGATCGTGGTCGTCCCCGTCGCGGCGGTGGGCCCGTCGCCCGGTGCTGCGGTCGCGGGCAGTGCCGCGATCGTGCCGGAGACGGCGAGCGCCCCGGCGATGAGTGTCGAACACGCGATCTGCAGCGCGATGGTGGAACGGCGTCTCGGCGAACGGTTCACGTCGGATCTCCCCTGGTGCGACGGGCATGCGCCACCGCACGCTCCGTCGCCAACAGTAGGGAGACAGCTGTTGGCACCGGATCGTCCTGGAGGATGACGTGACGGCTCAGTACCTGAGGGTCCTCACGGGTGCGATGACCGGGTCGTCCTCGACGAGCCGGGAGGCCCGTGGCACGTCGTCGACGACGCCGTCGGTCGGCATGCCCCCGCGCGGTCGGGCACGTGGACCGTTCGCGAGTCCGGTGACGGCACGCAGACGGCCCCGCGACCAGGGTCGCGGGGCCGTCGGTGGTGCGGGTGGATCAGATGCGGCCGACGGTGCGGCGGCGGCGACGCAGCAGGACCATGAGCGTGGCTCCAGCGGCGAGCAGGGCCGCGGCGATGCTCAGCGGGATGGTCGGGTCCGATCCGGTGAAGGCGAGCTGACCGGTGGGCTGGTCGGTTCCGCCGCCACCGCCGGCGCCCGCGGGGCCGGTCGGGGTGTCGGTGGGCACCACGGCCGGAGCGGTCGGGCTGGGTGTCGCGGTGGGCACCGGTGCCGGGGCACGGACCGTGATGGTGACCGTCTGGGTGTCGTCCGGGCTGGTCCCGTTGGACGCGGTGATCGTCACGGTCGAGGTACCCGGGGTGGTCGGGGTACCCGAGATGACGCCCGTGGTGCTGTTGATCGTCAGGCCGTCGGGCAGGCCCGTGGCGGTGAAGGTCGGGTTCGGGGTGCCGGTCGCGGTGACGGTGGACGAGTAGGGCACGTCCACGGTGCCGTCGGACGGGGTGCCCGAGGTGATGGTCGGCGACTCGGACGGGGTGCCCGGGGCGGGGCAACCGTTCGAGGCGGTGATCGTGTTGGTGTCGAGGGTCACCGCGCCGGTGCGGGCCAGCAGTCGGCCCTGCACGGTCGCGCCGGTGGTGGCGGTCACGGACCGCTGTGCCAGGACGGTGCCCTGGAACTGCGCGCCGGTGCCGACGGTGGCCGAGCTGCCGACCTGCCAGAAGACGTTGCACGAGCTGGCGCCACCGGTGATCGTGATCCGGCTGGCGGACCCGATGGTCAGGGTCGACGCGGCCTGGAACACCCACACGGAGTCCGCGCTGCCGGCCAGGGTCAGTGCGCCGTTGTTCGCCAGGGCGAGCGCGCCACCGGAGTACACACCGGGCGAGAGCGAGAGACCGTTCAGCTCGGTCAGACCGGTCTGGGTCGGGGAGAGCGACGCGGCGACGTTGTAGGCGGTGGTGGTGTCGCGCTGGGCCTGTGCGGCTGCGGCGTCGGTCTGGTGCGTGGTGCCGTTGACGACGCCGTTCGGTGCACCGCCGAAGCCCGTGATCGACGTGCCCGGCGACAAGCCGAGGTCGCCGTTGACCACGGAGGGGCCGGTGTTCGTGACCGCACTGGCGCCGAGGACGCCGTAGGTCGATGCTGTGCCGAGGTTGACGGGACCGTCGATGACCGTGGCGGCTGATGCTCCGCCGCCGGTGCCGAGGGTGATCAACGCTGCGACGGCCGCGGCCGAGACGACGAGGAGGGAGCCCCGTCGGCGGTGGAGAGCGTGCATGGCCGTCTCTTCCTGCTGGGAGAGGCGGGGTGACGTCGGCGACGAGCGCGCATTCTCGGAGACTCGAAGTATGCGCTTCTCCACAGCCAGGACCTAGGAATGTCTGCACATCCGGTCGAAGCCTGACAATCGGCCCGGATCCCAGCCGGATCGGGGGACGCGAGCGCATGATCACCACAGGTTGACCGGTCGCTCGCACCAGCGGCGGCCGGGTAGGGAGTTCGGGTCTCCCGTCAGCCGGTGCGGCGCCTGTCCTCGGGTTGGGCAGGTCGCCCACCCCCCGTGCCACACGGCGAAGGGCCCCGCGATCGAGATCGCGGGGCCCTCGCTGGTACCGGGTGTTACTTGACGACGACCGTGATGGTCGGGCTGGTGCTCGTGGTGAGCTCCGAGGTCCCGGCGAAGACGGCGTGCAGGTTGTGCGCGCCCTTCTTCAGCGGGAGCTTCGACGTGACCACGCCGTCCTGCACCGTGACGGTGGCGAGGCGCTTCGAGCCCTGGTAGATCCGGGCGGTGCCGTCGACGCTGAAGCCGGTGGCCTTCACCTGGACGGTCGCCTTGCCAGCGCTGTACTTGACGGCGGTGCGCGACGGGGCCTTCTCGACGGAGACCGTCATGGCCTTCGCGGTCTTCGAGTTCGTTCCCGAGTAGACCGGGTCCGCGTTGACGAACGAGGCCGTCACCGAGTGCTTCCCGATGGCGAGCGTGCTCGGCAGCGTCATGCTGGCCGCGCCGTCCTTGACCGGGGCGGTGCCGAGGACCTTGCTGCCGTCCTTGAACGTCACCGTGCCCTGCTGGGTGCCGATGCCACCGGCGATGGTCGCGGTGACCGTGGCCGGCTTCGCGGTGCGGTAGGTCTGCTCGGCGGCCGACGCGGAGAGCGTGGTGGTCGTCGTCGGCAGCGTGGCGTGCAGGTCGAACCTGTCGACCGTCGAACCGATCGCGGCCGGGTCGGCGGTGGCCGTCGGCTGGAGGGTCACGCCGCAGCTGTCGACCTTGCCGTGCTGCACCGCCGAGTTGCGGGTGGTGCAGTCGCTGGCGCGGATGTTCTCGACGGCGAGCTTGTCGTCGGTGACCGAGACCTTCACGAAGGTGCGGACGTGTTCCTGGTTCTCGACCGAGTTGGCGAAGTGACGCTGACCGGTGGGGTCGAGCGGGTCCGCGCCGTAGCCGCCCTGGGTGGCGTCCGGGGTGGTGAGGTCGTAGTACTTCGAGCCGGAGGCCGAGTTCGCCGTCATGTAGATGACACCGCCGGGGCCGGAGAAGACCTCGGGAGCAGCGGGCTGCTCGTTGACGTTGGCCTTCTTGCCGTTCTTGATCGCGTAGCTGCGCGAGTAGGAGTGGTCGTGGCCCTGCAGGACGAGGTCGACGCCCATGTCCGAGAACGAACGCGTGAAGTCGAACCGGCGCTGCTGGTTGTCACGGTCGTTCGCGTGGTCGGCCGGCGAGTAGATCGAGTGGTGGTAGACCAGCGTGGTCCACTTCGCGTCGTCGCCGTAGCGGTTGATGACGTCGCGCACGTAGTTCACGTGGGCAGCGTCCGAACCGGCCGCGTAGGCGTTCGAGTTGATGTCGATGAACAGGACGCCCTTGTACATGTACCAGTAGTCGCCACCCGAGTTCGCGGTCGTGTTGCCGCCCGGGTAGAAGTCCGGCACCTTGAGGGAGTTCGGCACCTGGTTGTGCTGCTCGTAGGCCTTGCCGCCGACGTCGTGGTTGCCGATGGTCGAGGCCCACGGGTAGCGCTTCAGCACGTCGCTGCTGTCCGCGAACGCGCCCCACTCGTACTCGTTGTTGGCGTGCTCGACCTGGTCGCCACCGGAGACCAGGAGCTCGGCGTCCGGCTCGGTCGACGTGGCGTACTCGAGCGTGTCCGCCCAGCCGGCGCCGTCGTCGTCGGTGAAGCCGGACGAACCGATCTGCGGGTCACCGAAGAACAGGAAGTCGAAGTCGCCAGAGGAGCTCTTCGTGGTGAAGGTGTACGACGCGGACCAGGCCGAGCCGTCCGCCGCACCGACGTGGTACGTGTACGAGGTGTTCGGCTCGAGGTCCGAGATCGCCGCGTGGGCGTTGATGTAGCCCGACTGGGCGGCGATGCCCGCGATGCCCTTGGTGTTCGAGTCGGTCGCGCTCGTGTCGGCGGCGGTGTTCACGGCCTCCGAGGCGTCGATCGTCTTCTTGGCGTCGGTGAAGACCCCGTCCGTCATGGACGCGGTCTTCTGGATCTCGACGGACTGCGCGACGTTCGTGGGGAAGTACCACGAGGCGATGCGCTGGCTCTCGGTCGCGCCGACGCCGAGCAGGATGTGGATCGGGCCACCGGTGGAGATGTTGGTGGTGGGGGTGTTCGTCGCCGCGGTGGCGGCGTTCGTGCCGACCATCGAGGCACCGGCGATGAGCGCGGCCCCGAGGACGGCTCCGCAGACGCGGAGGGTGGTGGTTCTGCGCCGGGTAGTGGCGCCGGACAGGAGACTCATGTGGGTCCGTTTCTCAGACGTGGGATGGTGCAGCACGGAAGACTCTGCACGCCCTGCAAAACGTCTTGGTAAACGCTGAGTGACGGTTCATCGTTGTTCAGGAACGGACGTCGAACGCCCCCGGGACGACGGGCCCGGTCAGCCCGCGGCCAGCCGTTCGACGAACCAGATCATCCCCATCACGAAGACCCCGGCGGTCACCGCGCCCGTCACCCAGAGCGACACCCGGTGCGCCTTCCGCCGCAGCAGCGAGAGCGGCGGGAACACGATGACGATGATCGCGAGCTGCACGGCCTCGATGCCGACGTTGAAGACGAGGAGCGAGACGAGCAGCTGCCACGAGAACGCCTCGTGGATGCCCAGGGCACCGGCGAACCCGAGCCCGTGGATGAGTCCGAAGGCGAAGACGACGGCCAGCCGGGTCCAGCCGGCGCGGTCGAGCGAGAAGTGTCCGTGTTCGCCGACCACCAGTTCGTCGGCCCGCGACCGGCGTCGCCAGAGCCGCCACAGGTACCAGCCGGCGACCGCGGCGATCGACAGGGCGATGAGCGGCTCGACGACGATCGCGGGTGGGCTGACCACACCGAGCGCGGCGAGGATGAACGTGATCGAGTGCGCGATCGTGAACGCGGACGCCGTGTAGACGACCTCGCGCAGGCGACGCGACCCGGCGATGAGCGCGACGAGGAACAGGATGTGGTCGATGCCGGTCAGCAGGTGTTCGGCGCCCAGGCGGAAGAACTCCCAGAAGCGCTCCCCCGCCGACTGTTCGGTGGAGAACGTGCGCTGCGAGGCGTCGAGGGTGGCCGATCCCGCGCGGTCGTCGACGTCGTACGTGACGATCGTCTTGGTGTCGCGGACGAAGGACTCGTCGTCGGGGAACAGCGTCGACGACACCACGTGTCCCGACTGCGTCTCGGACGCCTCCGGGCAGGTGAAGTCGGCGGTGACGTGGGCGTACGGCACCTCGTCCCGCAGGTCGACCGTGACCGTGGGGTCGAGGGTGCCCGTGCAGGCCTGCCCACCGGCTCCGGTCACCGTGAACCGGTCGAACACGTACTCCCCGATCGCGTCGGTGTGCGCCTCGGCGGCCGTCACCATCCCCGGGAAGTCCCCGTCGTCCCAGGCGCGCTGCCCTTGCTCGTGCAGCGCGTCGTCGTGCTCGCTCGTGGCCACCGAGACGAGCATCAGGTCGTACTCGAGCCCGAGCTCCGCCCGCACGACCGTCGGCTTCGTGGACGTCACGTCGGCGTACACGACCGAGCTGAAGCCGTGCGCCGACGCCGGTGCGGCTCCCCCGAGCACGCTGATCACGACCACCCCGAGCAGCACGAGCGCGGCGGCGACCCGTGCGGCCAGCGCAGTCAGCGCGGTCGGGGAAGACGAGTGGACGGGGCGGGCGCGCAGGAGCGCGGCGGTGGTTCCGGAGGGCACGCGCAGACGATCCGGCTCACAGACGACCGGAAGGTGAACAACCGGTGACCAGCAACGGGACGGGTGTTGGACAGGTCCCCCGACCGGCCCGGAGCGGCCGTCGGGCGTGCTTGCATGGTGCCGTGATCCGCCCAGCCACCCGGACGACCTCCCTGTTGACCGCCGTCGCCCTCGCCGCGGCCGGCGCCACCCTGCTGGCCGGCTGCTCCCGGGCGTCGGACGGCACCACCGGCGGCACCGGCCCGACGGCGAACGCCTCGGCGCACGCGTCCGCCGGCGTCCTGGGCACCGGGTTCTCCGATCCCGACCAGCCGCCGGCACCCGAGGCCACCATCCACCCCGAGCCGGGTTCGTGGTCCGGCGTGCACGCTCCCGCGGGCTACGACGTCGTGCTGCTCTCCGACGCGGGGGACGCCGCGGACGCCCCGACCCGGACCCTGCTCGACGCCGTCGACTCGTGGGCGTCGGACGAGGACGTCACCGTCACCCCGGTCTCGGCGAAGGACGCCGACGACCGGATCGCCGCGGTCCTGCGCGCCGTCGACGCCGAGCCCGACCTGGTCATCACCGTCGGCAACCACATGGTCGACCCGCTCGCGGCCGTCTCACCGACCGCGCTCCACCAGCAGTTCCTGGTCGTCGGTGCCGAGATCGCGGAGCCGACGTCGAACGTCACGGCGGCGGACTGGACGGGCGGCGGGTTCCGTGGCGAGGGCCTCGGTCCGTCGAGCCACTACGACCCCGGCACCTTCACCGAGGACCGTGCCGCTCGCGGGCTGCGCGCCGGCCTCGCCGCGGTGCTGCACGACCTGCGCGGCATCGTCGTCTGGGTGCCCTGACCCGGCCTTCCCCCGCTACGCGGTCTCCGGCTCCAGCACCCGGGCCCGCACCTGCGCCGCTGCCCCGAGGGCCACGGCATCGGCCCCGAGCGTCGACTGTGCGAGCCGGATCGTCGCTCCGCTGACGGGCGGTTCCGCGTCGATCGCCGCCGAGATGGCGGGGTGGAGCAGGTCCCACGACCGTGCGATGCCGCCGCCGATCAGGACGGTGGTGACGTCGAGGATCCCCGCGGTCAGCAGCGCGGCACGGGCGAGACCCCATCCCGCGGTGGCGAAGACGGCGGCCGCGTCGGCGTCGCCGCCGCGCGCTGCGACGGCGACGTCCCGTGCCGAGAGCGTGCGCCCGGAGCGCTCGGCGTAGCGGTCGGCGATGCCGCGGGCGCCCGCGATGGTCTCCAGGTGCCCGGTCTGCCCGCAGGTGCAGCGGGCGTCGCCGAACCCGGGGACGTGGCCGATCTCGCCGGCGGCGCCGCGCGGGCCGGCGAAGAGCCGTCCGTCGAGCACGAGGGCGCCGCCGACCCCGGTGCCGAGGGTCATGCCGAGCACGTCGGACTCCCCCACCACCGCGCCGGTCGCGATCTCGCCGAGCAGGAACGCGTTCACGTCGTTGTCCAGGGTCGCGGGCACGCCGAGCGCGTCGGTGACGGCCCGCGTCACGCCGTACCCGGCCCAGCCGGTGAACGAGTTGCCGGTGACCAGCACGGTCCCCGTGGCCCGGTCGACGACACCGGCCGCGCCCACCCCGACACCCGCAAGGGAGGCCCGGTGCGTCTCGAGCAGACCCGTCACCGCCCCGAGGGCGGCCGTCACGATCGCTGCCCCGCCCGCGTGGGCGGGCGTCGGCAGGTCGACCCGGTCGATGACCTCGAGGTCGTGCGTGGTCAGGACGACCTTGGTGTTCGTCCCGCCGATGTCGACCCCGGCCAGGACCCGGCTCACGCGGTCACCGCCGCGAGCGAGGCGAGGCGCGCGGCCCGGCGCTGTCGTTGCAGCACGGGGTCGGGCACCGGCACCGCGGCGAGCAGGCGTCGGGTGTAGTCGGTGGTGGGGTGCAGGAGCGTGGTGCCGGTGGTGCCCTGCTCCTCGACGACGCCCTGGCGCATCACCACGACACGCTCGGCGAAGTGCTGCACGACGGCCAGGTCGTGCGAGACGAACAGGCACGCGAACCCGAGGTCGTCCTGCAGCTCGCCGAGCACCTCGAGCACGGTCTCCTGCACGCTGACGTCGAGCGCCGAGGTCGGTTCGTCGGCGACGAGCAGCCGCGGCTCGAGCACCAGCGCCCGGGCGAGCGAGACCCGCTGGCGCTGCCCACCGGAGAGCTCACGCGGGGCCCGGGATGCCAGGGTCCGCGGCAGCCGGACGGCGTCGAGCACCTCGTCGATGCGGCGACGCCGGTCGGCCGAGGACATCCCGCGACGGTGCACGGCCAGGGGCTCCGCGATGCACTCGGCCACGGACATCCGGGCGTCGAGGGACGCCACCGGGTCCTGCAGCACCACGCCGATGCCGGACCGGAGGGCACGGCGGTCGCGCCCCTTGGCCGTCCGCAGGTCCTGCCCGAACAGCGACACCGTGCCGGACGTCGGCTTGATCAGACCGAGCGCCACCCGGGCCGCGGTCGACTTGCCCGAACCGGACTCGCCGACCAGACCGACGGTCTCACCGGCGTGCACCGTGATGTCGATGCCGGCGAGCGCGTGGACGGCGCGCGCCCCGCGCCCGAACGTCACCGAGACGTCCCGCAGGTCGACCACCGGGGCCGCACCGGGCCTCCCGTCCGCCACACCCAGCTCGGAAGACGCCGGCGTCTCCGCGTCACGCCCCCGGATCTGGAGGCGTCTCGCCGACTCGGCGGCGTCGGATGCCGACGCCGGCGTCTCGAGCCGCGGCACCGCGGCGAGGAGCCGCTTGGTGTACTCGTGCTCCGGGCGGAGCAGGACGTCCTCGACCCCGCCGGTCTCGACGATCTCGCCCTGGAGCATGACCGCGACCCGGTCGGCGAAGTCCGCCACGACGCCCATGTTGTGCGTGACCAGCAGCACACCGGTGCCGGTCTCGACGGCGAGCGCGCGCAGGAGCTCGAGGATCTCGGCCTGGACGGTCACGTCGAGCGCGGTGGTCGGCTCGTCCGCGATGAGCAGCTTCGGTGCGTTCGCGATCGCCATCGCGATGACCACGCGCTGGCGCTGCCCACCGGACAGCTGGAACGGGAACGACCGGGTGCGCGACTCGGGGTCGGGGATGCCGACGCGGCGGAGCAGGTCGACGGCCTCGGCCGCGGCGGCGGACGCGGAGACGTCACGGTGGTTCCGGATCACCTCGGCGATCTGGGCGCCGACGCGGGTGAGCGGGTCGAGGGCGGTCGCGGGCTCCTGGAAGACCATCGACACCGTCGAGCCGCGCAGTGCCCGGAGTTCGGGCTCGGCTGCCCCGACGACCTCGTGCCCGGCGACGACGGCGCTGCCCGATGCCGTCGCGTTCCCGGAGAGCAAGCCCATCGCCGCGAGGGCGACCGTCGACTTGCCGGAGCCGGACTCGCCGACCAGGGCGAGGGTCTCGCCGGGGGCGACCGACAGGGACACCCCCCGCACGGCGTCGACGGTGCCGGACTCGGTGCTGAAGGAGACGCCGAGGTCGGTCGTCCGCAGGATCGGTTCGTTGGTCATCAGCGGCCCCGCACGTCGAAGGCGTCCCGCAGTCCGTCGCCCACCGCGTTGAACGCGCAGACGACCAGGATCACGGCCAGACCCGGCGGCACGATGAGCCACCAGTGTCCGGAGTACGCGGCGGTGAGTCCCGCCGAGAGCATGCCGCCCCAGTCCGTCGCGGGCGGCTGCACGCCGAGCCCGAGGTACGAGACGTAGGCGACCAGCAGGATCGCGTCGGCGACCTGGAACGTCGCCGCGACGACGATCGTCGACACCGAGTTCGGCAGCAGGTGCTTGCCGATCGCGCGGGCGTGCGAGCCGCCGATCGCGCGCAGGGTCAGGACGTAGTCGCGGTTCTTGAGCGTCAGGGTCTCGGCACGGATCAGGCGGGACGGCACGAGCCACGACACCAGACCGAGGATGACGATGAGGCCGCCGACGCCGGGGTTCGTGATCGCCGAGATGACGAGCAGGATGAACAGCGCCGGGATCGCGATGCCGGCGTCGACGACGCGCATCATCAGGGCGTCGACCCAGCCGCCGACGTACCCGGCGACGGAGCCCCACAGGGTGCCGACGACGGTGGCCAGGACCCCGGCGGCGATGCCGACCATCAGGGAGACCTTGCCGCCGTACATCAGGCGGCCGAGGACGTCGTGGCCGACGGCGTCGGTGCCGAGCCAGTGCGCGGCGCTCGGACCCTGGTTGGCCTGCTCGAGCATCGTGTGCGTCTGGTCGGTCGGGTACAGGAACGGGCCGACGAAGCAGAACAGCACGATGACGACGATCAGGGCGAGGCCGATCACGGCGAGGGTGTTGCTCCGGAACCGGCGGGCGGCGAGCCGGAACCCGGTGGCCGCGACGGTGACGGGGGCGCCCGGGGCTTCGGGGGCCATCTGGACGGCGGTCATGCGCGGCTCGCCTTCACTCGGGGGTCGATCAGGGACTGTGCGACGTCGGCGAGCAGGGTGCCGATGACGGTCGCGATGGAGATGACGAGCACGCAGCCGAGCAGCGTCGGGTAGTCGGAGGACTGCGCGGCGTTCCAGAACAGCAGCCCCATGCCGGGGTAGTTGAACAGCTGCTCGGTCACCAGGGCGCCGCCGAACAGCACCGGCAGGTAGTACCCGAGCATCGCCACGACCGGGGTGAGCGAGTTGCGGAAGACGTGCCGCCGCAGGATCGTCGCGGTCGAGGCGCCGCCGGCACGGGCGGTGCGGACGTAGTCCTCCTGCAGGTTCTCGAGCGTCGAGGCGCGCATGTAGCGACTGAACACCGCGATCATCGCCAGCGCTCCGGTCACCACGGGCAGCACGAGTCCGGCCGGGTCCTGGAACACCTCGGCCAGGGTGTTGCCGCTCGGTGCCTGGGACGGCAGCCACGGCAGCTGCTGGCTGAACACGATGATCAGGACGAGGCCGAGGAAGAACGCCGGCGTCGAGTAGAAGACGAACGCCAGGGCGGTGGCGGCGTAGTCGACCGCACCGTTGCGGCGGGCCGCCTGGAGCATGCCGACCGGGATCGCGACGACGAGTCCGAGCACCGCGGAGATGCCGGTGAGCACGAGGGTCTTCGGCAGGCGCTCGGCGATGAGCTGCGAGACCGGCTCGTTGAGCGTGTACGAGGTGCCGAGGTCTCCGGTGAGCAGACGACCGAGGAACCGCAGGTACTGCACGGGCAGCGGCTGGTCGAGCCCCTGCGCCTGGTTGAACTGGGCGATCTGCGTGGGCGTCGCGGAGACGCCGAGCACGCCGCGGGCGGGGCCGCCGGGCAGCGCGTGCAACAGGCAGAACACCACGACGGTGACGATGAGGATCACCGCGAGCGCCTGCAGGACGCGCCTGGTGAGGTAGAGAGCTGTGGTCATGCGGGTTCCGATGGTCGGTTCTTGCCTGAGCCGGGGCGGAGGCGCGGTGCGGGTCGTGCCCGCACCGCGCCTCCAGGCCGTGGTCGCGTCAGCGACCTACTTGGTCCACTTCCACTGGGCCGGGTGGAAGTTGGCGAGCGAGTCCTGGTCGAACCCGGACAGGCCCTTCTTGACGACCGAGATCTGGTAGTCGGGGCTCGGCAGCCAGATCACCGGCAGGTCCTTCGCGACCGCGGCGCTGTAGTCCTGCACGGCGGTGGCGTCGGTCGAGGTGGTGGTCGCGTCGATCAGGTCGTCGACCTGCTTGTTCGAGTAGCTGCCGAAGTTCGCCGAACCGCCGGTCTGGAAGAGCGACTCACCGGTCGGGTAGGCCGGGAAGTACCAGCTGCCCGCGGTGCCGAAGAACGACAGGTCCCAGTCGCAGCTGGCCTCGTCCGAGGTGCAGGTGGGGGTCTGCGACAGCACGCTCGACACCGGCGCGGTCTTGATGGTGAAGTCGATGCCGGTCTTCGCGAGCGAGGACTGGATCGCGCTCATCATGTTGTCGGTCACGGTCGATCCGGACTGCGACAGCACCTGCATCGAGAACTTCGTGCCCTGCTCGACACCCTCGCCGCACTGGCTGGCCGAGGTGCCCGGGTCGGTGCAGACCATCGTGCCGCCCTGCTCCTCCCAGCCGTGGCTGGTGAGCAGGTCCTTGGCCTTCGAGGTGCTGAACGGGTACGGGTTCGACTTCTGCACGTCGGAGACGTAGTCGGACTCCTGCGCCTGCGGGACGGGACCGTAGGTCGAGGTCGCGGTGCCGTTGAAGACGACCTTCGACAGCGACTTCTGGTCGATCGACATCTGGACGGCCTGCCGGGCGTACAGCTGCTTGAAGACGGCGCCCATCGTCGGGTTGTTGAAGTTGTACGGCATGTACGTGATGGCCCAGCCGGTCCAGGGCTCCACGGAGTAGCCCTTCGCCGTGAAGGACGACTTCTGGTCCATGTCGGTGGCGTTGATGTAGCCGTAGTCGACCTCGCCCGAGCGGACCGCGTTGACCTCGGCGTCGGCCGTGGTGAAGGGGAGCAGGTTGACCGTGGTGATGGCGGGCTTCTGACCGCCGTCGTACTTCTTGTTGGCGACGAGGGTGACGTTGCCGGCCGTGGTGAAGGTCTTGACGCCGTAGGGGCCCGAGATCGTCTTCCACAGGGGGTCGCTGGCGTAGTCGCTGATCTTGCCGGCGGCGGTGTTCAGGTACTTCCAGACCTGCTTCGCGCCGGCGGGGGTCTCGTCGGCGTCGGTGACCTTCGCGCTCGCGCTGGTCTTGTCCCAGGCGTGCTGCGGCAGCGGGATGATGTTGCTCAGCTGGTTGGCGAGCATCCAGTCCGAGTTGTACGCCTTGTCGAACGTGATGGTGAAGTGCGTGTCGTCGACGGCCTTGAACGAGGTCCAGTTGTCCGGCGCCTTGCCCTTGGAGTACCCGCCCCACTGCGCCTTGTTGGCCTTGATCAGGTTGAACCAGAACTCGACGTCGCGGCTCGTGATCGCCTCACCGTCGGACCAGTGCCGGTCGCCGAGGGTCATCGTGACGCTCTTGCCGTCGTCGGCGAACTTCGCGTCGGTGGCGACGGAGCCGGCCTTGTTCCACGCGATCTTGCCGGTGGAGCCGTCGTACGCGACGAGCGGTTCGTACAGCGACTGGGCGATGGAGCCGTTGTTCGTGTTGAGGTGCGCGGCGGTGCCGATCGGCAGGATCCAGTTCGGCGTGAAGTTGGCGGGGAGCGCGTAGTCGATCTCGTCGGTCGATCCCGGCGAGGCGTTGCCGCCTCCGGAACAGCCGGCGAGCAGCGCGCTCACGGCGATCGCAGCTCCGGTGAGGAGCGCCCAGCGACGGGGCTTGGACATGCGGTGTCTCCTTGTGCGAGGGACTTCGGGGAGTGGAGCACGAGGTGCCGAGCGGCACGAGGACAGTCAAGGACCAAAGCCATTGGAAAAACAAACATCTCGATGTAAAAACTGCGTTACTGCGGAACGGTGGAAAGGGTGGACCGCTCGATCCGCCCCGTAGGCTCGCCGCAGAACCGGGCATCCACCCGTGTCCTGTTCCCGTTCCGCCGGCAGCCGCCGGTGTTCCGTCCGGATTGGAGAAAGTCGTGGCCGATCTCAGCGCCCGCGTCCTCGAGCTCGTCGCTTCGGGGCAGGCCGCCAGCCGGACCGAGATCGCGAAGGTGCTCGGGGCCGCCCCGTCGACCGTCTCGCACGTCGTCGGCCAGCTCCTGGAACACGGGATCCTGGCCGAGGAGGGCACCGACGTCTCCACCGGCGGCCGCCCCCGCAAGGTGCTCCGCATCGGCGGCGTCGACGAGTACGCGGTTGCCGCGGACGTCGGCGGCGGGCACGCGCGCATCGGCGTGGTGCTGCCGGGAGGCGCGCTCGAGTCGGTCGCGAACGTCCCGTTCGCGCTCTCCGACGGTCCGACCGCCGGGCTCCAGCGGCTGGCCGCGTTGCTCGAGCGGCTCGCCGACGACCGTGGTCGCGAAGGGCTGCGGGGCGTCGGGCTCAGCCTGCCCGGGCCCGTCGACGTCGTCGCCGGCGTCGTCGACCTGCCGAGCCGGATGCCGGGGTGGAACGGGTTCCCCGTGGCCGCCTGGCTGAGCGAGCGGTTCGGGCTGCCGGCGATCGTCGACAACGACGCGAACTGCATGGCGGCGGGTGAGCAGACCGTGCAGGACCCGGCTCGACGCCAGACCATCACGATCAAGGCGGGCTCGGCGATCGGCGCGGGCATCGTCATCGACGGCCGGCTCTACCGCGGGTCGACCGGTGCGGCCGGGGACATCACGCACGTGCGGATCGACGCCGCCGGGGACACCCCGTGCTCGTGCGGCAACACCGGGTGCCTCGAGACGGTGGCGTCCGGCGCCGCCCTGGTCCGCATCCTGTCGAACGCCGGGGTCGACGTCGCCTCGACCGCCGACGTCGTGCGGCTCGCCTCGGACGCGCACCCCGAGGCGACCCGCGCCGTGCGGATGGCGGGCAAGTACCTGGGCGAGGTGCTCGCCGCCAACGTGAACTTCTTCAACCCGGACGCCGTCTACCTCGGCGGCATCCTGTCGACCCTCGACCCCTTCATCGCCGCCGTGCGGAGCCAGCTCTACGAGAGCTGCCACCCGCTGATGACCCAGCACCTGGCGATCGAGCCGGTGTCGCTCGGCGCCGACGCCGGCCTCGTCGGCGCCGGGCAGTTCGCCCTGCAGCGGGGCCTCGCCGCCTCGCTCGAGGAGCTCTCCGCGCCCATCCCCCAGTCCACCACCAGGAACAGGAGCGTCCGTGTCTGAGACCGGTCCCGTCACCCCCGCCGTCCCCGCCTCCCCCGCCAGCGCCGGTCGCCCGGTCATCGCCATCGCCGGCCTGGCCATCGAGACCTCGACGTTCACCCCGACCCGGACCCACGCCCCCGCGTTCCACCCGGACCGCGGCGACGAGGCCGTCACCCGCTACCCGTTCCTGGCGACCATGGCCGACCGTGCGGACTTCCGCGGTGCGCTCATCGGGCACGCCCTGCCCGGCGGGATCGTCGACCGGGCGTCGTACGAGGCGCTGGCCGACGAGATCGTCGAGCGGCTGGGTGCGATGGGGCCGGTCGACGGCCTCTGGTACGACATCCACGGCGCGATGGTGGTCGAGGGGCTCGACGACGCCGAGACGGACCTGCTCGGTCGCATCCGCGCGGTCGTCGGCCCCGACGTCATCGTGTCCGCGTCGATGGACCTGCACGGCAACGTCACGCGCGAGCTCGCCCACCAGGTCGACCTCGTCACCTGCTACCGGATGGCCCCGCACGAGGACACCCTCGAGACGAAGGAGCGCGCCGTCCGGAACCTCGTCGACGTGCTGACCGAACGGCCCGTCGGTGCGCAGCGCCCCGTGAAGGCCTGGATCCCGATCCCCGTCCTGCTGCCCGGCGAGCAGACCTCGACCCGGCTCGAGCCGGCGAAGTCCCTGTACGCGCAGGTCCCGCTCGTCGAGCAGACCGAGGGGGTGCTCGACGCCGCGATCTGGGTCGGGTACGCCTGGGCCGACCAGCCCCGCGACCAGGCCGTGACCGTCGTCACCGGGTGGGACGAGGCAGCCGTCGCGGCCGGCGCCGAGCGGCTCGCGTCGGCGTTCTGGGATGCCCGCGAGGACTTCGTCTTCGTCGCACCCACCGGCACGTTCGAGGAGTGCCTCGACGCCGCGCTCGCCCCTGGCGCCGCGAAGCCGTACTTCGTCTCGGACTCGGGCGACAACCCCACGGCGGGCGGCTCCGGGGACATGACGTGGGGGCTGACGCAGGTGCTCGCCCGTCCGGAGTTCCAGGACCCGTCGGGCCCCACCGTCATCTACGCGAGCGTGCCCGGCGCGGCCGCCGTCGCCGCCGCGGTGGAAGCCGGCGTCGGTGCGACGATCACCGTGACCGCCGGTGCGACGGTCGACCACGTGCACGCGGGTCCGATCACGATGACCGGTCGGGTGCACGCGATCAAGCACGGCGACCGGGACGCCGAGACCGAGGTCGTGCTGCAGGTCGGCAGCGTCTTCGCGATCCTGACGAAGCTGCGGAAGCCGTACCACCACGAGCACGACTTCACCGACCTCGACCTGGCGCCGCGGCAGGCGGACGTCGTCATCGTGAAGATCGGGTACCTCGAGCCGGAGCTGTTCGACATGTCCGCCGACTGGATGCTCGCGCTCACCCCGGGCGGCGTCGACCAGGACCTGCTGCGCCTCGGGCACCACAGGATCGAGCGCCCGATGTTCCCCTACGATCGAGTGTTCCCGACGGCACCGGACCTCCGCGCCCGCATCGTCCCCGCCTCCAACGAACCGCTCGGAGCCCCTGCATGAGCACCACCGCCGCACTCGAGATCGCCGTCACCTCACCGGCCGGCGCGATCACCGCGCGGGACGGCGGCGCCGACCGCGTCGAACTCTGCGTCGGTCTCGAGCTCGGCGGGCTCACCCCGTCCCAGGCCCTGGTCGAGACGACCCACGAGACCGGGATCCCGGCGCACGCGCTGGTCCGCTGCCGCCCGGGCGGGTTCGTGCACTCCCCCGACGAGGTCGAGCTCATGGTGCGCGAGGTCCGCACGGTCCTGCGCTCCGGGGCCGCCGGCGTCGTGGTCGGAGCCCTGCGCCCCGACCGGACCCTGGACGAGGACGCCCTCCGCCGCTTCGTGGACGCCGCCCGCTCGGTCAGCACCACCGCCGAGATCACCCTGCACCGGGCGATCGACCACGCGATCGACCCCGTCGCCGCCGCCGGGTCGCTCGCCGCGCTCGGGTTCACCCGCGTCCTGACCTCGGGCGCCGCCCCCACCGCGGTCGCCGGTGCCGAGACGATCGCGCGCATGGTCGGGGCAGCCGGGCCCGTCCAGGTGATGGCCGGCGCCGGCGTCACCCCCGCCGACGTCCGTGCGCTGCTCGCCACCGGAGCCGCCGCGGTGCACCTGTCGGCCAAGCGCCCAGCCGCCGGCAGCACGCACGCCGGGGTGCCGATGGGCGCCGGCGACGACGGTTCCGCGCACTTCGTCACCGACGCCGAGGTCGTCACCGCCGCACGGCGCGCGCTGGACGCCTGACCCGCTCGCCGTCACACGGGAATGGCGGCCGTCGGAACCCGCTTGACGCCCCCATGACATCGTCAGCAGCGCGCCGCGGGTGGCTCAGCGTCACGTCCGTCGCACTCGGGTCATTCGTGCTCGTCCTGTCCGAGTTCCTGCCCATCGGGCTGCTCCCCGCCATCGCCGACGACCTGGACGTCGGCATCGGCACCGCCGGCCTGATGGTCGTCGCCACCGGACTCGTCGGCGCCGTCGCGGCACCGGTCGTCACCGTCCTGACCTCGCGACTCGACCGCCGGGTGGTGCTCGTGTCCCTGACCGTGCTGCTCGTGGTCGCCGACGGCCTGGCCGCGATCGCGCCGTCGTTCTGGGTGCTGCTCATCGCACGCATGCTGCTCGGTGTCGGCATCGGCGGCTTCTGGGCGATCGGTGCCGGGATCGCCGGGCGACTCGTCCGGCCGGAGCTGACGATCCGTGCGACATCGCTCATCACGGCAGGCGTCTCCGTCGCGACCGTCGTGAGCCTGCCGCTCGGCGCCCTCGTGTCGTCGCTCGCCAGCTGGCGCCTCGGCTTCGTGATCGGTGGGGCGCTCGGTCTCGTCGCGCTCGTCCTGCAGCTGGCGATGCTGCCGCGGATCCCCGCGCAGCAGCGGGTGCGGTTCGCCACGCTCGGGTCGCTGCTCCTCGTGCCCCGCGCCCGGGTCGGGCTCATCGCCGCGGCCTTCGTCTTCGCGGCCCAGTTCGCCGCGTACACCTACATCGCTCCGTACCTGCAGCAGCTCGTCGGTGTCGGCCCCGACACCGTGACGATCGCGCTGCTGGTGTTCGGCGTCGCGGGCATCGTCGGCAACTTCGCCGCGGGCTTCACCCTCGACCGCAGTGTCCTCGGCACCATCGGGGCGTCGAAGTTCGTGCTCGCGGCGGCCGTCGTCCTGCTGCCGCTGCTCGCCCACTCCGTCGTGGGGGTCTTCGTGCTGCTCGTCGTGTGGGGCCTGGTATGGGGTGCGCTGCCGCTCGGGATGCAGACGTGGATGTCGACGGCGTCTCCGGCCGGGTCCGAGACCGGGCTCGCGCTGTTCGTCACGACGATCCAGCTCGCGATCGCCGCCGGTTCGGTGCTCGGTGGGGCCGCAGTGTCATCGTTCGGTCTCGCTGCCGACTTCTGGCTGGCCGGTGGGGTCGCGGTCGTCGGTGCCGTCGTGCTCGTCGCGATGGGGCTGCGGAAGTCGAGCGCCGTGCCGGTGGTCGAGCCGGTCGCGGCCGAGCCGACGCCGACCGGCCCGGTGGCCGTCGCCTGCCCCTGACCGCCGTTCCGGGGCCCGCAAAACACCGGTGTTCGTGCTCTGAACACGCGAGAACCGCGGTTCGACAGGCGAACACCGGTGTTTTGCGAGCCGGACGGCGCGGAACCGGTCCCGACGGCTGAGCACGAGCGCTCCCTGATCTCAGAATCGACGCACCAGATTTTCTGAGATCAGGCCGTATCTCAGAAAATCTGGCGCCCGTATTCTGAGATCGACACCGTCACCTGCTCCGGCGTCCGCAAGACACCGGTGTTCGCGCGCTGAACACGCGCAGACAGCGGTTCAACGGGTGAACACCGGTGTTTTGCGGAATCGGCAAGCCCCACGGGCAGGGTCAGGTCAGCGTGACGATGCGGTCGGCTGCGGCGATCGCCGCCGGGTCGTGGGCCGCGTGCACGACCACGACACCGGCTGCGGCCTCGTCGGCGAGCGCCGCCACCACGAGCGCCGCCGACTCAGCATCGACCCCGGCGGTCGGTTCGTCGACCAGCAGCACCCCCGCCCGCTGCGCCAGCCCGAGCGCGACGAGCGTCCGCTGCCGCTGCCCGCCGGAGAGCTCCTCGACCGGCCGGTCGGCAAGGTCCGTGATCGCCATCCGCTCGAGCTGCGCGTCGACGACCGCTCGGTCAGCGCGTCCGAGCGGCCGCCACCACGCGCGGTGCCGCCACCGCCCCATCGTGACGGCCGCGCGGACGGTGAGCGGGAGCGTGGTCGGCGGGACGGACTGGGTCACGTAGGCGACCCCGTCGGACGGGAGGCCCGTCACCCGCCCGGCGGTCGGCCGCACGACGTCCGCGACCACGTCGAGCAGCGTCGACTTGCCGGATCCGTTCGGCCCGGTGAGCGCGGTGACGACCCCGGCGGGGAAGACCGCGTCCACACCGTCGAGGACGGTCCGGTCGCCGAGGACGGCCGTCACCCGGTCCAGGTGGACGGCAGATCGGGGATCGGCGGGGTCGGTCGGCTCGGTCGCAGGCACCTGAGCACGCTATCAGTATCGATACTCGTTTTCATGTAGCGTCTCGGACCGTGACCTGGCTGACCGATCCGTTCTCCGTCGACTTCATGGTGCGCGCCCTGGTCGGCGGCTCCCTGGCGGCGGTCCTGTGCGCCGTCGTCGGCACGTGGGTGCTGGTGCGCGGCATGGCGTTCCTGGGCGAGGCGCTCTCGCACGGCATGCTGCCCGGCGTCGCGATCGCCACCCTGACCGGGGTCCCGCCGGTGCTCGGCGCCGCGGTGAGCGCGGGCGTCATGGTGCTCGGTGTCGGAGCGCTGCGTCGTCGCGCCCGACTGTCGTACGACACCTCGATCGGCCTGCTCTTCGTCGGGATGCTCGCGCTCGGGGTGATCATCGTGTCGTCGTCGCGGTCGTTCGCCACCGACGTCACCGCGATCCTGTTCGGGGACGTCCTCGCCGTCACCCGGGCGGACGTCGGCGGCCTCGCGATCGCCGCGGCCGTCGCCCTGGCCGTCGCCGTGGCGTTCCACCGGCCGTTCACCGCGCTGGCGTTCGACACCCGCAAGGCCACGACGCTCGGCCTGCACCCGCGCCTGGCCGAGGTCGTGCTCATCGGGCTCGTCACCCTGGCGGTCGTCGCCTCGTACCGGGCGGTCGGCACCCTGCTCGTCGTGGGCCTGCTGCTCGCGCCCGCCGCCGCTGCCCGCGCGTGGACCCGGCACGTGGCCTCGACGATGCTCCTCGGCGCCGGCATCGGTGCGGCCGCCGTGCTCGTCGGGCTCCTCGTCTCCTGGCACGCCGGCACCGCCGCCGGCGCGAGCATCGCCGCGGTCGCCGTCGGCGGCGTCGTGGTCTCGCGCGCCCTGGCCGCCGTCGTCCTGCGGCGCACCCCGATCCCGACACCGGCGCGCGCGGCCGCGCCGGCAGCACCACGATCCGCCGCACCGTCTCGAGAGGGAGCATGAAGCACTCGACCACCAACCGCGCCCCCGCGCGCATCCTGTCCACCATCGGCCTCGCCACCGGCATGGCCCTCACCGTCACCGCCTGTTCCACGGGCACCCCGTCGGCCGACAGCTCGACCGGCACCGTCCGTCCCCACGGCTACGTGGCGGGCGCGAGTGAGTCCCAGGAACCCCAGGTGCGCCTCCTGGCCGTGTCGGCGACCGGCGCGACCGCGCTGCATGACCTGCTCACCGAGGAGACCACCGAACTCGACGACGTGGACGCACCGGAGCACTCGGCGACCGACGGCCGGTTCCTCGTGACCAGCGACGCCGACCGCACGACGATCGTCGACGGCGGGTCCTGGACCGTCGACCACGGCGACCACACGCACTACTACGCCGCCGAGCCTCGGGTGGTGGGCACGATCGACGGCGGCGGCCGGGTCGCGGTGCACTCGTCCGAGACCATGACGACGATCACCTGGCCAGACCGGGCCGAGGCCGTCGTGCTCGACCGCGAGGCGCTGGGCCAGGGCGAGGTCGACGAGACCGCACGGATCGACGCGCGCGTCCTCCTGCCGATGGGCGAGCAGCTCGTGGCGGCCGACGGCGACCGGGTCCGCGTGCTCGACCCGGACGGCGAGGCGACCGACGCCGCCGGCGCAGCGCAGACCTGCACCGACCCCGCCGGCGGGATCGTCACCCGCGCCGGTGCCGTCGTGGGCTGTGCCGACGGAGCGGTCGTGGTGGACGACGCCGGCGAGCCCTCGTTCGTCGACCTGCCCGACGGTGCCGAACGTCCGACGGCCTTCGCCGCACGCGCCGGCCGGCCCACCGTCGCCGGGCTGGCCGGCACCACCGGGTTCTGGTTGCTCGACGTGCGCGAGGGCTCCTGGCGGCTCGTGCCGACCGATCGGCCCCTGCGCGCCGTGGTCGCGGTGGACGACGAGGACGAGCACGTGGTCGGCGTCGACGACTCCGGCCGGGTGGTGGTCGTGACCGCCTCGACGGGGAAGGTCGCCACGACGAAGGCACTGGTCGACGCCAGCCCCGACGACGCCGCCCCGCTGCTGCAGCTCGATGCCCAGCGCGCCTACCTGGCCGACCCCGCGGACGGCACCGTGCACGAGATCGACTTCGCAGACGGGGCCCGGGTCGCCCGCACGATCGAGCTCCCCGTCGCCCCAGTCGCCTTCGCCGAGGCCGGACTGTGACGCGCACCAGGGCCCTGACCGCGGGCCTCGTCGCCGCAGCGCTCGCCCTCGTCGCCACGGGGTGCACCACCACCGGCTCCGACCGCCCCCTCGTCGCGGTGACGACGAACATCCTCGGCGACGTCGTCAGCGAAGTGGTCGGGGACCGGGCCGACGTCATGGTCCTCATGCCGCCGGGCGCCGACCCGCACTCGTTCGAGGTCTCCGCGCAGCAGGCCGCACGGCTCCGGAGCGCCGACCTCGTGGTCGAGAACGGGCTCGGGCTCGAAGAGGGGGTCGCCCGGCACGTCAGGGCGGCGGCCGAGGACGGCGTGCCGGTCTCCACCGCCGGGGACGCGTTCGACCCGCTCGAGTGGACCACCGAGGACGACAGCGGCCCCGACCCGCACTTCTGGACCGACCCGGCCCGGATGGTCGACGTCGTCGAGGCCCTCGACCAGGACCTGCGCGACGCCGGGATCGAACCGGCCGGCACGGACGCCTACCTGGACGAGCTCCGCGACCTGGACGACACGATGACGGCCGCGTTCCGCACCGTGCCCGAGGAACGCCGGGCGCTCGTCACGAACCACCACGTGTTCGGGTACCTGGCCGACCACTACGGCTTCCGGGTCGTCGGGGCGGTGATCCCGAGCGGGACCACCCTGGCCTCCCCGAGCGCCGCCGACCTGCGCGACCTGGCCGACGCCATCGACGAGGCGGGGGTCCGGACGATCTTCGCCGACGCCTCGCAACCCGCACGGCTGGCCGAGGTGCTCGCGGACGAGGTCGACCTGCACGTCGAGATCCGCCCGCTCGCGACGGAGTCCCTCACCGAGGACGGCGACGCCTCCACCTACCTCGGCATGATGCGCTCGAACACCGAGGCCATCGTCGACGGCCTGTCGACTGGTAAATGAGAATGAGAATCAATACAGTGAGCGACATGACGAACACGAAGACGCTCCGGGCCGTGTGGCCCGCCGCCCTGCTCGGTGCGGCCGCCCTGGCCCTGACCGGGTGCGCCACGGACACCGACGCCGGGTCCGACACCACGGACACCCCGAAGGCCGACGGGACCCGCATCACCCTGACCTACGACGGCGGACTGCTCGTCCTCGACCAGGACCTGCAGGTGGTGGCCGACGACCCGATCGACGGCTTCACCCGGGTCAACCCGGCCGGTGACGGACGCCACGTGCTCGTCACCGTGCCCGAGGGCTTCCGGGTCCTCGACACCCAGGCCGAGCCGGCCCTGACCGACGCGGTGTTCCCCGCCGACACCGGCGGCCACGCGGTCGTCCACGGCGACCGCACCGCCCTGTTCGCCGACGGCACCGGGGACGTGACGACGTTCGACCACACCGAGCTCGACGGCGCCGACCTGCCCGAGGTCGAGACGACGAAGTCCGAGGCCGCCCACCACGGCGTCGCGATCGAGCTCGAGGACGGCACGCTCCTGACCACCATCGGCACCGAGGAGAGCCGCTCCGGCGTGCGCGCCCTGGATGCCGACGGCGAGGAGATCGCCCGGTCCGAGCAGTGCCCCGACGTGCACGGTGAGGGTGCCGTCAAGGGTGAGGTCGCGGTGTTCGGCTGCACCGACGGCGCCCTGGTCTACGACGACGGCACGTTCGAGAAGATCGACGCCCCGACCGAGTACGGCCGCACCGGCAACCTGTTCACCACCGAGGACTCGTCCGTCGCCGTCGGCGACTACAACGACGACCCCGACAGCGAGGGCTACCTGCTCGACCAGATCGCCCTGATCGACGCGGCCTCGGGGAAGTACACCGTCGCGGACATGCCCGACGGCGTCGGCTTCACCTTCCGCGACCTGGCCCGCGGCCCCGGCGACGAGGCCGTCGTGCTCGGCGACGACGGTGCCCTGCACACCTTCGACGAGACGACCGGCGAGCCGCTCGAGTCGTACCCGGTGATCGACGCGTGGGACGGCCCGGCCGAGTGGCAGGACGCCCACCCCGCCCTGAAGGTCGCCGGTGACGTCGCCTACGTCACCGAACCCGCCGAGCAGAGGATCCACGCGGTCGACCTGACCACCGGCAAGGTGATCGCCTCGAGCGACGAGCTGCCGGGCGTGCCCAACGAGATCGCGGTCGCGTAGCGACGAGCGAACAAGCGGACGAGCGAACAAGCGACGGGGTCCGGAACACGACCCCGAGACGCAACAGGAGGCCCGTGGCGATCCCGCCACGGGCCTCCTGTCCGCTGTCAGCGCGTGGACCGCGCGACGTCAGCCGCCGTGCGTCAGCCCTTGACCGGGATCGACTGCGCCTTGAGTGCCGCGATGGTCTTGGACTGCCCGGACTCGAGCGCCTCGCTCAGCGTGCCCGAGCCGGACGCGGCCTGCCCGAAGCCGTCGGAGACGTCCGAGTAGGTCTGCGTCATCGTCGGACCCCAGGTGAAGGGCTGGATGTCCTTCGCAGCGGTGGCGAACTCCTCGTAGATCTTCTGGCCACCGTAGAAGTCGAGCCCCTGGGTCAGGGCCGGCAGCTCGGCACCGGTGGTCGAGGCCGGGTACAGGTTGGCCTCCTTGTTCAGCGCGGAGAGCGCCTCGGTCGAGGTGTTCAGCCAGACCAGGAACTTCGACGCCTCGGCCGGGTGCTTGCTGCCCGCGAAGACGACGTTCGACGAACCGCCCCAGGCGGCCGACTTGGTCTCGCCGGACTTCCACTGCGGCATCGGGGCGACGGCCCACTTGCCCGAGGTCGACGGGGCACCGCTCGAGATGGTGTTCGCACCCCAGACCGCGGAGACCCAGGTCCAGTCCTTGCCGCTGTCGTAGGCGTTGTTCCACTGGTCGGTGAAGCTCGGCAGGGTGTTCACGAGCTTCTTGTCGATCAGGTCCTGCCAGTAGTCGGCGACCTTCTTCGACGCGGCGTCGTCCAGGTTGACCTTCCAGTCCTGGCCCGAGTTCTCGAACCACTGGCCACCGGCCTGCGAGACGAGCCCGGCGAACTGGTTGACGTCACCCTTGGCGAAGTTGGTGATGTTGCCGCCGAGCTTCTTGATCTTCACGGCGTCCTCGGCGTACTCCTCCCACGTCTTCGGGGCGTCGAGGCCGGCCTTCTCGAACAGGTCCTTGCGGTAGTACAGCGCCATCGGACCGGAGTCCTGCGGCACGGCGTAGACCGACTTCCCCTCGCCGAAGGTGACCTGGTTCCACAGGCCGTCGGAGAAGTCCTTCTTCGCGTCGCTGATGCCGGAGCACGCGCCGATGTCCTCCAGGCCGCCCTGCACGCGGAACGCCGGCAGGGTGTCGTACTCGACCTGCCCGATGTCCGGCGCCTGCTTGGCCTTCAGCTGGTTGAAGAAGTTCTGGTAGGTGCCGCTGTTGCCGTTCGCGACGATCGAGACCTTGACCTGGATGTCCGGGTTGGCCTTGTTCCAGATCGCGACGACCTTGTCCATGTTCGGCACCCAGGTCGTGAAGTCGAGGGTGACCTTGCCGCCCGAGGGCTTGCAGCTGGCGGCCGCGGTGCCGGACCCGCCGCCGTTGCTGCTGCCGCCGGTGCTGCAGCCGGCGAGGGCCACGGTGGCGGCCACGGCGATCGCGGCGACGCTGAGGAACTTCGTTGTCTTCATGCTGTTTCCGTTCGGATGTGGTGTGGGGAGAGCTGGTGCGGGAAGGGGTGCGGGTCGGGGGGGCTACTTCAGGCCGCCGGAGCCCAGGCCGGAGCGCCAGAAGCGCTGCAGGCTCAGGAAGGCGACGAGCAGCGGGATGATCGAGACGAACGACCCGATGAGCACGAGGGTGCGCAGGTCCGGGTACTGGTTCACGCTCGAGTTCCACGTGTAGAGACCGAGGGTGACGGGGAACAGCGACGAGTCGCGGAGCATCACGAGCGGCAGGAAGAAGTTGTTCCAGACGGCGACGAACTGGAACAGGAAGATCGTCACGAGCGCGGGCGACATGAGCCGCACGGCCACGGTGAAGAACGTGCGGACCTCGCCGGAACCGTCGATGCGGGCGGCCTCGATGATCTCGTCGGGCACGCTCGACGCCGCGAACAACCGTGACAGGTAGACGCCGAACGGGCTGACGATGCTCGGCAGGAACACCGACCAGAACGTGTCGGTCAGGTCGACCTGGCTGAAGATGAGGAACAGCGGCAGGGCCAGGGCGGTCGCCGGCACGAGCACGCCGCCGAGGAACACGTTGAACAGGACCTCGCGGCCACGGAACCGGTACTTCGCCAGGGCGTACCCGCACATCGCGGAGAGCACGGTGCCGAGCAGCCCGGCGACCCCGGCGTAGGCGATGCTGTTCAGCAGCCAGCGCAGGTAGATGCCGTCCTGCCGCGTGAACAGCTCGACGAGGTTGCCGAAGAAGTCCTGCACCGAGGTGGCGCTGAACCACAGCGAGAACGTCGAGTTGAAGTTCGCGGCGGTCTTGGTGGACGAGACCAGCAGCCAGAAGATCGGCAGCAGGAAGTAGAGGGTGAAGACCCCCATCACGATCATCGCGGCGCTGCGCGAGATGACGCTCTCACGGGGACCGCGCGCTCCGCGCTGGCGCGGACGGGAGGCCCGGTTCGGCTCGAGCGGTCGGCCGACGTCGCGGACGAGGTCACCTGGGGACGGGGCGTTGACGGTCACTGGGCGGCCTTCCGCTGGGTCAGTCGGAGGAACCCGATCGACAGGACGAACGTGGCGACGGCGAGGACGACCGAGAACGCCGCGGCGAGGTTGAAGTTCGGCACCGAGGACGTCGAGTAGACGAGCATGTTCGGCGTGAACGTCGACGAGATGGTCGAGGTGAACTGCCGGAAGACGGTCGGCTCGGTCAGCAGCTGCAGGGTGCCGATGACGGAGAACACCGCGGTGAGCACGATGGCCGGCACCACGAGCGGGATCTTGATCGACAGGGCGATCCGGAGCTGGGACGCACCGTCGAGCTTCGCCGCCTCGTACACCTCGGCGGGGATCGCGAGGAGCGACGAGTAGATGATGAGCATGTTGTAGCCGACGTAGACCCAGGTCACGACGTTGGCGACCGCCCACAGCACGGTGCTGCCGCCGAGCAGGTCGACCCGCGAGGTCACCGCGGAGAACGGCGACAGGTCGGGGGCGTAGAGGTAGCCCCACATGATCGCGGCGATGACGCCGGGCACCGCGTACGGCGCGAAGAACGCCAGGCGGAAGAACCGCTTGCCGCGCAGCAGCGGGGAGTCGAGCAGCAGGGCGAACAGGAGCGCGAGCCCGAGCATCACCGGCACCTGCACGACACCGAACAGCAGCACGCGGAGCACCGAGCTCCAGAACTCGCCGTCCTGGAACACCAGGGCGTACTGGCTCAGGCCGCCGAAGACCTGCGTCGGGGCGCCGAACGTGCCCTGCCGCTCGATCTTCTGCAGCGACTCCCACACGGCGTAGAGGATGGGGACCAGGTAGAACGCCGTGAACAGGACGGCGAACGGCAGGACGAAGATCGCGATCGCGCGGCGGTAGCGGAACCCGCCGCCCCGGCGTCGTCGGGTCGCGCTGGGCGACTGTGCGGTGGTGGTCATGAGCGGTTCCTGTCGGTGCGGATGATCTGGGTCCCGCCGGGGGCGATGGCGGTGGTGCCGGTGACGGGGCGGTCGGCGACGAGTTCGTGGCCGGCCTCGTGGTGCTCGACGGTGCGGTCGGAGTGGTTCAGCAGGAAGACCCACTCGTGGGTGTCGCCGCGGCGACGGACGACCTCGAGCCCGGGGCGGACGGCGGGGTCGGCGTGCACCCCGGCCTCGTCGAGCACGCGGTGGACGAACCCGCCCAGCGCTGCGGCGTCGAGGACCGTGGACGTGTACCAGGCGGTGCCGGCGCCGTGCTCGTTGCGGGTCACGGCGGGGCGCCCGGCGAGGGAGCCCTCGGCGTAGTCGACGACGCTCGTCGCGCCGCGCAGCTCGACCGGCTCGGACCAGACACTGCCGGTCGTGCCGTCGGACAGCGCGATCGTGGCGTCGGCGGCGAGCGGGAGGAACTCGTCCACCCGCACGCCAAGCAGGTCGCGGAAGGCGCCCGGGTAGCCGCCGGTGCGGACCCGGTCGCGCTCGTCGACGATGCCGCTGAAGCAGCTGACGGCGGCGTGCCCGCCAGCGGCGACGTGGTCGGCGATGACGGCCGCGTGCTCGTCGCGCACCAGGTAGAGCTCGGGGACGACGACGAGCGCGTACCCGTCGAGGGGTGCTCCGGGGGCGACGACGTCGACGGTCACGCCGAGGTCCCACAGCGCGGCGTGGAACGCGTGGACCTGCTCCAGGTAGCGGAGCGCGGTGCTGGGGTGGGCCTCCAGGTCGGCCGCCCACTGGTTCTCCCAGCTGAAGACGAGCGCCACGTCGGCGACCACGCGCGACCCCCGCAGTTCGCCGAGCCGCTCGGCCAGGGCGCCGAGCGCGACCACGTCGTGCCACGTCGTCGACTCGGTGCCGGCGTGCGGCAGCAGCGCCGAGTGGAACTTCTCGCTGCCCTGCACGGACGCGCGCCACTGGAAGAAGCAGACCCCGTCGGCACCGCGGGCGATGTGCGCCGCGGTGTTCCGGAGCATCTCCCCCGGGGCCTTGGCGACGTTGTGCGGCTGCCAGTTCACGGCACCGGTCGAGTGCTCCATGAGCAGCCACGGGGCGCCGCCGGCCAGGCCACGGGTGGTGTCGGCGGCGAAGGCGAGCTCGACGTGCGGCCGGGGCAGGCGGTGGTCCAGGTAGTGGTCGTTCGCGATGACGTCCATGTCGCCGGCCCACGACCAGTAGTCGAGCGCCGTGATGTGCGCGGCGACCATGAAGTTCGTCGTGACGGGCTTGTCGCTCAGCTCGCGCAGGACGGCGGCCTCGGCGCGGTGGTGGCCGAGGAGCTCGTCGGACGAGAACCGGTCGAAGTCGATGGTCTGTGCCGGGTTCGTGAACGACAGCGTCGCGCGGGGCGGCAGCACCTGCTCCCACGCCGAGTAGCGCTGGCTCCAGAACGAGGTGCCCCAGGCGGCGTTCAGCGCGTCGACCGTGCCGTACCGGGCCTGCAGCCAGCCGCGGAACGCCTGGGCGGAGACGTCGCAGTAGCAGTGCGCGTTGTGGCAGCCGAGCTCGTTCGACACGTGCCAGAGCCGCACGGCGGGGTGGTCGCCGTAGCGCTCGGCGGTGGCGCGGACCAGGGCGAGGGCGTGCTCGCGGTAGACCGGGGAGCTCGGGCAGAACGCCTGGCGGCCACCGGGCCAGCGGGTCGTGCCGTCGGCGACGACGGGCAGGACCTCGGGGTGGCGGGTGGTGAGCCACGGTGGCGTCGAGGCGGTGCCGGTGCCCAGGTCGACCCCGATGCCCGCGCCGTGCAGCAGTTCGATGACGGTGTCGAGCGCGGCGAAGTCGTACTCACCCTGCCGGGGTTCGACGTGCGACCAGCCGAAGACGTTGATCGCGACGAGGTTCACGCCGGCCTCGCGCATGAGCCGGACGTCCTCGACCCACACCTCGGGGTCCCACTGCTCGGGGTTGTAGTCGCACCCGAACGCGAGGCCCGTCGAGCCGAGGCCGAGCGCGCCGGTGGCGGTCGTCGGCAGGGTGGTGGTCGTCACGGGGATCCTCGCTGATCGGGGCGACCCGCCGCCTCGGCCGCGTGCGACCCCTTCGACGGCGAAGGCCACCCAGTGTTCTGGGAGCGCTCCCAGGCCGCACCGGGGATCGGGGCCGGAGGTTTCTGGGAGCGCTCCCAGATCAAACACCAGCGGCTGCACCCTGTCAACTGCGAGGCGTTCCGAGGGCTCCTCAGCGGCGGATATGGTTGCCCCATGTCCGAGGTCCGATCCGCTCGTCAGCGCGCCACGATCCAGGACGTCGCGGACGAAGCGGGGATGTCCCGCGGCACCGTCTCACGGGTGCTCAACGACGAGCCGTACGTGTCACCGAAGGCGCGCGAGGCCGTGCAGGACGCCGTCCGACGTGTCGGCTACGTGCGCAGTGCCGCCGCCCGCAGCCTGGTCACCCGGCGTTCCGGGGCGATCGCGCTCATCGTGCACGAACCCTCGGTCGTGGTGCTCGACGACCCCAACATCGGCAACATCCTGATCGGCACGAACGCCGTGCTGTCCGACGCCGACCAGCAGCTCGTCACGATCATGGTCGACTCCGCCCGCGACAGCGAGCGGGTGGTCGAGTACCTGCGCGGCGGCTTCGTCGACGGCGCCATCGTGCTGTCCGCCCGCGACGGCGACCCGATCACCGGGGCGATCGAGGAGATCGGCATGCCCGCGTGCTTCGTCGGGCACCCGTCCGACGCCGCGAACATCTCGTACATCGGCATCGACAACCGCGACGCCGCCGAGCAGATCACCCGACGGCTGGTCGACACCGGCCGACGACGGATCGGGATGCTCGCCTCCGGGCTCGACCGCGACTCCGGCCAGGACCGCCTGGCGGGGTTCACCGCGGCACTCGGCGAGCGCTTCGACCCCGACCTCGTCGCCCGGAACCCCCTGTTCAGCTACACCGCCGGCGCCGAGGGCATGCGCGAGCTGCTCGAGCGGGCCCCGGACATCGACGGGGTGTTCGCCGCGTCGGACGCCGTCGCCGCCGGTGCCATGGACGTCCTGCAGCGCAGCGGCCGGAGCGTGCCGTCGGACGTCGGTGTGGTCGGGTTCGACGACAGCGCCTGGGCGCTGCGGTGCGACCCGCAGCTGTCGACGGTGCGGCAGCCGGCGCGCCTGCTCGGCGAGCAGGCGGCACACCAGGTCCTCGAGCAGATCGGCGGCACCGACGACGGCCCACGCGGTCTGCTGTTGCCGACGGAGGTCGTCTGGCGCGGGTCCGCGTAGTCGGCCACGAAGCGGACGGGAGGCCCGTGGCGGCGTCGCCACGGGCCTCCCGTCCGTCCGCGGGTGCGTTCCGCACCCGGCTGGGTCAGCCCTGCGGCGGCGAGTAGAGCTGCAGGTCGTTGCCTTCGCTGTCCTTGAAGGGGATGATCTTGCCCCACGGGTGCTCGCTGATCTCGCCCTGGATGTCCGCGCCGCGCTCCTTGAGCGAGGCGACCTCGTCCTCGATGCTGCCGTCCGGCTGGAACGACACGACGGCGCCGCCGTCGCTCGCCTGGCTGGTGGACTCGCGTCCGTTCAGGCCGATCATCAGACCACCGGCGTCGATCTCGCTCCAGTCGTCGGACTGGTCCTTGACGGTGAGACCGAGCGTGTCGCGGTAGAACGCGACGGCGCGCTCCATGTCGCTGACCGGGACCCAGACTGCTGCGACTCCACTTGCCATGGTGTTTCCTCTCGTCGTGGTGTGCCGTGGACGGTAGGCAGCGCGCGTGCACGCCGGTACAGGGTCGGTGTCCCCCGGCGCCGGGTCAGCCCGCTGCCGGACGCCACATGCTGATCGGGGTCGCCGCGCGGAACCCCGCGATCGGCGCGCCGTCCGCGAACCCGTGCCGTCGGTACAGCCGGCGGTTCACCGGGGTGGACGACTCCAGGTAGGCGCCCCGGGACGACCGGTCGGCGCGTTCGAGTGCGTGCCCGAGCAGCAGGCCACCGACGCCACGACCCCGCGCGGCGGCCGACACCCCGATCTCGGTGAGGTACCAGTGCGGGGTCATCGGGCGGGCGCGCTCCATGCGGCGCAGGTGCGTCACGGCGCGGAGCGCACCGCGGATCCCGAGCGTCCGGAGGAACGCCGGCACCTGTCGAACGAAGGCGCCGAAGCCGCCGGTGTGCCGACCGGGCGCCTGCCAGAACGCGGCGCCGACCACGCGGTCACCGATCGTGGCGACGTCCACCCGACGACCGGTCGTCGGCACCGAGCGGATGAGGGCCGCGAAGAGGCGGGCCAGCACGGCGGGACGGTCCTCGCCGGATCGGGGCGGCCGGAACTCGGCGAGCACCGGGTCGTCGGCGAAGGCCTCGGCCAGGACGGCTGCGGCCGCCTCGAGTTCGGCGGGTCCTGCTGCTCGGACGACGGTCTCCATGGTGACTCCTCGGGTCGAACGACTTGGCCACTTGGCCGACTTCATCTTGGCGGGCCTTCCTGCACGCGCACCGGGCACTTCCCGAGAGGATCGAGGGCAGATCGCGGGCGCTGCCGGTGCGTGAATCGGCCATCGCAGCCTTTCGCACCCCTGACCTGCAAACCGACCGTAGAAGCGCTCCGAATGTCATGTGTGCCGCACACTGCGGCGCGTACAGAAAAGAGGGCTGATCATGACCAGCAGCGCAGCAACCGCACGCACCGGCTCCGGCTCGACGTGGACCCAGCGGGGCGCGTTCGTCTTCGGTGTCGTCTTCCTGATCGTCGGCATCGCCGGGTTCATCCCCGGACTCACCATGGACATGGGCTCGATGTCCGTGGCCGGCCACGGCTCCATGGCCCTGCTCCTGGGCCTGTTCCAGGTGTCCGTCCTGCACAACATCGTGCACCTGCTCTTCGGCATCGTCGGGCTGCTCGCCGCCCGCCGTGCAGCCTCAGCGCGCCTGTACCTCGTCGCCGGCGGCATCGTCTACGCGGTGCTCTTCGTCTACGGGCTCTTCACCGCGGGCATGGCCGGTGGCGCGAACTTCGTGCCGCTGAACAGCGCAGACAACGTGCTGCACGCCTTCCTCGCCGTCGCGATGATCGTGCTCGGTTTCGTCCTGCCGCGGATCGGCACGCGCACCGCGCGCTGAACCGCAGCACACACCGGACGGGAGGCCCGTGGCGACACTGCCACGGGCCTCCCGTCCGTCGTGTGGTCCGCAACCGACCTGCCGGGGGCTTGAAAGGTATGCCTATTCAAGCGTCGGCTGCCGTCAGGAGCGCCCGTCGTCCGCGTCGAAGAGCACGCACTGCAGCATCTCGGCGTTCACCACCTTGCAGAAGTGGTGCGCCTCCATCTGCACGTCGGGCTCGCCCTTCACGCAGTGGAACCCGACCACGTAGACGTCGAAGCCCCGCAGCGGTGCCGAGGTCTGCAGCACGGCGGCACCGCGGTCGAGCAGGGCGAGCTCGAAGCCGCCGGGCTCTCCGTGTGGGGTGACACCGGTCTTCCGGTCGTGCACGGTGGGGCTCAGGGGCATGCGGGCGTCCTTCCGTCCGTTCGAGGTGCGCGCCATGCAACCCGGAACGCCCTTGCTGGCGTCGGAGGCCAGGTAACGACTTCGCATCGAAGTTTGATGTTCTACATATTTCATTGGTTCTCCGCCAGGCTCGACGTTCATGAAGACTTCCGTCAAGAGCGCCCTCGTAGCTGCCGCCACCATCTCTCTGTTGCTCGCCAGCGGCACCGCAGCCGAAGCGACGCAACCGCGCGAGCCTCGAGCCGCGTGGGGGTACTACAACAAGGTGGTCAACAAGTCGAAGAAGTCCCACCACACCGGTTCGCAGATCCTCGCATCCTGCGGGTCCCGCACGTCCTCGATGAACTGCGGCCTCACGAAGGGCCGCGCAGCAACACGAACGATCGGTCTGGAGTTCGGTGCGACGAGGAAGTGGGCCGCGGGCAAGCTCAACTTCAGCGCTTCCCGCACACAGAGCGTCTCGGTGACCTGCAGCAGGCAGCGTGTCCCCAAGGGAAGGATGCTCGTCGCCTACCCGGTCGGGAACCGCTACAAGTACAAGATCGAGAAGCACATGACCGGCGCTGGGAAGGACTACGTCACCGGTCGTTCCGGCTGGTTGTACGCCTTCAACCCGGGCAGTGCACGCGTGACGTGCGACATCATCCGGTACCGCTGACCGATGTTCGCCCTGCGCCTGAGCATCAGAGTGACCAGCATTGCCGTCGCCGCCTTGCTGCTGGCGGGATGTTCCACAGCAGGTCACCCGGCCCACGCGGACGTCACGGTCGGGATGACGGTCACCGAAGCCGGTGCCCTCGTCCCGGACGGTGACGCGTTCGTCTGGTACGACCTGTCTCCACAGGTGCTCCATCGCCCAGCGACACTGTCTCAGGCCGACGGAGCGGACGGCGTCATCGTCGCCGTCTGCGATGGGATTGGCCACGGGGACGTCGCGGTCGGGGTTGTTCCGGAGACCGACTTCGACGGCGCAGTGAGCACCGCTGCCCGCAAGGAGGAGTACCGGCACTTCCTCCCCGAGTGCGCGCAAGCCCGAGGACACCCGCGTTCCGCACCGTGACCGTGGCCGAACCCGACCGGCGTACTGTCCGCTGCATGCCCGCACTCATCGACACGTTCACCCTGTCCAACGGTCTGCACATCCCGAAGATCGGCTTCGGCACGTGGCAGATCCCGTCCGGCACCGACGCGTACGACGCCACGAAGACCGCCCTCGAGCTCGGCTACCGCCACATCGACACCGCCCTGGCGTACGGCAACGAGGCGAGCGTCGGCGAGGCCGTCCGCGACAGCGGCATCCCCCGCGACGAACTCTTCATCACCACGAAGCTGCCGGCCGAGATCAAGACGGCCTCGGGTGCCCGCGACGCCTTCGAGGAGTCGAGCAACAACCTCGACCTCGGACACGTCGACCTGTACCTGATCCACGCGCCGTGGCCCTGGAGCGACATGGGCTCCGACCACCGCGACGGCAACGTCGAGGTCTGGAAGGTCTTCGAGGAGCTCTACGACGCCGGCCGCACCAAGAGCATCGGTGTCTCGAACTTCGCCGTCGCCGACCTCGAGGACCTGCTCGGCCGCACGGACGTCGTCCCGCACGCCAACCAGATCCGCTGGTTCATCGGCAACACCCAGGACGAGACGACCGCCTTCGACCGCGAGCACGACATCCTGACCGAGGGCTACTCCCCACTCGCCACCGGTGGCCTGCTCGAGAACGAGCAGATCGCCGAGATCGCGGCGAAGTACGACAAGACCGTCGCCCAGGTCGCGATCCGCTACCTGCTCGAGAAGGACGTCCTGCCGCTGCCGAAGTCCACGACCCCGTCGCGCATCGCCGAGAACGCCGACGTCGACTTCGTGCTCGCCGCCGAGGACGTGGCCGCGCTCGACGCGCTCGAGGACACCGCGAGCTGACGCGGCCCCACCCCGGACGGGAGGCGCGGTGCCGGCTGGCACCGCGCCTCCGGTCGGTACACGGCCGAGTCACGGGCGAGGCTCAGCCGCCGTGCGGACGCACGGTGATCTCGGCTACGAAATTCCGGTCCTCGCGCTCGAGGTCGTCGTCGGGGGCGTTCACGAACGTCAGGGCAATGCCGGTGGCGAGAAGGATGCCGGCGCGCGTTCCCTGGCCTTCGTCATCCGGGGAGGCGTGTAGCGTTTGGCGCCCCTTCACCGGGCATTTTTGCGGGACAGGTATACGGCAATACCCCTGGTCAGGCGGCAGTAGGCAGCGGAAGGCGTCGAAGGTGACAATTGGGGTGTAGCGGTGAACCACCCGCTATTGGGACGCGTCGAGGAGCTTGAAGTGCTGCGCGATGAGGCGAGCTACTGACACCGGGTTCAACCTGTCGGTCGCGATCGTGACTTCGTCCAAGTCAGCTGCGGTGAGACGTTCGGTCAGGTGTTCCCAGCGGTCGAGGTGCCAGCGGAGCTCGGTCTGCCGAGAGGAGTCGTAGCGTGCCCGTAGACGCGCCTCGGCAGTTGATCGCTGCGCGGTCAGGCGGACTGATCGAAGCGGCAACGCGACTGCTTCTGAGTATCGATGCTTGTCGGCTTCATCTGCGATCACGCCGCTCATGATGAGTTGGCGCGGTCCGGCGGTCTTGTAGTTCGCCCACACGGCAGCGATGTTCCTCGCCTCGATGACCTGGTTCTGCGGGTCGAGGACGCTAACGGGAGAGGACCGATGGAACCAGTCGACGTCAATCAAACTGAAGGGGCGCTCCTCAGCGGACAGCAGGTTGCCGACGTGGTCGAGGACCGTTGTCTTGCCGGCGCCGTAGGAGCCGTTGATGAAGATCGCGAACGAGGCTTCCATGCGCGGACTCTACGGGTACGCCGTTGAAGCCGTCCGTGAAAGTCGAGTAGTGCCCCGGATGAGGATCGTCAACCGGGCTCGAGGTCGGGCGGTGTCGTCGACCGAAACCGAGTGCGGTCGGGTGCATGGCGAGGATAGATTGCCGCCATGAGCGAGTACCGGCAGCACCCCAGTCGGACGGCCGAATGGGCGGGATCTTCGCTTGTGCCGACGCAATCGGCGTCCGACGCGGACACTGAAGTCTGGTTCGCGCTTCCCTCCGACTCTGGTGACGTGTTCTGGGAAGCGTTGAACGCAAAGACGATCGGGCCGGACCTGGTGCAGGTTCGTGCAGTACCCGCATGGGTGTACGGCGTGAACTACGACGACACAGTAGCCACCGTCAGATCCGCGGAAGGATCGCTCGTGGCAACGAGCGTCAGCGAGCACGGCAACCAGGCCACCTTCCGACTCTGGCTCGGCGAAGATCCGGACCTCGCCGCGGCGTGGCGGTCGATCGCAGGACGCTACGCCCAGCGCGGGTGTCTCGTCGACGCGATCTCGGAGAACCTCATCGCCCTGTCCTGCCCCGTCGAGAACGCGTCCCTGATCCGCGACCTGCTCATCCACGAGGAGCAGGCAACAGCACTGATGTGGGAAGACGGCACCCCTGCCAGCTCCGTCCGTTAGCCGATCGGCTACCGGGCAGTGGCAACCAGGACCAAGACTTGGGACGAGTCGCTCAACGCACCGCACCGCCAGTCGCCGTACACCGCCTCGGCTCGGAAGCCTGCGTGCTCGAGCTGATGCTCGAGCTCGCTCGACTCGCGAAAGAACAGGTCCTCTGTGTATGAGAGCTGTTCGCCTGTGTCGGTGAAGGTGTTGTGAGCGACCAGGCGGACGACTCCGGGCGAGATCTCCCGAGCTTCCGACCACTCTTCCAAAGAACCGCTCGTGGTCTCGCGGATGGTGTGCTCCGGCGCGGACCAAGCGCGCCACGCTTCGGCGGCGGGATTCCGACTCTCGAACGCGAGGGTCCCGCCGGGGCGGAGTGCACGGTGAAGATCGGCGAGCGTCCGCTGCCAGTCCCCATCGGGTATGTGCTGCGCGACGTTGCCGGTCATCACGGCGTAGTCGGCGCCGACGTTCGGGAGGTCGCGACTATCACCCAGTACCCACGTCACGCCGTCAGCGCCGGGCCGGCGCTTGGCGTAGTCGAGCATCGTCGGTGAGGGATCGACCCCGACTGCAGACATCCCGGCGTCGGCCATGCTCACGGTGAGTGAGCCGGTTCCGCACCCAAGGTCGATTACGGATCGCGCGGCCATCGACATGCCGAGCGTTCGGTAGAAGTCACTGTCGGCACCGTCAGGGTTGTCTTCGTCGTACAACGCGACGAGACGAGCATCGAGATCCACCATCGGACGAGGCTAAACCAGTCCCGATAGCCGATCGTCAAACGAGATGGCGTCCGACCAAATGTCTCCCTCAGAACCAGCGGAGGATGAACTGCTCGAGTACGTTCCGTGCGACTCCTACCACTCCGGGGGCTGGTTCCCCAGCGTCGCGTCCGACGCTCGAGAGGAGCGCGCTCTGCGCAGCCTCGTACTCACGACGTTCGTCGTCGGTGAAAGTGTCCGGGGGTACGGTCCGACTCACACTGACGGTTTCCAGCCGACGGAAGCCGTATCGGAAGCCGACTGGCCGCGGCGCAGCCTGGATCAGCTGCAGCAGACGCGCGTGCGAGTAGTTCTCCGAGCATCGAGCAGCGCGACCGATGAAGTCGGTGAGGCCCAGGAGCCCTGCTTCGGTCGAGAGGAGCCGGACCTGAACGAGTCGAGCGCGACTGCAAAGGTCGTACAAGACAGCTTCATCCATCGCGATCCCTCCTCAACCTGGCCGCAAGCTTGCCACGAAGGGCCATCCTGGTGATCCAAGCGAGCAGCGCTGCCCGGTAGAGGATCGGCCAGCGGACACGAGGTCGCGCTTGTTGTCTTGCAATGCACGCCGCTCGCGTACCTGGTACAACGCGGCAACGCACTCGTCGTCGGGTGTCCGTCGCGCGGGATGCTTTGGTTCAACCTCGAAGCCACGCCAGGTGGAACCACTAGGAGGGGCCCTGCTCCGCGTTGCGGGTCATGGCCCCTCCTAGTGCGAGCTGTGTCCGGAATCTACCGACGTGGTGACAGGGCTAGACCTCGGTGGGGTTGCGTTCGTTCGAAGCGTCGAACTTGAGCACCTCGTTACGCATGAGTGGGCTCCACTTCGTGAGGAAGGCAACGACGTCGGGGTGGGAGAAGTGCCGGTCCTGGGCCTCCTGGGACTCGAAGTGTTCGAGGATGGTCACGACCCCAGCTGCTTCGTCGTCGAGGCCGAAGGAGATGAGACGGGCCCCGGGGTTTGCCTCGCCGATCGGGTAGAGGGCTTGAGCATCGGCAAGGTAGTCCCGGACCTGCTCGGGCGGCAAGAACACTCGACCCGCGATGATGATGGTCGTAGGAGTGGAGGTGGTCGTCATCGGTGGTCTATCTCTCTGTTCGAGGGTTGATGGATCGGGCGGACGGGTCAGGGAAGCGCGATGCCACCTGATTTGTGAGTCGAGGTTCTATGGCTGGGGCGTAGTTGACAGAGCAGCACTTCGCACTCCTCACCAGGGCAAGGTGCCGTCCTTGTCGGTCGCGGTGCCGGTTGGAGCGGCTGCTCCGAGCGTTGCGATGCGAACGGCCGCGGCGGCACCGTCCTCGATGGTGCCGCCGAGCCCGCCGGTGAAGTCAGTGGCGGTCTGCCCCGGGTCGACGGCGTTGAATCGGATGCCTGGAGTTGTCCTGGCGTACTGCATCGTCAACATGGTGACGGCCGTCTTCGACGATCCGTAGGCGGCGAGCGGGTACTGCGACTCGACGCGGTCGGGGTCGCCGGTGAGCGTGAAGGACCCGAGTCCGCTGGTGACGTTGACCACCGACGGATCGGTGCCGCGTCGGAGCAGCGGGAGGAATGCGCGGGTGACCCGGACCACGCCGAACACGTTCGTCTCGTAGACCGTGCGGATCTGCTCGACGGTCATCTCCTCGGGCGGGACGACCTCGCCGAGGATGCCCGCGTTGTTCACGAGGACGTCGAGCCGCCCAGCGTGTTCTTCGAGGTGCGCGACCGCGGCAGCGACGGAACGATCGTCGGTGACGTCGAGCTGGACCACGTGTGTGCCGAGCGCCTCAGCGGCGGTACGGCCGCGATCGAGGTTCCTCGCGCCGATCCACACGTTGTGTCCTGCTGCGGTTAGTTGTCGGGCTGTCTCGAAGCCGATGCCTGTGTTGGCGCCGGTGATCAGGGTGATGGTCACGCGCGGTACGGGTCAGTTGCTCGGACGGAACGGCTGGAGCAGGGTGATGCCGTCCTCGATCGAGCCGTCGATGAGCTCCAGCATCTGCGGGACGAGTCTCTGCATCCGCGGCGCACTGAGGTGGTCGTCGAGGTGCTGTCGGCTTTGCCACCGCTCGTAGATGACGAACGCGGCTTGGTCGCCTTCTACCTGGTGTGCTTCGTAGTCGATGTTCCCCGGGTCGTTCCGGGACGGGGTGACGGCTGCGGTGATGAAGTCCCGCAGCGCGGTCTCCTTGCCCGGCTTCGCGCGGGTCTGCCAGATGACGGTGACGTATCCGTTGGGTGTTGCGGTCATGGGCTGCTTCCTTTCGTCGTGGAGGAACCAGCGTCAGTGTTGGCGGGGCGCGCAGCCAGGGAAGACCGCTGCCACCCTGGCGTGCCCGTTCCACCGGAGAATGTGTCGGTGAACGAACACCCTCTGAGCACTGATCTCGGCGAGCTGCTGCGTGCTTGGCGGGAGCGCCTGACACCTGAGGATGTCGGCCTCGAGCCGTACGGACGGCGACGCACGCCGGGCCTACGGCGTGAGGAGGTGGCCCAGCTCGCCGGCGTGAGCGTCGACTACGTCACCCGGCTGGAGCAAGGACGGTTCCGCACCCCGTCGGCGCAGGTCGTGGCAGCCCTGGCCCGTGCGCTCCAGTTGAGCCGCAGCGAGAACGACCTGCTGCACCGCGCCGCCGGGATCGCTCCCCCATCGGCGGGCACGGTTACTCGTCACGTCCCACCAGGCGTGCAGCGCATCGTCTCGCGGCTGTCCGCGTTCCCGGTCGCCGTCTTCGCCGCGGACTGGTCGTTGCTGTACTCGACGTCGCTGTGGCAGCGCCTGTTCCACACCCCGTCCGTGCTCGCGGACCCAGACCAGAACCTCCTGGTCCAGACGTTCATCGACAACTCGATCGCGGAGATCGCGACCGCGCATGGCGGCTCTGACCGCTTCGAACGCGCACTCGTCGCCGACCTGCGTCGGTCGGTGGGGCTGCTCGACCAGGACGTCGCTCTCCACACCTTCGTGACGGATCTCCGGGCCCGTAGCCCCCGCTTCGACCGACTGTGGGGCGACGCACAGGCAGCCGCACACACCACGCTCACCAAGACCGTTCACAACCGCGTCGTCGGCGACGTAGTCCTCGACTGCGATGTCGTGGTTATACCGGACACCGACGTCAAGATCGTGCTCTACAGCACGACGAGCACGGGGCCGAACGCCGAGAAGCTCGACTTCCTCCGCGTGGCCGCCATCACCGCATTCCCCTGATCGGAGCCGACACTGTCTCGCAGCCGGCCACGGCGTCGTCTTGGAAAGAATTTTCCACGCCGACCGCTCCTCCGTGATGATCGAACGCCCCGCGAGTGCGGCAGCGCCCACTCTTCCTGCATCATCGGATCCCCTATCGGGGCAAGCGTCAGTTGGCACCATCGTTTCCCTCGGGGAACCACCAACGGGTCCCTACCGACGTGCATGGATAAGGGCCGCCCGAGCAGCGGAACCGCGGCTTGGTGTGAACCTGGAACTACGGACGACGGGCAACCGACACCATCGTGCGTGACGCCACTATGACCGATCCAACCCCAACCACGATCGCGGCCACACCCAACCACATCAGATGGTGACTCAGAATTGCGACCAGACCGAGCACGATAAGACCGATCCCACCGACGAGCTGTAGCCATGTGCTTGTCGGAAGCGAGCGCTTATCCATGCACTCGTTGTACACCTGCCTCGCCGCTCGAGCCGTCCGGTGGACGATCGGCTATCGAGACGCGGTTGGGGGGGCGTCTGGGTCAGCGGAGGATGAGTGCCGCGACGGTCAGGCCGAGGGTGACAGCGACCAGCGTGCCGAGGCCTGACCATTCCCACCAGGTCATCCGCCGGGTTCCGCGCGGTGGCCGTTGCCGGCGTCGCATGCGCCGACGACGGGATCGTGCCGCTGTCATCGCCCGCACGTTACCCGGCCTCAGACGGAGGATGCTGGAGAAAGCAGCAGGGTGGCCGACGGTGACGGAGCTGAAGTGCTCGGTGATGGTCCAGGTGCGGTGCGCCGTGTTGCTCGGCACGTAGTCGATGTGGAGCTCGTGGCGGTTCACAGTGGTTGTTGGCGGCAGCTTCGGGATGCGCGGCGTCATGACCCAATAGACACCGAAACGACCCTGAGTGGTACGGATTGCCCGCGCGGTTCTTGTCGAACGGACACCAGCGGGCTCGTCCGCTGGGCGATCGGCAAGCGAGACGAACGACGGTGGTTGGCGATCGCACCAGCGAGAGGAGCTAGTGGCCGATACGCTCCGACCATGAGCCTCATGACTTCCTGG
>NZ_LMOS01000010.1:0-39563 GCF_001424595.1 Curtobacterium sp. Leaf154
GGCACGAGGTCAATCAATAAATTGGCATTGACAATGTGCACGCTGTTGAGTTCTCAAGGACCAGACGCACTCCCCGCTCGACCCACAAAAGGATTCCGCCAGAGAGGCATTCGTCTTGTTCCACCGTCAGACACATCGAATCACTTCGATTTCTTCGGGGGATGTTGCCTGAGCGGGACCCCGTCCGGACTGCGCATCCAGGGCTTGCACCCTGTGACCGTCTCGGCCGTTCCGTTCTCCGCCTCAGCGGCAACGAGTGATTACTCTACACAGGCCCCAGGGGGCCCGCCAACCGTCCTTCCTCCCGGGCGTGTCGCACTCCGGTGAACGGGAGCTGTCCCCCGGGTTTCCGGTGATCGACGGGGTGGACGCACCCCGGGAACGACGGAAGGCACGGCGCGAACCCGCACCGTGCCTCCCGAACGAACAGACGACCAGACGACCAGACCAACTGGACCGGACCGACTGACCGGACCGACCTACTCGGCGGCGGCCAACTGCCCGCACGCCCCGTCGATCTCCTTGCCGCGGGTGTCGCGCAGGGTCGTCGGGATGCCGGCGGCGTTGAGCCGGCGGACGAACTCGTCCTGCACGTGCACCTCGGACGAGGTCCACACGGAGCCCGGCGTCGGGTTGAGCGGGATCGGGTTGACGTGCACCCATCCCTTGCCACGCTTGTTGAGCTTCTCGGCGAGCAGGTCGGCTCGCCAGGCGTGGTCGTTCATGTCCTTGATGAGCGCGTACTCGATCGAGACACGACGGCCCGTCTTGACGTAGTAGTTGTGGGCGGCGTCGATCGCCTCGTCGGCCTTCCAGCGCGAGTTCACCGGGATGAGCTCGTCGCGGAGTTCGTCGTCGGGGGCGTGCAGGGACAGCGCGAAGGTGAGCGGGATCCCTTCGTCCGCGAGCTTGATCATCGCCGGCACGAGTCCGACGGTCGACACCGTGATGCCGCGGGCACTCATGCCGAGGCCGTTCGGCTGCGGAGCGACCATCAACCGCACCGCGTCCATCACCCGCTTGTAGTTCGCGAGCGGCTCCCCCATGCCCATGAACACGATGTTCGTCACGCGTTCGGCGTCGACGCGGTCGTTGCCGCCCTTGCGGGGATCGCCCCCGAGCTCACCGGCGGCGATCGCGGCGTTGGCCCGGACGATCTGCTCGATGATCTCGGCGGTGGACATGTTGCGGGTCAGCCCGGCCTGGCCGGTGGCGCAGAACGGGCAGTTCATGCCGCACCCGGCCTGGGACGACACGCACAGCGTGATCCGGCCGGGGTACCGCATCAGGACCGACTCGACCAGGGCGCCGTCGTGCAGCTTCCAGAGGAACTTGATGGTGTCGCCGTTGTCCGTCGCGAGCCGCCGGGTCTCGGTGAGGAGCGGCGGCAGCATCCCGGCGACGAGCTGCTCCCGCTGGGCGGCGGGCAGGTCGGTCATCTTGGCCGGGTCGGACGTGTAGTGCTGGAAGTAGTGGGTCGCGAGCTGCTTGGCGCGGAACCCGGGCAGACCGAGCTCCTTGACGCGGGCCTCGCGTTCCTCGGCCGTCAGGTCGGCCAGGTGCACGGGCGGCTTGCCACGCTTCGGGGACGCGAACTGCAGGAGCGGCCGGCCGTCGGTGTCGGTGGCCTGCTTCCAGCCCTCGGTGCGCGGGCGCACCTGCGGACGAGCAGACTGCTGCTGTTCGAACGGGGTGCGGGTGTCGGAAGCCATCACTCCAGGATACGGGAGGCCCGTGATCCGTGGGGACGCCCCGTCCGGGTGGTCCTGCAGGTCACCACCAGGCCCCCAGCGCGGTCCGCCGGGTCAGCTGCCGGCCGGCAGGACGCGGGCGAAGTGGTGCGCCGCCGAGTACATCGGGACGATGTCGACGACCTCGCCCGGGTGCGGTGCCTGCAGCACGAGCCCCTGGCCGAGGTACAGGCCGACGTGGTCGTCGTCGTCGTACACGACGAGGTCGCCCGGCAACGCCTCGGACTCGGGGATCGTGGTGGCGACGGCGTCCTGCGTCGGCACGTAGTGCACGAGCTGGATCCCCACCGCCTGGTACGCGACCATGGTGAGCCCGGAGCAGTCGATGCCCTCGTGGCTCGCGCCGCCCTCGACGTACGGGTCCCCCATGTACTGCAGGGCGGTTGCCAGGATCGTGGCCCGGTCGCCGCCGGCCGACAGCGCGGCGGACAACGCGGACTGTGCCTGCGCCGTCGTCACCCCGAACCGCAGGTCGAGCGTCGGGTAGGACACGATCGTCGTGGTGGTGGTCATGCCGTCGGTCGAGACCACGGGGACCTGGACGTCGTGCGCCACCGTGAAGGTCTGGGCGTCCTGTGCCGTGGTCGTGCCGGAGCGGGTGTCGACCGGCAGCGTGTCGGCGTTCGCGGGCAGGGCGAGCGTCAGGCTCGAGGTCACGGCGATGGCGGGGGCCAGCAGGATCGCGGCGCGCTTCGCGTTCGCGGAACGACGGATGTGCCGCGGGTCGAGTGCTCGTTCGGCACGCAGGGTGGCCGTCCGGCTCAGCACCGCGCTGCCGGCCGACGACGCGACGGGGGCGGGACGCGGCTGCATCCGCACGGTCCGGGCTGGCTTCGGGTGCTCGACGAAGGTGGAACGGGCGGCTGCGGGGCCGAGGGCCGAGCGGCGTCCGCGGGGACGGGACTGCTGCGTGTCCGGCGTCAGCGGCGCGGGATCGGCCGCGGGGTGCGTGTGCGGTCGCGCGGGGTGCGTGTGCGTCCGCGTGGGCTGACGGTCGTCGGCTGCTGCAGGCAGGGTGTGGCGTCCCATGGGTCCTTCCGGGTCGGGACCACTCGGCGGTCCGGAAAGTAACGTATTGGTCACGACGGTGTCCGCGGCTGGGCAGCGCCGGAGTGTTCCTGCAGCTGGTCACAGGAACGATCACCGCTCGCAGGCCACTCCGACGACGCGCACGGCTGTTCCGGAGCCGGCGTGCGGCCGTGGGGACGGGCTCAGACCGACGCGACCCGCATGGCGGCGGCGATCCGGGCCTCCCGGTCGGCGGCCAGACGGTCGAGGCGGGCCGACAGCGCGAGGACGGACGCGTCCACCGGACTGTCCCCCGAGATGTCCCCCGAGATCGGGACACCGGCGCGGACCGCGAGTGGCAGGACGCCCGCCCAGACGGTGTGGTCCTCGCCGTCGGCCGGGTCCTCGCCGACCCCGTGGGCACGGACCTTGACGCTCGCGCGGTCGAGGGGCAACTGGAGGACCTGGGTGGCGCGGACCTCCTTCGCGGTCATCTCGCGCACCTCGGCTCGGCGCCCAGGCATGAGGTGGTCCGCCACCTGCCAGAGCGCTTCGGCACGCAGGTCGGTCGGGACGACGGTGGCGCGGCCGGCGATCATCGCGCTGCGGTAGTTCGCGGAGCTGTCGTTGGTGGAGCGGGCGAACACCAGGCCGTCCAGGTGGGTGACGGTCGCGGCCACCGGGACACCCTCGGCCCCGGCGTCGAGGAACAGGCCGCCTCCGGTCGAGCCGTGCAGCAGCATGACCGGGCCGTCGCCGAGGTCCCCGACGGCGCAGAGGAAGGGCAGGACCACGGGGTGGCCGCCGCGGACGATGCCGACGTGCGCGACGTGGGCCTCGGCGAGGATCGCGTCGAGGACTCCCGGGTCGTCGGACTGGCGGTCGCGCAGGCGGCGGACGCGGAGCGAGGGACCGTCGGCGGCGGGTTCCGTGGGGTGCGGCTGGGCGTTCGGGGTGGGCATGCGCTCACGCTAGGGTCGCCAGTGGTCCGATGCGTGGACCAGTTCGGAGCGATCATGGTGGACCAGTCGAGCAAGGTGTCCGGTGTCGTGGCCCGGGTCCGTGCGATGGTGCACGACGGCACCCTGCGCGAGGGCGATCCACTGCCGTCGACGCGTGCACTGGCGGGAGAGCTCGGGGTGGCGCGCGGCACCGTCGTCGCGGCGTACGAACAGCTCGACGGCGAGGGGTACCTGCGCACGCGGCACGGTGCGGTGGCCCGGGTCGCGGCGGATGTGCACGGCCGGACGCCGGGTGGGTCGGTGGCGGGCGACGCCGGGCCCGGCTCACCCGTCGCCTTCGTCGACGCCGTCCCGGCCGATCCGTCGCCCGCGGTGCGCATCGACTGCCGGCCGGGCATCCCCGCCGTGACCGCGATCCCCCAGCGGGACTGGCGGGCCGCCTGGCGCGCAGCGGTGTCGGCACCGCTCCGGAACGCGATCGCGGAGCCGCTCGGCTCCCCCGAGCTGCGGGCACAGGTCGTCGCCCAGCTCGGCCTGACCCGCGGGTTCACGACGACGGTCGACCGGGTGCTCGTGACCGCGGGGACCTCGGAGGCGCTGTCGCTGATCACCGAGGCGCTGCGGAGCCTGCTGGGTCGTCCACCCGTCTTCGGCGTCGAGGACCCCGGCTACCGCACCGGGCACCGGGCGATCACGAGCGCGGGCGGGACCCTCGTCGCCGTCCCGGTCGGGGAGGACGGCCTCGACCTCGACGCGCTCGAGGCTGCGGGGCCGGTCGACGCGGTGCTGGTCAGTCCGACCCACCAGTACCCGCTCGGCTCGGTGATGCCGGTGGCCCGGCGCCGTCGGCTGCTCGCCTGGGCGGCTGCGACCGGCACGGTGGTGGTCGAGGACGACTACGACTCGGAGTTCCGGCATCGCGGGACGCCCGTGCCCGCGCTGGCCGCACTCGACGCCGAGGGCGTGGTGCTGCACGTCGGCGGGTTCTCGAAGACGCTCGACCCGCGACTGCGGTGCGCCTGGGTCGTCCTGCCCTCCGCAGCAGGTGCCGGGATCGGTGTGGCGGTGGCGGAGGCGGTGCTGTCGGCGCGGCGTGCACGCGGCGCGGTGGTCGCCGAGCCGGTGCAGGCGGCACTGGCCCACCTGCTGCGCACGGGTGCGCTGCGGCGGCACCTGGGTCGGGTGCGCCGCGACTACGCGCATCGCCGAGCCCGGATCGCGGCCCGGCTCGACGACGTCACCGGACTGGAGGCCCGTGCCCTGAACGGCGGACTGCACGCGGTGGTCACGTGGTCGGGTCCGACCACCGGGGCCGACGTCGCCGAGCGGATGGCGGACGCCGGGGTACGAGTGGCGACGCTCGAGGAGTACGGGCTCGCGCCCGGCAGCGCACCGGCGGGCATCGTGTTCGGCTACGGCGCCGTGACGCTGCCGGAACTCGACCGGGCGCTCGACGCGCTGGTGGAGTCCGTCGCGCACGGCTGACCGGTCGCCCGCCCGCACGCACGGCCACGCGGGGTCAGCGGGACTCGGCGATGCCGTTCTTCCGGGCGTTCACGAGGTCTGCGAGCGACGGTTCGCCGACGTCGCCGGGCAGTGCGTGCCCGCGGCGTGCGGCCTTGCGGACCTGTCGGTAGGTGGTGACGCGCAGGGGGTCCACCCCGTCGGCGGACTCGTAGTTCGACGGGGTGCTGGTGGTGGTCGAATCGGTCATCGCGACGGACGGTACGCGTGCCGGAGCCCGCTGGAACCGCGCCTGCGTTCCGCGGCCAAACGGCGTCCGAGAAGGGTCTCGAGGGGCGGGTGACCCCTGGTGCCGAGCGGGATTGTTCGCATAGAATGCGAACATGTTGATCACCGTCGACCCGGGGGCCCGCGCGACCCTGGCGGAACAGGTCGCCACCCAGATCCGCCACGCGATCGCCCGCGGCGAGCTCCGGAACGGCGAGCGACTGCCCGCAGCGCGCGACCTCGCGGCCTCGGTCGACGTCAACATGCACACTGTCCTGCGCGCCTACGCGCTGCTGCAGGACGACGGACTGATCGAGTTGCGGCGTGGCCGCGGTGCGACGGTCCTGCGGTCGGGCAACGCCTCGTTCGACCGGTTGCGCACGCTCGTCGACGAGCTGCGCGACCAGGCGGACACCCTCGGCGTCCCGCTCGACGACCTGTTCACGATGATCAAGGGGGCACGATGACGACACGACCGATGACCACGGGCACACGGCTGGCGGTGGTGGCACCAGGGCTCCTGGTCGCGGTGGGACTGGTGCTCACCGCGGTCCTCGCGGCGCCCGCCATGCCGTCACGGATCGCGATCCACTTCCGGACGGACGGCACAGCGGACGGCTGGGGCTCCCCCTGGACGGCGTTCTGGGTCACCCTGGCGGTGGCGCTCGTGGCCGTCGGGCTCGCGATGGGCGCGCTGCGGTGGCACGACAAGCGGACCGCGGCCACCGTGCTGCTCGTCGCGAACCTGCTGGCCGGGACCCTCGGGTCGGCCTGGGTCCTGCTGGCCTGGACGAACACGGCCGGCGACGGCACCCTGTCCCCGTGGTGGACGGTGCCGTTCCTGCTCGTCGCCGTGGTGGTCGCCGCTGTCCCCGTGCTCGCACTGTTCCGGGTCGCTGCCCCCGTGCCGGCGTCCGACGTCGCACCCCTGACCGTCGGGCCCGACACCCGGGTGGCCTGGCGTGCACGCGTCGGCAGCCGGTGGTTCGCGCTGCTCGGGGCGCTCGTCGTGCTGCTCGGCGTCGGGACCGCGGTCTGGACGGTGTCGGCGGGCGTGACCACGGCGGTCGTGTCCGGTCTGGCCATGGTGCTCGCGGGGCTCGCCGTGCTGGTGCTGGCGCGGGTGGAGCTCACGGTCGACCGACGGGGCATGCGGCTCACGTCCACGTGGACGAGGATCCCGCTCATGCGGGTGCCGTTGGAGCGCATCGAGTCGTGCGGCTGGGAGCAGGTGTCCCCCGGGCAGTGGGGTGGCTGGGGCTACCGGATCTCGGGCCGCGGCGTCGCCTACGTCGTGCGGTCCGGGCCGGGGCTGGTCGCACGGCTCCGCGGCGGGCAAGCGCGGATGGTGACCGTGCCCGACGCTGCGGGCGGCGCCGCAGCGCTGGGCGCACTGCTCGCCGGGCGCGAGACGGTCTGACGGGGCCGGACCGGGCCTCCAGGGCGGCCAGCGGGTGGCGAAGAGCAGCCGTGGCGGCACGGGGAACGCCCCGCCGGAAGGGGGTCGGCGGGGCGTTCCGGTCCGTGGGGACCGCGGGTGATCAGCGCCGGACGGCGTCGATCTTCAGCATCTTCGCGATGACCGAGTCGAGCTCGCTGTCGTCGAAGACCTGCTTCCAGTCCTCCTTGATGAGCTTCTCGCGGCCGTAGCCCATCGCGATGTGGCAGGCGTCGGAGAACGGGTTCGAGCCGCGCAGGCCGTTCGTCAGCGCGATCCAGGTGTGGCCGTGGAGCATGGCGCGGGCGGCCTCGCGGGGCACGCCGACACCGGTGACCGTTTCTTCGAGGGCGTCGTTGAGGAAGTCGCCGATCATGCAGGCGATGGTCTCGACCAGGGTCGGCTCGAGCACGGCGAGCTGCTTCACCGTCACCCAGTGCACCTGGATGACCGGCGCGTACATGGTGGTGATGACGGCCTCGGCGACGGCTTTGGCGCGCTCGTCCTGGTCGCCGAGCGACTCCGACGCGTCGAAGGCCGCGATCACCTCCTGCGGGGCGGCGATGCCACCGAAGGTGTCGTCCCACTCGGCCTTGGTGGTGCGCTCGAGGAACACCGACGGGTGGCACGGGTGCGCCACGGCGTAGTGGACGTCCTCGCGCTTGGCGAGCAGTCCGGCGTAGGCGGCGGCGGGGTCGAGCGTCAGGATCGTGGCGCCGGGCTGCATCACGGGGACGAGCTGCTCGGAGACGGTGCCGAGCAGGACGTCGGGCACGGCGAGGATGACGACGTCGGCGGCCTTCGCGGCGTCGAGGCTGTCGGTGATCTCGCGGCCGAGGGCCCGGATGCGCTCCTGGCCGGCGGGCGAGGCCTCGCTGTACAGGGTCGTGTACTCGCTCTTCGCGAAGTTGTTCGAGACGCGGGTGCCCATCTTGCCGCCGGCACCGATCACGGCGACGGTGACGTCGGCCGTGCCGGATCCGGCAGCGACGGTGTGGGGGGTGGTGACGGTGTCGGTCATGATTCCTTGCTCCTGATGTACTCGATGGTGTGTTCGGTCCACGCCGCCTCGATGCGCGTGGTGGTCTGTGCGGGGGTCTCCCCCGGCAGGGGTTCGGCGCCGGCGTGCTCGTCCTGCCACGGCAGCCAGAACTCGATGACGCGGTTGATCCCCCGGGCGTCGGGCTCGATCGCGGCGCGGACGGCGTCGTGGTCGAGCAGTCCGGTACCGGTGCGGACGCCGGTGTACTGGAACCCGACCCAGCCCGGTGAGCGGGTGAAGGCGGCGTCCTTCACGTGCCAGTTGACGACGTGCGGGGCGGTCATCGCCACGACGTCGGCCGGGTGTTCGAGCCGGGCGACGGTGTTCGCCGGGTCGAGGCAGATGCCGAGGTGGTCGGAGCCGATCGCTTCGACGACGGCGACGAGGTCGGCGGTGGCGACGACCTCGTAGGTCTCCAGCGCGAGGGTCACGCCCGCGCGCTCGTAGGCGGGGAGCGCCTGCCGCAGGCGTCGTCCGGTCTCGGCCGCGTCGGGCTGGTCGTCGCCGCTCGTCCACATGCTCCGGACGAGGGTCGCGCCGAGCTGCTGCGCGACGTGCAGGTACCGGGCCAGGTGCTCCGGCCGGGTGCCACGGGTGCCGACCTCGAGCGTGAGACCGAGGTCGGTGGCCAGGGACCGGATCGACGCCAGGCGCGCATCGGTCGCGGTGTCGAGCGGCAGGTGGTCGCAGATCTGGAACAGGTCGACGCCGTCGTGGGTCGCGGCGTCGCGCAGGGCGTCGTCGAGGGACAGCGGCGACGGCACGCGGTCGGACATGCGCCAGAAGTAGGCGTAGGTGGAGAGGCCGAGCAGGGAGGTCACGCCGGTGCTCCGTCCTGCGTCGCGGCGAGCGCCTCGGCTTCATCGAGGATCGTGCGGATCGCCTCGGGGTCGTGGGCGAAGCGGCCGAGGAACAGGCCGCCGATGCGTCCGGCACCGCGGGTCAGCAGGCCCGGACCGGCACTGCCGCCGTAGATCGCGACGGAGCCGGCGAGCTCCGGCCGGGTCGCCAGGTGCTGCTCGATCCCACCGAGCACCGCGACGATGTGCTCGTCGGGTGCGGGCCGCGGGGCACCGATCGCCCACACCGGCTCGTACGCGGCGATGAGCGGTCCGGCGAGACCGTCGGCGGTGGCCGTGGTGGTGAACCGGTCGAGCTGCGCGGTGACCTCGGCGATCGCGGCCGCGGGGTCGTCGTCGGCGGCGCGCGCGGTCTCACCGATGCAGATCAGGGGCCGCAGGTGGTTGCGGAACGCCGCGTGCACCTTCCCCGCGATCTCGTCGTCCGTCTCGTGGAACAGGGAGCGGCGCTCGGCGTGTGCGATCTCGACGAGGTCGACCCCGATCTCCCGGAGCTCCACGCCGGAGACCTCGCCGGTGAACGCGCCCTCGTCCGCCCACGCCAGGTCCTGCGCGCCGAGCGTCACGGGGGCGTCCCCGATCACCGCACGCACCGGCACGAGCGACGGGAACGTCGGCACCACGAAGAGCTCGACCGCGCCGGAGCGCACCGCCGGGTGGCTCCGGGCGATGTCGGCCACGGCGGCCGCCCACTCGAGCGTCCGGGCGTGCGAGAAGTACATCTTGAGCGACACCCCGATCGTCACGGGGGCGGCCGCCGCGGTCGCGGTCATCAGGCGTCGGTCCCCACCGGCGCGGAGCCGTCGTAGGCGCAGATGGCCTGGACCTTCGACGCGCTCGCGCTGGTCTGGTCGAAGGTGTAGCCGAGCCACTCCTTCGCCATCCGGCGCGCGACCTCGACCCCGACGACGCGCTGCCCCATGCAGAGGACCTGGGCGTCGTTCGACAGGATCGAGCGCTCGACCGAGAACGAGTCGTGCGCGGTCACGGCGCGGATGCCGGGGACCTTGTTCGCCGCGATCGCGACTCCTAGGCCGGTGCCGCAGACCAGGATCGCGCGGTCGGCCTCGCCGTTCGCCACCAGACGGGCGGCGTCGACGGCGACGTGCGGGTAGGCCGTGTGGCCGTCGGCGTCCACGCCCAGGTCGACGACGGAGGCCACTCGGGGGTCCTTCGCCAGGTCGGCCTTGATGGCCTCCTTGTGGTCGAAGCCGGCGTCGTCCGAACCGACGACGATGCGGAACTGCTGCTCACTCATGCGGGTGTGCCTTTCGTGGTGGGGGTCAGGCGGGGACGGCGATGGTCGAGCGGACCGCGGCGGTGATCAGCGCGAACGAGACCGCGCCGGCGTCCGGGGTGCCGACGGCGTCCGCACCGTGGGTGCGTGCACGGCCCATCCGCGGCAACAGGTCGGCCGTGGCGTCGGCCGCGGTCTGCGCTGCGGCCGACGCGGCCGACCAGGCGTCGACGAGTTCGTCGCCGGCGTCGACCCGGGCGGAGAAGACCTGGTCGAACGGCACGAGTGCGTCGACCATGGTCTTGTCGCCGGGGACGGCCCCGAATGCCAGGACGGCCTCGGTGGCGGCGTGCACCGCGCTCTGGACGGTGGCGGATGTCGGACGGGACTCGTCCCCGAGGACGCGACCCATGGCCTCCAGGGCGGCGCCCCAGATCGCACCGGACGTGCCGCCGGCCTTGTCGGACCAGGCATCACCGGCGATCGCGAGGACCGAACCGGCGCCGGCGCCACGGGCGGCGGTGTCCTGTGCCGCACGGTCGGCGGCGGTGGAGCCGCGCTGCATGCCGATGCCGTGGTCGCCGTCGCCGGCGACGGCGTCGATGCGGCCGAGCTCGTCGGCGTGGTCGTCGATCGTGGCGCGGATCGCGGAGACGGCGCCCGCGACGCGGACTGCTGCGGCCCGGGACTCCTCGGTGCCGGGCGTCACGGGCACCACCACGCCGGCTTCGAGCACCTCGGCCGGCAGCGGCTGCTGCGGGACGGCGCCGCCCTTGCGGTACGCGGGGGCGTCGGCGGGGGCGGCCCAGAGCTGCTCGAGTTCGTCGTCGAGCCAGAACAGGGTGAGCGAGACGCCCGCCATGTCGAAGCTGGTGACGAGTTCGCCGACCTCGGGCTCGACGACGACGATGCCGGCCTCGGTGAGCTTCCGCTGGACGGCACCGAAGACGACGAAGAGTTCCTCGTACTTGACGGAGCCGAGGCCGTTGAGGATCGGGACGGCGCGCGCACCGTCCGCGGTGACGCCGGACGGCAGCTCGGTGAGCAGCTCGTCGACGAGCAGGTCGGCCAGGCCGTCCGCGGTGGGGACGTCGGCCTCGGCGATGCCGCGTTCGCCGTGGATGCCCATGCCGATGGCCATCCGGCCCTCGGGGACGGTGAAGAGCGGTTCGTCGGCGCCGGGCAGGGAGCAGCCGGAGAAGGCAACACCGAAGCTGCGCGTGCGGTCGTTGGCGCGGGTCGCGATCGCGGTGACCGCGTCGAGGTCGTCGCCACGTTCCGCGGCCGCGCCGGCCACCTTGAACACGCAGAGGTCACCCGCGATGCCGCGGCGCTGGTGCGCCTGGTCGGCGGGCGCCGAGGCGATGTCGTCGGTCACGCGGACCGTGCGGACGTCGATGCCCTGTGCCTCGAGCGCCCGTGCCGCGGCGTCGAAGTTGAGGACGTCGCCGGCGTAGTTGCCGTAGCTCAGCAGCACGCCGCCGCCGTGCTCGGACGCCTTCGCCACGGCGGTGACCTGCTGGGCGCTGGGGCTGGCGAACAGGTTGCCCATCGCGGCACCGGCAGCCAGGCCGTGCCCGACGAGGCCGCCGAAGGCCGGGTAGTGGCCGGAGCCACCGCCGACGACGAGCGCGACGGTCCCCTCGGGGCTGGTGGTGGAGCGGGCGACGCCGCCGTGCACCCTGCGGACCCGGGCGCGGTTGGCGGCGACGAAGCCGTCGACCATCTCGTCGGCGAAGTCCGCCGGGTCGTTGAACAGGCGGGTCATGCGCCGGCCTCCTTCGCGATGGCGGTCGGTCCGTCCGTGGCCGCGGCTGCGGTCTCGGCTCCGGTCGCGGCGACGGCCGCTTCGTTGCGCTTGGTGTTCCGGCCGAGGACGAACATCAGCACGCTCGACAGCACCATGAAGAACCCGACGATGAACATCGGCACCTGGTACCCGCCGGTCCACTCGCTGACCGCGCCCGTGATGTACGGGGCGGCGAACCCACCGAGGTTGCCCACGGTGTTGATGAGGGCGACCCCCGCGGCTGCGGCGGCACCGGTCAGGAACTGCGTCGGAACAGTCCAGAAGTTCGGCAGGGCCGCGAAGATCGCACACGCGGTGATCGCGATGACGGCGACGGTGGCCGCCGGGCTGTTCATGTACAGCGCGACCGGGATCGTCAGACCGCCGACCAGGGCCGGGACGGCGATGTGCCAGACCCGGACGCCACGACGGAAGGCGTCACGCGACCAGAAGTACAGGACGACCGCGGCCGGCACGTACGGGATGGCCGTGATGAGGCCCTTCTGGAACAGGTCGAACGTGGTGCCGAACTGCTCCTGGAAGCCGTCGATGATCGTCGGCAGGAAGAAGCTGAGTGCGTAGAGGCCGTAGATGAACCCGAAGTACACGGCGGCGAGCATCCAGACGCGGCCGGAGCCGAAGGCCGCACGCAGGCCGCCCTTGCCGTGGCCGTCGCCGCCGCCCTTCGCCGCGCTCTCGGCAGCGAGCGTCGTCTCCAGCCAGACCTTCTCGTCCTCGTCGAGCCACTTCGCCTGCGACGGCTTGTCCTTGAGGACGAAGAGGCACAGGACGCCGACGATGATCGCCGGGATCGAGACGCAGAGGAACATGAAGCGCCAGCCGGCCAGGCCGCCGAGGATCCCCTCGTGGGTCATCAGCCAGCCGGCGAGCGGCGAGCCGATGACGCTCGTGAGCGGCTGGGCCAGGTAGAACAGCGCGAGCATCTTGCCGCGGTGGCGAGCCGGGACCCACGTCGACAGGAACAGGATCGCGCCGGGGAAGAACCCTGCCTCGGCGATGCCGAGCAGGAAGCGCAGACCGACGAGCTGCGGGTAGTTCTGCACCCACGTGAAGAGCAGGGACACGATGCCCCACGTGATCATGATGCGGGCGAGCCAGATCCGGGCGCCGAACTTGTGCAGCGCGAGGTTGGACGGCACCTCGAGCACGAGGTAGCCGATGAAGAACACACCGGACGCGAAGCCGAACTGGGCGGCGGTCAGGCCGAGGTCGGCCTCCATGCCGTTGGGGGCGGCGAAGGAGATCGCGGTGCGGTCGAGGAAGTTGATGAAGAACATCAGTGCCACGAACGGCACGATGCGGATCGCGATCTTGCGGATGGCCGTCTTCTCGACGACCGAGGTGGGGATGCCTCGCGTGGCGGGGATGTCCACGATGACTCCTGCTCGGTGGGGGTGGTACGACTCCGCCCGGCTGCTGCGCCGGGTTGCCCGGTCGGCTGCGTCGGGGTGGTCCGGGCTGCTGCGCGGATCGGGAGCGGGCGCATCGGTGCGCCTGATCCAGTGTGCGTCGCGCTCGATCAACTTGTCAACCGGTTGACCATTTCGCGCGTCGGCTCGGACGAGGCCGTCCGCCCGGCGCGCTGGCACTGCTCCCGCCGCAACCGGTTGACCGACCGGTACGCTCACTGCATGCCCGCGTTCAGCCCGGACGACCCCCTCAACATCCGACTCGAACTCGAGTCCGTGCCCGTCGGGTCACCCGCCTCGGTGGTCGCCCGACAGCTCGTCTCGCTGCTCACCGCCGGCGAGCTGGCCCCCGGGTCGCGGCTGCCGGCGGAGCGGGTCCTGTCCGAGCGGCTCGGCGTGGGTCGCTCGGCGGTCCGCGAGGCCCTCGCCGCCCTCGAGATCCTGGGCATCGTGCAGATCCGACCCGGATCGGGCACGTACCTGCGCGGCGGCACCTCAGACCTGCTGCCGACGACCCTGTCGTGGGGTCTGATGCTCGCGTCGAACCGCACCCGCGAACTGCTCGAGATCCGGTCCTCGCTGGAGCGCACGGCCGCGATCCTCGCCGCGCAGCGCGCCACCGACGAGCAGATCACCGAGCTCGGCGAGTACCTGGTCCGGCAGGAGGCGACGCTCGACGACCCGCAGGCCTTCATCGACGCCGACGTCCGCTTCCACGTCCTGCTGGCACGGGCGTCCGGCAACGACGTGCTCGCCGATCTGCTGCAGAGTCTGCGCTCGATGCTGAGCGTGTGGGTCGCGCGCCGCGTGCAGACCCGGCAGGCGACCGAGGCCGCGTTCCACGAGCACCGCGCCGTCTTCGAGGCGTTGCGCGCCCGCGACGTGCCCGCCGTGCAGCGCGCGATGGACGAACACATGGCCACGGCGAGCGCCCGCATCGAGCACGCGGAGCCGCTGCCCGCCGACGAGTAGGGCTCGTGCGCGGTCGCGCGCGCGCGCGCTCGCTTCGTGAGCAGGAATGGTCGGGTCCGTCGAGCCGACCCGACGTCCTGTGCTCACGATCAGGGCGGACGGGAGGCCCGGGGCGCGCCCGCCCCGCACCGTGCGGGGGGGCAGCGCCCGCCTCAGCGCGGGAGCGGGACCGCTTCGGCGAAGGACGCCACGACGCGGGCGACGACCTCGGCGGGCGGGCTGTCCCAGATCGCCTGGTTGAAGAGCTCGACCTCGACGTCGCCGGAGTAGCCGGCGCCCATCACCGCATCGGTCACCGGCCCGAAGTCGACGTGCCCGTCGCCCGGGTAGCCGCGTGAGAGCAGCGGGTCGGCCGCGATCGGGGTGGTCCAGTCGCACACCTGGTACGAGGCGATCCGGCGGGCGGCACCAGCCCGGGCGATCGAGGCCGCGAGCGCCGGGTCCCACCAGACGTGGAAGGTGTCGACGACGACGCCGACGGCCGCTGCCGGGAACGGGGCCGCCAGGTCGAGGGCCTGCGCGAGCGTCGACACCACGGCGCGGTCGGCGGCGTACATCGGGTGCAGGGGTTCGACGGCGAGCTGCACGCCGGTGTCGAGTGCGTGCGGCACGAGGGCGGCGAGGGCGTCCGCCACCCGCGCACGCGCACCGCCGAGGTCGCGCGAGCCCGCTGGCAGGCCGCCCGCGACGAGCACGAGGACGGGCGCCGACCCCGGAGCACCCGCGGCGGCCAGGGCGGCGGTCTCGTCGATCGCCCGGCGGTTGTCGTCGAGTGCCCGCTGGCGTGCGGTCCCCTCGGGCAGGGTGAAGAACCCGCCACGGCAGTGCGACGACACCCGGAGTCCGGAGTCGGCCACCCGGCGCACGGCCTCGGCGAGCCCGAGCTCGGCGACGGGTTCGCGCCAGGTGCCGATCGCCCCGACCCCGGCACGGCGGACGGTGTCGAGCGCCTCGGGCAGGGTCGCGTACTTGATCGTCGCCTGGTTGACGGACAGCCGCGGGTGCGGCGCGGGCGACCCCGGCGCCACCGGCACGGGTGCACCGACCTGCGCGGCCGTGCCGGACGGCGTGCTCACGCGACCACCCCGGCTGCGGTGCGGTCGACGGCGGGTGGGGCGGGCCTCCCGGCGGTCGTCGCCACCCCGTTGACCGCGAGCAGGGCGTGCCAGCGCGCGGCGGCGAGGTCCGGGGCCTGCAGGGCGCCGCAGGCGTTCGCGAGCCGGACCGTCTCGGACAGGTGCGACAGCGAGCGGCCGGCGTGCTGGCCACCGACCATGGCGAAGGCCGGCTGGTGCCCGTTCAGCCAGGCGAGGAACGCGATGCCGGTCTTGTAGTGCCAGGTGGGGGCACTGAAGAGGTGTCGGGACAGGGCCTCGGTCGGTCCGAGCAACGAGCGGTAGGCGGCTTCGTCGGGCAGGGCACGCACAGCGGCCGAGGCGAGCGGTGCGATCGCGGCGAAGGCCCCGAGCAGGGCGTCGGAGTGCACGCCGTCGCGGTCCGCGATCAGGTCGACGTAGTGGAAGTCGTCACCCGTGAACATCCGGGCGGTCTCGGGCAGCCGGGCGCGGAGTGCCACCTCGGCCGTCGCGTCGAGCAGGCTCATCTTGATGCCGGAGATCCCCGGCCCGGCGTCGCGCATGATGTCGAGCACCGTGTCCGGGCCCCGGTGCCCGCCGAAGTACCCGGCGAGGGCGGGGTCGAACGCCTCCCCCAGCCAGTGCAGGACGACGGGGGCGCTCGCCCGCTCGACGACCCGACGGTAGACGCGGCGGTAGGTGTCCGGATCGTCCAGCGCGAGTCGTGCCAGGTGGCGGCTGGCCATCAGGACCACGCCCGCCCCGGCGTCCTCGGCGTGGTGGAGCTGCCGGGCGTAGGCGTCGACGACCTGCTGCTCGGTGACGGGTTCGTCGGGCAGGTCGTCGGTGTTCACTCCGACGACGATACGACCGCCGACCGACTGCGCCTCGCGGGCGGAGCGCGTCACGAGCTCGCGGGTCGCCGCCGGGTCCAGTCCCATGTTCCGCTGCGCGGTGTCCATCGCGTCCGCCACACCCAGCCCCCACGACCACAGGTGGTGGCGGAACGCCAGGGTGGCGTCCCAGTCGAGGTCGGCCGGGGCTCCGGGGGTGTTGTCGGCCGCGACACGCGGGACGACGTGGGCGGCCGCGTAGACGATGCGCTCGGTGAGCGGTGCCGCGGGCACGGCAGTGGCGTCGACGGCAGGTGCGCCCAGCGGCGTCCGGCTCGTGGTGCCGTCGGGCGCCAGCAGGGTCAGGTGCGTCATGCGGACGCCCCGATGGTCTCGGTGCGCTGGGCGACCTCCGGCGTCTCGACCGGGAGGCGCGGCTCGGCCCCGGCGGGCAGGGTCAGCTCCGGCAGGTCCACACGCCGGCCCTCGGCGCTGGAACGCAGACCGGCTTCCGCCAGCGCCACGCCGCGGGCACCGGACAGCAGGTCGTAGGGGTGCGGGCGCCCGGCGACGAGGTCCTGCAGGAAGTCCTCCCACTGGGCGCGGAACCCGTTGCCGTAGACCTCGTTGTCGGGGACCTCGAGCCACTGGCTGCGGTAGTCGGCGTCGTCGCGCAGATCGGGGTTCCAGACGGGCTTCGGCGTCGCCGTGCGGGGCTGGATGCGGCACCCGAACAACCCCACCACCGCGCTGCCGTCGGTGCCGTCGACCTGGAACTCGACGAGCTCGTCACGGTCCACCCGGACCGCCCAGCTCGAGTTGATCTGCGCCGTGACGCCGCCGGCCAGGTCGAACACGCCGTACGCGGCGTCGTCGGCGGTCGCCGGGTACGGCACACCCTGCTCGTCGGTGCGCTGCTCGATGTGCGTGACCGCGCGGGCGTAGACGGACTCGACGCGGCCGAACAGCTGCTCGAGCACGTAGTTCCAGTGTGGGAACATGTCGACGACGATGCCGCCACCGTCCTGCCGGCGGTAGTTCCAGCTCGGGCGCTGCGCCGACTGCCAGTCCCCCTCGAACACCCAGTACCCGAACTCGCCGCGGACGCTCAGCACCCGGCCGAAGAACCCGGAGTCGAGCAGGCGACGGAGCTTCCGTAGCCCGGGCAGGTAGAGCTTGTCGTGCACGACCCCGTTCGGGACGCCGGCCTCGGCCGCGAGCCGGGCGAGTTCGAGGGCCTCGGCGGAGGTCTCGGCCGTCGGCTTCTCGGTGTAGACGGCCTTGCCGGCGGCGATCGCGCGGCGCAGCGCGTCGGCACGGGCACTCGTCACGGCGAAGTCGGCGAAGACCTGCCAGCGGGGATCCGCCAGGGCGGCGTCGAGGTCGGTGGTCCAGTGCTGCAGGCAGTGCCGGGTCGCGATCTCCTCGAGCTTCGCGGCGTTCCGACCGACGAGCATCGGTTCGAGCTGCACGCGCGTGCCGTCGGGCAGCAGCAGGCCGCCGTCGTCGCGGATCGCCAGGATCGACCTGACCAGGTGCTGCCGGTAGCCCATGCGCCCGGTGACGCCGTTCATGATGATGCCGATGGTGCGCGTGGTGGTCAACGCGTGCTCCCTTGCTCGCTGTGGCCCGCTCTCCGTCGTCGTGGAAAGCGCTTGCCGGAACCGTACACCACGGGGTGCGTCGGGTGCGCGGTGACGAGGTCAGCGGGCGGTGCTGGCGCGCAGGACGACCTCGCCGTCGACGGCACCGTCGGCCTCGAGCCCGAGCGCACGGCGGACGGCCCGCTCGCCGATCTCCTCGAGCGGCAGCCGCACCGTGCTGAGCGCCGGCACGACGTCGGCGAGCATCCGCACGTCGTCGAACCCCGCCACGCCGACGTCCACCCCGGGCACGAGCCCGCGCTCGCGGATCGCCGCGACCGCCCCGACGGCCATCAAGTCGGTGACCGCGAAGACGCACCGGGGCACCGCGGCCCCACCCTCGGCGGCACGGTCCAGCAGCGACACCATCGCCCGGTACCCGCCGTCGCGCGTGAACTCGGAGGGCACCACGTCGTCGTCGGGCACCCGCAGACCGTGGGCCGCGAGGCCGGCGACGAACCCCTCGACCCGGGCGTGGGCGGTGACGAGGTCCGGGTCGCCGGCGAGCACGGCGAACGAGTCGTGCCCCTGTTCGACCAGTGCCCCGGCGAGTGCCGCGGCCCCACCGAGGTTGCGGATCACGACGCCGTGCACGCCCGGGACGCCCGCTGCGGCTCCGTCCAGGTCGGACACGAGCGCCGACACCCCCGCCCCCGCGGCGACGAGGCCACCGACCGCCGCCGCGACTTCGGACGGGCCGGAGCCCGTCGCGGATCCGGAGCCGATCCCGAGCCGACGGCTGACCGCCAGCACGACGGCTCGCGGGCGGAGTCCGGCGACCACGTCGAGCACCGCCACTTCGCGCGACGGGTCGCCGCCGGTGGAGGTGATCGTGACGACGAGCCCGGCGTCGTCGGCGGCGCGGATCGCGCCGGCGGCGATCGCGGCGAAGTACGGGTCGGCGATGTCGCCGACGACGAGCGCCAGGGTCGTGGTCGACCCCCGAGCGACGGCCTGCGCCTGCACGTTGGCGGTGTAGCGCAGGGCCCGGGCGGCGGCGCGCACCCGGTCCACCGACTCCTGCCGGACCTTGCGGGTGCTGCCGTTGAGTGCCCGCGAGGCGGTCGCGAGCGACACCCCTGCCCGCTCGGCCACGTCGGCCAGGGTGACGGTGCCTCGCTCGGGCATGTCGTGCCTCCAGTCAGGGTCCGCGCCGTGCGCGGCCTGTGGCGAGGATAGCGATTCCCCGCGGGCCAGGGCGGGGTTCCGAGCGGCCGGTCTCGCCGTCGAGACCGCAGGTCACATTGTCAGAACATCGCTCAGGAAAGCGCTTGCCAGAACGGCGGGGGTCGTGTAGACCTGGGGTCCTCGGCCGAGACACCCCGAACGCTCGCCCACGGCAGATGCACGTGGTCCCGAACGAAAGCAGTGACGATGAAGTCATCCAAGAGAATGCTCGCACTCGTCGGCGGGATCGCCGCGCTCGCGCTCCTGAGCGGCTGCGCCTCCGGCGGGTCCGGGGACGGCGGCAAGGTGGACGAGCTGACCTTCTGGCTCTCCACCTCGTCCGCGCAGGAGAAGGGCTACCAGGACCTCGCGACCGCCTACGAGAAGCAGACCGGCGTCGCGGTGAAGATCGTGAACCTGCCGTACGACGGCCTGCAGACCAAGCTGCGCGAGTCGGCGCAGGCGAACTCGCTGCCCGACGTGGTGCGGGCCGCGGGCATCGACCCGATCTGGAGCGGCAAGACCGTCGACCTCGCCTCGATCGTCAGTGACAAGGCGAACGGGATCGACCAGGACCTCATCGCGAAGGACAAGGACGGCAAGGTCACCTCGATCCCGTCCGACGTCACCGCGGCCGGACTGTTCGTGAACAAGTCGCTGTTCGACAAGGCCGGCGTCGCGTACCCGACCGATCCCGCGAAGGCGTGGACGTGGAGCGAGTTCCTCGACGCCGCCGACAAGGTGAAGGCCGACACCGGCGCCAAGTACGACCTGGTCTTCGACTCGTCGCCGTCGCGCCTGCGGGCCTACATGTTCACCAAGGGCACCGACTTCATGCAGCAGGAGAAGGACGGTTCCTTCCCCACCGACGCGAAGACCGTCGACGCCCTGCAGGACTTCGCCGACATGAACGACGACTCGGTCATGCCGAAGTCGGTGTGGACGAGCGGCCAGGACCCGAACGCCCTGTTCAAGAGCGGCCAGGTCGTGGCGTACTTCTCCGGTGTCTGGCAGTCGTCGGACTTCGCGTCGAACATCACCGACTTCGACTGGGCCAGCGCCGCCACCCCGGCGGACCCGACCCACGCCACCGAGATCAACTACGGCGGCAACATCGTCGGGTTCGAGAACTCCGACACCCGCGGCGCCGCGGCGAAGAAGTTCATCGACTACATGTACGACCCGACGAACTACGCGAAGCTCGTGACCACCAACGGGTTCCTACCGGTCGAGTCCGGGCTGGACATCACCTACCCCTTCAAGTCGCAGGCAGCAAAGGACTCCTTCGCGCTGTACCAGAAGGAGATCGAGGCGGCCGACCCGATCTCGAGCTCGTACGCCAAGGCAGCGTCGGAGTGGGCGGTCGAGGGCAAGGAGATCGGCACCGACCCGACCACGGCCGAGGTCGGCAAGCTCATCAACGGGCAGCAGTCGGCCAAGGAGACGCTCGACACGATCACGAAGTACTACGAGGAGCACGTGGGGTGACGGAACGGGGCCGGGCGCATGCGTCCGGCCCCGTTGTCTCTCCTTCCACAGCAGCACCACGTCGAACGAAGAGGATCATCGTGAGCATCCCCACCGCAGCCGGTGACGTGCAGACCGCCGTCCCCACCCCGGTGCCGCCCCGCCGGCCCGGAGCCGCGAAGACGACGAAGCGCCGCCGCTCCGGCGTCAGCAAGCCCGTCCTCGCCCCGATCCTGTTCGTCAGCGTGAACGCCGTCCTGTTCGTGGTGTTCTTCGTGTGGCCCGCCGTGATCGGCCTCGGCTACTCGTTCACCGACTACAACGGCGTCGTCGACCCGAAGTTCGTCGGCCTGGCGAACTACTTCGAGCTGTTCGCCGACGACACCTTCTACGCTGCCCTCGGTCGCACCTTCCTGTACGCGATCGTCGCCGTGCCGCTCGGGTTCGTCCTGTCGCTCTCGATGGCGCTCATGCTCACGAGCCCCGCGGCGAAGGGCCGGAGCGTCGCCCGCATCGTGTTCTTCGTTCCGTGGCTCATCTCCCCCATCGTCACCGGTGTGATCTGGCGGTGGATGTTCGGCGAGAACTTCGGGCTGGCCAACTTCGTCATCGAGTCCCTGGGCGGCAAGGCCGTCCCGTGGCAGTCGAACGCCGACCTGTCGCTGCTGGTCGTCGTCTTCGCCACCGCGTGGGCCGGGGCGGCGTTCAACATGCTGCTGTTCGTCGCTGCGATCCGGAACGTCCCGCAGTCGTACTACGAGGCCGCATCGCTCGACGGTGCCGGCGCCTGGCACCAGTTCCGCTACATCACCCTGCCGAGCATCGCGCCGACGTCGTTCATCGTGATCCTGCTGTCGTCACTCAGTGCGTTCAAGGAGTTCGCCACCGTGCAGGCGCTCAACGGCGGCGGCCCCGGCACCGACAACAACCTGCTGGTGCAGTACATCTACACGAACGGGTTCCAGAACGCCCACATCGGCTACGCGAGCGCGGCGTCGATGGTCCTCATGCTCATCCTCATGGCCATCGCGCTGATCCAGCTGGCCGTGAACCGCCGGACGGAGTCCCGTCGATGACCGCCACGCTCCCCACCGAGACCGACAAGACCGGAAGCGGCCGTCGGGCCGGTCGCTCCGGCTCCGGCCGCTCCGGCCGCTCTGGCCGCTCTGGCCGCTCGAAGGCTGTGGACGCCACGCCGCGTCCCCAGGCCATCGCCGCCACGGCCCTGCTCTGGGTGTTCATCATCGCGTTCGGGTTCCCGGTGCTGTGGTTCGTGCTCAGCGCGTTCAAGCCGGGCGGCGAGCTGTTCTCGTACCCGCTCACCCTGCTGCCGAAGAACTGGTCGGTCGAGGGCTTCGCCGAGGCGTGGTCCAGCTACGACTTCGCCCAGTACTTCGGCAACACCGTGATCGTCGCCCTGGTCACCACGGTGCTGACGGTCCTGGCGAGTGCGGCCACCGGGTACGCGCTGGCGAAGTACGACAACCGGTGGCTGAAGGTGTTCTTCGTCTGCATCCTCGCCACGACGATGCTCCCCACCGAGGTGATCCTCGCTCCGACGTTCATCGTCATCCGCGACCTCGGCATGTACGACTCGCTGGCCGGCATCATCGTGCCGTCGGTGATCACGGCCACCGGGATCTTCATGTTCCGGCAGTTCTTCATCACCGTGCCGGACGACCTGGTCGAAGCGGCCCGGATCGACGGTGCGAGCGAGTTCGGGATCTTCTGGCGGATCATGCTGCCGATCTCCCGCCCGATCATGCTGACGCTCGCGATCTTCTCGTTCCAGTGGCGGTGGAACGACTACATCTGGCCGCTCCTGGTGCTCAACGACCCGAAGCAGTTCACGATCCAGATCGCCCTGCAGAGCATCGTCGGTGCCGAGAACGTGAACTGGACGGTCCTGCTCGGCGCCTCGGTCATCTCGATCATCCCGCTCGTGCTGCTCTACCTGGTGTTCCAGAAGTACGTGAACGGCGCCGACCTCAACGCGGGTCTGAAGGACTGATGGGGTTCCTCGACCTGGCCGGCCCGGCCGCCGACGCCGAGGTCGCCCGCCTGCGGCTGGCCGACGACGACCCGGCCACGCTGCAGCACCGGGAACTGATGGCGCGTGCGCTCGCGTTGGTCGGTGCGTGGGTCCGGCAACGGCCTGGAGGCCCGGCTCACCCCGCAGACGACGACCTCACCACCGCGCACGGCTGGGTCCGGCACCTCGCGACCCGGCAGTCGCCCGGCGGCACGTTCGTCGGCGGCGACAACGTGCTCTCCCCGCCGGACTCCGCGTTCACCGTCAACGACGTCTGCGACGCCCTCGAACTGCTCGCACCGCACCGGGCGACGGTGCCGGCAGCGGCCGCGCTGGCCGACGACCTCGACGCGATCGTGCACCGGGCGACCCCCGCACTGCTCACCGGTGGGGTGCACACCCCGAACCACCGGTGGGAGATCGCAGCCGCCCTCGCCCGGGTGCACCGACTCCACCCGGCGGCGGCCCTGCTCGACCGCATCGACGCGTGGCTGGCCGAAGGGCCGGACATCGACGCCGACGGTCTGTGGTCGGAGCGGAGCCCGAACTACGCGTCCGCCGTGTCCGGGCCGTCGTTCCTGGTGCTCGCCGCCGTGCTCGACCGCCCCGCCCTGCTCGACCCGGTGCGCCGCTCGCTCGACGCCACGCTCGCACTCCTGCTGCCGGACGACACCGTCGAGACCGTGCAGTCCCGACGGCAGGACCAGTCACAGCCCTTCGGGATCGGGCCGTTCGCGCCGCTGCTCTGGCACGTCGCGGTGCTCGACGGCCGAGGCGACCTGGCCGCGGTCGCCGCCCGCGCCGCCGTGGCCGAGACCTGGCAGCCCGCCACCGTCGCCGCGCGGTCGATGACCGATCCCCTGCTCGGGCGTCCGCTGCCGGAACCCGTCGCCCTGGCGCCGGCCGTGCACACCTTCGCCGACGCACGGCTCGTGCACGTCCGCGAGCTCGACCGCAGTGTCGTGCTCTTCGCCGGTTCCGACGTCCCGGCCCAGGGCCACGTGCGGTCGGGGCTGGCGAACAGCCCGACGTTCCTGCGGGTCGTCGTCGGGTCGGTCGTCCTGTCCGACGTGCGGCTCTCGCGGGAGTTCTTCGGCCTCGGACCGTTCCGACCGACCGCGCTCGAGTCCCTGGGCGACGGACGGTTCCGGCTGACCGAGACCGTGTCCGCCGGCTACCACCAGCCGTTGCCCGCGAGTGCTCGCCAGCCGGACGGCCGCTACCCGCTCGCCGACGAAGGCCGGTTCTCCGCCGCCATGGCGTTCGGCACCCGGTCCGTCGACACGGTGGTCCTCAGCACCACCGTCGACGTCGCGGTGACCCCGGACGCCGTCGTCCTCGACGTCGTGACCGAGGGGGCCGAAGTGCCGTGGTCCCTGCAGCTGACGTTCCGCACCGGGGGGACCCTCACGGGCGTCGAGACCGACGCCGTCACCGGGGAGCGGGTCCTGGCGGAGGGGACAGGCAGCTACCGCGTCGGTTCCGACGTCGTGACGTTCGGTCCGGGCAACGGCGCCGGTCCGGGCCAGCCGGCGGGCTACACCCCGGGACAGGACTACGCGTTCCTCGGCGGGACCGACCGACCGCAGGGTGAGCACGTCCACGTCACCGGGAGAGCCCCCGGCTCGGCACGCATCGTGATCGGGACGGGCCGGTGACGCTGCCGGGCGTGGTGCTCGTCGGAGCCCGCGGCTACGGCCTTCACCACCGCGCGAACATCGACCGGCTCGTGGCAGCAGGGGTCTGCACGGTGACCGCCGTCGTCGACCCCGCGCTCGGCACGATCGCCGACGCCGGTGTGCCCGTCGTGGCCGACGTGGCAGCGGCCCGCAGGCTCGGACCGGTGGACGTGGTCGTCGTGGCGGCTCCGATCGCGGCGCACCTGCCCCTCACCCTCGATGCGCTCGACGCCGGCGCCGACGTGCTGCTCGAGAAGCCCCCGGTCACCACGCGCGACGCCCTCGACGTGCTGCTCGAGGCCGAACGTCGGACCGGCAGGGTCGTGCAGGTGGGGTTCCAGAGCCTCGGTTCCGCCGCGCTGCCGGCGTTCCGTGACGGGGCGCTCGTCGGTGCCGTCCGGTCTGCGGCCGCCGTCGGCACGTGGACCCGCGACCGGGCGTACTGGGACCGCTCCCCCTGGGCGGGGCGCCGTCGGGTCGGCGGAGTGGACGTGCTCGACGGCGTCGTCACCAATCCGCTCGCCCACGCCGTGGCGACGGCCCTGGCGCTCGTCGGGTGCCGCCGGACCGCCGACGTCGCGCGGGTCGAGGTCGAGTTGTACCGGGCGAACGCCATCGAGGGCGACGACACCTCGGCCGTCCGGGTGACCACGACCGCCGGCCTCGAGGCCACTGCCGCGCTCACGCTCTGTGCCACCACCGAGGTCCCGCCGACCGTGCGGGTGCGGGGCGCGACGGGGGACGGCGTACTGCACTACACGACGGACGACGTCACGATCGACGGCGCGACCACCCGCCTGGAGCGCACCGACCTGCTCGAGAACCTGCTGGCGCACCGGTCCCACGGCGATGAACTGCTCGTGCCGCTCGTCTCGACGGGAGCGTTCGTCGAGGTGCTCGAGGCGGTCCGCGCGACCGAACCCGTACAGCTCGACCACCCCTGGGTGACGTGGGAGGGCGAGGGGCCGACCCGGCGCCCCGTGGTGACCGGTGTCGAGGCCACGATCGAGCGCGCCGCCGACGCCCGCGCGCTGTTCTCGGAAGTCGGGGCACCGTGGGCGCACACGGCCCGCGACCAGACGCTGCAGGAGCTCCGCGTGGACGACGTCACGGTCGCCGTCGAACGCGACGGGGCCGGCACGATCGCCACGTCGTCCCCTCGGCCGTACCTGCACCCGGTCCGGACCCTCGGCGGCACCGTGGTCAGCGCACACCACCCGGGCGACCACGACTGGCACTGCGGGGTCGGCGTCGCGATCCCCGACGTCGACGGCGTGAACTGCTGGGGCGGACGGACCTACGTCCACGGCCCCGGCTACGTCTGGCGCGACGACCACGGTTCGGTCGAGGTCGTGCACGCCGCGCAGCACGGACTCGGGTCGACGGAGGAGCTGGTCTGGCGGGGTCCGGACCGCGCGCTGGTCCTGCACGAGGACCGCACCCTGCGCTGGCGCTCGGTCGGAACCGGGTGGGAGTTGTCCTGGTCGTCGTCGTTCCGCGCCCCCGGCGACTCCCCCGTGCACCTCGGCGGCCCGGGCAGCAACGGCCGGGTCGGAGCGGGCTACGGCGGCTTCTCCTGGCGGTTCCCGGAGTGCACCGGGGTCGTCGTCCGGACCGCCGACGCCGAGGGCGAGACCGCCGTGCACGGCTCGGTCGCACCCTGGATCTCCTGGTCAGCGGTGTTCGACGGCGGGCCGGCGACGATCCGCATCGAGGCCCTCGACCACCACGACCCCTGGTTCGTCCGCGCCGAGGAGTACCCGGCGATCGGCTCGGCCCTGGCGTGGGACACCCCGGCGATCGTGCAGCCGGGCGCACCGTTCGTCCGTTCCTTCCGCTCGACGATCACCGACGGCGGTACGCTCGCCGGATGAGCACCGGGGACTGGGAAGCACGCGTCACGGCGCTGTGGGACGACGAGACGATCGACGACCACCAGCGGATCGAGCGGATGCGTGACCTCGCAGCGGACGCCCCGCACCCGGCCCTCGGCGCGTTCGAGCTCGGCGGCGCCTTCGACTCGGGCGGCCACGAGGCCGAGGCCGACGTGCAGTACGCCGCCGCGACCGCAGCGGGTCTCGACACCGTCGACCCCGAACGCGCGGCGCGGATGGTCGTGCAGCACGCCTCGACGCTGCGGAACCTCGGCCGGGTCGACGCCGCCATCGCGATGCTCCGCGACGCCCCCGAGCACCCCGCCACGGGGGCGGCACCGCGGGTGTTCCTCGCGCTCGCGCTGCACAGCGCGGGACGCTCGGCCGAGGCCCTGCGCGTCGCGATCGAGACCGTCGAGCCGACGCTCCCCCGCTACCACCGCTCCGTCCGCGCCTAAGCGGCAGCCCTCACCGAGGACTGACGGGTCAGGCGATCGCGACCTCGCCCCGCGCCATGAGCTCACGGGCCCGACCGGCGTCGGCAGCCGGTGGACGACCGTGCAGGGCGCGGTAGTCGCGCGAGAAGTGCGAGGCGCTCCGGTACCCCACCGCCGCAGCAGCCTGGGCAGCGGTGTCCCCGAGCACGATCATCCGCCGCCGGGCCTCTCCGAGCCGCAGCCGCCGCAGGTACTGCACCGGGCTCATCCCGGTGACCTGCCGGAAGCGTGCGAACAGGGTCGACTCGCTCGTCCGGACCGCCGCGGCCAGGTCGGTGACCGACCACGGGTCCGCCAGCCGATCGGTGAGCAGGGCCGTGGCGGCCGCGACCACGTCGCCGTCCCGGTTGCCGATCGCGGCCAGGATGCGCGGGGCCTGGTCGGTCTGCAGCAGCCGGAGCACGACCTCGCGGGTGACGAGCGGGGCGAGGACCGCCATGTCCTCCGGAGTGTCGAGCAATCCGACGAGCCGCGCGAACGCGTCCGCCAGCGCTGGTGTCCAGCTGCCGAGTCGGGCCGGCGGCGCTTCGTCCTGGTGGGGGCGGGACATCGCCGTCGCGACCTCGGCCACCACCGCGGGGTCGAGCTGCCAGACGACCGCGACGAATCCCGCCGGCTCTTCCACGGCGACCACACCGGCGATCACCGGCAGGTCGACGGGTGTGATGATGAAGCGCTCGCGACCCCAGAGCTGGTCGTCGTCCCCGACGATGGACCGCTTCTGCCCCGCGAGCACCACCGACACCGACGGCGTGTAGCGCTGGTACCCGAGGTCGGTCGGCGCGTCGACCCGGGCCAGGCGGAGTCCGAGCCGTCCTGCGCGCTCCGTGTCGTCGACGTGGGCCAGGACGCTCTGCAGCGCGCGGTCCAGTCGGTCCGAGGTGACGTCGTCCATGTACTCATTCTGTCGACCCGATCGATGCGCTGAACGCCCGTGCTGGATCCGGCAAGCAGTCCGGAGTCCTGTGCAATCGCCGACCGCCTCGCCGGACCGAGCATCGGAGCATGCAGACCAACGAAGCACTCCTCGACTCCTTGACCTCCGGCGACCGACTGGCCGGCCGGACCGCGCTGGTGACCGGCGCCTCGAGCGGCATCGGCGAAGCCGTCGCCAGGGTCCTCGCCGCTTCCGGCGCGACGGTCGGTGTCGCCGGCCGTGACGTACAGCGCACGCAGGCCGTGGTGAACACCATCACCGCCTCAGGCGGCTCCGCCGTGGCCGTCATCGGCGAGCTGAACGCGCATCCCGACGCCGTCCGCGACCTCGCTGCCCGTGCCACGGCAGCCCTCGGTGGCCGGGTCGACATCGTCGTCAACAACGCCGGCGTCTACCCGGTCGGCCCGACGGCGCTGCTCCCCGATGACGACGCCGAAGCGCTCTGGGCCACGAACGTCCGAGCACCGCACGTCCTGGTCGGCGCCCTGGCTCCGGGCATGGTCGAGCGCGGCTCGGGTGTCATCGTGAACATCGGCTCGTGGATGTCCCGCGTCGGCGTCCCCTTCACGGCGCTGTACCCGGCGACGAAGGCGGCCGTGGAGCAGCTGACCCGGGCGTGGGCCGCCGAGTTCGGCCCGCACGGTGTGCGGGTGTCGACGGTCTCCCCCGGTGCCACCGCCACGCCGGGCAACGCCGACTCGCACGACGTCCTCGCGCAGATGACGGCGGGCACACCGGCCGGCGCACCCGTCCGGCCGGTCGACGTCGCGTTCGCCGTGCGCTGGTTGGCCTCCGACGAGGCGTCCTTCGTGCACGGCGCCACCATCGACGTGGACGGCGGCATCGCCGCGACCCGCCTCGGCTGAGGCCCCCCGGCCGAGCGGGCGAAACACCCGGGTTCATGCGCGGAGGCACCCCGGCATTCCGCCCGCTCGACAACCCCGACCCACGCGCACGAACCCCCACCACCGCGAGGGGTCACGACACCCCGCAGACCGGCGGGCGAGCGGTCACGAAGGGTCGGGCGGGAGCGCGTCAGCCGACGGATCGTGACCGCTCGGCGGACGGCGCCGGCGTGGCGGTGGACGCGACCACGGGCGGACGGGAGGCGCGGTGCGGGGTGGCACCGCGCCTCCCGTCAGGCGGTGTGGTCGCCGCCCACCCGTGGGACCGGCAGCGAGTCGCTGGTCGTGCGCAGGGACTCCTGCCGGATCTCGAGCTGCGAGACGGCGAGCGCCGCCAGGTCGCGGAGGTTGGCGAGGTCGTCCTCGGTGGCCTGCCGCGGGCGGGTGTCGAGCACGGCGAGGGTGCCGATCGGCGCGCCGTCGTGCCGGACGAGCGGGACGCTGACGTAGAAGCGGATGCCGAGCGGGCCGGTGACCAGGGGGCTGTTGCGCATCTCGGGGTGTGCGGAACCGTCCGGGATCACGACGGGGACGGGCACGGGCGCGAAGCCGTTGGTGAAGCTGATGCTCCGCGCCGCCTCGTCGATGCCCTCGGCGATGTACGACTGGGACCACTCGCGGTCCTCGTCGAGCACCTCGATCAGGGCGATCGGTGCGTCGAAGAGCCGAGCAGCCATGGTCGTGGTGCGCTGCAGCGACTCGTTCGGCAGCGTGTCGAGGGTCGCCGGGCGATCGGTCTCGGACCGCGTCGGCACCGGGGCTGTCTCGTCCGTCGGCTCGACCACGTGGTCGGGGGCGGCGGTCTCGGCGATCACGACGTCGCGGAGCATCGTGACCAGCTCGGGGCCGAGCGGACGGGCTGCGGGGTCCTGCGCAGTCATGGCGCGGAGCAGGTGCTTCCAGTGCTCGGGCAGGGGTTCGGGGACCACGGGGTCGCGGGACAGCCGCGCGACGGCGGACTCGACGAGCGAGCCCGGGAACTCCCGGCGGCGGGTGAAGCACTGCAGCAGCACGAGGCCGAGCGAGTAGACGTCGCTCGGCGGGCCGACCTCGCCGCCGCGCCCCTGCTCGGGGCTGAGGTAGGCGGCGGTGCCGGTGGTCACGCCGTCGGCGGTCAGGCGTTCGACGCCGGCGGCGAGCGCGATGCCGAAGTCGGTCAGGCGTGCGCGGGCCCGCTCGGAGGCGTTGCCGTAGTCGACGAGCAGGATGTTCGACGGCTTGATGTCGCGGTGCACGACGGCGTTGGCGTGGATGTAGTCGAGCGCCTCGGCCATGTCGTAACCGATCTCGGCGATGTGGCGCGAGGCGAGCGGGCCGACGCTCAGACGTTCCTCGAGGTCCTGCCCGACGACGAGCGACATCACGATGTAGCGCTGCTGGGTGCCGTCCTGGCTGGTGACGACCCCGGCGTCGAGCAGGCTGACGAGGTTGTGGTGCTCGAGCGACGCCAGCACGCCGAGTTCGGCCTCTTGCCGGGCGATGTCGACGATGCCCGCGTGGAAGAGCTTGATCGCGACCGGGCGGTGCAGGCTCTCGTCGACGCCGCGGTAGACGACGGACATGCCGCCCTGACCGATCGCCTGTTCCAGGCGGTACCGACCGTCGAGCAGCGGCGCGCTCGCGTCGTGTTCTTCCGTCGGGATCATCCAACCCTCGTCCTCGGCTCCGGCACCAACGATGCATCTTCGCATCCCGACGGGTATCCGTGTCGCCGAGCGGCGTTTCCCGGATCGGGGCGCGGTGCGCAGGGGCGCCACAACACCGGTGTTCGCGGGTCGAACACGCGCACGTCGCGGTGCACCTCGGCAACACCGGTGTCGTGCGCCCCTCGGTGGCGCTGGTCGGCAACGCGCGCGTACGCTCGGCCCGACGAAGGAGTCATGCCATGCCCGCGAGGTTCGTCTACTGGATCAACGTCTCCGTCGGCGGGTTCGTCGAACGGGCACCCGGCGAGCACGGCGGCCTGGACGGCCCCGACTGGATGCGCATCGACGAGCCACTGCACCGCGAGTTCAACGCCCGGGCCGCCGCGATGACCCTGTCCGTCGAGGGCCGGGTCGTGCGCGACATGATGGACCCGTTCTGGCCCGATGCCCGGCACGACGAGTCGATGCCCGAGTACCTGCGCGAGTACGGCGAGATCTGGACCGCGCAGCCGAAGATCCTGGTGTCCCGCACGCGGACCACCGCCGACCACGACACCCGGGTCATCGGAGGCGACGGCGACGCGATCGCCGAGCTGGCCGCGATCCGTGCCGAAGGCGAGGGCGACATCGGCGTCGGTGGGCCGAGCATCGCGAGTCAGCTGCTCGACGCCGGGCTGCTCGACGAGGTCATGCTCTTCACGCACCCGTCGGTGCTCGGCGCCGGCCGCCCGTTGTTCGATCCACCGGTGTCGGGGCACCGTCCGCTCGTGCAGCTCGACCTGATCGAGCAGCAGCGCTCCGACAACGGCGTCACCCTGCACCGGTACGACGTCCGGCGGTCCTGAACGCTCGGGCGATCAGTCCGCGCCGGGCGTTGCGCCGATCACGCGAACGTTCCAGGCGCTGTCGCGGTCACTGTCGAACCCGTTGAAGGAGATGCTGTCGACGTCGGCACGCCAGGTTCGCCGCAGGTCGATGCGTTGCTCCCCGTCGCCGCAGGGCATCGCCTCGATGATGTGGTTCCGCGACGTTTCCCGGGAGACGACCATGACCGAACCGCTCATGTGCCCGTCACCGAAGCACGAGAACTCAAGGTGGTCGACCGTCTCCGGGTGTGCGAACGTGATCGTGACGCCACGGTCGATCTCGTCGTCGTTCCCCGTCGCGCTCTGCCCGGCGGATTCTTCGGCGAACATCGCGCCGAGGTCCCGGTCCGACTCGGCGGCCATCTGCCGCTTCTCCCAGGCGTGCAGCGCCGCCTCGTCGACGGGCGGCGGCCCGGCGCAGCCGGCCAGCAGCAGCACGCCCGCGATCGCGGGCAGGAGCAGGGCGGGGACGGAGCGCACGCTGTGAGCCTACTGACGCTGCGGACCCACACCGCGGACGACGGGAGGCGCGGTGCCAGCTGGCACCGCGCCTCCCGGCCGTGGGGTGGTCGCGTCAGACGTCGCGACGGCGCGCGAGCGTCAGGGCGAGGCCACCGACGACGAGCACCTCGGCGGCGAGGACGCCGAAGCCGCCCCAGCCGTTCAGCACGACCCCGCTGTTGTCGACCGTGCTCGCGCCGTCGTACGAGTAGGCGTAGAGCTGGCCGCCGGCTGAGTCGGGCAGGAACGCCGCGATGTCCATCGGCCAGTCGACCTTCATCAGTCCGCTCATGAGTGCGAGCACCCCCGGAACGACCAGCAAGAGGCCGAGCGTGATCGCGATGCCGCCGGCGCTCGACCGGACGAGCAGACCGATGCCGTACGCGAGGAGCGCCAGCAGGGTCAGGAAGACCGACGAACCGAGGATCGGCAGGAACACCGACGGGTCGCTGACCTCCGGCTCGATGCCGTTGCCGGCCAGCAGCGGCAGCGAGATGAGGACGCCGATCCAGGTGGCGACGGCGCTGACGACGAAGGTCGCGATGGCAAGGACGGTGGCCTTCGCCAGGATCACACCGGTGCGTCGCGGGTCGGCGGTGAACGTCGAGCGGACCTGGCCCGTGCCGTACTCACCGGTGATGATGAGGACGCCGAGCACGCCGACGACGAGCGACGAGAGCAGGACACCCACGGCGTTGGCGTTCACGAAGGTGCCGTTGGCGAGGTCCGTCGGCAGCTCCTGGCCGCCGCTGTTCGTGTTCGCCCCGATCAGCGCGGCCATGCCGATCGTGAGGACGACCAGGATCGCGTAGCACCAGAACGTGGACCGGATGCTGCGCAGCTTGATCCACTCGCTCCGCACCAGGTGCGGGAACGACAGGCGGGTCGAGCCGGACATCCGGGTCGACGGTGTGGTGGGCGAGGTGGTGGCGCTCATCGGGTGCCCTCCGATCGGTACTCGACGTCGTCGCGAGTGAGGGCCATGTAGGCCTCTTCCAGGCTCGCGCCGGTCGGGGTGAGTTCGTGCAGGGGGACGCCTGCCTGTGCGGCGATGTTGCCGACCGTCGGTGCGTCGGGCCCGACGACGAGGAATGAGCCGTCCTCGCGCTGGGTGACCGCGGCGTTCGGGCCGATGGCGTTGAACAGGCCGTTCGGGTCCGGCGTGCGGACGATGACACGGCTGACGGCGGCATCGGTGCCAGCAGCGGCGCCGCCACCGGCGACGAACTCCGCGATCGGGGCGTCGGCCAGGACCTTGCCCCGGCCGAGCACGACCACGCGGTCGGCGGTCTGTGCCATCTCGCTCATCAGGTGGCTGGAGAGGAACACCGTGCGGCCGTCGGCGGCCATGCGGCGGGCGAGCTGTCGGACCCAGAGCACGCCGTCGGGGTCGAGGCCGTTGACCGGCTCGTCGAGGATCAGGGTCTTCGGGTCGCCGAGCAGTGCGGCAGCGATTCCCAGGCGCTGCCCCATGCCGAGCGAGAACCCGCCGACGCGCTTCTTCGCGACGGAGTCGAGGCCGGTCATGTCGATGACCTCGTGCACGCGGGACTTCGGGATGCCGTGGGTCGCCGCGAGGGAGAGCAGGTGGTTGTAGGCGCTGCGTCCGGAGTGGACGGCCTTCGCCTCGAGCAGGGCGCCGACCTGCCGGAGCGGGTCGCGGAAGCTCGTGTAGGGCTGGCCGTTCACGGTGGCTGTGCCCGACGTGGGCTGGTCGAGCCCCATGATCATGCGCATCGTGGTGGACTTCCCGGCGCCGTTGGGCCCGAGGAAGCCGGTCACACTGCCGGGACGCACGACGAAGGAGACGTCGTCCACGGCGGTCTTCGGACCGTACTGTTTGGTGAGATGGCTGACTTCGATCACGGCGTCGACGCTACGGGAGCGGTGGTCGGCGCCGCGTCCGCCGTTGGGGGGAGATGTGTGCTCCCACAGGCTGACGCGGATGGGGCGGGGTGACGCGGGCGGGGGGTCGCGCTGTTTCGCGCTGGGCGACAGTTCACGCGCGCGGCGGCCCGTGAGGTGTCGCTGAGCGCGAAAGACCGGTGCAGGGGCTCGGAGGTGCCCCTGGTGCGCAACCCCCAAAGAGCCGTTTGACGGTCTCGACCGCAGCGGCGACGATGGGCGCATGTCGAGCCTCCAGTCCCTCCGGGCGACCGCCCACCCGATCCGGCTCCGCCTGCTGTCGCTGGTGACGAGCACCGCGATGAGCGCGGCCGAGGCCGCGCGGGAACTCGGCCTCTCGCAGGCCACCGCGAGCTACCACCTGCGGGTGCTCGAACGGGCGGGGCTGGTCGCGGTCGTCGAGGTCGTGCGGCTCCGAGGCGGCGAGGCGAAGCGGTACCGGCACGAGTCGTCGTCCGAACCGTTCGACCTCGACGCCGTCCCCGATGGTGGGCACCCGGAACGCATCTCGGTGCAGGACCAGCTCGTCTACGTCGAGGCGCAGGTCGAAGAGCTCCGGCGACGACTGCACCAGCGGACCACGGGCCCTGCCGTCTCGACCGACGCCGAACTGTGGGTCGGCCCCGAGACGTGGCGGCGCGTGGTGCACCACGTCGGCCAGGCGTCCGCCCTGCTCCACGCAGCAGCGCAGCGCCCGCGTACCCCGGGCACGGTGCCGGTGTCGATGACCGTCTCGATGTTCCCCATGCGGCGACCGTGAGCACGCCGACCACGGGCGTCCTCGCCCACGCACCGTTCCGTTGGCTGCTCGCAGCCCGCACGGTGAGCATCGTCGGCAACGCCGTCGCGCCGATCGCCCTGGCGTTCGCCGTCCTCGACCTCACCGGCTCACCCGTCGACCTGGGTCTCGTCGTGGCCGCACGCTCGGTCGCGAACGTCGCGGTCCTGCTGTTCGGCGGGGTCATCGCCGACCGCCTGCCCCGCGACGTCGTGCTCGTCGTCACGTCGCTCGGCGCGGCGGTGACACAGGCCGCTGTCGCTGCGCTGGTCCTGACCGGCACGGCGACCGTCCCGCTCCTGGTCGTGCTCAGCATCCTGAACGGCGCGGTCGCCGCGGTGAGCCTGCCGACGACCGCGGCCATGGTGCCCGAGACCGTTCCCGAGGCGCTGCTCCGCCCCGCGAACGCCGTGATCCGGTTGAGCATCAACGCCGGGACGATCGTCGGTGCCTCCGCCGGGGCCGGCATGGTCGCGCTCGTCGGTGCCGGGTGGGGCCTGGCGGTCGACGCCGCCGGCTTCGCCGTCGCCGCAGCCCTGTACGCGCGGATACGCCTGCCCCGTCGCGCGTCGATCGCACCGGCCGACCGTCCGTCGGTGATCGCGGACATCCGGGAGGGATGGGTCGAGTTCTCGGGACGACGCTGGGTCTGGACGGTGGTCGCCCAGTTCACAGTGCTCAACGCCGCCTTCGTCGGCGCGACGACCGTGCTCGGACCGGTCGTCGCGGACGACTCCTTCGGCAGGGCGGCCTGGGGGCTCGTCGTCGCCGCGCAGACCGTCGGCCTGGCACTCGGTGCGCTGATCGCCCTGCGGTGGCGGCCCCGGCGTGCGCTCGGCATCGGGGTCGCCCTGATGGCGGTGACCGCGCTCCCCGTCGTGGCGCTCGGGGTCGCCCCGGCCCTGCCGACCCTGCTCGTCGCGTTCGCCCTGGGCGGGATCGCCCTCGAGCTGTTCGCGATCGCCTGGGACCACGCACTGCAGTCGAACGTGCCCCGCGCCGTGCTGTCGCGGGTCTACTCGTACGACATGGTCGGATCGTTCGTCGCCGTCCCGCTCGGCGAGGCCCTGGTCGGACCGCTGGCGCACGCCGTCGGGACGAGCACGACGCTGATCGGCTGCGCCGTCGTCATCGTCGTCGCCACCGTGGTCGCGGCGTCGACCCGGAGCGTCCGTCGTGTGACCACCGAGGTGCCCCTGCCCGTCTGATCAGTCCGGCGAGGCTTCGGCATCGACCTCGTACGCCTCGAACCCGGGCAGGTCCGGCACGGGGTCGATCGCGAGGCGGGCGTGCGTCTCGACGTCGAACCGCTCCGAGCCGTACCGGAGCTTCTGCCGTTCGATGCCCTCCGCGCTGAACCCCGCGGCGGCGGCGACCCGACACGACGCCGGGTTGTTCGTCCGGTGTCCGAGTTCGAGGCGGAAGAGACCGGCGTCGAAGGCCCAGCTCGACACACTCGTCAGCGCACGAGCGGCGAGTCCTCGGCCACGAGCATCGGCTGCCACCCAGTAGTGGGCCCACGCCGTGCCGTGCCGGAACTCGATCGCCGAGAGACCGACGTTGCCGACCGCGACCCCGTCCTCGACGATCGCCCAGTTCCTCGCGTGGTCGTCGAACCGCAGTGCGCCCGTGATGTGCGCGCGGGCATGTTCCTCGTCATCGAGCCCGACCTCCGGGAACTGCGTCGCGAGATCCGGGTCCGACCGACTGGCGACGAGGAGTGCAGCCGCGTCGTCCAAGGACCACGGGCGCAGGACGACGACCATGTGTGAGCTCCGCCAGTCGATCAGCCGGCAGCGGGTCCGGCGTGCGGGCGGGGCGCGCGGAGGCCGGGGAACTCGTCGTCGCGCCACTCGCCCTCGGCACGTGTGCCGTTGGTCACCGACAGCTCCTCGCGCTCCCGCAGCTCGACGCGACGGATCTTGCCCGAGATGGTCTTCGGTAGCTCCGCGAACTCGACCCGGCGCACACGCGCGTAGGCGGGAAGAGCCGTGCGTGCGTACTCCAGGACCTGTCTGGCGGTGTCGGCCGACGCCTCCCATCCGGTGGCCAACGTGACGTACGCCTTGACGACGTTGAGGCGGGCATCGTCGGGAGCCGGGACGACCGCGCTCTCGGCCACGGCCGGGTGCTGGAGCAGCGCGCTCTCCACCTCGAAGGGCGACACCTTGTAGTCGGAGGACTTGAACACGTCGTCGGTGCGACCGATGAACGTCAGCTCGCCGTCGGCGTCACGGACGGCGATGTCGCCGGTGTGGAAGAAGCCGTCGCGCATCGACGACGCCGTGCGATCGGGGTCGCCCAGGTACTCGGCCATCAGGTTGACGGGCCGCTCGGTCAGGTCCAGGCAGACCTCGCCCTCGTCGCCCGGTTCGCCGGTGACGGGGTCGAGCAGCGTGACGGTGACGCCGGGCAGCGGCTTGCCCATGGCTCCGGGGGTCACGGGGGCTCCGGGGGCGTTGCCGACGATCGCGGTGGTCTCGGTCTGCCCGTAGCCGTCGCGGATGGTGAGCCCCCACGCCGCTTCGACCCGGCCGATGACCTCGGGGTTGAGCGGCTCGCCGGCCGAGATGACCTCGCGGAGTGCACGCGGCTTCGCGCCGAGGTCGGACTGCAGCATCATCCGCCAGGCGGTGGGCGGGGCGCAGAACGTGTTGACCTCGGCGCGTTCGAGCTGGGCGAGCAGGCCGGCCGGGTCGAAGCGTGCGGTGTTGTGGATGAAGACGGTGGCCTCGGCGATCCAGGGCGCGAAGAAGCAGCTCCAGGCGTGCTTGCCCCAGCCGGGCGAACTGATCGTCAGGTGGACGTCACCGGGGCGGACGCCGAGCCAGTACATGGTGCTGAGGTGCCCGACCGGGTAGGACGTCTGGGTGTGCACGACCATCTTCGGCTTCGACGTGGTGCCGGACGTGAAGTAGACCAGGCACGGGTCGGTGGTGCGGGTGATGACCCGCGGGCGTGCCTCGCCTTCAGGGGCGGGCTCGCCCAGGTCGCTCGGGTACTCCGTCCAGCCGTCGGAGTGGCCGCCGATCACGATGCGCGTGAAGGCGCCTCGGACGTCGTCGTACTTGTGTGTCTCGCTCTGGTTCGTGACGACGTGCGCCACCGAACCCCGGTCGACACGGTCCTGCAGGTCGGCGGTGTCGAGCATCGTCGACGTCGGCAGGATGACCGCGCCGAGCTTGATCACGGCGAGCATGGTCTCCCAGAGCTCGAGCTGGTTGCCGAGCATGACGAGGACGTGATCGCCCTGCTGCACGCCGAAGCCGTGCAGGCGTGCGGCGAGCCGATCGGAGCGTGCGGCCATCTCGGCGTAGCTCAGCCGCTGTTCACGGCCGTCCTCCTCGACGATCCAGAGCGCCGTGCGGCCGTTGTCGGTCGCGATGACGTCGAACCAGTCGGACGCCCAGTTGAACGTCTCGCCGAGGTCGGGCCACCGGAACCCGGCGCGTGCCGCTTCGGGAGAGTCCGCAGCGAGGAGTTGGTCGCGGGCGGCACGGTACGCGTCGGTCGGGTTCACAGAAGACACGGACCGATCATGCCGCATCCGCCTCGGAGCGGATCGATCAGGCGCGCCCCCGGAGCCAGCGGTCGAGCCAGGGGATGATGCTCGAGAGGTCGTCCGCGTCCATCGCGTCACTCGCAGCCGCACGTGCAGCCGGACTCGCGTTGAGCGCCAGCGCGCTCGGGAGCGCCCGGAAGAGCGGGATGTCCGAGCGGCTGTCCCCGACGGCGCAGCAGCGTTCGATCGGGACACCGCGGTCGCGCGCGAGCGCGAGCGCCCGGTCCCGCTTGTCGAACTCGTCGAAGTGCTCCGCGACGGAGCCGTCGTGGACGCCGCTGCGCTCCCCCACCCGGGGTCCTCCGTTCGCGACGAACCCGAACCGCCGCGCCAAGGAGCGGGTCACGGGCTGCCAGGCGAGCGACGCGAGCACGGGTTCGACGCCGTGTGCAGCACACCAGGCGACGACGGCGTCGGTGCCGGGCAACACCGGCAGGTCGTCGAGCCACCGCTCGACCGTCGCAGTGGCCGTGCCGCGCCACCCGAGGGCGTCGACCTCGCTCACCTGCTGGTTGGTGAGCTCGCCGTCGGCGTACCGGGCCTCTGCCTGGTCGAGGGCTCGCTGGTGCCCGAACCGGGCTGCCAGGAAGCTGCTGCTGGAACCGGGGGTGACGAGGGTCCCGTCGACGTCGAAGAACACGATGCCGACGGTCACGGCCGGCCGCTCCCCCGCACGACCGCGTCGAGCACCCGGATCGTCTCGTCGGTGTCGACGTGCAGGTGCGCCCCGATGCCGAGTGCACGGGCGGCCGCGACGTTCTCCGGGACGTCGTCGATGAAGAGCACCTCGGCCGGGGTCGCCTGCAGGCGGTCCAACGTGATCCGGAACGCCTCGGCATCGGGCTTGTTCACGCCGATCTCGTGGGAGTAGCAGATCGGGTCGAACACCGCCGAGAACCGGAAGCGCCGCTCCTCTTCCTCGCGGGCGCCGTCGCCCGAGTTCGACAGGATCGCCAGGCCGATCGTGCCGCGGAGTCCGGCGAGGAAGTCGTACAGCGGTTCGTTCAGGGTGCCGCAGTACGCATCCCAGAAGTCGGCGCGCATGGCGGCGAGCTGCTCGGCCGACAGCCCGAGCGCCGTGCCGATCGCACCCCAGTACCGGTCGACGACGCCGGTCTGCCGCGAGGCGTCGGGCAGGTCGGCTGCGACGAGCCGAGCGGAGAAGTCGTCCGTCGTCATCCCGAGCCGCTCGGCCCACCGCGCCCGGAAGTGTCCGGGCCACGCGGCGTCGTCGACGAGTTCGAGGACCCCGCCCACGTCGAGCAGCAGCCACCGCACAGCGGGCACGGCCGCCCCGGCCGCCCCGGCGGTCACAGCGATCCCCGCAGCTGTCGGATCATCTCGACCTCGAGCTCACTCGGGTCGAGCACGTACGCCTCGGTCGCGCCCGTCGGCTCGTAGCCGCGCCGGGCGTAGAAGGCCTGCGCGCGGGTGTTCCCCTCGTGCACGTGCAGCCGCAGGGCCGACCCGTGCGTCGCCGCCCACACCTCGATCTCGTCGAGCAGCGCATCGGCGACACCAGTGGCACGACCCCGGTGCGAGGGTGCGACGTAGACGCCGACCAGGAGCGGTCCGACACGGGGACCGGGGACGTACACCCCCATCGTCCCGACCCACGTGCCGTCGGCGTCGATCGCGGCGAGGGTCGTCCCGCCGACGTCGTGTTCACGGCGACCGCGGCGCCGCCAGTCACGTTCCTGCAGCTGCTCGGCGTCGGCGAGCCGCTCCCCGTAGGCCTTCGGGGTGTCCTGGATCATCTCGAGCCGCAGCGCACGGACCCGCTCCCAGTCGTCCTCGGTAGTCGGTCGGATCGTCGTTCCCCGCATGCCCCGAGCCTAGGGGCGACGGGCCCGGAGAAGTCGTCCCAATCCGACGGGCAGAGGGTGCCGAATCACCTGCAACGACCGGGAACCACCCGGAGCGCTCACCAGCCGCACACCGCTGGTTCTCCACCCTGCACCAGGGTGTGTTCGGC